>NC_010085.1:0-1200000 GCF_000018465.1 Nitrosopumilus maritimus SCM1 | reverse complement strand
GGTTGCAAACAAGATGGAGAAGAACATCACTCAAGGATTCAAAGATGCTTATGCATTATCAAAGAAGCACAAAATCGACATGAGAAAAGCAACCATGGTTTTGGCAGTAGAAAGAGTTCTTGATGCCTTTAACACAAAAGGTATCTGGCCTTAGGCAAAGTAAGACTCGTAACAAACTAGTTGTTCAATAAACATTATCTTTCCTCTTGTAATTTGTCGTAATTTCTTTTTGTAAGAAAGATCCAATTTTGTTCTTCTTTGGAGTAATTGAATTGTTTTACCAGTTAGGTATCGTCCTTTTTTGTCTCTATCAAACAAAAGAATAATTTTTTTGTATTTAGCAACAGAGTCTGCAAAATTATTGATTCCACCAAACTTGTGAAATTCTAAAATTTCTCCTTGATATCCAATCTTTCTTAGTGCATTGAAATCTCTTTTACCTTCAACTATTACAACACCATTTCCTGAATTCAATTGAAAAACAAATTTTTGTAATTCTGAAATCTCTTGTTCTGTAACGAGCACACTTCTAAATTCATTTTAACATATTAAGCACTTTTGTATATACAAAACATGTCTGATGTATTACTTGTACAAAACACAAGAATCGAAGGTTCTGGATATCTTGGTGACTTGTTAAAGAAAGATGGATTTGATATTACATCAGTTAATGCAAAACATGAGAAACTTCCAGACAAAGATTTTTCTCTTGTTGTAATTTTAGGAGCTCCTGAAAGTGCAAATGATGATTTGCCTTATCTTAGAGATGAACAACAACTAATCAAAAATTCTGTTGAAAAAAATATTCCTGTTTTGGGAATTTGTTTGGGTTCTCAGTTAATTGCAAAAACATTTGGTGGCAAAGTTTACTCTGGTCTAAAAAAAGAGATTGGGTTTTACAATGATCTTCAGGTCTCATATAACTCTGGATTGTTTTCTGGCTTTCAAAACCCCTTTACTGTATTTCATTGGCATGGTGACACCTTTGACTTGCCTGAAGGTGCGATTAATCTAGCCTCATCTGAGCATTACCAAAACCAAGCATTCAGATACAAAAGCGCAGTTGGATTGCAATTTCATTTGGAGGTAAATGAAGAGATGGTAAATCTCTGGCTTGATAACACTGAAGAAAAATTGCAAAAAATCCCTTACATCGATCCAAAAAAAATCCGTTCTGATATTGATGAAAATATTTCAACTGTAAAATCGAATATGAAGAATTTTTACAATAATTTCAAATCAGAATTTCAACTTTGACCAAAGTTTAATATACTGAGTTTTGATTTCATCGATCGAACGATGGCTGCAGTTAAGAAAATTTTTGATGAAATTATTGAAACTGATCACAAAGTCATCACTGAAGAATCATCAAAATCTATTCTCAAAAACTATGGCGTTAAAGTACCACCATATGCATTAGTAACCTCTGCTGAAGAAGCAGCAAAAGAAGCTAAAAAAATTGGATTTCCACTTGTAATGAAAGTAGTATCACCACAAATCTTACACAAGACTGATGTTGGTGGAGTTAAAGTTGGTTTAGACAATGTCGCTGATGTAAAAAAGACATTTACTGACATGTATGGCAGACTCTCAAAGAAAAAGGGAGTTAATGTCAAAGGAATTCTTCTCGAAAAGATGGTTCCAAAAGGTGTTGAGCTTATTGTAGGTATTCAAAATGATTCCCAATTTGGTCCAATCATTATGGTTGGTATGGGAGGTATTATGACAGAAGTAATGAAAGATGTAGCATTTAGAATGCTACCAATTACAACTTCTGATGCAAAATCAATGTTAAACGAACTAAAGGGTTCAAAACTTCTCAAAGGATTCAGAGGAAGTGAACCAATTGACACTAACTTGGTTGCAAAAATGTTGGTAAACATTGGAAAACTAGGCGTAGAAAATGCAGATTACATAAACAGCATTGACTTTAACCCAGTAATCGTATATCCAAAATCTCACTATGTTGTTGATGCAAAAATTATCCTAAACAAAGAGAAGAAGAAAAATTCAATCTCAAAAGCAAAACCAAGCATTACAGACATGGAGACATTCTTTACTCCAAAATCAGTTGCACTAGTTGGAGCTTCTGCTAGTCCAGGAAAGATTGGTAACTCTATCTTAGATAGTTTGGTAAATTATGATTTCAAAGGTAAAGTATATCCAATTAATCCAAAGGCTGACAAAATCTTTGGACAGAAATGTTATCCATCTGTTGCTGATATTCCAGGTAAAGTTGATCTAGTTGTAGTTTCAGTAGACTTGTCTATGACTCCTCCAGTTCTAGAAGACTGTGCAAAGAAAGGAGTTCATAGTGTCGTAATTGTCTCAGGTGGAGGAAAAGAACTTGGTGGCGAAAGAGCAGCATATGAAGCTGAAGTTGCAAGATTATCTAAAAAACACAAAATCAGAATTATTGGTCCTAACTGTATCGGAATGTTCAATGCAGCAAACCGTCTTGACTGTGCATTCCAAGGACAAGAAAGAATGGTCCGCTCAAAACTTGGTCCTGTTGCATTCTTCTCACAAAGTGGAACAATGGGAATTAGTATGTTAGAGAGTGCTGACACATTTGGTCTATCAAAGATGATCAGCTTTGGTAACCGTTCTGATGTTGATGAGGCAGATATGATTTGGTATGCTGCAAATGATCCTCAAACCAAAGTAATCGGATTATATGTTGAAGGATTTGGTGATGGTAGAAAATTCATTAATGTCGCAAAACGTGTAATGAAAGAGAAAAAGAAACCAATTGTTATTTGGAAGAGTGGAAGAACTGCAGCAGGTGCAAAACAAGCAGCTTCTCACACGGGCTCACTTGGTGGCTCTAATGCAATCATTATGGGTGCATTCAAGCAAGCAGGAATTATCTCAGTTGACAGTTATCAAGAATTAGCAGGAGTTCTAAAGGCACTAGCATGGCAACCAGCCGCCAAAGGCAACAAGGTTGCAATGACAAGTAATGGTGCTGGTCCAATGATTGGTGGAATTGATCAATTAGAAAAATTCGGTCTTGCTATTGGAAAACTATCTCCAAAACTTCTCAAGAAGATGAAATCACGTTTCCCACCTGCAGTACCAATTCATAATGGTAATCCAGCTGATGTTGGTGGTGGCGCAACTGCTGATGACTATCAATTTGTAATTCAACAATTTATGGATGAGAAAAACATCGACATTGCAATGCCTTGGTTTGTATTCCAAGACGACCCATTAGAAGAAACAATAGTTGATCATCTTGCTGGTTTCCAAAAGAAAGCAAAGAAGCCACTTCTATGTGGAGGTAATGGCGGTCCATATACTGAAAAGATGATTAAATTAATTGAGAAACACAATGTTCCAGTTTATCAAGACCTCAGAACTTGGGTTGCAGCAGCATCTGCACTCCATCAATGGGGAAAAATTTCTAAAAAATAGATAACATTTAAGTCTCACATGGCTTGACAAATTCCCATGTCACTAGTTACCACATCTACTTCTGATGGCATTTGTACTGTCAAAATCAACAGACCTGACAAACTCAATGCTATGAACACTGATGTTGCAAAAGAACTAATCAAAACTTTTGAAGAACTAAACCACAATGATGATGTCAAAGTTATCATTTTGACTGGTGAAGGTGAAAAAGCATTTTCTGCTGGTGCAGACATTGAATACATGTCAAAAATCTCTGCAGATGAATCAGTAGAATATGCAAAGACTGGTCAACTTGTTACTGCAACAGTTGAATTAGTTAAACAACCAACAATTGCAGCCGTTAACGGTTTTGCATTAGGCGGTGGTTGTGAACTTGCAATGTCTTGTGATATTAGAATAGCAGCTGATACTGCTAAACTAGGTCAACCAGAAGTAACAATTGGTGTCCCTCCTGGATGGGGTGGAACACAAAGATTGATGAGAATTGTGGGAATAGCAAAGGCAAAAGAACTTGTTTACACAGGTAAAATGATCAAAGCTGAAGAGGCAAAAGAGATTGGTCTTGTAAACCATGTCGTTCCTCTTGCATCATTACAAGAAGAAGCTTTGAAAATGGCACAACAAATTGCTGGAAACTCTACAATGGGTGTTCAGATGTCTAAAGTTGCAATCAACAAGGGAAGAAATGCAGACCTTGATACTGGTCTTGGATTAGAAATCCTTGCTTGGAGAAACTGCTTTACACATCCAGACAGACAAGAGAGAATGACTGCATTTGTCAACAAGTCAAAGAAATAGCTATTTCCTATTTCCTTCTTATTTTATTATTTTTTGAGTTGTGTTGACTCTATGATACTGTAACTAGTCCTACTCTCCAAGGGTGGAAAGAACAATAGTACTTGTAAACACCTTCTTCTTCAAATACATGCTCAAATCTATCTCCTGTATTTAATGGTGGACTGTTAAATAACTGAATGACCTTTCCATTGACATCTATACTTTGGATGTTGTGTGGTACTGAATCATCATTTGTCCATGTTACTGTAGTTCCTACTGGAATCTCTAAATTCAATGGTGAGTAAAATCCTGCACCTGTGACATCATAGTTTCCATTTGGAATGATAATCTGTGCATCAGATACTTGAGGCATTGGTTCCTTTATGTTGTCTATTACAATTACCTCATTTTCAATCAAGAATTTTATCATATTGAGAAATTCTCCCTCTGAAACAATTCCTTCACCATACCACAATGCCGTATTTTTTACCCATTCTGGTACTGCTTGTGCACTTGCTACATTAATTGAAAGAGAAACTATTGAAACTGCAAAAATCATAACTAATACGGCCATTGTTTTTGAACTGCGTTTCATACCATATTATTGGAAATTCTGGGATTTATAAGATTTGAGTGCAGTGCAGTGCAATGTGTACTCGATTATTAAATCTGATAATCACCAATGATAATCATGCAAGAATTAGTTCAAACAAGAAAAATAATGGATGATGAAAGAAAGCAAATAATTTTAGAAGTCTTGGCAGACAAATATTGCAAACAAATCCTCCATGATACACTAGAAAAACCAAAATCTGCAATGGAGTTGTCTAGTGATAAAAAAATCCCTATTAGTACAGTATACCGAAGATTACAAACCCTATATGATGCAAAATTGCTTGCAATCTCCGGTTCCATAAATGAAGATGGAAAGAAATACTTTCTTTACAAGAGTAAGGTAAAGTCAATATCTCTTCAGTGCAATTTAGAAGAAACTTCCATCGAAATCGTTCCTAACTCGTCTAACGCGAGTTAGTTACATTTTATACTTGAGTGCCTGAAATATGTTGAAAGAAAAAATGGGTGCAAATCGGCAGGTCCACAACCAAAAAAAAGAATCTACCCGTAGTATTACCTATAGACTTCCAGAAAAACTCGTCAATGAACTAGAAACTGAAGCTACTATGAAGAGTATCTCTCAAAATGTCCTTGTAAAACAAATCTTAGAAAAATATGTTCAATGGGATAGATTTTCAAATAAAATTGGAATGATTCCTGTTCCAAAAACTATCGTAGAAACTTTGGGTAGTGAATTAGATGGTAGAGACATTGATGAAATTATCACACTAATCTTTCCAATGATTAAGGACACTGTTTTGTTCATCAAAGGTGGATATGATTTGAAACGATGTATTGAAACTCTAGAAGATTACATGAGAGCATCTGGAATGAACTCTGATCATAGAATTGAAGGTGATGTACATATATTTTTGATTCAACATGAGCTTGGAATGAAATGGTCTGTCTTTACTGAACAAATGTTAACTCAAGTCTTTCGTAGTTTCATGCCAGAAAAAGAACTAAAGTTTCAGACCACCGAATCTACAGTAATTCTTCATGTTCAATTGGGTTCTGATTTCAATGAACATGATTATCATGATTGAAATTCAGTAAATCCTTTGAAATATTACGTGACACAACCTTTTACATGAGTTCTGACACTGTTCATCAGAAAACTCTTGTCAAAGAAATTATGAGCAACTCTGTTATCTCTGTAGATTCTTCTATTACAGCAACTGATGCTGCAAAAATGATGGAAGACACTGGCGTTGGTGCAATTGCCGTATTAGAAAATGGCTCCCCTGTTGGAATTGTAACTGATAGAGATTTTGCAATAAAAATTACTGCTCATTCATATCCTATTGATACTCCTATCCGAAGAATAATGTCTGCCCCTCTCATTTCTATTGATCCTAATTCTGATCTATGGACTGCTTCTGATTTAATGACAACAAGAAATGTTCGGAAACTACCTGTAATTGATGATGATCGAATTATTGGTATACTCACTTCCAGTGATCTGGTCAAATATTTTGCTAGTCTTTAAAATTCTATTAAAAACACGGCCAATTTCTTGAATTACTAGTGTGTAGGGTTGGAAAAGCTTATTATATTTTGAGCCGACTTTTTTGTTCATTATGGCAACTGAGCAAACACAAAAGATGATCACAGTTACTGAAAAAGCAGCTGAGAAAATCAAAGAATTCATGAAAGAAGAAGCAGAATCTCCTGAATACCTTAGAGTATACGTTCAGGGTGGAGGCTGTTCTGGTTTGTCTTACGGAATGGGCTTTGAAAAAGCACCAGAAGAAGATGACATCGTCATGGAAGAAAATGGTGTAAAACTTTTAGTTGACAGTTACAGCGTTGACCACTTACAAGGTGCAAACGTTGACTATATTGAAAGCCTAATGGGTTCTGGATTTAAGATTAACAATCCAAATGTTACAAAATCCTGTTCATGTGGCCATTCATTTAGTACTGAATAAACACACCATCATTTTTCATTTTTCATTATACAATGCATACACTGCAGGCAGATTTTTTGAAAAATTCTAGTTTTTTAATGCAAATTTTTGCGATACCCTCATATATCGAATACAGAGACTCAAAACATGATAATTAAGGAGATGAATAATTTATGCCTCAATCAGGAATTGTCAAATATCATGTTAAACTTTCCTATGAAGTTGATGGGCTCGTTGAAAGAGCAGATATAATCGGAGCCATCTTCGGCCAAACAGAAGGACTGTTAGGCCCTGAGATGAATCTGAATGAACTGCAACGAGTTTCTAAAGTAGGTCGCATAGAAGTCAGTGCTAGAACTACTGCAAATACCACTGCTGGTGATGCATTAATTCCAATGAGTACTGATATTGATACTTGTGCATTGATTGCAGCAGGAATTGAAAGCATTGACAAAGTTGGTCCATTTGATTGTAAATTTACCTTAGAAGCAATTGATGATGTACGTGCTGCAAAGAAAGATGACATTGTAAAACGTGCAAAAGAAATCAAGCAAAAATGGGCAACTAAAACTGTTAGTGAAGGAGAAAGTATGCTAAATGATGTCCACCAAGGTGATTCTAAAAAATTAACCACTTATGGTCCATCCAAACTTACTTGCAGTTCTGGCCTAGCTGATTCTAACTGGGTAATTCTAGTTGAAGGAAGAGCTGATGTGATAAATCTTCTCAGAGCAGGATATGATAATGCACTTGCAATTGAAGGCGCAAAAATTGATGAATCTATCAAAGAATTATGCAATTCAAAAGAAACTGTTGTTGCATTCTTAGATGGCGATAGAGCAGGTGGATTTATTCTAAAAGAACTAAAATCAGTTGTCCCAATTGATTATGAACTAAGAGCAGACAATGATGTTGAAGTTGAAGAATTAACTCCACAAAGAATTGATGAAATTCTTAGTCCAGTTGCTGAAGAAATTAAAGGCGGTAAACCTGCACCAACACTCCAAAACGAAGATGATAAACCTCTTGCCGAGATGGCAGCAAAAGTTTTCCCAAATCTAAATGAAACTCTTGAAGCAGTTGCACTAGATGGTGATAACAATGAAATCTTTAAGGTTCCAATAAGTGAAGTTGTTAGCAAACTATCAACACAATCTGGAATCAAATATCTTCTACTAGATGGAATCATCACTCAGAGACTTTTAGAGGGCGCCAAAAACGCAGGAATTGAATGTGTAGTTGGTCACAGAGTAGCAAAACTATCAAACTCTGATGGAATGACTCTCAAAACATTCGGTGACCTGGGCGTAGCATAGGATCTTAGATGCCTGAACTAAAAATTCAGCACATCCTAACTTTATCTTATCTTCTCTCAAAAGGTGCTAAACACAACTATGTTTCAATAACAACCTCTTCATTGGGAAAGAGCATAAAAAAATCACAACAAGCAGCATCAAAACATCTGCTGGAACTAGAACAAAATCAATTCATTGATAGAATTATGAGTGGACGAAATGTTTCAGTAAAGATTACTCCAAAGGGATTTTCTGAAATGGTAAAACTTTCTACAACTCTACAAAAGAGTTTGAACTCATTTCCATCACATGTTGAACTAAAGGGAACTTTGGTTTCTGGAATGGGAGAAGGCGCATATTACATGGGGCTAAAAGGATATACCAAGCAATTCAAATCAAAAATTGGCTATGTTCCATTTCCTGGAACTCTTAACGTGCGATTAGACAAAAAAATCCACCAAGAAGCAGTCAAACAATTTGAAACTCTAGATGGGATCAAAATTAAGAGCTTTTCAGATGGAAAGCGAACTTATGGTTGGGTCAAGTGCTTTCCTGCAAAACTAAACAATTCAATTAATTGTGATATGATTCTTCTTGAGCGCACTCATCATGATAATTCTGTTGTAGAATTAATTTCAAAAACCTGTATGAGAAAGACTGGAAAACTAAAGGATGGCTCTAAAATAACCATCAAGATACCAATTTCATCTTAACCAAAAATTGATTAACAGTAAATTTCCTAGAATTAATGCTTGATTAAACAAATTACGGTAGCTATAATCACTCCAACCCATGACAAAAAGTCTTTTGATCTTGGATTGGAATTGGCAAAGAAACTGGGATGCTCTCTTTCTGTGATAGAGTGTTTTTATCAAAAACCTCCAACGTTTCATTTCTTTGAGACAAAGACTGACAAAATTGCCTTGCAAAAAAGAAAAGAACAAATCAAAAATGAACTTTCCAAATGGGAAAAGGCTGCAGCAAAGCAAAATGTACAAATCAAGACTAAATTTGCATTAACTGACTCTATAGCCCATTGGGTAATTGACTATGTGACTGAGAATAAGGTTGATTTGCTCATAGTTGATTATCCAAAACTATCCATGACTGAATCTACGCTTTATGATGACATTATCAACACCATTCATCACAAAGCAAAATGTCATGTTTTGACAACCAAGCAATAGTTTTGAAAAACTAAATTTTTTCATAGATTATTTATTTATGACAATTTTTGTATGAATATATGAAAATTGCTACTAAACTAATTTTAACTTATTTTCTAATAAGTGCGCTTGTTATTGTTTTAGGTATAATTTCTCTTTACCAGTTTTCACAGTTGTCAGAACCAATTTCTAATGAAATTCCATTACAAATAAGTGAACTTAATACAAAATCAGATCTTGATGCACATGCTCAATTAATTCGATATTATGATGAGGTACTAACACAGTCAGCCAGAAATTATGCTTTTACTTTGGATACAAAATGGAACCAAAGATATTTTGATACAGTTCCATTACTTGATGATGTCATAAATTATTCAATTGAATATGGAGACGAAAAAGAAAAACAGTTTTTTCAAAATGTTCATTTAGCCAATACTGCATTAATTGAAATGGAAACCAAAGCCATTCTTTTTGCTGACGAAGGTAATCCTGAACAAGCAATTGCAATACTAGAAAGTAATGAATATTGGACTCAAAAGACAATTTATGAACAAGGATTAAGAGATTATGTATACTCTCGTGGATTAGATTATGATGAAGCTTTAATCTCATCTTCTCTAACTTTAGAACAAGTTACTAATGATACTGAAGACATTCTAAATTTTGGAACTAGTATTGTACTAGTGTTTGTTATATGCGCAATTACCGTTTCTGTATTTTTAGGATTTCTTATACCCAAACTCATTACAAAACCTATTAAAAAACTTCAAAATGCTACTGAACAAATTATTCAAGGAAATTTTGATATTAAAACTGCAAGAAATTCTCAGGATGATTTAGGTCAACTATCAAGAAATTTTCAAAATATGATTGAAACCCTGAAAGACACAACTAATGTAAAAGAACAGCTTACCATACAACAAAATCTTAGAAAAGCACTTGAAGAATCCTCTATAGTGAGTATAATTGATAAAAATGGAAAAATCACTTATGTTAACGATAAATTTTGCCAAGTCTCAAAATACACAAAAAATGAACTCATAGGCAAACGTCAAGATATTTTGAGATCTAGAAAAATCCATCCTCCTGGATTCTATAAAGATTTGTGGACCACGATTTCGAGTGGAAAAATTTGGCATGGTGAAATTTGTAATACTGCTAAAGATGGAACTTTGTTTTGGAATGATACTACGGTTATTCCATTCTTAGATAAGAATGGACAAATTTTAGAATATGTTTCAATTAGAAATAATATTACTGAACAAAAAAATCTCACAGATAGATTGGTTCGTGCAGAAAGATTCAGTGCTATCGGTGAATTATCTGCTAGAATTTCACATGATATTCGAAATCCTCTGGCAATAATAAAAAGTGAATTTGAATTATTGAAACTTCAAAAACAAATTGATGAAAATGATTTTCGTAGAATTGATACCTCTATCAATCGAATAACACATCAACTAGATGACGTTTTAGAATATTTGCGTGATACACCTCTAGTTTACTCCAAATTCAACCTTACTGAACTTGTAACTGAAGTAATTGACACTTTGCAAATTCCTTCCAATGTAAAAATCACCATCAAAGACGATGAAATTTTTATGATAGGGGATAAAGATAAAATAAATATCATTTTAGTTAATTTGATTTTTAATTCTATTCAAGCACTTGAAGATGGAGGAGACATTGACATCATTTTATCTAAAACTAATTCTGAGATTGTTATTCAAATACGAGATTCAGGTATTGGTATCACTATAAAACCAATAGAAGCAATATTTGATCCGTTAACTACATCAAAACAAAAAGGAACAGGATTAGGACTTGCTAGCGTAAAAAATCTTGTAGAGCAACACGGTGGTATGATATCTGTTAAAAATAACCCTACAACTTTTACGATAAAGATTCCGCAAAAAGAGGATAAATCTGAATAAACTATACTCTATTTTGATAATCAAATCCCATGGATTGATTCGCCGTATTCTTTCTCAATTTTTGAGCTAGAACTATCTGGAATTGGGGATTGCAATCTTGCAACCTTTGCATCAAGATTGATTTTTTTGCATCCCTCTGTAATGAACTTCTCTTGATGAGCTTGGTCATATCCTAATGCGATTATTTGTGGTCTGACATTGTTTACTGTCTTGAAAATATCATCTTCTTGTCCAATTAGACAAAGGTCTACCATAGATAGTGAATTTACCAACTCTTGTCTTTGTTCTTGAGAATGTAATGGTCTTCTTTTTTTCATTTTTACTGCTGTATTGTCTGTTGCAACAACTACCACAAGAGCATCTCCTAGCTCTTTTGCAGCATTAAGGGTGTGGATGTGTCCTGGATGAATAATATCAAAAACACCTCCAGCCAAAACTACTTTCAACGAGTCTCGCCCTGATTCTGTTAGTGTTTTTTTGTCTTCATTGACAAGTTGTTTTTTTATCAACTCTTCAATCTTTGAATTGATTTGATCATCTGAAAATGCAGTTTTTCTTTTGATTTTCTCAATTGGATTAGTACCCTCTATCTGGCATACGTAAATTGTAGAAAGAATTGTTCTTTGACTTTGTTCCAACATTTTTCCTATTTTACTCCCTCTCTTTAATTCATCGCTGAAACTACATTTTGGGATCCAGGCCTTTTGCTAACCTTAATGCATCTACCAATCCATCTGCATAACCAATACTCAGGATTGCAACCTCATCTTGACCATCTTCCAAAAATTTCTCTGCATCTTTGACATACAATTCTGCATTTTCTAAAATTACTTGGAACTCTTTTTGATCCTTGTAGTATGGCTGTACTTCTTCAAGTGCTTCTCTTACCATTGGAACATACTTTTCAATCATTTGTACTGAAATTTTCCTTGTTTTTTCTGAATTGTCAAATGGTTCATCAATACATTCTCCCAAAACTTTGAGCGCATCTGATTCTGTAAAGTGTAATCTTCCTGGAATTATCACTGTGTGTGGTGGTTTTCCAAAATCTCTCTTTTTTAGGCTAGAAATTTTACCTGAAACTATCTCTTGGTCTTTGAATCCAATTCTTGATGCAACTATTGCAAAAGTTGATGGGCTAATCACCTTTCTTCTTTGTCCTTTTTCAGTTTCTAATAATTCGTTTAATGCATCTTTAGGATCTAAGAAAAAGTCTTTGTCTTGATTAAACTCCAAAAGTAGTACAGTGTGATTCCCTTCTATGACATTTTTGTAAATGACATAGTATGGTGTTGTAAGTGATTTCATTTCACTCATTATTGTTGCAATTCTTCCAACTTTGTAAAAGTGTAGACCGCACTCTCCGATCATTGAGGTTAATGATGAAGATGCATGAATGGAATATGTTTTGATTTTTTCTTTTATTGCTCTTTCTCGTAATTCAATATGTGTTGTAGCAATGTATGGATCTCCATAAGATAACAAGACAACTTTCTTTTTCTTTGCATTCTCTAAAATCTCATTTCCATCTTCTACTAACCATCTTTTTGCAGGTCTAAATTCCCCCTTTGTTGCATTTTTGATTTTAGTTAGATCTGATTTACCAATTGGACTTGTGAATTGCTCAAGATATACAATGTCAGCTTTTGCTAAAACATCAATTGCCTCATTGGGAATTGATTTGAATCCTGAAATTCCTAAACCTACAAACCAGAGCATTACTGCATCTTTCTATCGTGAAGTCTTTTTAAGTGCTGTAACATCTTCTTGAGAATTTCTATTCCTCTAAGATATTCATCAATTGAGACCTTTTCATCAATGGTGTGAGCTTCATGAGGATCCCCTGGACCATATGTTACAACTGGAATACTCCATTGAGTTCCTAGTACATTCATGTCTCCAGTACCTGTTTTTCTGATTAATTTTGGCCTAGTATGCTCTACATCCATAACTCCAAGCGTGAACGCACGCACTAGTGGGGAGTTATGTGCAGCCTCAAATGGCTCTGTTTCATCAAGAATTGAGTAAAACGCCTCTACCTCTCGTTTTTTTGAAATCTCCTTGACTAGATTTGCAATTTTTTGCTCAACGGATTTGCAGTTCATATCAACTGGAATTCTAATATCAAATGTGGTCTCACATTCTTTTGGTGTAACATTATGACTAGTTCCACCTTTTACTTCGGTCATGGTTGCAGTAAGCAACATTCCCTTTGTCCTGTCCTCTTGGTTTTCTTCTAGTTTCTCTTTTAGTTCTCTTGCAAAGATCATTGATTCTAAAATTGCATTTTTTGAAAGCCATGGTGCGCTAGCATGTGAACTATCTTCTACAGTAACCTTGAGATTTATTGCTAAACGTCCTTTGTATGCAATTGTAACTTGTTTGATTCCACTTGGTTCTCCAAAAACAGCATAATCTACACCCATCTCTTTTTTGACTAGGTTCTTTATACCCGTTGCATTTCCTTCTTCATCGACTGCGCCAACAAAGATTATTGTTCCATTATTGTTTTGTATTGATGCTGCAGCAAACAGCATTGCCATTAATGGTGCTTTTGCGTCAGACGCTCCTCTGCCATAAAGTGAATCTCCTTCTTTTCTTACCTTTACTTTTCCTGGAACAACATCCATGTGTCCACATAACATAATTTTTGGAGTACCTGAACCTTTTTTGGCAATTACATTACCAACTTCATCAATTTGTATATCTTCAAATCCTAAATCATCACACTTGTCTGCAAGAAACTCTGCCATTGGTTTTTCACTAAGAGATGGTGTGTACAATCGTAATGCTTTTTCAAGCATTTTTGTTGCAAATCTTGGTGTTACTGTAAAATGAGTGTCCAATTCTTACTTCTCTATCTTTAGTGCATAATCAAGCATTAACGAAGGAATGTCTACTTCGCATACTCTAACAGTGTTCTTGTATTCTGTTGTATTATTTACTTCGTGAACCACTAATCCTTTCTCTTCGCTTTCCATCAAATCTACTCCTACAATATCCCCTTGAACTGCATGTTTTGCCTTAATACACATTTCTTCCATTTCTTGTGTTACTTCGCATGGTTCTGCAACTCCTCCAAGAGCCATGTTTGTTTTCCAATGCTTGGAGTTGCGGTATATGGCTGCAACAATTTTGTCTCCTACCATAATTGCTCTAATGTCTCTGGGTGGTCTTTTTACAAATTCTTCTAGATAATGAACTTGATAAATTGGATACATGTTCTCTCTGCTTTCAATAACCCCCTCAGCAGAATCTTTATCATTTAATTTTGAGATTAGTCTGCCCCAGCTTCCAACTGTTGGTTTGATTACTTTGGGATATCCTTGCGTATCCAATGCTTCAAGGGCTGCATCTTTTGAGAAAGCAACTGTTGCATCTGGCGTTGGAACTCCAGCTTTCTTTAGTAGCATGTGTGTGAATAACTTGTTTCCTGCAAAGATTCCAGTGTTAAGACAGTTGATTACTTTGACTCCCAAACCTTCAAGAGCTGCAGTTGAATGCAAGTTTCTGTAATAACTTACACATCTTTGTATAACTACACCATAATCTTCAGGTTTTTTTTCTAAATCTACTGCTAACTTCTTACAATCAACCATCTGGATGTTGATGTTTTTTTTCTTACCTGCTTCTAAGAGGCCTTTTTCTTCCCAACGGATGGTATCATAAAGAATAGTAACGTCAGGACTCACTGTCCCCAATCCTCGCCAACCGTTTGGGCAGGCTTTAGATCGAAACCGTCTGAACCTTTTGCTAATTCAAAACTTGCGCCACATTCCGGACATGTTACAATTTCTCCTTCAAGTGCATCACTTGGTATAGAAATATCTGCATCACATTCTTCACATTTTGACATATTCTCTTCTCCACCTCCTCTCTATTTATCATTAATTATTTTTTCAAGTCTGTCTTCAAGCGGAATTTCAATTAAATCTCCCATTCTAAGACCCTTCAATCCAGCTGCAACTGCTTTTGCACTTTCATCATCCTTGTCTAATCCTAACAATGACATGAGATAAGCTGCTCCAGTCTTTCCTGCCAACTCTCCAAACACGATTCTTCTTCTGTTTCCTACTGCTCTAGGAGGAATAGGCTCGTATGCTGCAGGATTTCTCAATATTGCTGCAAGGTGTGTTCCAGCCTTGTGTTTGTATGCTGAAGAACCCACTATTGGTTTTGAGTCATAAGGCTTGATTGTAGTATACTCTTCAATTAATCTGGATAAATCTAGTAACATGTCTAATCTGAAATCATTTGGTGATTTGTACAAGTATGTCAATGCAACTGCCACTTCTGCAAGTGGGGGAATTCCTGTTCTTTCTCCAATACCGTCAATGGTTGTATGAATTTGATCAACTCCTGCATCACAAGCTGAAAAAGCATTAGCTACTGCAAAGCCAATATCATTATGAACGTGTGCATCTAGTGGAACATCAATAGAGTCTCTTACCTTCTTTACAAAATTGTACATTCCAATAGGACGCAAAATTCCAACCGTATCAGGCAAACTGATTCTGTCTACACCTGCTTCTTCAATTGCCTTGCAAACTTTGAGTAAGAACTCTGGTTCTGCTCTACTTCCATCTTCTACTGTAAATCTAATCTTTAGTCCATGAGATTTTGCATACTCTACTGTCTCAACAGCTCTTTCCATTGCATCTTCTCTTGAGATACGAAGTTTGTCTTTAAGATGAATATCTGAAATACCTAGATATGCTGCACACCACTTTGCATCACAATCTAATGAAACATCAATGTCCTCTTTGAGTGCACGTCCATGGGAAACAATGTCTGCCTTTAGTCCTTGTTTAATGATTGTCTTTGTTGCTTCTTTATGATCATTTGATACAACTGGTGAGATTTCAATTTGGTCTACGCCAAAATAATCTAACATCCATGCAATTTGGATTCTTTGTTTGTTTGTAAATGAAACACCTGGGTGTTGTTCTCCTTCTCTAAGAGTACTGTCTAACACTCTAATCTTCTTTGGATTCTTTTCATATGCGTTGTACAAGTTTGCATAGTGATTCGGATCTTTCATTACAGAATTCGTTGCCATAAATTGATGATATAAACATATTCGTACTAGTTTCGTTGGAAATAACTATAAACGATCCTAAACTAGTTTTGAATTAAAATTTTGAACCGAAAGTCGTCTTAGACGACTTTTCTTAGAATAATCACAGTATTGGTGTCAACTACACCTGGAATTTTTCTTAATGCATCAATACTGTTGTTAATCTCTGCAATACTTGATGCACTCATTATTGTTGTAATGTCGTATTGTCCTGTAATCTCATAAACTGTTTTTACACCTTCAAGCTTTGCAAGCTTTAGAGAAACTTTTGATGTGTCAGTAGCTGAATCAACTGATACCAAAACAATTGCACTAGTTGCGTTTTCTTCTCCTAATTCTAAAGTAAATTTTTTGATAGTTCCATTTCCTATGAGATTTTTTACACGTCTTCTTACTGCTGATTCAGAAAGCTTTAGTTTCTTTCCAATATCTACAAATGATTCCCTGGAATCTTCTTTGAGATATCCAATAATTTTCTCGTCTACGTTATCCTTGTACATTTCGCTTTTTCTCCTCTTCAGTTAGTATGACATCTAGGGCATGTAAAACTTTTGTTACATCCTCTTCAGTTATTACTAGTGGAGGTAGAATTCTTAGGATATTTCTTCCTGAATATAGCATAAGAACACCTTCTCTGATTAATCCCATCAAAATGTCTCGGACCTCAAACTTCATCTCAACTCCAATCATGAGTCCTTTACCACGAATCTCTCTAATCATTGTGTGATTTTCTTTTAATTTCTCTAGACCCTCTCTGAAAATTTTTCCCATCTTTTCAGAATTTTCAATTAATCCGTCTTCTGTAATTGATTTGAGTGCTGCAACTCCTGCTGCACATGATATTGGATTTCCTCCAAAAGTTGAAGAGTGCTCACCTTTACTCATTGAAGCTAAGATATCTGGTCTTACAAGAGTTGCACCCATTGGAACTCCTCCTGCAATTCCTTTTGCCAAACATAAAATGTCTGGTGCTGTGTTCCAATGATCACAAGCCCATAATCGTCCTGTTCTTCCTAAACCTGCTTGTATTTCGTCAAAGATTAACAGAATTCCTTTCTCATCGCAAAGCTTTCTTACGTCTTGCAAGAATCCATCGGGCGCAACAATAATACCACTTTCTCCTTGAATTGGTTCTAAAATTACAAATGCAGTGTCATCATCTATTGCTTCTTTTAATGATTCAATATCCCCATATGATGCAAATGAAACTTTGTCTACAAGTGGAGCAAATGCCTTTTTGTATTTTGGATTAAATGTAATTGATAATGCTCCAAATGATTTTCCGTGATAGGAACCTTTCATTGCAACCATTCCTTTTTTACCAGTAAACTTTCTTGCAAACTTTATTGCAGCTTCAATTGCTTCTGCACCACTGTTGTTAAGATGAACTTGTGTTAATCCTTTAGGAGCTAAACCAATTAATGTTTTCAAAAACTCTTCTCTTGTTTTATTGTAAAGTGAACTGTGTACTGTTATAATTTTGTCAACTTGTTCTTTGATTGCATTATTGACTCTTTGATTTTGATGTCCTACTAGAGCTACTCCGTATCCTCCCATACAATCGATGTATTCTTTTCCATCAACATCCCATACATGAGCTCCTTTGCCTTTCTCTACTGTAACTGGAAATCTCTGATAGAGATTGCCCATATGCTGGTCTTCACTCATGTTCAATCACCGTACAATTATCATGTGAAATGGCTGATGAAATTGGATTTTCTTTTTGACCATTTGCAATTAATGCTGTTGTAACTCCCATGTCTAGGGCCTCAGTTGATGCTAAAATCTTCTTTTCCATTCCTGGTCCAATTTTTGGTCTAATTTCTTTTGCTTCTGCTAGTGTTAGTTTTGGAACAACTTTGTCATCCATTAACAGACCATCAACATTTGTGATGAATAATACTTTATCACTTCCAACCTTTCCTGCAACATATGCTGCTGCTCTGTCTCCATCTACATTGAGAAATTCAGACTCTTCGCTTATTGCAATAGGTGAAATTACAGGCGTGAGACCTTGGTCTAGGAGTGATTTTATGAAACTAGCATTAACTTCTCTGATTTTTCCAGTATAACCGCCATCAATAGCTTGTTTTCGTCCTTTTTCATTTACGATTAGGAGTTTCTTTTTTCTGTCTGCTTCTATGACTTTGGCATCAACTCCTGATAGTCCAATTGCATTGATGCCGTTTTTTTGAAGCATTTGAACAATTGTTTTGTTGATTCTGCCAGACATTACCATTGTGAAAATTTCTGCAGTCTCTTTGTCTGTGTATCTACTTTTGATTCCACTAGGAGATGTTACAAACTTTGGTTCTTTTCCAAGTTGTTCACAAACTTTGGTAACTTCTTTACCTCCACCATGAACTAGAATTACTCCTTCTGATTCTGCAATTTTTTTGATGTCTGCAATAGTTGATGGATGTAAATCATCTACTACACTTCCACCAATTTTGATAGTAATCATTTCTAAACAGGTGTTAGTGGGGTATATCTTAGTCCATCCATTTCATCAAAACCACACATTACGTTCATGTTTTGGATGGCAGAGCCTGCTGCACCTTTCATCAAGTTGTCTGATGCAGATAATGCAATTAATCTATTATTGTCTTCGTCTAAATCAAATCCTATATCACAAAAGTTTGAACCAACCAAGAATTTTGGATCTGGGAATTTGTATAATCCTTTTTTGTCTCGAATTAATCTGACAAATTTCTCTTCACCATAAGTTTGACGATATAATTTCCACAACTCTTTTTCTTCCATGTCTTTTTGCATGAATGTGTGGTTTGTACAAAGAATTCCACGTACAACATCTACTGCATGTGGACTCATTGAAACATGAATCTTCTTTCCTGCAATCTCACTGAGCTCTTGCTCAATCTCACCAGTGTGTCTGTGTTTTGCTGGTTTGTATGGTCTGATTACTCCTGCTCTCATTGCGTGTGCAGTTCCTGAACCAGAACCTGCACCTGATGAACCAATTTTAGAATCTACTACAATGTGGTCTGTATCAATAATGTTGTTTCTAATTAATGGAGCAAGTGCTAGCATTGATGTTACTGCCATACATCCTGGACATGAAACAAGTTGTGCTTTTTTGATTTCTTCTCTGTGTAATTCTGGTACACCGAAAACTGATTTGTTCAAATAATCTGGATGTGGATGTTCCCAACCATACCATTTGTCATATGCATCTTGATCATGTAATCTGTAATCTGCACTCAAATCAATAATTTTGATACCTCTGTCATACAATGCTTTTACAATTTCAGTGGCAGTTCCATGTGGTACTGCTGTGAAAACCAAATCACATTTGTCAGTTAATTTATCATAATCTAATTCTGAGAAAGTCAGATCGGTAAAACCCTTCAAACTTGGTTGAACTCTGTGTAGATATTCTCCAACATGCTGTCTTGATGTGACCATTGTGATCTCTACATTTGGATGATTGACCAAAAGACGTAGTGTCTCTCCGCCGACATATCCTGATGCTCCTACAACACCTACTTTCATGATAAACCTCCTCGTAATGGAGTATAATTTATTTCCTAACGTAGTTTAGAGCGAATTCTACCATCTCTTTTGGTATATTTCGTTGTGCAACTCTTGCTAATCCTTTGAATTCTACTGTATTGTTGACTTCATGAACAACTAGGCCATTCTTTTCATCTTCCATCATGTCTATTCCTAGGATTCCTCCTCCCATTGCTTTTGATGCTTTTGCTGCCATATCTTCCATCTCTTTTGTGATCTCACAAAGTTCTGGATCGGCACCAAGTGCAATGTTTGTCTTGAATCCTCCTGAAGACTTTCTGTACATTGCTGCAACAGGCTCATCTCCAACAGTAATTACTCGAATATCTCTAGGTGGTCTTTCTACTAATTCCTGCAAATAGTAAATTCTATCATGTGGACTATCTGTAATATCTCTGATTTCAGAAATTGCATCAAACGTATCTCTGTCTTTAATTGGCATCACTCCTCTTCCCCAACTACCAATTACTGGTTTGATTACTAGTGGATATCCAGCTTTTTCTAAATTCTCAGCTGCACTTTCACTTGTAAATGAAAAATACGTCTTTGGTGTTGGTACTCCTGCTTTTTTCAAAAGCAATGTCATGAACATTTTATTTCCACAAATACTTGCAACATCAAATTTGTTTAGAACAGGAATGTCCATAAACTCAAGACTTGCAGTAAAGTGTAATCCTCTAAAGTAACTTACACATCTTTCTAAAACAACATCTCCCAAATCAAAATCTTCTTTTTTACTATCTGTGTTGACTTGAGTAATCTTTGCATCTAGCATTACAGTATCATGTCCAAGTTCAGATGCTTCCTTTTGAAGCATCTTCTCTTCCGCTCTTAGGCGATCAAACACAATACAGACTTTTGACATTACTCTCCCCAGTCTTCGCCTACGCTTTCTGCTTGTTTAAGCTCAACATTTGATCCGTCTTTTTTTGCGATTTCAAAGTCAGCACCACAATCAGGACAGGAGACAATTTCTCCTACTGCGGCATCATCTGGGATGTTTAGTGTTGCGTCACATTCTGGGCAGTTCATATTTTTGTTGACCTTTTCTTTTGTAATTTATTAGCTTCTGTTGATTGCATTCCCCACAATTCTACAAATCCTTTGGCCAATCTTTGGTCAAATGTGGATTCTGTACCATATGTGGCAATCTCATGGCTGTAAAGTGAGTTCTTGGACTTTCTTCCAACCACTCTTAGACTTCCTTTGTACAACTTTAGCTTGACTGTTCCTGTAACTGGCTTTTGGGATGCCTCGATAAATCCGTCTAAATCTGACTTTAGTGGGTCTTGCCACAATCCTGAATATGCTAGGTATGCCCACTCATCATCAATTATTGATTTGAACTTGTTTTCGTGTTTTGTGTGGACCATCTTTTCCAAGTCTGAATGGGCTTCAATCAAACAAGTAGCAGCTGGTGTCTCATAGACCTCTCTCGACTTTATTCCGACAACCCTGTCTTCAATATGATCAACAATTCCAACTCCTGCATCTCCTGCCTTTTTGTTGATGTACTCTATTAGTTTTTGACCATCCATTGTTTTTCCATCAACCCCAACAGGAATTCCTTTTTCGAATTTGATCTCCAAGTATGTTGGTTTATCTGGCAAATTTTTTGTCTTTACCCAAATGAATGCATCATCAGGTGGTTCGTTGTATGGATCTTCTAGTACACCGCCTTCGATTGCACGGCCCCACAAGTTTTGATCAATACTAAACTTTTTTGCTACAGTATCAATCTCTATTCCGTGTTTCTTTGCAAACTTTAATTCTGTAACTCTGTCCAAGTTTTTGTCACGAATTGGTGCAATGATTGGTAAGTTAGAACCAGAACGTAGTGTAATGTCAAAACGTACTTGGTCGTTTCCTTTTCCTGAACAACCATGAGCTAAAGATGTAACTTTTTCTTTTTTTGCAATCTCTAAAACTTTTTCAGCAATTAGTGGTCTTGCAAGTGCTGTTGCAAGACAATATTTCTTTTGATAAAGTGCATTTGCTTTAATTGATGGAAAAATGTAATCTTTGACAAACTCTTTTCTTGCATCAATGTTATAGTGTTTTTTTACTCCAAGCTTTTTTGCTTTTGCTGCAATTTTTTTATTGTCATCACCTTGTCCAACATCTACTGTAACTGTGATGACATCCATGTCATGTTCGTCTTGTAGATACTTTACAACAACTGAAGTATCTAGTCCTCCAGAGAATGCAAGAATTCCTTTTTGAGTCATAAAACATCTTTTCCGTTGTATTTTGGAATTTATCTTTTGTGATAGGCTTGATTGCGATTTTTTTCATTGAAAAATTTCTGGCTAGCTTGAGCTAAAATTCGATGATTATTTAACCGCCAAATATAACGCTGTTTTATGAAAATTCGTTCGGTAATTGCTGCAGGAATTGGGGCAATTATCGTATTTTCTGCACTTGGAATTGCTCTTAGCTCTAGTGATACTACCTATGAAAATAAAATTCGGATTGCTTACTTTCCAAACATTGGCCATGCCATTCCAATTGTAGGGATGGAAAAAGGATTCTTTGCAGAGCATCTTGGTGATGATGTAAAGATTGAAACCAAAGTTTTTGATAGCGGACCTCAAGCAATAGAATCTCTATTTGCAAACTCTATTGACATTGCATATGTCGGTCCTGGACCTGCAATTAATGGATTTTTGAATTCTAATAATCAAAATGTAAAAATTCTTGCTGGCGCTGCAAGCGGTGGTGCAAGTTTCATTGTACATCCTGATTCTGAAATAAACACTGCAGATGACTTTGCAGGAAAAAAGATTGCTGCCCCTCAAATTGGAAACACACAAGATGTTTCACTGCGTCATTTTTTGGCTGAAAACCAACTAAAGCCAGCTGAGAAAGGTGGAAACGTTGTTGTATATAATATTCCAAACCCTGACATCTATACTTTGTTTGTAAAAGGTGACATTGATGGTGCATGGGTTGCAGAACCTTGGGCAACAATTTTAGAAACCGAACTTGATGGAAAAAGATTATTCCATGAAGAAGAACTTTGGCCTGACAAAGAGTTTGCATCTGTTCTCTTAATTGGAAATGTAGATTACATTGATAAAAACAGTGTAGTATGGGCTGACTATATTCGTGCACATCATGAAACGCAAATTTGGATTGAATCAAATCCTATAGAAACTAGAAATGTTTTCAATGACTTTCTTGATTCTTACTTGGGACAATCACTTTCTGATGATGTTGTAGATGTTGCACTATCCAACATTATGATAACTGCAGATCCAAAACCAAACTCTGTGGTCTCATTTGCTGAAAAAGCAGATACTTTGGGATATCTTGGAAGAAATGGATATGATTTGTCTGGAATTTTTTACAGCTTTGATACAAATTCTCTAGAGGAGGCCAGCACGTAATGACCAAACTAGAGGCCAAAAATATTGTAAAGTACTTTAGCCATGATTCTCACAAGCTCAAGGCTCTAGGTGGAGTAGACCTCAAAGTAGAGTCTGGTGACTTTGTATGTTTGATTGGGCCCTCTGGATGTGGAAAGTCGACATTTTTGCGCATAGTTGCAGGCTTGGAAAAGCCTGATGAGGGTCAAATTCTCTTTGATGGCCGTCCTGTAAGTGAGACTGGACCTGAAAGAATCATGGTCTTCCAAGAAGGTGCATTGTTTCCGTGGCTTACAGTCCAAGACAACGTAGAGTTTGGACTAAAGATGGCCGGAATTCCAAAAGAAGAACGTGCAAAGATATCTCACAGATATCTTGACATGATGCAATTAACAAAATTCACTGATTCGTACACTTACCAACTTTCAACAGGAATGAAACAACGTGTAGCAATAGCAAGAGCTCTTGTGATGGATCCTGACGTATTACTAATGGATGAACCATTTGCAGCACTTGATGCACAAACTCGTGATTTGTTGTTAGTTGAGATGCAGTTGATCTGGGAGAAAACAAAAAAGACTATTCTGTTTGTAACTCATAGTGTTGCAGAAGCTGCAGTACTTGGAACCAAAGTTGCTGTTTTTAGTAACCGTCCATCAACAATCAAAAAAGAAGTTGAAAATGATTTTCCTAGACCAAGAGTTTCTGAAGATGAATCATTATTAAAATTCCAACAAGACTTGCTATCTGAACTAAGACCTGAGGTAAAGAAAAACAAACAGTGATTGATATGGCAAAGAATTACACCCCTCACAGAATTGCATTTTACATTGGTATTATCGCTGTTTGGCAAATAACTGCAATGACTGGACTTTGGCCTGATAATGTTTTTCCATCTCCATATGAGGTAGCTGAAGACTTGGCATATGGTGCAGCTGATGGAAGCTTGTTTTATGGTATTGCAACTAGTATGTGGAGATTGGCAGTTGGACTTGCAATTGCAATTGCTGGTGGCATTGTTTTAGGAATTTTCATGGCAAGAGTTGAAGTTGTAAATCAAACTGTTGGTTCTTTGGTATTGGGCTTACAATCAATTCCATCAATTGCATGGGTGCCACTTGCAATTCTTTGGTTTGGTTTGACTGATGCAGGAATTATCTTTGTTACTGCAATTGGTGCAATCTTTGCTGTAACCATTAACACCTACACTGGTGTCAAAAACATCAATCCTCACTTTATTGAAGCTGCAAGAAATATGGGTGCAAAGGGCAGTCAGCTAGTTACTGCTGTGCTGATCCCAGCTGCATTTCCATACATGATTTCAGGCTTTAAGCAAGGCTGGGCCTTTGCTTGGAGAGGTGTAATTGGTGCTGAAATTCTGTTTTCATTCCTAGGACTGGGCTTTTTGCTCAATGCAGGACGTTCACTAAATGATGTTTCTCAAGTAATTGCAATAATGCTTGTAATCATGGGAATCGGACTTGCAGTAGATGGTGTTGTCTTTAAGAAATTAGAAGACAAGGTAATGTCCAGATGGGGATTACGTTAATCAAAAAAAAAAGAAAAAAATTATTATTTTTATTCTATACTGTCTTAGATAACTCATGTCTTCTGATGAAATTACAAAATTTGAGCAATCTTGTCAGAAAATTCTAGAATTGCCCAAAATTCGATTTGTTGGTGTGATAAACAATATGGGCAGCAAAATTGCAGGCAATTTTAAAGAAGGTGTAACATCTTTTCTTCCTGATAAGGAAAATCGTAGAATGTATGTTCAATTAATGCTAGAATATATGATGCGAAAAGATTTTGATGAAAAATTAGGTTCTATTGATTACATTGTTTCAAGACGTACTAATGTCACTATGATCAGCATTCCAACTAAAGAATATCTTGTATTGATATCTGCAGAACGAGATGCCAACGCTCAAGATATAGTTCGAGAAGTAAATTCTGCATTTACTTCACTTCCAGATGTTAAACCCTAGTGATTGAACAAAAACATAGGCGCTGAGTCTATGGTTAATTTTCTGAATAAACCAGTACATTTGACAAATGAACCAGTTGTTTTTTCACCATTTTTGAAAAATCGTCTGTGTGTCTGATAGAGAATCTATGCTAACTGAAATAATTCATAAAAACCCTGGATTACACTATAGTGAGATAATTCGAGTATCTGGATTAAAGAACGGTGTTCTTTCTTACTATTTGACTAAACTAGAATCAAATGGAACAATCAAAATTGAACGTGAAAAAAACAAAACTAGATTTTTTACGCCTACAATCACGCATGAGGAAATCCGGATTATTGTTTTTTTAAGAAAAGAAACATCACGACGTATTTTGTCTGTACTAAGTGATTCAGATGGTCTCAAATTCAAAAGAATTGTAGAAAAGGTGGGAAAATCTGCACCAACTATTTCTCAGAATTTATCTAAACTAATAGCGTCTGATTTAGTGGTTTTGAAACTTGAAAATTCTGAAAAAAAATATTATCTTAAAAGAAATTCTACGCTGAAAAAATTAATTAAAAAATGTCAAATCAATAATTCTTACAAATAATTTTGAAAACAACTTTAAAAATTGCAATACTGGTATGTTTTACAAACGTAAAATGATTATTTCTAATCTACCAGTACAAGTTACTAATGTACCAATTTTGTTTTTAATATAATTGAAAAATTAAATTCAATGACTTTTCTAACACAGAAAAAAACATCTATGATTGCAGGCACTGCAATTCTAACAATTGCGTTAGCATTTGGTGGTTATTCATTTGCAAGTCACAGCTTTGAGGCTGGAGTATCAGGTGATAATATTCCTGATAACACACACATCTCTTTGAATGGTATTACATTGGGACCTGGTGAGGTCATGCCTTTGTACGATGCAAGTCCAAATTTTGTATCTGGCCATTTCTTACTAACTGATGAATGTGTACCTGTAGACGACGATACAAATGCACCAAGAGTTGCAGTAATTGCCGGACATATTGATGAGCACAACAGCGCTACCCATATTGAGCCAATGCCATTATTCTACATTGATCTGGTTTCCAACGGAGACAACAGATGTGTATGGCATGCACATATTCCAGATCCACTTAATGGTGGAGCACCAAGAGTTACTGATATAGCAATTGCTAATCTGGGAACCTCTGATGTTACATTCTCTGGACAACACATTGTTGATATCAATATCCAAAGCGTTCTAGGAAACATTGCTGATGCTCCATATACGGATGGTCCATATGTTGACTTGAGTGCTAACACAATCTATGACCTAAATGATGACGAACATGATAACGATGGATTAGGACATGGAGGTCATGACTAAAATGTTCTCAAAGAATACTTCAATGTTTATGATTGCATCTGTTGCAACAGTAATGTTGTTTTCAGTTGCTTCATCTGAGGAAGCCTTTGCACACGGTGGACAAGTAGTTTCATTTACTTTGCCAAACGGTGATCAACGTTTTATCACAATTATCATGGGACATAGCAACGAACCAACAAGAGCACAAGAAGCAGGAAAATGGTCTGGTGAACATAACATGGAGTTATTCATTAGTGACACTAGAACTAAACTAAATCTTGCAGAAGCTGATTTGAAAGTTGACAAATTCTATTACAAAAATGATAGACAGTACAACAAAGCAGTGGAAAAAGGTTTCAAACCTTTAGTAAAAGATGCTGATGTTGGCGGTGTTCATGGTGATCCAGGTCATTATTATGCTAGACAAATTCTAGCACAACCAGGAATCTATGGTTACCATGTAACTGGAACTGTTGACTACTTTGGTGTAATGGATGTTCCAATAGATGTAAAGGCAATTTGTCGTGATGCTCCTGACGGAGGCTCAGCATTCAACAATCCTTCATGGTTTGGAGGCTTTGGTTGTACTGCTGACATTGATGACGGCAAATTCCCAGCAAAAGGAAAAAAGTCTAATCACAATAACGACGATAAAGACGATTAACGTGATTAATTGACTATTCCAAATCATTTTTTCTTTTATTTTTTCTAAACTCCAAAAACTTCTTCTAATTCTGTTCTAGGCCAAGTTGGTTTTGTTGGTTTTCTAATTGATTTGCTAATGTCTATGTGTCTTGATTTGTATGCTGAAATTCCAATGAATACAATTGAACCTGCCATCCACAACCCAAAAAATGTATTCAAATCCATGAAACCATTCTGTAAGATTTTCTTAAAAACACTCCGAATTCTTTATGAGTGCTAACTCCATCACTCTGATAATTGACTGGTAAAATCATGCCTCTAAGATGTACTCATCTTACAGTTCATACTGTAATGTGCATGTATTGTGGAATGGTTATGTGTTCAGATTGTAAATTAAAACATAATTCAATCCATGTAAAAAATGGAGATAAAAAAATTCCAGAATCTGAGTTTGAAGATTAAATGATTTCTTACTAGAAATAAAAAAAGAAAAAAGAAATTGTCTATGGTTGAACTGCCATGACTCTTTCTTGAACTTTGTCATAGAATCCGTTTACTTCCATTGCTGGAATGTAAAATGAGGCTGAAACAACATCGCCTACCTTTGCGCTACACTCAGAGACTACGACACTTACACCATACATTGATTCTCCAACACAACCATACTCTGTAACTTCAAGTACAGTTATGGCTTCAGTTACTTCTACTGGAACAAAGTTCCATGGCGTTAACAATAGAATTAGCATAACAGCTAATCCTCCTGCCATCAATGCAATCACTGGAATTACTGGTGGTTTTTTTTGAGTTGTTTTTTGTTCTAACATTTGATTTTATTACGTCAAAATTTCTTAAATAATAATTGGAGACATTATCGAATGATTTTCAAATTAAAAAATAAAAAAGGATTAGTAATCTAAGATTACTGCACCTGAATCAATCAATCTCTGCATTTTAGGCATGTTTGGATGTGAATCAATTTCAACTCCTGGGAGCATATCACTCATACTGAAACCTGCCATGCCAACACAGTGCTGACATGCAATTACTCTTCCACCGTCTGCAAGAAATTGCTGTAGAAGATCATTGGATGCAGATAGATTTGAGTCTGGTTGATTAACCCCTGCTTTTACGCCATCTACATCAAGTAGAACTGCAACATTTTTTCCACTATCTAGCATTGCCTTTGCATGTTGAACCCCCATCAATACCCTGTGATTCTCATCAGATGTAATGTGGACCATTACTGTTCTTGCATATGCATCAGCAGGTTGTTCTTGTGCTGGCAATGCAGTTACTGCAAGCAGAAATACTGCTGCAAACACTGGAATAGACAGTGAATATTTTAGATATCCTTTCATTGTGAAAACTAGCACATTATGATAAAAAGCAGGTTTGGCGATTTTGTCGAATGTACCACTATAATGCCAAAAAGATATCTTCAGAGTGCTCTAGTTTTTCATCAAATAATTTAGTGAATTCTTTTTTGAATGTTTTTTTGAAAAGTTCTTTGTCTTTTACCCTGTAACATTGCTTGCCATCTTTTTTGCATTTCTCAACTACTCCTTCTTTCACAAGTTCAGATACATTCCAGGATATTGTTGAAGGACTTTTGTCAATTTTTAGGGTAAGATCTTTGAATGATGGATTACCTTCTACCATAATTCTAAAGAGTATCTCTTTTTTTGTTGGCTTGCGCATATTCCTAATTACTGGGAACTCTTTTTCTTCAACATCTACTGGATAGTACCTATGATATCTAGAACGTTTCTGTGTCCTTACGACTCCATCTTCTGTTAACTGTCTCAAATAATGTGTAACTACACCATTTTCAAAACTAGACTCTTTTATCACTCCCCTAACATGGATTCCAGGATTTGCTTGAATAATTTTTAGAATCTTTGTCTTTCTATCCAATGTATAGATTAGATGTTTTTTACATATCAACTTTGATACATTTCTCTGAAAAAATTTCATATGATTGATTCAACTCTCAAAGCATTTGATTATCTTTAAGTAAAGCTCAGAGTAAATTATCTCATTGAATAAAGTAATACCTGTAGGAATTGGAATTGCTGTAATTGTGGTAATTGCAATGGCTGCAGGATTTATCGGATATGAAGTTGAACCAACTCCTTCAGCAATCCCTATTGATCAACCATTTTCAATATCCTCAAGTGAACTAGAACAACAAATGACACTTGATCCTAATCTAGTAGTAATTGATATGCGGAATTCAAACTCATATGTGGATGGACATATTGCAGGTTCTTCAGTTGATGTAATGGAAGGTGCAACACTTGATAAGAGAATCAAAACAATGTTTGGCAGAATTCCTGAAGTAACACAAAATATGCATGTCGTTCTTGTTGGAGATTCCCAAAGTAGTGCATTAAACTCAGCACAAATTATGAATGATGCAGGAATTAAAACCTCTTTTCTTGTTGATGGGATACAGTCTTGGGATGAAAACCTTTCAACAAAGATGACTCCAACTGTAACCTCTTCAGAAGAACTCTATGAACAATTACAAAATCAAGATGACGTTTATCTTCTTGATGTACGAGAACCTTCTGAATTAGAAGTTACCATGATTTCAGGAAGCAAAAACATTCCATTAGCAGATATCTTTATTGAAGAAAATTTGTCTGAAATCCCAACTGATAAACCAGTAGTAATTATTTGTGGTTCTGGCAATCGTGCAACCATAGCAACATACGAGTTGGCACAACATGGAATTGACTTTCAGGTTTTAGAAGGTGGCATCATTGCATGGGATGCATATCTGGATGAAAACAATCTGCCTAAACACTGAAAATTTTACCTACCAAAGTTCTGAACTAGAATCTATAATTATCATACCTGATTTTTGAATTTAAGAATAAATATTCAAAATAATGTCATACTTTATTGGAAAAGATTTTGATTCCGTTTGATGGTTCAGGCTATTCTCAAAAGGCTTTTGATAAAGCATTGGAGATTGCCGAAAAATTTGCATCAAAACTTATCGTTACCACTGTTCTGCAATCCAAAGTGTCAGAATCTGCGGGTATTTCACTTGAAAGAATGCAGGAGATTCAAGATGAAGAGACAGACACTGCAACAGCTATGCTAAAAGAACTAGAATCACAAGCAAATGCCAAAAATGTACCATTTTCACTGGAAGTTATTCACAACCCTTCGCCTTCTGATGGAATAGTATCTTTTGCTGAAAAGAACAATGTTGATCTTATTGTAATTGGTTCTCATGGAAGAACTGGTTTTAGAAAGCTTGTATTGGGAAGTGTTGCAAACGGAGTAGTCGCACAAGCTAAATGCCCTGTATTGATAACTAAAGGAACAGAATAACAAAATAGGTTCAGGGCCTATTTTATTTCTAAACTTGATTTTCTTGTTTTTTTCTACTAAAAAATGACCACCATTTTTTCTTAGAATTTGTATTGTTTGTTGTATTTGATTCTGTCATGTATGTGATTAAGTTGAATTCATTTTAATCAAATTGGTACATTTCTAATTTGTACTGGTTTGTTTTTCAAAAATTCTTAATTGATAAAAAAATTGAAAAATAAACCAAGCTGAAGACTATAGCCCATTTCTCAAACATAATTTCGCAAAGTTCTAAAAAATACAATTGGTACAATTGAAAAATGTACCAGATCAATAATTAACAAATTTTCAAAATTCTTCTTTATATGAAATCAAAAACAGTTCTATTGGCAATCATGACTGTGGTTATTAGTACTGGAAGCATCAATGCTTTTGCAGATCATCCTCAAACTGAGATCTCTGTTGCTCCTGGCGCTAACCTCCCTGGTTGTGAAACTGCTGATGAATGTCTTGTTTCTTCTGAGGTTACAGTTAATGTTGGAGGAGAAGTGATTTGGACAAACAATGCTGAATCAAATACTACAATTTCAAGTGGAAATCCTGATGATGGACCTGATGGTATGTTTGATTCTGGATTACTTGGTCCTGGAGAAAGCTTTACCCATACATTTGATGAACCTGGAGAATACTCTTACTTTTCAATGATTCATCCTTGGATTCAAGGTGTAGTTATTGTACAAGAATCAGGAGATCATGACGAACACAGTGACGAGCACGGTGATGAACACAGTGACGAAATGATGATGCCAGAAGGTGATGCAACTGCAATGGGTATGCTATCTGATGGTACAATGGTTTCAATTTGGACTTCAGTCCCAACTGCAGGTGAAGCAATGGAAATTTCTATTGAGTTCAAAGATGCAGAACATGTTAATCATGACATAATGGTTACACAAAACGGTGATGAAGTTTTGCACGATGAAGGTGCACATCATCATGAAGGCACTGGCATGCATATGACTGCACCCCTAAGTTCTGCTGACCCAGTAGACATTACTATCACCTTCCAAGGTTATGGTATTGACGAAAAGACAGGACCAATTGGTGAAGAAGTAGTATTCACAAACGTTGTTCCAGAATTTGGTACAATTGCAATGATGATACTAGCTGTTGCAATCATAAGCATCGTAGCAGTCACTGCAAAATCTAGAGTAGTTCCAAGATTTTAGGAATTTTTTCCTTTTTTCTTTTATTTTTCCAATGATGATACTTGATTTCTTTTGTGAAAATAGGATTCACTGTTAATATGGAAGTATTTTTGGAAATGATTTATGGATCTTAACAGAATTTTAGTTCCACTAGATGGTTCAAAAAAATCCTTTCAAGCCTTAGATAGAGCCTTAACTTTAGCAGGATTCACTCATGGACAAGTTACTTGCATTCATGTAATTCCTCATGTTATTGATGGAGGCCCACGAACAAAAACATTTGATAAACAACTCCAAGAAGACGGAAAAATACTACTCAAAAAAGCAGAAAAACGAGCAGGAAACAAAAATGTAAAGTTTTCAACCAAACTTCTAAGAGGCTCCCCTGGACATGTGACACTTCACACTGCAAGAACAGGAAAATTTGATCACATTGTAATGAGTACTACTGGTTCAGGAAGTGCATCAAAAGATATGATTGGAAGTGTATCAAATCATGTTCTTCAAAAATCCAAAATACCTGTGTATCTGATAAAATAGGTGTCTTTTTGTCTGAACTAGTTTCTATCTCTCAAAAACCAATTACATCTGATAGTAATGAATCTCTAGACAAAATCATCACAAAGATGCTAAAGGACAACATCAGTCGGATTGTTCTTACCCAAGGAAATTCACCTGTTGGAATAATTACAGAAAAGGACATTGGATTGTTTCTTCTCACTGATGATACTGAAAGAAATCTTGCAGATATCCCTGCCTCGCAGATTATGAATAATTTCACATCCGTCAATGAATCAATGAGTGTTGAAAAGTGCGTAGAGCTTATGCTTGAACAAAATATCGGTTCTTTAGGAGTATCTTCATCTCAAAATGAACTTGTTGGAATAATAACAAAAACAGACATTGCAAAATATTATTCTCAAAACTATGTGGGCAAACACACGGTTGGAGATATTATGACAATATCCTACATTGCAGCAAACTCTGATGACTATCTAAAGGATGTTGTACAAAAAATGGTTGAAGAGAAAATCTCTAGAATTTTTCTAAAGAATAAAGAAAATGATCCTGAAGGCATTTTGACTTTTCGTGATTTATTTCATGTTGCATTAGAGAAGGGAAATACTGATGCTGTTCTTGATAATGCTGATGATGCAATCTCTGTGGTGTTTACTAGAAAAGGATTTTTGTCTGACTCTGGATTCGGAGCAACAACTATGGCAAAAGATGTCATGACAAAATCATTTGAAACAATAGATTTTGAAGAAGAGTTAACTGTAGCTTGTAAAGTTATGGCACAAAACAAGATTAATGGTCTAGGTGTAAAAATCAATGGAAAACTTGGAGGTGTCCTTAGTAAAACAGATACCCTCAAAGCAATCTATGTTGATAACCACTCAAAATAATCTAAAAATCTTTTACACAAGATCTTTAAATCTAAAATAAACTACAATAACACATGTCAAAGATTCTGTATTCTGATAAACACATCCAAATCTTTGAGGATAAGATTCGGTTCAAGTCTTGGTGTTTGCCTTGGGGGAAAAAGGACGTCAAACTATCTCATGTCAAAAAAATCTCTGAAAAGAAGATGGGTCTGTTCTCAGGCAGGCTGAGAATCTCTGGTTCTAATAATTTCAGAGATTGGTTTCATTTTGATGCAACAAGGCCTACAAAGAAAAAGGCTATTGTACTTGAGACTGATTTTCATGTGTACAAACGACTATGGATTACGCCTGAAAAACACAATACTGCGTTTAACATTATTAAAAAACTGATTTAGTTCTGGATTATTTTTTGATTTTCAGTGATACTGCAAAGGCACTAACAATGATGGCAATTGCAAAGTACATCACTGCAACATAGTCAAATGCAAATGCAATTCCACCTGCAATTACAGGACCAACTACTGTTGCAATTGATAGAGTTGAGCTAAATATCCCAGTTGAAGTTGAACGTGGGTTGTTGTCCATTAAGTGAAAGTTTCCACCAATAAACAAGAATGCCCATGTTGCACCAACCAGTGACATAAATGGCATTGCCATCCACCATTCAGTTACAAATGACAACCCTACAAAAACAAATGTTGTAGAGCCGACTCCTATCTTGAATTTAGTGACATTTGATAGATGAATTTTACTTGCCATTACATTCATCAAAATAAAAGCAGTCATTGTGTTTGCAGTATACACAATTGAAATGTGGTATAGTTCTCCTCCCCATCTATCTACAATCATTATTGGAAGAATGGTCCAAACAGCAGCAGCACCAATATGTCTTAGCAGTAATGACAAGAAAAGAAATTTGTTTTTTGAAATTACTCTTTTTGTAGTTCCAGGCTCTACTTCTTTTTCTTGCTCAGGATTTGGGAGTCTGATTGTAAATAACAGCCCTACTACAAATGATGCTGCACTTATCAAGAAAATTAACTGCAAGTCATTTGCAAGTCCAGCTGCTGCAATTCCTGCCATCCACCCTAATGCATGAAATGAGATTACTGTTGCTGCTCTTTTTTTGTCAACGTTTGCTTCATAGGTATATGCAATCATTGCTGGAATCATTATTCCACTTGCAATTCCTGCTGCAATTCTTACCAGAAAGAACATGGAAAGATCTGTTGCAAAGTAATGCATTCCAAATGCTATTGCACAGCCGATGAATCCAATTCTGATGAACTTGAGCCTGGTTCCCTTCTTGTCTGAGTGCCTACCAAAGTAGATTTCCGAGAGAATCTGGGCAAAACTAAATGAGGCTACCAAAAGGCCTATCTCAAAGACTGATTCTGTGACGCCTTGAGCAATAATAGGCATGAAAACAAAGACAATTGAGATACCAGCGTGCTGAAAAAATGTGGCACTTCGTACTAAATTGTTTACTTGAACTTTTTGCATAAATGTACTTGAAAATTCCGTTTGACCTAATTTCAACATACGTATCATTACTACTACAGTTGGTGGTTTTTTCTGAAAAGAGTTAAACTGTACAGATTCATTTTGAAATTAAATTGACTGAAAAAGAACCATTTTTGGATGCATTGCAAAACAGAGTTTTGCTTTTTGATGGTGCAATGGGAACTGAAATACAAAAGTTCAATCCAAAACCAGAAGACTTTCCAAACAATCAAGATGGATTCAATGATGGCTTAGTTGTAACTCGACCTGATTGGATTAAACAAATTCATAGACATTATCTGGATGCAGGAGCTGATTGTATTGAAACAAACTCTTTTGGTTCCAACAAAATTAAACTAGATGAATATGGTTTTGGTGATCAAACAATTGAATTTAACAAAAAGATTGCACAACTTGCATCTGAAGTATGTCAAGAATATTCAGACAGACCTCGATATGTGATTGGTTCTATGGGGCCATCCGGATTTTTACCAAGCTCAAATGATCCTGATTTAGGACAAAAACCACTTGATGAAATTAAAGAAGCATTTGAGCTACAAGCAGAAGGACTAATTCTTGGCGGAGTTGATGCATTATTAATCGAAACAAGTCAGGATATTTTAGAAGTAAAATTAGTAATTGAAGCATGTCATCAAGCAATGGAGAAAACTGGAAAGAAGATTCCAATAATTGCAAATACCACACTAGATCAATACGGCAAAATGTTACTTGGAACAAACATCCAAGCTGCATATACTACTGTTTCTGATATGGGAATTGATGTCTTTGGAATGAATTGTTCTACTGGTCCAATTGAGATGACACCCAGTGTGAGATGGCTTGATGAGCAAAATGAACATAATATTTTGGTGGTTCCAAATGCTGGAATGCCTGAAAACGAGGGAGGTCAGGCAGTCTACAAGATGACTCCTGAGAAGATGGGTGATGCATTAGGTGATTTTCTTAATCAATACAAAAAGGTACGAATAATTGGAGGCTGCTGTGGAACAAATCCTGAACACATCAAAGTTCTAAGAAAAGTAATTGACGAAAAAGCCAACTCTGTCGAGGGTTAAGTATTTAGAAAAACCGAGATGATTTTACACTATTGACTACACCTAGAGTAAGTTCTGCATTAAAGGCAGTTGATCTAAAACAAATTCCTGCCCCGCTAATCATTGGAGAGAGAATCAATACACAAGGTTCTCGTAAGGCAAAACAACTGGTTCTTGCAGATGATTATGACGGTCTAGTTGATTTAGGTAGAACTCAAGTTGAGGATGGAGCACATTGTCTTGATGTATGTGTTGCAACAACTGAACGTGCTGATGAAAAAGATTTCATGCTAAATCTAGTAAAGCGTTTGAGCTTGGAAGTTGATGCACCATTAGTAATTGATTCAACTGATCCAGATGTAATTGATGCATCTGTAAAACAGATTCCAGGAAGACCAATAATCAATTCTATTAATCTTGAAGGTGATGGAAGTAGATTTGAAAAACTTGCACCAATTATGGCAAAGTATGGTTTACCTGCAATAGCATTATGCATTGGACCAAACGGAATGGCAAAGACTCCTCAACAAAAACTAGAGACAGCTGAATTACTTTTTGAAACTGGTAAAAAATATGGATTAAAAATTGAACAATTTATCTTTGATGTTCTTACATTTACACTTGCAACTGGCGAGGACGAATTTCTTGAAGCAGGAAAAAATACTCTTGAAGGAATTCGACTAGTCAAAGAAAAATACCCTGAATCTTTTACTACCTTGGGTCTAAGTAACATTAGTTTTGGACTGGTTCCTTATGCTAGAAAAATTCTAAACTCTGTATTTCTACATCATGCAATAAAGTCAGGTCTTGATACTGCAATTGTTAATGCAAAAGAGATAATTCCTTATGGAGAGATTGATGAGAAGGAAAGAAAACTTGCCGAAGATCTAATCTTTAACACTCATCCTAATGCCTTATCTGAACTAATCACATACTTTGAGAATGCAGGACCTCAAACTAGTACTGCATCAAAGAAAGTTGATGTAGACCCATCTTGGCCTGCAGGAAAGAAGGCCAACTTTAGAATCGTAAACAGACTCAAGGATGGAATAGAAAATGATGTTGTATCTGCAATTGCTGATAAAGTTGGAAAAAATGAAATTCTAAAGGATACTGATGGTGTTCTTTCACTTGATGCTCCTCCTGAAGAAACTCATGATGGTGCAATTAGAACTCTCAATGAAGACTTGTTACCTGCAATGAAAGAAGTAGGTGATAAATTTGGAGCAGGAGAATTAATCCTTCCATTTGTTTTGAAATCTGCTGAATGTATGAAAGCAGCTGTTGGTGAACTTGAAAAGTATTTGGTCAAAGAAGAAGGCTCTAGCAAAGGAAAACTGGTTTTAGGAACTGTATATGGTGATGTTCATGATATTGGGAAGAATTTGGTAAAGACTATCTTTCAAAATAATGGTTATACTGTTTATGATCTTGGAAAACAAGTTCCACTGCAAAAATTCCTTGAGAAAATTGATGAAGTAAATCCTGATGCAATTGGGCTTTCTGCATTACTAGTTTCTACTTCAAAACAAATGCAATTCTTTGTAGAACATGCAAGAAAAAACAAGATGAATATTCCAATTCTATGTGGTGGTGCTGCAATTAACAGCAATTACATTAATCGTATTGCAAAAGAAGATGGAATCTATGAGCCTGGTGTCTTTTATTGTAATACAATGTTTGAAGGTCTAAAAACAATGGACACATTGATCTCTGATGAAAAACCAAAATTGTTAGCAGAATGGAAAGAAAAATTAGAAAACTGGAAAGAAAAATCTACTGCAACTGTTGATCCTGCCAGTCTACCAAAAAGTGACATCAAACCTGTACAAGCACCTACTCCAACAACTATTGGTGAACCTATTCGTCTCAAAGGAGAACAAATCAAGATGGATGAAGTATGGCAACTAATTGACAAGAAATCCCTCTTCAAGCTTTCATGGGGACTAAGAGGTAAAGCAGGCTCTGAATCAGAGGCTGATCACGAACAACTGCTTAGTCAATGGAAGATTAGAATAATTCGAGAAAAACTGTTTGAACCCGAAGTAGTTTATGGCTATTTCAAATGTCACAACAAGGATGGAAAACTATCTGTAGAAAATCCTCGTGGCGATGATGTATCCTTTGATTTTCCTCGTTCTACTAAACCTGAACATCTATGTTTAACTGATTATTTTGGTGATGATGATGTTGTTGCATTTCAAGCTGTAACAGTTGGTAACAAAGTTGCAGATATTATCGAACAATGGAATAAAGAGGACAAGTACACTGATGCATACTATCTTCATGGATTGGCAGTTGAAGTTGCAGAAGCATTAGCTGAATGGATTAATCGCAAAATAAAATCTGAATTGAATTTAGATGCAGGTGGTTTGAGATATTCTTGGGGTTTCCCTAGCTGTCCTGATGTATTGCAACATCAATTGGTATGGAAACTCTTGGAACCACAAAAATCTGGAATGGAATTAACTGAATCAGGTCAAATAATTCCTGAGCAATCAACTGCTGCTATAGTTGTACATCATCCTAAAGCACAGTACTTTGTACTTTAGAAACTTGTTTTACTCAAAAATTCGTTTAATCCTGTAAAATCATTTGGTGATGTTAGCAAGACATCACCTGTAATCTCATGTGCTTTTTTCAACAACTCTTCAAATTCTTGGCTGTATGATTCTAAATCTAAATCCAAAAATTCTGCGGATTTCTCATTTTTTTGTGAAGGAAATAGTATGATTGGAATGACTGAAAATTCCTTCAGATTATCTGCTAATGTCTGTACTTGTTCTACATTTTGAACTACTTGAGTCATGAACCCTTTTGGTTTTGCATCTTTCTTCTTTCCAAGTTTAGAGAAATTTGGTTTGTTTGATACTGAAAGATACAAATCAATTTTTGAATCTACATTTTTTTCTTTTAATTTTTTTACAGTCAAACTTGGAATCTGCCCTGAATCTGTTTTTCCTGTTTGTGAAGGATCTCCCATCAAAACTAGGATTCCTGAAAAGCCAATGTTAATACAATTCTCAACAAACTCTGAAATTTCTTCTTCGGATTTATCTCTGACTCGTAAACTTACTGTAATTGGTAAATCTGGAATTTCTTTTTTTATTATTTTTCCTACTTCTAGTGGAGAAACTCTCTGAAATCCTAACACATTTTCTGTAAGATGAATTGCATCGCATTTTTTTGAAATATCTTTTATCCTTTCAATGAATTTCTTTATTGATTGATCAGTATCTACATCAGGTAAAATTTTAGGTGGATTAGCTTCATACCTGATTGTCATATTGTCATTTTTTGCATCCTTGGTTAAAACCTTTGAATACCAAAACCCATATGGAAAAGTGGGACAATAATGTTGAATTTAGAACAAATACAATCTATATTTTCTACTCCAATTGATCCTGTATTGGAAAACACTGGAAAATATCGTTTGGCATCTGTTCTTGTTGTAGTTTATGGAGAAGAACCAATGGTTGTGATGACAGAAAAACCAAAAGACATGAAATTCCATGCAGGTGAAATTTCATTCCCTGGTGGAAAATTAGATCCTGCTGATTCGGATCTTTTGGATACTGCATTACGTGAAACAAGTGAAGAAATTGGTTTAACTATTACACGAGACCAAGTCATTGGACAATTAGATCCTGTAATAACATTGAATTCTGGTTTTCTTATTTTGCCTTTTATCTCTGTACTACGTGAAATTTCAAAACTATCTGCAAATTGTGAAGTTGAAAAAATTTTTCATATTCCGTTAGAATCGTTTTTGAAAACCATGGCCAAAGATCCTGATCCTTCTCATAACAAAATACAAGAAATGTATACATTTGAGTATCAGAATCAAATTGTCTGGGGAGCCTCTGCTAGAATCCTAAAACAGATGCAAAGTGGCTTAAAATCCTGAGATTCATTTAAAAAGAGCTCCGCGTGCCTGAAAATCTATGGCTGCTCGTAAGTCCTCTCCAAGGAAGATTCGTCTGTTAAAGAAAACAAAACAGGCATCACCAGTACCTGCATGGATTATTCTCAAAACAAAGAGAAGTGTAAGAACTAATCCAAAACGTAGAGCTTGGAGATCAACTGATGTGGAGGTAGGATAGATGTCTCAAGAATTAGAACGCGTTTACACAATTCCACTTGGTAAAGTATTACTCTCTCAGTCACAACACAGAGCAGTTAGAGCAATCAATATGATCAAAGAATTTGCTCGTCATCACATGAAAGTTGAAGATATTAAAATTGAAGAAGATTTAGCTCACCAAATTTGGGCAAAAGGAATTCGAAGTCCTCCAAGAAAGATTAGAGTTAGAATGAGCAAGACCGATGAAGGCTATGTTCTTGTTTCTCCATATGAAGAAGAAATTGAATCTAAAGTAACACCTGAAAAAGAAACTCCAAAAGTTGAAGACAAAGTAGAAGAGCCAACTAAGGAAGAAACTAAAGTTGAAGCAGAAGTAGAAGAACCAGAAGCAGAAACTAAAGTCGAGGCTGAAGTAGAAGAACCAACTAAAGAAGAGGCACCAGCAAAAGAAGAGAAACCATCTAAAGAAGAACCAAAGAAAGAAGAGGCACCAGCAAAAGAAGAACCTAAAGTTGAAGACAAAGTAGAAGAACCAACTAAAGAAGCACCTTCTGAAAAACCAAAGAAAGCAGAAAAAGAATAAACTCTTTCAAAAAATTATAATTTTAAAAAAATTATTTTATTCTAATTGGTATAAGTCTAATTCACAATCAATACTACAGTCTGGTGTAGACCAATCAAGTGTATCTTCTTGTGGAATCATTCCAAGAGGATCATAGTTATCAAATTTAGTCATTCCTTGAATGGATGATAGCATTACTACTTTGGATTCTTCATGTTCTGATGTCATGTCAATTTGTGAATTACTTTCACCTAGAATTCCACTTGTAAGATTGGTAATAGAATTTAGTACTCCTACTGGAATATTGCTTCCTCCAACAACATAAAGCATTGAGCGTTTTACTGCATTAGGTGGAGCATTTTCATATAACATTTTGAGTGAATCTCTAAGAGAATCTTCAATATCTTGTCCTTCCTTGCTTGTAGTGAGAATGTTTGTATCGTGAGACATTTCTGAGGTTCCAAGTGACTCTACTACGTGCATAATTGCAGAATTTGCAATATCATAGCATGCTTTTGGAGTCAAGTCTGGATTGCTTTCTAATAATGAATCATTATCAAGCACAACAGTGCATTCAGAGTTTTCTCTAACTCGTTTTAGTGATACACCTGAATTGAAAATTCTGTCTTTTTCATATTTGAAAGGCATAATTGCAAATGAAACTAGTCCGATGTCTGATTCTTTGCACATCTCTGATACAACCGGCGCCATTGCTGAGCCTGCTTTTCCAGCCAAATTACTCATCATAACAATAGTTGAATAGCCTGAAATTTTTGATTTGATTTCTTCTGAAGCATTGTAAGTTGAGCCTCTGATTAATTGCATTGATGGATTTACTACTGAATCTGTTGAAACATGCACAGAAGGAACATCTCCTGCAAAGTCCTTTGAATCATTGCTGATTAAGAGACAATCTGAATTTAGTGAATCTTTGGCTTTGAGTGCTAGTTTTGAGCCTGCACCACCAAGACCTACTACTAAAACTGGTTCTTTTACTTGAAAACTCATTTCAGATCCTATTCTCTGAATTCCATAAAAAACCTTCTTACGTTTTTTTAATCAAATTTTAGATCTAAAAAATTTAGCTTGCGATCTTTCCAAGAAGGCTATTTTGAGTAGCATCAATGATCTCAACTGCATGTAATTGACCAATGTCTACTTGTTCAGGGACAAAGACTGGCTTGTAAGCAAAGTTTCTACCTTTGATTCCCTCATCTGTCTGCTCATCAAAGAGAACGTCACCTTTCCAACCGATCCACTTTTTGTTGTTCTCCAATGATATTTTGTTGATCTGCTCAAAAATTCTCTTACTTCTTGATTTTACTTCTGCAACATCAATTTGCTCCCATTCAGCAGCTTCTGTTCCAGGCCTAGCGCTATATTTTGAGAGATTTACAACATCTGGTCTTGTCTCATCAAGCAGTTCTACTGTTTTCTCAAAGTCTTCTTTGGTCTCTGATGGGAATCCAACTATGATGTCAGTTGAAATGGTAAAGTCTGGGAATCTCTCTCTTGCTTTCTTTACAATCTCCCTAAAGGTTCCAGCAGTATGTCCTCTTTTCATGTCATGTAGAACTTTGTCACTTCCACTTTGTACTGGAATGTGTAGGAACTTGAAGACTTTGTCATTATCATATGATTCAATTAACTTTTCTTTGATTCGTGGCATGTACATTGGATTCATCATTCCAACTCTAATCATAAACTCTTCAGGAATTTCTGACACTGCATTAATCAAAGAAGGTAAATCTGTTCCAATGTCAAATCCATAACATCCATTGTCTGTTGATGTTAACCAGACTTCTTTACATCCTTCATTGATCTCTGTCTTTACTTGTCTTACAATGTCTCCTAGTCTGTAGCTTTGAAGATCGCCTTTTGAAATCTTAGTTTGACAAAATGTACATTCACTCATACATCCACTTGCAATTTCAACTATTCCTACTGCTGGATTCAATCTGACTTTGGGCAGCCCAACTTTTGAGAGATCAGTGTCTTCTAATGCAATCTTTTTCCTTCCTTTGAGTGTGGAATCAATAACTTGGAGAGTCTTTCCTAAAGAATTTGGACCAAGTAGACTTGCATTTTCAGAAAACTTTTCTACAGTTTCTTTTTCTGCCTTTGGTAGACATCCTGCCACAACTAGAGGCTTTGTCTTTAGTGACTTTATTCTGTGAACCATCTTGTTTGCAGTCGCATCCTTTACAGAACATGTTACCACAACATTGAGATCTGATTCTGAAGAATCTTCTACCAAAGTATGTCCTCCGTTTAGAATTAATCCTGAAATCATTTCAGAGTCTGCAAAGCTTGCAGAACATCCATAAGATTCTACAAATATTTTTGCCATACTTTATCCAAACAGAGAATCAATTTCTTTGTTAGTCATTAGTTTCTTTGAAACTACTAGTTCTCTGATAGTTTTTCCAGTCTTTAATGACTCTTTGAAAAGTTCTGCAGATTTTAGATATCCAATCTTTGGAGTCAGCAATGTTACAATCACTGGACTGTTTTCAATGTCTGCACGTAGCTTGTCTTTGTTTGCAGTAAGTCCATCAATTAGATTTGCAGAAAATATTGGCAAGAAGTTCTTTATCATGTCTGTTGACTCTAGCATGCACTTTAGCATTCCAGGTAACATGACATTAAGCTCAAACTGTCCACCTTGTGCTGCATATGATACTGCAGTATCATTTCCAATGATATTAAAGCAAATCATATTCATACATTCAGCTAATGATGGGTTTACTTTGCCTGGCATGATTGAAGAGCCTGCATGAACTGCAGGAATTCCAATTTCTGCCAAACCTGCAATTGGACCTGATGCCATTAGTCTGATATCATTTGCAAGTTTTCCAATTTCTAATGCCAAGTTACGTAATGCACCTGAACAATTTGCAACTGCGTACTTGCTTTGCAATCCATGTTGCATGTCTTTTTCAGGTCTTAATGGTAATTTTGAAATTTTTCCAAGCTCTGCAATTGCAATTTTTCTGTAACCTTTTGGTGTATTAGCTCCAGAACCAACAGCAGTTCCACCAAGTGCAACATTTTGTAATTCTTTTTGTGATGCAACAAGTTCGTTTCTTGCTTTAGTAATAGATGTAACATAAGCTGCAAACTCACTTCCCAAAGTTACTGGTAATGCATCCATAAGATGTGTTCTTCCAATTTTCTTAAATGATGAAAATTGTTTTGCTTTCTTTGATAATGACTTTATCAGAATATCAATTGCAGGAATTGTCTCTTTGAGATTCATCAAAATTGCAACATGCATTGCAGTTGGATATGTATCATTACTTGATTGTGACATATTGACATGATCATTTGGATGTAAGAACTCATACTGTCCTTTCTTTTTGCGCAGTATTTCTAATGCAACATTTGAAATGACTTCATTTGAATTCATGTTAAATGCGGTTCCTGCCCCAGAGTTTATCATATCTACAACAAATTGATCAACATGCTTTCCTGCCAAAATTTTGTCACAAGCTGAAACAATTGCCTTTCCTCGTTTTGTGTCAATTGCCTTTGTCTTCATATTTGCAACAGCAGCTGATCGTTTAATCATAACAAATGACTTTATCAAATTCTCATGAGATGTGTTTCCAGTAACATGATACTGTTTGATTGCTCTACCAGTAAATGCTCCATAATATGCGTCTGATGGAATTTTGACTTTTCCTAATGAGTCTTGATCTAATCTAAATTTCATACAAAATAGCCTCAACTACCCATTATTCATTCTTTTTCAGCATCATATCACATTTTCATAATTCCCAAATTGGGAAATTGTTATATAGGAACTGGGTACCATCGTGCATAATGAATAAGCGTGTTAGTATGCTCTTTACAATTGCAGCAGTAGCTGTAATGGGCGCAACCTTATTCGGAAGCACATACACACAAACCCAAATTGCTGGTCAATCTCTTGACATGGACCAAATGGATGTCTCTGTCATGGATAAGATCAGACACATGGGAGGTTTACAGCTTGTAATGCCTGAAGCATTCGCAGAAACTGATTGTGGTGCTCTAGAAAACTCTGGACGTAATGTCGTTGAGTTTAACTTGACTGGTGAAAGTGTCGAACTTCCAATCATGGGAGGAAAAACATATCACGCAATGACTTTCAGTGAACAAGTCCCAGGACCAACACTAAGAGTTACACAAGGTGATGTTGTTAAAATGACACTTACAATTCCAGATGATGAAGTTACTGGACACGGTAACGACATGCATGCATCACAAATGTCAGCAGGAAACTTTGAATCAGTTAATCCTGGTGAAACAAGTCAGTACTGTTACATCGCTGAATCTGCTGGTATGTTCAAATACCATTGTTCTGGTGTTAAACTAATTGGTATGGACCAACACGTACTTTCCGGCATGTACGGAATTACAATCGTTGATCCTGCAAATGGTTACAAGAAATTAATGGTTGAGAAAACAAGCGGAAGTGGTGAACTTGACAGAAAATTCTATGATGCAGATGCATTAGAGTTCCAACTCCAATACAATCAATTGTATCTTACACCTGAAGGCAACTATGATGCCGGTGCAATGTTCAAACATCAAAACACTGCAACAGTTGTAAATGGAATGCAATTTGGTTATGTACCAAACATGGCTCATAACTTACTCGTCAATGGCGATGTAAACAAGAACATCTTTGTTGCACAACCATGGAATGGACTTGAGCACAAGCAATACCAATCACAACTCTTATTTGTTGAAAATGATCAACACGTAAGATTATTCGTTGAAAACCAAGGTAACGAACCAGTATTCTTCCACATTGTAGGAGAAATTTTGGACAGAGTTACACAAGGTAACAGAGTACAATCCGCAGCAACTGAAACATGGTTACTCGGTGGCTCACAAGGAATGATTGTTGACTTGGTATTTGATGAACCAGGTGCATACGCAGCAGTTAACCATGACTATGCAGCAATTTACACTGGCGCAGCTACAGTATTTGTAGCAGGTGACCCATTCGGCTTGAACCCAGTTCTGGTTGAGAAAGGAGTTATCCCAGCACCAGTCGCATCTTATGCATATGCTTTGGGTAACCCAAGTAGTGCTGTCCCACCAATGGGAATGAACAGTATTGCTCACCCAGCAATTAACATTCATGGTCTTATGACTGACAACGTAGCTTCTGAAATGCAAGAAAGTGGCGATTATGTCGCATTATGGGAAGTAATTCCTGTAGTAGCAGAAATCTTAACTTCTTGATAACATAACATCTTTTTCTTTTTATTATTTTGAATGAATTATATTCCGTAGCTCTATTTTACATTTCATGGGATTTGACGAGTCTGTACTGATCTGTGATGAAGTAGATCCGATTTTGAATAAAATTTTACAAGATAATGGCTTGAAAATATCTTATGAACCAGAGATTACTCCTGAACAAATTTTAGAAAAAATTTCCGATTACAATATTGTGATTGTTAGAAGTAGAACTACCATCACAAAAGAGATGATCGATAAAGCAGACAATTGTAAGATTATTGCTCGTGTTGGTGTTGGACTTGATAATGTTGATCAAGAAGCCGCCAAAGCAAAAAACATCCGTGTAATTAATGCTGTAGAGGGTGCAATGAACGCTGTTGCAGAATTAGTATTGGGTTTGATGTTATCTCTTGCAAGACAAACTGCAAGAGGTGATAGAGGTATTAGGAATGAACAGTGGCTTAAAAAAGAATTGAAAGGAACTGAACTTGCAGGAAAATATCTTGGAATTGTTGGATTAGGAAACATTGGAAAAAGACTAGGAAGACTTGCACGTGCACTTAACATGAATATCATCGGTTATGATGTGGTTCCAATTGATGAAGAATTTTCAAAAGAAGTCGGTTTGATGAAAGCTGATTTGAATACTCTTTTACAAAGTGCTGATTATGTATCAATTCATGTTCCGTTACTTGATTCAACATACCATCTATTAGATGCACAAAAAATGTCCACAATGAAAAAGACTGCAAAAATTATCAATACATCTAGAGGTGGAGTAGTTGATGAGGATGCACTTTATGATGCACTCAAAAATGGAACACTTGGTGGTGCAGCATTGGATGTCTTTGAAAAGGAACCTGCTATTGGAACAAAGTTGGCAGAACTTGACAACGTCATTTTAACTCCTCACATTGGCGCTCAAACAAAAGAAGCACAATCCTTGGCAGCAAATGTGATTGCTGAGAAAATTGTCCAAATTTTGAGAGGCGTCATCTGATAATTCCTGCGTGATTCTTAAAAATACTCAAAAAAGTTGACTTTTACGTGATTAATTATCGTCTCTTTGTTTTTAACATCCATTTGGAGGAAGTCAATCGTTGAATAATCATAGTATAAGCCAATTACAATCTAATAGATTAAGAAATTTAACAAATGGTAATTCGCTGCTAAAGATATCCTTAGGCTTAATCTTCTTTACAATACTTTCATCTGCATTCGTATATGCTGAAACAATGTCTGTGGATGTAGATGGAACTGATTATGATGTTGATTATACTGTATCTGGAATGTCTGTATCTGGTATTGAGTCCGACACTGATTTTATTTCACTGATAATTTCAGTTGATGTTACTGATTCTCAAGGAATTCTAGATATTACATTTGATAGAACCTTCTTTGATTCTGTTTATGAAGGAGTAGATGATGACTTTATCATTTTAGCTGATGGTGATGAGCCAACTTTTTCAGAAACTGAAACTACATCTCAAAGTAGAACTTTAAGTATTGAATTACCTGCTGGAACTGAAGAGATAGAAATTATTGGTTCAGTATTTGGTAGAACTATAGAAGATACTCCAGTAGAAGAAACCCCTGTTGAAGAAACCCCTGTTGAAGAAACCCCTGTTGAAGATACTCCAGTAGAAGAAACCCCTGTTGAAGATACTCCAGTAGAAGAAACCCCTGTTGAAGATACTCCAGTAGAAGAAACCCCTGTTGAAGATACTCCTAGAACTGAATGTGGTCCTGGAACAATTCTTCAAGATGGTGTATGTGTTTTAGATGAAAGATGTGGTCCTGGAACAATTCTTCAAGATGGAGTGTGTGTTCTTGAACCACAAACATCTACACCTGAAATATCTACTCCAACATCAACTTCTTTCAAAGGACTAGGTAAGGAATTAGGTTACGGATTGATTGCAGCATTTGTTGTAACTGGTGCAATTGCAATCATCTTGGCATTAATGTCAAAGGCCGGTAAAAGTCGAGATTAATCACAAGTCAAATCTTCTACGTTCATCATTTGATCAAAATTAAATGCTGAAATTTGTGTAGTGGACGAATATGGTATTATGCCTAGAATAGGCGTGTGTGTTTGAACTACTACGATGAATTGATTTGGGTCTAATCTGATATCTCCTGAATCAAATTCAAAATCAAAGTTCATGAAAGTATGTTGTGCATTTGAAATATTCTCAGATGAAAAAACCCCTTCTTGAACTCCTGATGCTGATGGATTAAGTGTTAATGGTTTTACTTCATATGATCCAACATTTGTTCCAGTGTAAAACATTGAAACCTCAAACTTTTCAAATGTCATCCAAAATGGAAGTGTGTTACAAAACTCCATTTCCCCATGATTTGACATTGTAAAAAATGAAAAAGTTCCTGGAGAATGCCATCTGTATTCTAATTGTTGACTTCCAACAATATTCATTGTAGAAAATACAAATGGAGTAACAATTACTATGATTGCAATTGCAGTTATTACAGAATATTTATTCATATTTCATTTCCTGTCTCTTGTTCAAGTGAAATTATGTTTCTCTCAACGAGATTGTTTATTGCATTAACTAGATCATCGTCACTTATCATCCCTTCAAGCCACCAGTATCCTACATTTTTTACCCATTCTGGAATTCTAACATCATAAACAGTTGTTTCATTTATATCAAATGGAATTTTGAAAAGTTCTAAATCTTCTGTAAATTTTTCAAATGCATCAATTAGAAATCCATCTGATATGTTTCCTGAAAGCCAATTTGCCATGATTGGTTTTACTGTTTCTGGAATGCATACTTTACCTGAATCAATTAATGTAAACTCTGCAGTTGTCTGCACTCCTGAATACTCTATATCAATAAAGTATTTTCCTAACGGGAAAATTTCTTTTTCAAAAGCAACTCTTGATGGTACTGGATTTTCTAGTTCAGTTACTGGAAATGGAATTGCACTGCTTCCTTTCCCTGTCTCATCTCTAATGTGAATTATTGCAGGATTTCCTGTAACTTCTGAAACTTTGATTGTATAGAATAATTTTTCACAGTAACTGTAAGTCGTTTTCTCCATAATGATTTCTACTATGGGCTCTGCATGTGCAGATGGTAAAACAGTCAAACTTAGAACTATGATCGTAGATAATATCACATTTCTAACTCTCATCTTTTTTCATGCCCATTTTACTCAATAAAAATCTCAAAACAATTCTCAGGAATCCTTTTTAACAACTTTGGCGTAGTTGTTTTATCGAGTTTTCTGCGGATGCAACTCTTCGAGTGCGTGGAATGTGATGCCCCACTCAAGAGAATTTTAACTGCTTTAGCGATGCTTAGAATTACACGATTTACAGTTATTAAAGGGGATTTTACTATGCCCGATATGCCTAGTCGTCAAGACCAAGTATGGATCAGACTCTGGAAAGAAAACGCTCCAGAGCTACGTGAGCGTGTAGTTGGATGGCGTAAACAAAATGCAGTTACCCGAATTGACAAGCCTAGTAGAATTCAAAGGGCAAGAAGATTGGGATACAAAGCAAAACAAGGTGTTATTGTTGTTAGAATGCGAGTTGGTACTGGTGGCATGAGAAAGCAGAGACCTACTGGTGGTAGAAGACCAAAACATCTTGGTGTTACACGAATTAAGGCAGATGACAATATGAAAACTGTTGCTGAACGAAGAGTTAGTGAAAGATATCCAAACATGAAACTATTGGGTTCTTACTTTATCTACAAAGATGGTAAACACTACTGGTTTGAAGTAATCTTGGCAGACCCAGATCATCCAAGAGTTGCACAAGATAAAGAATTAACTAAACGTATTTCTCAAACAGCGTAAATTGAAAGTACTATTTTTCATTCCGTTATTATTACTTCTAATAATATCTCCTGTGTTTGGCCAACTTTCTGATAGAACAGGATTGTTAACCCGTCTTGATGTTGATACAAGTGGTCACACTTTTGAAGTTGTTACTGTTTCAAATTTTGATATTTTAGATCATGAGTTTAACAAAAATGAAAAACGATTAACTATATTCATTAACAGTGGTCTGGAAGATAATCTAGGTGAGGTAACAATTCCTAAAAACCTCCTTGGTGGCAATTTTACTTTTCAGATAAATGATGTTGAATCTATTCAAGAATACAAATCAAATGAAAGGATTTCATTTGTTACTTTGAACTTTACTGGAATTGGTAACAACAAAATCGATATCATTGGAACAGATGCACTTGTTGGTGTAAAAGAGATTGTAGAAGTTGTTCCTAATGAAAAAATTACTCATGAAGAACCTGGCGGTGGATGTTTGATTGCAACTGCAACATTTGGTTCTGAGTTGGCACCTCAAGTGCAACAGTTACGAGAATTAAGAGATGATAAATTACTACAAATAGAATCTGGAAAATCTTTCATGAATTCATTTAACGCATTTTATTATTCATTTAGTCCTCAAATGGCAGACTATCAACGAGAAAATCCTGTATTCAAGGAGATGGTGAGAATAGGAATTACTCCTATGATCACTACTCTATCTTTGATGGATTTTGCAGAAACAGAATCTGAGATTCTGTCAATCGGCGTATCTTTGATAATTCTAAATATTGGAATGTATGCTGGATTGCCTGCAATTGTTATCTTGGGAATAAGAAAAAAATCTATTTTCTAAACATAATCCATATTCTTGTTCCTACAAAAATCCCAACTGCTGCTGCAATTAGTAATGGAACAATAATTTGTCCTTCTTCCATAATCTTTGTTACATCAAATCGAATTAATGTTTTTTACAAATCCTTAAAATTTAGAGACCAAAGTTATCTTGTGGATAACGCAAAAATTGCTATTATTGGGGGTTTTATCACAGCTGTAGTACTATCAGTTACTGTTATTCTAATTAGATAATCTAATCTTCACTAAGTAATTTTTGAATCATTGCTTCTGCTTGTCCAACTTGACCAAATGAAACATCTCTTAGAACTCCTTTTCTATCTACTAGAATAGTTGATGGGGTTCCACGTAGTGCAAACTTTTCAAATGTTTCAGCAGAGTATTCTTTTGATTTCATATAGTCTTTGACTCTTTGTATGATTTGATTTCTATAATCTTCTGGTTGTGAATCAAATTCTGGAATTTGTGGATAGATAAACTCCATAATTTTTTCTTGGCTTATTTCACCTGTTGTCTTTACCAGGTTATCCATTGCTAAAGGAAATGGAATTTTGTATGGTAACTTGTCTCCTTCTTGTAGTTGTCCGCTCATTTGGAATGCACTTTTTGTTTCTCCAACTATTTCTCCTGTCTCAGCTAACATCTTCAAATTATCTAATGTATTTTTATCAAAATCTTCAAAAGCAGTAGCAATTCCAATTACTCTTACACCATCATCTTTGTATTTGTTGTAAATTTCAATTGCTTCAGGCAAGGCATGCATAAAACAACCTGGGCAGTTTACTTGGAATACCTCTACTAGAACTATATGGTCTTTTTCTTGGTCAAAGTTTGTTGGTGCACCTTGGACCCAATCTGAGACTCCAAAATTTGGTACCTTTTCACCAATTACTGCGCTCATGAGGAATTATCGTATTTTTTCCATTAAATACATACCTCAAAAATTTAAGATTCCGTCTGATTAACTAAATATAGGACGCAGAAATCTCAAAAAATATTGCAAGTAGTTACTGATGATCGATTGACTCTTTTTGCTGAAATGGAAAAAAAGTATGAGCAAAAGGATACTGAATACTTTGTAAAACTCTTAGATCATCCTGATTATGTGGTTAGAACCAGAGCTACGTGTATTTTAGTTGATTTTGGTGGAGAAGATAAAGTTCCCTATATTGCCAAAGTTTTGAAAGATGATGATAATGAATTGGTAAGACATGAAGCTGCCTTTTCTCTAGGCCAGATGTGTTATTCTAGTTCGGTCCCACCACTAACTGATGCAACTCTAAATGATCCTAGTATGTTTGTAAGACATGAAGCTGCAATTGCGTTGGGTGTTGTTGGCAATAAGGATGCAAAAGACGCATTGGAGAAGGCATTAGATGATCCTGATAAACCCGTAGTAGAATCTGCTGTTGTAGCTCTATCTAATATCGAATTTATGGAAAAGTTAAGTATGAACGAAAAGTTTGCAAAGTTAACAGGTGGATGAGATGAATTTTTCTTATGGAATTATAGCTGCAGTTGGAATTTTAGTTGCAATCTCAGTTGGATTAATTTCAATGTCTCCTGATGAGATTATTGAACCTAGAACAGTTGAAGAACAACCAATTGCTTGTACTATGCAATGGGATCCAATGTGTGGAGTTGATGGTGAAACTTACGGTAATTCTTGTATGTTGGATGCTGCTAATGTCAAACTAGATTATGTAGGTGAATGTGTTATCGCAGAGCCTGAGCCAGAACCAATTCCTGAACCAGAGCCTGAGCCAGAACCAATTCCTGAACCAGAGCCTGAGCCAGAACCAATTCCTGAACCAGAGCCTGAGCCAGAACCAATTCCTGAACCAGAGCCTGAGCCAGAACCAATTCCTGAACCAGAGCCTGAGCCAGAAACACAATCTGATTTACCAATGTCACTAACTATTTCTGCACCTGAAGGTTCAGGTGTTCCTGGATGTGAGGAAACTAATGAATGCTATTTACCTTATGAAGCAACTGTAGCAGTTGGTACAACCGTTACTTGGAGTAATGATGACACTGCAGCACATACTGTAACTAGTGGAAATGTAAGTGCAGGACCTACTGGAGTATTTGATTCAGGTTTGTTCATGTCTGGTGGAACTTTTGAATTCACATTTGAAGAAACAGGAACCTATGATTACTTTTGTATGGTTCATCCTTGGATGACTGGTATAATTCACGTGGAATAATTTATTCTAATAACTTAATTCATTAATCTTACAGTGTGGATAAATCTAGATTGTGTTTGATGAAAACAGATTGAAAAATCTGTTCCACAATTAACGCACCAAGGATCTGTTACTCTTGAAGAGTGATTACAGATAATACATAATTTTTGATTTTCTTTCATGATTGTTATGTAAATTTTGGTTTTAAAGATTAATTGAAGTTAATGCGGTATGCTATTGATTAGTTTTTTATCTGAATGTTTTTTGTGATTGTAAATTTTTGTAGAAACAATCTAAAAATTCTGGCATGTGTTTTGAACAATAATTATACGATTCCCATATTTCGATTCCGCATGTTCTGCATATTGTATTTGGCATTTTTTTCTCCGAAATAGGACTTGGGAGGAATTTCTTCCCCCCAAGGATAACATGAATTTCTATTATTACTACAGATAAGTGATATATGACAATACCAATCCATTTGCGGTATGGCTTTTGATTGATTTTGAATGAATTTTTACGTTGTATATTTTTTTAAATTATTTTGGAAAATTAGGAACGAAATAGGACTGCCGGGCCATAAAAAAATCGACCTGGCTGTCATTTGGGGCGTTTGATTAATTTAGATAATTGTTATATATGACAATACCAATCCATTTGCGGTATGTCTACAGAAGAAAATACTACAAAATATGGAAATCTATATTCATACAAATTCTATCTTAGGCCCACTGTTCATAGACTTTATGGTGATAGGTTCTCTTCAATTAAAAAAATCAAACATCATGAAAATGTCCAAAAATTGTTACATGTGTTGTTTCTTCATGGAACTTGTACTACATGGGAAATGGCAAAGATAAAACATCCAAATGATGTTTCTACAATTAGAACAAAAGAAAAAGAGTATAGACGATTAATCAAAGGACGTACTGATAGAGGTAAACACTCTTCTGGAATAATGGAATTAGGTTTAGTAATTAACGATGGTCAAAAGTTCAACAAAGGATATTCTGATACATACCGACTATCACTTCCAGGAATTCTTTATTGTCTTGATGTCTTGAATTTAAGTAAAAAAGAAATTGATCAAATGGCAGCAAAATATGCTATTTTTATGCCAAAACTTTTTGGAAAATGGGAATTTCTAAAATCCCTAGTAGATGATGATGTTTATAAAATTCAAATTCTTGCAAGAGGATTACTACTTGATAATCCTGAACTATCTTTGGAAAAATCACCTTTGTATGAACTAATGTCATATTTGAATTTCAAATATAGAAAATTTTATGAATTCATTTCTGAAAAAGATCTTTCTGAACAAATCTCGTACTGGTTTTACACTTGTATTCTATATCAAAATCAAAGAAAGGGGAAAAATACTCTTTCTGGCGTTGAAAAATTACATGCAATTTTTAAAAAGGACAAAGAAATTGCAACTTGGTATAAGGAATTTTTTAAGGAATCTGAACTCTATTTTAAAGATAGAACTAAAATCTTGAAAAACTCTGGAATTTTTTAATCGTTTTTTGCATATTTTTTTATCATTTTTTCATACTCATCAAAATCTGCAGGTTTGTTAATGATTCCACACAAATCCATCTCTTTTGCTTTTTTGTATTTTTCATTTTCTAATGCATAGCTTGACGCAAACACAATTTTTGCATCTGAATCTATCTTTTTTATTCGAAAAAATGCTTCATATCCATCAATTCCTGGCATCTTTATGTCTAAGAATACGATATCTGGCTTTGATTCTCGAAATTTTGTTATGCCGTCTTCTCCATTGATGGCAGGTATGACATCATAACCTTCATCCATTAACATTAACTGTGTAACTTCCAAGTAATCTGAGTCATCATCTACTAGTAGGATCTTAGTGGCTCTTTCCAATTCTATCCGATTACTTTTCTTTCCTTAAATTTTTTGGGATTTTAATGGTAAATGTTACTGGATTATTTGTCACCAAAATTGTACCTTGATGTTGCGTGATAATGTTCTGGCAACTTGAAAGACCAAGTCCTGTTCCTTTAAGTTTTGAGGTAAAGAGTGGCCTGAAAATTTTTGAAATGTTTTCTTCTGTAATATTTGGACCCGAATTCTCAAATGATATTGTAATTTCTTTTTCGTTTTGGTTTGAATTTATGCTAATTTTACCTTCTTTTGAATCAATTGACTGAACTGCATTTAGCAGTAGATTCTCAAAAACAACTTTGAATTTATCTGAATCACATTCAAATTTTATGTCTTCTTTTGGAATGTTAAGTTCAATATTTTTTGGGATGACAAGTGAGTTTATAGATGATTGAATTAAATCATTTAGTGAGTTTTCAGATAAATTGAGGGGAGTTGTTCTTACATAATTTAAGACACTTTCTACTTGGTGATTCATTCTTGCAACTGAGCGTTTGATTCTTTCTGTTTCTTGATTTATTGTTTCATTTATTGTTTCATTTTGTTTCTCAATTCTTGTAACTGAACTACGTATAGTTCCAAGAGGATTTCTTATATCATGTGCAATGTTTGATGCAAGCTGTCCTATGACTAACAGTTTTTCATTTTCAATCGATCTAACTCGTTTAATGACAATCACAATAAACAAAATTGTTATTATAAATAAAATTAAATTATTCTTTAGATCCTCAACAAATAGATTGTCTTCAATATCTTCAACTATTTGATTTACTGGAGTTGTTACAAAGAAAAAGAATCTGTTTTTTTCTTCTATTGATACAGGAGTTCCTGTGCTTATCACATCTCCAAATCTATGTGCTTCATACACAAATGAATCTGTATTTCCTAAGAAAATATTTTCATAATGAGAATTTTGAATTTCATTTTCCCCAAAATATCTTTGTGCAAAATAACTTGAAAATTCTTTTCCAAGTAAATCAGTATTTTCAGCAAATAGGATTTTTTGATTTTCATCAAATATGGTAATCGATGATATGTCAATTTCATAAATTCCGATATATTTTGAGATGATTTCTGATGGTTCAACTATCCCAAACACAATCCCTTTGAATTCCCCTGATTCTGAATCAATAATTGGGCTTGATACAAGTACTCGATAAATCCCATCTGTGCTAAATATCTCTCCTGAATACCCTGGTTTAGCCTTGAATTCTTCACTAGATTGAATATTTTGCAAATTTAATCCCACTAGGCGAAATTTTTCATCATTTACCTGTGATACTATTGTAAGTGAGTCATCTGTCAAAAATATGTCTGAGATCTTTGTAATTGAATTAATATTATTCCATCTGTTTGAAAGATATTCTTGTGTTTGACTACTTGTTAGACTTTCTTGAACTTGTGCAGATTCTGAAATAGTTTTCATATCTGTCAAAAGTCTCTGAAACTCTGAATTAACAGATGCTGCAAGACTTTTGGTCATAATCATTTGGATTTCAGTTTTTTCTTCAATTAGTGATTCACGAATGTTTGTTTTTGTAAAATCATTAATGTAGAATCCTGTGACTATAACCGATATTATGATTAATCCTAATAATCCCCATAAAATTTTATTTTTTCCTAATGCCATTTTGCCCCAATTTAGTTACCTGTATGCATTTATTTAATTAAATTTTTTATCACCTATGCTGCTTGAGCGTTAATTACTTTCATCTCTTCAGCAACTCTTGCTTTAAACTCTGCATTTGTCTCAAACCATTCTTGCTGAAATTTCTTTTCATCTGGAATTGTTTTTGTTTTCTTGTTTTTAGAACCCTTTGGTCTTCCTCTCTTTCGAACTTTTGGTATTTCTGGCGTAGACTCTAAATCTATTTTTTCTATTGATGTATTCTTAATTTCTTCTAATGTTTTTTCATTATTTTCTTTTATCTCTTTTTTAGAGATCAACATATTTTCTTGTTTTGTTTTCTGTTTTGATTCTGGAACTATTCTTAAACTAGAATGAATCTCTCCATTATCATCTAAGAAAAATCTGATGTCTATGGGTTTTGTATTTGAAAAAACAAACCTCACATCAGATGCAGGGGTATTGACGGTCTCGTTTGGTAAGGAAAAAACGAATGAAAAGCAACGACTAGAAGATGACTCTAAAAAACTACTGTCGTTTTCTTTTCCTGATGTGAGTGTTTGTTGATTCATAGAGTACAACACGAGTGGTGATATATCATAATACCAATCCTTTTGCGGTATGCCTTAGTTTGTGCTCAATTGAGTAATGTGACTCTGCTACCTTGCTCAGATGATTCAAATTTGTAAATTTGTTCCACTGTAGAATCTTCAAAAATCTCTGCATCGTGCGTAATTATGATAAATTGCATTGGTGTTTCTGAATTTGAAATATTTGATAACTGCGACAGCACACTAACTAGTGATTTTTTTCTCTCAGCATCAAGGTGGGTTGTAGGCTCATCTAGAATCATCAAGTTAAGATTTGATCCTCCAAGTAGATTTGCCATACCCAATCGTAATGATAATGCTACGCTGACCTTTTCTCCTCCGCTAAGTGATTCCAAATCTAACTCCTCACTCTTTGAATTACATATTATTGAAATATCTCTTGTCTTTTCAGTAAGTTGAATTCTTTGAATTTTTGTGTTAAGTAACGCAAGATACTCTGATGCTTTTGCTGAAATTGCATTCAGTGCCCATGATCTCAAACTTGTAGCTACTGGACCGTCTCTGCTAAATACATTATTCTGTATATCATCAAGATTTGTAACATATTCTTTTACAACTTTTAATTCTGAAATTGCATTTTCAAAAATTTTGATTTGCTCAACTCCTTTTGAAATCTTTTCTAAAATTGCTCCTATTTGTTGATCAATATTTGATAGTTTCATCTGTTTTTCGTTAACACTTTTTTTAAGATTAATGAATTCTTGCTCATCAAATCCCTTTGTTTCTGATTCTAATTGTGAAATATTTTCAAAAATTGTCTTTGCATGAGAGTCAATCTGTGATATTTCAATTAAATTTGAATTATTAGTTGAAGGAATTTTTTGTATGTTTTCTTTTTTTATCTTAACTTCTTCTTGAATCTTATCTAATTCTTCTTTGGATGAAATTGAATGAGCTCTGAGGGTTGCTTCTGCATCTCTTGCTGATTGTAGTTTTTCTGAGAATTCATTTCTTTTTTGATTGTACATCTGATGCTCTTTTTCTTTTAAGATAATTTGATCTTGAAGTGTTTTTAGTTCTTGTTTAAGGTGTTCTTCTTGGAATAATGGATTTAGCTTTTCTACATCTGAATCACATACTGGACATTTATTGTCCTTGAGCTGGAGTTTTGTAGCAAGTGATTGCTTTTCTCTAAGCGATGCAGTTTGGCTTTTCATCTCTTGTATTTTCTTTAATGTCTCCTCTACTGCCTGCTCAACTTTTTGAATTTTGGACTCTAAATCCTCTTTGAGGCTAGCGTACTCAAAACATCCCTCACAATCACGTATTTTACGCTCATTTTCGCTTATTTCTTGCTGAATCTCATGAATTGCCTCTTTTGCATATTCAATTAACTCTCTTTTTCTTGCTTCAAGTTGATTGAGTTTGTCAATTTTTGGGGCTTCAGTTTCCACTTTTTTCCTTAACTCTTCAACTTCACTCTGTAATTGTTTTTGTTTATTTTCTAATTGAATTTTTTGGGGCTCTGATTCCTTGATTTCGTTTTGATATTTTTCTAATTCTCTTGACAAAATATCGATATGTGTATCATCATATCCAATTCTTGATCTAATGCTTTCACGAAATTCTTTGTTTACGGTCTTCATTGATTCAGAAGCAACATCAAGCTTGTCAATCCCTATGATTGCATTCAGCAATTCTTTGAACTCTTTTGGTTTTGCATTGATTATTGCATTTAATTCTCCTTGTTGTACAATTGATGCAACTTTTAATTTTTCAAAGTCTAATCCAATTGCTTTTTCAACTTCTTGAGTCATTGATTCCCCAAACTGTTTTCGTTCACCTGCTGCAATCTCTATTTTTTCATCTCCTACAATTTCAGTGAATTTTGCTGAAAGAGTTCCTTTACTGTCAATCTTTCTTACAGCTTCAAAGGATTTTCCATTAACTGAAAAATTTACTTTGGAATATCCTTGATTTGCACCACGTTTGATTAACCCTTTGTTTGATTTTCTTGTATGTTGTCCAAACAATGCAAATGTAATTGCATCAATAATACTTGATTTTCCTGCACCGTTATGTCCTACAAAAACAGTTACCCCGTTATCAAACTCTAGTTTTGTATCTGAATGTGCTAAAAAATCCCCCAATTCAATTGATGTGATCATTGTTTTCTCTCCTTTTTGAATTTTTCAAAATTTTCAATGATTATCTGCGATGCTTCTTGAATTTGTCCTGATGATAAAACTGGTAGAAGTTCCTTGATGGCAAGATTGGCAGCCTGCTCTGAGCCTAATGCATCAACTGAAAGTCTAAACATCTCATCATCTATGATGTTTGGTTTGTCTAGGAATACTGATGAATCTGAAACTTGCTTTGTACTGATTCGCCAAAAACATCTCAAAACTATGGAGTTGAGCCTGGCAATTTGTGCCTGGATGTGGTCCGTCTCTATGTTTTCACCTTGAATGTTGACCTCCACGATAGGCTTTTTTGAAAGACTAGTAATTTTCTCTGAAATTTCATCTATGGTCTTTGATATCTCTTGATAATCTGTCTTGAATGAAAACTGTGGTCTTGTATCAAGTTCAATCCAGTTTGGATTTGCTTCTTGTCCTGAAATATCTACTTCGAAGAATCCTTTCTTTGTTTCTTTGATTCCTTCACTTGTTGTAAGTTCAATTGAACCCGGATATGCAATTGGTCCATTTAGATGATTGAATTTTTTAACATCTGTATCATGAAGATGCCCCATTGCATAATATGTAAAATTTTTTGGAAGATCAGTTGATTGCAACTCTCCTGCAAATTTGTTAAACTCTGTTATGCCTTGATGTAAAACTAAAATTTTATGTCCTGAAAAGTTTTGAGCAGCTTTGTCTACTTCTGCAAACTTTTCTTCGTATTGAGGAATTTCTGTTTTTCTTATCTTATCAAAACCTGCAAGAAGAACTCCTTTGTACTCTATTGGTTTTCCTTGACCAATATACTTTGAGAATTCTAAATTGTGGTATACATAGGGAATGGGTGTTGTTCTAATTCTACTAATATCATGTTCTCCTAAAATGAAAAATGAATCTATGTTGTTTTGTTTTAATCGCTTTAACCCATTTGCCATCTGTACAATTGCAGTGCCGTTTGGATTTGGAACATGAAAAATGTCCCCTGCAAATATTACAAAATCAACATGATCTTTAATTGACGTGTCAATTGCTTGGTTAAACACATCATAGACATCTTGTGCACGTTCTTCTGAACCATACTGTACTAATCCTAAATGAGTATCTGAAATATGTGAAAACTGCATCAGTCTAATAACAAATCTTTTTGAACGAGTCCTTGTGTTGATTCTACTGCAACTTCTTTCATCTTTTCTGCATTGGCCCAAGCATTTACTGCACTTTGGTCTGCTCCCATGATTTTTTCTTTTACTTCTTCAACATGTACTAGTGATGGCAAATTTGTCCATTGTCCTACTAGAACTGCATCACCCACATTCAGTGAGGTCAACTGAGCAATCAATTCACGGCTAGTTGACTCTGTTGCTGAGGCTATTTGGCGCTGATCATCTTCTTGAATTATCTTCATTATTGCAAAAGAGCCCATCTGACTGAGAACATTAAGATCTACACTTCGAGGTCTCTGAGATACAACTCCTAATCCCAATCCAAACTTTCTTCCTTCTCTGGCAATCTTTGCTGCCCAATATTTTGCACTAGTATCGTGGTCTTTTGGAATGAAAACATGTGCTTCTTCAATAATTACAAAAATAGGAGAATTGAATCTATAGTTTCTTTCTCTCTTACTTTTACCGTGTCTTGCAATACTTGCATCTTTTCTGTCTTTGAGTAGTTGTTGCAAGTAAAATGCAACTGCAACATTTGCTTGTTTTTCAGACAATTCTGAAATATTGAGAACATTGGTACGACCTTCTTTGATAAAACTAATTGGATCTCCCATATCAGGATCTAAAATATCTTCAAATCTTTTTTGAGCTTCTTCTATTATATCTTGAACTCTATATGCTGATGTTCTAATCTCTTTTAGTTTTTTATCTTCTGAATTCACAATAAAATCAATTTCATTTTCTAATTTACTCCAAAATTCTTTTGATTCTTTGACATGTTTTGTAAATGCCATTCTTAGTACTCTTTGTTGAACATTTGCACCGTCCCTGATTTCTAGAACTTCTGAAAGTTGATCTGCGTCAAGTAATCTTGGATTAATTTTTGCGTCAACCACATTAATTCTTGGAATGTTTAATGTTGTGTAGTCATTGTGATAATCAAAAATTATTACAGTCCCTTTTAATTTTGAAATTTGTTTTGTAACTAGTGATACAAGATTACTTTTACCCATACCAGTCATTGCTAAAATTCCTAAATGTCTTGAGACAATTTTATCCAAATTCACTTTAGCATCAATTGTCTTGTTTCTCAAAAGATTTCCAATCTTTACCCATCCATCATTTTTGGGACTAAAGATTTCCTCAAGGTCTTGTTTGCTTGGTTGAGTGATTTCCGTGCCTGGAATGGGAGGAATTGCAGGAATAATTGACTGACCTTTTCTCAAATTTTCTAAAAACCCCAAAATTCCAATATGTGCAGTAAACGTCTTATCTCTCTTGTTTAACTCTGCTATCTCTGTACTTTCAGCTGCTTCATCAAAATTCCTAACATCTGTAAATGCTGCACTTGTAACTGATGATTTTTCAACCAGTCCTAATATCTCTCCTTCATCAGAACCAATCTTGATGTATTCTCCAACAGACAAAGCTCTTGATGTTATTGCAGTGACAAATGTTGGTTTTGATTCACCAATTACAAATCCTAAACTCAACCTAATACCTCACGTGAACCGATCTCATTACTTAGACCTAACAAACTAACCATTTTTGCAAGTTCTTTATCAGATATTTTACAGTTATTATGTGCAAGCTTTAGTGCATATGGATATCCACCAATACTTGTTTTGTATAATTTGTTCATGACTGACTTTATGTCACCTTCACCATGTTGTTCTCCAAGAAATTCTAATTTGATAATTGGAGTTGAATCACTTAATCTTACAAATGTAGATGAAATGACCTTATCTGAACCATATTTTTTTTCTACAAATAATTTACTAAATCCTGGATTATTTGTTACATGATTATAGTAAAAAATATCTCCAGCAAGTGAACCTAATTTCTCAAATTGTTTTTTTGTGTTTGATGTTTTTGCAATAAAAATCACATTGTCTCTTTTTTTCATTGTTCTGACTACCTGTGCATCCAAAGCTGATTGTCTTGTCATAAACTGAGAATGCAAAGACCCATCCATCAGTACCAAATCTACTTGATCCACTGTTTTCTCACACGCGTCAATTTCCATCTTACTTGCAATTCGTGAAAGATCAGTATCTGAGCCTAATCCTGATTCATGTAAATCAACTAACACTTCTCCATCTGCCTTGATGGATACTGCTGTAGTTGCCCAAAGCTCAATTCCTTGGAATTTTGTGTTGTTAAAACTTGAATCAATGCCTGCAGTAACGACTTCTTCTTTTACAGGCGTAAATTCTACCCAATTTTCTCTTGCTTTTTGTATTATTTGTTCAAATTTTGGGCCCTTTAGAATAGACAACATTTTGTCTCTATTGATTATGGCATCTTTGTATACTGTATTGAGCACAACACTAGTTCGTTGGTTTGAATAAAATCTTTAGGTTATACTGAACCTTGACAAAACTGATCCATTCATCCAATCCTGCCTTTGAAAATTATTTTCTCTTCTGTTTCTGATGGTGTGCTTCTGTCAATGTATCTAATTTCATACTTGTCTCCAATGTGGATTGTTTTTCCATCCAATTCTCTTGGAATTTTGATCTTTACTTCAAACGTACTTGTGTTTGGGCCTGTTTCAATTAATGCCCAAGAATTTGCATCAAATTTTGGATTGGCTAAGGTGGTTCTAATCCCTCCATCTCCCCTATATTCAAATGAACTGAGAGATATTTTATCCTCATCTTTTGAATCCCTATTTGCATCAGGTTCATAGATTCTTAATGTAAATTCATGACCTATTCTAGAATTTTCTCCAGATGTTTCTACTTTGGCAAATGTTTTGGTTAATGCAATTGATTTTGTTAATACTCTCTTCTCTCCTGAATAATCTGATTGATCTAGATATCTGATTAAAACAACATCATCTTGTTTGACTGTATCAGGCAAATCTAATTTCAAATAAAATTTCCCTGTATCTGTGCCTGTTTCTATCATTGTCTCTGGTCCTTGTATTGGAACTCCGTTTATTGTGAACTCAAAAAGATCTTCTATATTTACGACATCAACACCACTATGGCTTGTATTCAGATCATCGTCTGAAATGTAAAAATTCACTGTGGTACTTTGGGATGCAGGTATGGTCTCAATCTCTTTTTCTGCTTTCTCAAACTTTTGAATGATTTGTTTCCAACCTCTTTCTTCTAATTTTTCAGCCGTAGCTGATTTTACACATGCAGGCATTCCTGATGTTTTTAACATCAAAACTAATCCTTCATTACAAGTGATTTTTTCAGGCAATACCCCTAATTTCATTTGTTTTTTTGGTGATTCTATATCTGCTAATGCTGGTTGAATAGCAACTAAAAATACTGTAAAAATTATCAAAACTTGAAATAATTTCATGGGTTTTTTTGAGTTTCTTTGCATAAATAACTTGATGATGAATTATTCTCTTTTGGAACTAGTTTGCCTAGAATTAATTAAGTGATGATTCCTAGATAATCTGTTTGAAACGAATAGCTCTTCTTGGATGCGGTTCAATGGGAACTCAAATTGCTCTTGCAATTGATTCAGAAAATTTCCCTGCTACTCTTACCCATGTATATGATGAATCAAAAGATGCATCCTTCTCCCTTACTCAAAAACTAAAAAACAAACCAGAAATCGTTGAAAATTCTCATCTCTTATCTTCTCAACCAATCGATATTGTTGTAGAGGCGGCATCACAAAATGCAGTAAAAGATGTTGCACTAAGTGTTATACAAAACAAAAAAGACTTGATGATAATGAGTGTTGGTGCGTTACTTGATGAATCAATTTATGATATTTTATCTGATGCATGTAATGATTTTAAAAAAACAATCTATCTTCCTTCTGGTGCAATTGCAGGATTGGATGGATTAAAATCAGTCAAAGACGAACTTGAATCCATATCTATCACAACAACAAAACATCCACGTTCTCTGAAAGGTGCAAAATTCTTTGAGACTTCTGACATTAACTTGGATGAAATTACTTCTTCAACTGTCGTGTATAAAGGAACTGCAAAAGAAGCTGTTACACTATTTCCTGCAAACATCAACGTTGCAGCACTATTGTCACTAACTGGAATTGGTAGTGAAAAAACTAGTGTAACAATTGTTGCAGATCCAAATACTGACAAGAACACACACCACATTGAGGCTTCAGGAAAGTTCGGAACGATGACCTTTACAATAGAAAATGTTCCTGATTCAAATAATCCAAAGACAAGTAGATTGGCAATCTTGTCTGCAATTGAAACTCTGAAAAAATACTGTTCAGATGATATTCAAATTGGCACATAACATGGCAATAATTGCCACTATTGCCAACATATGTGAAAATTCTAGGCGCGATCCCATTCTTTAAATCCCCACCACTCAAATTTTCTATGGTTTATGCTCGTACAACAAACCTCAAAACTCAAAGAAGAGATTGAACGTCTCAAGAAGGAAAAAGACGTGGTTATACTTGCACATAATTATCAAATTCCTGAAGTTCAAGATGTGGCAGATTTTACAGGTGATTCATTAGGATTATCAAGACAAGCAGCCAAAGTTCCACAAAAGACAATTCTTTTTTGTGGTGTGAACTTTATGGCTGAAACTGCTGCAATTATCAGTCCTCAAAAAAAGGTAATTTTACCTGACTTGGAAGCAGGATGCTCACTATCTGATTCAATCACTGTTGATGAATTAAGAAATTGGAAAAAACAACATCCTGGAGCAATTGCAGTTGGATATGTTAACACCACTGCAGAAATAAAAGCAGAACTTGATTATTGTTGTACATCATCAAATGCAGTAAATGTTGTTAAAGCAATTCCTGAAGACAAGGAAATTTTGTTTTTACCAGACATGTTCTTGGGTTCTTATGTTGCAAAAATGACTGGTAGAAAAAATATGCACATATGGGCAGGTGAATGTCATGTCCATGCAGGAATCACTCCTGAAGATGTTACTAAAAAACTAGATTCAATGAAAGATGCAGAATTTGTAATTCATCCTGAATGTAGTTGTACTACTCCCATGATGTATGATGTTGCTGATGGAAGTTTTGATAACCAAAAAGTTTCAATTCTTTCAACTGAAGGAATGTTAAATCATGTTAAAGAATCAAAAGCTAAAAACTTTGTTGTAGCAACTGAAACTGGAATTTTGTATAGAATGCGACAACAAAATCCTGATAAGAAATTCATCCCAGCTTCAGAAAAAGCTGAATGTCAATACATGAAAATGATTACACTTGAAAAAGTACACGATGCACTCGTAAATGAAAAAAATATCGTGACAGTTCCAAAAGATATTGCAGACAAGGCACGTTTAGCAATTGATAGAATGCTTGCAATAAGCTAATTGTGTGACTGTTTTGGTTGGATTATTTAGTAGAACTCCAAAAGATCCTAATCAAAAAAGAAATCAAGAAAAATTCAAAGAATTCAAGAAACTTGCCAAGCAAAAAAAGTATGATGATGCTCTAAAATTAGGTACAGAATATCTTAGGATGGTTCCAAACAACCACGATGCCTTGTTTACTGTAGGCGGAATCTATTATCTGAAGAAAAAATACAAAACTGCTATTTCTCATTTTGATCAAGCACTTGAAATTGGTTCGTATGATGTTGATGTCTTACTTTTGAAAGCATATTCACATCAAAAACTAGGTGAAAACAAACGTGCAATTCAATGTTGTGAAAAAATCCAAGAAGTAGATCCTAAAAATAAAGCAGCTTCTGAATTATTATCTCAATTAAATTCCTAAATTTCTAAACTTACATCAATTCCTTTTACGGAATTTGTAATACTTCCCACTGAAATAATGTCTACTCCTGTTTGTCCGTATTTGGAAATATTTTTTGAATTAATCCCCCCTGATGCTTCAAGCAAAACTTTTTTTCGTAATTTTTGATTCTTAAGAACTGCGATTGTTTTTCTAATTTGATTCGGAGTAAAATTATCTAACATGATAATTGTTGCACCTTCTTTTGCAGCAAGAACTGCATCAGGTGTATTTTCAACTTCAACTTCAAACTTTCTATGTTTCTTTTTTGCTTTTTTGATTAATGATTCAAGTGAACTACCTACTGCAATGTGATTATCTTTTATCATGACCATTTCATCTAGTCGTAATCTGTGTTTTTTACCTCCTCCTATCTCCACTGCTTCTTTGTCAAAGTATCGTAATCCTGGTGCAGTTTTTCTTGTAGCATAGAGTTTAGTTTTCTTTGGAATTTTTTTTACAAGTTCGTTTGTCTGCGTTGCAATTCCACTCATTCTTGTTAAAAGATTAAGTGCAGTTCTTTCACATGTCAAAATCTTTCCTGCATCCCCCGAAATGGTCATTATTGTTTCATTTGGACGTACCTTCGAACCATCTTTCTTCAATATTCTTGCATTACATCCTTTAATTTTGAAAATCTGTCTTGCATGTGCAGCTCCACCTACTATTGCACTTTCTCTTGAAATTATCCTAACTGTAATTTTCTTTTTAGGTAATAATGCACTTGTAATGTCTCCTTTACCAATATCTTCAGCTAGAAATTGTGACAACTGCTTTTTAGAATTAAATGACAACATTATGATAAAACGAAGTTTGATTTTAAATATTTAGAAATTTTATGTTACTTTAATTGCATACTTGCCTTTCTGAGTAATTCCAAGAGTTTTTGAAATCTCAGAGTTTGTTGGATCTACCACTAATACAACTCCACTCCAATCTGGTGTTAAATCTGATGATTTGCATACTGGACAAACTTTTCCAACAGTTACATACTTGCATTTTCTGCATGCCATTTCTCGTGCCATCTTAACTTGCCTCTACTTTAGCTTCTTTTGCTGGTTCTTCTGCACCGCCAGAAGATTTCTTAATCTCTTCTTCAATCCATTCATCTGCACCTAGGAATGGCTGTCTGCATGTAATTCCAATCTTTCCCATTGCAGCTGCTTTACCTAATGAAACTGCAGTGATTCTTGCACGAAGTGTTGAACCAACTTTTAATGTTCTTCCACTTTGATTAGCTAAAATCATTCCAGATTTTACATCACTCTTTAGATAATCATCCATAACTTGTGACAAGTGAAGTAATGCATCTGTAGGACCAATTCTTACAAATGCACCAAAGTCAGTAATGTCTACAATTTCTCCTTGTACAATTTCTTGTAATTTTGGATAAAATGTTAATGCTTCAAATTGAACTCTGTGGAATGTTCCTCCGTCTCCGGCAATCATCTTTCCCATTTCATCAACTTTAGCATCTAAAATCATAATGATGTAACCTAAATCTGCATTAATCATACTCTCGTACTTTTCTTTGAGAATGTTTACTGCTGCCTTTTTGAGTGTGGTTCCAAACAAGCTTGGAGGAATCCTGACAACATCAACTAGAGTAGATATAGAAAACAACTGTGCTGTTTTTCTTGAATTTCAATTTATGAATCTTTGGGTAATTTAGGCACATTTTTCCAAAGATTTTACTAATTTTAGAAAATAATGCCAATTTCTTTTGGTCCCCAACTTATGTTTAAATAATGTAGAAGGGCTTTTTGACGCAATGGTTGGCATAGATCAAGTCCTTGAAAAACTTAGTACAGTAATTGATCCTGACTTGAAAAAAGACATTGTATCAATGGGAATGATCAAAGATTTAGAACTTAATGATAACAACTTGAAATTTACACTAGAATTAACTACTCCTGCGTGTCCTTTCAATGTCGAAATTGAAGATGATGTAAGAAAAGCAATTGGCGAACTTACTGAATTGAAAAACTTTGACATGAATGTAACTGCAAAGGTAATGGAGGGACGCTCACTTGATGCAGACACTGGAATGGCTACAGTCAAAAATATTATTGGTGTCGCAAGTGGAAAAGGTGGTGTAGGCAAATCAACAGTATCTCTCAATTTAGCTTTGGCACTACAACAAACAGGTGCAAAAGTTGGATTACTTGATGCTGATATCTATGGCCCAAGTATTCCGTTAATGCTTGGAATGAAAGATGGATTTATGGAAGTTGAAGATAACAAACTTCAACCAGCAGAATCAAATGGTCTCAAAGTTGTTTCATTTGGTTTCTTTGCAGAACAAGCACACCAAGCCGCAATTTACCGTGGCCCAATTATATCTGGTATTCTAAAACAATTCTTAGTTGACACAAACTGGTCTGATTTGGATTATCTTATTGTAGATCTTCCTCCAGGAACTGGTGATATTCCATTAACTCTTGCACAAACAATTCCTATTACTGGAATTCTAGTAGTTACTACTCCTCAAGATGTTGCAAGTAATGTCGCAGTAAAAGCAATCGGCATGTTTGAAAAACTAAACGTTCCAATCATTGGTGTTGTTGAAAACATGAGTCATTTCATATGTCCAAATTGTGATGAAAGACATTACATCTTTGGTGATGGTGGTGCAAAGAAAATTAGTGAACAACACAACATGCCTTTCTTAGGTGAAATTCCATTAAACTCTGGAATCATGTCTGGTTCTGATATAGGAAAACCAATCATGATTACAAATCCTGATTCTCCAAGTGCTGATGCATTTAGAATTGCTGCCAAAAACATTGCAGCACAATGTAGTATTCTTGCAGCAAAACTTCAAGAAGAGATGGAGTCTGAAGGCTCTAATGAAGAATCTGCTCCAGAGGCAAGTACAAACTAGAATCGATTTTTGTGAAGTTACCTGATTCTCTTAGGGAACAAATGAAAATCCCTTTGGGCATTCTTTTGTCTGAAAATCAGGCAGACAAAGAAAATATTCTAAAACATCTTGAAGAAAACTCCTACATCATTACAGTTGGTGATAGAACTACTGAAAAGATGATTGATTTTGACTTGATTCCATCACTACAAATCGTAGATGGTATTGAAAAAAGAGAAAAGAGAGAACCTCCAAAACTTGTAAACACAACTGAGATTACAGTTGACAACCCTCCTGCAGAAATCACTTCCCAAAGCATTGATGTTATCAAAAAGGCATTCTCGATGGAATCTCCAGTAAGAATTCTTGTTACTGGTGAAGAAGACCTCTTGGTATTGCCTGTATGCATACATGCACCTGAAAATTCTGTTGTGATGTATGGTCAACCTAATGAAGGACTAGTAATAGTCAAAATTACCTCAGAAATTAGAAATAAAGTACAAAGTCTACTTGATTTAATGGAATAAAGGGTATGATGAGACGGTGGCTGTATGACTAATGATTACACTACTAAAACCTCTGACCCTATTAATTCCTAATTTTGAAGAATGAAAATCAACCAAATTTCTTACAAGAATTGACATTCCAAGATAAACACAGATTACAAGACTGGATTGTGTGAAGCTTGACCCTGAACTGAAATTACAAATTCTAGAAAAAGTTGGAATCTACTCTAATCGATTCTCAATACCCGAACCAACCATTCTATTAACAACAAAAGAAGTTCTTGATGCCCCAAAAGAGATGACTGAAGGAAGACGTACTTCTGCTTACAAGTACTATGGTGTATCTTATCTTCAACATAATCTAGTTTTCATAAATGTTAGAAAGATCCCTGATGAGAAAACTCTTGAGAATACAATTGTTCATGAGTTGATCCATATGCGATTCCCTTACCTTGCACATGGTAAGAGATTCAACAAGCTAGTAAGACAGGGCTTGCGTGGCAAATCATTTTTGCCATATAGAAAAAGAACCAAAGCCCACGCTATTTGATTTATATTTCCCAGACTTGGGCATGCGAGTATAACATGGAAATCTCTGAGATTCTGCCATTTATCGCAGGAATTGCATCATTTTTAGTTGCTGGTGGATTAGTTGCTTGGATTTCAAAGCAACCTGCTGGAACAAAAGAGATGATGGATATCTCAAATGCTGTCAAAGTTGGCGCTGCAGCATTTCTGAAAAGAGAGATGAAAATTATCATTCCTGTTGCAATTGCATTAACTGTAATTATTGGAGCATTCCTTACTCCTTCAAACGGTCTTGCATTTGCAGTTGGCGCAGCATTATCGGCTGTTGCAGGAATTATCTCATTAAAAATTACAGTAAAAGCAGCAGTAAGAGCTGCACATCTAAGCAATGACGGACTAGGAAAAACATTTGCCATGGCCTTTAGAGGCGGTGCAACCGTTGGTCTTGCAGTACCTGCAATGGCATTAATGGCAATTGCTGGTTTGTATGTAATTTATCCAGACCCAATTACAATTGCAGGTGTTGGAATTGGAGCAAGTCTTATTGCATTATTTATCAGAATTGGTGGTGGTATCTTCACAAAAGCTGCGGATATGGGAGCAGACTTGGTAGGAAAAGTTGAAGCAAATATTCCTGAAGATGATCCTAGAAACCCTGCAACTATTGCAGACAACGTAGGAGATAACGTTGGAGATGCAGCTGGAATGGGTTCTGATGTTTACGAATCTTATATTGTTACAATTTTGGCAGCATTACTAATTGCAGCATTAATTGGTGCACCAAACTATTTCCTTTATCCAATCTTAGTCGGTTCATCTGGAATGATTGCATCAATCATTGGTGTTGTTATTGTAGGTTCAAAAGGTGTTACGGATGTAATGAAACCGCTTAATCGTTCGTTTTATGTTTCAGCAGCAATTGCAATCGCATTAAACTATGTGTTTATCACTCAATTCATTGAACAAAACCAAGCAGCATATGCTTTGTTTGGAACTACCGTAATTGGAGTAATTTTGGTTCCTGTGATTCAAAAAATTACTGATAGATATACTAGTTACCAACACGGTCCTGTTAATGAAATTGCAGACTCTGCAAAATGGGGATATGCATCATTAACCTTGATGGGAATTATCAAAGGCATGCAATCAACTGGGCCATTCATGATTGCATTAGTTGTTGCAATTATCATATCTTATAGCATCGCAGCTGCAGCAGCTCCTGAAGGTGCAGACCCAGTACTATATGGCATATTTGGAACTTCTCTAACTGCTATGGCAATGTTGAGTCTTGCAGGAATTGTTCTAAGTATAGATGCATTTGGTCCAATTGCTGATAATGCAGGCGGTATTGTTGAGATGACTGGAATGGGAGAAGAAAATCGTAAAGTTACAGATGAAATTGATGCTGTTGGAAATACAACTAAAGCAGTTACAAAAGGATTTGCTATTGCCAGTGCTGCATTAGCTGCATTAGCAATGATTCAAGCATTCCAATTTGAAGCAGCACATATCTTTGAAGGCGTATTAGATTTAGATTATAGTTTAACAAATCCTGCAATCATTGTTGGTCTTTTGGTGGGTGGATTAATTCCATTCATCATCACTGGTCAGTTAATTAACGGTGTATCTCGTGCTGCTGGAAAGATGGTAGATGAGGTTAGACGTCAATTCAAATCTGATCCTGAAATTTTAACTGGTAAATCAAAACCTGATTATGCAAAGTGTGTAGATATTGCAACTGTTGCTTCTATCCGTGAACTTTGGAAACCAGCAATTGTTGCAATTATAGCTCCAATTATTCTTGGTATAATATTAGGTCCAACTGCCGTGGCTGGATTACTTATGGGTTCTGTTGTAACTGGCATTCTCCTTGCTTATCACTTGGCTAACACTGGTGGTGCATGGGATAACGCAAAGAAACTTGTTGAAATGAAAGGTGAGAAAGGTTCTGAAGTACACAAAGTAGCAGTCGTTGGTGATATCATTGGTGACCCATACAAAGACACTGCAGGTCCAGCTCTTAACACAGTAATCAAACTACTTAATACAATTGCAATAGTGTTTGTATCTGCATTTGTAGCAATACTTGCAATCTAAGCTTTTTCCTCAACTACTTGTGTCATATCTAATTCGTCGACTTGTGCTTGAATAGCTTTTTTCAAAGTATCTTCATGCATCTCGCAAAACTTGAAAAAATTATCTGCAGTTTGAAAACATCCACATATCCATTCAGTTTTTTTATCTCCTTCTACTGTCCATTTTGAATATTTGTGTTCGACCATACAAGCATGTAATGTTGTTAATCTAAAAAATGTGTCTTGTAGAAAAAGGAAAAAATGTTTAAGGACAGCCTTCCATTTTTTGGATAAAGTAGCCGTTTTCCTTAATTGCCTGTTCAACAGGCTCTGGTGCACCTTGGGAGTGACAAAATTGACATTCGTTTTGTGTCATTGTTGCATTTTCTTCTCCAATGGATTTCAACCACTCTTTACCATATGAGATGGCTTTGTCGTGGTCTTTTTCACCAGTAATTACATCAAAGTGCATAGTGTGACCGTCTGCTGCTTTGACATAAGTGTCGTATACGTGAATTTCCATGAATTTAATCAAAAAAAGGCATATTTAATTCAAAATGATGTTCTAAAGCATGAAACATAAAATTCACATTGATGTCGAATCTTCAAAAATAATCTTAAAGTTAGATGACACTTATTCTCCAAAAACTGTAAATGAATTTGTTGAAAAATTACCCTTTACAGTAGATCTTAATGTTTGGGGTGATGAAATCTATTCCTCAAAATCTCCCATTACTCAGCCTGAAGAAAATGCAAAGTCTCCTGTAGAACTAAATGATGTTGCCTATTGGCCAACAGGAAAAGCTATTTGCTTATTTTATGGTCCCACTCCAATTGGAAATCCTGGAGAGATAACTCCTGCATCACCTGTGAATGTAATTGGCAAAGTAGTGTCTCCTGACAAATCAATTCTTAGTATGGTTGATGGAACAAAGGCTACCTTTAGGAAGGCATGATTATCTTTCTTCAATTGGGATTTCTTTGATTTCGGATTCTAAGAAATATGCTCTAAAATCTTTGTTTACTCCAGAATAGATTACCCATGCAACAGGGTTGCTCTTCATGAATTTTTTATCTGTATTTGATGGATATGCCTCAGAATTTGGATGTGAATGAAAAATCCCTATCACGTCTATCTTTTTTTCTTCGGCAATCTTGTATCCTTCAATTAACTGCTCATTTGAAATGGTAAAATTTACTGGTGATTCTTCGATATTTTTTGTTAAAAATACCTCTGACACTGTATTATCCTTCCCAAACAGTATTGCACATGATTCATTTGGTTTTTCATTTTCAGCATGTTGTGTTAGAATTTTTTTATCTGAATTTGATAAGATAATTTTCTGCAAATCTATTCTACGTTAACAGTTCCTACCATCCATGGATGGAATGTACAGTAATAATCATAAGTTCCTGCTTCTGTAAATGTAAATTCAAAACTATCTCCTGCCATCATCATTTCAGAATCAAATACTCCTGTTGTATCTGTAGGTGGCACACCTGATGTTACTGTGTGTACTGTAGTATCTGCATTGTCCCATAGAACAGTGTCGCCAACAGATACTGTGATTACTTCAGGATCGTAATAGATTTGACCTTCTTCTGGAAGTGCTGCACCTTCTGGCATTACTACTTTGATTGGTTCTTTTGCACCTTCAATAGTTAATGTTGCAACCATCCAAGGATGTACAATACAAAAGTATTCGTATTCACCAATTTCTAAATTAGTTGTATCAAGTGTAAATGATTCTCCTGGACCTAATAATCCTGTATCAAATGTTTCTCCAAAGTCTGCAGAACTAGTTGCAGTATGTGCTGCTGAATCTACATTAACCCATTCTACAACATGCCCTTGTTGAACAACTGCTGCATCTGGTGCATAATCTGGATTTCCTTCTTCAGCTGAACCTTCTAGCATTTCAATTGTAGTGACTGGACCTGTTGGTGCAACTTCTTCTGCACTTGGTTCTTCTACTTCCACTTCTTGTGGAATCATGTATTGATCTGGACTAACAAATCCAAACGCAATCCATGCAATAATTCCTGCAGCTGATGCCATTCCTACTATGGAACCTACTGGTTTCAAGTATTGTGGATGCTTCATTGCAAGATATGCTATGATGATTGCTGGGAATGCTACTGCCATCAAAATTCCAGCTATTGTAACAGTATAAGCTGAAGTATTCATTGTGAATGCAAACATTCCAAATCCTAGTGATATTGAAGCAATTACCAAAACTGTGGCTTTTGCTCTATTACTGGTTGAGACTCCTCCATCTAAGATACCTGCTGCCAAGAAGATCAGTCCTACGAACATGGTAAGGCCAGTCAAGGCATGCATTCCGTCGATGAATGTATGTGCTATGTTGGAATATGATATGACGACTCCTGCCAATCCTATGGATGTGAGTCCCATTCCCGGCATCATGAGGTCCCAATTACTCATTTAACGTAGCTGGTAGGACTGAGATACTTATTCCTTTTGAAATGGCACAGATCTAGACGAAGAAATTAAATGGCTTTGGACTAGGATAGAGTGAGATTGGGATTTAATGAAATAATGGAGATATCCAAACCAAGGATAGTCGTTCTTCTAGTGATAACTGCAGTTACATCAATGTATGCTGCAAGCAAGCTTGTTCCAGGTACTCCTGAGCTTGATTATTGGGCTTATTTGCACATCATTATAGCCGGAGCATTGGCATCAGCTGGTTCTAGTGCTTTGAATCACTATTATGACAAAGATATTGATCCAAAAATGGAGAGAACAAGCAAAAGACCTATTCCTTCTGGAAGAATGGCTGCATCTCATGTTTTGATTTATGGTTTAGCAGTTAGTTGTATTTCTGTTATTTACGGATACTTTGCATTAAATCCAGTTTCTGCATTCTTTATTGCAGTTGGAATATTCTCTTATGTCATAATCTATACTGCTTGGCTTAAACGACTAAACACCTCAAACATTGTGATTGGTGGTATTGCAGGTAGTGCAGCTGCATGGGCTGGTTGGTCCGCAGCTACTGGAAGCATGGATCTTTTAGGATTCTTAGTTGGATTCTTAGTTTTTGTTTGGACTCCATCACACTTTTGGTGTCTTGCAATGAAAATCAAAGATGAATATGCACAAGCTGAAGTTCCAATGTTGCCTGTTGTAATTGGAATGCAAAAAACTTCAAAGTATATTTTAGGAAATACAATAATTCTTCTTCCTTATTCTTTGATACTGTCTTTCATCCCTGACGGAATGGGAGTTGTGTATACCATAATTGCAGCAGTGTCAGGTGGATTAATGTTGGCATATCATTACAAACTAACAAAGACTCCTACATCTGAATTTGCTTGGAAGGCATACAAAGTTACTGCGCCTTATCTTACAATAATTTTTGTTGCAGTAGCATTAGATGCAGCATTTCATATTCCGTTGTTCTAGGAATTATTTTTCAAAACCTGGGAAACTTGCTTCGTAGTCTTTTTCCATCATTTCCTTGTTTTGTTCATCTACTTCGTCCACTTCTTCTTTTTCTACGAAAACCTCTATTCTTCTCTCATCTTTTGTAATCCAAGACACTTTGATGAGTCCAAGAATCTCTAAATCCAAAAGTATTTTGTTGAATTTGGCTTCTGCCATGGTAAATCCTTCTTTTGTCAAAATTTTGTAAAGATCAACATCCGTTAATGAACCTGCATCTCTAATTTTGTCAAATACTGTATTTCTTATTGGAACTGCCATTTTTATCCGTAGAATGTTTTATCTCCTGTTTTTGGTACCACGTTAGATATACTTTCCTTAACTGATTTGTACCATTGATCCACTTCTTTTGTAATTGAAGGTCTAACATGTTTCAAACTGTTTGCAAAGTCTTGACTGGATATCTTTGTGGCATTATTTTGCATAGCTTGTACTGCTGCTTCTCTACATAATGCAGCTAAATCTGCCCCTGTATAGTTTTGAGTTGCTACGGCAATTTCTTGCAATTTCACATCACTGGTTAATGGCATTTTCTTAGTCAAAATTTTGATAATTTCTAATCGTCCTTTTTCATCTGGAGGTTCAACATACAAGACTAAATCTAATCTTCCTGTTCTAAGCAATGAATTGTCTACAACATCTGGTCTGTTTGTAATTCCTATTACTACCACTCGTGAAGAAACTCCATCTTCAATCTCTGTTAATAATTGACTGAGAATGTTTTCACCAACTCCTCCTTCACCTGATTTACTACGTGCTAGTGAATCCAATTCATCAAAAATAACTACGCATGGAGATGATGCTTTTGCTTTTCTGAAAATTTCTCTAACAGCTTTTTCAGACTCTCCTACCCATTTTGAGAGAATTTCGGGCCCTCTGACTAAAATCATATTTGCACCTGTTTCTGTTGCTAGTGCTCTTCCAAGCAAAGTTTTTCCACACCCTGGAGGTCCATAAATTAATGCGCCCTTTGGAGGTTTAATTCCCATTTTGGTAAATTTACCTGGTTCATTCATTGCTAAAATCAGATTGTCTGTCAATGATTTTTTAATTTCATCTAATCCTCCTACATCTTGCCACCAAACTTTGGGTCGTTCTACATAGACCTCTCTCATTGCAGTAGGTACAACCTCGTGCATTGCATCGTAAAAGTCGATTAGTTTGATCTTCATTGATTGTAGTACTTCAGAAGGAATTTTTTCTGTTTCAAGATCTATTTCTGGTAGATATCTTCTAATTGATTTCATTGCAGCTTCTCTACATAATGATTTGATATCTGCACCAGTGTATCCGTGTAATTCTGATGCTAAGTCTTTTAGATCAATATCCTCATCAATTGGCATGCCTCTTGTATGAATTTGAAGAATCTCTATTCTTCCATCCTCATTTGGAACTGAAATCTCAAACTCTCTGTCGAATCTACCTGGTCTTCTAAGTGCAGGATCAACACTATCTGGTCTATTTGTAGCTCCAAGAACAATTACATTTCCTCTATCATTAAGACCATCCATTAAAGCCAAAAGTTGTGCAACAACTCTTTTCTCAACATCTCCGTAAGCCTCTTCTCTTTTTGGTGCGATAGCATCTATTTCGTCAATAAAGATTATACTTGGAGAATTGTCTTTTGCTTCTTTGAAAATGTCTCTTAACTTTGCTTCTGTTTCACCATAATACTTGTTCATTATTTCTGGACCATTAATTGGGAACATGTTAGCTTCTGATTCACTTGCCATAACTTTTGCAAGCAAAGTCTTTCCACATCCTGGTGGTCCATAAAGTAAAATTCCACTATGTGGTTCAATTCCTAATCTGGAGAATAACTCTGGATGTCTTAGTGGAAGTTCTACAATCTCTCTCATTGCTTTGACTTTTTCTCCTAAACCTCCAACTTCTTCATATGTCACTCTGACTTTTCTATCTACTGCAGTTTCAGTTGAAATGTTAAGTGTAGTGGAACGGTCAATCTTTACTACTCCTTTTGGTGTTGTCTTTGTAATTTTAAAGTCCATTGAATTTCCTAGAATCATTACTGAAATTTCATCACCATGTGTAATTGGCAATCCTTTTAGTCTATTTTTTACAAAATCTGTGAATTCTTTATCAACTGTGACTGAATCATTAACTGGAGTTAAAGAAACAGATTTTGCAATCTTTGATGTTACTTTTCTAATCTTCACAATGTCATTTAGTGACGCACCAACGTTTTTTCTTGTTTGACCGTCAACTCTTATGATGTCTGGGAACTTTTCGTCTTCGTCTACTGGCCAAATTACTGCACAACTAGTTCTTGAGCCCATAACTTCAACTATGTCTCCTGGAGTCACTTTTAGAAAGTCCATTGCTTCAGGACCAATTCGAGCTCGTTTTTTACCTACGTCTCGTTGTTTTGCTTCTCCAATTCGCATCTGCAAAGGTTCTTCTTTGCGCACCAAAAAATCACCTATTTCATGTCAACTGACATTCGGCTCATATTGAGGACCTCAAATTCACTAACGCCCTCTGTATTTTTAACAGCATTTTCTAATGCATCACTTTGACCTTCTTTATCTTCTAAAACAAATTCAGCTTTCAAAAACTCTAATCCAAATGCTAATGGTTCTTTTGCATGTCTTTTCATCTGAATTCCTTCTGGAAGTGTACTCTTGAGTGTCTCTGCAAGTTTGTCAAGATCGACATCAGTTCCTTCTGGAAGAATTTTTGTGATAAATAGTAACTGTGCCATTTTCTTAAGGTCCCTGTGTGTTACATGAAGAACAAGTGTAATTTCTTGCTGCCTCTCTGCAACTTTGACATCTCCAAATTAAATCTGCACCACAATCTGGGCAATTGAATTTTACACATTTATCATTAGGCATAATATGTCTGTGACAACAACTACATGTTGGTAGCGATATTGTTGATGATGACATACCACGATTTTCTGCAAACATCATTTATACCTTCCTTGAAATTTAGGCGTGTTTTTATCGAAGTAGTTTTTTGAATTCTCCACCGATTAGTGTTTGAGCTGTTTTGATTGATCCCTTTAATCCTAATAGTTTTACAATTGAACCTGTATGAAAATCAAAATCATCTTTTTCTGAAATATCTTTTAGGATTTCAGGTGTTATTGATTCAAATAATTTGTTGATTGTGTTATTGTCTAGTCTTTCTAAAATTTTTCTTGCAAAAATTTGTTTTTCAAACTCTTTCCCAAATCTATCTGTCCATCTAGTTTGATATACTTCTAGTTTTGATTTTTCATCTGTTTTTAGAAATTCTGATATTGCTTGTCCTGCATAAACTCCTCCCATACCGCTAGTAAAAATACCTCCTGCAGTAGTTGGTTTTGCTTGTCCTGCAGCATCTCCTACAATTACGGTATTTCCTTCTACAAATTTTTCAATTGGTCCTTTTACCCAAATTGGCGCAAAAATCTTTCTTATTGTAGAATGCTTGCCTTTCTCTGCAAGAATTTTGTCCATTGTTTCTGAAACATTGATGCCTTTTCCTGCAACACCAATCTTTCCCTTCCCTTCATTTGATGGAATTATCCATGCAAAGAAACCTGGATATTTGTCTTGATCAAAGATCACTTCTACTTTTCCTTTTTTTATCCAGTCTGCATAGATTTCGTATTGTGCAGATGATAAAATCCCTGTTCTGTCTTTATGAATTAAAGATGATACTCCTCTTGCATCAACAAAAATTTTACAATCTATATTTTCTTCATTTGTTCTAACTCCCGTATTGGTCATCTCTTGAAAACTAGTTCTGACTTTGATTGTAGCTCCATTTTTTTGGGCTTGAAAAGCAATTTGTTTGTCCAGTTCTCTTCTACTAATTTCTATGACCTTTTGATTTTTTGAGTTTATCGAAAAACTTTTTCCGTTAGGAGCAGTTATTTCAGCTGATTCTATCATATGATCAAATGTCTTTCTAAATGGAATTACTCCTAACTCTTGTAGTCCTGAAATACTAACTAAACCACCGCAATGTTCTGGTGTGCCTATTTCATAATCTTCTTCTATAACTAATACTGAAAAACCATCTGCAGCAATCTCTCTTGCACAAAGTAATCCTGCAACACTACCCCCTGCAACAACTACATCGTAGTACACAGTTTTTGTTTCTTTGTCAATTATTTAATTCAATTATTTAGTGCACGAAGGGGATATAGTTGATTCATTCCTATACTAATCATGAAAGAAAGGTCAATTCTACGATTTGAGCAGGGAATAAAATCTCGTCAGACGCTAAACAATTACCGCGACCACCTAAAAAACTTTAGAAACTTTGCAGAGTTTGATTCCTTTGATGGATTGATTGCAAAGCCAGTTGAGGAAATCCAGACACTAGTTGAAGACTATCTAATCCATCTTAAAGAGAACAGACATCCAAATTCCATTCCAATTCTATTTCTTGGTGTAAGGCACTTTTTTGTAATGAACAGGATTCCACTCTACTGGGATATTATCCGCAAGATGTATCCTCCAAAGATAAAGTCTGCCGGATTCAAGCCTTGGACTACAGAGAAAATCCAAAAGATGCTTGCAGCAACTACTTCAAAGAGGAATCGTGCAATAATTCATTTCTTGGCATCAACTGGTGCAAGAATCGGAGTAATTGATGGCAACTTTACTCTAAAGTACATTCATGACATGCCAGAAGGATGCAAGGCCGTACTGTTGTATCCTAATGACAACGAGGAATACTGGGCGTTTCTGACTCCAGAGGCAACACAGGCACTAGATGAATACCATGAGGAACGAAGACAAAAGGGTGAGGAACTCACTGATAATTCTCCAGTATTCCGACGAGACTATTCTCGCGGAAAAAAAGTACTTCCGATGCAGAGAAGCGGAGTGATTTCTGTCATGTATAGGGTGATTAACAACGCAGGATTGGAGCGAACCAAAGTAAATCATCACTTTGATACTCAGATGGATCATGGCTTTAGAAAGCGATTCAATACCATACTCAAACTCAAAAACAGCGTAAACTCTAATGTTGCAGAAAAACTACTTGGACACAAGAACGGACTTGATGGCGTGTACCTAAAGCCAACGCGCGAACAGTGCTTTGCAGAGTTTCGCAAGGCAATAGTGGAACTGATGATTGATGATTCAGAGCGCCAGAGGCTCAAAATCAAGCAACTAGAGCGAGAAAAGTCAGAACTTGAGCACTATAGAACCAAGGTAGACGAGTTGTGGCAGGACAAGCTCAGAATGGAGCATGTGCAACTAAATCATGCATAAAGCCAGTCATTACCTATCTCTTCTCTCCTCATTCGTTTTCTCCAAATATCCGTAATTGGAATTTTCTTTTTTAGAATTTGTTGTATTTTCTTTTCTGTTTCTGATTTAAGATCTGGCTGAATTTTTCTTTTATGTCCAAATGTTCCTTCGTATTCTATGTCAATTCCATATTCTGGACGCGATAAAACCCCTGCATGTGTATTCCAAATGTCATAATCATTACCAATAGGATTTTTCATTTGTAATTCATCAAAATACAAATGCCATTTGAATACAAATGAACTGATCATATTTAATTTAATGTTGATTTTTTTTGAATGTATGTCTTCTACTGGTGATTCCATTAACGAGTGTAGTATTTTGGAATATTCAAAGTATTTCCTTAATGCCTGACGATATTCTTCTTCTCGTTTTTTATCAAGCATCATCGGAAATTCTTGATGAATGTATTCACTATGTGTTAAGATGAAATCTTCAATATACTCTTTCATACTTTTTCTCATTCTAATTGATGTTTCATTTGCCTCATGCCAAATCAAGAAAACTGTTATCTGACTCTTTATGTAATTAGTAATAACATCAAGTAACATGTTTTTTGTCTCAATATCTAATGTAGAATCAAAACCAGCTTCTTCTCCAACATTTTTTATTTTATCATCCAAGTAGTTATCAAGAAATGTAATGTATTTTTTGAACAGGTATGTTCTATCAAATGATATGTGTTTTGTTGCAAGTGATGCCAAAAATCCTTTTGTTGTTAGACAATACTCTTTGCCATATTTACCTGGTCTTCTTTTTTCAGGTTTTCTCTCTTTTATGAATTCATAATCAAGTAAGCTCAGATATTTTTCTTGTCCGTCAATTCTTCTTTTGATTGAATTTCGTTTGGCCTCCCAGTCTCCATAGTTTTCTATGGTTTTCACTAGTTTTGTTAATGATAATGTGCCTTCTCTGGATAATGTGTTTAGTATTGCCTCTTCAACTATGTCCTCTTCTTTTGGAAGCAAGGTTTTTCTAGAAGATCTTTTTACTATATTTAGTTCAGAAATTAAATTATCTGTAGAAATCATACCTATATTTAGTTCACAGTTTGTCTATAAACCTTCTGTTCCTTATGGTATGTATGGTTCAAAAACTTCAGTGCTGTTCAAAAACACCTGATTATCTTGTCACTTATTCCGTATCTGGTTCAGAAAAGGACTATCATGTATGTTCAGTATGTATCAAAAAAGAATGCTTTTCAAAATACATCATTAGAAGGCAGATTATAGAAAATAATAAAAAAAATTTTCAAAATGAACAATCTGGAATTTCTGATGAATCATCTGGCTTTTCTGAAAATTTCAATGAACATACTATACAAAATGAACAGGATAATGAACGTGGGGGATTTGTCCTATGAGAAAGCCATATTCTGATGAAACCCGTAATGATATAGTTGAAAAATACCTCTTGGGTGAATCTGTCCGAGAGATTCATGATAGTACTGGCGTTAGTACTGGTTCCATATCTGAATACATCAATGATTTTACATCAAAGATTGAAAGAAAAACAATTGATGCAATACATGACTTTTTTAAAATTATTAGAAAAAATGGAATGCAACCAAAGGATGCATTTTATGGGCATGTCGTATTTTCAATACTTTTAAAACACAACCTTGATCCAAAACAAATCCATTCGTTTGTAGAATCTGTGTTGTCTATGGCAAAACAAAATGAACTTTCTCCAGAACATCTTGTAGGATTATGCAATACTATTTCTAAAATTCAATCAAAATCTGATGTACCGTTACATGAAATTGAAAACCATTGTACAGAACTAGTAAAAACCAAAAATGAATTGGAATTATCAATTGACAAACTCTCCGATCAACACAAACAATCACAAAACAATCTGTCTGCATTACTAAAGAAAAACAAACTTACTGAACAGCAGGTTGAAAAAATAACACAAACCTTAGAATTTCTAGAAAAATCTGGATTTGATTTGTCTGATGCAGATTCTGTATGTAATGTGTTGCAGAATGTAAAATCTCAAGAGTATGATATTGCCAAGATCATTTCTTATCTGAGTAAGGATGAATCAGTCGATTTGAGATTGAATGAGAAACAGTCAAAGCTAGATGAAGTTGAGAAAAAGACTGGAAATCTGGAAAAAAAGTATAAGGAATTGTCTCTTAAGCACGAAAATCTACTTCTTAGGCACAAATCTATGGCTGAATCTATTTCCTCAGTAGAAAATTTGACGAAAAGTGGCGTTTTGGAACAAGACTTGATTTCTTGGCAGAAAATTTTTGATAGTTTTGAGATGGCTCCTAAGGAATTTCTCGAAGAACTGGAAAAGGCAGGAAATGCAAAAAAACTCTTCAGGAAACTCAACTCTGTTAACTCTAAACTCAAAAAAGAAAATGAGTCTTTGGAGAAGAAAAAATTATGGCTTGAATCTCACAATGATGAAATAAAATTAGAAATTTCAAACGGTACAGAGTTTGCAAAAAACAATCTAAATGATATTTCAAAACATGCAAAATCTGAACTAAATTCTGTCGTATCTCATACTGAAGATAAGATTAACAAACTTGTAAAACAAAACAAGATTCAGGCTGACCATATTCAAAAACAACATGAAGAATATCTGCAAGAATTAATTCATACATTTGAAACTCATCTGAAACATTCACACAAAATAGAGCATACTTTGGGAAAGTTAGAATCTCTCAAACCTCTCTTTGATCTTGTCAACGGAAAGTTTGATCCCATTGCCAGTATTGGTCAAATCATAACCCTCCTTGACAAGATATATGTTGGAATAAAGGGAACTGAATTTGACAAACATTCCATATCCTATGACATAAAACGACTGCGAGAAAACCTGTTGAAAGTAATCAGCCATGAATGACAGATTGTTTTATAGCTCACTGGAATATGTGGATGTGATTTATTCTGAAATTATTTCTGCTAGAAAAAACAATGGTGACGCATTTCACAGAATCTCTAAAGAAGTAATTTCTGAATCCTTTTCTAAAATCGAATCTCATGACACTGTATCTATTTGTGGTAGTTTGGCTGGCGTTGCAATAGTTTCAGCTTTTAAAAAATCTAGAGGGCGTTACAAATCAGGTTCGTTTGCAAAGTCGTTTAATGAGATAAATTCTCATGCTGGTCGTACCACTTTTGCTGATCTTCGTATAATTCAAAAATTCCTTGATTCTGCCAAATTTGATACTGTCCTGAAATTGCTACGACGTAACCGTAAATCTGGTTTCAAGTCGTGCCTGAATATGCTGAAATGATGCAAAATTAGCACAATGCAATCTTGGAAGCACATACAGAGTGAATTGGATCATCGGCATATTTCAGGCAGTGTGAACACTTTAGCTGGAGAGGCTGTGCACATACATTGCAGTATTTTAGAACATTTAACACATATCCACAATTACGGCACGAATCAACTCTCATATGGAATTTTGTGCAAAATTTGTATTAGATGCTTTGTGTGTATTTTATGTAGAACTCCAGTCAATACATAGTCTATTTTCTAATTTTTGTTTGTTTTCTCAATTTATATCAATTTTGTTTATATAGAAAATCAAACCCACTATCTAATTTTTAATGTGTATGAATTCTATAGTTTTTCTTATAGTATTATGGCAAACAGATTTAACTTTTAGTTTCATAACAATACCTGTCTTATGGCTCAAAATATCGTCTTATTCAATAATAAAGGCGGTGTTGGAAAAACTACTTTTTTGTTTCATTTAGGTTATGCCTTAGAGAAAATGGGGAAGAAAATTTTATTTGTGGATTTAGATCCACAGTGTAATCTAACGTCGTGTATTTGTACTGATGATGAACTTGATACATTGTGGAAAACACAAAACAGTGTATTTTATGCAGTTGAACCTTTAATCAAAGGTACTGGTGATATTGCTGATATTAAACCATACAAAGTTAAAGATAGAGAAATACGTCTAATTGCAGGTGATCTACTTCTTAGTGGTTTTGAAGAATTACTTTCTTCTGCTTGGACTGACACTCTTGCAGGTAACGAAATTGGTTTTAGACGAACGTCTTCAATTTATAGGTTGATCAAAAAAATTGCTAATGCAAATGATATAGACTATGTTTTAGTTGATGTTGGACCTAACTTAGGAAGTTTGAATCGTTCTGTGTTGTTATCTTGTGATTATTTCTTTGTACCTCTTGTACCTGATTTATTTTCTCTTCGAGGATTAGAAAATATTGGTATAACTTTTAAAAAATGGATTGATGATTGGACAAATGCAAAAAATCGATTTATTCAAAATAATGAATCATTGACAATTGATCTTCAAGATGGTAAACCTGTTTTTGCAGGTTACATCAACCAACAATTCAATATTTATCGTGGCGTTGAAACCAAAGCATGGAAACATTGGTCTGCTCAAGTACCTCAAATTATAGAAGAAAAACTCATTTCTAAATTAAGAGAAATTGATGAAAATATGGTCCTTGATTTGAATAATGGATCGTACAAATTAGGGAATTTTAAAAGTTATCACAGTTTAGCTCCTAAATCTCAACAAATGAAAAAACCTATTTTTGAATTAAGTGGACCTGGAATCGTAGGAATTCATAAAGAGAATTCTCTTAAATGTAAAGCTGATTTTGAAAAATTGGCAAAAAAAATCATCGCTAACATCTAGAAAAATATGTGAAAAATCTCCATTGTAACATTTATTGATATTTATTTTCTAAATTTTTTTTCCACTTTTGTTAACTTAGTCTAGAAATCTTAGATATTCCGTTTTCTTTTGTAACTTGAAAAATATTTTGTGCGTATCCTTCTAATTCTTTTTCATGAGATACTAGGATTATTTGTTCTGATTTTAATTCTGTTAGAATGGATTTGACTTTTGAAAGCTGAGATTTGCTAAACCCGTATGTTGGTTCATCCAAAATCAATAAATTGGATTTTAAACTTTCAGTTTCTCTTCTTAACATACTGTTTAAAGTTAATCTATATGCTAATGCAATACTTGTTTTTTCTCCTCCGCTTAAATGGTGTATTTCCATTTCATACCCTTCTTGCTCTACAATTGGTGTAAAATCATCATCTATTCTAGATTCTTTAGATGGATCTTCTACCAAAATAGAATACCAGTTTTGATATATGTTGTTAAAATCATATTGAAGATATTGCATTATTTTTGCTTCCATTATATCTACAATTGGAACGAAAAATCCTTTTAACCACTCATGAAAATTATTACATCGGTCGTATTTTTTCTTCGCGATTTCTGAATTTTCTATTTCAATCTTTATCTTTTGAAGTTCATCGTCAAGAAATTTTTTTCTAGTTTCAATTGACGCACTTTTTTTATTTATTAGAAGATATTTGTCATTAACTTCAGTTACATATTTTGAATATTTTTTTATATCGTTTTGAATATTTTTGAAAGATAAAATTTCCTTATTTAGTTCATCTTGACGTCTTGTATCAATTTCTAATTTTTTATTGGAATTACGTAAATTTTTTTCTAAAGTAAGAATTTTAATTCTAAATTCTCTACTTTCCTCTGTAATTTTTTTTATATCTTCTTTGGCTTTTTCATAATTTTGTAATTTATTATTAAGTTCTAAATAATATTTTATAGGATCATTAAATTCAGATTTATTTTCTTGCTGTATTTTTCTCTCTAACTTCTTTTTTAGAATTATTTCTTCATTGTGATTTTCTTTTATTTGTAAATATTCTACTAAGTATGGTCTTTGTGAAACTGATTTTTTTAATAATTCTTCAATTTTGCTAATTTTTGATTGTAATTCAAGAATCGAATCTTCATTAAATTTATTTTTACTAATGATTTCTTCTATCATTTTTTTATTTTTTAATAATTGGTTTTTATTTTCATTTTGAATTTTTTTAACATATTTTTCTTCAATTATTTGCTCACAAGTGGGACATTTAAAATCTAATTTTGAAATTTTTTTCAGTCTTTTTTCAATTTCTTCTGTTTGTACTTCTAATTGAGTTTCAATTTTTAGTAATTCATTCTTATTTTTTTCCATATTTTTTAATTGATTTTTTTCAATCTCTATACTTTCTTCTAAATTTTTTATACTCTGTTCTAATTTTTTAGGCGTATTTTTCTCATTTTTTCCAAGAATTTTTGACAACGTATCTAATCTGGAATTCATTTTTTCTATTTTGATTTTTATATTTGTTAACAAATCTTCATCTCTTCGATATTTTTCTATTTTCGTATCGATTTGTTTTATTGACATGGTTGTGGGTTTTTTTATTGATTTTAATTTAGAAATATTGTTTTTATTCAATGCAATTTTTTTCTCATATTTTATAATTTCATCATTTTTTTCTTTGATTTCTTTTTCTGTTTTTTTAATTTTTTCTATAATGTGTTTTTGCTCTTCATAAAATTTTATGAGATCTTTCTCTTTATTTTTTAACTGATTTAAATTCTCTTCAACGAATTCTTTCCTCTTTTCTAAATTTTTTATTTCCATTGATAATTCATTTTGATCCCTATGTGCGTTTGCAATAGCTTTTTGAGTTTCAAAATATTCTTTTTCTTTTTTCTGTAGGTTTTGTACTGTGGTTTCTAGGCTTACAGAAATTTTATCTAAAATATTGGCGATTAAATCTGAATTTAAAATTGCATTTTTGTATGCATCCATTTCAAATGCCTTTCGAATTGTTTCCAAACGTTTTTCTGAATCTGATAGTATCATTTTCATTTCTTCTTGTGGTGTATATACTGCATATCGAAATATTCTGCTATGTGCTCTACTTTCACTTGATTCATTGAATTTTAAAATTTGAATAATGCGTTTTTTTAATTCTGTTGCTGAGAGTGTTGTCTTTTTTTCATTTTCAATTATGTATCCACTATTCTGACTTATTGATTTGTTTTTTCTTTTTAATTTTCTACATATTTCATATTTTTTACCCTCTACACTAAATTCTAATTTAGTAAATCCTTCATCTTCATTAGTCTTTAATAACGAGTTTCCTTTGTTGTTGCCTATTCCAAAGAGACTAAATTCGATTGCCATTAAAATTGTGGATTTTCCTGAACCAATATCCCCTTCAAATAGTGTAATTCCAAGAGGAAATTCTATAATTTCATTAGTGTAACTTCTGATATTGTTTAATTGAATAGACTTTAGAATCATTTTTCCATTTCAATTCCCATCATTGCTAAAACTGCTGCACTAATTCTTTTTTGATAATCTATTTTCTTTTCATTTGTGTTTATTGGTTCTTTTAAAAATTGGAGTAATTCTTTTGCAAAAAGAATTCCTTTTTCGCCACTTAGTTCTGGTTGCTCAGTTTTGATTTTTTTAATATTTTCCTCAAAAATTTTATTTTCTAACTCTTCTTTTTTCCCTGCTTCAATTTTTTCAATATGGTATTTTTTTGAGAATAAATTAATTCTATTTACATTAACTTCTCTTGCTCCTGACTGTAATAATTTTTCTTTAAATTCTATAAAATTCACTTCGGTTGTTTTTCCAGATTTCAATTCTCCTTGTACTTTTAATAATATTATTTTATTTTCGGGTATGATTTGTGATATTTTTTTTAAAATCTCTATGTTTAATGCATTTGCGGTTTTTCCATTTGCATTAAATTCTAATAACTCATAATCTGTTTTTTTTATTTCACAAAATTTTACATTTTTAATTTTATTGTCAAACTCAACTATTACAAATCCTCTTTTAACTTGCTTGGCGTTTTCTTCTAAATCACTATGATATCCTGCAAATGGGGTTCCTGGATAACATATTTCTCCTAAATTCTTAACCTGTTTGTGTGAGAAAACATGTACATGTCCTCCTGCATAATAGTCGAATCCTTTTGGCAATGATTCTATGGGTATTGAATTAGTATCGATTTCTGAACTAGAGTTTAGTTCATCAATACCAATATGAAACAAAAATATCTTAAAGCTATTATCTAGTACTGGTAGTTCCAAATTTTCATAATTTTCTTTATCTATTCCTGCTGTTCTGCCTGAAATTCCTACTAATTTCACTTTTGTTTTTGGGTCTTCAGTAAAATCTAATTCTGTTTTTTCATTGTTTGTGTGTTCCTTTGAAACTTTGGTTAAGTATCCCACATCTGTTAGTAGATCTATCACTGAGTATTCTATAGGGCTAAAATCATGGCTGCCATATACTACATAAATTGGAATTTTTGCATCATAAAGTTTTTTGAAATTTTTAAATGCAAATCTTTGAACTCTCATTTCTGGAAGGTTTCTATGAAATAAATCACCTGTAATCAACACAAAATCTACTTTTTGTTTTATGCATGTGCAAACCACTTCTTCAAATACCTCTTGTTCTATTTTTTGAAGTTCTTTTTTGTCTTGAAATCCTAGGTGAATATCTGAAACATGTGCAAATTTATACAATTTTTAGATCCCTATCTGTTGGAGACTTCTTCCTAAAAAGTTGATTCTTAAAAGGTAATACCATAATAACCTCATGTTTTATTTATTTCCAGATAATTTTATCTCTTGAATAATTTGTTTTTGGAAAGTGTCAAGTTAAAATCATTAACAAATCAACTTAGATCTGAGATATTTTTAAAAATGTCATATACGTGGAACATTTGATTAATTTGTTGGTGTTGTATTGTGGATGTTTATGAAACTGTTGAATCAATACTTGATTCAAACAATGGTGAAATTGTTGGACGAACAGCGATCCATAAACTAGTATACCTTTCAAACAAAACTATTGAAGGACTTACACTCCCTGTTTACAAACCTCACTATTATGGTCCTTACAGTCCAGAACTTAGTTTAGCTTTAGAAAAAATGGTTACCTATTCTTTTATTGATGAAATTAAAATTCCTGGAAAAATGCATGAGGGCTATAAGTATCGTTTAACCCCTGATGGGCAAGATATGGCAAATCATGTAAAATCTACATTTCCTACAGAATATCAAAAAATTAAATATTTGGTATCTACATGTGATAAATTTTGTAAATTAAAAACTGCACCTCTTTCATATGCTGCAAAAATGTATTTTATGTTGGAAAACAATCCTGATAAAGAAAAAGTAATGGATTATGATGATGCAATAAAAACTGCAGAAAAACTTGGTTGGGAGCTTACTCCTGATGATGTATCTCAAGGTGTAGGACTTCTTAAAGAATTAAAATTAGTGAATATTGTCAAAAATTGATTTTAAGTATAAATCCATTAGAGATCCTCTGTATGGCTTTATAGATATTTCAAAAACTGAACAACAGGTGATTGACTCTTCACCCTTCCGTCGATTGTTGAACATAAAACAACTATCTCATGCATTTGTTGTTTATCCAACTGCAATTCATACTAGATTTGAACACTCTCTTGGGGCTACGCATCTTGCAGGTAAAGTATGTGATCAATTGAATTTTGATGATACTACTAAAGAAATTGTAAGACTGGCTGCATTACTTCATGATGTTGGACATGGACCCTATTCTCATCTATTTGAATCCGTAATCTCAAATGTTAATGAAAACAAAATTGATCATGAATGGATTTCTATGTTGATCATTTCAAAAAACCCTGAACTTCAAAGTATTTTAGGTGATAAATCTCAAAAAATAATCCAACTGTTAGACCACAAACCTGTTTCTGATTGGGATTCAGGATTGAGTACTCTGGCAAGTGATGTTATTTCAAGTGCATTAGATGTAGATAAGATGGATTATCTACGAAGAGATTCATATCATATTGGTGTTGCTTACGGACAATTTGATTTAGCAAGAATAATCCACACTATAACTAGTACTGAAACAGACGAACAAAGAATTTGCATTCAGGATAAAGGAAAAGACTCAATTGAAAACTATCGATTGGGACGCTATCTAATGCATGCTCAAGTATATCAACACCATGCAAGATTAACTGCGGATCAAATGTTTCTGCGAGCATTAGATTTAGCTACAAATGAAGAAGAAATCATCCCAATAGACAAACTAAAAGCTGATAATTCTACATTAAATGGTAATGATGAATTTTTAGAATACTACTTGAAATTAAATGATAAGACTATTTATGACGAAATTATTAACACTAAACCTGACAGCAAATCTGCAAGAATTTTAAAAAATATTCAAAAACGAAATTTGTTAAAACGTGCTTGTGAAATTCTCCCTGATAAAGAAATTGAAAATGCAATAATCAGAGATCAAGTAATGAAAATGGATTATTCCAAATTAAAACAATTTGCTGCAGAAATGTCTCAATCTTTGGGACTAGAATATTCTGATACAATAGCATATCTTTCAAAAATCCCTGTTGGTCTGTATGATGGGGAAATACTTGTTCTTTGGAAAAATATACCTCGAAAATTAGATGATTTCTCACCCATTACTGTAAAAAATTCTGCTATTGAACGATTTTTTGTTTTTGGTGATTCAAATAAAGATAATATGAATGCAATTGAAACTTATGTTAAAAACAAATTTGGTATGGATAACTGACATGGATATATCTGATAGTTTATTTGATTATGTCCTTGCAAATATTTTATAAAAAATATTGATTTTAAGTCTTAACTTGTGACAATATTTTCTTAAGTATTTGCAGAACTCAGAGTCAAACCAAAGCCCCAGTCCTTTTGAATAACTAGAGTCTGAATCCTAGTTTTCTTGTTAGAAACTATCTTTACTTCTGATTCTTTATGTGTATGGGCATACCGCATCCAATCAGACAATACTAATATTTTTTGCATAATTCAGTAAGTAATCCTTGAATTATTGTTCTTGTGGAAAAAAATATACTGAACTTGAGAAACTATTGAAACATGTGATTGATGCTGGACCTGGTCATTGGAAGGTAATTCCTAAAAAATCCCTAGAATAATGAAATTGTGAAAATGCTTTATGAACAAATGGCTCAACATTATGGGATTCAATCTAGTTTCTCACTAAACAAACACTGTAAAAATAATAAAAGAAAAAATAGGTGTTTACAGGGACTATTGTTTTAGTGTGTAACCTACCACTTGTACATTGATGGAATCTGGGTCTAAAGCCATTATGCGTACAACGTTTGTGGTCGACTTTTCTGCACTCAGTGCTGTTACGTTGTATTTGACTTCATTAATGTCTGATGATGCTTCTATGGCAATGTCTGCTAGGTTTAATGTGCCGCCAGTAATCTTGTAAATTAAGACATGAGAAACTGGATCAACAGAATTTTTCCTGTATTTGATTATGTTAAGCAAGTCAAGATCAGGCATATGATCCAACTCCTCCGTGACTTCTTGAATGGTATCTTCTTCTTCTATGTTGATTACAGGTTCTCTTATTTCAGAACACAGCTTGTCTCCGCATACCCTGTCCGCAGTCTTTATGCCGAATGAACTGGGTGATAGTCTTTGTACATCAGGATGAGTGGATTTTTGCACCTGGGCATATGATTGTTCTACTGTTGGAGTAATTAGTAGCATCATTGCTAGTGCTGGAAGCATTGTCATGATGACTGTTTGTTTTTTCGTCATTGTATGGATTTGCTGATGATGTTATTAGTTGATAGTCTACCATAATGCGGTATGTCTTTTTATATCCCTTAACCAAAAAATATATCCTTTCATTGCTTTGTTTAACAAAACTGCTTCAAGTATTGTGATGAAATCCCATTGAATAACGTATGGAAACTTTTTTCCAAATTTCATAACTAATTTCTGCAATGTTTAAAATGGAAAATATGTTGACAGATTCTACCAATATACATGATCGATCTTTGAAGTATGAATCATTGATTGATAAAAAATAATCAAGTCTTGGGAGCTAATTAAGAAATGTAGCACCAAGACTGTCAAGATTGCTGTTTTTGAGCACTGCTCCTGCAAAGGTACAATCTCCTTTTGCAAGACTTTTGTTGAACTCCAAAAGTATTTGATCCAAATCTGAATGAAGCATCATCTTTCCGAGTTTCATGGAACTGTCATCCGCACAAATTTTTACAAGATAATTTGCATAACCTGCGGTTCCTTCTCGTTTTTCAACAATGACTTTTTCTATGTTTGGATCGTGCTCATAGTTAGTGCTTTGTTGCGCTTCAGCTGCAGGTATATTTGAAAATACCAACAGCAAAGGAGCAAACAATGCAGCTAACAAAAGTATTTTTTGTTTCATGGTTTACATAGTCATAATTATTATTAGTTGATAGTCTTCCGTAGTACGGCATGCCTTTGAAACGCATTTTTAAAAATCTATCATCGCATGGGATAATGGGTGTCAAAATCTTTCTTTGTATTGCATGGAACACATATTCTAAAATTAGTTTTTTACATGTTGTACAATTTGATGGGGGACCAAGACACTACTGCACATCTTCATAAAAAATGTCTTTGGTAGCAAGAATTGTTTTTTTGAAGGTAGTGCCTTGGGCTGTCAAACAACTTCGACTTTCTGAATTATCTTGCAAAGTTCATCTAACCAGAATTTTCCTTGCATATAGTTCTGAATGTCTGAAATAATATTAGTCCTTATCTTGAATTAATGCGGTATGCCTCTGTTTGTAAAAAACCATAATGCAACATAACAATCTTTATGTGTTAAAACAATACAAGAACTCAGTTGAAGATATCTATCCTTTTAACAATAAACGTTGTTGCGTTGTTTCTAATATTTGCAGTCACTTCATTTGTCATAATTGATATAAATTCTCAAGAGTTGCGTAAATCCGTAGAACTGCGCAATACATCTTTGGCCGACTCTATGATTTTGGACATAGATCAATACATCAAAAACAGAATTGATGATTTTAAAACAATAACTACGGTGGAGGAAGTACGCTCTTCAATCGTGAAATCAAATGACATGTTTAGAAACATATCTGATATTGAAGAGTTTTTGGATAGTAAAGAACAGACAACAGACTCTGAATTTCGATTCTTAACTGAGGTGAACCTGGAGGATGCATCAGAGGAGCTAGCAGAGCTGATTATTTTTTATGAAGAATCTTTTGGCCATAACATAATAGATGAATTATTCATAACAAACGAATATGGAGCAAGCATAGCACTGGGTACCGGTACGTCAGACTATAGGCAAGACGATGAAGAATGGTGGCAATTGACCAAGAGAGACGGGATGTACATTGGCAAATTGGAATATAATGACAATTATGAAGAGTTTTCCATTCCCTTTGGAATGCGCATAGTGGATGATGAGGGAAATTTTGTAGGGGTGATGAGGGTTGCTTTGAGTCTTGATGACATCTTGTCTGATCTAGTAGACGACCATGAGATTTTACAGCAGACAGGCACTCGTAGTGTGTTCCTAGTTGACGAGTCAGGCAAAATATTGTATCCTGGAACCGAACAAGATTCCAGCATCCAAAAAACAATAGAGTATTTCCCACAAATATCAAAAAACCGTGATACATTTGAAATAAAAAATAATCTGGGAGAGCCTATCCTGGTAAGCTATTCCACATCAATAGGGTTCGAAGATTTCAGAGGGTTTGGATGGACTATCATAATAGAGCAAGCAGAACATCAGTTGCTAGATGATTTTTCTGAAATCAGAGAGACAGTCATTATTGCTTCTGTAATCGGTCTGATTTCTGCGTTGATCATTTCAATTTTGATATCTAGATCAATAACAAATCCTTTAAGTTATCTTGTAGATGTTGCCAGAAACATTGCGCAAGGAAATTTTGATGTCAAGCTGCAAAAACATCAGATAAGCGAGATCAAAACCATAGAAAAATCCTTTGAAAAAATGTCCGTTGACTTGAAAAATCTAGTAGAGACAGAAAAAGAGCTTGCAGAAACAAGAGCCAAAGTAAAAAATGAAAGATTTGCTGCAATGGGAGAGTTGTCTGCAAACGTGGCACATGATCTTAAAAACCCACTTGCATCCATAAAGTCTGCTACAAACATAATCAAACAAAACTCAAACAACATGGATCCAAAATTAAAAGAACTTGTTTTTCCAAAGATGGACCGAGCAATATCTAGAATAACTCATCAGATAGACGAGGTTCTAAACTATGTGAGGATCACACCAATCAATTTAATCGAAGTTTCAATTCAAAAAATAATAACCTCTTCTTTTGAATCATTAAGCATACCAAACAATGTCGAGATAGTGAAACCTGACATCGATTTTACCGTGAAATGTGATGTTGAAAAACTTGAGATCGTCTTTATCAACTTGATACTAAACGCAATTCAGGCATTTGAAGAAAAACAAGGTCGCATCAAAATCAATCTGATTGATGATAAAAAACAGAAAACCATCGAATTTGAAAATGATGGGCCTGCCATACCTGGTGATATTTTGCAAGACATATTCAAGCCTCTCTTTACAACCAAGCAAAAAGGCACTGGCTTGGGCTTGGCAATTAGCAAAAATGTGATAGAACAACATGGCTGGCAGATAACTGTGAAAAACAACCCTGTCACCTTCTCTATCATTGTCCCAAAACACATTCAAAATTCATAGTGGTTATATTTGCCCCTGTCATAACTTACTTGTCTTGGAAGGCGAAGATAAAACAGTTCTTTTGGTAGATGATGACATTGATTTGTTGGAGTTGAACAAGTTTTCGATCAGCAATATGGGATATAATGTGATTACAGCCACAAATGGCGAGGAGGCAGTTGCAGCATACAAGACAGCAAGACCTGACATTGTGATCATGGACATCAAGATGCCTAAAATGGATGGTTTTGACGCCTTTGCCCGTATGAAAAAATTTGATTCTGATTGTAAAGTGACCCTAATAACTGCATATGCCATTGATGAGAAAAAACTCCTCAATGCGCAAAGCATGGGTTTGCTTAATGTCATAAACAAACCATATGAGTTTGATGACATTGAAAAACTAATCAAAGAACATGTAGGAGACTAGGGAATCATTGATTTGATAAAATCAAATCTGTTTGAATAAAATTTGGACGTCTCTTTAATAAAATCAAAAAACCAAATGTTTAAATTTTCATCTTCTTCGAAAAGTTTTTTCCATTTCTCAGTCTTATTTTCTTCATCGTTTTCATTTACAGTAAATGGAACCAAAAGCGCAGCATAGAACAAATAGGATATCTGGTCTGCCAAATCATTTTCATCAATACTTTCGTAATAGTCCTGATATTTCACATTAAGGTATGTTATTATTTCAAAAATAGGAGTTTGAGAGATTTTTGTAATGTGGACGGTATCCAAAAACAGACCCCCTGTCAATAATCTGATGCGATAAACATCATCGCCAATAATTGACTTAAGATAATCCCATTTTCCAAAAATCATCGGAAGTATGTCCGAGTAGTTTGAGGCCATTTGATCAATTTCTTTTTTGCTAAAATCAAGCACGTCAAGGCAATACAATATGCCATGCAATGACAGCCTGTATTTCTTAGAAGTGTCTAGTTCCAAATTTTCAGTATTAGCTATTACCAGTCCAACATCAATTATGCCAAGTGTTTTCCTTCCTCTGTCCCTTCTCCCAACAACAAGTCTGCGCAGTTCTTTGTCCTTGGTTCTAATAGATGATATATCAGAATGAGACAACTTTGCAATCTCCCAAGTGGTCAATGCACCATTTAGTGCAAGCGCTTCTAACATTTTTTGGACATTTTCTTGGTGCTTGGAACTTTTTTTCTTTCTAAATGACATGCTGCCAAAGAGGTATTTTGCAGTAGGTTGCGTATAACGTAGATACGACTGAAGATTACCAAACTGGGTGTTTTGATTCATGATTGAATGTTCGATATCCTTAATGTGTTGAATTTTGATGAGATCAATATTATGCTCAATACGGATACTGTGAGAACCAACATCACGATTGCCCCGAACTCGGGTACGACATGAAACATTATGATCTCTCCTTTTGGCCCTGTCCACTGATCTTCATGGCCCGGTACGCCGATTCCATGCAACATAATGTTGACTTCTACTGGGGAGTCTGAAGTCAATTCATCAGTAGTAAGTATAGACGTACCATATGATGAATGCATGTTTTGAAGATTCAATACTACGTGGTTATCCTGCAATGCAGTTATATCGTAATTGATTTTTTCCACAATGTTTCCAGCAACATCCTGGAACTCCAGGTTGAATTTCATTGAGATTCCCTCACGTGGTTGTTCAGAAATAAGTTTGACTACCAAATAACCGTCATTGGACATTCCTTGGGAGACTATTTTTTGGTCTACGATTGTTTCTTGTTTGTATAAATTACTGTCCGTTTGCGGTACAATGGATGTGTTTATGGTGGATACGTCATATGTCTCAGCTATTGTAGTTCCGCCTATACATGTACCGGGTTTCAAATCGTGCTTTAGTGAGAGGATCTTTGTCTGAAGATCAGAGGAAACCGTAATTCTTGGCATTTCCAAATACTCATCATTCGAACACAACGTAAATGCAACTGATACTTTGTCATCTTCTACGGGCATTGGGTGAATTTTAGTTACTTGCACATCTGCTGCATATGCACTGCTTAGACCCACAAGTGTGCTACATGCTAACATTGCAAAAGTAATAACAAAAAAGCGTAAAATACGATCACTGGTATTTTGTAATTTTTTTGATGTGTTTTTCATGACATGCCATATTGCAAAAAATATTAGAGAATTGTTTACGTGTATGCGGTATGCTATACACATAAAGAGTTAGAAATAAAAAAATTCTCTATCAAGAGAAACTAGGTTGTACATATTGCTGTTTACATATGCAAGATATTCATAACTTGGCTAACATTGTCTTTTTTTGTTTTCCCTTAGCTTGTTTTTTATTAGGAGATAACCTACCATAGTGCGGCATGTCTAATAATTCTGAAAACGTTGCTTTTTACGGAAATCTTTATTCGTATAAGCTTTACACAAGACCTACGGCACTGCGCATGTTTGGAAGCAAGTCCTATAAAAAATCAAAGAGTTCAAAGCATCAAGAAAACATACAAAAAATGTTAAAGATTCTTGCTTTAAATGATCCACTAACTACATGGTCCATGGCAAAAATACAGCTATTTGAGGATACAGAAGCGGTAAGGGTAAAGGAAAAGGAATACAGAAGGATGCTTGTAGGTAGAAGAGATAGAGGAAAGAAGACGCCAGGGTTGCTAGATATTGGATTGGTTGTAAACGACGGAATACGGTATACCAAGGGTGCATCAAACCTATACCGACTATCATTGCATGGCGTCTTGTACTGTTTGGATGTGTTGGACATGACGGAAAAAGAGATCGACATAATGGCACAAAAATATGCAAAAGTTCTGCCATTTGTGTTTGGCAGGTGGAATTCGCTTAAATCTCATCTGGGAAGCGATGTACACAGACTGAAGGTTTTGGCAAGTGGCACTTTTCTTGACAACATACAGATATCAAAAGCCTCTAATTTTCCCGTTTATGAAATTCTTACGTATCTAAACGTAAAATATCAAGATGATTTTGAGACTATAAGCGAAAGTGATCTTGCAGATCAGATATCCTGCTGGTATTACACTACATTTTTACTGCCATCTCAACTGCGTTCAAAAAAAATGTCATCTGTTAACACTGCAAAATGGAAGAAAATATTTGAGAGAGATTTGGAACTAAAGGATTGGTATTTTGGATTTGTAGACGAAGCTGAAAAATTCTACAAGGCAAGATTTACAACCATAAGAAAACTAAAAAAGATTTGATTTTATCAAATCAATGATTTCCTAGTCTCCTACATGTTCTTTGATTAGTTTTTCAATGTCATCAAACTCATATGGTTTGTTTATGACATTAAGCAAACCCATGCTTTGCGCATTGAGGAGTTTTTTCTCATCAATGGCATATGCAGAAATTAGAATGATCTTTGCAGATTGATTCATTTTTTTGATTTTAAAAAAGGCGTCAAAACCATCCATTTTAGGCATCTTGATGTCCATGATCACAATGTCAGGTCTTGCTGTCTTGTATGCTGCAACTGCCTCCTCGCCATTTGTGGCTGTAATCACATCATAATCTAAGTTTTTTAGCATGAATGTGTTCAGTCCTAACAAATCTGTGTTATCATCTACAACTAAAATTACAGCCAATGTTGTTCTCATCTTTGACTGTCCAATTTATTTTCTGTGTGGGTTCTATTACTGATCCTCTAGTTGTGTTGCTTAATGTCCTTTCAAATGGACAAATCTAGGTTGCGGTATCTGAAATTTTTAATTCATGTAGTGCATCATTTGGATGTTTTGATTTCTTGATGGTTACAAGAAATATTCCAAAAATGGAAGTAACCTGTAAAATCTATTTTTTATAAATTTCTTGAACAAAGATATTGTAAAAATCATTAATAAACAATGTGAACAATTTGTTCATTAAAACAAAATTACGCACAATTTATCGGACATGCCGCAACTTGAAAGTTATTGCAAAATAACAACCATCTTGGTTTAGTTCAATAACATGTACAACGAAATAGGACGTAAAATAACTAGTCTTACATTAATGACAATTATGGTTGCCGGTGGACTGACCTTTGCAATTCCAGGTGTAATGCCTGAAGCAATGGCCGCCAACGCCAACCTATTTGTTTCCGCAGAAAACTCACAGTTTGATAACTACATGTCAGGACCTCAAGTAATTGAGGTCGTCGTAATTGATAGTGACATCAATGATACAGATGAGGCAAAAGGTGAGCCAGACGTAACTGTCAACGGCAAAAATCTGAGAATGGTTCAAGCAGTTGATGGTAACTGGTATGGTTACTTTGCAGACAGAGACCAAGCCCAAATTGCAGACTCTACTGCTACAACAATAGGTTCTGGATTGGACTTTGGTGTATTCTGTGCAGCATCCTCTGGTACAGCATTCTTGGGATTCTCAACAACTGAAACAGATGGTATCGCAGTTCCAATTACTGTTGCAAATGCAACAGCAACTGGTAACGGTACACAAACCGGTAGCAACAGTGGTGGTGCAATCACTACTACTTGTGCAGCAAATACACTTGATGCATCTACTGCTAATGGTACCATCAATGTTGTAAGAGAAGCCAAAGATCCTGTAGCAGTATCTGGTAGTGTCAGTGCAGGCCAAATCGGTCTAAAGAACGGTACCAACAATGGTGCTAACTGGCCTTTCATTCAGCTCTATGAATTAAACCCAACAGGTAACGTTGTCGTACAGTACAACAAAGGTGGTGGTGTTCAATCAACAACACTTACTTTTGACACTGTTGATCAATTTGCCGAATTAAGTTTGGATAGAGCTGTATACCCAAGAGTATCACAAGTTCACGCAACAATTACTGACTTATGGTTAAACATTGATCCAACTGATGAAGACTCTTGGACATTTGCTACCAACACGAAGAATACAACATCATCCTTCAATGTTGATACATTTTACCAAGTGTTCGATGAAAACGGTGCTTCAGGTGGAAGCGCATTAACCCTGAGAACAACATTACCAAACTTGATGTGTGAGGACAATTGTGTATTGAAATTAGATGTCGATGCACAAAGCTCTGGCACACCAGTTGTGACAATTCAGGATAACGGCGATTCAATCCTTACCCAACTTAACTCAACTGCCAACACCAACAATGCATCTGCATTTGGTATTTCCGCAGAGACAGGTGAGTTAGGTGTAGGTTCCATCCCAGTAACCATCACCGAACAAGGTCCAAACAGTGGTGTCTTTGGTACTTATGATGAATCTGATACATCAGTACTAAAGATTACAGATAATGCAAAGAGGGGAACCTCTGCATCACTCGATTACAATGAAACACCTCAAACTATCCTTGTAGGATTCTCCTTTGCTAGTATTGATATCCAGCCAGTTGATGATGAATGGACCTCTGGTGAAGAGATTCCAGTAGTCATTGTTGATGCTGATCAAAACAAAAACAGCAGAGTAGATGAAGACTTAGACCTAAACAACCCAGACGTAACCCTGATTCCAGCACTCGCTACTGGTGATCCATTCACTATTGATGAGGGTGGAACTCCTAGCTTGATCTTTACCAATGGTACAAACGGTGATGATAGTATCTTTGATACAGGTGCAATAAACAACACTGCAGCAGGTCAAGTAGGTAACTTTACACTCAACATCAACGTAACTGCATTCACCGGTGCAACCAACATCACTTCAACTGAATCTGTTGATACATTCAGTAAGAGATTAATCTCTGCACAGACTGCCAACAGTTCAGCAAACTTTGATGTTGACTTTGCAATCATTGATTTAGGAAGTGCAACTATGAAAACCCTAAAAGAAACTCTAGTTGATGAAGATAACACCACTATTGGTTTTAACTTCTTTAACTATGATGTGAAATCATTAGGGGCAGATACAGTAAGTATCGCATTGCTTAACACCACAGGAAATATTCTCCCATGGGTTAACAACGATACAAGAAATATTGACAAAAACAATGCAATATTGTTAGTCAGCAACTCAACTGAGTCACAGGATTACATTGATTTGACCAATGCAGTATCTGATGCTATTTACGGATCAACTAATGATGATGATAACGTAAACGTCGGACTTGCAATGTACTTCACAGGTGTCGATGACATCGCCGCCAAAGAAGTAATCGTCATGGACTTCTTCTCATTTGGTTTCACTGATGATGGTGCACAATCTGGTGAAAGATTTGCAAACCAAATAATCAGAATTGAAGCTGAAGAGACAGGTGACAACACAAGTATCTTTGAAGGTTCACTTGAGTATGTCATGGTTAACCAAATTAACATACAGGATGCTGGTACCTTCGCTGGTATCACACCAATCGCAGATGATCCAACATTCATCGTAATTGAGGATCTTACTGACGAGGATGCACCAAGAGTCAACTATAATGACTTGGGTGCAGATGGTGTAACAACTCCTGTATCTGACCAAGAAGATGCTCCAAGCCACTCTGGTGTTGTATCTCTAGATGCTGATTCTTACAAGATTGCTGACACTGTAGTAATAACTGTAGAAGACTTGGATCTTAACGTAGACTCTGATCTTATTGACATCTTTACTGTTGTCTCTGATACTGGAGCAGATACCTTTGATGTTGTTGGTTCAGCAACTACACAGGATCTCAGCTTTGGTGAACTCGGTAGATTACTAGATGTTAGCTTTAATGATGTAGTATGGAAGACTGCCCAAGGTACCTGTGATGACAACCAAGCAAGTAGTGATACTGGTCTTGGTGCAACTGGATTCACTCTAGTTGAAACAGGTAAAGCAAGTGGTGTCTTTGTTGGTGATTTCCAAATCCCAGTTGATTGGTGTAGATCTGACAATGCTACTCCTGAAACCATAACCGGTCTTGATATCGAAGTTAACTATGTTGACTTCAGAGATGCATCTGGTGAAATCATTCAGGTTAGTGATTCCGCAGGTATCAGAGCACACACTGGTTCAGTTAGTCTTGACAGAACTGTCTATCCAGTACCATTTGGTACGGTAGGAGAATCTAATGCAGCAGCAAACGCATCTCCAAATGGAAGATCAGTATTCCCAATTCACGCAACAGGAGTCACTAGTACTATTGATTCCACTGAAGAATTGGCAAATGGTGATCTAACTATCCACGTCAGAATTAACGATCCAGACTTTGACGAAAACCCATCTGGTGAAGATACCATGGACCAAGATGATGCACTCAAAATCTCTGTTATCAGAGGTTCTGATAGTGTAGTTCTCGGCTATGCAGGCGCTTCTGAAAGAACCGGAAAGATTGATGTTGGTGGTAACAATGGAACCATCTCAAACATCAGAAGTTTCGGTGAAATGGTTGAAATCGCACCAGATGCTGGTGTTTTCGAGTTAGAGCTAGACATTAAATTCACTGACGGTCCAGCATCAGCAAAATGTAACAGTCATGACACCATCTATACTGCTACCGACGGTACTACTGGTAAGGCTGATACCAACAGATTTGATGACGGTGCACCATCTGGCCAAGAATACTGTATCTTACAAGGAGATATTCTCCAAGTAGAATACACTGATCCAGCTGACGCATCCGGCGATGCAAATACTGTTACTGATTCTGCAACATTTGACCTAAGAAACGGTGTATTACAATCTGACAAATCCGTATACATTATCGGTTCAGACATGATCTTAACACTCATTGAGCCAGACTTTGATCTGGACAATGACAGTGCTGAGACCTATGACTTGGACTTGATCGAATGGGACTCTGATGCCGCCACCACTACCATGGGTAACAAAGGTGTAACCGGCGCAGCAGCTGCATTTGACCCAGAACCAACTGACTTTAGAGAAACAGGTGACTCTACTGGTATCTTCCAGATTGTCATCGAAATTCCTGAAGAACTTGATGGTGACAGATTAGAAAGAGGTGAGGAAATCATCCTAGAGTACACTGACTGGGGTCCATCCGGATCTGATTATGTAGGAGATGAAGATGAAGATGTCAACTTGACAATCTACACTTCAAACTTCGGAGCAACTGTAGAACTTGACCAAAAAGTATACACTTGGACTGACAAAGTATACATTACTATCGTCGCACCAGATCACAACTTTGACAGTTTCCTAGTTGATGAAATCGGCGAATCTGACAGAGATCCAATTAAGGTCTCTACCAGAGGATTTGATCTTGACAACTATAAACTCGTCGAGACTGGTACTGACACCGGCATCTTTACTGGTGAAGTAATCCTCACAGGATTTACTTCCCATGATGCTGATGGTGATGGAACTACTGGCGATGCAAAAGGTACCACTTCTGGTACTGGTCCAACAGATGGTCTCTTGGCCACTGACGATGATGACGGACTTACTATCTCCTTCGAATTCTCTGAAGATGAGACAATTGTAGGCTCTGCCCTTATCAGATGGAACATCGGTGAAGTCCAATGGCTTGAGGCAAGCTACCCAGCTAGCGGAACAGGTGTTGTAAGAGTAATTGATCCAGACATGAACTTAGATCCAGAAGCAGTCGACAACTTTAATGTTGACGTGTGGTCTGACTCCGATGCCGGAGGTATTGACCTAACTTTAACTGAGACTAATGAGGCAACCGGAATCTTTGAGGGAACTGTGTTCTTCACAGTTCATAATGAGTCATCTGGTCACAGACTCAGAGTTTCAGAAGGTGACACAGTCACTGCAGAATATGAGGACAATACACTACCTGATCCATACACAACTGCAGATGAACTTGATATTACTGCCACTTCACTAATTGGCACTGTAGTACCACCTCTCGAGAGAGCACCAGCTGCTAACTTGAGAGCCGTTGACGCATTCGGTAACAGCTTAGATTCTGTTTCCGTTGACCAACAGGTACAAATCAGCGCTGACTTAGCAAATGGTCAGGATAGAGAGCAATCATTTGCATACTTGGTACAGATTCAGGATGCAAACGGTGTTACCGTCTCACTAGCATGGATTACAGGTTCACTATCTAGCGGTCAATCATTCAGCCCAGCTTTATCATGGATTCCAACTGAAGCAGGAACATACACTGCTACTGCATTCGTCTGGGAGTCTGTTGATAATCCTACGGCATTATCACCACCAGTTAGTACAACTGTCAACGTAAGTTAGAAAAACTAGTTCACACTATCCTTTTTTTCTTTTTTTTGAATCACACTTAACGAAAGTTATGGACAATTATTCTATCGAGCATGCCGTAACTTGAAAGTTATTTCAAAATAACAATCCTTGGTATCAATACTAACTATGAATGAACTGTTTGTCTATCCGTTATTCATGTTGTGATTAGATTCTAACTGCATTCATAGTTTTTTTATCCCCCACATTTGAAAAAATTTTGTGACATTTTTCGTGTACTAAAAAAATTCCAGGCCTTTGAGAATTTTGTTCATCTGAAATTAATTTTTGTATTTGTTACTAACATAATTTTTATTAAAAAAATTGAGAAAAATGGAATCAATTTCCTGAGATCAATTCCCAGATTACTTCAAAGAATTCCTTGAACATATTTTTTATCTCGAAAAACGCAAATAATTTCAAAACTGAAAAATCATTTACATTGATCGAGTAAACTTTTTACCTGCATGGCAAATCTGATATTTCTAAATCTAATTCATGAAGGGTTTATGTTCTAAATACTATTCTTCAGGAGTTTCCTTGCAATTGGATGAAGATACTTCTGAAGCTATATGTGAAAATTGTAAAAACTAATTTTGTCTAATAAAGTTCAAAATTCCGGCATGATGATGGCAATATTTTCTGACTAATCTTTGGTTTTCATTAAATTTGATCTAGATCGCTAAAATAAATAAGCTCGTAAAGTACAACACTTTAATTCAAAAGTTTTTCATTATGCCTGTTTTTGATAATAGTATGGGAGATATCAAACAGGTTATTGTTGTTAGAACTGACCTTGAAATGGGTAAAGGAAAAATTGCTGCACAAGTAGGACATGCCTGTGTTCTTGGCGCAGAACATGTTAGAAAATCTCATCCTGAATGGTATGACCAATGGTGGGGTGGACAAGAAAAGGTAGTAGTCAAAGTTTCTGGAATAAAGGATTTGCAAGAAGTAAAGAAACATGCAATTGATCTGAATCTACCTTGGTCTGAAGTTACTGATGCAGGTCATACTCAGATTGCTCCTGGAACTACAACCTGTATTTCAATTGGTCCTGCTCCTGAAAATCTGATTGATAGAGTAACTGGTGACTTGAAGTTACTTTAGATATTTTGGAATAAGATATAACAAGGAAAGTTTGCTTTTTTATTTGTGAAAAAACGGACCAAAGGAATTTTGGCTTTTGTATTTTTAGGTGGAATAATGGTTACTTCTGGTGTTACAATTGCAATTCCTGGACTTTCTCCTGATGAGGAAAGTCCTGAAATGACAATAACTGGAACTCCTGCAGATAATTTTCCTGATGCAGAACGTCCTAGGTTTTGTGGTTCTGGAGATGCCCAGTCGACTAATTTTGTAACAGAATATTCTATTCCAACTGAGTGTACTAATCCTTTAGCAGTTGTTACTGATTATGATGGAAATGTTTGGTTTGCACAAACTAATACTGGAAAATTATCAAAATTTGATCCTAACACTGAATCATTTACTGAATATGAAAACCCTACATGGCCAAAAAATCAACGTTCCATGATGTGGGGAATTGATTATGCTCCTGACGGTTCTGTGTGGTTTACTGATGAGACATTTGATTCTATTTGGAAATTCAATACATTTGATGAAAAATATGATCGAATTGGATATCCCTCTGCAGATGATTCGCTGCCTCAAAGACTTCAGATTGATGGCTCTCGTATAATCATTAATGATTTTACTGGAAACAAACTAACATTCTTTGATATTACTCAATCCTCAGGAGATGTTGAATACATCAGCCTACCTTCTCCTGTTGATAATTCTGTAACTGCTGATTTTACTTTAGATGAAGATGGTAATGTGTGGTATACAAATTGGTTGTTCCAACAGGGCGGAGTTTTAGTAAAATTTGATTATGATGGTTATAGAAATGAAGTTCAAGAATCTGGACAAGAATTCTTTGCAGGAGAAATGTTTACAGAAATTTATCAATTGCCTGTCACATTATTGACTCCAAATGGAGCTGTATTTGATGATGGAAAAATTTGGTTAGCCGATACAACTTCCTCATCTTTCTTTAGCTTTGATCCAATTACTGAAGAATTTGTACAATATGTCACAGCAGATCCATTACTTAGCACATATGGAAACCAAACCGGCGTAATCAAATCTCCTATTTCTAGACCATATTGGATTGATTCTGATGAACAAGGAAGAATTATCTTCAATGAACAAAATGCAAATAACATATCTGTATTTGATCCAAAATCAAACTCTCTGGTAGAATATCACGTCCCTTCAAAGAATCCTTATTGGGGGGATTGTGATCCTGGAACTGGTTTAATGTTAGCTGACTGCGGATTAGCTCAAATCTTTGACTTTGCTGTAGATGGTGAAAAAATTTGGTTTACTCAATGGGTTGAAAATAACATCGGTGTAGTTGATACTTCTGTTCCACTACCTGTTGAAATCCAATTAGAATCAGAAATGATTTCTCTAAGTCCAGGCGATTCAAAACATTTCAACTTTATTGTATCTCCAAAATCAAATAACACGTTAGGCGGCTCTTTGATTCTAACTAGTTCTCATGACTTTTTGAGTGTGGAACTCTCACACGATAGTCCTGATTCTTTCCAATTGGTTTCTGGTACATCTCAACCAATTCATACGAATATTTCTGCATCTGGTGATGCAATTCCTGGAAAATATAATGTTCTAATTGGAATACAATTATCTGATATTGCGGTTAGCAAATATGTTACAGTGACAGTAGAGTGATACCTGATTTAGATTCTAAAATAGGAATTTCTGTTTATAGTACAAAATTTGACGGAATTGGGGGAAAAATTCGTACTACTCCTGAAGACTTTGAAGTCTCTGAAAAAATTTTAGAAAAAACTCTGAATTCAATTAATCAAGAAGAAGGATATGCTGTTTACAAATTAAAAAAGAAAAGAATTGATACAAATCATGCACTATCTGATATTTTTAGAAAGAAAGGTCTTAGACTAAAGTCTCTTGGATTAAAGGATGCATCTGCAATCACTGAACAGTTTGTTTGTTCTGGAAATAAAGGTAAATCAATTGAAGATTATTCAACTGAAAAATATTCTTTGAAAAAAATTGGCTTTGTAAAAAAACCTCTTTCAAAAAAAGATATGATTGGGAATCATTTTAAAATCAAAATCTCTGATTGTACCAATAAACTATCTTCATTTGAAGAGTTTAACAATGTCTTGAATTTCTATGGGTATCAAAGATTTGGCTCAAAGAGGCCTGTAACTCATTTGATAGGTAAAGCAATACTTCAAAGAGATTTTGATAAAGCAGTTGAACTTGTTTTGTCTTTTACTTCTGATTATGATTCAAAAGAAAATAATGAAATTCGACAAAAACTTGTTGATAAACAAAACTACAATCAATATTTTGAGAAAATACCAAAACAAATGGATATTGAAAGAATTGTCCTAAAAGAAATGATTGAACATGATGATGCATTTCGTGCAATACGTGCAATTCCCGTATCTTTGAGAAGATTTTACATTCAGGCATACCAGTCGTTTATTTTCAATAAATCTCTGAGTACTGCATTTACTGATGGTGAAAATATGTTTGAATCTGAATCTGGTGATGTTTGTTTTGATTTTAATGGAATCATTGGAAAATTTGTAAAGGGATTAGATCAAAAATTGGCTATACCTTTTGTTGGATATTCATATTACAAAAAAACAAGATTTGATTATCATATATCACAAATAATGCAGCAAGAAGAAATAACTCCCAAAGACTTCTTTATCAAAGAGATGCAAGAAGTAAGCAGTGAGGGAGGATTTCGACAAGCTGCAATAGATTGTTCTGATTACTCGTCTCGTGATGATGTTGTAGAATTTACTTTGTCAAGGGGATCTTTTGCAACAATTTTGTTGAGAGAGATTATGAAACCATCTGATCCTATTTATGCTGGTTTTTGAGATCTGCTTTTGAAAAATATTTTCTTAGATGTGTTTAAGTTAGTGTCTATTTGAAATAATTTAGAAATGGAAAAATCCTACATGTTAATTAGTTGTGAAATGGGAGAAGAACAATTACTTTATTCTCAATTAAAGGAAATTCCTGAAGTCAAAAATTGCTTGGTAACTTTTGGTAGTTATGATGTAGTTGCTGAATTTGAAACTGATAATCAATCACAAATGAACGAGGTAATTACAACAAAAATAAGAAAACTCAAAAAAATTCGAAGTACTATCACACTTCGTGCAATGAACTAATTTCGCTTTACTGCATGTATTACTATTCCTGATATGGTTATGATTATTCCTATAATCATAATTTGCGACCCATATGTTATCCAATCTGGATTAGAATACATGAATGATGATTCTGGTCCAATAACTGACTGGCCTTGAAAATGAAATATTGTCCCTAGAATTGTGATTATAGAACCAACAATTGCTATTGCTATGCCTAACATCATGTCCTGATTTGTCTACTTGTCCTAAAAAGGGTAAAGAGAATTGATAATTTGACCAAATGATTTTTGGATTTGGTCTTTAATGATTTTTGCATGACTGTGTAGAGTGTATAACTGGACTGATACTTACGAATCAAATAATCACAAGTATTTAGGATTGATTTTATTTGGGGCATCTGCATCACTTGCAGTAATTTTATTCCTCATATTTCATCCCCAAATTGATGAAATTAACAAACAATCTCCAATTCTAATCAATATTATGTTCATTCCTGCTATGGCAGTTGGTTTTCTATATGGTGTAAGAATTACTGAAAGAGCAGTAAAACCATCTGAAATTAGAAGTCCTCTAAAACGCTCAATTGTGAAAATTTTCTTGTTCTTCTTTGTTATTGGTGGAATGTTTAGCTCTGTAAACTTTGCAATAAATGGAGGTAGTATCATGCCTGATGTCTCCATCTTTGAAGATGGACTTTTGCCTTGGCTTAACAGCTTTATTACTGCAAATGGTGGTGCAACGTTTTTGATTATTACAAGTATTGCATTGATGGCAGCAGCTACTAAACGAATTGTTGGGATGAATTCTGGATTCTTAAATCGATTTGTGACTTCTGTTGGAACATTTGTATTTTTTACAATGCTTGCACTAAGCTTTACAAAATCAGATCCTACCTCTTCAGGTGTATTTTTGTATACATTTTATCAAGCAGGTATTGTTGGTGGTGCATTCTTTGCAATGAACCGTTTAACAAAGAATCAAAACATGTTAGAAGACTATTCAAACGGATTTTAGATACTATTCATCCAAATCCACATAAATTCCTGAGATTTGGTTGTTAATTCTATCCCAGTATTTCTCACAACCTTCAGTCTTGAAGTCATTTGCTTTACATTCGTTAAAGTGGAATGTGCTGTCTCTTTGTAAATTATCTGCGTATAACACATCGTCTGCCATAAACAAAGCCATTATTCCAATCACTGCTAGTGAAGCAGCTACTGCAATCATAGAATATCCTACCTTTGCATGATTGTGAGGATCTTTCATTTAAAAAAAATCAATTACTCTTGAATTTAATCTTTTCAAGTTATCATTTTGCGATCAATTTCATACCATTAGGCAATTTTCTTGGAAAAGAAGAAAAGTCAGTTCTTCAAAATACCTCTGTTGAGCATTCAAATTCTACAATATGAGTTCCTAGGACCTATTCCTCTTGATGAATGGGGGCCACCAATGGAAAAACTAGTGTTTTTGATAATGTCTAGGGATAAAGACCGATTCAACATTGTTTATGCTGGTGACTGTGAAAAAACAGACGATAAATCATTTTTTGTCCAACATCCAGGTTTCAAATGCTGGGTTGAAAAATCAGGCTCTGAAAAGTCACTATATCTTGCAATATTGCCTTTGTTTGATGCAAGTAAAGAACATCGAGAAAGTGTACTAAACAAAATCAAAGTACGTTACAATCCTTCATGCAATGTAGGTGAGATTGTTGAACCAAAACCCGATTATGTTGTTCGAAAATCCCCCGAACCTGAAAAATTCTCTTGTCCTTGTTGCGGATCTGAAATGAAAGCAGAACAGTTTTTAGAAAAATCGACACTTTACAGATGTAGTAGTTGTGGCATCAGCGACACTAAACTTAACTCTTGACTTTGTTTTGAACATCAAAGAGTTGTAATGTTAGTAAATCAATTGCTTTTTTCAAATGTCCAAATTCGTTTATTGAATGGATTTGTCCTTCCACTAGAGATCTCATAATTTTGATTGAATTTTTTTGAAAGTCATCTGATGCAACAATTTCCATAGCATTAATTTTTGACAATAAATTGTCTAAATCCTTTATCATCTCTTCAGATGGTTTGTGTTTGTCCATGGATATTTGAAATGATTTTGATATATGAATCGTTACAACAATTCTTCGTCAATTTCTTGAATTGGGTCTAAATATTGTTGACACATGCATGTTGGAATTTGGCATTTGCCCATTTTCATTAATGAATTGCTTTGTTCATTTGGGACATGTGCTTCATCCGTATGATGGCATCTCTTACAATTCATATCTTTGACTCTCCATTTCGATATTTAACTAGTTAAGGAATTAAAACTGCTCTAGCTTCAATCTCTGAATCTTTTAATTTTTTGAGAACTTTGTTTGCATCCTCTAGTGGAAATACTTCAGATACTACCTCGATATTTTTTTCATTACATGTCTTGATTACTTCTTCCATGTCTTTAGTTGAACCAATCAAAGTTCCTCTGATTGTCTTTTCTTCAAATGCTACAAAAGATGGATTCTCACCAATTGTCGCAATTACTACCATTCCTCCCTTCTTTATGGCCCTGATTGCAGTATCTGTTATAATGTCTGCAGGTGCAAAAACAATTGCAGCATCAAGCAGTCCATGTTTTTCTTTTAATTTTTCTAAAAATTCTTCTTGATTTTCAGAAAACTGTATGGCGTCAATTGCCCCTAGTTTCTTTGCAACATCTAGGTGACTTTGAGACCTTGAAAATGCAATAACCTCACAGTCTTGTACTTTTGCAAACTGTACAGCCATGTGTCCTACTCCACCAATTCCAAAAATTCCAATTTTTTTGTGAGTTTGTGGTTCTGCAGCTTTTACTGCTTTGTAAGCTGTAATTCCTGCACAAAATAATGGTGCTGCATACTCTGGTTTCATAGAGTCTGGTACTTTGGTTGCAAAGTCTTCAGTAACTGTTACGTATTCTGAATATCCTCCTTTGAGAGTTTCACCTAGAATAATTGAAGATTCACACAAGTACTCTTTTCCTTCTTTACAATATTGACATTCTTTACATGCTTCTAGTAATGGTGTAATTCCAGCTCTGTCTCCTACTTTGAACTTTGTAACTCCACTTCCAATCTCAACTACTTTTCCTACAACTTCATGTCCTGGAACTGTTGGTAATTGTGGTGGAATTCCAAGATCTTTCCAATCACCTTCTATTCCATGTAATTGTGAATGGCAAACTCCACATGCCTCAATTTTTAGTAAAATTTCATTTGATCTTTCAATTTTATGTCTATCAATTTCTGTTAACTTTAGTGGATTTGTCTCAATTGCTGCACATTCAGACAGCACCATTGCACGCATCTTGTCCATACAATAGGATTTTTTTCAAATAATTTTAAGATTCGCTCCAACCCACTAGAAAAATAAAGGACACAAATAATCTAATTTTGTGCCTGAAATCACTGATGAAGACCGAGAACGTGTAGAGTTGTTGCGCCTTGTATCCAGCTCAAAACATGAATTCAAAAACCTCACTTTGGAACAACTAAAAAGATTGCAAGAATTAGTCGAAAAGAAAGATTACAGTCATGACAAAAAGGCTCATAAATCAAAAGTAAAATTACTTGGAAAAATCAATGTCCGAATCTATGAGATAACTGAAGGCAGAGGAATTTGGGGTTAACCAATTAAGTACAAATATCAAAACAAATCTGAAAAATTGTGACAGAAAATAATCTTATTCATGAAACAAGTCCTTATCTTCTTCAACATGCTCATAATCCAGTTGACTGGTATGGTTGGAATGATGAAGCATTAAAAAAAGCAAAAGATGAAAACAAACCGATCTTTCTTAGTATTGGTTACAGTTCTTGTCATTGGTGCCATGTTATGGCACATGAATCATTTGAAAATGAAGAAGTTGCAAAATTCATGAATGAAAATTTTGTAAATATCAAAGTAGATAGAGAAGAACGCCCTGACATTGATGACATTTATCAAAAAGCTTGTCAGATAGCTACTGGTCAAGGAGGATGGCCTTTGAGTATTTTCTTAACTCCTGATCAAAAACCATTCTATGTTGGAACTTATTTTCCAATTCTGGATTCTTACGGTCGTCCGGGATTTGGGAGTATATGCAGACAACTATCTCAAGCTTGGAAAGAAAAACCTAAAGACATTGAAAAATCTGCAGATAATTTTCTTGATGCACTAAATAAAACTGAAAAAGTTTCTATTTCTTCAAAATTAGAAAGAACCATTCTTGATGAGGCAGCAATGAATCTTTTCCAACTGGGTGATTCTGCTTATGGTGGATTTGGTTCTGCTCCAAAATTTCCAAACGCTGCTAATGTTTCCTTTTTGTTTCGTTATGCAAAGATATCTGGGTTGTCAAAATTCACAGAATTTGGGCTCAAAACTCTCAAAAAAATGGCAAATGGTGGAATATTTGATCAAATTGGTGGTGGATTTCATCGATATTCTACAGATGCAAAATGGCTTGTACCTCACTTTGAAAAAATGCTCTATGATAACGCACTAATTCCTGTAAATTATGCTGAGGCATTTCAGATAACAAAGGATCCTTTCTATCTAGATGTCTTGAAAAAAACCCTTGATTTTGTTTTGCGTGAAATGACTTCTCCTGAAGGTGGTTTCTATTCTGCATATGATGCAGACTCTGAAGGTGTAGAGGGAAAATTCTATGTCTGGAAGAAAAGCGAGATTAAAGAAATTCTTGGTGATGATGCTGACATCTTTTGCTTATTTTATGATGCCACTGATGGTGGAAACTGGGAAGGAAACAACATTTTGTGTAATAACTTGAATATCTCTACAGTTGCCTTTAATTTTGGAACTACTGAAGAAAAGGTTAGAGAAATTCTTCAGGCCTGTTCTAAAAAGTTACTTGATGTTCGTTCCAAGAGAGTTGCCCCTGGACTGGATGATAAAATTCTAGTTTCGTGGAATTCTTTAATGATTACTGCCTTTGCTAAGGGTTATCGTGTAACAAATGAATCTAGATATCTTGATGCTGCAAAAGATTGTATCTCCTTTATTGAAAATAATTTGTTTTCAGGAGACAAGTTACTACGAACTTATAAAAACAAAACTGCAAAAATTGATGGCTATCTAGAAGACTATTCTTATTTTGTAAATTGCTTGTTAGATGTATTTGAAATTGAACCTGATCCAAAATATCTAAAACTTGCACTAAAACTAGGCCATCACTTGGTGGAACATTTCTGGGATTCAGAAAACAATAGTTTCTTTATGACTTCAGACAATCATGAAAAACTGATTATACGACCCAAAAGCAATTATGATTTGTCTTTGCCTTCTGGAAACTCTGTTTCTGCATTTGTCATGCTCAGACTATTCCATTTCTCTCAAGAACAACAATTCTTAGATATTGCTACAAAAATCATGGAATCTCAGGCACAAATGGCTGCTGAAAATCCATTTGGATTTGGATATCTGCTAAACACAATTTCAATTTATTTGGAAAAACCTGTTGAAATCACAATCATAAACACTGAAAATTCTCAACTTTGTGACTCAATTCTTTTGGAATATTTACCAAACTCAATTGTTGTCACTATTCAAAATTCTACTCAGTTGTCGGCTCTATCTGAATATCCTTTCTTTGCTGGAAAATCTTTTGAAGAAAAAACATCTGCATTTGTTTGTAAAAACTTTACTTGTTCATTACCTTTGCATACTATTGATGAAATAAACTCACATCTTTAGATTTTTTTCAAGTTTACTTCTATTGTGTTTCCTACTTGTGGTCTACCCATCCCATCATATCTTGCCTTTGGCATTGCAATTGTGATTTGAGTTTGTTGATATGATTTGATGTTTACAGTAGGCTGAGCTGACATTATTGCTTCTAACAATGGCATCACTTGTTCTTTTGTTTCTTGATCGAGTTTTTTTGAAACATTCTCAATAATCATTTGTTTTTGTGAGATTGGTTCTGTTGAAACATTCTCAATTAGTGTCAACTGCACGACCTGACCATTATCCACAATTTGTGTAATTTTAAATTCATTAGTTGCTGACAATACTATCTTAGAATTTCTTCATGATTTATCTTTAACGAATTGAAAAATATAGTGCAACTATTGCTGTGACTACTGCAGCAGCAGTACCTCCCCAAAAAATTATCTTACTGCCATCTACTTTCATATTCTTACAATTTTGTATCGAAATTAAACTGTATTGATTTTTTCTAAATACTTGAAAAATTTATTTCTCGTCATCTTTGATTTCATTTTTTGATTCTTCTTGTATGTCTTCTGTTTTCTCTATTACTGTGGGCTCAATTATTGCCTTTTTTATCAGAGCTGCTCGTTTTTTTATTATTTCGTTGAATTCTTTCATATCTTCTAGGCTTGGAGTTTGTTGTTGATTTTGATATGCCTGTAAAAATCCTGAATACACACATCCTGTAATGATTCCAAACGTTGTATCTGGAACCGATTCAATCTCTGGAACAAAATTTTCTGCAATCTGTGTATATGCTTCTGATTCGTTAATGTAGTAATCAATTAAACTATCAATGAATTCTTTATTTTCTTTAGAAATTGCCATGACTTTTCTTCTCTCTCCTAGTTTATTTAATTGTCTTTTATTTGTCTAAAACACATGAATTAGTTTTAGAATCCAAAACAGTTCCTGGTCCACATGGTGAATCTGTTTCACTTGATGTTTTTTCTGTAGCTTCACTCTCTAAAACACATGAATTAGTTTTAGAATCCAAAACAGTTCCTGGTCCACATGGTGAATCTGTTTCACTTGATGTTTTTTCTGTAGCTTCACTCTCTAAAACACATGAATTAGTTTTAGAATCCAAAACAGTTCCTGGTCCACATGGTGAATCTGTTTCACTTGATGTTTTTTCTGTAGCTTCAACTATGGTAGGTTTGACATTAACCTGTTCATCTTTTAATTCTGTTCTTTCAAATGTATTATCAAAATAACCTTGACTGTATGCTCCACCAATAATTGCTAAAATTATTACAGGAATCCCAATCATAATGGGAATTTTTAGATTAATTGTTCTATTGTTATTTTTCTTATTAGGTGAAGTTGGCTCTTGTTCTACTTTAGGTTTTGATGCAACATCAAATAACGATGCTCCACATACCATGCAAAAATTTGCCCCTAATGTGGTCTTTTTTCCACATTTCCAACAATGAATTTGTTCCTCATTTTCAGATTCATCTTCTATTTCTGCAGAATCTGATTCAAGGTTTGAATGTTTTATGAGATACTTGTCTACCATTTTTTGTAAATAATTTTTATCAGCATTCCAAATCGATTTATTCTGAATGTAGGCTTGTTTGATGTGTTCTAACCTATATGCATCTCCTACCCCTAGATTTAGCAGAGCATTTACATCGTCAACTACATCCCTATCTTCCATATTCCTCTCTGTTTGGGGTTATTCTAAATTGTTTTCTCCACATCAAGGAATGGTATATAAAAAAAATCATTTCATTTATGATGAACCTGATTGTGGAAGTTAGAGTTAGATGAAGAATATTTTCGCATTTATGATTCTAAAAAAATGATTGTAGGGTACTTTGATCCTGATTATGGTGATATTTTCCCTAAAGAAAACTCTGAACAAATCATTTCATCTATGCTAAAAAATCATGATAAAATCTTAGGAGGGATGGTAATGGTACCCTTGGTTAAATTTGGATTGTTTGACAAGGATTTGGATACCAGTATTACAGATGTTCATGAAAATGTTACTAGGGTAAATGTTCATTTGGATAAATGGAATGATGTATTATCTGAAATAAACTGTAAATTTCATTCAGTACGAATTTCTCATACTGATCAAGACATGCTTACCATAACTTTTCCTGTTTTATTTTCACAACCCACCCCTCTCAAAAAAGAAGAATTGGCAAAAGAACTTTTTTCTATTTTAGATTTGTTGCAGAAAAGAGATTTGTTATAATTTTTCCAGAATATCGTGTAACTCCAATATATGCAGATAACGTGAGTATAAGTAAGATAATTGTACTTATAGGAAACTCTGGTACTGCTGCATACTCTTCCGATTCTGCAATTAATGTATAATCATTAATTTCCTCAGTTTGGATTTTGTCTGGTACTGACAATACAAAGAATGCACTATCTTCTGCTCGTAGGTAATCAGGTTCAGGATTAACTCTTGACACTGCTGCAACATTTCCTTGTTTGTCATAAAGTGTTGCAATTACTGATACCATATTTGCCGTAATCTCTCCATTATTTGCTACAGTTCCTGTAATCATCAAATTATTGTGATTATCTCTACTAAGTGATGATTCAGTAATGTCAATAACTTGACTTTTTGGTGGACTAGCTTGATAATTCAGTTCCATAGAGTATGAATTAACATTCTTTGCTTCTCCATTTGTTAAAATAAGATCAAAAGGCCCTTTCATCCCAGGCATTATTGTATTGACCAATGAGTTTGTCTCTTTTGTTTGAATTAATTGCTGATTTTCATCAAACAAATCAATTTGTACATGAATTTGATTTAGTGGTATGTCTAGATTATTTACAATCTCACCTACAATGTGGATTGAACCATCATCCCCGATGTATTGTTGATCATTTTGTATATACACATCTGCAAATGCAAATGGCATTATACTTGCAAAAATAATTCCAACAATTAAGATTTTTTCCACAGTTATTCTTTGTCTTGTTCTTTAAAGTAGTTTATGTGGATCTGGTTATCTCTTATGGAAGATGCTCTATTTTCCATTTTTTAGCCTCATTTATACAATTAAACCACTCTACTTCTATTTCATCAGAATCAAATTCTTCTGATTCATTTTTAAATTTCTCATCACATTTGTTTGCCATATTTTCAGCAACTTGAATTACCTTTTGTGTTAAGCCACTTTGTGGGGCTTCAAATTTCAATTCTTCATCATATGTTTTAATTCCTGTTTTAGCTGAAAAATATTCCACCAACCCTTGTAATTCATAATTAAAAGATTCTTGAATCAATGTATCTGATCTTACTTTTGCAGATTCATCTCCAGTTTTCATCCATTCTATAAATTGAGAATCACTGGCTAATTGAGTTTCTGATGATAGCTTTAACAAATCTATTGAACTCTCAAAACCAAATCCTTTTGGTGGAGTCAATTCATCATACTTTGAAATTATTTCATTAAATTCTTCTAAATGTGTTCCGTAGAATTCTAACAGTTCATCTTTTGTAACATCTCCTTCTTCCCATTTAATTTTCTCAGAATAGAACTTTGATTGCAATTCTGTTACGTCGTTTTGAATTTGCTCTAATTCTTTTCCAAATTGTAATCCTGTCTGTTTAGTTTGATCTGCTGAATAATTGTAGCCTGCAATTGCACCTATGATACTAATTGCAACTATTCCGATAATGATATTTTGAATTTTTTTCTTTTTCAAAGATAATCTATGTAATTTCCATTTTCGTCTAATTTTAATTCAATTGTAAATTCTGTACCGCTGATAAAAGAATCATTACGTGTTGATCTTACTCTGCCTATCACTAACTCATAAGGCCAAATTTCTACCACAATTGAGCCTATTTTTGCAGTTGGCGTTTCAGTAATTTCCATGTCTTCTCGCTTTACCCCGTGTCTTTCTAGCATGTGTATGGCATGATCTAAAAGTGGTTTTGGGTTGTTGTAGTTTAGTACCCATACTGGTGCTTCATAATCGATTTTTTGCAATTTTACTCAATCCAGATTTTTCTCATATAACAATTATTCGGGACGAATTACATTGAGTGTCATTGTGCTGACTACCCTGGATAATTTCCTAATTACTGCAATTGCTTTTTCAAATCCATCTTGTTCTTCGGTTTCTATCTCTGCAATTACATCATATGCTCCAAAAGTTAGATATGCATTTTTTACATCTTGCATCTGATTGAGTTCATCTACAATGTATTCTTCAGCTCCTAGATCACAATTTAATAAAATGAATCCTTTGTGCATTACTTTATCTTAAATTAATTACGTAGTTCGGGCCTTTAAGTTTTACAGTTACCATCTACTGCGTCCACCGTAGTGGTTTCTATTACTTCCTCTATCGTTGTATCTTCGTCTTCCTCCTCCTCTATCATCTCTGGAATCTCGTCTTCCTCCTGATCTTCCGTATCCTCCAGAACGACCCCCTCTAGAATAGTTTGATCTTGATTGACCTCCATATCTTCTTGATGGCATTTGTCTTTTTAGTGGATCTGGAATTGCAATTTCAATTCCCATTTCCTCATTCAAATCTTTGATTGGAACTTTGATTTGACGTTTGATGAGGTTCCAATCCCCTACAGACGAATATGAAACAAATGTTACTGCTTTACCTTTTGCTCCTGCTCTTGCAGTTCTGCCGATTCTATGGAAATATGCCATTTCCTGATTTGGAACATCATAATTGATTACTAATTCTACTCTAGGAACATCAATACCTCTTGATGCAACATCTGTTGCTACTAGAATGTCTGCCTTTCCACTACGGAATTTTCCCATAGATTGCTCTCTTCTATGTTGTGACATGTCCCCTTCTATTGCTACTGCATCAAATTTTTCTTGATGTAGGAATTTTGCAACATCTCTAGTTCTATACTTTGTAGAACAAAATACAATGGCTTGGCCTTTTGTTGGTTTGATAAAGTCAATTAGATACTTGAATTTGTCTCTGTCTTTAATGACCAAATATGATTGGTCAATTCCTTCTCCACTAAGATCGTCTGCATCTAGCAAGAATTGCTTTGGATTGTTCAAATACTCTTCCGATAATCTGAGAATTTCAGTTGGCATTGTTGCTGAAAACAATGACATTACTCTATCTTCTGGTGCTAAATCTAAAATGAATCCAATATCATCAATAAATCCCATATCCAACATTGTGTCGGCTTCATCCAAAACAATGTGTGTGACATCTCTAAGCTCTATAGAACCTCTTTTGAGATGGTCAATCAATCTACCTGGTGTTGCTACTACAATCTCTACTCCTCTTTCCAGAGCATCTAATTGGAGTCCCATGCCTTGCCCTCCATAAACTGTAGCTACTTTGATTCCTGTATATTTTCCAAATTTTTTGATTTCATCTGTAATCTGCATTGCAAGCTCTCTTGTTGGTGCCATGATCAAACCTTGAATGCCATTTTTTGGTTGAATCTCTTGTAGCATTGATAATGAAAATGCTGCAGTCTTACCAGAGCCTGTATGTGCTTGCCCTACAACATCTCTTCCTGTAAGTAATACGGGAATTACTGCTTCTTGAATTGGAAATGCTTCTTCAAACCCAAGATCGTTTAATCCTTTCAGTATGTCTTCTTTTAATCCTAATTCTTGAAATTTTGTCATTTTGTTTTCTTCTCTTTAGCAATGACGAAAAGCTCATTGCCAGACGTCATTATTCCGATGCGTAAAGTCACAGTTTAGGTCTAATAAACGCTTGTTATTTTTTATGCCTCTAATTGTGCATCAATAACTTTCTTGAAACTTTCAAATGGCTGCGCACCTTTTAGTTCGACGTAACCTATCTCATCATTTCCTACAAAAAATCCTGGAGTTCCTGTTACATCGTAACTTCTACCATCATCAAGATCTTTTCGTATTTCTTCAATATACTTTCCACTGGTAAGACAAGAATCAAATGTTTCTTGATCTAGTTGTATCTGAGTTGCATATTGGCTAAACATAGATAATGCATCAACTGTTTCTTGATTACTCCATTGACCTTGATTATCAAATAACATGTCATGCATTGCTTTGAATTGTCCTTGTTCATTTGCACATTCTGCTGCTACTGATGCAGGAAGTGCATTTGGATGAATGCTTTGTATTGGAAAGTCTCTAAAAACTAGTTTTACTTTGCCCTGATCAATGTATTCCTCAAGAAGTAATGGAAGTGTTTGGACGTGGAATCGTGCACAGAATGGACATTGAAAATCAGAAAATTCTATTATTGTAATTGGCGCATCTGGATTTCCGATTATTGGATCATCATCTGCTGAAATCTTTACTGGTTCTGATGGTTGATTTGTAGGTAGTCTGTTTTGCAACATTTTGAGCTCAAGTTTGGCAATTGCATCATCCAAATCTTCTTGTGAAATCTGATCTGAATTTGCATTTGAGAAATACATTCCTGCAAAAAATGCTGCAACCCCTACTGCAACGATTAATCCAATTATTAGACCATTTGATTTTGATTTATTTTGAGTATGTTCATTTTGATTAATTTCATTATCGTCAAAACTCATGTAAGATTGTTCCAAAACCTAGTATAATTAACCGTATTGCCAAATTACACTTCAAAATTTTAAAGCCAATGATGGGATCTGAACCCATGACCTTTCGCTTACAAGGCGAATGCTCTAGCCAGGCTGAGCTACATTGGCACGAAGTAAAATGAAATTTTTGAAGGTTTAAAGTGTTACCTGTGTTCTTTTTGTAAGGATTTTTCTAGAAATTTCATAACCGTCAGTTTATAATAATGCCATTTTTTGATACCTGTTATGAGATACATTGAACCCACTAGAATCAAAGTTTTGATGATGATGTTCTTTGCAACTGGTACTTTGGGTATCATAATTGGTTTATCTCCTATCGCTGGACCTGACCAAACCATGTTCATTACATTCATGGGAGTTGTCAATGTTGGATTGGGCGCATTTTTCACCTTTCTCTTGCTAACACAAGAAGCAAAAACTCCTGATAAAAGAAAAAAGAAAAAGAAGCGAGATTAACATCTTAATACCTTCACTCTTTAACATTTCTGAAAAAATGTCTTTTTGATTAAAGTTAAATAATAATACATTTTCTAAAATTTTGAAATGCTGGATTTAGTTGCAAAGAAATTATTTCTTACAAGAGGAAAAGGAATTCATGAAGATAGATTAACCAGTTTTGAATATGCTTTGAGGGATGCCGGTATTGCAGGTACCAACTTAGTATTGATTTCCAGTATATTTCCACCAAAGGCAAAACTAATTTCAAGAAAAGAGGGGTTACAACAAATCAAACCTGGGCAGATTTTGTTTACAATTTATTCAAAGAATCAGACTAATGAACCTCATAGAATGTGTTCTGCATCTGTAGGAATCGCACAACCTAAGGACAAAGACAGATATGGTTATTTGTCTGAATACGAAGCCTTTGGGCAAACCGAAACCCAAGCAGGTGATTATGCTGAAGACATTGCAGCACAAATGTTGGCCTCTTCATTAGGTATTCCATTTGATGTTGATAAGAACTGGGATGAAAAAAGACAACAATGGAAAATATCTGGAGAAATTTACAAGACTCAAAACATTACTCAGCAAACACGTGGTGACAAAGATGGTAAATGGACTACTGTTTTTGCCGCAGCAGTACTTTTAGTATGATTATCTTTTGTATCCTTTAAGATAGAATAAAGCAGCTGCAATTGCAACTATTGAAATTATTATTACTACTATAAGTGAGTCATCTGATGATTCTGGTTGAATAGGTGGTGCATCACCTAATGAAAATTTTAATTTGTCTTTGCTAACTGAAGTTTCTTCTCCAAAAATATACATTCCCTGAATTCTTTGTCCTTCTTGAGGATCAAAAACCCATCCTTCCTTTGATATGTCTGTTGGAATTTTCTCATTATCAATTATTTGTGTTGGAACAATGTTTCCTCTAATGTTTGAAATGGTTTCATCTTCTGGTGATAGTATTACTACTTGAATGATTGAATTAAGTGGGTAAAATCCTGAGGAAAAATAATCTGATCTGTTGATTGTATTTGTTTTTAACAAATCTAATGGACTAACTTCAGAAATTGTAGAGGCTTCATTTGGATAATCCACTGATAATTTTAACTGTAAAAGTGATTTTGAATCTAAAGGTATTATAGAAAATGTCATCTTTGCATTTTCTTCAAATGAGAGATTTTTTGCAACTTCATAAAATCCGCCACTTTCTCTAATGATTTTTGGAATTAAAATTGCTGAAGTTTTTTCATACATTGCATTAGTATCCTCTGGTGACATTGTGTATACCACTGAAATCATTCCCTTGCCTGAAATCACTCCTGATGTCTCCAATGCCTCATTGGATGCATCGTCACTATGTACAAAAACTGAATGTAATTTTGAATTTACATCAAACACCTGATTTATCTCATCAATGTATGGCATTGCAACTTCTTTGGCTGCATCTTGAATCTCTATAATGCCTTTTGCTGTTGGGTCTCTCACCACATTAATCATTATGCATGATTCATCAAATACGCCCAAAACACATTGTTCTTGATTTGTAATAATTACTGCTTTAACCATTTCATCTTCTCTTAGTTTTTGTTCCAATTCTGCAGGAATTCTAATTTCTTGAATGCTTGTACTTTGTAGAGTGATAGATGCTGTCACATTTTGAGATATGCTTCTATCTACTAGCACTTGAGCCGTTTCTTGAAAAGTTGCTAAACCTATTTCTTGTGAATATGCAAAATTTGTAGAGATTCCAACAACTGCTACTAGTAGTAGAATCCAAAGTATCTTTTGCATTGGTTGTCCCTCCAGTCATGAAATTATTAACTTTACTCCTATTTTGTTTATTTTTCAAAGAATTTTTTGATGAATTTTTTTTATTTTTTTTACGAAAATTAGTCATCTTCTAACTAATATTCTATTTTTCACGAAATTATCCTAGTATTGGCCCTAATCCCATTTCTTGTTGATATATTTCAAGATCCAATTTTCTCTATTCTTGCAGTAATTGGAGCATTTGGAGTTGGATTATTTCAAGGGATTATTTTAGGCCGTGCGATTCTTGTTCGATTCCCACGACTACAAAATCATCTAAAAACAGTATCCATTACTTTGTTTGTTTTGTTTTTGGCAAATGCAATTTTGAGTGTTCCTCGATTTGCATCCCCTGAGAAAATTGAATTTTCAAATCTTTCTGCAGGAAGCCCTGCAGAACTTGCTTCATTATTGTTTCTTATTTTTGGAATGAATACTGGATTCCTAACAGTCCTGGCAATTTCTGTAACTGTTATGACTTTTGTTATTTTGAAATTCACAAATCTTCATGGAATTGTAAAATTATTTGTCTTCTTTTTTAGTTCGTTATTGCTTGTATTGACTGGAATTAGTAGATTTACAGATCTTACTCCTAGTACCTTTGAGGTGTTGTTGTATTTTTTATATCAATTAGGAATTACAATTGGAATCTTGGGTGGAACAATACGTAAAATCAAACCTAAGAAATTAGACTTGGAATAATTTCAAACGTTTAAATCAGATAATCTGCGATGGGGTTTTGACATCGAATTCAAACCGTTCGGGGAACAAAGCTGGCAGTCCTTGCGTTGGACTGTCAGCCCCATTTATTAAAAATCTAGTTTAGTGATGATAGTGCTTTTACCTGTCCGTTAACATAATCAAAACCTTCTTGCCAAAACTTGGTAGATTGTATATCTAATCCATGTTCTTTAAGGAGTTTTTCAGGTTTTTTTGAACCCCCTGCTGCAAGAATGTCAATGTATGCTGGAACAAAGTCTTTACCTTCTTTTTTGTATCTTTGGAATAATGATAATGCAAGAAGATTTCCAAATGAATATGCATAGCAATAAAATGGTGTGTGATAGAAATGTGGGATACAACTCCATTCTATTGCAAAGTCATCTGTAACATCAACTGATTTTCCAAATTGTTGTTTGAGATTTTGTAAATATGTTTTTGAAATTTCATCTATGGTTGTTCCTTCGCCAATTTGTTTATGAGCATCAATCTCAAAAATTGTAAAAAATGATTGTCTTAGAATTGTTGCATACAAATCATCAATTTTTTCAGATAACATTATTTTCTTTTCATCATCTGAAATCTTGTCTGAAATATTGTCATAAAGCAGTAATTCAGAAAATGTTGATGCTGTTTCAGCTAATGGTAATGGTGCATCTTGGACTAGAATTGATCTATCTTGTGCAGCTTGACTGTGGACCGCGTGACCTAACTCATGAGCTAATGTAAATACGTCTCTTGATTTTCCTGTAAAATTGACCAATACATAAGGCGTGATTTTGGGTGTTAATGTACTACAAAATGCTCCATCTCTTTTTCCTTGTCTTACTTCTGAGTCAATATGATTTTCATTGAAAACCTTTCTTGCAAAATCTTCTAATGTGTTACTAAATTTGCCTAGTGATTCAAAAACTAGTTTTACAGATTTGTTGTATGAATAATTTTTTTCTTTAATGTTTGCAGCAGCAGGTGCATAGATGTCATATCTTCTAAGCTTTTTCATTTTGAGCATCTTTGCTTTTTGCACAAAGAATTTTTGAAAGACTGGAGCATTTTTTTTGCAAACTAGAAGTAGTGATTCTATTGTTTTGTCATCTACATCATTTCCAATATTCCTCATAGAAATTGGCGTTCTGTAGCCTCGAATATCGATTCCTTCATCTTTCCAATTAAGTGCAATATTTTGATAAATTTCTCCAACAACACCTTTGTTTTCATTATATTTTCCTAGGATTGTTTTGTAAGCTGTTTCACGAATTTTTGGATTTGTATGTCGAACATAATTTGTTAATTCTTCTCTTGTCATCTTTTTTGTTTTGTTTCCGATTTTCATTTGGTATTCAAATGCATTAGTTATCTTGTCATACAATTTTACAAGTGCAGAAATACCTGTAACATCTAATGTGTTAATGATTCTCTCTTCAGGTTCACTGAGTGAGTATTTTGCAATTAGTCTTTTGTGTGCTAGATATTCTGAGAGTTCTCCTGCATCTTTAATCAATCTCTTTGCATTTTTTTCATCAACTTGCGTTTTCCACCATAAATCAAAAAACAATATTTTGTTTGAAATGTCTGATCCTAATTTTGACATTCTAGTCATTAATGATGTTGCTTCATCTGATTGTGTATCTGAAGAATATGAAAGAGATGCATATCCACCAATTTTACTCATTTTCTCAGAAATTTCTTCTACTTGACTAAGTATTTCCATGAATTTCTTTGATGACATTTTTGGGTCCAGTTTTGATTTAATTTTCTCAAATTTTTCAGCCTGATTTTCTAATTCTTTGATCTGTTTTTGAAATGCTGAACTTTTTGGATTTTTTGCTAATTCTGAAAGATTCCACATTCCTAACTGGTATTGAGACATTGCTAATCGTAATTTCCTAACTATTAAAAAATGAATATGCTAAGGTTTGGATTCTCTAGATTTTACAACCTTTCTAATGGTAGAGTATATGATCAAACCTCCTCCAAAAATTACCCAACCGTAACTATACGTTATGGTCTCTTCAACAAAACTTGGTGGACCCTCTCCTGCCAGTAAAATTCCCCAGCTAATTCCTCCTGCAATTAGAAATCCTATTCCTACCCAAAAAGTCCAGTGAAGTTTTTCTTTGTTCAATGTCTACGTGCTTGTTATATGTTGAAAATTAATAGTATTCTTTGCAAATGTAACACCATTTCCAAATATCTCCTGGAATTGCTTTCATAACTGGATGCCCTGTTTCTTCAAAGTGTTTTGTTGCGTGTTTTCCAATAGATGAATCACAGCATCCTACATGTCCACATGTCAAACACATCCTTATTGCAACTACTGGAAGATGTTCTTTTTCACATTCTTCACAGCTTTTTGTGTTTGGTGCTATCCCTTTTGTCTCTTCTAAAAAATGATTACACTCTTTTGACATCTTAAAATTTCTTCAAAGTATTCTTGTATCTTTTAATTGATTCAACAATTATGCTCTTTGCTTCTTTTGCTGATTGCCATCCTAGTATCTCTACTTTTTTCCCTTCCAAATCTTTGTACACTTGGAAAAAATGTGCAATTTCAGAACGATAATGATCTTCAATGTCTGAAATATCTGTAGTATGTAAATATCTTGGATCATTTGTTGAGACGCAAATAATCTTGTCATCTAAATCTCCTGCATCTTTCATTTGAAGTAATCCAATTGGTCTAGCTTCAATTAGAATTCCTGGATAAGTTGGGTTTGTAACAAGTACTAGTGCGTCCAGCGGATCCCCATCCTCAGAAAGTGTTTGAGGAACTAATCCATAATCGCCTGGATAATGAAATGGTGAAAATAAAACTCTGTCAAGTTTTATCATGTTGTGTTTTTTATCATATTCGTATTTGTTCATAGAACCTTTAGGAATCTCTACTACTACATTGATAATTTCAGGAATATCTGCTCCTGATTCTATATCGTGCCAAAAATTTTTACTCATTTTCTAGCTAGCATTTTCTTGAATAGTATATGAATTCTATGAAAAAAAGGAATGTTTAGACTAGTTGATTTGAGTTAGGAATGACTCTGTATATCATTACAGTATATTCGCCTTCAAAGGCTTTTTCCATATCTCCATTTTCATCAATACTAGTTACTCTAAACTTGTATTCGTAAGAACCATCTCCTTTGACATCAACTTGGGCAACATGTACCAAATCATTTGCTTCATCAAAGAATTGAATGATTACTGGATGTCTTTCAACATATTCTGAAGCACTACCTGTGACAAATCCCCATGGTAGTGTATTGCCTTCTGGAACAATCATTGTTGTGACTGTTCTTTGTAGACTGATTTCTTCATTGATTGGAGTGATTGTTGTCGTTTCTGAATTCTCTGCAATTGCCTCTGATGGAAACATCAGAACTGCAAATGATGCAATAATTGCTAGAACGATACTTGTTTTTGTCTTCATGTGACTAGCTTTTTTATGGTTGTTTAAAAGATTTATTGCAAATTTAATCATTTTATGGTAATTCATCTTCTAAATCAGAACATGCTGCATGAACCCACTGTTCTTTGGAATTTTTTAGAATTTCTTTTCCAACTTTGATTGCCTCCCCACATTCTACACATTTTCCAGGGAATCTTGCTTTCATGATTTTTTTGATTGGTTGTCTAATTTAAGTAAGTTGAATGACATTATCACCCAATCTTTGATCCAAATTTTAATAATCCAAAATTCACAACTCTTCAAATGAGTATTGCAAAAACAACAATTTTGCAAAAACTATTTGAGCCAAGTGATATTGCAATTCTGGTTTACTTCAGGATAATTTTTGGAGCTGTTATGCTTTGGGAAGTGTTTCGATATTTTGAACATGATTGGATATCTAAATACTGGATAGATCCAATATTCCATTTTACATACTATGGATTTGATTGGGTAAAGCCATGGCCTGGTGATCTGATGTATGTGCATTTTGCTGCAATGGGGGTTTTGTCTGTCTGCATAATGGTTGGATTCAAATACCGAATTTGTGCAATTTTGTTTTTCTTGGCTTTCTCCCAGATCTTTTTCTCAGAACAATCGAGATATCTCAATCACTTTTATTTGATTTGGCTTGTCAGCTTTATTCTTATCTTCATTCCTGCAAATAGATCACTTTCCATTGATTCATGGTTCAACAAGAAAATTAGAACTGATTTTATTTCAGCATACTCGTTATGGCTTTTGAGAATTCTAGTTGGAATTCCATACTTTTTTGGTGGCATTGCAAAACTAAATCCTGATTGGCTTGCAGGATATCCATTAAGATTCTGGCTTGAAAGTGAAGCTGATACGTTTCCTCTTTTAGGTCAGTTTTTTACTGAAGAGTGGTTTGTAATGTTTTTTGCATATAGTGCCTTGTTTGTTGATTTGCTTGCAGTACCGTTTTTGCTCTGGCGCCGTTCTAGAATTTTTGCATATGCAATTTTAGTTTCATTTCACCTTCTAAACGCACAACTATTTTCAATTGGAATATTTCCGTGGTTTATGATTTTTGCAACTTTGATCTTCTTTGTTCCTAGTTGGCCTAGAGTCTTAAAGAGATTCAAAGTAGCAAAAAAACCAAAATCCAAAATCACAACATTGACAAAAAACCAAAAAATTGTCTTATCCCTAATCCTGATTTTCCTTGTTGTACAAATTACCCTGCCCTTACGTCATTATGCATATCCTGGAAATGTTAGCTGGACTGAAGAAGGGCACAATTTTGCATGGCACATGAAGCTTAGAGACAAAGATACGTTGTTTATGGAATTTACAGCAACAGATCCTAGTACAGGAAGGAGTTGGACAGTAGATCATGATGAGGACCTAACTGCAAGACAAGAATCTAAAATGTCTACAAGACCTGATATGATTTTACAGTACAGCCATTTTCTTGCAGAAAAATATCGCAGTCAAGGATATGAAGACATTGAGATTCGAGTGGATATAACATCCTCTGTAAATGGGCGAGATTATCAAAAATTAATTTACCCAAACGTTGATTTGGCAAAAGAACCAAGAACACTTCTTCCAAAGTCTTGGATTGTCCCATTAGAAAACTAGTTGATTTTGATCTTTTTGCTATGAGTAAAAAGACTAGCAGATCTTACAAAGACTGCATTAGGTGCTTTACATCCCGCATCACATGTCTCTTCAACTATTGTTTGAATTGGTGCTCTTTTCTTTGAGAAAAGAATTTCTCCAATTAATGGTAACAATGCTGCACGACCACCATATGCATTTTTTCCATCAATAAACCAAAACATTTCTGTTGCACTAGAATCAAGATATTGTTTTCGAAGTTTTTCTCCCGTTTCAGAATAATGCCCAACTAATGCAATCTTCCCTCTAGCAAAAAAGTTAACTGTACTTGCAAACTTTGCACAAAGATGACATGCATTATCGTAAATTACAACAGGTGATATTTCTTGAATTTCCAATACTATCTTTTTGTCTTTTTAGAATAATAACTTTTTTTCAAAAACTCTGAAATTATGGTAGTGGACCGGATTAGATTACGGAGATTCCTGGGGTATTTTGGAGATTATTTTTTTATAAAAAACCCTCATCATAGGTATGGACTATTTACGATTGTAACCCACGGTGGGACATTTTTGAGATTTTATTTAAAGTTCAGATTCTGGTATGACTTGAACCAATTAAGAAAATACTTGTTCTAAATGTTTGATGAATCGTTGTTTATCATCATCAAAGTGAGGATTTTTGATTACATCATGACATGAAAAATGCGATAATTCTTCCATTCCACAATAAGTTTGGCTTAGACGCATAGGCAACAATACATCATCTCGACTAGCACCATCAAAGAATTCTCCTCCAAGTGCATCTGCAGGAGAATTCCAAGTTGTAGACAACATTACTTTTTTTCCTTTCATCAATCCACCAGAACCATAAGGTCCATCATTAAATGCAAAAAATTCACCATAAGCATAAACATCATCCAAATATTTTTTGAGAATTGGAGGCATCATGAACCAATAGATTGGATATTGGTAAATAATAAAATCAGATTTTTTCCATTTTTCAATTTCATCTGCAATTTCGTACCCTTCTTCAATTTTGGTTTCAATTACATCATATTTTTTTGAAAGTAATTCTTTTGCTGCTTCAAAAAGTCCTTTGTTATAGTTTCCAGCTGCAAATGCTCCTGTTTGTGAGCCTAAAATCAACAGAATTGTTGGCATTTGTATTCAACTCACATCTTTGTTTGGAGAATATTAAGAATTCTTTTTCAGAATGAATCTGTTAAAACTTGAACCATTGTTGTAGATGAATAGAATCTGCAAAACAACCTAGGAATGTAGTGGACCGGATGGGAATACTGGTGCATCATGGATGTTAAATACGACCTATGTCATGGCATCATCTGATGGAAATTACCCTAGAGAAGATAAACACAAGAAGTGATCCCTACCAACTTTTTTTGGACTCGATAAAACACAAGGAGACAAAAAGGAGATACAAGAATCTGCTGTACACGTTTCTAAAATTAATCCCAAACGAAATCTACCAAGATGCACTAGGAGAAAAACCTCCAAACAATGAAGCTACAACACTTGCAAAATTCTTTGTTGATGCTGCAAGAAAGAGTTCTGATCTAGCATCAGACATTATTGCCGCATACATCAAGGAAGACAAGAAGAGAGTGGAAGCAGGAGAGATTAGTCCGCAGACACTTCCAAATCATATCAAGCCAATTAAGGTACTACTTGACTCTAATCGAATTGCAGTTCACTGGAAGTCTTTGTCAAAACTGTATCCGAGGATTACCCGAGGCTCAAACGATAGAGCATACACCACAGAAGAGATGCAGAGAATGCTTGAGGTGTCAAACGACATTACCGACAAGGTAATAGTTACAATGTTTGCATCAGCAGGATTCCGACTAGAGTCATGGGATTATTTTACATGGAAGGACGTGGTATTTTTTAGAAATCCTGATGACAGCTTTAGAGGTGCAGCACTGTGTGTTTACAGAAATGACCCAGAACAATATTGGACATTTATCACGCCAGAGGCATGCAATTACCTTGACATGTATCGAGAAAAATGGAAGGCTGACATTGGTGTATATCCAAATCCTGATGATCCGCTGCTCAAGGCAGTAAAGTATCCTACAATACACAGACTAAATCACAAGGGCGTTCGAAGGAGAGTTGAGAATGTAGTTCGCGCAATTGGTCTTAGACCTCCTCTACCTCCAGGAAGGCGAAGACACGAGGTAAAACTGGACCATGGCTTTAGAAAATCCTTTAACACAAATCTCAGGCGAGCCAAGGTAGACTTCCTAGACAAGGAAGACATGATGGGACACAAGACAGGCTTGGAAAAGCACTATGAGCGATACGCTGAAGAGGATTTTGAGAGATTCTCCGAATATGAAAAGGCAATCCCATTTCTTACAATTTCAGACACTGAACGCGTAAAATTTGAAAATCAGAAACTCAAAGAAGCGAAAAAGAATCTTGAGGAACAAATTCCAACATTGGTGGATGATGCTGTTGAGCGGGTAAAAAAAGAATTAACGCAAAAAGGCTGGACTGTTACAGAATAGGATCTTTTGTTTTTGCAATATGTGAAATTTTTTCTTCTGTAATCCTGAACATTCCCTTGCATATCTCCAAACATTCTTCATCTAATTTTGACTCTGTTTCTAAAACGATCTTTTCACAGTTCTTGTAAATGATCTCAATTTTTTTCATGTCATGGATTTGAGCCAACTCTGCTATGCTCTTTGGAAACGGAATTCTTAATTGAAGTGCCTCTTGTAAAAATTCCTCTCTACTTCTTGTTCTTTTTCTAAAATTCTTTTCATCCTTGAACAACTTCCAGCTGAGCGCTTCTACATACATCTCATACACTCCTGCAAATTTTGAATAAAATTTAAGGAATTTTTTTGCCCCAATCCTTGACATTGTTTTGCCTAGGAAATTGTTTGTCTCTGTTTTTATCATCAATCCAATATGTGATGGAGTCATTCGTCCATTTGGAAGACAGTACCTTGGAACATCTTTGTACTCTATCTTTTCTAAAAAATTCTGTTCAACGAGTCTGTTTAGTCTTGCAATTACAGAACGCTTGCTTTTGTATTTTATTTCCTTACTTGCTAACTCTTTTTCGATTTGACTGACTGTTGCCTCTTCTACTTTTGCTAGAAATTTTTGAATTATCTGGAGTGTATTGCCATGCTCGGATCTTTTAGTAATTCGATTAACCATTCACTGGTGTAACAATCATCATTGTACTATATTCATCTTGTTCACTGAATATGATTAATGTCTTGCAGAACTACAATAACTGTCTCCTGTGACACAAAAGCAAAGCTGACGAAAATCGGTAAATTTGGCCAGTCCTATGAGGATATTATCAAAAAACTGCTTGATTTGGAGGCTAAAAAATGAGCATTTCCACCAATATGCTCTGCAAGGGCTGTTCTTGTGGAGACTGCTCTGAACATGTCTCTCAAATCTCTGTTGTAGATAGTGTAACGAATCTTGCAATAGACGTAAAGTGCAGCTGCAAATGCGAGGAGAATTCCAAATGAACTCTGATGTTTTAGCAAATGATTCTGTTGATGATCAATTTTGCCAAATGTGCGGAAAGTCTTCAACAAAAAATCCTCTGTCCAAAGTAACTGCAGATGACTCTGAGGAAAAAGAACTTGTAATGTGCAACACTTGCATTTGTCTTCGCAATCTGTCTCTTCTGTGTGTGAGTGAGAGTGAGAAAATTAGAAAAGATACGGGATATGAAACGGAAATTCAAATTAACAGAAGAAAAGAAGTGCGATTCCGCCTGTATGCTTATCAGCAGATATCAGAGTCAGAGAACTTGCGAGTTGAGGAACATGATCTGATAAATTCGGCTGCAGAAAAAATCAACATCTCTCCAATTACTGCACGACGATACCTTGACAAAATCTGTTCAAGCGCTGGCGTTCTAAAACGAGTAGATGATGGTGATAGTGTCTATGTAGAGTATTCTCTAAAAAAGGAGGACTTTCAATAATGTCTTTCCAAAAAATAAGTGTCAAAAATATTCGAATAGGCAAGCGGTTCAGAAAAGACATTGGTAGTATTCAACTACTTGAAAATTCTATTGCCACACTGGGACTGTTACAGCCAATAATAGTAAAACAGGAAACAAGTGGTGCATTTACACTTCTTGCAGGATTCAGACGTCTGCAAGCTTGCAAGTCTCTAGGATTTGAGAAAATTGATGCACATGTTATGGGGGATAAGAAATGATTGATGAGACACTTTTGCAGGACTTGCCTTTGGGTCAGCAAATAGAAATTACAGAAAACACAATTCGAAAAAACTTCACGTTTTCTGAAATGTGTGAGATAATTTCCAAGCTAAAACCCAAGCTAGATGAAGAGGCCAAAAAACGCCGCCAAGCTGGTGTCAAATTATCACCAGGTGAGCCAAAATTCAAGGTTCGTGACGAAATTGCGCATTATGTAGGCGTGTCTGGAGGCCAAATTGACAAAATCATGGCAATAGAGCAGCAGGTGAGGGAAAATCCAAAGGAATTTGGCAATATCCCTCAAAGAATAGAGTCCGGTATGAGCATAGACTATGCTCACAAAATGATCAACACTGCAAAAAAGGCCACAACTCCAACTCCCAATCTGCCAAAAAACCAGTACGAGGTAATTGTTGCAGATCCTCCCTGGAAATATGACTTGCCATTAGAAGGAGCACCTGATTACAAAACAATGACACTTGAAGAAATGAAATTGGAGATTCCTAATGTTCCCTCATACAAGGACTGCATTTTGTTTATGTGGACTACGAATCCCAAACTTGACGAGGCATTGTCTCTTATGAAACATTGGGGTTTTACTTACAAAACAAACATGGTGTGGGTAAAACAAAAAAACAACAAACTGCAAAACGGTACTGGGTATTACTTTAAGGGATCACATGAGCTTCTGCTTGTTGGCACCAAAGGAAACCCAGGAGTTCCACCAGAGTCTGTACGTGTGTCCTCTGTTGGAATGGCAGAAAGAACAAGACACTCTGAAAAGCCTCGCATGTTTTATCGTATGATTGAAAAATACTATCCTGCAAAAAAGAAGTTTGAAATGTTTGCAAGGGGCAAAGACTCTGCAGATGACGGAACATGGACTTATTGGGGAGATTCCGTCCAAGACTAAAATTCTGATCTCTGTTTTACCCGATCATAAAGCTGTCATCCTTAAAGGATGGTTGCTGTGCCTGAAAAATTACCGCAAATAAAAAAATTAAAAAAATCAAGCAGAATTTCTGATCTGTCTTATGTCCGATCACAAAGCTGTTATGCTAAAAGCATGGTTGGCACGCCTGAAAATAACTGTGTAAAAAAATAAATTATTTTTTTACAAGATATGGTGGATCGCATTTTCTAAAATTAATTTTAATAAAAATGAAGAAAGGATTTTTGTTATCCTCGTACTTCTCGTAAATGGCTTCGCGTAGCTTCTAACACAAAATCTGAAACTGATCTGTACCCGCCCGTTTCCGTAATCTCGTTAATTTGTTTGGCCAGTGTCTTTGGCAATTTGACTGATGTATACATCGTCATGTATCCACCTTTTATCCTCCTTGTATTAATGCCTTGCTTGTTCAAAATGACAATTTGGTTAATTTTTGGCATATTTTTTGACACCTTTACACGTATGCTGAGTATGAAAGCTCTTAAATGAAACAGAATAAACCAAGGATACAATGGTCATACGGACAGAAAACCACACTATGGGCAAAAACCAGACATTTTGTCTGTCTTTTGCTCTAATTTCTGCATCTGTATCAATTGGGGGAAAATCATGTATCTAGACTCTGCTGCAAAATACAGAATTAAAATTGATGTCGGCCAAATCATACAGAGTACAGTTGCATCCCAATGCGAAAGACATCTTGCAAATAATCTGAACTTTTTAGATCATCTTACCTGCAGTATTGCAAACAATGCAATTGAAATTATTTTTAATCCTCCAGACAACGTTACAGACAAGTATCTTTTTGAATTAATCACGACAACTCTTCAGCAAGCAGGAGTCTCTTACCTTCGTGCAATTTTGAGCATCTATGTTGGCAGCTCTGGGAAAACAGCAGGTGGAACTATTCTGGGAGCTCTGATGGGACTAAAGTTTGGTCCTATTGGAGGAGTTCTGGGAGCTGCAGCTGGTGCTGGTGCAGCAAAATTCCTATTTGATTGGAAAAATCTTTGTGAGTGTACCGATGATGAACTGGGACATTTGGTAATTCGAGACTATGGGGAGAATCATGATGGAAGACACTGAACAAATCGGCTGGAATTATGTTGAAGGCTGCATCACTGCATACCTTCGCGGAAAAAAGACACTGCCTTGGATTATTTCCATCATTAACGGCTCTGACACCAGACGATTAGAAAAAATAATTGAATCTACTGATGGCATTTCACAACGCAAAGATGAATTGTTGAGGAGCATACGATGAAAAAATTTCTAGACTATCACGAAGAACGTTGCACTTGCGGCAAGACATTAAAATTTCGAACAGAAAAGCAAAAAAAATTTGTAGAAAAATCTCACGCTACTAGCAATAGACATCGAAAGATGTTTGGGTGGTATTCATGACACTATATTCTTTTGACATGTTTGATCATGCTGGATCAAAAAATTCTACGATCATCTTTATTAGGTACAATGCGGTACTATTACCGTACCAAAACATGAATTCTGATAATACTCTAATGATTGTGAGGGCTGGTCTCTGATGGCAGTACGTGGACGAAATAGATGTGGCCAAGTCAGGGCAATAAAGGCAAAGCAAACCTCAAGGGTTCCATTTACCACATCGGGAATATCGAAAATTCCAAAAAGCCCTGGAGTCTACAAGATTAACCAATACGGAAAGACGCGTTATATTGGAAGCACTAATGACCTGCATAGGCGTGTAAAAGAGCATCAGCGCACAGGCAATACTGGTACATCTGTCAGCTACCAAAAAACCTCCACAAGAACACAGGCCTATAACCTTGAACGCAACTCCATTAGAAGAACATGTCCTTCTCGCAACAGAACAAAGCCTAACAGCTGCAAGGGTTTTTGGGAGAGATTTCTAGGGTGATAAAATGACTGCAATCATGGACAAGGCAAAAATCTCAGGGATTGTAGGGGCTCTTGGCGCACTGATTGCAGTTGCAGGTGGACACACAAGCATGTTCTTGTTTGCAGGATTTGGATTATTCTTTTTTACAATGATGATTCAGTACGGCGGAATACAATTTAAAATTGCAACATCTGCTGCCACACTTTTGGGAGTTGCATATTTTCTAAATCAGATGGGAGTGATCAATACATGAAGTTAACATGGAACGGTCCCATAACATATTCTGTCGGAGGAAAATTTACATATCCAAAATATTCCGGAGTGTACATTATTGCAAAAACAATTGATGGCATCAAAAAGGCAAAATACGTAGGCCAGGTAAATATTTACGAAAGAATGAAAGTCCATGAAAGCAATGACGAGTCAAACTCTTGTGTAAAAAAAGTAATGAGTAACCGTGATGACATCAAAGTCTACTACACTGAGATTAAAAACGAAACGGACAGAGACAATGCAGAATTTACACTTTACAATTTCTATGGTGGCTCGGACAAATTATGCAATGAAAATACGCCATTTGGAGAATATGATTACGACATTAGCGGTCCGTTCTTACAAGAGATAGAGCCCTAAAACGGAATGCTTTCTTTTGGCGGAGGATTGTTTATCATTCCGCACTCAACATGATAATATCCTCCAATAATCGGAGACTTGTTTTCCCACGTCCAATATCCTTTGTCAGGATTAATTTTCTGCCCGCATTTTTTGCAGTGCACAAAAAGACGAATGTGTAACTCTCTTAGCATGTGTACTGTATTTTTAAAATAGATCATAAGACAAGAAGTAAAATTTTTCTCACTCAATACCTTTCATGACATCCATTTTGAGGTTCGTTATAAAATGATGGATTTTTTTTGAAATTTCTATACATCTGTCTTTAGGACAATTTTGCCGTCTTCCTCAACAAATGCTAGAGTCTGACCGGACTCAATTTTCATAACCTTCCTGACATCCTCGGGTACTGTAATCTGATATCTAACAGTAACTTTACTTGAGCCTAGAATTTTTGCCATATCTCATGAAAATCAAAGATATCAAGAAAATTATGTATAGCCATGATTACCATGAATTCCATGAATATTCATATACTAGTACACGCTCCACACCATGCTTGCATCTGACGTATCTTGTATTGGCATTTGCTCTGATAATCCCGTCTTTTGCATATGCCCAAGAATCTGGTGATTTTCCAAACTGGTATACAGAATTTGTAATCATGTGGACGGAAAGACAAATTGCAGATGATGAATTTATCTTGTCAACAGAATATCTAGCAAACCAAAATTTGATTTCAGTGCCATTGTTTGATCCTACAAGTCCGTCCGCCGGAATTCCTGATTGGATAAAAAATACTGCAGACTGGTGGACAGACGGCATTGTGTCTGATTCCGAGTTTCTTTCAAGCTTGGAATTTTTGGTTGATACAAATGTAATTAAAAAAACATCGTACCAATCTGATTCTCTGTTTGATAATTTTACAATTGATGTTGAGAAATTAGAAAACGGTGAGAAAGTTACATGGACATCAAAGGATAGTTTGTCCCATACAATAACAAGCGGTACTCCTGCAAAACACACACCGTTGTTTTCTTCTGGAATTATTCACAAGGGAGAATCCGTATCCTATGTTCTTGAGAATGGTGTCTATTCTTTTTTCTGCATGATACATCCCTGGGAAACAGAAACTCTTACTGTACCTGTTGCATTGGAGAATTATCAAACGGCAGAATCTGATTTTCCTGATTCCAAAACAGAAGAAACAACTTTAGAACAAAAACAAGAAGAACACAAAACGCTGCAAGAAAAACAAGCAAAGAAAATTCTTGCAAATTTTGGCAGCACGTCATTGAACATTGTATCTGTTTCCAACTCTGACGGGCAATTACACTTGGAATACATGGAGGAATTTTTCACCAGACACATAGATCAATTCAATCCTCAAATTGTAGAGAACATAAAATTAATGGAAAACGATCCTGAAAAATATCTTGATTTGGCTTTGGCTGATGCAGGACTGTCTCGGGAATTTTATTCTGGGCAGATTTCAATATGGGGTGAAATTTTCAAGGTAAAATCTGAGAACCTTGATCAACAACATGTTCGTTCTTTGGAGGAAATGCAGTCTTTGGATTTGGAGGATTCCAAAAAAGAATACTATGTTGCAGAAATAAACAAGGCTAAGCAGACATTTGATGACATGTTAGAGTCCTCCGGCCTAACCATGATTCAGCCACTTGAGGAAAAAATTACAAAATCTGAACATTCTGACTCTTCTAAAGGTAAGATCCTTGAATCAAATTTGTCAGAAAATGACCATATTGGCAGAATAATTGCAACAATTTCTGATTTTATTACGTCCTTGTTATATGGAATCAAATCTTTGTTCTAAACTGTGTCCAAATTGGGCCTAAAACAATGTCTGGAACTTAACAGTCCCACTGTGTTGAAAATTTTTCTAAATTAATTTTTTACAAGCATTTGTTCCCTTTTCATTGCTTCGTGTTTCATACACATTTCTGCAAAGGCAATTTCATCAAAATTAACATTTTTCAAAGAATTTCTTTTCTCAATTTCTGGATATTCACTATACTTTCTTCTGTTAATTGTTCTTCCTCCAGATTTTGGTCTGAATCCTCCCCATTGTTTGAAAAATACTGGAACTTCTTGTTCTTTACATTGATCAATTATCTCTTCAATCCATTCTTTCTTTACTTTTCTAAAATGATGACCACTTTCTCCTCCAATTATTGCCCAATCAATACCTTTTAGGTTCACTTTTCCAACTGAACCAATAAGAGGTTCAAAACTAATGAATCTTGTATGGCATTTGACTTTTCGAAGATCTTTGATTCTTGAAACATATTGTTTATTTTCAATACTTGTTCCCATCCACATGAAATTAGGAATTTTATGACCAAAATATTCAAAAAATATTTTTGAGAATTCTGCCATTCTTTTTGGACGTTTTGTTAAAATTTGATAATCATGACGATCAGCCTGAATCATTGTTGCAAAACATTTGCCTGTAAACTCAAATGTTGAGTTTTCGTGGAAAAGATCTGACATGCTATTAACAAAAATCTTTTTGGGCTTTTTCCATGTTAGTGGTAGATTGACATCTGAAGGGTGTTCCACATATTGAAATCCTTTTTTATATTTTTGTTGCCCCATAGCTTTCAATCTTTTAGTAAGTGTCTCTGCATAGCAATTTTTACAACCTGGAGAAATTTTTGAACAGCCACTTGTGGGGTTCCACGTTGCCTCTGTCCACTCAATCCCCGACCCAATTGCCAATGACATAAGCTAAAAATCATTAATTTTAAATGTTTTAAGGCGAATTTCATAACGTAACACTGTAACTTTGCCTCCTAAAATGAAACAAGAAGATTGGATTCGAAATAAATTAGAAATTCTAACTAAAATTGCGCAGAAAGTGCCTGATTCTGAAATTAAAAATGAATATGCAGAATATACCGCATTAAAATTAATTTCTGTAAATTATTACAAAACTACTTTTCTGAATGTTGTAAGACGAAATGATAAAGCAAAAAAATATTATGATGGTGCTGTTTACATTGATCTTTTTTCCGGTTCAGGTTTAGTTAAATTAAGAGAAACTGGTGATATTATAGCAGGTTCTCCTCTTTGTGCGTTATCGCATCCGGACATGAATTTTGACTATGCTGTATGTGTTGAAAAAGATAAGAAGAAATCCCAAGTTTTAGAACAACGTTTAGACAAAATTCTTCCTAAAGAAAAATTTAATGTGATTCAAGGTGATTGTAATGCTGTTATTTCAAATGTTGTTAATAATATAAAATCTAAATTTAGTAATCCTATTGTTTTTACTTTTGTTGATCCTGAGGGTATGGAAATAAAAATGAAGACCCTAAAATTTCTTAGCGACTCATTTCCTGCTCAAGATTTTATGATCAATGTGGGTTCTCAGGGTCTTTTACGAGTTAAAGGCAAATTGGATAAGGGCGATACATCTACAGAATCTACTTGGAATGAATATTGGGGTGAAGAAAATGCTGAGGCTTTATTGTATGAGATATCACAAGGACAAACAATTGAGGATAAGTATCAAGAAAAACTTTCAGAAATTTTAGGAAAAAAATTAGGAGAAACTATTCCTATACGTGGAATTCCTGGAAATATTGAATACTATATTTTGGCATACTCTAGAAAAACTAAGGGCGATTCAAAATATGTTGGTTCATTAACCACATTGAAATCTAGAATTGAAAAAGAAGATAAAAAATCTGTAAAAAGAATGATGGATGTTCTTTCAGGAAGAAACCAAACATTATTCTAGAAAATTTTAGAAATTTCAACTCTATCTATGTATCTGTGTTCCTAGTGGGTAGTATTATTCACTGAAAAGATCCCATTTTTAGGCAAATTAACCTATTCCATACCATCCTCTCAATCATGTATTTAAAATACATAATAAGAAATGGAGAATTATGGATGAATTCAAAATTTATACTCCTGACTTGAGCCAATACCTTTTCTACATTACACATATTGACAATATTCCGTCCATGCTGCAAAATGGAATTCTCTCTCATGATCAAATTGTAAAACAAAAACTCGAATACACTTCAATTTATGACAGCGATATTGTTTCCAGTAGAAGAGAAAAAACCGCTAATGGGAAAAGTCTTTGGTATTTTGCTAATCTGTATTTCCAACCTCGAAATCCTATGCTGTACCGTGTAACTATGGAAAAATCTCCTGATTGCATAGCTGTTGTCGCTGTTGATAAAAAAATCCTTACTACTCCTAACACAATTATCACTGACGGAAATGCTGCAAATGGTCCTACACATTTCTATCCTAATACTGAATTCAAAACTATTGAACGACAAATTAACAGAATTACTAGTTTACAGTGGTGGACAGATAGTAATGCTACTAAAAGACAAATTATGGCTGAATGTCTAGTTCCAGAACGAATTCCACCTGAATTCATTCGTGCAATTTATGTTAGTAATCATACTCTTGCAGACGAAATACGAAATTCTATGTCTTCTAGCATTTCAATAATTCCTGAACCTTCTATGTTCTTCCAACCTGTAAGACAAATTCCACTCACTTCAAATCTTTCATTGGTAGAAGGAGATTTGTTTTTCTCAAAAATGCAAACCCTTACTGTAAGTGTAAATTGTATTGGAGTAATGGGAAAAGGGTTGGCCTCTAGAGCAAAATATCAATTCCCAGATGTTTATGTACACTATCAAGATCAGTGTAAAAGAAAAACACTTCGAATGGGCAAGCCTGTATTGTATCAACGTGAAGCCCCATATCATGAACAAATTGCAGATGATCCTAGCTCTTTAGGAAATAAAAAAGACACATGGTTTTTGCTTTTTGCTACAAAACAACACTGGCGAGATAATAGCGATATTGAGGGTATAGAGCAGGGATTAAAATGGCTTTTAGATAACTATGAACAAAAAGGAATAGAATCACTTGCAATTCCTGCACTAGGTTGTGGTTTAGGACGTCTAAGTTGGGAAGATGTTGGACCCATACTTTGCAAGTATCTATCTCAAATGAACATACCCGTGTGGATATATTTGCCTGCAGAAAAACAACTTTCTAATAATTTACTTACAAAGGAGTTTCTATTGGATAGTTAACTTCCATATTTGAAATTTTTATTTATGAAATTACTTTACTAATGACAAACTGCAACTATCTTCATCGATGTTTTGCAAAAGATTAATCACATCATTATATTCGGATTGCATCTCCACAACATTTTGTTTTTTGAAGTTGTAGCTTACAATCATTTTTTCTGCAAGACTGATGTTTGCATCCCCACATTGTAAATTAGTCATGTCATTCAATGACATCATATTACCGTCAATCCTAAACATTTTTTCATCTAAGAGTTCTTCTGAACTTTTATCGGCATAATACAATGCAAATAGTATCTTGTCATCGTGTCCAGCATTTGTCTTATAGTTTACATCAAGAGCAATTTCCAAAATTATTTTTGTTATTTCTAATGCTGCATCAGGGTCTTTTTTTGCAGCTTTGTGACCCAATATTGCATATTTTTTTAATAATTCACATTTTTGTGCGTCTATCTCCCGTTGACACAATTCATCTATAGATATGAGTTGATCCTCATGAGGTACAAGAGGTATTGAAAAAATGTATTCTGTACCTGTAACTAAGAATAACATCTCTTCATATGTCCGTTCTGGGAATAATGTATTCAAATGCTCTCCAAGAGATACTTCTTTTCCTGATTTAGGATCAATTGTGTGTACTTTTTCCATAACCTCAAATGCAATTTTTGTTGTAATCTCTTGTTTAGAATCCACACCTTCAAGATTTTCAGCATATGCCATTTGCATCATCATATCATCAATTGCAATCTGTTGTAATGGAATAGTGATTTCAGGAATATCTAAAATATCATCCGAATTCATTGAATGTGAAATAGAACTGATTAAAACATATTTTTCATATGTATAGAAATGATCTAGAAATTCTGGCACATCTGGAAATATTGTTACTAAAAGATCAAATTCATCTGGATATGTATTTTTGACATAGTGCAATTTGTCTCCAATCTTGGCTAAAATTTCATAATCTATCATACCATCATGTAATTTTTGAATTACGAAAGGTAATTCCCACATAAGCTCATTGATTTCAGCAGGTTTTGAAATTGGCTCAACTATTGATTCAAAAGTATTGGTTAGATCAAATGTTGGTAAACCCCAATTATCTGCATAAACATATTGTGCTGGTAGAATTAAAATCAGTGATGCGATCAGTGCAAGACAGACTGAATTTTTCACACAATTTGTTACCTTTCATGATATTTAATCCGCTACAAAACTGAACTTTGATTAACAATCATCACTCAACACAAATTTTGTTTGAAATATGTTGTTTTTAGGAACTTTTTTCAAGACACTTTGGTGGCATAGTCTGTAGAGATTGGAACCAACACTCGTAAAACAACTATTGGTCTGTGAACCAAACACTATCCATTAGTCTCACACTTCAGATTTTTTTAGATCACTTCGTGCATCTTTTATTATTGACCATGAGGATTGCAAAAAGAGACTTGCAATAATGCCTGCTACAATAAGATCAGGAAATGACGTGTCTGTCAAAAAGACAAAACCTGCACCGACTATGACCAAAATATTTCCAAGTGCATCGTTTCTACTAAAGAGCCATACTGCACGAACATTAGCATCACCTTTTCGATGTGGAAGCAATATGATAACTGCAATAACATTGATCAATAATGCACCAAAACCAAGTATTCCCATTAGTCCAGCTTCAGGGGTTTGTAGAACTTGCGTTCGGTAAATTGTGTACGCTAGAACACCAATTCCCATAACTCCTAGAAATATTCCTTGAATGAGTGCTGAACGAGCTCGAAGTTTAAGCCCCCATCCTATAGCAAGCAGTCCTAAGAATGTAATAGAACCATCTCCTAGAAAATCTAGTGCGTCTGCTTTGAGTGCTTGGGAATCTGCAAAGAATCCTCCAATCATTTCGACTAATCCATAACCCACATTAAGCAAAACAACTATCCATAATGCTCTACGATAAGCAGGAGTGATGTGTGCTAGATCTTTTGGTAAATCGTCATCGTCAGACATTTCATTTCCTCATGACAAATTGTGTTTGAATGCAAATCTTGCAACAATCAAAAGAATTTCCAATAAAGAACCACAAGATTATTTTTTGTAATTGACACAGGAATAGATTCCATCTGCAATGTCAGTCAAAATATCATCACTTTGTTTGAGAAGCTTGGCAACTCTTTTGTCTCCAATACTGTAAAATCTATTCTTGCCATCCTTCCTGCTCTTGACTAGACCACATTCTAACAAGCAGGACAAATGATTAGATACGTTTGGTTGGCTTTGCTTTAGTTTTTCTGCAATCTCTGTAACTGTCTTTTCTCCATCTGATACTGATTCTAGAATGGCTAATCTTGTCACATCTCCGAAACCTCTGAACAATTTTGCTTTAAGTTCCAGTTTGTCATTTACCATCTTTAACATATCATCAATTAATGATATAATATTATATAAATAGAACATTCTAAATTAATAGAATCAATTATGAAAATTGGAATTTCACTTAAATCCCATAATTACATAAAAAATTCATTGAATAACTACCTCTTTGCGGGAATTTTGGTTTTTACTCTAACAGTAATTTCATTTTCATTAATCTCTGAACCCGTTTTTGCTCAAATGACTCCTCATATGACCCCTAGACAACAAATGATGATGGGAACAAGTCCCGACCAAATCACATGTGTTGATGGCAAAGTTCTCATGATGAGAAATATGGGAACATCTGTCTGTGTCAATCCTGACAGCTATTTGAGATTGGCAGATCGTGGTTGGGGTAATTGGGATATGAACATGATGGCAAACGATCCTCAACAAATGCAACGAGTAATGAATAGTATGATGAACAATCCTCAAACTGGAAAGCTTTGGTATGATGTCATGACAAATGATCCTCAACATTTGCAGACAATGACTAATCAAATGATGTCAACTATGACAAACAACCCTCAGATGATGAGTCCTATGATGAATACTATGATGAATGATCCAGAACTACGTCAACAAATGATGGATATGATGATGCAACACCAACCAATGATGCAAACAATTCGGGGAAATGGTACTATGATGAACATGATGATGGGAGGTTCAATGAATCATGGTATGATGGGAATGATGAATGATCCTACTACTAGACAACAAATGATGGATATGATGACAAACAACCCTCAGATGATACAAGACATGATGAATAATGGAATGATGATGAACATGATGAAAGGTGGAATGATGATGGGCAACATGATGGGCTCAAACATGATGATGGGAAATAACATGATGAACAACAACATGATGGGTGGCTCTATGATGGGTAAAGGAATGATGATGAATAACATGATGGGAATGAATCACGGAATGATGTCAACTATGAACAATACAAGCATGATGGGAACTGCAATGAATGATCCTGAACTTAGACAGCAGATGATGATTGACATGATGAATCACCCACAAATGATGTATGATATGATGAACAATAATCAAATGATGAACATGATGAACATGAATCCTGTGATGAACAGTAACTGGACAATGAATAATCACCACATGATGAATAACATGATGAATCAGATGATGAGTAATCCACAAGCAATGCAGAACATGCATGATATGATGTTAAACAATCCTTGGCACATGCAAGGAATGATGGGTAACATGATGAGTTCAATAATGAACCAAATGATGGATGATCCAGAACTACGACAGCAAATGATGAATAACATGATGATGAATCCTCAAATGATGAATAACATGATGAACAATCAACAATTCATACAGAGTCTGAACAATCCTTAGAGAATACAAGTATTGGAATCCAAGAGAAAGCAGTTTTGCGGTTATTGCCCTGAAGACAAGTGTATGTTGGATTGTAAAATATGCAATCCAAAGTTTGGAAAAGGGTGCAAATGTGATTGTTAATTGTAGAAAATGATTATTTCATGTGTAACCAATACTTGCTAAACGACTATTGATCTGTGAACTAAACATTTGCCTAAAAATGGTTCAAACTTTGTGAGAATTGAGTCATTCACTTTGTTTTAAAATACTGTTTTTGATTCATTTTTTACAGATAATCTGTTTCGGATATTTTTTTAGATTCTAATGTATGACTCATCAATTTTTTATCACTATTTTTACTGGAAAACAATTAACACTTAATTTTATTAATTATACTTTGAACAAATTAGTTGATATCTCATAGTAGAAGAAGTTCTTGAACAAATTGGAATACTTACTCCTTCTTTAGTGATGGGATTAGGACTTGTAGTTGGAATTCAACATGCATTTGAACCAGATCATGTTGCTGCAGTAAGTACTCAGATATCAAAATCAAAATATCTGCAGAAATCCGTAGGAGCATCACTCAAAGAATCTCTTACAAAATCATCTATTCTTGGCGCACTTTGGGGAGCAGGACACACTACAACTCTAGTTCTGATTGGATTTTTAGTATATGTACTTGCAATAACAATTCAGGATCAGATCTTTTTTGGATTTGAGTTTGCAGTAGGACTGATGCTTGTATTTCTGGGAATAACTACAATTGTTAATAAAAAAATCCAACTCAAACACAAACACCCACATCAACACAAAGATGGAACTATTCATCTTGATGAACATAATCATAATGATTCTGATCATAGACATGCTCACAAATCATATTTGATTGGTTTAATCCATGGGTTGGCAGGAAGCGGAAGTCTTGTAGTGTTAACTGCCACAACTTTAGAAAATATTGAACTGGTTTTGAGTTTTATTATGATATTTGGAATTGGTTCGATGATTGGAATGACTCTAGTTGGAGGTCTCATGGGAATACCTCTTGTCTTTACTAGTAAAATTGGAATGATTCAAAAGACTTTCAGATATGTATCGGGAATATTCAGTCTTATTATTGGGTTTAACATAATATTTCAGATTGGAATTCTTGAGAATTTGATTGCGTTTTAATTTGATATATTTACGAAGAATAAACTCACTAATGATATACAATTTTCATACGTGAGCTACATCTTTTGATATCTTTCCCGTATCTTTTACTTTCAAAACGATACCTTTCACAAATTCCTCTACATGTCATTATGGGATCAAGAGTCTGCATTTTGGACATTTGTTTTTCTGTTTTGTGAAATAATGTATTGTGGAAATCCCTCCGCACAAACTGCAAATTTTTAGAGATGTCTGTCTACTCATTTTTGATACTTGTATTCTTGCTAAATGTTATTTTTGGTTCAAATTCCTTGATGCTGATTTTTACGTCTCTGATCAGACTTTGGTACAATCTATTTACGTGACCTGTTTTTGCAAAATCTGATTTCTCCAAAATCAATGAGCATTCTTTAAGGCTGTGAATTTTTTTGTAAACTGAGCTCATAGGAATTTTCAATTCTTTTGAAATCTCTTGTGTTGTTTTTGGTTTTTTTATGATTGAAAATAGAATGTGTCTTGATTCCAAATTGGCCAGCTCGTTGAAGATTTTATGAGAAATATCGTACTTTTCTACTAACAATGGCCTTAACTTCTTTGTCACAAAAAAATTTTGTAATTGTGCATGATATAAAAAAACTAGTAAATCCAAAAATATAGAATATGACTCTATAATCTGATTTTATCAAAGAAAACATCAACGCAATTTGTTTGAAATCATATAGACAACTAGGTAAGCAACATGTTGGTCAGCATTTACACAAGAATTCTAGATTGTTTGCCTGGTCGCTGTACGGATCAGTTGTCAAAAACCAGCCTGAAAGCCAATTCTTTTTTGGATAAATGTACACCTTGTTGTCTTCTTTGTACGTATAGAAACTGTATTTTTTTATTCGTAGCCAGTGTACGATAGTTTCTGAACGAAGTTCTTTCCCGTTAACTTCCACATGTGTTATGTTGCCAAAAAAATCCTGCTTGACACATGTAATTTCATATTCTTCCATGATTGTATTGTGATTTGAATTTATTATAAAAAATATTGTAACATAATATTTCAAAAAATAATCATATTACTTTTTAACAAAAACAACAACATTGTCTGCATGAATAGACGTTTTGCTATTGTAATTGCACTTTTAGGAATAGTAATTACGTTTGCAGTAATTATTGGCTCACCTGCAATAGGTGGATTTGATGCTATGAGATAATCTCTAGAATTTTAATATTTTGAGAATTAATTGATTATTTTACAATTGAAAACTTTACACTTGTAAAATTCAGTAGTTAATTATCTCTGATTTCATTCTTGATGTGATGCTGGTAAAAACATTTGTAAAAAATAATCTTGTGCTCTGTGTAGCATCAGTAGTACTGGTTGTTTTTTTTCTAGGATATCTTGTTGGAATGGAAGTTGGACAGGATACAGTTAGAAAACAAGAGCTAGCAAATTTAGAACAAAGACTAGCCGAGTTAAAAGATTCTAAATCTAATACTCCTTCCCAAATCTCAAAAGATAATGATCCTCTGTTAGGTGATCCTGATGCACCATTATCTATTGTTGAATTCTCTAATTTTCAATGCAAGTTTTGTCTTAGGTTTTATTCTGATACATTACCGTTACTGAAAACACAATATATCGATACAGGCAAGGTAAATCTGATCTATCGTGATTTCCCCATACCAAAAATTTATGATAATTCCATGTCTGCTGCACTAGCCTCAGAATGTGCTAATGAGCAAGGTAAATTTTGGGAATATCATGATATTTTGTTCGAAAATCAGCATACGTGGAGGCAAAACGAATCTGATTTATCCCTTTTAACATTCAAGCAATTTGCCAACACATTGGTCCTAAATCAAGAAAAATTTGACTCTTGTTTGGATTCAGGAAAATATGCTGATGAGATAAATTCTGATGTTGGTGACGGTCGTGATTATGCAGTTTCAGGCACTCCTACGTTTTTTGTTGGCAATGATAAAGTGGGATATTCCTCATTGTTTGGCACACAGTCATTTTCAGATTTTCAAAAAATCATTGATGAGAAATTAGAACAGTAGCTTTGTAAATTATTTATTCAAACAATATTTTGATTAATTAGTTTTGAAAAAACTATGTTCTATCTAAACGGATTGTTGATGATTCCTCTTTCGACTAAAATCATTAGTGCCACAGGTATTCCAACACTAATTAAAATTCCTGCTAACACAAAAACATCCTTGTTCATTTTGTTTTGAAAATTATTTTTATCAGTTATTACTTTGTATATTTACAACTGTAAAATGAAAAAAATTAATTTTACAATTGTAATGACGATACTACCAATTTTTCAATTAGATTTATTTATGATTTTAATTTCATATCTACAATGAAACTAATTTGGATAATTCTTCCACTAATTTTTCTTTTAACAATTGATGTTGAAAAATCATTTGCAGATGATTCGCCAGCACATGATGAATGCATCAATATGAATAATACAAAAAACATACTGTGTGATGAAACATTTGTACCTCAATCCGTGAGCATATTTAGTGTAGTGGACAGCTCTGTTGGAATTTTTGAGGATCCTGATACCAAATTACCTGTTGTTGATCTGGGAACTTTTTATGGAATAGGTGGGAATGGAACAATCCCTGATATGATCAACGTATACAGGGACAGCGTTCTCTGGAAGACAACTACCAAAGAAACAGGTATAGCTCCTTCAACTTCACACAGTGAATGGCAACTTCCTCAAACATTCTTCTTTAATGAGCTTCCTGGAAAATACAAACTTGTTTTAATCACAAATGATGTGGAAACATTAGTTTATGAATTTCTAGTAGTACAAATCATAGAAAAATTGGAAAACGATAATTTGGAATCAGATGTTAACGTAGATCCTCCTGCTTCAGACCTGGCGCCCCTAAAACAAGTTGCAAGTGGTATTTTACCTGATGACATTTTATGCAAAGAAAATTTGCAATTGGTACTCAAAACTACAGATAACAGTCCTGCTTGTGTTAGTTCCAATACTGCGGAAAAGCTAATTCAGCGTGGTTGGGCCAAAAATTAGAATTATCTGATTTATTCTGTACATTTCTTGATATGTGTTATTTTTTTTAAAATTCTGATATTCCTTACAATTGTAAAGACCTGTTATTATATTTCTTGAGAAATTACATGTTGTGTGGAAGATTTTGAATTCATTGAGGATCAAAAACCAGACAAAGAAATCTCTGTAAGCAAATCCACATTTAATCGGCTAATTGTGGCAATTGTTGCAGTATCTATCGTTTCTGCATTTTTGGGAGGTTATGTAATTGGTGGAGAGACTGCTGAGCCAAAAGAAGTTGTCATAAGGGAATCTGTTCCAAACCTGCAACCAAGTACTGCTTCTCAACAACAATTTGGGCCTCAGATTATTAGAAACATCTCTTTTGATGATGATCCTATGAAGGGAAATCCAAACGCATCAATTACCATAGTTGAATTCTCTGATTTCCAGTGCCCATTTTGCGCAAAATTTCATGAGACAACACTTCCACTAATAGAGCAAAACTATATCCAAACAGGAAAAGTGAACTTTGTTTACAGAGATTTCCCAATTCAAAACATTCATCCAAATGCTGTTCCTGCAGCACTGGCATCTGAATGCGCTGATGATCAAGGAAAGTTCTGGGAGATGCATGACATGATTTTTGAAGACCAACAAATTTGGAAAGACCTGCCTGTTGCTCAATCTGTTACACTTTACAAGCAATATGCATCAGAACTGGGTCTTGATTCTATCGAGTTTGATTCTTGTTTGGATTCAGGAAAATACATTGAGGAGGTTCAAAATGATCTCAATGATGGGCGCACGTATGGTGTCTCTGGAACTCCTGGATTCTTTGTAGGAAATGCAGATATCGGATTTACTCCTATATCTGGGGCTCAGCCATACTCTACATTTCAGAGAGTCATTGACGGGCAATTAAACAGGTAATGAAGTAAGATTTCATAGATAATACTCATCTCTAGCCAATAACTAGCATTTTTGTAATTTTACAATTGTAAAGTTTGGTTCATAAATATGGAAAGATTGTATGATAATCCATGCCTCATGAATTAGATGAAGTAGATATTGGAATAATCCAGTCTTTGCAGGAAGATGGAAGAAAGTCCTTTAGACAAATCTCACGTGAACTGGACATTAGTACTCCTACAATTCAGGCAAGATATCAAAGACTGGTTAATATTGGTTTAATAAAATCCATTTCTCCTATTATTGATTCATCAAATCTTGATAGCGACCACAAAGAAAAAATTGAAACGTGCAGTTGTCATTCTGATGGTCATCATGATGTTTCTTTAGAATCTGGAATGTCTGTAAAACTCAAATGTGATTTCTGTGAGGGTCCTGTTGGACAAAAACCTCATGTTTACAAATTTGCAAATTTTGAGAGATTTTTTTGTTGCAACACCTGCAAAACTCAATACAAAGAAAAAAACAATGGACGTATTCAATCTCTCATAGAAAAAGCAAGAGAAGAAAATTAATTTTACAATTGTAAAATACTATTGTTATTTATCCCATAATCTATCTTTTTTTTGTATTAGGTGCATTGCTTGTTTAGAAATAATTCAAAAATTTTGCTTGGAGGAGTAGTCTTTAGCGTTGTTTTGATGTTGGGGCTGTCTGTTGCGTTTCTGTCACCTGTACTTGCACAAGACAATTCCTACTCCTCTGAGAATCTTCAATCTAATGTTGAATCCTCTTCTGACCTTTCACTTGTTGAAATATTTGAACGCTCAGAATTTGGTGTAGTAAGTATTGCAGTTACAAAAACATCCCCTCATGGAGATGCTAGTGGTGTTGGCTCTGGATTTATTTTTGACAAGGAGGGTCACATCATAACAAACAATCATGTGGTAAGGGATAGTAAGAAAATTGATGTAACTTTTACTGACGGAACATCTTATCGTGCAAAAGTTGTAGGAACTGATCCTTATGCAGATATCGCAGTACTCAAAATTGATGTAAATTCTGAAAAACTTTACCCTCTACCAATAGGTGATTCCTCTAATCTCAAAGTAGGAGAGCAAATAACTGCAATAGGTAATCCCTTTGGATTGTCAGGCTCTATGACTTCTGGAATTGTGAGTCAATTAGGACGATTGTTGCCTACAGGTGTTGGATTTTCCATTCCTGATGTAATCCAGACAGATACTGCAATCAATCCAGGAAATTCGGGAGGACCACTATTGAATATGAAAGGCGAAGTAGTTGGGGTAAACACTGCAATTTATTCAAGTGATGGTAGCTTTTCAGGTGTTGGATTTTCAATTCCATCAAATGTTATTTTAAAAATTGTCCCTGTTTTGATTACGGATGGGGAATTTCATCATCCTTGGGTTGGAATTTCTAGTGCAAACATTACCCCTGATCTTGCAGAACTATTGAATCTCGAAGATGCAAAAGGTGTTTTAGTTATGACAGTTGTAAAAGACAGTCCTGCCAATAAAGCAGGCCTTAGAGGCTCATCTGAAACTGCAGTGTATGATGAAATTGAGTATACTATAGGTGGAGATATTATTTTATCCATTGATGGAAAGGAAGTAAGAAAAATTGATGATCTTTTAACACATTTGCAACGTGAGAAAAATGTTGGCGACACACTAGATTTGGGAATCATTAGAGATGGTAAGGCAATTAATGTCGTTCTTACTCTTGAACCAAGGCCTGGATCATAATTGTGGAGTTAAAGCATTTTATTTTAATCAATAATCAAAACTGTTAATTTTGGCATTGTAACTGTTGACACCTTGACTTTTTACAAAGTCAAAAAGATATCTGCAATAATAAAACTATGCAGATAGTTTTTCAAGTAATTCGTGTTTTTTTGGAATTCCTGTAAATACAAGCTTGTCGTCAATTACAACTCCGGGTGCAGTAAATATTGGATACTTTTCCAAGTATTCTGGTTTTTCTGTGACGTCAATTACTGTGTATTTTATATTCATTTCATCTAGCATTGCCTCTACCACTTTGCAATTTCCACAAGATGGCGTTGTTAGAATTTCTATCTTATGATTCATTTTCAAATTGCTCTGGATTATTTTCAAATGCCCATTTACAGCTGGCACAACAAAAACGATAATCTTTTCCATTGTAAGAAAAAACTTCTCCTTTTTCTTCAATCTCCATTCCACATACAGGATCTTTCATGCATTCACCTCCCTGATTTTTCTAACTGAACGTATGAACAACGGACTCAATACCAATACCGCTAACAAAGCTGTGTAAAATACTTTGAAATCTCTTCCTTCTACATGTCCGTGGTCATGTGTATGTTCGTCCATCTCAAATTCTGCTGGTATTCCTGTCATCTCAACGAGTTGATTCCATCCTTGATGGATGAATAGTTCTTCGTACCATTCGTGTCCCTCTGGCAGTCCGTTGATTATCAAAAATGCCCCAATCACTATTAGCATCCATCCTGATGCTCGCTCAATTGATTCTCGTTTTAGAGTCAAACTCTTTGTTGCATTGATTCCAATTACTGCAAGAACTGACATCAAAATTAGGGGAATTGCCCTTCCAACTCCGTGAACTACTCCTAATGAAGCTCCGACTTCGATACTGCCTGTTCCTGCAATGTAGATTAGTAGCCAGTAAAACAACGGATTGGGGCATCCAACTCCTGCATTTCCTAATAGTAATCCCATGAAAAATGATTTTGTATATTCTCCTCTGTTCTGGATAAACTTTGGAGTTCCTGAATACGATGGTAGCTTTAATGAAATAATTTTTAGTTGTGATAATCCAAAGACAAATGCCGCAATTCCTGCAATTAAGAACATGATAGTTGATGCTTGGTCTAGTGATGCACTTTGCCCAATTCCTGCAATTGCAATTCCATAAGATGCAATTGTAATGACTAGTCCTAGACCAAAAAGTAATGCCATGGCTAATCCTTTCTTGTACCCTTGTCCCATACTTAGTGGAACTATGATGAATACCAGTGGCAGTGTACATGGAAGAACAATCATGGACAATCCTGCAACATATGCAATTACTATCCATGAGAGGTATGTTGTGTGTTCTTTACCTTCTATTGTAAAATTTGTTCCAAGCGAAAAAATTATTCCAAGAAAGATTAATGAAAATAATGCAAATGAAATTATTACCATTGATTTTTTTGCAATTACCACCGTTGACATGTTCCTCTACACTCAATTTTGATACTTAACAAGTAGGCTTTACAATTGTAAGAAAACAATTCCTTACCATGTCGTTAGAATTGTTTCCTTATGTCATTGACTCGATTGTCTTTTCAAATACCGTGTATGGTTGTGGCCCTGCTATTTTCTCTTGTTCGCCGTTAGGTCCTATGACGAAAAATGTGGGCGTACCTGTGACTCCGTTTCTTTTTGACTCATCTGTGTTGAATTGAACACGTTTTGAATATTTCTCAGAATCAAGACAGCTTACAAACATCTCCATATTTAGTCCTAGATTGTTTGCATAGCCTTTCAAACTGTCTGAATTAGCCCAGCCATTGTCAATTGACATTTGATTTGAATACAAAAATCCGTGATATTCCCAATACTTGCCTTGTTCCTCGGCACAGTAAGTTGCAACTGATGCGGGACCTGAATCCTTTCCTAGGAATGCAATATCTACAAAGACCAGGTTAACTTTGCCTGTATCTATGTAATTTGTCATAATGTCCGGCTTTGTGTCTAGAAACCATTTTTTGCAATTTGAACACTGGTAATCTCCGAATTCTATTATTGTAATGGGAGCATTAGGTGATCCTAGTATTGGAGAGCCAAGCGATGTATCAACAGTACCGATTTTTCTATTCATGTCCAGATTAATTGATTCTGAATCATTTGATGTTGTTGAAAATATGGCTCCTACTGTTATTACTCCTGCAGCAATTACTATTAGAGAAAAGTATTGTATTTTCATTTGACTGCCTCTGATTTTAAAATTCTAAAAAACAACATTTTTTATAAAAAATTAACATACTTATTTTCTATACTTTACAAATGACAGTTTTTAGAATCTGCTTTTCTCCACTGAAATTTTTCCTTTCATCCAAGGATGTGGTTGGCAATGATATGGTATTTCTTGTTCTTCTGTAAATAAGAACTCGTACGTATCACCTGGCTTTAAAACTCCTGTAGAACCAAATTCTCCGCTAAATCCATCTGTATATCTATGATCAGGAGTTACAGTGTGTGCAGTATCGTCATTATTTTTCCAAATCACTTTGTTGTTTATTGTAAGTAGTGCAGTTGCTTTGTTTGGAACATAGCTTTCATTTCCTTCTATTACTGCTCCTGGAACAATTTCTATGATTAATTCTTTTTCAGGTTCCAATATATTCTCAGAGACAGACGGTTTTGCTAAAGATTCGGGAAGATAAAATGAAGTGTAAAAGACTACAGATGCTGACAACCCAACAAGCAATGTAATTAACCCAATACCATAAGCATGACTAGAAGTTGGAGTACTCAACGTTTGAATTGTTGAAAGTTGATATTTAACAAATACACTTTACAATCGTAATATTTCCTTGAGTATCGTTTTGTTTTACAAGTGTAAACTATATTGGTTAAGTATCTATTTTGTTTACAGAACATGTGCCTGTAGTTTGTTTTGATTCCCAATCTATAGAGCAATATTTTGAAGGAGACTTTTGCCTCTAGCACACCTCCTTCAAAATATTTTTTTCATTAATGGATTAGATTTTTACAATTGTAAAGTACTCTTTTTTAATACATAACATTTCTAATTTTCCCATATGGCTAACCAAACTTTATGGATAGGAATTACTGTAGGGGTATTTTTAGTAGGTTTACTTGTGGGATTGGGAATTTCCGCTAATTCCATGATGACTGGAAATATGCCCATGCAAAACCAAATGATGAATGATCCTCAATTAATGAATCAATGGATGGGAAATATGATGAATGATCCTGAAACAATGAATGAGATACACGATATGATGCTTAATGACCCTCAACACATGGAAATGATGATGGGACCTATGATGGATAGAATGATGAACGATCCTCAGATGCGACCACAGATGATGGATATGATGATGCAAAACCAAAACATGATGAAATCCATGATGGATAATGATCAAATGATGAATTCAGATATGATGGGACAAGGCATGATGATGAATCAGGAAATGATGATGCAAATGATGCAAGATCCTGAAACAAGGGAAGAAATGATTCAGATAATGTCAAAACATGTCTCTGAAATGCAAGAATTACTGTCTTCGGATTTAACAGATGATGAATTTAATATGAAAATGACAGAACTGATGCAAAGCCACATGGATGAAATGCAAGTTCTTATGTCTAATCACCCAATGATGCAATCTATGAATTAATATCATGAAATTAAGCAAAAAAATTATCATAGGTGCAATTATTATTGCAATCATATTTTTGTTGCACAGCTTGGTTTCCCCTGAGATAGACAAAAAATTTACTCCGGAAAATGATTCAGACACTCTTTCAAATAATGATTTTAACAGTGTACCTCCGTCAGTTTCCCCTGTAGTCGGTGATCCTGATGCTCCTGTAACAATTTTTGCATTCAATGACTACCAATGCACTTCTTGTAAATATTGGTATGATACTAACTATTCTGAAATCTCAGAAAAACTTGTTGAAACAAACAAAGCCAACATTGTATTTTTGGATGTTTCCCCGTTAGGAGATGATTCTATTTTAATATCTCAAGCTACTTTTTGTGCAGACGAACAAAAAAAGTATTCAGAATACCAGGAAATGCTATACGTGTCGCAACAAGAAATTGATACTTGGGCAAAATCTGATCAATTAAAGAATTTTGCATTAGAACTTGATTTGGATATAGACCAGTTTTCAAACTGCTTAGATTCAGGAAAATATGGCCAAGACATTCAATCTAATATTGATTACACAAATAGTCTTGGCGTTGAAAAAATTCCTTTATTCAAGATTGTCAATTTCAAAGGAGAGGAACATGTTTTCAAAGGTGGAATTCCAAGAGTGTTGTTTGAAGAAGTTGTTGATAGATTCCAGGATTAATGCCAAACATAATTTCTTTTTTTCTGAATTTCCTTTCTAGCCTTGTTTCCTCTAGGTGTAACTCTTAGTTTGATACTACAACAGGGGCATCTTACTTCTGGATACGTCATAAATATCTCGCACACCGGACATCTTTTTTGTCCCTTTTCATATCTGTGCTTTCCTACATACCCTGTCGCTCTAAATCTAACACAAATTCCTTTACATACGGTTGCCATGCTGGCTTTGTATTTTTTTGATACTTAACTAGTGGATGTTACAATTGTAAAGCACATCGAATTAATATCCAATCCCTGTAACTATGATATTGAATCTAAATAAAAAAACAAAAATGTATATTTTGCTTGCAGTGATTTGGTTTATCATTTCATTACCATTACCGTGGATAATTAACAATCCTGATGTTTCTGAATCGTCTTTTCTTACTATCTTGGGAATAATTGGCATAATGTCAATTCCGTTTGTAATGTTGGCAATTGTATGGAGTATCAAACCTGAACTTACTACTTGATATTTTACAATTGTAAGCTATTATCATTAAGTATGTACCTACATTATTTCTAACATGAAAATTTCAAACTGTGTTTGAAATACATGCATCAATTGATTTAAAATGATTAAACTAAAAATTAAAAATAATTTTGTAACTAGACATTCTCTTGTATTTTCTATTGCATTGTCATTGACTTTTGTTTTTTGGTTAGCTCACTATGAATGGCATGATGAAATGCGATTGTGGAGGGCGTTTGGCGATTCTGGATACACTTTGTTATTTGTAACTCTGATTATAGGTCCGTTAAGTAAGATATGGACACGAACATCTTTCTTGCTCAAGTGGAGAAGAGAATTTGGGATTTGGTTTGCTGCCCTTGCAACAACTCATGGAATTCTTATTGCACATGGATGGGCAAATTGGGATGTTGCCCAATTCTTTGGGTATGAATTTGTCCCCCAATTGGGCAGAATGGTGAGACTGGAACCTGGATTTGGGCTTGCAAACACGCTGGGATTTGTAGCATTTTTGTGGATTGCAATTATGGCCATAACCTCTTCAGATAGGGCAATGAAATGGTTAGGGGCATCATCTTGGAAGTGGATTCATACTGGTTCCCACATTGTTTTTTATCTAGTTGCCATTCACACGTCCTATTTTCTTTTCATTCATTATACGGAATCTTTCCACAAAAATGTGCCACCAGAAAGCACTTTCATAATTCCTTTTGTTGCTATGAGTGTGATAGTTCTCGCTTTGCAAATATCATCTTACATCAAAGTTGTAAGATCAAAAAACAAAAGAATTGTCCAAAAGTAAAATTCATCTCAAATTCTCTGAATCTTAAGATGTTTTTCTTTGAGTTTTGAATATCTTGATGAAACTCTAATTCTCATATTGCAACAAGGGCAATACAGTCCTTCCCAATTCATATACATGTTACAAATATTACATCTTTTTTGTCCTGCTTCATACCTGCTTGTGTTTTTAGGCTTTTTTGCTTTGTATCTTTGACATACCCCATTACAACTCATAACAAAAATTTTATTTTCAATAGTTGAAATACCTTTTGAAAATAACCCTCAATATTTTACAATTGTAAAACTATACAATTATCTATTATGAATTCGTAACATTAATTTCATTTGAAATTACAATCTAACAAAAAATTTTCTTTATTGATGATAATTGGCGGAATAGCATCTTATTTTTTACTTGTAAACATTCTACGATAATTTTTTTTGTAAAAATTCAAAAATTAATGTTGCAAGTTTTCATTTCTATATTCTTTGTTCACAGAAATATGATGATCTGCAGATACCGTTACAGATTCCATTTTGTTATTGTATGGAGGTGTAAGGATCATTCTGTCTCTTACGTCAAGTGTACCTAATTCCATTTTTTCGCCTTCCCCAAAGTCTATTTTGACCTCAGTTAGAGGTTTAGAGCCTGTATTTTGTATTAGTACTTGCCCTATTGGAGTAATTTCTTGTTCATCTATTACTGCATCAACACGTATGTCATAATCTGGTATGCCTACAAACATCTTTGCAATGGGAAATCCCATTACTCCTCCAATTATTACAATGACTGTTATGCCAAAGACAATCATGATGTTGTATGCTTTCAAATTTACAAAAAAATTATTGTAACGGTGATATTAATTACTTATCTCAAAAATTCTACTTACAAAATTTACATCTGAAAAATTAGTTTGTAATAATTAAATTAATTTTTTACAAATGTGACTGTATGCAACTTTACAATTGTAAAACAACTGATTATTATATGAATGGGATCTAAAAAAAATACATTTGAAATTTTACACCATTTTGATTTTGTTTATTATTTTTTCTGGCAGTATTTTTTTAAGTGGTATTGACAGTGCAGATGCACTAAAGGCTAAAAATGCAAAATCCCCAAAAAGCTTTGGAAAAGCAACAAGCAATATTGTCTGTGGGGATAAACTATGCGGTGAAATTCCTCAAAATGTCTCTGATGGCGGTGCCAAATTACTTTCAACAGTTTCCTCTGTATCTGTTTCAAACAATGACACATTTGATCTTACTGCAAGTCAAATCACAAAAAACATTGATGGTAAAACACTTCAAATGTTTGGCTATAATGAACAAACTCCTGGCCCTCTATTGATAGTTTCACAAGGCGACGAGATAACTGTAAATTTTACCAATAATCTTGATTTACCTACTACTGTTCATTGGCATGGGTTAAGACTTGATTCTGCTAGTGATGGAGTGCCTGGAGTTTCACAAGACCCTGTGCTTCCTGGAGAAACTTTTCAATATTCTCTAAAATTCCCTGACACTGGAATTTTCTTCTATCACCCTCATGTAAAAACAGAAATGCAAATGGATATGGGATTGTATGGAAATATTCTAGTTGAATCAAAAAACTCCGATAATCTCCCTGTAGACTATGAAATTCCATTATTCCTAGACGATATTTCGATTGTGGATAATGAACTGCAATCATTTGACCCTGATATTACCACTCATACGCTAATGGGACGATTTGGAAACACCATGATTGCTAATGGGGATGCAAATCTTTCACTTGAATTCAAACAGGGCGATATTGTGAGGTTCTACCTCACAAACGCTGCAAACACCAGAACTTTTGATTTTGGAATTGAACAGCAAAAAATCAAATTAATTGCAGATGATGCAAGTGAATATGAAAGACAAGAATTTGTTGACTCTGTAATTATGGCATCTTCTGAGAGAAGAACTATTGATGTATTATTTGAAGAATCAGGACAGTATGATATTACACATTCAACATCTGACAAAACATATGTTCTTGGAACTATCTCTGTCACCCCCTCTTTGAACAAAATTGATTCCAGTTTTTACTCTATAGAACAAAATTCTGACATAGTCCAAGAAATTGATCAGTTTAGAAAATTCTTCTCTGATCCTCCTGACTTGGAACTTGAATTTGACATTAAAACAATGTCTATGGATGATCATTCAATGAGTATGGGAGTTCATGAAAAAGAGATTGATGAAATTGAATGGGAAGATGAAATGCCAAAAATGAATGCGATGTCTGATGACGAAAACACAAAATGGATTATACGCGATATGAATTCCGGAAAAGAAGGATTTGATATTGGCTATCAGGTAAATGTTGGGGACGTCAAAAAAATCAGATTGTACAACAATCCAGAATCTGCCCATCCCATGCAACATCCAATACATATTCACGGACAACGAGTCTTGGTCTTGTCTGAAGATGGAATTCCAAATGAGAATTTGGCCTGGAAAGATTCTGTTTTAGTTCCTACTGGAAAAACTGTAGATATTCTAGTTGACTTCTCAAATCCTGGAAATTGGGTTATGCATTGTCATATTCTTGAGCATGCAGAAGCTGGAATGATTACTGAAATTACCGTAAATTGATTTTGTAAATGCAATCAAAAATTATTTTTTCAGTTTGATTTTACAAATGTAAACTCCATTGTATTACATTTTGAAACAAAGTAACATTATCTTGATATTGTGTTTCATCTAATAACTTTCAAATTCTAATGAGCTCTCTGTCTTATTCAAAACTATCTCAGGAAATGTTGTGGAAACTCAAAGTTCTCACATTTTCTTCTGGCGCTATTGTTATGGCCTTGGAAATTGCGACAAGCAGAATTCTTACTCCTGTATTTGGAAGCACAATTTACACTTGGGGAAGCCTGATTGGCGTAATCCTAAGCGGTTTGAGTCTTGGTTATTTTTTGGGAGGTCGCATAGCAGACAAACATCCGAAATTTGACAAGATTTGTGGAATTGTTTTTTCAGTAGGGCTCTTTATCGTGGGCATGCCATTTTTTGCATCACATGTCGTAGACTTTTCTCTTGCAATCATGCCCATTTCCCAATACACTCCATTGCTTGCAACTTTTTTGCTGTTGATGCTTCCGTCTGTCTTGCTTGGATTTGTCTCTCCTTATGTAATCAAGCTTGGCACAAAATCCTTGCAAAAAGTTGGAAATATGTCTGGCAATCTTTATTCTATTGCAACTGTAGGAAGTATTTTTGGAACATTTGTTACTGTTTTTGTTTTAATTCCTAATGTAACAGTACACCAGATAATTTTTGGATTAGGAATTGCATTAATTGCCAGTTCCCTAATTGGCCTTAAAATATCTCCAAAGATTATTGCAATTGGCATTGTTATAATTTTGATTGTTCCGTGGTCTTCTTTTTCTGTAAGTACAATATCTCACAATGGAATGCTAATTTTTGAAAAAGAAACTATGTTTAGCCATTTGGATATTATAGAATACGGCGATAATCGAAGTTTGTATCTTGATGGATTGCGGCACAGCTCTATGAACATGCGTGATCCGCTAGATTTGGTGATAGATTATACTGAGTACTTTCATTTGGGGATGATGTTTAATCCTGCAGCTAAAGATATTTTGTTTGTAGGTGGAGGGGGATTTTCAGGACCAAAAAACTTTCTGGCATTATATCCTGACACAAAAATTGATGTAATTGAAATTGATTCTGATGTAATTGATGTTGCCAAGACCTACTTTAATCTAGAAACAAATCCCCGGCTGCAGATATTCAATGATGATGCAAGAAAACATCTCTCAATGTTTGACAAGAAATATGATCTTATAATCCTGGATGCATATGCTACAAATTATGTTCCTTATCATTTGATGACTCATGAGTTTTTTCAATTACTTGAAAAAAGACTTGAGCCAAATGGCATTGTTGTATCCAATCTAATCGGCTCAATTGAAGGAAATAACTCCCCTTTGGTACGTTCTGTATACAAAACAATGAAAGAGACATTCCCAGTATCCTATGTTTTTCCAACTGAAGAAAAACCCACATTCATTCAAAATATCATGATAGTTTCATCAAATCAGCCTTACGAGTTTGACAGATTGTTGCTTTTGGAACTCTCAAAAAACAGTCCTGTGGATTATTTGAGTGATGAATTAAGCAGACAAGAGCACTTCTATACTGGAATAATCGCGACAACTGATGTTCCATTTTTGACTGATCAATACAATCCTTCGGAAGTTTTGATTAACCCTATTACAAAAAATCCATACCTTCAGGATCTTCCAGAAAACCAAATTGATGAAAAACAACATCTTGAATATTCTATGAACTTGATATTGGGAATTATATTGATTATTATTGCTGGAATGTGGTTGTTCTATTTCAAAAAACGAATATGGAATTTTAATTAAACTCAATTCTGTCTTTACATTTGTAAACTATTGTTCTAGACAACCAATAATGAAAACTATCTACTTGGTTTAAATTTATTGAAAACTGTTGGAAATTGTTTGAAAAATACAATACTTATAATGTTGTTGATGTTGGGTAGTGTCTTTGTCATGATGACTCCAGTTACCGTATACTCTGATTCACATGTTCAAACTGAAATGACTTTTGAACAGATTATGGCAATTGATGTTCATGAGAATAGCGTAGTTGTATATGCGCAAACAGAAATCCCTGTGGTCTGTGAAGTTGAATATGCTCTAAATGGAGATGGCTTTTCTAATTCAATGATTGTCTCACATGATTCTGTTCCTCATACTGGACATATAGTCAAAATTCCAGAATTGTTACTAAACACAGAATATGAATATAGATACATTGGAGAAATTTCTGAAGAAAAAATCACTTCTGAAATTTCTTCTTTTACAACTATCTAAAACGAAAGTAGATTGTGAATTTAGATTCTTCATTGCTGAATGATGTGTTGAAATTTAGGCTTTGTAAACAAAATTATCATGACAGTTGAGATTCCCAAAATCACAATTGACAAGACGCCGAATTCTGGAACGACTGTGTTGTGATATTTTTCAGTAATTCCACTAAAGCTAAAACCTGGAACTACTCCCCCGCCAATAAGATAGATGTTGTCCCCTACAGTTGATGATGCTAAGCCATGTCTTGGTATTGGCATTGGTTGCTGTGCAAACCATCCTTCTTCAGGAATGTATGCTTCATTTTCTTCAAATGTCCTTAGTGAGCTTTCTCCCCCAAAAACAAAAACTGCTCCGCTAATAACAGATGCAGCCAATCCACTTCTTGCAGTTGGAAGTGGTTCTAATATTTTCCAAGTATCTGAGGTATAGTCGTACATTTCGTTTGCATCAGAATTTACCTGTCCTGCCCTGCCACCAATGACAAACAACTGTCCGTCTAGAACTGCTGATGCTAGGTGTTCCCTGGCTGTAGGCATTGGGGCCATTTTCTCCCAAGAGTCGTCTGCAGGATCATACACTTCATTTTCAGTACGGGAATTCTCATTGAATCCTCCAACTGCATACAGCTTGCCGTCTACAAATTCTGCAGTCAGTGCACCGCGAGCAGTTGGCATATCCTTGCCCTGACTCCAAGAATCTTTGACAGAATCATAAATTAGTAATGCGTTTGATGGACTCCACCCTTTCATGTATCCTCCAACAACATACAGCTTCCCATCATGGGCTGCAGTTCCAGCATGATGTAATTCTATTGGCATTGGGGTTCCAGTACTCCATGATTCATCTTTGGTATCAAAAACAAAAACAGAATTTGATACTTGATTTGTATTGGCTATGCCTCCCACCACATAGATCTTTTCATCAATTGCAGCTGATTCCATCTCTGACCTTACTTCTGGCATGTCTGCCAATCTTTTCCACCCTTCTGAATCTTCTTCTGCAAAAATATCTGAAACAGGAAAAATTAACAGAATTAAGAAAAATGATATTTTTTTCATTTAATTTTGTTTCATTTAATTTGATTAAAGAATTGCTTTTGAAACAAAGTTTTACTTTACAATTGTAAATGTGATTCAAACAAATTCAATATTCAAAAGTTAAAATGTAATTGATAAGAAAAAAACATGTTGAAATCTTTAATTATCCCTACATTTTTGTTCCTTCTTGTATTTGCTATTGGGATGGTTTCTATGGTTGAGGCTCATCCTCATGCAACTCCGGAACTTATGAATTCCCATTCCCATAATATGGATGATGAAAATTTTCAAGAAGAATTCTTCTTACATGATTTTGAGCATGTGATAATATCTTTTGTTGACTTTATCAGCGGAATCTTAGTTGTTTAAATCGGTGTTGATATATTGATTAAAACATTATCCTTCTTCAAAAAAACTATTTTCAAAAACATAAAAACTAGACATGAAAAAAATTTGTGAGCAATAAAATGACTGGCAAACAAAAAGAGAAACCTTCTGTTAAAAAAGAAAAAAGACTAGAATCAATCAAAAAAGCACATAGCCAAAAAAATTCGTTTACTACAACTATGGAAGACTATCTTGAAGTGATCTATGAATTGGTTGAATTAAAAGGACACGCATCTCCTACTGACATTTCAAACTATATGGGAGTTCGTCCACCTAGCGTAACTAAAATGCTACAGAAATTAGATTCTGCTGGCTGTCTGGAATATGCCAAGTATCGTGGAATAAAACTAACTGCCAAAGGAATCAGTATTGCAAATGACATACGCCAAAAACACAGTGAATTGTTGAACTTTTTTGAAATTATTGGAGTGGATAGATCCATTGCAAACAAGGATGCAGAGGGAATAGAGCATCACATAAACCCAAAAACTATGAAACAACTAAGAAAATTTACCACTTTTCTAAAATCCAATCCTGATTTACTTGTTTTATTTAACAAATGAAATTTTCTATGAATCTGAATTTCAGAAATTCAATTTTTTTGATTTTTGTGGCATTGTTTTTAGATTTGCGTCAAGCTAATAATATTGCCTTGAGCTAATAAAGTTAGCCTAGGCTAACTTTATATTATTAGATTTTTTTGTAATTTTGATGATAAAATCACGTTCAGGAATTATGTTGATATTACTAATTGCAGTTGGAACCATCTCTGTACTCTTTACCGCATTTCCTGAGGGAATTGATGCTCAACAAGAAGAGAATACTTTTGTCACACATACTGGCGCTGTGGTAAAAACAACTGGAGAAGTACTGGATCCTCTGTATACTAGTGCAACAGTAGAGTTTGATCCTATGGAATATCTGCGAGATTTCAATTATGGTCGTATTTTACAATTAGATGATGGCACAACTCTGCGCGAATACACGATAATTGCTAATGATGATGAAATAATGGAAGTATCGCCTGGAATATTTTACAATGTTTGGACATTTAATGGAACAGTTCCAGGACCAACAATAAGAGCAACAGAAGGAGATGTTGTTCGAATCAAGTTCATCAATAACGGAGAAAAAGAACACACGATGCATTTTCATGGAATTCATCCTGCTGGAATGGATGGTGTTTTTGAACCTGTAGGTGGAAACGGGGGACAATTCGTTTATGAGTTTGAAGCAGGTCCTGTGGGCGTTCATCCTTATCACTGCCATGTAATGCCACTTGAAGAACACATTGTTCATGGTTTGTATGGAGTATTCATTGTAGATCCCAAAGAAGAACGTCCACCAGCTGATGAAATGGTTATGGTTCTAAACGGTCTTGATACTGATTTTGACACTGAAAATAATTTCTATGCTGCAAATACCATTCCATTCTATTATCAACATCATCCAATTCAAATCAATGCCAATGAATTGATTCGAGTTTATGTTGTCAACATGGTGGAATTTGATCCTATAAACAATCTTCACTTACATGGAAATCTGTACAAATATTATCCGACAGGAACTGACATTGTGCCGTCATTTTACACGGACATGATAACACTGTCTCAGACTGAGCGTGGAATTATGGAATTTGAATATGAATATCCTGGAAAATACCTTTTCCATGCGCACAAAGTGGAATTTTCTGAAAAAGGATGGGTTGGAATATTCATGGTAAATGAAGATGAAAATAATGTAGACTCCGAGGGATATGGAACTTAGTAACAAATCATCCAAAGTAAAGATAGTTGCAAGTGGCATTATCCCATTTGCATTTTTGGTAATTATGATTGCATACATTTTTGGTCCTGGTGCAGACCTGCTTGATTTGGGAATACCTTTACCTGAAATTACAATGGAGAGGGTAGATTTTGTAGAATCTGAAATACAAATCACAGTCAGAAATACTGGACCAATTCCAGTTGAAGTTGCAATGGCCGATGTTAATGACAGGATACAACCTGCTGCAGTCGAACCTGATAGATATCTAAACAGGTATGAGACAGCTTTGGTAAGAATTCCTTTTGAATGGAATGAAGCAGAGCCTTACATTGTAGGAATCACCATTGAAGATGGAACTAGATTTGAAAAAGAGATTGAAGCTGCGGCTCCTGCATTAGAACCAACAATTGAACTCGCTGCATTTTTTGCTATTATTGGAACTTATGTTGGAATTATCCCTGTGATGATCGGTTTACTTTGGTTACCCTTTATCAAAAAAATTAGCAAGCAGAAATACCACTTTTTTTTGGCATTGACTGCAGGATTGTTGTTATTTTTGGGAATTGATTCTATTGAGGAGGCAGTAGAAGTTTCTCAAGAAAATCTTGCTGGTAGCTTTAATGGCATGTTGCTTATTGCTACTGTTATCACATTTTCATTTCTTGGATTGTATTATACTGGAGAAAAATTAGTTCAAAGAGCAAGTTCTTCAAAACTTGCAAAACCTGTTGCAATTGCTTTGATGATTTCTATTGGAATAGGACTACATAACTTTGGTGAAGGACTAGCAATAGGTGCTGCAGTAGGCTTGGGTTCTATTGCATTTAGTACATTTTTGATTGTTGGATTTGCTCTTCATAATACTACTGAAGGAATTGCAATTGCTGCACCTATGTCTAGAGGAAAATTGATGATTGGGAAACTTGCTGCAATGGGCATGATTGCAGGTGCACCTGCAATTTTTGGCGCTTGGATTGGCGGATTTGTATATTCTCCATTTACCTCTGTTGTCTTTTTGTCTGTTGGCGCAGGCGCAATATTTCAAGTCATTATTACTGTTCTAAAATGGATTCGAGAAGAAGGTGACAAAAATCTCTCCAGTGCATCTGTAGCATCTGGATTTGCAGTAGGAATGCTTGTAATGTATCTGACAAGTATTCTAGTTTAGAGTACTGGAAATTTTATTGAATAATTTTTGTTAAACATGCACAATATCTGTTTTAGAATGTAACTTGTCACTATTTCATTTTAATTTAAAAAATATGTTCTACCAACAAAGTTAATCTTTAAAAGAAAAAATCTATTTTCCACACTGAATTAAAATACAATTCTTTTCAAAACATAACTGTTGATTGTTGTAGAACTCTTTACAATTGTAAACTGTTAATGAGTTTTAATTTTTATTTACATGTGTTAAACAAACTTGAATGTTTTTTCTTTTTGATTTTTTTTAAGATTGTTTTTCTCAATGAAATTTTATATTTGATTATGATTACAGTATGTCAGTATAGCTTTATGCTATATGTCTTCGTTATTTGTAGAGGAGAAATCCTCTGCAAATTTTACAAATGTAAAGTTGCTTGAAAAAAATTTAAAGTTTTTATGTTGTAATAATTTACAACACCTTGTGAAAACGCTAGCAATCTTTTCAGTTTTAATGTTGTTTAGTATCATTTCTTTATCTCCTGCTTTTGCAGATCATTCAGAAGTTACAGTTGTACCTGCAGATGGTTCTGGCTCACCTGGTTGTGAAAAAACTGCAGATGGATGTTACATTCCAAGTACTGCAACAGTTGATGTTGGCGGTGTTGTAATCATGTCAAACACTGACACTGCAGGACACACATACACTTCAGGAAATCCTGAAGATGGACCTGATGGTATCTTTGATAGTAGTTTGTTGATGACTGGAAATTCATTTGAATGGAGTCCAGATGAAGTTGGTGAATATGATTATTATTGTATGGTTCATCCTTGGATGTTGGGAACAATAATTGTTCAAGAAGTATCTGCAGAGGAGGATGATGTGATGGAGCAACCCATGAAGGCTGAAATGTTTGGTTGGGACAGATTTGAATCAATGCAAGATCCTGGCGTTGGCCATGAAGAGCATCAACTAGCAATTTTGTTGGCTCCAAGCGAGAATACCTATGCTGGAACATTAAGATATGATGCATCTGAACCTATTCAACTTGTAAGTTTGAGGGGTCCACTTGGATCTGATGAAACTGCTGGAAAAATTTGGACTCCTGACGGTAAGACTAAATTTGAGTTGACCCTAGTTGATCAAGAATCTTCTTCTGGCGAATGGGATTTTTCTGGAAATGCTCTAGCCGTTCATACTTTTAATACAAATCAGTTCGTAGTTGACGTTCAAATTGATTATGAAGAAATCCCTCCACAAAAATCTATGATGGAAGAAGACATGATGAAAGATGACTCTATGATGGAACAAGAAACTATGATGGCAGATGATTCTGTGATGGAAACAACATCTGATGAAGCAGAGTCTAGTGGTGGTGGGTGTTTGATTGCAACAGCAGCATATGGAACAGAACTGGCACCACAAGTTCAATTCTTAAGAGAAATTCGAGATAACACTGTAATGAGTACGGCATCTGGTGCATCCTTTATGACTGGTTTTAACCAATTGTATTATTCATTCTCACCAACAATTGCTGATCTGGAACGAGAAAACCCAATGTTTAAAGAATCTGTACGAGCATTCATCACACCAATGATTTCAACATTGTCTATTATGACATTGGCTGAAGATGGTTCAGAAGCAGAAGTTTTAGGATTGGGAATATCTGTTATTGCACTTAACTTGGCAATGTATATTGCAGCACCTGCTGTTGTTGTATGGCAAATCAAAAAGAGAATTTAGTTTTTTATCTACTACATGATTTAGGAAATTATTTCATGAACGAAAAAATGAATACATGTATCCAATCTTATGGCGATATATAAAAAAATCAAAAAGATTACTTGTCCTGAATGTGGTTATTCTATGGGTGAAAAATATTTCAAACAAAGGCATAAAAATTCAAAAAAATGTAAATTACATCAAAAGTCAAACTCTACAAAATAGTTATTTCATATTTGAAAAAAAGACGCCATGAACTACGATGTTATTTTAGTAATGGAATTTTACAAATGTAATGTCTCGTAATTAAATATGTTATTTTTTATTGAATCAAGGTGAATAATCAAATCAAAATAATACTTGTCGCATTTGGAGTGATTGTTCCTGTTATGTCGTTTGCTTTATGGAATGTTGACTCTCCTGCAGAACTACCTGACTCTGATTTAGAAATACAAAAAATCAATGTATTGGCCTCATTTTATCCCATTGAGGAGTTTACAAAAAAAGTGGGCAAAGATAAAGTGAATGTTTCATTATTAGTTAATCCTGGAGCGGAGCCTCATGATTGGGAGCCGCAAGTAAAAGATCTTCAAAGAATACAAGAAACAGATCTGATAATAATTAATGGTCTTGGATTTGAAACTTGGATTGATGATGTTGCTGAAATCAATTCTGATGTAAATGTAATCGATACTAGCAACGGTATAGACCCAATCTATATTGAATCCGATTACCGATTGCAAATTAGTGCAAAATCAAAAGAACTTACGACAGATCCTCATATCTGGCTTAATCCAATAACAATTAAAACACAAGTGCAAAATATTGCTGATGCGCTAATAGAATTCGATCCTCAAAATAAAATTTATTATCAAAATAACGCTGATGCATACAAACTTGAGCTTGATTCTATGGATAAAAAAATCAGAAATGAATTGGCGCAATGCAGCAAGAAAGATTTCTTTGCATTTCATGATGCATTTTCATATTTTGCCCAAGAATATGGATTGAATCAACATACTGTCTTAAAGTCAATTGATCCTCTAAGCGAACCCAGTCCGCAGGATATTCAGGAAGTAATTGATTTGGCAAGAATCTTGAATGCCAATGTCATATTTACTGAAGAGGGAGTAAATCCAAAAATGTCTCAAGTAATTGCTGATGAGATTGGCAGCAAAGTACTGATGTTGTCTCCGTTAGAGTTTGGAGATGAAGATGGCACCTTTATGGAAAGAATGGATAATAATCTCATTAATTTGAAAGATGCTTTGTGCAATTAGATTCATTTGCACAATCTAATTGAGATTATGTAAAATTACACTGTCTTCTCATAAATGTAAAACTAGATCATTGATCTTTTAAGCCAAGACCTGAATGAGATCTTTTAATGCCCGAACCCTTAGGTGCACTATTATCTGCAACTTTCTTAGCGTCATTTGGGTTGTCAATTCCATCAGCGATGATTTCTCTTTTACAAATAGACTGTGAGACAACACCTGCCAAGAACCAGCCTCCACCAACAACTTCTTTTTTGCTTGTTGGCTCTTGGCCTGGACACACTGTTAATTTTACTTTAATTGTTACTCTAAACTCATATCTGTATAATGTACCAATGTCGTATTTTGCAACTCGGTAAATGGTATTTGCAGTAGTGACACTGCCTCCACTTCCTAGTATTGTTGCTCCTCCTCCTGCAGGTTCTGAAGATGATTTTTCAACAATAATCACAGTACTGTGAGGCTCACATATGGAATGTAATCTGTGCTTGAAAATGTGAGTTCCTCGTCTTACAACACAATTGCCTTCTCTAGTAGCTGTTAACTTTCCTTGTTTGACAACTGTTAATCCCAATCCTCTTTTCGCCTTTTCTTTCCATTTGTCAGGTTCAGGAATTTCGTGTAAAGGAGACTTTTGACTAGCTAGGCCAGCTAAAACAATAGAGAGCGGAGTAAATACTGGTAATGTAGGATCAAATACATCTATCATATCATCTAAAATTTCTTTGTCTGAAGGAATTTTTTTAGTCATGCATATGTTAATACTTTCATTGATTTAAAGGATCTTTACATATAGCAAAAAAATTGTATAAAGCAATTGAATGATAAAATACACTTGAAATATTTTACATTTGTAAACCAATTGTACAATTCTACAAGATTATGAATTCTTACAGATTCAAATTTCACATCTTATTCTTTGGGGATATGGAAAAATCGATGAATATCTGCGTCCAAAATAATACCCATAAAGGTAGGTGGACCGGATGGGATTTGAACCCACGACCTTTGCGGAGAATTTTGTTCCCTTACGCAGTGTGAGTGCGTCATCCAAACCAAACTAGACGACCGGTCCAACAAAATTACGCAACTACGAGTTTTTTTGTCTTTAGATTCTGGATATTTTGTAATTACCAATCCCTTTAGTACTAAATTCTGAAAAATCATAACATGTCTTTACAGGAATTTGATGCATTAATTGACAGGATGAAATTAGCATTTGAGTATGCTGAAAATCTTGGACAATATACTGATGCTGCAAAGATTCTCTTTCAAATGAACGAACAACTACCTGATGATCTACAAATTGATCTAGAAGAGTTGGAGAATTCTGATTTAGCAAAATCTTTTGTAATGAGGTACAATTCTGATATAAAATCTGCAATTGTAGATTATAGACAAAGACTGATGAATTTCTAGTTCTATTTCTTTACGCCGAGATTTCTGTTCTTTAATCTCAAGTATGGGTTTCTGCATTTTCTGCATCTAGTAGCGCCAACATCGTTTCGTGCCCCACAATTAAAACAAATTCTCATGACAAGTCTAGCTTGCTGTGCAATTCGTTTCTTTTCTGGGTCTGTGATTGGCATTTGATTCTCTCCTAAAACACTCTCTTTTAATCTAATCGGATTTTTCCATCTTTCCTGCTAGCAAAACTGGTACTTCTGCAGGTCTTTTTGCTACAGGAATGTTTGCCTTGTTAAACATTGAAACTTTGGATTCAGCTGAACCATATGTTCCCATGACAATTGCACCTGCATGTCCCATTCTCTTTTCTTTAGGTGCTGCTCTACCTGCAATGTATGCAACAGTTGGTTTGTTAAATCCTGAATCAATAATTCTTTGAGCTAACATTTCCTCAGAGTCTCCACCAATTTCTCCTACAACTACCATTCCTTCCAAGTCTGGAATGTCTTTTACCATGTCAAATGCATCAATGAGTCTTGTTCCATTAACTGGATCTCCTCCAATGCCAATTGTAATTGATTGACCGAATCCTGCATTAGTTAATGCATCTGAAATCTCATAAAGTAATGTTCCGCTCTTTGATAAAACGGCAATCTTTCCTGCCTTGAAAGGCATTGGTGGCATAATTCCAATTTTAATTAATTCTGGAATCATTATTCCTGGAGTGTTTGGACCAATGACTACTGCTCCTTTTTGTTTTGCAAGCTCTAGTGTTTCCATTGTATCTCTAACTGGAACGTGCTCTGGAATTGCAACTAGTAGTTTGATTCCTGCCTCTAGTGCATCTTTTGCAGCACTAAGAAAGAACTTTGCTGGAACAAAGACAATTGATATTTTAGCATTAGTTGCATCTACTGCTTCTTGCATTGAATTGTAAATTGGAACTTTATCATCAAATTTCTGGCCACCTTTTCCAGGAGTAACTCCTGCAACAACATTTGTTCCATATGCAATCATGTTTCTTGCATGTAGTGAACCATATGCTCCAGTAATCCCTTGAACAATTACTCCTTTCTTCTCATAATCAGAATCTCCTGGATTTCCCTTTAGTAGTCCAAAAATGTCTGTCAATTCTTTACTCCCATTACTGCTGCGTTGATTGCTTCTTCAACTGTACTGAAAATTTTGGTTCTAGAACCTTGCAGCATCTCTGTTGCTTTTTCTGATTCTGTTCCCTTTAGTCTTGAAAATACTGGTAAGTCAATTACGTTATCCTCATATGCTTTGAGAAATGCTTCAGCTACTACTGTAGTCTTTACAATTCCTCCATAGAGGTTTACCAAAATTCCTTTTACTCTATCTAATTTACTAATCAAAGTTAGTGCTTCGTAAACTGATTCAGTTGTTGCACCGCCACCAACATCTAAGAAACATGCTGGCTTTCCTCCGTTATCTGATAACATATCTAATGTAGACATTACCAGTCCTGCACCATTACCTACTACTGCAATGTCTCCGTCTAATTCAACTAGTGAGAATCCGCTTTTTTCAGCTTGCTCTTCAATCTCTGACTTTTCTTGATACTTTTCTAACTCTGGATGTCTAAAGTTACTATTATCATCTGTAACAAACTTTCCATCTAGTGCAGTTATTGAATCGTCTTGCATAATTGCAAGTGGATTAATTTCAACAAGTTCTGCTTCTTTTTCAATTGTAAGTTTTGATAGTTTTTTCAAAGTGTCTACAACACCTTCAGCGTGTTTTCCTTCTAGTCCCATCTCTTTTGCAACTTCTTGTGCAAGATCATCTGAAACTTCACCTAATCCGATCTCTTTGATGATTTGGTTTTTCACTGATTCAATTTCAACACCGCCCTCATCAGATGCAATAATTGTATAACATCTCTTTGAACGATTCAAAAATATTGAAAGATACAACTCTTTTTTGATATCTGCCATCTTTTCCAAAAGAATGGCTCTTGCTTTTTCTCCCTTTATTGTCAAATCCATGACTTGGGGATATTTTATCTCAAATTCATCATCATTTTGGCATTTTTGGATACCTCCAGCCTTACCTCTGCCTCCTACTGGAACCTGAATTTTAATCACAAATGGATATCCTAACTCTTTTGCATGCTTTCTACCCTCTTCGATATTTGTAGATGAAATACTGTCTAGCAGGTTGATGCCATATTCACGAAATAGCTCTTTTGCCTGAAATTCTAGTAATTGCATGCAAAAATCCTGAATTTTACGGTCTTTATTAATTATGGCGTTATCTTAGTTGCTCATCAAGAAAGTCAATCATTTCTAAAAAGCGATCCTTGCTTTTTCTCAACAATTCTTGAGGATATTCTTCAATGGTAAATACAAACTGTTGGTGAAAACTTGGAACTAGGACTCCTCCTGATGTCACCATCTGCTCAATTACATATCCTTTGGTAAGTGTACACACAATCTCTTCATAAGATTCATCTTCTTCTTCTAGAGTTTGTCTGTAAAGGACAATAGGTCGATTAGTTTTCTCAACAATTTTAGAGCCCTTTTCAAGCAAGTCTGCTAGATGCTGAATCTGCCATGCATCAAGACTAATCTGCTTTACCATGATATCAATACGTAATTTTTCTATTTAACCGTGATAAAACAACGCATCTTCACTATTTGTCGTCATTAAAATTACATAAAATAAGAAAGAAGATGATCTGGCTTAGGCCATATCAAGAGCTCTAGAGTGTTTTCTTGTATGTGGTCTTTCTCCAGCATACTTTCTTCTCATGTGTCCTGATGGTCTTCCATAGATTAACTCTAAGAACCAAGACTCATGCTCGATCTCTTCAGCCAAGATGTCTTTTGCAATATCATATGTTGCTGGATCTTTTCCAAGTGTCATCTTGCAAATTTTATTCCAGTTGACAATTGCACCTTGTTCTGCTTTGAGACATTTCTCTAGAATTGCTTTGTGATCAGTTGGATTTGGTGGAAGTTGTAAAAACTCACATCCTGAAATTTTGATAAATTCAGTTGCATCATTTGGAAGTGAACCACCTAATTGATAGATTCTCTCAATACATGATTCAAAATGACTGAGGTCTTCTAGTCTGGCATCTTCAATAATTCCTTTGAGTCCTTCTCCCTCCATGCCTGTGCAGTGTGCTCTAAGGTTGGTAAAGTAGTAGTATGCAGTAAATTCTACGGCTGCATTTTTGATTAGCTCATTTACTAATTCATCAACATCTACACCATTTTGCTTTAGGACATTAATCCCAACTACGTTAGGTTCCTTTGATTCGGACATTTCCCTATGTCTACTATGATTCTAATAAAAATATTACATGAATCTAGAAATTAATTCTCAGAAGAGATAGGAGAAAATACTGGTTGGGGGACCTAGATGCCAATCTCTTCTGGAATATGATTGATTTTTTGTATTTTTTATTAATAAAAAGTGAGTCTGCACTGCAATCAAATTTTTTCTAGAACTTACTCTACTGAAATTCTAATCTTCTGACCATCAATGTCGTCATCTTTGTATTCTTTACATGATTCTGTAAAGTTGACTTGCTTTACTCTTACCAAGAAAGCCAAGTCTTCTGATTTTTCTTTGATCATTTCAAGTGATTCTTCATCTAAATCAAGAATTGATGCGACTCCTAAAACATCAGTTGGATTGTATCCTCTCTCTTTTCTCAAAGTTTGCAATCTTCTTGCAACATCTTTGACTAATCCTTTTGCCATCATCTCTTTGTTTCGCGATGTTGAGATAAACACTACATAATCATCTCTTTTTGACATTGCATAATTTTCATCAGCATCAAAGTCTACAACAAAATCTTCATTGTCAAGTGAAATCGTTTCATCATCAATATCAAAATCAAACTTTGAATTATTTTGTAAAGATGAAATTATTTCATCAGGATTTGTTTCAGAGAACTTTGCAACAAGTTTTCCCATGTGTTGTTTTGCTTTTGGCCCGATTCTCTTTCTTTCCAATTCAACAATTGGCTTTGCAGGCAGTCCTAGTTGTTTTAATTCTAAAATTTGTTCTAATCCTGATTCTTTTTCAGTTTCAGCAATGCTGAATTTCTCTACATTTAGCTGAGACTGGAGTAGTTCTGATAGTGATTCTAACTTTGACTTTAGTCCTTTCTTAACACAAATTTTTGCTTCATTTAATGGCCATCTTCTTTTGAGTTTGCCTTTCATTCTTGCAGCTGATGAAACTGATACTACATCTTTCATAATGTCAAATGATTCTTCAATCTCTTCATTGACTAGTGACTCTTGTGATTTTGGCCATTTGTCTAGTAGTATGCTTTGTTTTCCATCAAAGACTGTTTGGTACAGATGCTCACTGGTAAATGGACAAAATGGATGAATCAAGATATCTAATGTTCTTAGAACTTCCTCTAGTACTGCATAAATTGCAAGCCTTCTCTCCTTTTTATCCTCGTCTTCATCCCACAATTCTCCTCTTGTAATTGGAATGTAGATTTGACTTAGATTGTTAATGATAAAGTCGTCAATTGCTTTTGCACCTTCATGAAATTTGCAAGAATCATTGCGGTCTGTAATTTTTGAGATTAATTTTTGAAGTTTTGATAAGAGCCAAATGTCTGGTGATGTTAACAAATTCTTTTGTTTTGCCCACTCTATCGTGTTTTCTTTTTCAAAGTTATCATACTGGCTGTTTTGCTTAAAGTACAAGTGTAAATTGAATAGTGTGTTGATTACTTGATATGGTCTTGACATTAACTCTTCTGTACTGAAACTAAGTGGTTCAATTGGACTAGCCTTCCACATGAAATAAAATCTAATCAAATCTGCAGGATATTTTTCTAGTAATTCAATTCCTTCCAAAACATTGCCTTTACTCTTGCTCATCTTGCCTCCTTTCTCATCAAGTACATGTCCTTGGAACAAGAATGACTTGTATGGTGGGGTTGGTCCGTTGTTTAGAATTACATTTTCAATGAGTAGTGTATATGCCCATCCTCTAGTTTGATCAATTCCTTCAGTGAAGAATGGTGCTGGAATTTCGTTTGTGTACTCTTCATCAGTTAATGATGAATATGGTGCAGAACCACTATTGTGCCAAGTATCTAAAACATATTCTTCTCTCTTTGTTTTTGTACTGCCACATTTTTTACACTTTATTGTAATGTTATCAATCCATGGTCTGTGTAATTCAAAGTCTGGGCCATCAGGAAGATTGTCAGCTGATTCTACAATCTCTTTTCTTGTAAAAAACCAGTTTCTTTCATTGCATTCTTCACATGCCCATACTGGCAATGGACATCCCCAAATTCTCTCCCTTGAGATACACCAAGGATGTCTCTCTTTGATAATTCCTAAGAATCTGTTTTTTGGTTGTTCAAAATAATACTCTACACTTTCTGCTGCATCAATTGCCTTGTTATCTAGTCTGTCTAGTTTGTAGAACCAACCCTTTCTTGCAAGCCATACAATTGGATGGTGTGATCTCCAACAAAGTGGATACTTGTGTTTGATTTTGCCAATCTTTACTAGAGCATTACACTCTTTCAAATCTTCTACAATTGGTCTGTCCGCATCTCTGACAAACATTCCTTGGTATTTTCCTGCCTGAGAAGTGAACTTTACCTCGTCATCTATGGGGCTGAAAATCTTGACTTTTCTCTTGTTTGCAATCTTGATATCTTCCTCACCGTTTGCTGGAGACAGATGTACAAGACCACTACCAGTACTAGCATCAACGAACGATTCTGATACTGCTACATGGAAATTGTCTGCCTTTGAGCATTCGTTTAACTCTGGAATCAAATCCAATAATGGATGGATGTATTTTTTCCCTTCAAATTCTGAACCTTTGACAGTCTTTTCGATTTTGTAATCTTCAATTTTTACTTCAGTCATGAATTCTTCTAATCTTGTTTTTCCAACAACCCAAGTTTCATTTTCTACTTTGACATAAGCATAATCTTCTTCTGGCTGTAATCCTACCATTGCATCAGTAACTAGTGTAAATGGCATTGTAGTCCATACAATCAAAAATACATCTTCATCTACCAGTTTTACTTTATAGTATAGTGATGGGTCCTTTACTTCTTCATACCCTTGATTAACTTCTGCATGACTAAGTGATGTCTGACAACTAGGACAATATGCAATAACTGTAAAATCTTCTTCTAAAATTCCATTCTCGTGTGCTTTTTTTAGAACTTGCCATTCTCTTTCAATAAATTCATCTCTAAAAGTCCAATATGCTTTATCATGATTAAATGACATCCCAAGTAATTCATCAACTTCTACCCATGTCTTGTTGTATTTTTCAACAACTTTTTTGCATTCAGATACAATTCTCTCTACCCCAAATTGTTTGATTGCTTCAGTCTTTCCACCTGTAACTCCCAGCTCTTTTTCAACTTGTAGTTCTACAGGAAGTCCTTGTGTGTCCCATCCTCCATTAAATTCAATCTTCTTCCCTTGGAGTGTATTGTACCTATACCACAAATCTTTGATGACTCTGCCTCTAAGATGTCCTGCGTGAGGAATTCCGTTCATTGTAGGTGGACCTTCAATGAATCTGATCTTTTCAGGCTTGTCTGATGCAAAAATCTGCTTTTCTAAATCAATTGATTTTACATATTCTTTAATCTCTGATTCGATTGCTTTTGCATCAAACTTTGTAGATAGTTCCATCTGGCTTTTGGTAGATCTGTGGCATTATAAAGCTAAATTGGTTTTGTGAGACTTGGATTATATAATTGAGCAAAAAATAATTTTTGTTGGTAAATGTACTGGTAATTGGTTCTGGAGGAAGAGAACATGCTTTGTCATGGAAACTATCTCAAAGCCCCAAAATTGAAACTGTATTTACTGCTCCTGGAAATGGAGGAACAAAAAACAATGTTCCAATTGATGTTGATGATTTAGATGCTCTTGCAGATTTTGCTCAAAAAAATAATTGTTTTACAGTGGTAGGGCCTGAAGCTCCTTTAGCTGCAGGAATTGTTGATAAATTTAATCAAAAAAATCTCAAAATTTTTGGTCCTGCAAAAGATGCAGCACAACTTGAATCAAGTAAAATCTGGGCAAAAGATTTCATGAAAAGAAATGATATTCCTACTGCTAGATTTGAAATATTTGATGATGCTGAGAAAGCTCAAGATTATATAAAATCCCTTGATTATAATGTCGTAGTCAAAGCAGACGGCTTGGCTGCTGGCAAGGGTGTAATTGTCTGTAATAGTTCTGATGAGGCAATTTCTGCAATTCAAACAATTTTGGTAAAAAAGACATTTGGTGATGCTGGAAATCGAATAATCGTAGAGGAGAGAATTGATGGCATTGAGGCCTCATACATTGCTCTTTCTGATGGTAATGTTGCTATCCCTATGGCTTCTAGCCAAGACCATAAACGAATTTTTGATGATGATAAAGGTCCAAACACAGGTGGTATGGGTGCTTACTCTCCTACCCCAATAATTGATGAAGATTTGGCCAAAAAAATTCAAGAAAAAATTATTGATAAAACAATCCAGTCTATGAAAAATGAGGGAATTACATTCAAAGGATTTCTTTATGCTGGAATAATGATCAAAGACAACGAACCATATGTTTTAGAATACAATGTTAGAATGGGTGATCCTGAATGTCAACCCATTACCATGAGAATGGATTTTGATTTGTATGATTATTTTGTTGCAAGTGCTGATGGCAAATTATCCTCAATGCCTGAAATCTCTTGGAAGGACCAATACTCTGTATGTGTTGTTTTAGCTTCAGAAGGATATCCTGAATCTTATCCAAAGAATGAAGAGATTGTTGGTTTTGATTCTATTTCTGATAATGCACATGTCTTTCATGCAGGAACAAAACAGACTGATGGGAAAATTCTCTCAAATGGAGGACGTGTTTTGGGAGTGACTGCCTTAGGTGACACTTTGGAATCTGCAATTGCTAATGCATATACTGCATCTGAAAAGATTTCTTGGCCTCACAAGTTCTGCAGAAAAGATATTGGCAAAAAAGGATTGTCTTATCTATGAGTATCTATAATTCTGTCTTCAGTGACAACCCAATCAATTAGTATGTCATGATCAGATTTTGGGATATTTTTTACAACTTGTTTTTCAAGTGTTAGAGAAATTGTTGATATTTTGTGATTTGACAAAAATCTGTCATAGAATCCATGTCCGTATCCTAATCTGATTCCTTTTGGGGTAATGCCTACAGTAGGTACTAGAATTACATCCAAGTTATTTTCAGTCTCACAATCTATCTTTGGCTCCATTATCTCAAAACTTCCACTTTCTAGGCTCGAAAAATCACTAATTTTCTTAAAATCCATGTTTTCTCCTGACACTCTTGGCAAGAATACCTCTTTTCCATCACTGAGCAATTCTTGAATAATGTCTTGAGTTGGTACTTCACTTCCAATTGGATAGTATGCGCCAATCTTTTGAGCATCTCTGAAAGTTTTAATTTTTTTTAATTTTTTACTAATTTTTTCACTGGCAATCTTCATCAAATCAAATGATGTACCATCTCTTTTTTCTAAAAGAAGATTTCGCAGTGATTTTTTTTCAGAATTATTTTCCAATTTGACTACTCAATGATGCTGCAGTTATTGTATTTTTCAAAAGCATTGCAACTGTCATTGGACCAACTCCTCCTGGAACTGGTGTTGCAAAAGATGCTTTTTGAATAATGTCTTCATAGTCTGCATCCCCTACTAATTTTTCTTGGAATCTTGATATTGCAACATCAATAACAATTGCTCCTTCTTTTATCATGTCTGAAGTTAATGTGAACTTGTTTCTATCTCCCACTGCTGTAATTATGATATCTGCTGATTGACACAGTTCTACCAAATTCTTTGTTCTAGAATGACATGTAATTACAGTTGCATTCTTGTCTAACAATAAATGATATAGTGGTTTTCCAACAAGATTACTCCTGTTAATCAATACAATATTTTTTCCTTCTAATTCTATTCCATGATAATCAAACATCTCCATTACTCCTGATGGTGTACATGCAACAAGTGCTGCTTTCTTCATTGCTAATAATCCTGCATTGTGAGGTGTTAGACCATCCACATCTTTTAGTGGTGAAATCCTTGATGTTGTAGTAAATTCATCTAGCTGTTCTGGAAGTGGTAATTGAACAAGGATTCCATGAACTGAATTATCATTGTTCAAATTTTCGATAATTTCATTGAGTTGAGCCTGTGTTGTACTTGCATCAAGTTTATGATCCTTGGTAGTAATTCCTACCTCTTCACATGCTCTGTGTTTATTTCTTACATAAGTCGCAGAAGCTGGATTGTCCCCTACAAGAACTGTTGCCAGGCACGGGTTGATTCCTTGATTCTTTAACTCTTCAACGGCTTTTTTCACTCTGTCTTTGACTGACTGTGAAATTACCTTGCCATCAATCTTAGTTCCTGTCATGGTATGTTTTTGATTTGTAGATATTTAATTCTTGGAATTCTGCCGTTGAAATCTTAGAAAAGAAATTTAATGTCATTTTTTCTAGTTTCATCATGTTTGTAATGATAGCAGACGTTCAACTCAAAGATGGTGCTGAAGATGACTTCAAAAGTTGGTTTTCAGAATCAAACAAAGTTTTGGCAAACTTTCCTGGATTCATATCTAGAAAATTTCTAAAATCTGCTGATGGCAGTTATAGAATTGTTGTAGAACATGAAAGCAAGGAGACTTTTATCAAAATGCATAACAGTCCTGAACATGAAAAACTTCATCCACAAGGACATTCTTACATGAGTGAACCTCCTCAAAGAAAAACATACACTGTAGCTGCTGAATAAATTGAAACTAGAATTTGATTTAACCACGTATCTAGAAAAAATCAAAAACAGCAGTGATTATTTTCACACTTTTATTAATCGAGATAGTTTAGCTGCTGGAGTTTTAGTTCTTCAACCTGGAGAAGAAGATACACAAACTCCTCATGATAGTGATGAAGTCTATTATGTGATTTCTGGTGATGGATTTTTACGAATTAAGGATAAAGATTACAAGGTTTCAAAAGATAAGCTGTTTTTTGTTGCAAAAGATGTTGAGCATTATTTTCATGGAAATACAAAAGAGCTCAAAGTTTTGTACTTTTTTGGTGGCCCTGATTCTTAACTTATTTTTGTTCTACGATCTGTTACTTTGATCTTTTTTCTTGCAAAGAGATTGACTGCTTCAGGATAAATTCTGTGTTCTTCTTTTAGAATTCTTTTTGATAGTGATTTTTCAGTATCATTTTCTTTTACTTTGACTATTGATTGGATTATGACTGGACCCGTATCCATTCCTGCATCAACAAAATGTACTGTGCATCCAGAAAACTTTGCCCCATATTCTAATGCCTGTTTTTGTGCGTCTAATCCTGGAAATGATGGCAATAATGCTGGATGAATATTGATAATTCGATTCTTGTATTTTTTTACAAATTCTGGACTGATGATTCTCATAAAGCCTGCCAAACATACTAGTCCATTTCTTGGTGTAACTCCATATTTTGTTAAAACCGAAATAATTTTTTTGTCATATTCTGCTCTACTTCCTTTGAATCCTTTGCTTTCAACAACTTCAATGTCTACTCCAAGTTTTTGTGCAATTTTTAGACCCTTTGCATCTGGTTTGTTTGAGATAACCACTGCTGGATTGATTGGTATCTTTTTTTTCTTAATTGACTTTAGGATGGATTCCATGTTGCTCCCGCGACCTGAGATTAAAATTCCAAGATTTAGCAACTAGTAAATAGTAGATCAAACCTGCAATTTATATCAAATCTTATTTTCATGAATTTCATTGCCTAGAAAAGTCAGGATGACAAAAAATGGTATCCTGTGTGAGGTAAATGATAGACGCGTTTGTTTAGATCCAAAAAACGCTGATGCCACAGGAATAAATTTTGTATCTCATGCTCATGCTGATCATCTTCCATCAAAAAATGGTGGAACAATTTTGTCTTCAATTGAAACCAATGAAATTGCTAATCTGCGTGGATTCAAAATGGAAAATCACATTGAATCCCTTGATGATTTTTCACTAATTGATAGCGGCCACATCCTTGGAGCCAAAGGGCTACTATTTGATGATATTTTCTACACTGGTGATATCTGTACACGAAATCGTGGATTTCTTCAAGGTGCAAAAATTCCAAAATGCAAGACGTTAATCACTGAATGTACATTTGGCTTGCCCGAGTTTGTCTTTCCAAAAATGGAGGAAATCCAAAAACAGGTCAATGAACTAATTTCTGAATTGTATGGTAAAGGCATACCTGTAATTTTGATGGGATATCAGTTAGGAAAAGCACAAACCATTACTCAGCTATTTGGTCATTGGGGCCCTCTTTACTTTCATGATTCTGTTAAAGAAATGAATACTCTTCATCAAAAATTCGGTGTTGATCTAAAAGATGGAATGGGACATTCTGAGGCTCAAAAAAATGGATTGCTAGATAAGAAACCTTGGATTATGGTTGCTCCTATGATGTCTGCAAAAAGTAAATTCATTCAAGAAATGAAATTAAAGTATGGTGCAGTAACAATTGGATTTAGTGGATGGGCCCAGTCTACAAAATTTTCTTTTGGACGAAGAACTGATTATTCTATTCCAATGAGTGATCATTGTGATTTTAATGAACTTGTAGATATGGTGAACCAATCTGGAGCTGAACAAGTATACACAATCCATGGGTTTGTTGAGGAATTTGCAGAACATTTGAAGAAAAAACTTGGAATAAGCGCTCAACCATTACTTGAAAATTCTTTAGATGATTTTACTTGACAAATTTATGACAGTCACATTCGGCAACTAGACAGGTTTCAGCATTTCTTATGTGATCATGGGAATAATGTTTACATTTTTCATTTTTGCAAATTCTTCTTTGAGCTTCTTTTTGAACAACTGACTGTGCAATCTCATTTGCCTTTTCCTTAGTGTATCCTTTCTTATCCATGTAGAAATGAACTATTCTGTTATACAATACATCTGCATCAAATTGTTTTTCAAGCAATGTAATTCTGCATAAAATACGTCATTATGATATTAAAAGATCAGTTGCCAAAACCCTGAAAATTACCTCAAAATCACGCCTATATCCATGAGATTTGTGTGTGTAAAGTCAGTAACTATACTGCCTTTTTGCTTTTGAAAGAATCTCCCTGAATCACTATTCTTTAGAAATTCTTTCATTGTGTCAAGGTCTACTTTGAGATTTTCAGTAATTGCTCCTGCAAAAACAGAATTTCCATCAATTCCATCAGTCCCCATTGATGCAATGACTAATTTTTTGAATTTTTGAGTATTCTTTAAAATTCTTAATACTAATTCTTGATTTCTGCCTCCCATACCTTTTCCTAAAACTTTGACTGTTGTTTCTCCTCCAACAATCAAACACATCTTTTGGTCTTCTGAAATATTTTCAAGAATTTTCGTTACTGCTTCTTTGATATCTCCAAAGACTTGTAATGTTTTTACTTTGTATCCTTTCTTTTTTGCTTCTATCTCCATTGCTTTAAGACAGTTTTCATTGTTTGCTATGACTTGATTTTCAATCTTTGATTCTTTTGGAGTTTCTAATTTTTCATCTTCTACTCCTTTTTCCAAAATCTGTAAAACCTCTATTGGTGTTTTTCTTTTTAGTTTGTATTTCTCTAAAATCTCTAATGCATCTGAAAATGTAGTATTATCCATGTATGTTGTACCAGATGCAATAGAAGATAGGTCATCTCCCTCAACATCTGACATTATCAAACTTATGCCATCACATTTCATATTTTCAACTAATTTTCCACCTTTGATTTTTGATAGATGTTTTCGTACACAGTTGAACTCTTGAATGGATGCCCCTGACTTTAGTAATAATTTTGTAACAAAGATTTTGTCATCTAATGTTATTCCATTTGGCATGGCCAAAAGTGATGAACCTCCTCCAGAAACCAGGAAAATTATTAATTCATCACTTTTTTTGTTTTGAACAAATTTAATCACCTCTTTTGCTGCTTTTACGCTAGTTTGATCAGGCTCAGGATGCCTAGAATTGAAAATTTGGAATTTCTTTCCTTTGATTATTGATTTTGAGCCCTTTGGGATTACTATGATTCCACTTTTTACTGGAATTATTGCATTTAGTGCTCTTGTCATAGAATCCCCTGCTTTACCAAATGCTACAGAGTAAATGTTGGAATATTTTGTAATGTCAATGATTTTGCCATTAATTTTGATTTTTTCAGGTGTCACATACTTTGAGATGATATTTTCAGGATTTGCTGCTCTAAGACCTGATTCTAAAATCTCCAAACATTCTTTTTTCTTGTCATTTGTTGCCAACTCTTCGAAATTTTGAATGATCATACTTTCTCTCAATAATGCAAGATATAATAATAATCAATGACGCTGGTGAACTATGCACACAGTACGCATTCCAAAAGTTATCAACTTTGGAGAAGACGCACTTGGTCAAACAGAATATCCAAAAAATGCCCTAGTTGTTACAACTGTTCCACCAGAGCTCTCTGATAAATGGTTAGCAAAAATGGGAATTCAGGATTATATGCTGTATGACAAAGTAAAACCTGAACCATCAATTGACGATGTCAATACTTTGATTTCAGAATTCAAAGAAAAGAAACCTTCAGTCCTAATTGGATTAGGTGGTGGAAGTTCTATGGACGTTGTAAAATACGCTGCACAAGATTTTGGTGTTGAAAAAATCTTGATTCCAACAACATTTGGAACTGGAGCTGAAATGACAACTTATTGTGTTCTCAAATTTGATGGTAAAAAGAAATTGTTACGTGAAGACAGATTCTTAGCTGACATGGCAGTAGTCGATTCATATTTCATGGATGGTACTCCTGAACAAGTCATCAAAAACTCTGTCTGTGATGCATGTGCTCAAGCTACCGAAGGCTATGATAGCAAACTTGGTAATGACTTGACTAGAACTCTGTGTAAACAAGCATTTGAGATTCTTTATGATGCAATTATGAATGACAAACCAGAAAACTATCCTTATGGTTCAATGTTATCTGGAATGGGATTTGGTAATTGTTCAACAACCCTTGGACATGCTTTGTCCTATGTGTTCTCAAATGAAGGTGTACCTCATGGTTACTCCCTTTCATCCTGTACCACAGTTGCTCACAAACATAACAAATCAATCTTCTATGATAGATTCAAAGAAGCAATGGATAAACTAGGATTTGATAAATTAGAACTCAAAGCTGATGTTTCTGAAGCTGCTGATGTCGTAATGACTGATAAAGGACACTTGGATCCAAACCCAATTCCAATATCAAAAGACGACGTTGTAAAATGTCTTGAGGATATCAAAGCAGGCAATTTGTAAAAAATTCACAAATTTTTTACCTTTTTTCTATTTTCTTGATAAACTGCGAAATTGGCAGCTGAACTAAACTTTTTATTCTAATGATTCGACGTAAATGTACTTGACTGATAAGAAACTCAAATTTGGTATTCAAAACGGCCTAAATGTTGCAAGAGCCGGTTATACTGAGGACCAAATCTTAACAGCATGTATGCTGGCTGATAAAACCGGCTATGATTCTATTTTCTACATGGACCACACAAATGTCCCACAATGGAAGAATGCCATTGTTCTAGACCCTTGGGTTATGTTATCTGCAATTGCTGCAGTTACTAACAATGTAGAACTTGGAACTTGTGTAACTGATGCAATCCGAAGACATCCTTCAAACATTGCACTAGCTGCAATTACACTTGATAGAGTTTCTAAAGGTAGAGCCATTCTTGGTATTGGTGCAGGTGAAGCACAAAATCTAAAAGAATTCTGCATTCCGTTTGAAAAACCAGTATCAAAATGGGAAGAACAAATTGAAACTATTCATACATTATACAAATCAACTCCAGATAACACTGTAGATTATGAAGGAAAGTATTACAAACTTGAAGGTGCATGTTTGCAAGCCCCTCCTATTAGAAAACCACATCCACCAACTTACATGGCTTCTGGTGGAAAGAGAACTTTAGCATTAACTGGAAAACTTGGTGATGGTTGGCTACCAATTGGTTATACTCCAGAACTTTTCGAAGATCATGCTGCTCAAATTAAAAAATCAATGGATGAAAACAACAGAACACAAGAAGAGAAAGACAATTTCCAATATGCACTTGATATCGATGTATACTTTTCTGAAGATGCAGAAGAATCCTGGGCAAGAATGAAAGAAGCAGTAAAGGTCAGTCTATTCAAGCCTGAAGTTTTGAGAGTTCATAACTTGAAAGAAATTGAAGGATTTGATTTCGTAAAATACTTTACAGAATATTCTATGTCTAATCAAGAATGGATTGTAAAGATGAGAGAAGCTGCAACAAAGATTCCTGAAGCAGTTGCACGTTCTTCAACTGCAGTTGGAACTCCTGACGACATCATTCCAACATTTGAGAGATTCATGGATGCTGGTGTTAATCACTTTGTAATTAGATTCTGGGGTAAGAATTACTTTGGCTCTATTGACAAATTTGCAAGCCATGTAATGCCTGCCTTGAGAGAAAAAGCCAAACAATAAGACGTTTTATCCTTTAACACACAGAAAATCATTTACTTTACCACATTCCATGAATATTATGGACGATGACCTTCCTGAATCTGTAAAGAAATGTCTTGACATTTTAGAAGAGAATGTTGAGATTTTGGCAAATTTAGAACTAGAACTAGAAGATGAAAAAGAGAATGCATTAGTTCCTGATATGGAATTGCATCAACTTTATGATATGACTGAAGATGTTGCTGAATCTGCAAAACTAAAACGTGCTGAATCTAATTTTGCACAAAGACAAGCAGAAGATTCTTTATGATTTGTGAGGTCTTTTACTTTTTGCTTTTGTAAATGATTTTGCTCTACGTTTGTTTCTTTGTTTTTCTAATCTCTTTCTAGTGCGTTCTGTTGCTTTTGTTGAACCTGCAATAATCTTTGTCTTACTTCCATCTCTAAGCATAATTTCCTTTCCTTTGAATCTGAATTCAACATCTCTGCATTTAATGTAATATTTTCTCAAACAGAAAAAAATCCTGTTGTTTGTTCCATGCATTTCTTTGATTTCTCTTGATTTTTTTAATTCATTGAGAATGTTTCTCAACAATCCTTTGTCGATATCTGTAATTCTGTGAAGTTCTCGAAACCAAATGAATTTTGATTCTCCTCCCCATTCTTCAAGAACATCTAATACTTGATTCGTAGCCTCTTCTCGTTCTTCATCAAACTCATCCATGACTGCCATATGATTTCTCTTCAATTAAGTGATTTTATTTAATAAAAAAATTGAATGAATAAAGTCAAGTTTTAGGACGTTGTTGTTTTTTTGATATTTTTTGTGATTTGGTACTATGAATCAATATGAAGTTGAATGTAATGAATTGTCTTGCAAGATTTTAGATGTACAGGCATTAGCAAAAGAACTTGAAGAAGAAGATTAGGTTATTTTTTTAATCGTCTCTCTCTAATCCTTGATTTAGTAACCTTTGTAGATTGTTTTTGATTTTTCTCCATTTGTTTTGCGATATTATCTATCTGCTTGATAATTTTTTCTTGTTCTTGTGGTGAATCAGTCTTTAGAAGTTTCTTTTTTAATTTTTTCAAATCATTTGAGTATTTGTTAAAATCATTTTTTAATTCATCAAGATATGGATCTTTCATATTTTTTGGCATATTTTACTACATTTAGTTTATTAGATCACTTTGCAAATCCTAATCGATTTGAAACTAGTAGGACGCCTTGAAATCAAATCTTATGAGAAGATAAAGGAATTTCTTTCTCAAGAACATGTTGGCCGTATAGCAAGCATCGATGAGAATGGGTATCCTCAGATTATTCCTATGAATTTTGTATTTGCCAATGATGCTATCTACATGCATTCCTATACTAGAGGTGAGAAATTAGACAACATATCTAGAAATGACAAGGTTGGATTTGAAGTAGACCGTGAATTGGAGTTTCTCCCATCATACTTTTCACATCCTACTGATGCATCACAAGCTGATACTTTGTACATCAGTGTAGTTATCAAAGGAAAAGGAGTTTTTGTTGAAGATGATGATGAAAAAGCATTTGGTCTTAATGAATTGATGAAAAAATATCAGCCAGAGGGAAATTACATTCCAATACAAAATAATGATCTGGTACTCGATGAAGTTGCAGTTATCAAGGTAATTCCTGTTTCCATCAAAGGCAAATACAAAATCGGGCAACAATTACGATCTGATTCAAGACAAATTCTGGCACAAAAAATTCTAGAAAGAAAGTCTCCCACTTCAAAACAAACTCTGAAAATTATGGGTTTTGAGGAAACTCCTGATGGCCTAAAAATGGTTGATGAACCTGTCTGGTAGTTTTTGATATCACCATTGCTTTAAATTCAGTTTTTAGGAATTGTACCTGTTGGAACAGATAACTCAATTTGAATTAGCATCTGAATATGCCCCTACAGGTGACCAGCCTCAAGCAATTGATCAACTCGTCAAGGGTGTCAAAGATAAAACCGTTCAAACCTTGTTGGGTGTAACTGGTAGCGGTAAGACATTTTCTGTTGCAAATGTTATTGCAAGAACTGGCAAAAACACTCTAGTCATTTCTCATAACAAAACTCTTGCAGCCCAACTGTATTCAGAATTAAAACAATTTTTCCCAAAAAACAATGTTGGATATTTTGTTTCATACTATGACTATTATCAGCCTGAAAGTTATCTTCCTCAAACTGATACTTACATTGAAAAAGACACTCAAGTCAATGAAAAAATTGAAAAGCTACGACTAGAGGCAACTGCAATGTTGCTTTCAGGTGAACCTACAATAATCGTCTCAACTGTTTCTTGCATCTACTCTCTTGGAAATCCACAAGATTGGGAAGACTTGGCAATTACAGTAACTGCTGGTGATGAAATTAAACGAAATGAATTGATTCGGCAATTAATTGATGCAAGATATGAGCGAAATGATACTGAAGTTGCTCCTGGAAACTTTAGAGTAAAGGGTGATACCATTGACATTACTCCTGCATACTCTGAAGATCTTGTTAGAATCTCTATGTTTGGTGATGAAGTTGAAAAGATATCTGTACTTGATCATGTTTCATTAAAAGAAAAAAAGAAGATTAATCAAATGAAAATTTTTCCTGCAAAACACTATCTTATTGCAAAAGATGTTAGAAAAAAAGCAGTCCAATCAATTAAAGATGAACTCAAGAAACGTTTGCCTGAATTAAATGAATTAGAAAAACAGAGACTAGAGATGAGAACAAAATACGATTTAGAAATGATTGAAGAATTGGGATATTGTTCTGGTATTGAAAACTATTCTAGACATTTTGATGGACGAAAAGCTGGTCAAAAGGCATTTTGTTTGATGGATTTCTTTGGAGATGACTATCTATTGGTAATTGATGAATCTCATGTTACATTGCCACAACTACATGGAATGTACAAAGGTGATCATTCGCGAAAAAAAGAACTTGTGACATATGGATTTAGGTTGCCAAGTGCATATGATAACCGTCCACTAAAATTTGAAGAATTTGAAGAATATGTTCGAAACACCATATTTGTGTCTGCAACTCCTGCTGATTATGAAAAGAAAATCTCCTCTCAAATTGCCGAACAATTGGTCCGCCCCACAGGACTATTAGATCCTGAAGTTGAGATTAGGCCTACCAAAAACCAGATGGATGATCTAATTGAGGAAATCAACAAAAAAGTAGCCAATTCTGAACGTGTTTTGGTAACTACTCTGACTAAAAGAATGGCTGAAGATTTGGCTGAATATCTCTCAAAAAAACAAGTCAGAGTACGATATATGCACTCTGAAATTGAAGGGCTGCAAAGAACAGAACTAATCAGACAACTACGGCTAGGTGAGTTTGATGTTCTAGTTGGAATTAATCTGCTTAGGGAGGGGTTGGATATTCCTGAAGTTTCTCTAGTTGCAATATTGGATGCAGACAAAGAAGGGTTCTTGAGAAATTTTACCAGTTTGATTCAAACATTTGGCAGGGCTGCAAGAAACGAAAATGGAAATGTAATCATGTATGCTGATACTGTTACTCAATCGATGAAAAATGCTATGAATGAAACAAAACGTCGTAGAGAAAAACAAATGAAATACAACAAAGATAACAACATTACTCCAAAGACAATCATAAAATCTGTTCCAGAACAAGTCACAACACTTGATGACTCTAAACTAAAATCAACACATGACATTGCAACTGATATTATTGATTTAGAAGCCCAAATGAAAAAATATTCTGAAGACTTGGATTTTGAACGTGCAATTGAATGCAGAGATAGAATAAAAAGACTAGAAAAGGAGATTCAAATTAAAAATGACCGAAAATAAATTAAAAATTCGTGGTGCACGTCATCATAATTTAAAAAACATTGACATTGACATTCCAAAAAACAAACTAGTTGTAATTAGTGGACTGTCTGGATCTGGTAAATCAACTTTAGCATTTGATACAATATATGCTGAAGGACAAAGACGATATGTTGAATCCCTTTCAGCATATGCTCGTCAGTTCTTGGAGATGATGGACAAACCTGATGTTGACTCTATAGATGGATTATCTCCTGCAATTTCAATCCAACAAAAAACAACTAGTAAAAACCCTCGTTCTACTGTTGGAACAACCACTGAAATTTATGATTACATGAGATTACTTTATGCTAGAATTGGTATTCCATATTGTACTAATTGTGGCAGAAAAATCTCTACCCAATCAATTGAAACCATTTGTGATTCTGTGCTAAGAGAATTTTCTGGCAAAAAGATTCTGATACTGTCTCCTATCATCCAGCGAAAGAAAGGAACCTATGAGAAACTCTTTGAGCAGATCAAAAAGGACGGTTACTCTAGAATACGCCTAAATGGAGAAATTTTGAGCCTAGATGAGGAAATTCCTCCACTTGACAGGCAAAAATGGCACAATATTGAGATTGTAGTTGACAGAATAACTACTGAAAAATCTGAACGCTCAAGATTGTTTGAGGCTATTCAGACTGCAATAAAGGCATCAAAAGGAGATGTAATGGTTGCATCAGAAAAATCTGAAAAAGTCTTTTCTCAAAATAATGCTTGTCCTTATTGTGGATTAACAGTAGGTGAATTGGAACCAAGAAATTTTTCATTCAACTCTCCATTTGGCTTGTGTAAAGATTGCAATGGCCTTGGTGTTAAAATGGAGTTTGATCCTGATTTAGTAATTCCAGATAAAACAAAATCAATTTTGGATGGAGCAATTGTTCCTTGGAGTGGAAGATTTTCTTCCTTTAGAAGACAAGCATTAAGAGCAGTAGGCAAAAAATTTGGCTTTGATTTGATGACACCAATTAACAAAATAAAACCAAAACATCTCAAAATTATTTTGTATGGAACAGATGATCTAATTGATTTTAATTATCGTTCAAAATCTGGCGATTCTTCATGGCAATACACTAATGCCTTTGAAGGTGTGTTGGATAATCTTCAACGTGTTTTTATGGAAACTGATTCTGAATCAAAACGTGAATGGTTAAAACAATTCATGAGAGATACTCCCTGTAATGGATGTAATGGAAAAAAACTCAAACCTGAATCACTTGCAGTAAAAATCAATGATAAGGGAATCATGGATGTCTGTGATTTGTCTATTGACCATTGTTATGATTTCTTTTCTACGCTAAAACTAACTGAAAATGAACAATACATTGCAAGAGATGTTCTAAAGGAAATTAAAGAACGACTAGAGTTTTTGATGAATGTTGGTTTGAATTATCTTACTCTAAACAGATTAAGTTCTACATTATCTGGTGGCGAATCTCAAAGAATTCGATTAGCTACACAAATTGGTTCCAATCTTACTGGTGTTTTGTATGTGTTAGATGAACCAACTATCGGTCTTCACCAAAGAGATAATGCCCGACTCATTAAAACGCTAAATAAGCTACGAAATTTGGGAAATACTGTTATTGTAGTGGAGCATGACGAAGAAGTTATACGAAATTCAGACTGGATGGTTGATTTGGGACCTGGAGCCGGTGTAAATGGTGGTAGTGTTGTTTTTGAAGGAACTGTCAACCAAATTCTCAATGGTCACAAATCTGTAACTGGTGATTATCTTAAAGATAATTCTTTAATCATGTTGCAAGACAAAATTCGAAATAATTCTGGAACACTTGTTGTAGAAAAGGCATCTGAAAACAATCTCAAAGATATTGATGTTGAAATTCCATTAGGACTTTTTGTTTCTATTACTGGTGTTTCGGGCTCTGGAAAATCTACTCTGATTAATGACATTTTACTAAAAGCATTAGAAAATCATTTTTACAAATCTAATGTCAAACCTGGAACTCACAAAAAGATTGTTGGTTTAGAGAATATAGACAAAGTCATTGCAATTGATCAATCTCCAATTGGACGAACACCTCGTTCAAATCCAGCAACATACATTGGTGCATTTACTCCCATTAGAGAATTGTATGCAAATACTGAACTATCAAAAGAACGTGGATATGCTCCAGGACAATTTTCATTTAATGTTGCAGATGGAAGATGTTTTGCATGTGATGGTGATGGTGTAAAACAAATCGAGATGCAGTTTCTTTCTGATGTGTATGTAAAATGTGATGAATGTAAAGGAAAACGTTACAACTCTGAAACATTGTCTGTTCTTTACAAAGGGAAAAACATCTCAGATGTTTTGGATATGACTGTGTATGAAGCTCTAAACTTTTTTGAAAACATTCCTGCAATTAAACGAAAATTACAAACAATTTACGATGTTGGTTTGGGATATATCAAATTAGGCCAATCTTCTACAACTCTATCTGGTGGTGAGGCTCAAAGAGTGAAACTAGCCTCAGAATTATCAAAACGAGGAACTGGAAAGACCATGTACATCTTAGATGAGCCTACAACTGGTCTCCACTTTGCTGATGTACAAAAATTACTGGATGTCTTAAACAGACTGGCCAATCTTGGAAATACTGTTGTAGTAATTGAACACAATATGGACGTCATCAAAAACTCTGATTGGATAATTGATTTGGGTCCTGAAGGTGGAGATGAGGGTGGCAGAATTGTTGCCACAGGAACCCCAAAAGACATTGCAAAAGCTCCTGGAAGCTATACTGGAAAATATCTAAAGAAATTAGTTAAAAAATGACTTTTGATATCTCTAAAATCACAATTCCCACAGATCCTGGAATATATTTGATGAAAGATTCTGATGGAACAATAATTTACATTGGTAAGGCAAAGAATCTCAAAAAACGTGTAAAGTCATATTTCTTAAAAAATCAAAATTACAAAACACAAAAACTGGTTCAAAACATTTCTGATATTGAATTTGTTTTAACTGATAATGAAAGTGAAGCATTTCTTTTAGAATCAAATATGATCAAAAAATACCGTCCTAGATTTAACATCGAGTTAAAGGATCAACAACGATACACTTACCTTAGAATATCTGATGAAAAATATCCACGATTGTTAGTTGCAAGACGAACAAGAGATGGAAAATTTCTTGGTAAAGGAAAAACTTTTGGTCCTTTTACTCAAGGTAGCTCAAAACTGCTTACAATTGGTGCATTACGTAAAGCATTTCAAATCCGAATTTGTAAAACATTGCCAAAAAAAGTCTGCCTTGAATATCATTTGGGTAATTGTGAAGGTCCTTGTGAGTTTAATGATGCTCAGGATAGATATCCAAAACATGTTGCTGCATTAGAAGAAGTTCTAAAAGGAAAAAACCAGACAAAAATCTTTACTAAAAAATTAGAAGAAGAGATGCATCAGGCAGCTGAATTGCAACAATTTGAGCGTGCAAAAGATATTCGTGACACTCTGATTAGACTTGGCAGTCTTCAGACAAAACAAAAAATGGAATATGTAGAAAATTCTGATGAAGAATATTTCGGTATTGGAATTCAAGAACAATCTGCAACTGTGATGAATTTTAGAATGATTAATGGTGTTATTCGAGATAGTGACAAATTCTTTTTTGATCTAGTTGGTGACAACTCTTTTTCAAATTTTCTTTATCAATACTACTCAACACACAAAATTCCAAAATACATTATTGTAAGTGAACTTCCTGAAAATCAAAAACTTTTGGAATCTTTACTTTCTGAACAAGCTGGTTTTTCTGTAAAAATTTCTACTCCGACAAAGGGCAAGAAAAAAGACATTATGAATTTGATTTTGAAAAATATCAAACTAATTCATTCTAAAGGTGGAGAACCTGGATTAGTTGAATTAAAAGATATTCTGCATCTACCTGTAATTCCAAATGTTATCGAATGTTTTGATATATCTAATCATGGTGAAGATTTTGCAGTTGGATCCATGGCCCAATTTGTTAATGGTAAACCAAACAAATCTGGATACAGAAAATTCAAAATCAAAACTGTGTCTGGTAGAGATGATTTTGCAATGATTGGTGAAGTTATCAAGCGAAGATACTATAGATTGTTAGAAGAAAATTCTGAATTACCTGATTTGATAGTAATTGATGGTGGTAAAGGACAACTTAATGCTGCTACAAAGTCTTTACAGTCTCTTGGATTGAAACTACCTTGTATCTCTTTGGCAAAAGAAAATGAAGAAATCTACTTGCCTAAAACCAAAAATCCTGTTACTATTGCAAAGAACAAACCCTCTCTTCAAATTTTACAGCATGCTAGAGATGAGACTCACAGATTTGGCGTGGCATACAATAGGACTATTAGAAAAAATCAGATAAAATAAGAAAAAAGAAAAAATTTGGTTTAGTTCACTGTAACACTACCAACCATCCAAGGATGTACCATACAGAAGTAATCATAGGTTCCTGCATCTTCAAATGTGAATGAATAAGATGCTCCTCCCATAACTAAGCTGCTATCAAAGACACCAGATGGTCCATCTGCTGGACTGCCACCGGTAACTGTGTGTGCAGCGGTGTCGCTATTGACAAATTCTACTGTATCTCCAGCATTGATTGTGATGTTTGCTGGAATGTAACATTCGTTAGTTTCTTCACAACCTGGAACTGAAGTACCTGCTGGCATATCGACTGTGTGAGTCATTGGACCTGCTGGTTCTTCTTCATGAGTTTCTTCTACATGCATTTCATCTTCTACATGCATTTCATCCTCAGCTTCCATAACCATTGGTTCTGTTTCTACTAGATCTAATATCTTGTAATCAACTACGAATGTGTTAGTATAGAATGTGTGAACTGCTAAAGCATTACCGGAAAATTCCCATTCTCCTTTTGCATTCTTTGGGTCAACAAGTGTTAATTCAAATCTTGTTTCACCGTCTGGAGTCCAAATCTTTGATGGGTTTTCATCATCTCCGATTGGTCCTCTAAGTGAAACCAATTGAATATTTTCAGATGCATCGTAGAGAAGTGTACCTGAATATGTGTTCTCACTTGGTGCCAATAGCACTGCAAGTTGGTGTTCCTCATGTCCTATACCTGGGTCTTGTACAGATGTGGCTCTCTCCCAACCAGATTTCTTTGGTTTTTCGGAAGCTGCCTTTACTTCATCTGCAAGATCTGCAAATGGATCAGCTTGAACTGGTTCTTCCATTTGTGGTTCAGGTGCTGTAGTTCTTACAGCTGGAGTTGAAACACTGGGACCGGCATTTTGAGCTGCATCGCCATACATGGCAAATGCAACTCCTATAGCTACAATTGCGATTGAAAATCCAATTGCAGCCTTGTCTATACCTGCCATAGTTGATCAGTCACTCTCTATATGGTAAATAAATCTAATCTTCTTTCTTACTTTCATAATGACATTTTTCATGTTTTTTTCTTTCATGAGATTTGATTTCTGTAAAATTTTCAAATTTTTTCAAATTTTCTAAAAATTCATTGAAAATTACATATGATCGCTCTAATGCGACATTGATTGTTGTCAATGAAGTTGAACAATTCTTTCTTTTATGATTCTGTACTGTAATGCTATCATACAAAGCAACTGAGCTGTCACCATGTAACTAACCGTTTTTGGTCTTAAGCTCTTTTGCCTTTGAATTTTTGTGTGATTAAATTAACTCAAATTCCATTTTTAATTTTCTTTGAGAAATTAATTGTTTGATAAATCGCATTCTATTTTTGATAAACTCATCATCAATTTCTTTGTTAAATTTGAAATGTTCAAACATTGCTTTTTCGTTGAATTTTACTTTAACACTATCTTCATTTTTTATGATGAATACTCCAATTGCCCAAAATAGGCCTACATGAAATGCAATGTACTTTGATTGCAAATTTGTTACTTTATCTTTGTACATTTCTACATGTTCACGATTTTGTTCTGAAATGGAATCTCCTGTTTTGATTTTCCATGAGATTCTCTCACTATCTCCGTCAAAATGAAAAATGTGGTCCAATTGTCATCCAAAAAGTGGTTTTTTGTCAATATATTTTGAATTCTTCACTTATGATCAAAGATTGAAAGGTGTAGTTATGCTTGAATCTCACGCCTTCTTTTCAAAAATGGTGGATGAATTAGTAGAGTTCTCTGAGTATGATCCTGAACTAGCAGATGGTATAAAGTGGCTTGATGAACAGGCACAGAAGAAAGGTATCACATTTTATGATATGGTCTTTGAAGTCTTGTACAAGCATGATGTAAATTCTAAAGCTAAAGATTGGCTTAGTACAAGAAATTAAAAATTATTTTCTCAAGTCTAGTGTTTTGTATTCACAACCTTCTGGACCACAATACTTTCCAACATACGTTGCTTTTGGTCTATACAATGCTGGTTTTGGTGCAGCTTCTGCAAACTTTTCTTCAATAATATGAGCTGCCCATCCTACGACTCTTGATATTGCAAATATTGGTGTGTTCAAATCTACTGGAATTTTTAACATATAGTAAATTGATGCACTATACAAATCGACATTTGGATAGATGTCTTTTCCTTTCTGTGCTTTCATTTCAGAAATGGTTGTAGTTTCAACTTTTTCAGTCATATCAAACCATGGCTCTTTTGTTTTTTCTGCAAGTTTTCTTGAGAGCTCTTTTAGAACTTGTGCTCTAGGATCATATGTTCTGTAAACTGCATGACCCATTCCCATAATTCTTTCACCTGCACTCATTTTTTCTTTAATCCATGGTTCTACTTTGTCAATTTCTTTGATTTCTAGTAACATCTTCATGACTTCGGTGTTTGCCCCTCCGTGTAGTTCTCCACTTAGTGCACCAATTGCTGCACTTGATGCTGAATACATGTGAGCTCTTGTTGATGCAACTTGTCTAGCTGTAAATGTAGATGCATTGAATGTGTGGTCTGCATGCAAAATTAGACACACGTCAAAAACCTTCTCTACTTCAGGATCTGGTTTTTCTCCTGACATCATGTAAAGGAAATTTGCTGCATGACTAAGAGATGAATCTGGGTCTACAATTGGTAGTCCATTTCTAATTCGTTGCCAACTTGCAATTATTGTTGGAACTTTGGCAATTAGATTGATTGCTTTTTCATAACTTGCTTCCTTGTTTGAAAATTCCTCATCGTAGTATCCTGCCAGTGCTGAGACAAATGCCTGAAGCATGTCCATTGGATCTGCATCCTTTCTCCAATTTCCCATATTCTTTTGCATCTGTTTTGGGATGTATCGTGCTTCAACTAGTTTTTGATTAAATTCATCTAACTGTGCCTTTGTTGGTAGATTGTCATAAAGCAGCAAATATGCTGTCTCTTCAAATGTTGAATTTTTTGTAAGATCTAAAATGTCAAATCCTCTGTAGATTAATTTGCCTTTTTCACCGTCAATATTTGAAATTCTTGTATCTGCGACTTCAATTCCTCGCAAGCCAATATTTTTGGTCTCCATACTGAGCCTAGCAGAAATTCTTCTATTATATTTTCGCCAAAATTATGTCTATGAAATTTAGCATTTAGTCTAATATGCTAACTTTTGGCCCTAAATGAGAATTTTTAATCAAAAATTAAATGACTCCCAGTGAACGCAAAAATCTACAAAAACTTGATGACTTGGTTCTCAATGCATCTGCTGAAGAATTAAAAAAACTTCAAGAAATTGATTCTCAAAATCAGATGGAAGGACTCTCTCTTTATGAGGTATATTTAGATTCAAGTTCTCTGATAAATCAAAGCGTCAAAAACCCATCTAGAAAATCTTGAGATTTCATTCTTCATTTAAATGAGGGTTTGTAGTTTTTCCTAATGTTGGCCGCAACAAAGAAACCTGCTACAAAGAAATCAACAACTAAAAAGACAAAAACAACTACTAAAAAAACTACAACCAAAAAAGTTGTTAAAAAAACAACTAAAAAAACTGCAACCAAAAAAGTTGCTAAAAAAACAACTACTAAAAAAGTAACAAAATCAAATCGTACCAAAGTAATTTGCATATCTCACAAAGAAGATGCTGATGGTATTAGTTCTGCAGCATTAATTCGACAAGCATTTGGCGGTGATGCAATTTTAGTTGACTATCCTGGACAAATGGAAGCACTCCAACAAGTTGTTACTGATGAAAAATTAAAGTCATTATACATTTGTGATTTAGGTCTAAGCAAAAAAACTCAAGATGAATTTATTGATATTATGAAAACCCTGAGAAAAAATAAAGTTTCAATTACATACATTGATCATCATGACATTGATCCTAATGTTGTCAAATCATTAGAGAAACTCAAAGTCAAAGTAATTCACGACATTAACGAATGTACTACTGTTCAAGTTTACAATGCCTATAAATCAAAATTAAACGAACATGCTACTTTTGTTGCAACATGTGCTGCAATCACTGATTACATGGAGGATAGACCACTTGGTTCTAAACTACTTCAAATGTATGATAGACAATTTGCACTCATCAGTGCTACTGTTCTAACCTACAACATTGTAGGTCATCAAAAAGAACCTGACTATCTCTTGTACTTGGTTGAAGAACTAGCAGAATCCAAATTCCCTCATGATATTCCAAACACCTTTGAATTTGCACAAATTCAAGTTGAAAAACTCTCACAAATGATTGCCAAAGTAAAAGCCGGTATGAAAACAATGAAAAATCTAGGACACATGGAGATTCTTGATTCTGGTGCTAGTGGTGCTGTGAATTTTGTAATGGGTTTGTCTGGTAAGGATGTTGGTGTTGCATACAAAGAAAGAGTAGACCATGGAATTTACGCTGTATCTGTTAGAGGTTCTAAGAATTGTAAAGTACATTTAGGTAAAATTGTTAATTTGTTGGCAACTGATCTTGGTGGTTCTGGTGGTGGACATGATAGAGCATGCGGCGCTGTAATTCCAAAACCGAAAATAAAAAAATTCATTACAGAATTAAATAAAAAAATAAAGTAATCACTGTAAGAATCTAGGAATCTTTTTTGCTACATGAGATATTGAAATTCTACCTGGCCCTGCTGCTATGATTGCAAGTGTTGCAGCTAGCATTACTAAATCCCATTCCCATCCTCCTTTGGAAACAAAAAATCCATTTTCCCACCTGATGTGAAATATCGCTCCAAGTAAAATTACTGATAATATTACGGCAGAAATTCTAGACAGAACTCCTACAACAAGTAATACTCCTCCAATAAATTCAGCTAGAGCAATTGGTAATTGAAGCTCAGGTGGAATTCCTATTGAAATTAACCACTCTTGCCATCCAGGATCAAATTTCTTTATGCTATGAACAATGAATGTCACACCAATAGATGCGCTAATTCCCCAGTGGGTAATGTCATGTAATACATTTCCCTTTAGGGTTGCTTCTGTATTCATTGATTCTGGCCTTTGAAAAATCATTAAAAGGGTTTGTCCAAATCCTATCCAAAAGTTGGAATAATTTTTTAATAATTTAGAGGAGAAATCCTTACAAAATTGAATGCCAAGATTCTTGCTCCAGCAGTAGCTATAGGTATTGCACTTGTAGGTTTAGGTTTGTTCTTGTCTGAGGACTCTAGACCCTACACAACAATCACACCTACGTCATCCTCTGTTGTGGTGCCTGAAACTGGAATATCTGAATTTCAAATGATGGAGACTGATGGCATCAAACATCTGATTCCCTTAGATAAGATCAAAGGTGGTGGTCCTCCAAAAGATGGAATTCCTTCAATTGATAATCCCATATTTGCTGACATTTCAGACTCTCAATTCATGTCTGATTCAGATACTGTGATTGGTTTGGAAATTAACGGTCAGGCAAAAGCATATCCATTATTCATTTTGGTTTGGCATGAAATCGTAAATGACAAAGTTGGTGGGCTTCCAGTATCTGTAACTTATTGTCCACTGTGTTATACTAATCAAGTCTTTGAAAGAGTAATTGATGGACAAGAAGTAGAGTTTGGAACATCTGGAAAATTATACAACAGTAATTTGTTAATGTATGATAGACTGACTGAATCCTATTGGAGTCAAGCACTTGGGATTGCAGTAAAAGGAGAATTGTCTGGATATCAACTTGACTTGGTTCCTTTTGATGTAATTACTTGGGGTGATTGGAAAAAATTACATCCAGATACTTTGGTACTAACTACTGACACTGGTCATCTAAGATCTTATGCAACTGATCCTTATGGAAATTATTACGCAGAACCTCGAATAATGTTTCCTGTAGAGTATAGAGATGACAGAATGCATCCAAAAGAAATTATCGTTGGCTTTAATTTAGATGGAATTTACAAAGCTTACAAACAAAACGACATTGAATCTCAAATAGTGATAAATGATTCAGTTGGAAGTACTTCTATTTTGTTAGTGTCTTTATTTTCTGAAAACTCTCGCGCATTTGATAGAGTAGTTGATGGAGAAATTTTAGATTTTGAATATTTTGATGGAAAGATAATCGATTCTCAAACAAACTCTGAGTGGAGTTATGATGGATTGGCAAAATCTGGCTATTATGAGGGAAAACAACTAGAAAGACTCCCAATTGAGCCTGGATTTTGGTTTGAATGGGTCGCATTTCATCCTAAAACTCTAGTTTATGGTGATGTATCATGAAACCTATTCAAAAAGCAACTATTGTTGGAATAATTACCGTTACACTCTACTTGACAGTGGTAGTGGCAACTACTCCTGCCCTAGAACCCTATGCTGCAATCAGTGCTGCATTTCAACTAAACTCTATTGTGATAATTGGTATGGGAGTTGGAATTGGTCTTCAAGTGTTTTTGTCTGAAAAAAGTAAACTGCTTGGATGCAAACTAGATGTTAAAAGAAAAGCATTTGGTGGAAACTCTGGCAGTACTGCTGCAACATCCTTCTTTTCATTTTTCTCTCTAGTTCCACTTGGTTGTTGTGGTTGGTGGCTCTATGTATTGTCTTTACTTCCAAGTGTTGTTGGAACTGGAGTGTCTGCAGTTCTCATAGAGTATAGCCAAGTATTAGCATATGTCGGGTTGGCAATAATTTTTGGATTTGCTGGATTTACTGCTCTAAAACTAAAGAAAGAACAACAGTTACAAAATTCACTTGAGCTTAATTGAGAATGCTAACAGTTCTCCTTTGCTTTTAGTAAGGAATCTTGCCATCTTGGAGAAGAATCCATATTTTTTGTCTCTTCTTTTTACTGCATCTTTTGTTTTTTCTTCATCTAAAATCTCTGCAACACCTGAAACCCACTTTCCTTTGATTTCACCTTTAATGGTACATGTTGCAATTTTTACCTGAGTGTTGTTTTTGAGTCGCTTTACTTTTCCTGTTTGATCTCGAGTTACTACAAAGATTAAACCATTCTTTATTGTAAACCAAACTGGTGTCTTTACAGGATCACCGTTTTTTCTATATGTCTCAACTGAGATGTATTTTTCAGATTCAATCTCTTCTAGATACTTCAATTTAGCCTCGATTTTAGGATGCATTTGCTATATTTTTGAGTTTTCTGATGATTATATTCTTGGCAAATCATACTTTTTGCTTCTGGCTTTTGATCTTAATCTTGTTTTACAACATGGACATGAATTTTCCTCTGTGAGAAAAAATATTGCACACAATGAACACCACTTTTGCCCTATTTTGTAACGAAGATTGTTTGTAAATGATGTTGATTTTAATCGCTCACATAGTCCTTTGCACATTTGTACCATGAAACAAATTCTTTGAAAATATATTTAAGAAAATTTCCAAATCCTCAATTCTTTTCTCGCGTTATTTCATTAAACGCGCAAGATGCAGTAAGATCACCTGTGACATTTACCATGGTCCTGATCATGTCCAAAATTCTATCTACTGAAAGCAATAACAAAATTCCTACTGGAGGAATTCCAACTGTTACAAGTATTGTAGCTAAAACAACTGTTCCTGCTCCTGGAACTGCAGGTGTTCCAATTGATGCCAAAAGTGAAGTAATGATAATCACAAGTATGGAGAATATACTCAATTCAATTGCAAAGAGCTGTGCCAAAAAGAAGACTGCTATTACTTGATACAATGCAGTTCCATCCATGTTTACTGTAGTTCCAAGTGGAATGACAAATTTTGATACACGTGTATCTATCTTCAGATCCTCTTCTGCAGTCTTTAATGTCATAGGCATTGTTGCCATTGAACTTGCAGTTGAGAATGCCAAAGTCTGTGGGTTACGGAACTTTGAGAATGTAGATGAGATTGGTCTTTTTGCTACAAATTTTATGATCATTGTATAAACCAACAACATGGCTCCAAGCCCTAGGATCACTGTTGCCATGTATACTCCAAGTCCTGCCATTGTTTCTACTCCTACTTTAGCAACCATGCCTACAATCAAACCAAAGACTGCAAATGGTACAATCTTCATTGCCATAATCAAAATGTATAATGTGATTTTTTGAACAGATTCAAGTAAATCCAGTAGTGGTTTGACTGACTCTTTTGGAAGAGCAGCCATTGCCAATCCTACAATCATCGCCATTATCAAAATGCTTAACATTTGTCCTTCAAGATAAGATACAATTGGATTTCTTGGGATAATGTTTGATGCAATATCTGGAATTTCATCTACTGAGAAACCTTCTGTAACTTTCAAATCATCTTCAGAAAGATCATGAGTCTCTTGAAGTGCAGTAAGGTCTAGAATACTTCCAGGGGCAATAACTGATGCAAGAGTTATTGCAATTAGAATTGCAATTGTTGTAGTAATTACAAAATAAACTCCAATACCTAATCCTAGAGTTTTCATTTTTTCTTTTGTACCTAAATTAGTAATGGCAACCACAATTGATGCAAAAATTAATGGAACTATGATCATCAAAATTACACTCAAAAATATGTTGGCTGGAATTTTGAGATATGATGAAACAGTATCTAGAGTGTTGTCATCTAGACTGACCCCTACATCATCTCCTAAAACTAAACCAACTCCTAATCCCACTAGTAAAGAGATTACAACTTGAAGCCACAACTGTTTGAAAATATAATTTTTCAATTCCATTTAATACACTTCTAGATTTTTTGTATGTTCATTTGATATAAGAACTACCTCTCACATGTAATTTTATTCTGATAATTCTACGATGGCATCAATTTCAGTCATGGAATCAAGTGGTAAACTTCCTGCACCTAATGCTATTCTTGCATGTTTTCCTTTTTCTCCAAAAACCTCAAACATCAAATCTGATGCCGGATTGATTACTTTTGGATGCTGTGTGAATTCTGGAACTGAATTTACAAATCCTGACAGTCTTACGATTTTTGTTACTTTATCCAAACTTCCAGCTTCTCTTTTAATTTGAGCTAGAATGTTAATTGCACAACTTTTAGCTGATTTCTGAGCAGTCTCTAGATTGTCATCTGAAACTTTACCAGTGTATGCTACCTTGCCATTTTCTAGTGGAATCTGTCCTGATATGAAAAGTAGGTTTCCTGTTTTTACTGCTGGGATATAGTTTCCTGCAGGTATTGGGGCTTCTGGTAATTCTATTCCTAATTCCTTGAGTTTTGCTTCAGACATGACGATTGTTGCGTCATTTTCGTCTGATTTTAGTTTTTACTTATTTTGATGTGTACTTTTTCGCCCTTACTTGAGTTGTTTTGAAATACAGTTCTTGTCTTGTATCCTTGTTTTTGTAGACATCCATCTAAAATTGAGACCCATGGAAGAGAGTGACCGCTGTTTAGCTTTGATTCTACTGTGATGTTTTTTGTATTTGCCTCAAAATTCACATGTCCTGAACATGTAATTTGCAGCACAGCATCCATGATCTCTATGATGTCATCTAGTGATTTTGATTTCAAAGAGACACCACTCTTTTCTAATAGCTTAAACAAATCAAATTCAGGCTTTTTTGAGAACATTGTAGAGTTTAGAATGTGTGTTAGACCTGTTTCGTTTACTGTCTTGATAATTTTGTAAATCTCTTGGGCTTCTGCTTTTGTCATATCTGCAAGTGCCTTTGTCTTTGTTGCATTTTTCCAGACATGTGAGAATACCTTTTCTTGATTTACTCCAAGAATATCTGTTGATGAAAAGATGGCTCCTTTACCATTTTCATTATTTACCATTAGTAATTCTGTTTCATCAAAGATAAAGCAATTTTGTGTAATGTCTGATGCTCTAATTTCTACTCCATCAGGAATTATTCTATATGCTTCTGAACAAATTTGTGTTGGTGGTACTATAACTTTGACATCAAGATTTCTACGCAATACTGCAACTAGTTGTTCTTTACATTCAGCTAATAATCCAAATCCCCATTGATCAGCCATAATCTTAATTGAAGATTTACTTCCTTCAATCATAGTTTGAAGTTGTGATAGTACATTGTTTGCACTAATATGGAAATATCTTTTTTCTTCTGAACCTCGTGATTTCCTACTTTCCTCACTTGCTTTTTTGAGGTTTGATACCAAAGTATTCATTGCATTTACTTTGTTAATTTGTTCATGAATTATTCCATCAAATGCGTCTTCTGGTGCAATAGCAGTACACATTATTGGTTTACTTTTTGAAATTATTGCAAGTTTCTTGTTTTCAAGTTTTTGTAAAGTTGGGTAAATCTTTGTCCTTGGTATTTCAGAATAGTATGCTAATTCTCCTGCTGAAATAGTGCCCTTGGCAATCAGCGCAACATAGGCTTGTGCCTCATATTTACTCAAACCAAATTCTTCGAGACTAACTGTTAATGCGTGCTCATTGACCATGATTATGATTGATTTGTTATTAGGTAAAATTGAGAGCTAAATTCCTTTACACAAATACTCAAAAAAAATCAAAATTGTATCTGCAGATGGGTGTAACTGTGGTTACTAAATTAATTGTGACATCGTCCTCAAATACAAAATCTAGTAAAAATCACTCATGTCGGTAAAATGTGTAGAGATAGATAATGAGAATATTTCTCATTCTGTTACTTTAACTCCTAGATTGGAGTATTCTGCTTCTTTACTAGATGAAATTGTAACTGTCATATCTCAAAAAAGAGATGATTTGAAACAATCTAACAAGGATTTGATATCTGATTTTGATGAATCAGACAAAACTCATCTTCAAGCAATTGAGCTTGAGCGAACTATGGCATTTTCTCTTGAAATTCTAACCCTTGCAAAAAGAAAAACTAAAAGCATTACAAACATCCATTCTATTCCTCAAGTTTTACCTTCTTCTATTCCTCTGATTAGGACAATTAGCGCACAACTCTATGAACTAGTTCCTGACTGTAGTCAAAAACTCTCAGAACTCTCTGTTCATTTAGGTAGTATTGTACTTGATTCAGCAACACTTACTCATGCTAGTTTTGATTTTAGTCAATCAAACACTGAATCTTCAACTCTCTTAGATGAAGTAAAATTGATGGTGGACTCTAAAATAAGTAAGCAGTACCCTAATGTTGATTTTTTTAAATTATGCAATACTTGAATGTACTAAACTCTAAAAGAGATTTTTCAAAGGATATTGAGCGTATAAAATCACTATCTTCAAAGATTGATAAAAAAATTTCTGAGGTAAAATCATCTGATGATAAAAACATTGAAAAATTAACTTTAGAAGAACTACAAGATTTGAATAAAATTGTTGGAATTGCTGATTTTATGCTAGTCAAATATGCTGATAAAAAAGAGATGCGCTCAATTCTCAAATATTTTGTATCTGTAATTTCAGAGGCTGCAGGCTCAATTGAAGATTTGGATGATGAGATTTCTGAATTGATAATGTCTGCTGAGGATTCTATTAGTAAAGTAAAGGGAATCCATGTGGATATCTCAGAAAAATCTGATTTTAAGAAAAAATACCATGATGGCCCTGACTATGATGAGCACGAAACGAGTGCAATTAATTTAACCAATTTTGCTACAGAGATTAACACTGTAGAATACCAACAAAATTCTCAAGGGAATACTGCGTAGGTAATTTGAAATGAGTATGGCTCCCCAAGAACTAGAAAATACTGCTAGCAAATATGCTTCTGAGGCAATCAAATTTGATTCCCAAGGAGCACGTGGCCAAGCAATAACCTATTATCAGCAAGCCATTGATGCTCTGGTAAAATTATTACAGTTATACCCTAACAGCAAATTAAATCCAATTTACAAAGAAAGATGCAACTCTTATCATAATCGAATTAATGCATTGCAGCAGGCACATGGTGTAGAACCTGCAGTTGATCCAAAGGCTTCAGAAGAAGAACAAAAGAAATCTGTTCAGAGACAAGAGGCAGAAAATGACTTTGAAGACCTTATCATGAAAGAAAAACCAGATGTAACTTGGGACCAAGTCATTGGTTTAGATGACGCAAAAAGTGCATTACGTGAATCAATCGTATATCCAACTAAAAGACCTGATTTATTCCCATTAGGTTGGCCAAAAGGAATGTTACTTTATGGTCCTCCTGGAACTGGTAAAACAATGTTAGCAGCTGCTACTGCAAATGAGATGGATGGTTACTTTATCAATGTAGATGCATCATCTATGATGAGCAAGTGGTTAGGCGAAGCAGAAAAGAATGTTTCAAAATTATTTTCAATGGCAAGAAGTTATGCTGAAAAGGAAGGCAAACCTGTGATTTTGTTTGTAGATGAAGTTGATTCTCTATTAGGTTCTAGAAGCAGTGAAGTCGGTGGAGAAGTTAGAACTAAAAATCAATTCCTAACTGAGATGGATGGTGTTAATGGCAAAGGAAAAGATTTGATGATGTATGTAATTGGTGCAACAAACAAACCTTGGGCACTTGATTGGCCTTTCCTTAGAAGATTCCAAAAGAGAATTTACGTATCACTGCCTACTCAAGCAGCAAGAGAAAATCTCTTTGATCAATACACTGCTAAATTAAGCAAAGATTCTAGAGTAAGCACTACTGATCTTGCAAAACTCTTTGATGGTTATAGTGCAAGTGACATCAAAGATGTTTGCCAAGCTGCACAAATCAAAACAGTACATGAAATATTTGACTCTCCTGATTATCATGAACCAGTAGAAGGAGAAGAACCAGTTCAACCTAGAGAACTTACATCAACTGATTTCAAGGATATTATGGCAAGAAGAAAGCCAAGTGTTTCAACTGAAATGATTCGTGCATATCACAAATGGAGCGAAGAGTTCCAAGCACTATGATTTTCTCAAGTGATTTTTAGCCTAAAGTATTATTTCTTACCTAGTTTTTGTTTGAGTAAAATTGAAAAATTTACTTGTTTTACTTTTTGTTTTAGGTTTCAGTCTTGTTGGCTCTGCTGAACTAGTATTTGGACATGGATTTGGAAGCGAAACCTTGCCCCCTGCGTCCATAGGTGATAGAGATGTCACTTTTTCAATATCTGTATCGCCTTCTATTTTTGATCCTACTGTAAATGAACACTTGATAACCATGAATCTTTTTGATTCAAAAACAGAGGCAGCAATTGAACATGTGACATTTGAAGTAGAATTTTTAAAAAATGACCAACAACTTTTCAAAGAAGTTTTTCATGATGAAACTGGCACTCTGAAATTATCTGTAATATCTGATGATTCTGATGAGATTTCCATTCAAGGAACTCAAGAATCTGTTTTAGGAGGATGGCTAGTAGATGAACAACATCCATTAACATTTACTGGACCTGTTTTCACTTCTGGAGGCCTTTATGAGTACAAAGTAAAAATTTTGTCTATCGATTCTGATTCAAATGTTTTGAAAAAACCTATTGAATTTGAAGGTGGCATAAGTATTGCAGACCACCAATATTTCAATGTGGATGATCATTTGAAACAATCTCAAAAACTACATGTTGTTTCTTATTTTGATCAAATTCAAGATTTTAATTTTGACTCAAACCAACTAACTTTTACCATTCCTTTTGATTGGAATCAAAATTTTCAAGAGATAAGTGTGATTCATCAAGAAGTACGAATTCCAAATACGTTTAGTGATTTTCTTTCTACAAATTATGATTCATATGTAAATGGACTTTTACTGCCTCACGACATTACAACTATTGATGATTATTCTTTTGATGATCGAACTGTACACACTGTGATTACTCGTGATTTGCTCAAGTTGTTAAAGAATAATGTGCAAACATCTGATGAAATAATTGAGTTTAAACTACAACCAAATGACAAAGTTGATTTTCCATTAGATTTTACAACCTCTGATTATCAAGTATTCTTGTATTGGGAACCTGAAATTATTCATGCAGGTGAGGATGTGACATTTTTCATAGATTTTCAGCAAATCTTTTCAGACCATCATAAACACCATGTGGAATATGATTTTTCAGTAATCCAACAGGGTAAGACCATTTATCAAAATCATTTCAAAGGTGATATTGATTCTGATTATTCAAATATCCATCAAGTAAACTTTGATTCAAAATATTCTGGCTCAGCAAATCTTGTTGTATCTAACATTGATGGTGATTCTGAATCAAAAGGAAATTTTATTATCGTAATTGAGCCTGGCATATCTGCAAATTCTGAGACAAACGAAATTCCATCTTGGGTAAAAAGTAATGCTGGTTGGTGGGCAGATGGGTCAATTGATGATGATTCTTTCATTCAAGGAATTCAGTTTTTAATTGATGAAAACATTATTCAAATTCCTCCTACTTTGACTGGTTCAAATTCTCAAACAAACGAAGTTCCTGTATGGGTTAAAGTCAATGCTGGTTGGTGGGCTGATGGCACAATTGATGATGATGCCTTTGTACAAGGAATGCAATTTTTGATAAAATCTGGAATAATTTCTGTAAACTAACAAAACCCAATTCCAATAGCGATCATTTTTTTCAAAATACAATTCACATAAAACTTAAATTCGTATTACAACGGAATTGCTGAGGGTCACAATATCCACAAAGAAATCAACTCACGCAAAAAAGTTTGGAAAGCTCATTTTTGATGATGGAACTGTTCTTGACGGTGAAGGATTCGGATATTCGACGACTGTTTTTGGTGAAATTGTGTTCAATACTGGAATGGTTGGGTATACAGAAGCACTAACTGACCCATCCTACAAAGGCCAAATTCTTACACTAACTTATCCACTTGTTGGAAATTATGGAGTTCCCGATCCAGAAGTTAAAGATGACGATGGAATTCCAAAATATTTTGAAGCCAATGAAATCCAAGCTAGAGGTCTTGTAATACATGAACTATCTCATACTGCAAGTCACTGGAATCTATCCATGACTTTGGATGAATGGATGTACAATGAAAAAATTCCAGGAATTGCTGAAATTGATACTAGGGCATTAACAAAAAAACTTAGAACTAGTGGTGTCATGATGGCTGCTCTAGTAGTCTCAGATACTGAGATTGATGTAGAAGCAGTCAAAAAACAGCTTTCTGAGGCTACAAATTACAATTCTGAACAGTTTATGGATGCAGTATCCACCAAGGAAGAAAAAGTCTATGGAAACGAAGAGCAGACAGTTGTTGTAATTGACACTGGTGCAAAATTTGCAATTATTAGAAATGTTAGAGAACTTGGTTACAAAGTAGTTGTTGTCCCATGGAATACTTCATATGAAAAAATAATGTCATACAATCCAAAAGGAATTGTTTTGAGCAGTGGTCCTGGTGATCCTCAAAACTGTCCTGCAACAATTGAAACAACTAAAAAATTAATTGAAAATAATATACCAACACTTGGAATTTGTCTTGGTGCACAAATAATTGGAATTGCAGGAAACACTGAAACTTACAAACTAAAGTATGGACACCGTGGACAAAACAAACCATGTGTTAACTTGGAGACAAATCAAGTCTATGTCACAAGTCAAAATCATGGTTATGGAATAAAACCTGAATCCCTTGAAAAATCTGATTTTAATTTATGGTTTACAAATGCTGATGACAAAACAGTCGAAGGAATAAAACACAAAACAAAGAGGTGTATTGCAGTACAATTTCATCCTGAAGCTGCACCTGGTCCTTTTGATTGCAAGTATGTTTTTGAAGAACTAAAGGAACTAATGGAGAAATAAAATGCCAAAAAACGAATCACTAAACAAAATTCTTGTTTTGGGTAGTGGCGCCATTAAAATTGGTGAAGCCGGAGAATTTGATTATTCTGGAAGTCAGTGTCTTAAAGCAATTCATGAAGACGGACTCAAAAGCGTTCTAATTAATCCAAACATTGCAACAATTCAAACTGATACAAGATTTGCAGACCAAGTGTATCTTTTACCTGTTAATCCACAATATGTTGAATCTGTTGTAGAAAAAGAAAGACCTGATGGAATCATGTTGGCCTATGGTGGTCAGACTGCACTGAATTGTGGTGTTAAACTAGAAGAAGCGGGAATTTTGCAAAAATATGGTGTCAAAGTGCTTGGAACTCAGGTTCAAGGTATCAAAAATACTGAAGATAGGCAGCTTTTCAAGGATCAAATGACTGAAGCAGGCGTTCCTGTACTCAAGAGTAAAACTGTGACTAATGTCGATGATGCAAAGAAGGTAGCAGAGGAACTGAACTACCCTGTCATTGTCCGAGTAGCCTATACCCTAGGAGGTCGTGGCGGAGGAATTGCCCATAATGAAATTGAACTCCATGAAATCGTTGAACGTGGTCTTAATGCAAGTCTTGTAGGCCAAGTTCTAGTTGAAGAATACATTGGTCATTGGAAACAAATCGAATATGAAGTAATGCAAGACTATGATGGCAATAATGTAATTGTCTGTAACATGGAAAATGTTCTTTCAATGAAAGTTCACACTGGTGATAACATTGTAGTTGCACCTTCTCAAACAATCAACAACCATGAATATCACATGTTGCGTTCAGCTGCGTTACGTGCAACAAAACATGTTGGAATTGTTGGTGAATGTAATATTCAATATGCATTAGATTCAGATTCAGACAGATATGTTGCAATCGAAATCAACCCTCGTCTATCTCGTTCTTCTGCACTTGCAAGTAAAGCTACAGGCTATCCACTTGCATACATGTCTGCAAAAATTGGATTAGGTTATAGTTTGTCTGAACTAGTAAACAGAATTACAAAAAGTACAACTGCATGCTTTGAGCCTTCACTTGATTATGTTGTTTGCAAACATCCAAGATGGGACTTTTCAAAGTTTGAACAAGTCAATAGAAAACTTGGAGTTACGATGAAATCCGTTGGTGAAGTCATGGCAGTTGGACGAACATTTGAAGAATCATTACAAAAAGCAATCAGAATGCTTGCAATTGGAAATGATGGATTGGTATTGAATCGTGCTAATGGCAAAAAATACACTGAAGAAGAAATTGAATTCAAATTATCTCATCATGATGATGAGATTTTGTACAATGTTGCAATTGCCTTGAAAATGGGGATTTCAGTTGAGAGAATCTACAAACTTTCTGCAATTGATCCTTGGTTCATTGATAAAATACAAAATATCCTTAACGCGGAGGCCAAAATCAAGGAATCTGAACTAGACAAATCCTTGATGTGGGATATCAAAAAACTAGGCTTCTCTGATAATCAAATTGCCCGTGCAAAAGGAAGCACTCCTGATGAAGTGCGTGAAATACGCAAGGAATTAGGCGTGGTTCCATCTGTAAAGCAGATTGACACCCTTGCAGCAGAATGGCCTGCAGTTACCAATTATCTATACCTAACATATGGTGGACACTCTCATGACATTGAAATTCCAAAAGATGATCCAGGAATTGTTGTAGTTGGTGCGGGACCATATAGAATCGGTAGTAGCGTAGAGTTTGATTGGGGAACAGTAAACATGGTTTGGGGATTGCAAGAGAATGGAGAAAAGAATGTCTCAGTTGTAAACTGTAATCCTGAAACAGTATCAACTGATTATGATATCTGTACAAGACTGTACTTTGAAGAACTTACACAAGAAAGATTACTTGACATTACTGACTTTGAGAATCCAAAAGGAGTCATTACATGTGTAGGTGGACAAACAGCAAACAATCTGACTCCTGGACTAGCAGAACGTGGAATCAATATTTTAGGAACATCAGCAAAAGATGTTGACAGAGCTGAAGACCGTTCAAAGTTTAGTGCAGAATTAGATAAACTACACATTGGTCAACCAAGATGGCAAGCGTTCTCAAACCTTAATGAAGCAAAATCATTTGCACAAGAAGTGGGATTTCCTGTAATAGTTAGACCATCTTATGTTTTATCTGGAGCTGCAATGAAAGTAGTTTGGTCGCAAGAAGAACTCAAAACATATGTCAAAGAAGCAACTGATGTATCCCCTGATCATCCGGTTGTAATTTCAAAATTCATGTTAAACTCATTAGAAGTTGATGTTGATGGAATCAGTAATGGAAAAGAAGTTGTTATTGGCGCAATAGTTGAACATATTGATTCAGCTGGTGTACACTCTGGTGATGCAATGATGTGTATTCCTCCATGGAGATTAAGCAACAAAATTATCGAAACAATTACTGATTATACTAAACGAATTGCATTGACCTTTAATGTTAAAGGGCCATTTAACCTGCAATTCTTGATAAACAATGATCAAGTCTATGTTATAGAACTGAACATACGTGCATCACGTTCTATGCCATTTGTCTCAAAATTAGTCAAAATGAACCTAATTTCACTTGCCTCAAAGGCTATTTTGGACAAACCGTTACCTAAAATCCCTGAAAACAAGTGGCAGAAAATCCATAATTATGGAATCAAAGTTCCACAATTTTCATTCATGCAGCTAGATGGTGCAGACATTGCATTGGGTGTAGAGATGCAGTCTACTGGTGAAGCTGCTTGCTTTGGAAATAGCTTCCATGATGCACTTGCAAAAGGTTTGACATCAGTTGGAATCAAACTACCTCAAACTGGAACTGCAGTTGTTACTGTTGGGGGAACAGAAAACAAGGAGAAATTATTATCTTCAATTGCAAAACTAAAACAATTAGGATTCAAGATTATGGCAACAGAACATACTGCAGAATTCTTTGAAGAAAAAGTTGGTGGTATAGAAATCATTCACAAGATTTCAGAACCTGAACGTCTACCAAACATTGCAGATATGCTTTATGAAAGGAAGATAGACTTTATCATAAACATCCCAAGTACTTCTACAATTGAAAAATATGTTGGAATGCTTGATGATGAATATCAAATTAGAAGAAAGGCAATTGAACTTGGAATTCCAGTGCTAACTACAATAGAACTTGCTGATTCATTTGTTAAGACCCTTGAATGGTTACAACATAATGAAACAACAAAAGATCCTATTGAACCATATGACCCTATTGAATAATTATCATAAAACTTGATCAATAATTAATTCATTTCCAATAATTGTACCATCAAGCGTAACAATTCTTGCTTTTGCTACTGATTTTATTCTGTCAATTATAGGTGAAATTGATTTTTTGTATTTTTTTCTATGAGTGGCGTAAAAGTATTTGTTAAATGATGGAATTATGGTAATCTCCAACTCTCCTGATTTGTTTGGAAAAATTTTCTCTTTTTCAATCTTCATTGAAATCCAAACTCTTTGTCCATTAATCACAGAATCTTCTTGAAAAAACACTGGATGAACATGTCCCATGATGATTTTGTCTACATGTGAAAAATTCTCTGATGGCATTGTATGTCCATGAGTTAACAATGTATTTTCTTCAACCATTCCTGTAGAACTGATCATCGTAATGTTTTGTGGAACTAGTCTTGAGATGTTTGCATCATGATTTCCTGGAACTAAGACTATCTCACATTTCTGGCTGATTTTATCAAAAAATAACGGAACTTCGTCCCATTCACTTTTTGAAATGCTCTTCATACTTGATTTTATATCTCCAAGTAAAATCACTGAATCTGGTTTTTCTGTATCAATCATATCTGATAATTCTTGAATTGTTTCATTTATTGTGGAATTTTTTCCAATGAAAATTTCATTTGATGCCATACTGCTTTCAAATCCGATATGAAGATCTGTTACAACAAGATATTTTCTATCTCCTTCCAATACTAATGCTGGTTTAGATTGCATGATTCTAGTTTGCAACATCAAAGTTATACTGCAGATATCTGATTAAATTCTTGTGAACAAAGATCCTGATAGAATAGAATCCTTGGTGTCAGAAAAACGAGTAAAATTACATGTTTTTGAGCCTAGTCAAAGGAAAATTTGGACTGTAGTTGGTAAGGGCGAAGAACACTGGGTTGATCCATCTGGTCTTTATTGTTCATGTCCTGCATTTTATTTTGGAAAATTAAATGGAAAAGACACTTGCTATCATTTGGATTCTGTAAAACTTGCTCAAACTGAAAACAAGGTTGAGAAAATTATTTTTTCTGATGATGAATTTTCTGATTTTCTTTCAGGACTACTTTCAGATTTGTGATGATTTTTTATTCGAATGTATTAATAACTAGAAAATTTATTGACCAATATGGATGAAGCACAGCAAAATTCTGAAATTGAAAAAATTGCTAATCTGATGATTCATGATGGTATCTCCCCTGATGAACAAGAACCTGCAAAATTAGAAAAATACAAAAATCAAGTTAAGGAAGATTGTAATCTAAACGATGAAGATGCAATGAAACTAGTCTATGAAACATTGTTGTTTAGAAAATTAAAAAGTTCAGATTCTGGGGACCTTTTAGACAAAGGCTCTGATTTTGGTGCTGGATTTAGTTGAATCATTCCAATGGAATAGATTCAACATCTTCTTTTGAAACCCCTTTCCAAAGACCTATCATTCCTTCTGGTTCAACCTCTTCAACTTTGGTTATTTGTTGAATTTTGATTTGATTTGGTGCTGGTCCTGGTGGCCATAATTGAACCATATAATCCCCTACATTACCAACTTTTGTTGGTGCACCCATGGTGATCTTTTCTTCAGAACATCCTTTTGCAATCAAAACATCAGTTGCCTTTTGCTTAAGATCCATTTTTCCATGCAAGAATAGATAGAAGTCTTTTTGAGTGTCAATTTCTGTCATGAAACTACTAATTTTTTAAACTAAATCAACCTTCTGATCTACTCTTCCAAAAAGGGTTAAATTAGAATGGGCAAAATTTGAATTTGTGAAAATCTTCACTGTTGGAAGCAAATCATTTGTAACTAGTTTTCAGTTAGCAGGAGTTCCAGGCGTTATTTCTGATACTCCTCAAAAGGCTTTAGAAGATATCAGAAAATTAACTGATGATTCTGATGTTGGACTGGTACTAGTTAGTGATGATATCACTGAATCCATTAATGATGAATTGACTGCATTAAGGGCTGAAAAATCTACTTTGGTATTTGCATTACCTGCAACAGGAAGCGAAAAAACTGAAGTTGATTATAGAGTCATGCTCAAGAAGATTCTTGGTGTTTGATTTAATCTACTTATAATCAATTTTCTACTGAAAATCATGAAAACTGCATCTGTTAAAGAACCATCAGTTATCTCTGTAAGTGAAACAGAAAATCCTTCTTTGGAGTCTGGTGAAATTTTAGTTCAGATGCATGCATGTGGAATATGTGGCTCTGATTTGGAAAAAGTATTTGGACAATATGGACAACCATCAATGCGTCTAGGCCATGAACCTGCTGGTATTGTTTTAGATGTTGGTTCTGGTGTAACTGAATTCAAAAAAGGTGACAGAATATTTACTCACCATCATGTTCCTTGTTATGATTGTCATTTTTGTAATCATGGAAACGAGACAATGTGCAAAAAATACTATGAAACTAATCTGTCTCCCTGTGGTTTATCTGAGCAATATGTTGTTCCTGCATGGAATGTTTCTCATGGTGGAGTTTTGAAAATATCTGATTCTCTTAGTTTTGAAGAAGCTGCGATGATTGAACCACTTGCATGTTGTGTTCGGGCCTGGACAAAATACCATTATCAGGAAGGAGACAGTGCTGCAATCTTTGGAGTTGGTCCTACTGGAATGATGCATGTGATGCTTGCTCAGGCAAAGAAATTCTCCAAAATCTTCTGTTTTGATGTTAATGATTTTAGATTGGACTTTGCAAAAAAATTCAACATTACAGAATCCATCAACTCTATGGATGAAACTAAGAAACAGAAAATCTTAGAGCATACTGACAACCAAGGAGTTGATGTTGCTATTGTTGCAACTAGCAGTCTCAAAGCTCTTGATGATGCAATTGATATGGTTAGAAAAGGCGGTGCTATAATGATGTTTGGAGTTCCTTCAAAAGGTGCAAAAATGGATTTAGACATGAGTAAAATCTATTCAAAAGAAATCACTCTTGTTACTAGTTATGCTGCATCTGATAATGATACAAAAGAAGCATTGAATCTAATCGAATCATTACAAATTGATGTCAAACAGTTAATCACACACACTTATCCAATTGATGATACTCAAAAGGCATTTGATCATGCACGAAGTGGTGACAATGCAATGAAAATAATCATTACAAAATAAGAAAGGCTTAAGAAAGGCATCTCAAATTCGATGGAATATGGATTGGGGATTAAAAAACAGATTATCTAGTATAATTAAACCACACAATAACCGCGCACTTATGTTAGCAGTTGATCATGGATATTTTCTTGGACCAACTGAGAGATTAGAGAATCCAAAAAAGGTCATTGCACCTCTATTGAAACACTGTGATTCTTTGATGTTAACTAGAGGTGTTCAGAGAACATCTGTTCCTGCAGAAACTGATACTCCTATGGTACTTCGTGTATCTGGTGGTTCTAGTATTATTGGTGATGACTTGTCTCAAGAAGACATTACAGTATCAATCCAAGATGCCATTAGACTAAATGCTAGTGCCCTTGCAATGTCTATCTTTGTAGGCTCAAAATATGAATATCAAACAGTTGTTAATCTCGGAAAACTAGTCAGCGAAGCAGAGCAATATGGCATTCCGGTTTTGGCCGTAACTGCAGTTGGCAAAGAATTGGGCAAAGATGCAAGATATCTCTCTCTAGCTTGTAGAATGGCTGCAGAACAAGGCGCACATATTGTAAAAACATACTATTGTGATAATTTTGAAAAAGTTGTTGAATCTTGTCCTGTACCAATTATTGTTGCAGGAGGAAAGAAAATCCCAGAACGTGATGCATTACAATTAACTTACAATGCTGTCAAGGCAGGTGCTGTTGGTGTTGATATGGGACGAAACATCTGGCAATCTGATCATCCAGTTGCCATGATTAGAGCAACAAGAGCAATTATTCATCAAAATGCAAATGTTGATCAAGCTTTCAAACTATACAAAAAACTTGCAAACGAAGATTCAAACAAGAAACAAAAATCAAAAGGCAAAAAGCCAAACCAAAACAAATCAAAAGGAAAGAATCCTAATCAAAACAAAACCAAAGGCAAAAAGCCAAACCAAAACAAATCAAAAGGAAAGAATCCTAATCAAAACAAAACCAAAGGCAAAAAGCCAAACCAAAACAAGTCAAACAAACCCCAAAACAAACCTCAACCAAAAAAGAATTAATTCATCCATTAATCTTTGATAGGTGAATGTGTGCAATTTTCCATGTTGGTTGCTTTACTAAAACAAAAGTGGCTCTACCTTCAATTTCCATATGTTCTCCTGTGTATGCTTTGGTATCAACTAGCATTCCTTTCTGGTTTAATTCCATTGCAACAACTGCTGAATCTCCAAAAATACTGATTTTTGGATTTTTTATCTCATAACTATAATCTGAAATACTGACAAACTTGAGTTCCTCTAATTCTATGGTATTTTGATAATCTTTTAGGTCATATGGTGGCAAGTCACTGAAACTAGAAAATTTTGGGTCGTTGAGGTGAATGTCTTTTAGAACTGATGTGTCTTTTGTAATGCCTGCTTCAAACAATGCTTCAATTACTTTGATAATCTCTTCACTATCTGACAAACCGTATTTTCGAATATGAAAATAATCAGTTTAAATCTTCTGCTTTACCTGTGACATTTTTGTACTCTGATTTAAAAAATAGATATTTGATGAATCAGGAATTTTTACTTTAGAATTTATATAAATCAGTAAAGGTGTAGAAGGGTGCAGATAGGAAAGAAAATCCTACTTAGTTTTACAGTTATAATTACATCAATTGTGATTATGGGGTTTCTTATAGTTACTACGACACAAGATAATCTTATTGCCAACATTGGTCAGGATTATTCTCAATCATTATCTGATGTTGTCTCTGACATGACTCAAGGCATTGATGACAAAACCTATGGTTTGATTGAATTTTCTGATAAAGATCTTGTTTATGATGTTCTATTCGAATCAAATTCTCAATCTGTGGATTTGACTGATTCTCAGATAAGTGAAACAAACACTGAATGGAATGATGCACTTGATCAAAACCAAATTTTGCCTTTAATGGATGAAATCAAAGGCAATGAATTATCTGAAAAATTAGTTTTTGCATCAAATCTTGTTGAGACCAAATTCTCTTATCCAATATATGATCAAATTGGAATCTTTAATCAAAATGGAATCTTGGTTGCATATGACCGTGGCATTCCTGAATATTATGTAAAAGACGCTGAGTGGTGGAGTACTGTAGTTTCTACTGGAAATTTTGTAGATCCGGTATCTTATGATAATGATTCACAAGTTTATTCACAAAATATTGCAATTAGAATTGACAATGAAAATGGAGAATTTTTAGGTGTCTTGAAGACTACAATAAAACTTCAGGATTTGATAGCTGAAATTCATGATCTCCAACAGACAAACAAGTTCCTAGGAACGAATATTTTTCTTCATGATGATAAAGGCCAAGTGATTTACTCTACTACTGGCTCTGAATTTGGTGAGAATATCTCTCTTGTAGAATTTCTCTTGATGTCTGAAGAATCAGATTTTTACATTGCTCAAAGTGCTGAAGGAAGTGATATTCTCAAAGTTTATGCAAAACCTGATCAAACATCATTGCCTCTAGGGTGGAATTTAGTTGTAGAAAAGAACATTGATGAAGTTTTATCTCCTGTAATTGTATTAACTAACATAATTTTGATTGTACTTGTTACTACGATAATGTCTGCAGTAATTGTTTGGTTCTACATTAAAACATCTATTTCCAAACCTTTGATAGAATTACGTGATGCATCTTCTCAAATCGCAGATGGAAACTTTGATGTTTACTTTGACATTAAAACAGATGATGAAATAGGTGATCTTGCTAACAAGTTTGAATACATGAGAGATAGCATTAATTTTACAAACTCCAATTTGACTGATCTTGTAAAATTACGAACTGATGAACTAGAACGGGCATTATCTAAAATTGAAAAAACTGATTCATGGACAAAAAGCATAATGGGATTTATCTCTAAACAAACAAATCAATCAATTAGCGATATAGCTAAAAATGCAGATCTTTTAAAAAATAATAAACTAACAAAAGACGAAGTCCTTAACTCAATTGACAATACACTGTCTCAATTAAAACTGTTAACTGCTACTGTTAATGACATTTCCAATTTGGAACAAGGACAATTATCCTATGACATGAATGATGTTAAAATAAACGAAGTCATTACTTCTTCTCTCAAAGACATTGAAAAGACTCCAAAGAAAGAATTGGTGATGAACCTGGAACAATCTGATAATGCATATGTGTTTGCAGATTCCCATCAGTTGGAAAGAGCATTACGATACATAATTGATATTTTTATGACCTATCTTGATGAGGGTGCTATTCAGATGAAAACAACATCAGATGAAAACAACATCACTATCCAATTAACCTCTGACAAAAAGATGGATTCTGATATCTTTTCTCCCTTAAATGATAATGATGTTGGAATTGCTCAAACAGACCACATCCTGCTCTACATGGCTAAAGTAATTCTAAAAGACCATGCAGGCACGACAAGCATAGATGATTCTGATGACAAAACCACAGTCTCTATATCCATACCTGTTGTTGAGGTCTAGTTTTGTCAAGATCAATTGATCGGTAATTTATTAAGCAGATATCGGATCGCAAATTAGGCGAATTTCATTGGTCAATCTGTCTACAGAAGACACTGTAACGTTCCTAGAGGATCTCATCGCTCAGAATAAGGGTGATGTTGGTAGGCTTCGCCATATACTAAATTCTATAAAAAATAACAAAGTCCTTGCAAAGTCTGATAAGCAGTACCTTGAAGAGAAAGTTGAACAAGAATACACTGCTGATGAGACACAACCTCCAGAACAATCAATTGATTTTATCTCAAAACTAGTTTCTGAAGGATTTGGCGACTCTAACAGACTACGCTATATTTTACATTCTTTAAAACAAGGAAAAACAATACATGCATCTGACAAAAATTATCTTGACAGTGTAACTCAATCATATTATGCTGAGGTAGCTCAAAAGAAATCCTCTGAATCTACAACCGTCTCTTCCACAATTGATGAAGAACATAAACAAAAACAATCAGAACTTGATGCATTAAAAAAGACTTACGAAAGTTCACAAACTGAACTTCAAGAAAGTAAAAAACAACTAGAAGAGAAGATATATTCTCAGCAAAGTGAACTTGAGAGACTTCGTGGTGAAAGAGACCTTGCTAAAAAAGAAGCAGAGTTTGAATCTAAAAAAGTTGTAGAACAAGCAGAACTTGAAGAAAAAATCAAACAGCAACAAGAAGAACTCAGTCAATTATCTCGTGATTATAGTGTTGCAACAAGAAAAGCATCTCTTGAAAAAGCTAAACTTGAAGAGCAGATACACGTTCAACAAGCAGAGCTTGAAAGACTTGCTCAAGACAGAGAAGAAACAGAACACAAAATGAGTCTTGAAAAAGCTAAACTTGAAAAGATGAAGCTAGAAGAAAAAATTGCAACTCAACAAACACAACTTGAAAAACTAGCAAAAGACAGAGAACTACTTGCAAAAAAATCTGAGCAAGAAACAAATGACTTGGAAAAAATCAGCCTAACTGAGCAGATTCGAGCCCAGGAGGCTGAACTTGAAAAGATGGCCCATGACTATGAGTCTGTAAAACGAAAGGCTACAGCAGACAAGGCTATGTTAGAAGAGAAGATTCAGACACTACAAGTTGAACTCAAGGCTATCTCTGAAGAGCGTTCTACCTTTGAAAAGAAACTTGCAAGTGAAAAGGCAGCCCTTGAAGAACAACTCTACATTCAACAGGTCCAATTGGAAAATCTATCAAAATCTAATTCAATAAACAATGAACAACAAATAACGGATCTAGAAAACAATCTACAAGAAAAACAAGCAGAAATTGACACTATCAACAAACAACACCAATCCAAGATAGAACAAATACAATCCGAAAAGATTGCCCTTCAAAATAAGATCCAATCTCAGCAAGCAGAACTTGATGCAACCAAATCAAAATCTTCCTCAGCTAAAATGGAATCTCAATTACAATCTCAAGTTGATGATTACAAGAAAAAACATGCTCAACTAGATGATATTATGAAAGAATATCAAGCTGTAATGTCAAAGTCCCAGTCAGAAAAGACTGCACTTCATGAAAAAATACAAACACTACAAGCAGAACTTGATGCAACCAAATCAAAATCAATCTCTCCTGAATTAGAATCAAAACTCACTTTACAAAAAGAGCAACTACAAGAAAAACAAGCCGAGATTTATTCTCTAACAAGACAACACCAATCCAAGCTAGAACAAGTCCAATCAGAAAAGACTGCTCTCCAAAAACAACTAGATTCAAAACAAGCAGAACTTGAAGAAATCAAATCAAAACCTACAATCTCTCCTGAATTAGAATCTCAACTGGCTTTACAAAAAGAACAACTAGAATCAAAACAAGCAGAAATTGACACTATCACTAAACAACACCAATCCAAGCTAGAACAGGTCCAGTCAGAAAAGACTACACTTCAGAAATTGTTAGAAGTCCAAAAAGCAGAGCTTGAAGAACTCAAGTCAAAATCACCTTCTCCTGAATTAGAATCTCAACTGGCTTTACAAAAAGAGCAACTAGAATCAAAACAAGCAGAAATTGACACTATCACCAAACAACACCAATCCAAGCTAGAACAGGTACAATCAGAAAAGATTGCACTTCAAAATAAGATAGAGTTCCAACAAACTAAACTTGAAGAAATCAAATCCAAGCCTACTTCCTACCCTAAACTAGAGTCTCAACTGGCTTTACAAAAAGAACAACTAGAATCAAAACAAGCAGAAATTGATGCCCTAACCAAACAACACCAATCCAAGCTAGAACAGGTCCAGTCAGAAAAGACCGCACTTCAAAAACAACTAGAATCAAAACAAGCAGAACTCGATACAATTCAGTCAAAATCCTCACCCAAACTAGAATCTCAACTAACATTAGAAAGACAAGAACTGCAGAAAAAACAAGCAGAAATTGATGCCCTAACCAAACAACACCAATCCAAACTTGAGCAAGTTCAGTCAGAAAAGACTGCACTCCAAAATAAGGTAAAATTCCAACAATCCAAACTAGAAGAACTCAAGTCAAAATCACCTTCTTCTAAGATAGAGTCTCAACTCACACTAGAAAGAGAACAACTAGAATCAAAACAAGCAGAAATTGACACTATCACCAAACAATATCAATCCAAGCTAGAACAAGTTCAGTCAGAAAAGACTGCACTCCAAAATAAGGTAAAATTCCAACAATCTCAACTCGAGGAAATCAAATCCAAACCTACTTCCTACCCTGAATTAGAATCCAAACTCACCTTACAAAAAGAGCAACTAGAATCAAAACAAGCAGAAATTGACACCATAACCAAACAGCATCAATCTAAACTAGAGCAAATCCAGTCAGAAAAAACCGCACTTCAAAAACAGGTGAATTCTCAGCATGCTGATTTGAAAAAACTCACTGCAGAACGCAAAGAACTCGAAAAGAAATTATCTTCCAAACAAACCTCTCTAGTCCAGTCTGGTCAAGAAGAATCTGTAGACAAGAAACCATCCTGGCTTTCAAAGATACTGGGCAAGAAATCCAAAGCAAGACCTGTTGATCCTGTATCTTTGAATGAAAAGTTACTGCAAGCACAAATCAAGGAAGCTGAAGCAGGTGCGACTGTCACTAACGACCTACGAACCCAACAAATCAAACTAGTAGAATTGATGAAGAAACGTGATGAGGCAGAAAAGAAATCCCAAGTCATATCCCCTGCACTTGAAAAACAGATACAAAAATTACAAGATGAACTTGAAAAGTTTGAGCAAATCAGCGTACTTGCAGAACAAAGAGCACTAAAGAAGAAGGAATCCCTTGAAGCCCAGATTAGTTCTCTAAGAGAAAAAGAGTTTGAAAACAAGATGAGAATGGAAAGCCTTGAGCAAGAGAAAATAGACCTCGAAAAGAGTCACCAAGACCATGAAGACCAAATGATCAAACTTGCCGAAGATGAAATGCAGATAATTGATCAAATAAAACGAGAAAAAGCACAAATTAGAAGATTGTTGCAGACTCAGGTTAAACTAAAAGAACACATGAGCAAGACTTCTGCTGAAGTCCAAGAGGAACTAAAGGAGATTGAAGATCAAATTCTATTCTTGATTAATCGTCAAGCTGAAAAACCATTATCCACTGATGTGATAAAATCTCTAGAATCCTTGAATGACAAACTTAATGAAGTTTTGTCCAAAAATCAGTAGTTATTGTTATTAGCGTTTAATGAGAAATTGAACTAAATGAGCAGCAAGATCTTACTTTTGGCAATAGTACCTATTGTAATTGGTGTTATATCAGTAAGTTATCTTAATGATGAATCAATTGAAACTAAATTTCTACCAACATATTCTGTAGTTCCACTTGGAGGTGACGTATCTGAGATTGTTTTAGAAAAGAGTACTGCGGTTTTACAAGAAAATGAAGAACTAAAAGATCGTGTGGAGCAAACAGCAGAGCAAATTATCCAAGCAGAACAACAAAGAGCTGACCTTGCTGAAAAGATTAGTGCCCTTGAGAACCAAGTGTCTGTGATTGAAGATATTCGATCTTCATCTGACGAAAAAACAGAACTATTACAGCAAGAAATAACGAAACTCGAAGCACAAATTGAAGAATTCAAATCACAACCTGCCGCCACTGTACAACCTACTCCTGAACAAGAAGACAGTATTGCTGCACTAGAAGCAAAGATACGGGAATTAGAAGAAGCACAAGATGACCCCGATGAAGATTCCATATTTGCATCCTTGACTGGATTTGAAAGAGAAATTCTTGTTGAAACTTCCAAAGTACCTGAGGTTGCGATGGATGAAGGAACAATTAGTTGGGACTTTACCGATTCTAGAGGTAACTCGTACACTTTTTCAAAACTTTCAGATGATTTCATAGATGAAGTTGTTCGACTTCCTGCCCCTCAAGACACACTTTCAATAACTCTTGCTGGTGTAGGTCAAGGAGGTACAGCAGAGACTGTCGAAATACGTGATTTATCTAAATTTGTTACAGGCCAAATGCCTAAACCTATGAATGAGTTATACAATACTGTAACTACTCCTGGTGAATTCATCTTTGAAGTGTGGTGGATTGTGTCTCAGTTTGAACTAACATCTTATGAAATGCAACCTGATCCCAAACACCCACTTGATACCTTCTCAAAGGGTGAAGGTGACAATGAAGATTTGGCCATTTTGATGGCAGATATGATAAAGTCCTCTGATATTGGAAAAACTTGGGAACTAAGATTCATCTACTTTGATTCAGACAACCCATCAACTCCTCAAAAAATCAATCATGTTGCATTGTTAATAGAAAGTGAACAAGATACTTGGCTTGTAGAGCCAACTGCTAAGACAATTGAGGATGCTTTTGTAAAACGCGACAAAGTACGCGGAAACTTGGCCCCAATCTGATTTTGAGTTGTTTTGGACATAAAAATTAAGAAATTGGGTTGATCTTCATTTTATGAACTTAGGATGTTCCTAACAGGCGTAATTTTCCCAAATTTGGGATTTATTGACTGGTTTGTAAAAGATTTCAACCATAGCTGGTGAAATCTAGAAAATCCCATAATTAGGAAAATCGGTCTCTCTTTAAATAGCAAAAAGAGACTCAAAAAGTGCTTGAAACATAGTAGGGATGTATTCCTCAGTCGACTGTTAGTCTTTACCTTAGCTGTAATTCTACTCGTCCATCCTGCTACATTACCAATTTTTGATCCTTTACCTGAAGCATCTGCTCAAACTCCTTTACCTTATGAATCTGGTATAATTTCCACAGACGGTTGGACCACAGTATCCGTCTTGGGAACATATACTGATCCTGTAGTTATTGCGCAACCGACAGATGGTTTTGAGACTGGTGGCGCTGCATTGGAGATGGCAACTGCTGTTGTTAGAAATGTGTCTGCCTCCAGCTTTGATGTACAACTGTATAGAGGAGATGGCACTGGTAATTCTATTGCCGGTGATGTTGGTTATGTTGTTGTTGAAAAAGGTAATCACACACTTCCTGATGGTACACAATTACAAGCAGGCACTCTTAACGTATCTCAATATGATGCACGTGGCGGCCCTGGTAGTGTTTTTCAAACAATAACTTTTTCCCCTGCATTTAGTTCTGCACCTAATTTCATTGCAACTGCAAACACTGATAGTGCACAAGATTGGGTTTCTGCAAGATATCACTCTGGTAGTGGCCAACCAACTGCAACTACTGTAAGGGCATCTTTAGAGATTGGTGAAGGTCATGGAAGTGCACCAATATCTGCTTCTTCTGTTGGTGATGGTAATGACAATGTGATGGGCTGGCTTGCAATTGATAGAGGTACATTTGATGGAATAGAATCTGTTCGAACTACGGGTGTCGACGAAGATCCTGGCGCTGGCGACTGGAAAAGTGTAGGCTTTTCAAACACTTATTCTAATCCTGTATTTCTTGCTTTAACAAACCACAGTGGTTCTGATTCTACCACTGTTGGACGAAACAACCTTAGTGGTACTGGTGTTGAGTTTAGACTTACCGAAGAAACTTCTAGAGATGCTGAACTAGGGCACGCTACCGGCCATGTATTATGGGTAGTGTTTGAAAGCACTCCTACAGCATCTGTTCCAGGACAGCCACTTAACATCTCTGCAACTGCAGGTGATGAACAGGTTACAGTATCTTGGACAGCTCCTAATAGTGATGGCGGTGCTGCAATTGATTACTATACAGTACAATACAGAGTATCTGGAATACCTGCTTGGACTGATTTTGGTAATACTCCTGATGGAACTACTACATCTTTACCAGTAACTGGTTTGATTAATGGTGTAACTTATGAATTCCAAGTTTTAGCCCACAACTCTGTAGGTAACAGTAATCCTTCAGGTGCCGCAAACGCAACCCCTGAAGATTCTGTGACAGTTCCTGGTCAACCAACCGAATTAACTGCATCTGCAGGAAATCAACAAGTCTTACTATCCTGGACTGCTCCTTCTGATGGCGGTTCTGCAATTACTGATTATATTGTTGAAGTTGATGATGGTGATGGTTGGGAAACATTTGCTGACGGCACTAGTACTGACACCACAGCTACAGTTACTGGATTAACTAATGAACAAGAACACACATTCAGAGTATCTGCTGTAAATGATGAAGGTACTGGTAATACATCTGAAACTGCTACTGCAACACCAACTGGTCCTATAACAATTGAAGTTCGTGTAAACCACAATGATGATGATGCAGAAGAAGAAGTTGATGATGGCGATGTTGATCGTGGTAGCAGTGACTTGGAACTTACAGAAGATAGTGGTGATGAACAAGAAGTCGGTATTAGATTTAATGATGTAGCAATTCCTTCTGGCGCAATAATCCAGAATGCATATGTTCAGTTTACAGTAGATGAGGAAGACGATGATGACACTGACTTGCAAATCTTTGGTGAGGATACTGATGACTCTGAAAGATTTAGCAACAGTGATGATGATATTTCTGACAGAACAAAGACCTCTGCATCTGTTTCATGGTCTCCTGTTCCATGGGATACTGTTGGAGAAGCAGGACTTGATCAAAGAACACCAAACCTTTCATCTGTGATTCAAGAGATTGTTAACAGAGCAGGATGGCAAGAAGATAACTCACTTTCAATTATAATCACTGGTACTGGTGAAAGAACTGCTGAATCCCACAATGGTGATTCTAGTGCAGCCCCACTCCTTGTAGTTACTTATTCATTTGTAGCTACTGCACCTAGTGCCCCAACAAACCTCTCTGCAACTGCAGGAAATGAACAAGTCTCACTATCCTGGACTGCTCCATCTGATGGCGGTTCTGCAATTACTGATTATATCATTGAAGTTGATGATGGTGATGGTTGGGAAACATTTGCTGATGGAACAAGCACTGACACCACAGCTACAGTTACTGGACTAACTAATGGACAAGAACATACATTCAGAGTATCTGCTGTTAATGGCGAAGGCACTGGTAATGTATCTAGTACCGTTACTGCAACCCCAAATGCTACTACAACAATTGAAGTTAGAGTAAACCACGATGATGATGATGCTGAAGAAGCAATAGTCTCTGGTGGTGATGATGACGATGATGATGGCGGTGACGATGGTAACATGTATCTTGATAGTAGTGACTTGGAACTTACAGAAGACGGTAGTCTTGAGCAAGAAGTTGGTATTAGATTCAATGATGTTACAATTCCTTCTGGTGCAATAATTCAGAATGCATATGTTCAGTTTACTGTAGATGAAACTGACAGTGAGAGCACCAATCTTGAAATCTTTGGTGAAGACACTGATGACTCTGATAGATTCACCAACAGTGATTATGACATTTCAGATAGAATAAAGACCTCTGCATCTGTTTCATGGTCTCCTGTTGAATGGGATAGTACTGGTGAAGCAGGAACTGACCAAAGAACACCAAACCTTTCATCTGTGATTCAAGAGATTGTTAACAGAGCAGGATGGAGCAGTGATAATTCCCTTTCAATTATAATTACTGGTGATGGTGAAAGAACTGCTGAATCTCATGATGGCGATTCTAGTGCAGCACCACTCCTTGTAGTTACTTATTCATTTGAAGCCTCTGCACCTAGTGCCCCAACAAATCTTATTGCTACTGCAGGAAACACTGATGTTTCACTATCTTGGACTGCTCCATTTAATGGCGGTTCTGATATTACAGATTATGTTGTAGAGTACAGTAGTGGTTCTGGTTGGAATACTTTTGCTGATGGAACAAGTACTGATACCACAGCTACCGTTACTGGATTAACCAACGACCAAGAATACTCATTTAGAGTGTCTGCTGTAAATGCAGAAGGAACAGGACCTGTATCTAATATTGCAACTGCAACACCAATTGGTGCTTTAACAATAACAATACAAATCTCACAATCTTCTGATGATGCCGAACAAATTCGAACCGTTGATGAAGATGATGACGATGATGATGGTGGCGGTGGTGGTGTTTCATATTCTATGGATCTTGATGATGATGATCTTGATTTAGATGAAGACCGTTTTGTTGGTTTAAGATTTAACAACGTTGGAATTCCAAATGGTGCTACAATTACTGGAGCATATGTTGAATTTACCTCTCAAGACAATGATTCAGGTTCTTCATCTGTTACAATTTACGGTGAAGATGTAGATAACGCATCAACATTTACCACTGATTCTACTAACATATCTTCAAGAACTTCAACTAGTGCTACTGTATCTTGGAGCATTTCTGATTGGTCTGAAAATGAAATAAGTTCTGACACTCAAACTCCATCTCTTGTATCTATCGTTCAAGAAATAGTTAACAGAGGTGGATGGGTCTCTGGAAATTCTCTTGCACTCATATTTGAAGATGTTAATTCTGATAATGACCGAGATGCATTATCTTATGATGCTGATTCTTCTGAAGCACCTAGATTAATTATCACATATACTGCTGAATTAGGTGTCCCTGGTGCTCCAACAAATCTAACTGCTGAATCTGGAGATGAGCAAGTCTTACTCTCTTGGGCTCCTCCAGCAAGTAACGGCGGTTCTGCTATAACTGATTACATCATAGAATACAATGATGGTAATGGATGGCAAACATTCAACGATGGAACAAGTACTGATACAACTGATGTTGCAGTAACTGGATTAACAAACGGACAATCTTATGACTTTAGAGTATCTGCTGTAAATACAGAAGGTACTGGTGATGCATCTGATATTGCCACTGCAACTCCTGCAGGCGTACCTGATGCACCTGTAATCGATGAGGCTCTTGGTGGTAATGGGCAAGTATACTTGACATGGGAACATCCTCCAAACAATGGTGCTGCAATTACTGATTATATCATTGAAGTTAATGATGGTAATGGTTGGGAAGTATTCAATGACGGAACAAGTACCAACCGATTTGTAACTGTAGATAATCTAGAAAACGGAGAAACTTATTCATTTAGAGTAAAGGCAGTAAACTCTGCAGGTGAAGGTCCATTCTCTACTCCTGTCACTGCAACTCCTAGCTCTACTGCTACAGCTCCATTCTTGCATACTTTGACTCCTGGTGATTCTGAAGTATTTGTTGATTGGGATGCTCCTAATGATGATGGTGGTTCTACAATTTCTTCATATGAAATACAATATTCTACTGATGGAACTTTTGATCAAAACACTCCATCTGTAACTGTTTCTGGTAATCCTCCTCTAACTGAATACACTGTACCTGGATTAACCAACGGACAGACATACACATTCAGAGTTATTGCAATAAATGAAAACGGTTCTAGTCCTCCTTCTAATCTTGATACTGCAACTCCTGCAACAATTCCTGATGCACCAGTAATTGATCCTGCTCAAACAGTAACAGGAAATGAATTTGTAACTATTGCTTGGTCTACTCCATATAATGGCGGTTCACCAATTACCCATTATGTCATACAAGTAAAACCTGCAGGTGGTTCTTGGGAAACAGTATCTTCTAACTTTAATGATCCACAAAACATACTCACAATTCAGAATCTTGAAAATGGTGTTGAACACTCTTTCCGAGTTGCTGCTGTAAATGGTGTTAATCAAGGTCCATACTCTGCAATAGAGCTTGCAACCCCTGGTGATGTGCCAGCCCAAATTCTTGACCTTTCTGTTGAACGTGGAGATGAACAAGTTCTTCTTACATGGTCTGCACCTAACAACCATGGATTCCCAATTACTGATTATGTAATAGAAGTTGATTATGGAGATGGTAATGGATTTGTAGTTTACAATGATGGCCAATCAATTGACACTACTGATGTTCCTGTGACTGGATTAGAAAATGGTGTATTGCACAAATTCAGAGTATATGCTGTAAATGCACTTGGTAATGCAACTCCTTCTAATGAGGTTGAAGCAACACCAGCTAGAGCACCTGATGCACCAGTAATAACAGAACTCAATGCTGGCGATGGACAAATCGAAGTTATTTGGTCTACTCCAGACGATGGTGGTGAATCAATAGATGAGTACCGTCTTGAATGGTCCACTAATGACTTTTCATCAATACTTGATGATGTAACACTTTCAGGCAATCCTCCTGATACCACTTACACTGTGACTGGTTTGACAAATGGTGATACTTACTACTTTAGAGTAATTGCAATAAATGATGTCGATGAAAGTGATCCATCTGATGTAGAATCTGCAATTCCTGTAACTGTTCCAGCAAAACCAGTTCTTAACACTCCTGTTGTAGGTGACTCTTCACTTACTGTTTCATGGTCTGCACCAAATGATGGTGGCTCTCCATTAACTGGATATACACTTTCTATAACTGATGTTACTGGTGGTAACACTTTCCCTGATGTATCATTACCTGCAAATGCAATTGACTATAATGCAAGTGAATTAACCAATGGAAACACGTACTCTTTTACACTTATTGCAATTAATGCTGAAGGTTCAAGTGACCCATCTGATGCTGTAACTGGAATTCCAATTGGCGCCCCAGGACAAATTGATGACCTTGGTGCAGAATCAGGTGACAAACAAGTAGACCTCACTTGGACTCAACCAGACCTTAACGGCAGCGGTGACATTACATCTTACACCATTGAAGTACGTGACTCTTCTGGAACTCTAGTTGATACAATTGTCATAACTGGAACCGGAGGAAATCCCCCAGCAACTTCTACAACAGTTACTGGTTTGACCAACAATGAAACATACTCCTTTACAATTACTGCAACCAATGAAAACAATCTAACTAGCACTCCATCTGATCCTGTAACTTCCACTCCATTAGGAGCTCCAGCAGCACCAGGCAACCTTACACCAACTCCAGGTGACAAACAAGTAGACCTCACTTGGACTCAACCAGACCTTAACGGCAGCGGTGACATTATATCTTACACCGTTACAGTACGTGACCCAAGTGGTGCTGTAGTTCAAACAATTGTAATTGGTGATGATGAAGCATTAACAACCTCTTACCTAGTTACTGGTTTGACAAACAGCGTAAACTACACCTTTGAAGTAACTGCAACCAATGAAAACAACCTAACTAGCAGTGCTGCAACAACAACCTCCACTCCATTAGGTGCACCGGGACAAATTGACACTCCTACTGCAGAATCAGGTGACAAACAAGTAGACCTCACTTGGACTCAACCAGACCTTAACGGCAGCGGTGACATTACCTCTTACACCATTGAAGTACGTGACTCTTCTGGAACTCTAGTTGATACAATTGTCATAACTGGAACCGGAGGAAATCCGCCAGCAACTTCTTACACAGTTCCTGGACTTGATAATGGTGAAACATACTCCTTTACAATTACTGCAACCAATGAAAACAATCTAACTAGCACTCCATCTGATCCTGTAACTTCCACTCCATTAGGAGCTCCAGCAGCACCAGGCAACCTTGCCCCAACTCCTGGTGACAAACAAGTAGACCTCACTTGGACTCAACCAGACCTTAACAACAGTGGCGATATTACACTTTACACAATTACAGTACGTGACCCAAGTGGTGCTGTAGTTCAAACAATTGTAATTGGTGATGATGAAGCATTAGCAACAGAGACAACAGTTACTGGTTTGACAAACAGTGTAAACTACACATTTGAAGTAACTGCAACTAATGAAAACAACCTAACAAGCAGTGCTGCAACAACAACTGCAACTCCACGTGGAGCACCAGAACAAGTAACAGGACTTGAGGCAACTCCTGGTGATAGACAAGTATCTCTAGAATGGGATCCAGCAGATGAAAACAACAGTGGTGCCATTACCTCTTACACAGTTGAAGTTTATGATTCTTCTAACACTCTAGTTGACACTATTACTGTAACTGGAACTGGAGGAAATCCGCCAGCAACTTCTACAACAGTTCCTGGTTTGACAAGTGGTGAAACATACTCCTTTACAATTACTGCAACCAATGGACATGGATTGACCAGCATTCCATCTCTTCCTGTCACTGCAACTCCATTTGGTCCACCAAATCCCGTAACAGATCTTCAAGCAATTTCAGGTGACAAACAAGTAGACCTAATTTGGACTCAACCAGTTCCTAATGCTGGCGGTGCAATTGAAACTTATACAATTACAGTACGTGACCCAAGTGGAAACGTAGTTCAAACAATTGTAATTGGTGATGATGAACCATTAGCAACCTCTGTAAATATTGATGGATTAAACAATGGTGTAGAGTATACCTTTGAGATAATTGCAACTAATAGCAACAATCTAGATAGTAGTGCCGTAAGTACAACCGAAATTCCATTTGGTCCTCCAGGAGTAATTGACACTCCTACTGCTGATGCAGGAGATGGTGAAGTCACCATAGATTGGGAAGAACCAGAACTTAATGACAGTGGTGCAATTGAAACTTACACAATTACTGTAACTGACCCAAGTGGCAATGTAGTTCAAACAATAATAATTGGTGATGATGAAGCATTAGCAACTTCTACAACAGTTACTGGTTTGACTAATGGTGTAGAATACTCATTTACAATTACTGCAACAAATGAAAACAATCTAACTAGCACTCCATCTACTCCTGTGACTGCAACGCCTATTACTACACCTAACGCTCCAACTAATCTTGATGCAACTGCACTTTCTGATACTGAGATTGAATTAACTTGGACTGCACCTCCAACGAATCCACAATTTGGTACTTTGACAGGTTATCAAATTGAAAGACAAGCAGAAGGTGAAGCTGACTTTACAATAATTGTGGCAGATACCCAAACTACTGCTACTACATTTAATGACCTTGGATTATCAAGTGGTGTAGAATATACCTATAGAGTTTCTGCTATTACTACTGCTGGTATAGGTGATGCATCTAGTCCTGCAAGTGCAACTACATTTACTGTTCCAGCTAAACCAGTTCTTAACGAACCTGTTGTAGGTGACTCTTCACTTACTGTTTCATGGTCCAAACCATCTAATGGAGGAACTCCAATTACTGGATATACACTTAGTATTACAAATCTTACCACTGGTATTGATTTAGATGATGTTTCATTGTCTGCAGATGCAACTGATTATACTGCATCTCTACTAACAAATGGAAATGAGTACTCCTTTACACTTGTTGCAATAAACAGTGTTGGCTCAAGTGAATCTTCTGATCCTGTAACTGGAATTCCATTAGGAGCACCAGCAGCACCAGGCAACCTTACCCCAACTTCAGGTGACAAACAAGTAGACCTCACTTGGACTCAACCAGACCTTAACGGCAGCGGTGACATTACATCTTACACCGTTACAGTACGTGATCCAAACGGAGCTATTGTTGATACCATTACCTTGACTGGTTCACAGGGAGCCCCTCCAGCAACTTCTACAACAGTTACTGGCTTAACTAATGGTGTAAACTACACCTTTGAAGTAACTGCAACCAATGAAAACAACAGCACTGGTCCTGCCGCAACAACAACTGAAACTCCATTAGGAGCACCAGCAGCACCAGGCAACCTTACCCCAACTTCAGGTGACAAACAAGTAGACCTCACTTGGACTCAACCAGACCTTAACGGCAGCGGTGACATTACACTTTACACAATCACAGTACGTGACCCAAGTGGTGCTGTAGTTCAAACAATTGTAATTGGTGATGATGAAGCATTAACAACCTCTTACCTAGTTACTGGTTTGACAAACAGTGTAAACTACACATTTGAAGTAACTGCAACTAATGAAAACAACCTAACAAGCAGTGCTGCAACAACAACTGCAACTCCACGTGGAGCACCACTACAAGTAACAGGACTTGAGGCAACTCCTGGTGACAAACAAGTATCTCTAGAATGGGATCCAGCAGATGAAAACAACAGTGGTGCCATTACCTCTTACACAGTTGAAGTTTATGATTCTTCTAACACTCTAGTTGACACTATTACTGTAACTGGAACTGGAGGAAATCCACCAGCAACTTCTACAACAGTTACTGGTTTGGATAATGGTGAAACATACACCTTTGAAGTATCTGCAACCAATGAAAACAACAGCACTGGTCCTGCTGCAACTGCCACTGCAACTCCATATGGTCCACCAGCAGCACCAGGCAACCTTACCCCAACTCCTGGTGACAAACAAGTAGACCTCACTTGGACTCAACCAGACCTTAACGGCAGCGGTGACATTACACTTTACACAATCACAGTACGTGACCCAAGTGGTGCTGTAGTTCAAACAATTGTAATTGGTGATGATGAAGCATTAACAACCTCTTACCTAGTTACTGGTTTGACAAACAGTGTAAACTACACATTTGAAGTAACTGCAACTAATGAAAACAACCTAACAAGCAGTGCTGCAACAACAACTGCAACTCCACGTGGAGCACCACTACAAGTAACAGGACTTGAGGCAACTCCAGGTGATAGACAAGCATCATTATCCTGGAATGAAGCAGATGATAACAACAGTGGTGATATTTCATATTATACAATTACAATAACTGGTTCTGATGGTGTTCCTGTTGATCCAGTCCAAGTAACTGCACCTGCAGATAATACAGTAATTCCTGGACTAACAAGTGGTGTAGAATACGAATTTACAATTACTGCTACTAATGAACACGGATTAACTAGTACTCCATCTGCTCCTGCCACTGCAACTCCATTTGGTCCTCCAAACGCAGTAACAGGCCTTGGAGCAACTCCTGGTGACAAACAAGTAGACCTTGAATGGACTGAACCAGTTCCTAATGCAGGTGGTGAAATTGCATCTTACACAATCACTGTTACTGATCCAAATGGCAATGTAGTTCAAACAATTACAATCAATGCTCCAGCAGATGAGGCAAATATTGATGGTTTGAATAATGGTGTAGAATACACATTCACAATTACTGCTACTAACGTTAATGGTGTAACTGGTGATGCTGCAACAATAACTGCAATTCCTGCAACAGTCCCACTACCCCCAGTTCTTGACTCTGCTGACAGAGGCAACCAATCTGTAACCCTTTCATGGACTCCTCAATTTGATCAAGGAAGCACAATCACTCAATACACAATCCAATATTCTAGCGATAATTTCCAAACAACTGGAACTGTGGTGATTGGTGATGATGAAGCATTAGCAACTTCTACAACTATTTCTGGATTGACAAATGGATTGACATACCAATTCCAAGTAATCGCAAGTAATGCCTTTGGACCTAGTGATCCATCTAACATAAAATCTGCAAAACCAGCAACATTCCCTGATGCTCCAACGTTAGACTCTGCTGACAGAGGCAATCAATCTGTTGCACTTTCATGGACTCCAGGTAATAATGGTGGTGAACCAATTGACTCTTATCATGTAGAGTGGTCTGAAGATGAAAACTTTGCAAGCATCTTAGATACTGCAACAATTTCAGGTAACCCACCTGCTGAATCTTACACAGTTACTGGTTTGACAAATGGTGATACTTACTACTTTAGAATAATTTCAAGTAATGTAATCGATGACAGTGCACCATCTAATGTATTGTCACAAACTCCAGCTACTACTCCAAGTGAACCACTAAATCCTGCTGCTGAACCTGGACCTAACCAAGTTGAAGTTTCTTGGACCTTACCAGCCAGTGATGGTGGTGCTGAAATTGAATACTATGTAGTTCGTTACAGTACTGATGGCGGCTCTTGGACTGAGGAACAAACTGCTAATGGAAATACATTCTCCCTTGTAATTGATGAATTAACTAATGGTACACCATATCTATTTGAAATATTTGCACACAACGATGTTGGAGATGGTGATATCTCTGATAGAGTAACTGCAACTCCTGCAACAGCCCCATCTGCTCCACAGAATCTTGTTGCAACTCCTCAAACTGGTCAAGTTCTATTGGTATGGGAGAAACCATCAAGTAATGGAGGTGCCACAATCACATCTTACACAGTAAAGTGGACTCCTGGAGAAACATTTGATCCAAACAACTTTGAATCTGTAACAATTACTAGCGTTGATGGTGTAGCTCCACCTGTAACTACTACAACTGTTACTGGTTTGACAAACGGTCAAACATACACCTTTGTTGTAACTGCTACAAACTCTGCAGATGAAGGACCTGCATCAAACCCTGCAACAACAACACCTGCAAATCCACCTGATGCCCCAGTACTTGTATCTGTAACAAGTGATGATGATCAAGAAAGCACAATTGTATGGAACCAACCAGCAAATGGCGGTTCTCCAATAATCGATTATCTTGTAGAGTACACTTCTACTGGTGCATTTAATCCACAAGACACAGAATCTGTTGTTATCACTGCTCCACAAAACAATGATCCTATAACCACAACAATTGATGGACTAGATAATGGTGTAGAGTACTCATTTAGAGTAACTGCAAGAAACCTTGTTGATTCTGGTGACCCATCAAACGTTCTAACTGGAATTCCTTCAACTAATCCGCTACCTCCAAGAGACCTTCAAGTAACTGATAGCGGTAATGCATTTGTCTCACTTTCCTGGTTGACCCCATTAGATGATGGTGGAGATGACCTTGTAGGATACACAGTACAATATTCTGATGACAACTTTGCAACTATCTCTACACAAGAAATTATTCCTGTTGATGGTGTATTACCAACAACTGCAACAATATCTGGTCTAGATAATGGCTCAGAATACAAGTTTAGAGTAATTGCTCATAACGAAGATGATGGTGACAATGATGATACTGATGATTCTAGTGATCCATCAAACACAGTAAGTGCAACACCATCTACAGTACCTGATGCCCCAACATTACTTGAAGTCACAGACCATGGTAATGGATTTGTATCACTCTCATGGACTGCTTCTGTATTTGATGGCGGTTCTACATTAAACACCTATGTTGTTGAATACACTGACGATGAAAACGGAGTCTTTGATGAACCTCCATCATCTGTAATAATTGGTGATGATGAAACACTAGATACCCAAGCAACTGTCTCTGGTCTAGATAATGGTGTTGAATACACATTCCGTGTAAAGGCAACCAACGATAATGGTTCAAGTGGTTATTCTAATGAAGTAACTGAGACTCCAGCTAGAGCACCTGATGCCCCAACATTAGACTCTGCTGTTCGCGGTGATGAATCTGTAACCCTTTCATGGACTCCTGGATTTGACGGTGGTTCTGATTTGACTCAATATACCGTTCAATACACACCAACTGGAATATTTGATCCAGAAAACACTGTATCTGAAGTCTTTGATACTGAACCATTACCAACTACTGTAACAATTGACAGTCTAACAAATGGTGTTACTTACACATTCAGAGTATTTGCAACAAACATTGAAGACAACGGCCCAGTATCAAACACCCTTGACGCTAAACCTGCTACTGTTCCAACAAAACCACTACAACTCAACGCAGAATTTGGAAATCTGCTAGTCATACTGGATTGGCAATTACCAGCAGATAATGGTGGCGAGGAAATCATTGATTACATTATTGAATATAGACTTGCATCACAAATACCAGAAGCCACATGGCAAGTATTTGATGAAGGTGTTGGTGGTGTTAACACTAATCTCTTTGTAACTGTAACTGGTCTTACAAACGGATTAACTTACGAGTTTAGAGTCTCTGCTGAAAACGCAGTAGATGTTGGTCCTACATCTAATGTAGCAACTGCTAGACCTGCAACATTATCTGATGCCCCAACTGGACTAGATGCTGAAGCAATATCTGACACTGAAATTGATCTTGAATGGAATGCACCATTACTTACAGGCGGTGCTTCAATTGATGGATACCAAATTGAAAGACAAGCAGAAGGCGAGGCTGACTTTACAATAATTGTGGCAGACACCGGAAGCGCTGATACTACATACTCTGACACTGGCTTGGATAGAGGAACATCATACACTTACAGAGTTGCTGCTATTACTGATGCAGGAGTAGGAGACACATCCTCTACTGCAGAAGCCACAACATTTGATGTACCTGGCAAGACAGAAATTATCAGCTTAACTCCTGGTAATGCTCAAGTGGAAGTTGAATGGTCTGAGCCAACAAATGGTGGTACTCCAATCACTGGTTATAGAATTGAATACACTACTAATGAAACTGATGCAAACAATGGTGTCTTCACATCATCTGTTGATGTTGCAGCATCTCCATTATCTGCAACAATTAATAACTTGAACAATGGTGACACTTACTACTTTAGAGTAACTGCTACTAACAGCGTAGACTTTGGTGAACCATCTGATGTTGACTCTGCAACTCCAGCTAGAGCACCTGATGCTCCAACTGATCTAGTTGCAACACTTGGAGATGGACAAGTTACAATTGGATTTACTCCTCCAGTAGAGGATGGTGGTTCTGACATTATTGACTATTATATTGAATACAGTGTTGACAACGGAGATAACTGGTTTGAGTTTAATGATCAAACCGAATCAACTACTCCTGAGATTACCGTTACTGGTCTTAACAATGGGCAAGAATACCTCTTCCGTGCAGTTGCAGTAAACGGAGTGGGTCCTGGTGATGAATCAGTTCCAGTGGCAGAAACACCTGCTGCATTATCTGGTAATCCTACTGATCTAGTTGCAACTCGTGGTAATACTCAAGTATCCTTAACATGGGCCGCACCAGCTGTTACTGGCGGTGTTCCAGTTACATCATACATTGTTGAATACACTGATGATGCAAATGGTGACTTTGGTGCAAACCCATCATCACAAACCGTAACAAGTGAAACATTACCTGTACCAACTAATACTATAATTAACGGTCTTCAAAATGGCGTAACCTACACATTCCGTGTTATTGCTGTAAACACTGCCGGACCTAGTGGCCCATCAAACACTGATACTGCAAAACCAGCTACTGTTCCAGATGCCCCAACATTTGATGACCCACAACCTTCTGCTGGTACTGTTGGATTATCATGGACTCCAGGTAATACTGGCGGTGAACCAATAGAGCGATACAGAATTGATTATACTTCTGCTAATTCATTTGTAGAAGGTCAATACCAATCAGAGTTTGTCACTCACCCAACAACTGTAGTTGACATTGAAGACTTGGAAAACGGTGTAGAATATCAATTTAGAATATCTGCTGAAAACGAAGTTGGATTTGGTGACCCATCTGCACCAATAACTGCAACACCAGTTGATGGCCCAAGTCAAGTTACTGGTCTTAGTGGACAACGAGGTAATGGTGAAGTCTCACTATCTTGGTCTGAACCATTTGATGGTGGTGTAACCATTGATACTTATGTAATTGAATACTCTAAAGATGGATTTGCAAATACTCTTACTCAAACAGTAACTGGACTTCCACCAGTAACTAACGCCGTAATTGGTAACTTGGAGAATGGTGTGACCTATGAATTTAGAGTATATGCACAAAACGATATTGATGATGGACCTGTATCTACTACAATATCTGTAACTCCTGCAACTGTTCCAACCCCACCAACTAACTTAATTCCAACATTTGGTAGTACTCAAGTATCCCTTGGATGGACTGCATCCTCTGATGATGGCGGTTCTGACATTGATGATTACATTGTAGAATTCAAACTAAAGAGTGAATCTGATTGGCAAGTATTTAATGATGGAGTAAGTGATGTTCCTGGAGCTACAGTAACCGGTCTTACAAACGGACAAATTTACGAGTTTAGAGTAAAGGCTCACAATGATGTTGGTAACAGTGACCCATCAGAAGTTAAAGAAGCAACACCTGCTGCACCTCCTGCTGCCCCAGAGATACTAACTGCTGTTGGCAGTGATGAAACAGTCACAGTAACATGGAATCTTGCAGCTACAAATGGTGCACCAGTTACAGAGTATGAACTACATTACTCTATTGATGGATTCGAAAATGACATTGACAATATTATTGTCGTTGCAACACAAGAAACCGGACCAATATCTTATCCAGTAGAAGATCTTGAAAATGCCCGTACATATTCATTCAAGGTTAGAGCAAACAGCATTGCATCATTTGGACCATTCTCAAACACACTTGATGCTGTTCCATTTACAACACCAAACGCTCCAACTGACTTGGAAGCAACTCGCGGTAATGGCGAAGTTACACTACAATGGAACAAACCAGACTTTAACGGCGGCTCACTAATCACTTCATATGTAGTAGAGTATTCCTCTGACAGCTTTGCTACTGATCCAGAATCCCAAACTGTTACACCATCTGATGATCCAATAACTACTGTTATTTCTGGATTAGACAATGGCACATTGTACTCATTTAGAGTAAAGGCAGTTAATGCTGCAGGTGAAGGTGCATTATCTGATATTGCAACTGCAACTCCTGCAACTGTACCTGCTGCCCCAACACTTGACACTGCAACACCAGGAGATGAATCTGTACTACTTGGATGGACTCCATCTGAAAATACTGGCGGTGATGCATTAATCGATTATCTGATTCAATTCAGAGAATTAGATGCAACCAATGATGCAGAATCTAACTGGACAACCTTTGATGAAGGTAATGGCGGTGTTAACGTTTTGACCAGCATTACTATTGATGATCTAACAAATGGTGTAACTTACGAGTTTAGAGTATTTGCCAAGAACACTGTTCCAGGACAAAGTCTTCCATCTAATGTTCTTTCTGCAGAACCTTCCTCTGCACCTAGTGTGCCTAGAGACCTTAGAGTAACCAACATTGGTGATGAGTTTGTCTCAATTTCATGGTTGGCACCAGCAGATAATGGTGGCGATGACATTGTAGGATACACAGTACAATATTCTGATGACAACTTTACCACTATCTCTACACAAGAAATTGTTCCTGTTTCCGGTGTCTTGCCAACAGATGCAACAGTATCTAGTCTAGAAAACGGTGTAGATTACCAATTTAGAGTCATTGCTCATAATGAAGATGATGATCCACAAATTCCAGATTCAAGTGACCCATCTGACCCAGTAACTGGAACTCCTGGAACCGTACCTGGCATTCCAACTGATCTAGTCGCAACAACCCTTTCTGGTACTGAAATCCAACTAGTCTGGCAAGCTCCATCTGATGATGGCGGACGTGCAGTATCTGGTTATCTCATTGAGAGACTAGGTACTGATGGTGCATTTGCAGAAGTAACTACAACAACCATACCTGTACCTGAATCACCAACTGCTAGTGACACTACATTTACTGACACCGGACTATCTCTTGGAACCACATACACATACAGAGTATCTGCAGTTAACGTACTTGGAACTGGTGACCCATCAGACACAGATGATGCTACAACATTTGACTATCCATCTGCACCTGTACTTGATGCTGCAATACGTGGAAACGAACTTGTAACCTTACAATGGACTGCTCCATCTGATAATGGTGGAACTCCACTAGAAAATTACATTGCTCAATTCAGATTACTAGGTGCTAGTGATTGGACTACCTTTGATGACGAAATTTCATTATCCCCAACTGAAATTAATGTAGATTCTGGTTTGACTAATGGACAGACCTATGAATTCAGAGTTATTGCTGAAAACTCTGTTGGTGAAAGTGAAGCCTCTAATGTCTTACAAGCAAAGCCTGCAACCACTCCAAGCAAACCTCTACAAGTTGGAGCAGAATTTGGTGACAGACAAGTATCACTTACATGGTTAGAACCAGAAATTTCTGGTGGAGAAGACATCTTTGATTATATCTTAGAGTTTAGACTTGCATCCCAAACACCAGAAGCTTCATGGCAAACATTTGATGAAGGCCTTGGTGGCGTTAACACTAACTTATCTGCAATAATCACTGGTCTTACAAACGGACAAACTTATGAGTTTAGAGTATCTGCTGAAAACGATGTAGGTGTTGGTGATGTATCTGATGTTGCAACTGCAACTCCTGCAACTGCTTCAAATGCCCCAACCGCACTTTCAGCTACTGCAATCTCTGGTACTGAAATTACACTCTCATGGATTGCTCCACAAAATACTGGTGGATTTGCAATCACTGGTTACTTGATAGAACGTCATGATGGTGATGGTAACTTTGATGACGTTACAACCCTATCTGTATCCTTACCTCCACTACCAACTGACACTACATTTACTGACACCGGACTATCCCAAGGAACCACATACACATACAGAGTATCTGCAGTAACTCAACTTGGACCAGGTATTGCATCTGGTACTGACAGTGACACCACATTTGATGTTCCAGATAAACCCGAAATTACCTCTGCAGACCGCGGCAATACTCAGGTAGACCTTTCATGGACTGAACCTGCAAACAACGGTGCGGCAATAACTGCATACTTGGTACAATACTCTGATGATGGTACATTTGATAACACTACTCCATCTGTAACTTTGGCAACAGCTGACCTTACTGAACTATCTACAACCATTGATGGACTAGAGAATGGCGAAGAATACTCATTTAGAATTATAGCAATCAACTCTGTTGGACAAAGTGATCCATCTGATATAGTCACTGCAACTCCAGCCACATTCCCAGATGCCCCAACAATTACCTCTGCAACATTTGGTGATGGACAAGTCACACTAACTTGGACCGGACCAACAGAAGATGGCGGTTCTGATGTACTTGATTACACTATTACAATCACTTCATCTCTTGGAACTGACACTCTAGTTGTTCCAAACACTCCATTTACCCGACTAATTGATGGACTTGACAATGGTGTCTCTTACACCTTTACCATCTCTGCTAGAAACGATGTTGGTTCTGGTCCTGACTCTGCACCTGAAACTGTAATCCCTGCAGCAAAACCTGATGTTCCAACAGACCTTGAAGCAGAAGCAATCTCTGGTACTGAAATTGATCTTACATGGCTTGCACCAGTAAACACTGGCGGTCTAGGAATTACTGGTTATCTAATTGAAAGACATGATGGTGATGGAAACTTTGCAACTGTTACAACAACTTCTGTTTCTGTACCTCCATCTACTGATGATACAACATTCAATGATACTGGATTAGAACTTGGTACCACCTACACATACAGAATATCTGCAATAACTGGTGCTGGTACTGGCTCTTCATCACAACCTGCAAGTGATACCACATTCAACGTACCTGACAAACCAACAATTACTGAAGTTAATGTAGGTAATAATGAACTTGAAATTGTTTGGACCGCTCCAACAGATAACGGCGGCTCTCCAGTAACCTCTTACACTGTAGAATACAAACTAACCACTGATAATACATGGCAATTATCCCCAGTACCTCCAGCTGATGGCGCCCTTGATGTAACAGTCATTGGACTTGAAAACGGTGAAGAATACGAGTTTAGAGTATATGCAATTTCTACTGTTGGCACAAGTTTGCCTTCTGATGTTGCAACAGGAATTCCTGCAACCACCCCAAGTGCTCCACTCAATGTAGTTGCTACTAGAGGTGACACCGAAGTTTCATTAACATGGGATCTTCCAGCAGATGATGGCGGTTCTGCAATACGTGATTACCTAGTTGAATATGCATCAGCTGAATTGAACCTTATCTATACACCATTCGTTGAACCAGAAGAAAGCACTGACAGATTTACAACTGTGACTGGTCTTACAAACGGTGTTGAATATACATTCAGAGTACAAGCAGTAAACGAAATTGCTGCAGGAGATTACTCTGCAGTAACTGCTGATTCTGCAGCAGTTCCAGCAGGAGATCCATCCACACCAGTAATTAGTACAGTAATTGCTGATGATGAGCTAGTCAATCTTACATGGCTTGCATCTGATGCAAACGGTGGAAACAACCTAGTATATCGCATTGAAACTTCTACTGATGGATTTACCACATTAATTGAAGATCCTGCTCCAACTACCTCTAACTTGGTATACAATGTTGATGACTTGCAAAACGGACAGGAGTACTCATTTAGAATAACTGCAATTACTGATGCAGGTTCTAGTGACCCAACTGCCCCAGTAACTGCAACCCCATTTGCATTACCAGATGCACCAGTGCTTGATGGAAGTCGCGGAAACACTGAAGTCACTCTAACATGGACGCAAGGAGATACCGGCGGATTTGCAATTCAAGAATTTGTAATTGAATACACTGCTGATGAATTTACTTCAGATACTCCAATTGTAAGAACAAATGACGATGATGACGACGATGATGACGACGATGATGACGATGGTAATGGAAATTCATCTGTTACATCAATTACCGTATCTGCTGATGCTGTAAGTCACACTATAGAGGGATTAGCAAATGGTGTAGCATATGACTTTAGAATATTTGCAAAAACCAGTATTGGATACAGTGCATCATCTAATGTAGTTACATTTACTCCTGCAACTATTCCTGGAGCTCCAACTCCACTTAGTGCTCAATTCGGTAATGCACTTGTAACTTTGACATTTTCAATTCCATCTGATAATGGTGGTGAATCTGTAGATGACTTTGTAATACAATACAGATTGCAAAGTGCTTCTGAAGATACACCATTTACCACATTTGCAGATGGCTCTGACACATCAACTACTGTTACTGTTACTGATTTGACAAATGGTGAAGTGTATGACTTTAGAGTCATTGCAGTCAATGAAGTGGGTCAAAGTGATCCTGCAACTGCATCTGCAAAGCCTGCAACCACTCCTGGTGCACCTGATGCACTTCAGTTAGACTTTGCTAACCAACTAGTATCCCTTGAATGGGCAGTTCCAACTGATGATGGTGGTGATGAGATAGATGATTACATTGTTGAGTACAGTCTTGATACTTCAGAATGGATTGTATTCCCAGATAACGTAACTCCCGCAAATTCAACTGCTGTAACTGTTACTGACTTGATTAACGGATTCCAATACTTCTTTAGAATATCTGGTGTCAACATAGCCGGAATTGGTGAGCCATCTGAATTCAGAGCAACAACTCCAGCTACCTTGCCTTCTGCCCCACGTGACTTGGAGGCAACACGAGATAATACTTCAGTACATCTAACTTGGAATGTTCCAGAAGACTTGGGTGGCGCTCCACTATCTGCCTACATGGTAGAATATCTCCCACCTGGACAGTCTACCTGGATAAAGTTTGGTGATGATTTGCCAGCAACCCAGACCAGCGTAACTGTTGATGGTCTAACTAATGGTGATCAATACCAATTTAGAATTACTGCAAAGAACACTGCTATAACTGACTTTGGACCAGCAAGTGATACTGTATCTGCAACTCCAGCTACTACCCCAACTGCACCTAGAGACCTAGTTGTCATAGCTGGCAATAACCAGGCAACATTATCTTGGAATGTTCCAGAATCAAATGGCGGTGATTCAATTACCGATTACAAGATTGAAATTAGAATTGCTGGTCAGGATTGGGATGTATATGATGATGGAGTCAGTACAACAACTCAAGGAATAGTAATTCCAAATCTTACAAATGGTGTTACATATGAGTTCCGTGTTACTGCAATAAACTCTGTAAATCCAGGTCCAGCATCTGATGTAGTTCCTGGAAAACCTGCCACTATTCCAACACCACCAAAGAAACTAGTTGTAATCCCAGGTGATACAAAGCTTGATGTAACTTGGACAAAACCAACTAACAACGGTGGCTCTGCAATTACATCTTACCTTGTGCAGTACAGCACCGATGGCACATTTGATGCCAGTACCCCATCTGTTACAGTAACTGATCTAACCAACCTCATGGTTACTATCTCTGGTCTTGAAAATGACGTGCCAATTCATGTTCAAGTAACTGCAATTAACGGTGTTGGTTCTAGTGGACCTGCCGGACCTGTAATTGGAGTACCATCTCTTGGTTCATCTTCTCCTGTAGGTCTATTTGCTGATGCAATCTCTGACACCGAAGTCTTTGTATCTTGGAGTCCTCCACAAGAATTGGGTGACAGAACCCTAGAAGGATTTGTACTTGAAAGATTAGACGCCAATGGCAATGTACTTGAAACATTTACAATTAATGATCCAACAAAACTAGACTTTACTGATACTGGATTACTACCTGGTACTACTTACAAGTACCAAGTATCTGCATTACTCTCCTTAGAGGGTGCTGATACTGTACAAAGTGACCCATCAAGCAGAACCTCAGTAACTACTTTGGATGCCCCTGGTGCACCTCTTAGCCCATCTGCAACTCCAGGAAATGCTCATGTTGATTTGTCTTGGTCTGCACCAAACGATGGTGGCTCATTAATAACAGAATATAGAATTCAATACAGCACTGATGGTACATTTGATGAGACAACTCCAGAAATATCTGTATTTGGTACTTCAACTGAACCACCTCAAACATCTGTAGATGTAACCGGACTTACAAATGACCAAGAGTACACTTTCCGTGTTATTGCAGTAACTGTAATTGATACTAGTTTGCCATCTGTTACTGTAACTGCTACACCATATACCGTACCTGATGCACCATCTAATCTAACTGCAAATCGTGGACCTGGAGAGGCAAAGTTAAGCTGGGGTGTACCTAATGATAACGGCCGTTCAATCACACAATACGTTGTAGAATATACTGATGCTACTGATGGCATATTTACTGTTGCAAATACTCTAACTGCAACTGTTTCTGCCAGTGAAACAAGTACTACTATCACTGGTTTAGGTATAGGTAATTCATTTACATTCAGAGTTTCTGCTGAAAACTTGGCAGGACAAGGACCTCCATCTGACTCTGCAATCGCAACACCAGCTACAGCACCTGATGCTCCAACTGGTTTGTCTGCTACTCGTGGTGACCCAGATGTTTTAGCTATCTGGTTTAACCCACCAAGTGATGGTGGCTCACCAATCTCTCACTATGTATTAGAATATACTACAAGTCCATTCTTTGTTCCACCAGAGATTGCTGACTTTACAAGCAAGACCAACGTAATTACTGAATCTACTTCAGTTGAATTAGATGATCTTGAAAATGGATTATACTATTACTTTAGAGTACGTGCAATCACAACTGTCGGCTCTAGTATTCCAACTGATCCTGTATGTTTGGTAAATGGTGGTGGCTCTAATTCTGCTGCAAATGCTGGCGGTGCATGTATTCCAATGTTTGATAGACCTGTATTCCAGGACACCATAATCGGAACACCATTTGATGCAGCAGCAGAATTGAGATGGAATACTCCTGCAGCTGATAACGGTTCTCCAATTACTGGTTACCAAGTACAACGTCAAGTAGTATCTGGTACCTCAGTAGTTCTCGAACAATTTAATCAGAACCAAATCATCTACGGTTTCGATGACTTGACGATGGATGATATAGATGGATTAGAGGACATTGACTTTGATGAATTTGATTTCGTTGACTTTGATGAGTTAGGTTTGACCGAAGAGGAGATAAACAAACTACAAGGTATCACTAGTCTAGTTATTACTGGACTTGAAAATGATAAAAAGTATGTATTTGAAATTGCACCAGTTAACGAAGCCGGTCCTGCACGTTCTACAAACACTGTAGTAGTCGTCCCACACGCAGAAACAGATGAGGAAGAGGACTCTATATTTGTAGAAAATCCAGATATTCCAGATGAGGAAACAATCCAAAAACAACTCGGCCTTGGATTACAGGAAGGAAACTTTATTCCACCATCTTCCAGCTTGGTAGATGCTGACAAGTTTAGCTTCTTTGATCGTACTTTCAATCAGAATCAGGTCTTTAACACTAATGTAACTGATGCAGAACTTGACAAACCAAAAGATCTTGCAGAGAAATTCGGACTTACTAAATATCAAGTTCCAAAAGAACTAAAATCTGGTCAGATTTGGGCTGTTCCTGGTGCTATCATAGAAGTTGAAGGTGATGAAACCTTTGAGGAGATTGTGTTGCCAGATCCACCTGGTACTCCAACAAACCTCTCCTACATTGGTAGTGATAGACGAGTTGACATTACATGGGATGAATCAACAGGAACTGTTGATAGATATCTACTAGAATTCTCTCTTAATGATGGAGAAGAATGGTTAATTGTTGAAGAAAAGGACGATAACGTTCCATCCTTCTCTAAAGATGGCATGGTAAATGGTAAAGTCTACTTGATTCGTGTATCTGCTGCAAATGCTGGCGGTATCAGTAACTCAACTTCTCCAATACCTGTAAGTGCATTTACTATACCTGGTAAGCCATTTGATCTTACCACCCAATTTGGTGACAGCCAAGTAACCCTGTTGTGGAGTGCTCCAGTAAATAATGGTGGTGAAGAAATCACTAACTATGTAATTGAATATTCCTCTGATAATGGTGCAAATTGGAATGTGTTTGATGATGGAACAAGTGCTGACCCAACTGCTACAGTAACAGGTCTTACAAATGGACAGGAATACAAATTCAGAGTTTCTGCTGAAAACATTGCAGGTGTAGGCCTACCATCAAAAACTGCAAGTGATGTTCCTGCAACCCAATCTTCCAGACCTACTGGTCTTTCTGCAACTCCTGCATTGGATTCCATCACAATAACATGGAATGCCCCTGAAGACATTGGAGGTGCAACTGAAATATCTGGATATGTAATTGAGAGAAGTATCTCTTCAGGATTCTTTAATCCATATGTAGATGATACTGGAAGTGCTTTGACTAGTTTTGTAGACACTTCACTATTTTCAGGAACTGATTACTCTTACAGAATAGCTGCAATTACTTTGCTACCTAGTGGTGAACCTGTAGTTGGAGACTTTTCAGGTGAAGTGTCAACAACTACTCTGGACCTTCCAGATGAACCAACATCACTACAGGTATTTGCTGATAGAGGACAGCTTACCTTAACCTGGATTGATCCAGAGGACACCTCAGGATTACCTGTTCTAGGATATGAGATAGAACGACGTTCTACTGGTGCAGAGTTTACTACAATTGTAGAAAATACTGACTCTGATGAGACTATCTATACTGATTCAGGACTTAATGATAACACTTCATACTCATACCGTGTATCTACAATCACTGCTGCTGGTACTAGTGACCCATCTCAAATTGTCCGTGGAACAACATATGGTCTACCAAGTGCCCCACTTGACCTTGAAGCTGATGCAAAGAAGAAAAAAGTTCGTCTTTCATGGACTGCACCAGTAAATGATGGAGGAAGCCCAATTACTGATTACAAGATAGAATACAAGCTAGCAACAGATACTAATTGGTCTGTATATGCTGATGCTGAGCGTATAAAACCACAAGCAACTGTTGACTCTCTTACAAATAGCAAGATTTACCAATTCAGAGTTTCAGCTGTCAATGAATTTGGCGCAGGTTTGACGTCTTCAATTGTTCAAGCAAAACCCTCTGTTGCAGGTGCAACAGCAGCATATAATATCCAAGAGATACCTTCTGGCCAAGATGTATTCTTGCCACACAATGCTGAAGACACATTAGAAAATGGTGGCAAACTGGCTGGTCTTAAGATCAAACCAAAGAATACTCTAAGTGAAATTGCCATGACTTCAACATTCACAAAGGATGCTCCAACTGGAGTTACACAAGAAGCAAAGATGTATCTCAAATTCGAGTTAGACTTTGTTGAAGATGTGGAAACAGATGCTTCTGTACCTGGACAAGTTACATCTGTTGTTGCAACAGCAAGTGCAGGTAAGGTAGAGTTGACATGGAGTGCACCTGATAGTGATGGAGGTGCAGATATTTCTGGATACAAGATTGAACAAAGTACAGACAACAATACCTGGACTGTACTAGAAACTACCACTTGCCAATGTACTGATTATACTGATAACTCTCTAGAAAACGGTCAAACCTACTATTACCGTATCTCTGCAATCAACGCAAAGGGAACTGGCACTGCATCTGATGTTGCAAGTGCAACTCCACTAGATGTTCCAGGACCTCCACGAAATCTACAAACAACTCCTGGTAATGCTCAGGTTACACTTGCATGGGATATTCCATCTACTGATGGTGGAATTACTGCTGATAACGGTGGCTCTATAATTACTGGTTATGTCGTACACTATGCAATTGACACTAACTTCTGGAAGACCTTTAACGAGGAACCAATTACTGAACGTACTGTAGATGTAACTGGTCTTACAAATGGACAGAATTACAAATTCAGAGTATTTGCAGTTAATGAAGTTGGATTCTTACACCCCTCCCTTGTATCTAGTGAAATTCCAGTAACTGTGCCAGAAAGACCATGGGGATTGACTATAACTGCTCCATCACAAAACCAAATTAATCTATCTTGGAAGACTCCTCTGGATAACGGAGGCTCTACAATAACAGGTTACAAGATTCAAAAGACAATTGGCAAACCTACCACAAACTCTGTATGGAGTGATGCCCCATCTGGAACTTTAGGTACTGTCAATTCTTGGTCTGATACTAATCTTATTCCTGGAACTACGTACTCTTATAGAGTAATTACACTTACTGACGCTGTACCTGATGGAGATTCAAATAGTGCCTCTGGCGCTATCTTTGCTACAACATTGTCTGTACCTGGTGCTCCTAGAAACTTGACTCTGGAAGCAGAAGGCAAGAAGATTGTAATTGACTGGGTTGCTCCTACAAGTAACGGTGGAACTCCAATCGTCAACTATTTGATACAATGGAGTGATAATGGCGGAAGCAAATGGAACACTCTCAAACGTGATGCTAGTGCAGTAACTTCTGCTACTGTAAAATCATCTAACATTGTCCTTGGTACTGAATACCAAATTAGAGTATACGCTGAAAACACAATTGGACCAGGTCCAGCATCTTCAGTAAAGTCCGTTACTCCAACGACTATTCCAACTGCCCCACGTTCACTTGTGACAGATCCTCAAGATGGACAAGTAGTATTAAGTTGGTCAAAACCACTTTCTGATGGAGGCTCTGCAATTACTGATTATCTTGTAAGATACAGTGAGGCTGGAAGCGGACAATTTGTAACATTTGCTGATGGTGTTAGTACTAGTACTACTGCAACTGTAACTGGTCTTACAAATGATGTCACATATGAGTTCAGAGTTGTTGCTGTAAACTCTGTAGGTAACAGTCCTGCATCTACTGGTAAATCTGTTGCAGTTGGAGAGGGCAACTCATCTGAAGAAATTCACTCATTTGAAACAATTCAATTAACAATTTTGATGGGACCTGTAGAGGGCTCTGCACACCCAACAATTCCTGAAAACTCTGCAACTGCTGCAACAGCAGATCCTACTGATGACATTATTGCACCAGATGTCCAAGTTTACTTTATCGATGATAACAACAATACTGTCTTTGATGGAATCACTGTTGATAGATATCCTGCAGGTGACACTCTTACAGAATCAGCATACATTGTAACACTTGAACACTTCTCAACATATGGTGTAAACACAGTTCTCTCCAAGTTTGCAGTTGGCTCTGCAGGTCTTGCTACTGCTGGAGCTGCTGGCGGTAATGCTGCAGCACCTCCAATAATCACTGGTGCTTCATTATACTCATTTGGCTCTCCAAGTATAGATAATGAAGGAAAGATAGTTTACCAAAAGACTGGAAACTATGTCCCATTCCCAGAATATAGCAACTCTCCTGTTACTACCACACTTGAGGCTGGAAAACCATCTCAGATTGCTGCTAGAGTGTTCAATTATGGTGGCCCTGAAGCAGTACAACACACTGGCCTGTATCTTAACATGTTTGGTGAACAATATGAAACTGAACATAGTGATACCTATATTGAGTGGAGTAAAGATCATGACGGCAAGGAAGATGTTCTAGTAGTTGATCCTCATGGATTGATGAGTGGTGTTAATGTATCTACACAAATTGAAGATGATTTGCTATGGGTATTGTTTGATCTAACCTTTGAAAAGGAACTTGAGACATCAAATATCAACATCAATGCATGGAATAACCATAGATCTATTGGTGAGGTAGTTGCTTACAATGCATTAGAAGTAATTGATCCTGCTGAAACAACACTTGATGAAGAAATTAAAACCTCTGTTGTTAGTGACTCTTCCTTCTACTTGGTAGAATCAACTGCACAGGATTGTGATGAATACTGCTATTTGCCATTCCGTGTTGGCATAAGTGATAATGAAATTACATGGACCAATACTGATCCTGCAGTCAGAACCATAATCAGTGGTGATCCAGTTGGAGGATTTGATGACAACTTTAAGAGTGTCTTCATCTTTGAAGGCAGTTCTTATTCTGCAATAATTGAAGACTCTGGATATTACACAACATATGATCTACTAGAAGAAGATTATGCTGGTACAGTATTGGTAGAAGTATCTGGTGATCCTATTGTTGATGCTAGAGTCTACGAAAGACCTACAATGCCAACTCATCATACTGCAAGACAAATTGTCTCTGCAAACTCTGACGGTTTACTTGGTGCAGATCTTTCTACAAATGGCTTTATCAAACTATTTGGAACTGTTGAAGGTGTAGATACACGTCAAGCTGTATTGATAGACATTACTAAACCAGATGGAAGCATAGAAAACATCAAGACCTCTTCAAACAATGCTGGAGACTTTACTATGATTTATGAATCTGGCCAACTAGATGACGGTAATTATGTAATATCCTTTGGAACATCTTCCAAATCTGTAGCCACTGCTTTCCTCAGAGCAGATGCTGGTAAGATAATCCCAACATTTACTGCTCAAGAGACTGTCGTGGAAAGTGCTGAAACCTTTGCCAGAACACTTGATCCAGAATTGATATTGACTAATACTGATTTGTCCGAATACGATGACACATTACATATTGATGGAACTGTTAATTCTGGTTATTCCTCTGTGAAAGTATCTGTTGAATTCCCAGATGAAACTGTACAAGAATTTAACGTCAAACTTAGCTCAAAGGGAACATACTCTCTTCCATTAAAGCAATCTGAATGGCCATTTGGCAAATACACAGTTTCAGTATCTGATGAAAGAACTAACTTTGCCACTGAAACATTTGAGCTGATTGATAAAGAAGATGTAATAACATTTGATGGAGAACCTGCAAAGAAGGTAGAAGAAAAATATCTCATTGCAGATGTAACAACTCAAGTCATAGAACTTGATTCCGACTATCTTGAAACAATCAATGAGTTTACAGATGAAAGCGAACTCGGTTCATTGACAGTTACTAGACCTGATATTACAAAATCATCTAGCATGCTAGAAATATCTGGTACCGTTAATTTGCCTGGAATACAAGGAGAACTAATTGAACTCAAATTGACACTTCCAAATGGAGATGTAGATGAACTCAGAACAACTGTTACATCTACAAATCAATTCCAGACTATACTTAATGATGCATGGATTCCAGGAGAATATCATCTTGAAGCATCCTTTGAAGGAACTGAAGTTGTAGACTTGGTATTTGCAATAGGATTGCATTCCTCAGAGAGTTTGATAAGTGCACTTGACTGTCCAACTGATGTATGTGCATCTATCTCTTCTGACACTATTGATGATAGTAAATCTGCACCAATCATGATTGAAGTCAAAGGAATATTTGAAAACATAGATTCAGATGAAACCTTTGATGTTGTGATTATCAGACCAGATAACACCCCTGTCGAACTCACTACAACTCTTGCTGGTATGGATCATCTCACACAAGTATTCCATGCAGAAGAATGGATGAAGGGAATATACACTGTGACAGTAAGTTATGATGACAAGCAGATATCTGCAACATCCTTTAGAAAGTAACCTGCACTATCAGTGTTAACTAAATAATGGATATTCGTGCCTGCCTCTAATCAGCTAATTTTATAAGCAATCTTCATTTTCTTCTCATTATGATCAATCCAGTAGCTGCTTCTTCTATTCTACTACTGGAGGTTCTGTACTAAAACAGAAAGATCTTTTTGTTTTAACACATTAAAATTATGGAGAGAAATCTGATGAGTGATATGGAAAATATGATTGGTGCAAAGGCCTTGATGACTGCAATGGAAAAAGAAGGCGTCAAGGAAGTATTTGGTTTACCTGGAGGTGCAAATCTTCCAATGTATGATGAATTTGCTAGATGTGATATTAGACATATTTTGGCAAGACATGAACAATCTGCAGCTCATATGGCTGATGGATTTGGAAGAGTAAGTCGAAAGCCTGGAGTTTGTTTTGCAACATCTGGACCTGGCGCTACCAATATTCTTACTGGCATTGCAACAGCACAAGCTGACTCTGCACCAATGGTTGCAGTAACTGGACAAGTTCCTACTCCTATGATCGGAAAAGATGCATTTCAAGAAAGTGATATTATTGGAATGGCAAATCCTGTTGTAAAATATGCATTTCAACCAAGACATGCTTCAGAAATCCCTGAAGTTGTAAAGAAAGGATTCTTCATTGCAGAAACTGGAAGACCTGGACCTGTTTTAATTGACATTCCAAAAGATGTGCAACAAAACGAAGCTGAAATGGTTTTTCCTGATGAATTTAAAATTCAAGGTTATCATCCTTGGGCTGATCCTGATATTGTTGCAGTTGAAAAAGCAATTGATATGTTACTTCATGCTCAAAAACCTGTAATCTTAGCTGGTGGTGGAACAATCATTTCATCCGCATTTGCAGAATTACAAGCTGTTGCTGAAGCATTAATGCTTCCTGTAGTTACTACCTTCAAAGGAAAAGGCGCATTTCCTGAAAACCATCCTTTATCATTAGGGCCAATTGGAATGCATGGTCATGCAGAAGCAAACAAAATCATGACTGAGGCTGATTGTGTTTTAGCAATTGGTACCAGATTTTCTGACAGGTCTGTTGGAACTTTTGAAGAGTTTGAGAAAAATCTAAAGATTATCCACATGGATGTTGATCCTGCTGAAATTGGTAAAAACCAAACAGCACAACTTGCAGTAGTTGGTGATGTACAGATGAATCTTAGAATTATGGTAAAGTTACTTTTGCAAAAAGCAATCAAAAAGACTGACGAGACCCCTTGGGTAAAACATGTTAAGGAAACTAAAGCCTATTGGCAAGAAAATTTGAAATTACATCCTGGTGAAATGGGTGCTGCAAAAATTTTACGTAAATTAAGAGAGATATTACCAAAAGAATCTATCATCACAACAGAAGTAGGACAACATCAAATGTGGGCATCCTTATTTTATGATGTAATTCAACCTGGAACTTTCTTTAGTTCTACTGGACTTGGTACTATGGGTTGGGGATTCCCAGCAGCAATTGGTGCCAAAGTGGCAAAACCTGATGTTCCTGTTGTAGATATTGCAGGAGATGGTAGTTTTGCAATGACTGAAAACTCTCTTGCAACTGCAGTGCTAGAAGACATTCCTGTAATTGTATTTGTAATGAACAACTTTACATTGGGAATGGTAGCTCAATGGCAAAGAACATTTTATGAAAGAAGAATGATTGGAGTGGACCAGGGAAAATGGTGTCCTGATTATGTTAAATTAGCAGAATCTTATGGAGCTCAAGGAATAAGAGCACAATCCATGGATGAACTTGATAAGGCAATCAAAGACGCATTGAGTAGTGATGTTGCAACAGTAATTGATATTCCAATTGATCCTGAAGAAGACGTATTGCCATTTGTAGCTCCTGGAACTTCGCTTAAGGATATGATATTACCATCATAGTGATTGACATGTGGGCCATTCTTTCTATATTAGTTGAAAACAAACCTGGAATCTTATTCAAGGTCACACACCTATTTCGTGCAAGAGATTTCAATATTGACAGCATCTCTGTAGGTGTGACTGAAAATCCTGAATATTCCAAAATGACAATTACCACATTTGGTGATGAAAAACAGATAGACCAGATTGTAAAACAACTCGATAAAATGATTGATACTGTGAGAGTAGAGCGTTTAGATGAGCACAAAACAGTCTACAGAGAACTTAGTATTTTTAAGATTAAACTAAGTAATGCTAATGATAGTATGGAGGTAAACAAATTGGCAAATGCATATGGTGGTAAAGTCCATGATGTCAAAAAAGACTCTATTATGGTAGAATTAACTGCAACACCTGATCAAATCAAAGCATTTGAAGAATTAGCAAAACCATTTGGCATCCTTGATGTTGCAAGAACTGGTGTTGCAGCTTTGCAAAGGAGTGGTGCTGAATGACAAATGTTAGAATTTTTGATACAACATTAAGAGATGGAGAGCAAACACTTGGTGTTTCATTATCTCCTGATCAAAAATTAGCAATTGCAAAAAAATTAGATGAATTAGGCGTTGATGCTATAGAAGCTGGTTTTCCAGTAATTTCAGAAGGTGAATTACAAGCAGTCAAGATGATTACTGCTGCTGGATTGTCATCTGAAATTTGTGGATTAACTAGAACTATCAAAAAAGACATTGATGCAGCAATTGATGCAGGATTAAACTATGTGCATACTTTTATTGCAACATCTGACATTCACTTGGAACACAAACTCCAGATGACCCGTGAACAAGCATTAGAAAAAGCAATTGAGGCAGTTGAGTATGGTAAATCTCATGGTTTGCAAGTAGAGTTTTCAGCTGAAGATGCTTCTAGAACTGATAGGGAATTTTTGAAAAAAGTTTTCAGCGAAGTTGCAAAAGCAGGAGCTGATAGAGTAAACATTCCTGACACTGTTGGTTATTCCACTCCAGAATATATGGCACAAATTACAAAAGATACCATCGAAGCTACAAACTTGCCAGTAAGTGTTCACTGTCACAATGACTTTGGATTAGCTGTCGCAAATGCTTTGGCTGGAATTCATGTTGGTGCAGCATGTGCACATGTTACAATCAATGGAATTGGTGAACGTGCAGGCAATGCCTCATTAGAGGAATTATCCATGGCACTCAAGTGTTTGCCATATGAGCAAAAATATGAGACTAATATCAAATCAGAATTAATTTATGATGTATCTCGATTCATCTCTAAAACTGTAGGAATTATTGTTCAACCAAACAAGGCTATAGTTGGTGCCAATGCATTTGGTCATGAATCCGGCATTCACACTCATGGTGTATTGAATAATCCCTTAACTTACGAACCAATCAGCCCTGAATTAGTAGGACGAAAGAGATGGCTCAAAGTAGGAAAGCATGCAGGAGTTCATGGAATGAATGCAATGTTAGAAGAGTATGGAGTAAAACCCACTGAAGATCAAGCAAAACAAATCTTGGAAAAAGTCAAGGTGTTAGGTGACCAAGGAAAACAAATCACTGATGTTGAACTCTTGTCCATGGCAAGTGAAGTTTTAGGTAAAAAAGATCTTAAACGAATTGTACAGTTAACTGGATTCTCTGTTTCAACTGGAATTGGAACAATGCCTTATGCATTTGTTAAACTCAACGTTGATGGACAAGATCATATTGGAACTGACTATGGAGTAGGTCCAGTTGATGCAGCATTAAACGCAATTCAGAAAATTACTGGCAAGATTTCAGAAATTAGAATCAAAGACTATGGATTGGCATCAATCTCTGGCGGTTCTGGTGCTTTATGTGAAGTTACTGTAAAGGTGGAGGATCCATTAGGTAACAAGGTTTCAGCAAAATCAGTTGGAGAGGACATTGTTACTACTTCTGTTAAGGCAGTTATTGATGCAATTAACAGAATCATGCTCAAAAAGATGCTACAAGAAAAACAGGTAAGCTAAATCCTAAAATCCCCTTTAGATATAGTGATGTAAATGTACAAAATCTCGTTAATTACTGGTGATGGAATTGGTCCAGAGTTGTCTGATTCTGCAGTATCTGTGTTGGAAACTATTCATGACAAATTAGATTTGAAATTTGGTATTACAAAATTATCTGCTGGTGACAAGGCATTAGAGCAAACCGGTAAAGCACTTCCTGATGATACGGTATCTGCCATAAAACAATCTGATGCCTGTATGAAGGCGCCAGTTGGAGAATCTGCAGCAGATGTTATTGTTGTATTGAGACGAATGCTTGATTTGTATGCAAATATTCGTCCTGCAAAATCTTACCCGCACATGCCTGCATTACGTGATGATATTGACATGGTAATTGTTCGTGAGAATACTGAGGATCTCTACACTGGAAAAGAATTCAGTTTGGGTGACTCTTCAGTAGCATTGAGAATAATTTCTGAGCAAGCTTCCAAAAGAATTGCCAAATATGCATTTGAAACAGCTAAAATGCGTAATGACAAGAAAAAGGTAACATGTGTTCACAAATCAAATGTAATGAGAGTTACAGATGGAATGTTTGCAAAAGCATGTACTGAAGTTTCAAAAGACTATCCTGATATTTCATTTGAGCAAATGTATGTTGATGCATGTGCAATGAACTTGATTCGTCAACCTCAAGAATTTGATGTTGTAGTAACTACAAACTTGTTTGGTGACATTTTATCTGATGAATCTTCTCAAGTTGTTGGTGGATTGGGAATGGCACCAGCTGCCAACATTGGTGATAACTTTGCATTGTTTGAGCCAGTTCACGGTGCCGCATTTGATATTGCAGGACAAAACATTGCAAATCCTTCATCATTCTTACTTTCAATTAAGATGATGCTTGATTGGCTTGGAACAAAGAATAGTGATTCAAAATGCTTTGAGGTTGGTCAAAAGTTAGAATCTACAATATTTAATTTGGTAAAAACTGGTGTTAAAACAAAAGATATTGGTGGAGATAAAACCACTTCAGAATTTACAAAACAGATAACTGATAATCTCTAATCTCTTCTTTTCTTTACATCTGATTTTGGTGGATTTAATGACCAGAAGAACATGGCTAAACACACTGGAATTAAAATCAAGACTGCTGCAACAACTGAGATTACATAGAATCCTCCCTCTAATCCAGGCATAAATGGTCCTGGAAAAACTGCATAAAACCATAAAATTCCAATAAAAACAAAAACCAGTTTGTTTTTTCTAATCAGTTGTCTTGCACTTAGTTTTCTTTTATGGATGTAGCATTCCTTACAGCGTGTTCTATCATCTGTCATACATGATGTGCAACAATTTTTCTCACAAAAGTAGCAGACTCTATCTCCAAAATTTGATCCACAGAAATCACATTTGTACACTAACATAGATCCCCTTCTTTGGATTTATCTCTTTTTCAGATTCCCAATTCTTATTAATTGCACTTTTAATGAATCCTTATGGCAAAATGTTGTATCTGTAAACTTGTTGAAGGTACGCTGAAAATTAAAGACGGTAATCCAAAGTACAAAGGAAAACCTATCTGCAAAGAATGTCAGGGTTACAGAAAATTATTGTTAGAGACAAAATAACTATTCTGATTTTGGTTTATTCTTTTCTGCCCACTCTTCGTACATCTTGATTAACTCATCTACATCTTTTCCGTCTTCAGAATATGTCACAATTACTCCAAAGTTTCCTTTCTTGTCATGACCTCTTGCAAAATATCCCCAAAAAGAATCTGGCAGTTTTTGAAAACTAGTTGAATCATGTGAAACTCCAATCAAATTATTTCCAATGACTTCTACTACTTTTTTTGCATCTTCTTGTTCTATCATGAATTGATGTAATTTTATTACAATAAAAATCTGAATGACTATGGACTTAATCTGTCAGGATCTCTTGGATACAAGACAACTTCACGGACATTATCAATTCCAATCAATGTAGTCATCAACCTGTCTAACCCCATTCCCCATCCCGAATGTGGAGGCATTCCCCAATCAAATGCCTTGAGATGGTCAGTAAATTGTGCAGGATCCAAATCTTGCTCTCTTAATCTGTTCTTTAACCTCTCTGGATTGTGAAGCCTTGTTCCACCTGAGGACAACTCTAGATATCCATATTGCAAGTCAAATGAGCGTGATAGTTCTGGGTCTTCATCTTTCTCTCTAATGTAAAATGGTTTTAGTTTCATAGGCCAGTCAGTCAAAAAGAAGAATCCTGGATGATTGTTTCCTATGATTCTAAGATGTGAATCGAGCAAATCATCTCCAAATTCCACCTTTTCTCCTGCACTCTTTAGTTCCTCAATACACTGATTGTATGTGATTCTCTCAAATGGTGATTTTGGAACCTCTATAGTGTGGCCGATTATCTCTTGTTCTTTTTTACAATTTTCTGATGTAAACTTGTACACGTCCATAACCAGTGACTCTAAAACATCCATGACATCATTGTAATCCATGAATGCTGCTTCGATATCTATACTAGTAAATTCACTAAGATGTCTTCCGGTATGAGAGTTTTCTGCTCGATAAAAGTTTGAAATCTCAAACACTCTTTCTAATCCTATTGTCATCTGTTCTTTGTATAATTGTGGACTCTGTGCCAAGTATGCTTTCTTTCCAAAATATTCTAATGAAAAGAGATTTGCTCCGCCTTCACTTGCACTGCCAATAATTTTCGGTGTGGTGATTTCAATGAATTTTTTTCCAACTAATGTCTTTCTTAATGATTGCAAAACATAATGTCTTAATTTGAAAATCGATGCTGTTTTTTGATTTCTCATGTCTAGTGCACGATGATTCAATCTTGTGTCAATGTTACTTTCTACTCTTCCAATTGGATCAACTGGTAATGGATGAATTGCTTTTCCTAACACTTCAATTTCTTCAGCTTTAATTTCAAATGCAAAGTCTCTTGCTTTAGTTTCCTGAACAATTCCTTTTACACTTACAACACTTTGGCGATTAATCTCTCCAAGATTATCATTTAACTCGCCCTTTACAATAACTTGGGAAATTCCAGACACATCACGTAACGTGATAAATGACATCTTTCCCAACTTTCTTAAATCCTCAATCCATCCTCCCAAAACAACTTGCTTTCCAATTAACTCTGATGTGAGTTCTGAAATATCGTGAGTTTTTACAAATACCATTATTTCCTACCTTTATCCTCAAATTCTATCTCAATGTCAAGGTTTCGGGCATTTCTTACAATTTCTACTACTTTTTCTGTGTCAATAGGGAATCTAGGCGTCCATTTGCCTGAAATCACTGCTTTTGTCTTTTGAACTCCACCTGGAGCCCAAACTGAATTAATTGAAAGAACCTTGGTTGGAAAGAAGAGATCTTCTATGAATCTCTTGTCTGTCTCATCTGCCTCTACTAGCCAAATTTTACCCTTGAATTGATCTTGAAGCAATCTGTATAGTGTTCTACTCTGTCTGATTATCATAATATCATTTTTTGCCAAGGATAGTACAAAATTTCCTTGAAATTCTTTGCAGGAATATAGTGTAAAGTTTTCAATCTCATTATTTGATTTTGCAATTTTTGCTAAAACTATAGATGCATCAACATCTGCTTGTGTTATTTCTCCTGATTCAACTTTGCTTTCACATTGTGGACAAAGTATTGCATTTTTTGCATCAAAGCCGCATATTGGAAGTTTCATTTGAATCGCTTTTTACATTCTGACAGAGTTGTTTATATCCCTTAGTACAAAACAAAAATTCTAGTTTGGATATGAAAAATACATGGCATTTCTAACTGTTAATGGATTAACATCACGATACGATTCATCAAAAGGTCCAGTTTATGCTGTAGAAGATGTTGATTTTACATTAGAAGATGGTGAATCAATAGGAATTGCAGGTGAAAGCGCATGTGGAAAGAGTACTCTGGGGTTGTCTATTATTAGGATGCTTGCAGGTGGAAAAACTCAAGGCAAGATCCATTTTGATGAAAATTCAATCTTGGATGTTGATGAGAACACATTTGAAAAAACATTTCGATGGAAAAAAATTTCCATGGTCTTTCAGGGCGCAATGAATTCTCTTGATCCTGTTTTTACAATCAATGATCAATTTCTTGAAATTTTAAAACAACATAATTTTGATGGTGATTCAAAACAGGTAATTGCTGATGCAATGAACTCTGTTAATCTTGATGTAAATGTGCTCAAAAAATATCCTCACGAACTTAGCGGTGGAATGAAACAAAGAGTTGTAATTGCCATGGCTTTGTTGTTAAAACCAAAGTTTGTGATTGCAGACGAACCAACAACTGCACTTGATGTGTTGATTCAAGCACAAATAATCAATCTACTAAAATCTCTAAAAAAATCCGGCATGTCATTTATGCTAATTACGCACGATTTAGCCGTGCTTTCTGAGATTGCAGACAAAATTGGAATTATGTATGGCGGACAGATTGTAGAATTTGGTTCGTCTCAAGAGATTTACAAAAATCCAAAACATCCATACACTCAAGGACTTTTACAGTCAATTCCTACTCTAAAAGGAAACAAGCCAACATACATCAAAGGAATTCCTCCCAGTTTGCTTGACGCACCAACGCAATGTCGATTTATTGACAGGTGTCCCTTGGCAGTTGAAAAATGCAAACAACTTCCGCCCAAATTTAAAACCAAGACTGGTTATGTCCAATGCTGGTTGTATGAAGATAAATAATTTCAAGATTTCTATTATTCATCAAACGTCAAAACGATATTCTTGAATACTACTTTGAATTGTAAATTATGTTGACCGAAGTTTCTTTTGAAGCAATAGGTTCTATAGCTACTGCAGCTGCCACAATTGTACTTGTTGTTTTGCTGTATAGGACAGTCAAACAGTTCGAATCTACTGTAGAAGTAAGTAGGATACAAACTGAATATCGTTTTCGTCCTTGGATAGGTCATCTTGGCGCTATCAAAAAAATGGATGATTCAATAAATGGCGATTGCCAATTTTCGATAACTGTTAGAAACTTTGGGGAGTTACCAGCTTCTGGAGTTACTGCAAAATTTGCATTGTTTTCAAAATTGCCTTCAAAGGATGAATTAAAGACAACAGATATGTCATCATTTTCTTTAGGCCCAATGCTTCCTGGAATGGATAAACAATATTGGTTTTTCATTCCAAATGACAAATGGAAAAAGGCAGCAGATGGACAAGAAAAAATTTTTACTGCACTATACTTTGATTATGCCGCATCTGGAAACAAAAGCGGATATGGAATAATTAGTGAATACAATGCTGACGCAAAAAATTTTATTCACAAAGAAATGTGGATTGATGATTCAAAGTTATAGTAAATTTACCACTCTATACGGTATGTTTTCCCTTTAGGAATATCTTCCATCGTCCACTTTATGATTTCCTGAGTACCTTCTGTGCTTATCTCTGGTACAATTTTTGATGGAGTTTTGGCCTCTGTCTCTTGGTTAATTTCTAATAACTCTGGTCGCTTGATTCCATTTCCTGTAGGGTATTTGAATGCCATGTTGAATTTCTGACAATCAATCAAAAACGCATTCTCAAAATATCTTTCAGGCTCTTCTACTGCATATTGTAAAGTGTATTTTTTACCCGTGTCTTCTTTTGTTATTGGCTCACTAAATTGAGTAGTAAACTCTTTGACATCTGGTTTATCCACATTAATACTTGTGATTGGACATTCTCTGTCTTTTTCATCATACACGTTAATGTTCATGTCGTTAATGTCTGGAATGTCTACATCTGTTGCAATTCCATGTAATACTGTCTTGATTGGTTCATTTGATGTGTTTACAACTTCGTATGTTCTTTTGTGTTCTACTATCATCTTTTCTGGATCTATTACTGACAATACTAAATCAATTGATGGGTATAGTGTTGTTTTTTGTAATCGAAGTATTTCTTCTCCGTACTTACTTCGCATGGATGCTCCTTTTTCTGGGTGTTTCTTGTTTCCAAATCCTTCACCATATGCAGAATAAAGTAGCATTGTCATTCCATGTTTTAGTACTACATCGTGAACTGGTTTGATGACTTCTCTATATTCGTCTGATAACGAACGTAAATCTTCAGCTAGTGATGGAGATAGGAGAATATGTCCATCATCTCCAAAGTCCATAACTCTTCTTGCATAGATAATTCCTGGTCCCCATGTGTTTCTTTGACCAAGTAAGTCATTTACTAGAAAACAGTTACCACTATGTAATCCGATTCTTACCCTAACTGTTTCACTTGGAATCTTTGCTTTATTGTATTGTGCTAATTTCTCATGTAGTTCTATTGCAAGCAACAATGGTAATTCTGGTCCTTGCAAAAATCCAATACAGCAGCCATCTCCTGTTGGTAAAAGAAGTAGTGAATCTATTGGAACTGATTGGAATGATTTGCAGTCTGAAATACATTTATTCAAAGTTTCAATTTTTTTTATCTGAGTTTTAGTCGACATTGATGTATCTGATAGCCCAACTATATCTACAAAGAAGAAATTTGCATGGATTAGTCGTAGAGATGCTGTAAAATCCATAATAACTACAACATAAGTCAAACAAATAACATTTTTGATTTTAATTAAGATATTATGATAATTTTTTCTGAATGTGCTATTTCGAGAAAGTAATTTGATACTAAATTATCATTATTGGTTAGGAACCATGTTCTGATATGCCTGTTTTAATTCTGTCATCATACATGTGTTGTAAGGTGATTGTTCATTTCCCTTACAATTTTGATCCATTTGCATTAGTGCTTTTGCTCTACAACCTTGAGCAATAGATTCATCTTCATTATTTTCAGACAAACAATAAACAAAAATTTGCTCATTAAGCAATTTCACACATTCTTCACCTGTAGGATGAAGTTGAGTCTCTACACTGGTTACTCCGTCACAAGCTTTTGGTAATTCTGATGAATATGTAACTGGTTCATCTTCTTTAGAAATCTCTGGATTACTTCCTTCTGATTCTATCATATAATGCTCCAAGAATCCTCCTGCTAGTAACAGGCCTATGACTATGGCAATTTCTGCCCCTGTTGGTTTTAACAACGACTTGAGATTATTCTTTTTGATGATTCCTACAATTAGGATAAAACCTCTTGAAATACCAAGAGAATAGGCTACAATTTCCATAAATCCGTAAGGGGAATAATATAGAATTGAAAATGCTGGGGTTTCTGCAAGCCCTGGTGTGATTGCAGCTATATTGGCAAATGCATATCCTGTTGACCAAGCTGAAAATAATCCCCATGCTACACCAATTCCTGGAATGAACATTGGAAGTGATAGTGTTGTATTGTGAACAAATAATCCTATGGCATCAATGTCTTCTGTGACATTTTCAAATTCTTCCATGAATACTTCTACTTCTTCTCTTGTTGGTTCTGACATTGAACCGATTTGAAAGATCAAAGAGTATATTCCCATAAAAACAAAAAACCAGACTACTCTTTTGATATTCATAAAAGTCATTATTTGGATGGATATTTGAGGTTGTCTGTAAGACTTGAAATGGATTTGTTTTTTGATTCAGGTAAAAGATGATTTTTAGAAACTCATTTTGATTTTATGTATTCCTCATCAATTTTTTCTAGATATACTTCTTGAATCTGTGTAATCTCTCTTTGTGTGGTGTTTTTACAAATCATCTTGGCATATTGGATTAAATCTGGATTGTCCTGTGTTTTTTCAAATTCTTCAATTTTTTTAAAAGACTCTCTTTCAAATTCCATCACATCTTTGAGCTCTTTACTAATTTCCTCGACTTTCATATTCTTGTAATCCTTGGAATTTGCTTTTCGAAAACTGATCTCATCAATTAATTTCTGAATTTCATCAGGTTCTTCCATATTGTTTAATGATTCAAGTTATACAAAAAACTTAATCTTGATTTTCTTTTTTATGCTCTAAAACATGTTTCAATCCATCTGTCATACTAAGTGAGTCTAAATCAATCTCACAATATGGGCATTTCAATTTCTATGAATATTTTTTTACAATTGGCAGGCAGGCATCAATAATCCTGAGCATCTCTGATCTAATTACTTTTTTATCAATTGAAATCCAAACCCTCTGCTTTTTGATTGCAAATGATATGGTCTGAACCTTTTTGCGTTCCTCCCATACAAATTCAATCTCACCTAGGTTTTTATCAAAAAACCCCTCCAAATCCGTCTTTATGGCAATATGTGAAAATTGATACTGTGTATTTTTCTCATTCAATAAAGGCACCAAATCTTGTCTTCTTTTATATGCCAACAATTCGCCACTTTCTCCAATTACACCTACAAATCTAATGTATGGGCTAATTGTTGCTATTGTATCACATACGTCTCTGCAATCGTTTTGTTTCATTTATTGAGGTTGATAAAAGATGATATTTTAATGATGTCACGTTTTCTCATCTAGTTTTGATTAAATAATACGTGAAAACAGTCTGAATAGTGGATTTTGTTGATCTTTTTCCATTTGCACCTGAAGTAGGTTATCTTAGCTTAGCACTAGTTAATTTTTTTGGCTCACTTGTTCCCTTTGTTCCTTTACCTGGATTCTTGTTGTTAGCTACCATGTCTGTTGGTGATCAATTTGATCTGCATGTCTTGGCAATTTTATCTGCAGTTACTGCTACTGTTGCAAAACAAATCATATTCTATGTAAGTTATGGTGGACGAAGAATTATCAAAGAAGAAACTAGAAAAAGAATGAGACCTTTTGAGAGATTAGTAAAAAGATATGGTGCAGGTGCTGCATTCTTTGCAGCTGCAACCCCCATTCCTGATGATTTAGTCTATGTTCCATTAGGACTTGCAAAATACAATCCAAAACGATTCTTTATAGCTACATTGACTGGAAAATTTGTTCTAAGTTATACCATTGTTTTTGTTTCTCATTATCTTGGATTGTCTTTAGTTGAGCCATTCCTTGAAAACATTGATGATGCAACTCCTGTTTACATTGGAATTATTGCTTTTGGAGCCATGATGACTGCAGTTGTAGTTTTACTTTTGAGATTAGACTGGCAAAGAATTCTTGGTAAATTTGCTCCTTGGACATTAGATGAAAACAACAAAGATTAGATATTTATCTTAAAATTCCATAACTTGTCTGTTGCCTCTTTGATTCCTATTCTAGGTGATGAAGTTATTTTTTTTACCTCTATTCCTTTGGTAATGTATAATTTTGAATCTTTAGTCAAATCTACGCCGTATTGTTCTTTAGTGATTTCTAATGCTTGAGTTAATTTTGCAGGTCCGTTTGTAAGATTTTTCAAATCTTTTTTATTCCGATTTTCTTGCATTCTTTTAATTCCTTTTTCTGGTTCAATTGCTCGAATCAATACTGCTCCTGCTGCAACTTTTGGGTTTCTAGCTACTACATTAAAACAGTAATACATCCCATATGTGAAATACACGTAAGCAATTCCCACATCGCCAAACATTGCCTTGTTTCTATCTGTAATTTTTCTATATGCGTGACTTGCAGGATCGTCTTTGTGTTTGTAAGCTTCTGTCTCTGTGATTATTCCTGAAATTTCATTCCTTCCTATTTTTCTGATTATTTTTTTACCTAACAAATTTTTTGCAACAGTTACTGTGTCTTGAAGATAAAATTTTCTAGGAAGTGTATTCAATATCAATTGAAACTATTTTGTTGTTTTTTAACTCTGTGATTAAATTAAAGAGTTTTTTAATATCTTCATTTAATGTGGAGATTAATTCTTGATTGTATATTGTTGCAGCAGGATGAATTGTCAAAAAATACAATTGGTTATCTTTTCTCACTAATTTTCCTCTGAATTTTGTAATCTCTGAACCGCCTAGAACTGAATTAAATGCTGTATTTCCTAAAACACAAATAATTTTTGGTTTGATTATTAAAATTTCATTTTTTAGATACTCTTTACACGTGTCTCTTTCGTTCGTATTTGGTACTCTGTTGTTTGGAGGTCTACATTTTACAACATTGGTAATGTATACATCCTCTCTAGAAACTCCTGCCCCTTCTAATGCTGCAGAAAGTTTCTTTCCTGCTGCACCTACAAATGGCTCTCCATTCTTATCCTCGTTTCTTCCAGGTGCCTCCCCAACAAATATCACGTCTGATTGAAAATTACCTTTACCTGGAACTGAATTTGTTCTTGTTTTATACAAATCACATTTTGTACATTTAATCACATTCTGTTTTATTGTCTCTAACTGGTTCATCTAGTTCACACTCTTTACTGTTGCAACCCCTCTAATAGAAGGTCCTCCATTTCCCATGATCATTGACTGCATCGGATCTCCTTTTCCACAATTTGTAATTGGTCTTACTGTAAAGTCATTTCCACATGCGTCAATTGATTGGAAAAATTCTGGCGCAGTTCCCATAACAATGACATCTCTAAGCAAGTCAGTCACTTCTCCATTCTCAATTTTTTGTGCATATTGACAAGATATGCTCCAATTGTATCTCTTCATATCAATTGATGGAATCTTCATGTTTGAAATCAAATATCCGTTTTTTACTTCTTTAATCATTTCATCTACATCCCAGTCTCCATTTTCAATACATGTGCATGCCATTCGAATCAATGGCATGAATCGATAGTTTGTTGCCCTCATATTTCCAGTGGGTTCTTCATTGAAAATTTTCCCTGTCTCTCTATTTTGCATATGATTCTTCAAAACTCCTTCTTCTACTAGAGTTGTCTTTTTTGTTTGAACTCCCTCATCATCAAAAAGATACCATCCTAAACTCTCTTCAATTGTAGGATCATCAAAGACATTTAGATGCTCAGAACCAATTTTTTCTCCAATTTTTCCTTTCCACCATGCTCCTCCTGCCCATGCCATCTCTTTTCCTAAAACTCTGTCTGCCTCTGATGGGTGACCCAATATTTCGTGTGTGAGTAATGAAACAAAATCTGGATTCATAACCACGGTGGCTTTTTCTTCTTTTGCAGGTTTTGCTGATAATAATTTCGATGCCTTTTTTGCAATCTCTTGTGCGCTGTTTTGTGCTTTGTCTCCTTTAGTAATTTGTTCTATGCCACCTCTACCACCTTCTGTTATGTTTACTGATTGAGTTAATCCTGATTCGTGTGCAATAGCAACCATATCAATTACAACATCTGAAAAATTCTGTGAAATTTTTGAGCCTTCACTGTTTGCAAAATATTTTGAGTTATTTGTATACCATGGATTTACTATTGATTTGATAATTTTTGGAGTATCTGAAATGATTTTGTTACATATTGTGCCTATTTTGATTAATTCCTCTAAGTTTGGTTTTTGTTCTGTATGGTAGTCTATCTTTTTTTGAATGCTTTTATTTGGATAAAGTGAAAATGATTCTTTTTTGTTTTTTGCATAATGCATTGAATTTTTAATGGAACTGTCAATTGCTTTTCTTACTTGCTCTTTTGATTCTGGATTTGTAATTGAACAAAAACTCCATGTCCCATCTTTTACTAATCTTATTCCAATTCCTGAATCATTAATTGTTCTAACGTGTTCTGTTTCTCCATTTTCAATTAGTATTGATACTCTTTCTTGTTCTTCAGATCTTATGTCACAATACTGCACTTTTGCATCATCTGCATATTTTATGGCATAATCTGCAAATTCTTCTAGTTGGGTATCCATATGCTATGGAACTTGGAGGTATTCCTAAGTCTTCTGGTCTCTAACTGTTAGATATTGCAGGCATGGTAAAATAGTACTCATCTTCAAACTCATAGTCTGTTCTTCCAATTTTACGCAAGAATTCAAAATATTGTGTACAGTTTTTGTAAAATTCTTTGTTTTTTTCATGTATGCTCATACTGTATTTTGTCAAATTAGCATTTTTTGAACAGAGTGAGTGATTTTAGTTCTTGGAGCTTATTTTCTTTAAGCAGCATGATTTCTTGAATATGATGATTTGCTACGATACATGAAAATGACATTTTTTGCCAATGAAAAACATTTTGATTTAAGCCCTCAAAAATCTCCTTGTAATATTTTCAGGAAACGATAATTAGTATACGCCTTAACGATAATCTGTAATATGTCAAAAATTGTAGTTGATACCAGTGTTATAATTAATGGTCAATTAATATCTCAAATAGAAAAAGGATCTGTTAAAAACTCCCAAATCATCATTCCTCAAGCAGTATTAGACGAATTACAATCACAAGCATCAAATAAAAAAGAGCAGGGATTTGTGGGGTTAGAAAAAATTCGTAAACTAAAAGATCTTTCTGGCAGTTTTGGTTTAGAAGTAATCCAAAAAGGCACCCATCTGTCTTCTGATGAAATTAAACTTGCCGGAGGTGGAAGAATTGATGCTTTAATTGCGGATATGGCAAAACAAAACAATGCTACCCTTTACACATCTGATCATGTTCAGCATTTAGTTGCACAAGCAGAAGGAATTCAAACTGTATTTTTGAAAACAGAGATCCCTAAAGAAACTTTGGAATTTCTAAAGTTTTTTGATGCTGAAACAATGAGTGTCCATCTAAAAGAAAACCAACATCCACTTGCTAAACGCGGTAAACCTGGTGCCTTTTTACTTACAAAAATCAGCGATGATATTCTTTCACGAGAGTATCTGGAAATGATTTCTTCTCAAATTCTAGATATTGCAAATGCAAATGATTCTGGCACTATTGAAATATCAAAAACAGGTGCTTCAGTAGTACAGCATGAAGACTATCGAATCGCAATTACTCATCCTCCATTCTCTGAATCTTTTGAGATAACAATAGTTCATCCAATAATCCAAATGTCTCTTGAAGATTATGATATCTCTGAAAAACTAATGGAGCGATTCTCTGATAGGGCAGAAGGAATTGTAATTTCAGGTGCTCCTGGTTCTGGAAAAAGTACTTTGGCTTCAGGACTAGCAAATTTTTATCATAACAAGGGAAAGATTGTAAAAACATTCGAATCTCCTCGTGACTTGCAAGTTGATCCTGGTATTACTCAATACAGTAAGCTTGATGGGAGTTTTGATAATACTGCTGATATCTTGCTCTTAGTTCGTCCAGATTATACTGTCTTTGATGAGGTAAGGAGACGCGAAGATTTCAGAACCTTTGCTGATTTGAGATTGACTGGAGTTGGGATGGTGGGAGTAGTTCATGCAAATTCTCCTTTAGATGCAATTCAAAGATTCATTGGAAAGATTGAGCTTGGAATTATTCCAAATGTTTTGGATACTGTCGTGTTTGTTAAAGATGGACAAATCAAAAAAGTCTATGATTTAGAATTAAAGGTAAAGGTACCTTCTGGAATGACTGAGTCTGATCTTGCTAGACCTGTTATTGAAATTCGTGATTTTGCTGATAATACGTTGGAGCATGAAATCTATACATTTGGAGAGGAAAATGTGATAGTTCCTGTAGGGAAAAAAACCAAAGTAGGAATTGAAAAACTAGCTGAAGAGAAAATTCGTGAGACATTCAAAAAGTATGATCCTAGAGCACAAGTTGAGATTCTATCTGATAACAGAGTTAAGGTGATGGTTGATGAACAATACATACCATCAATCATTGGTAGAGGAGGTTCTAACATTAATGAAATCGAAAAATCCCTTCAAGTACATGTTGATGTGGTTCAAAAAGACTCTGAACACTATAATTTAGACTCCAACGATTTGCCTTTTACTTTTTCAGAATCAAAAACAGCTCTAATCCTCACTGTTAGTAAAGAGTACACTTCAATGCATGCAGACGTTTATGTTCGTGATGAATACATTACATCAACTAGGATTGGTAAAAAGGGACAAATCAAAATTCCAAAACGCTCTGATGTTGCAAGGACCTTGATGAAACTAGCTTCATCCCAAAACGATATTCAATTATTTCTCAAAGATTTTTGAAATTTTCAATAATCTTTGGATTTGCTTTTAAAAATGTAATGAATTTTCTTAATTGTTTTATTGTCTTTGGATTTAGATGATGTTCAATTCCTTCTGTGTCTTGATTTGCAGTATCATATCCAATACCTAAAATCTCAAAAAATTCTAACAATATTCCATGCTTCTGTCTTATTCCATCTGCAACTTCTATTCCTTTTTTTGTTAAATTGATTCCATGATATTTTTCATATTCTAGATATCCTCCTTCATCTAATCTTTGTAACATTTTGGTAACGCTGGGTGCGCTTACATTCATGTATCTTGAAATATCTAAAGTAGTTGCATATCCCTTTAATTCAACTAATTCTGAAATAATTTCCAAATAATCCTCCATTCTAGTACTAGAGCGAGCTCTTTCTGATTGATGTGCTGCTTTTATGGAATCTAGTCTTTTGGAATTTTTGGTCTTCATGTAATCTTTGTATCTAAATTTTATCTACTATAATTGAGTGTCTTTTTCAGAGATTTTTGGTTACTCTTTGTTGACTCAGAAGTAACCGTTGTTGATCTTTGAATCTTAACTAATTTTTCCAATATTTGATATAAGAATGGCAGATCCTCTAAAAGAACGACTAGAAAAAATAAGAAAAATCTCCGAATCAGCAAAACGAAGAGCAAATTTGTACTCTGATGTTGCAAAAATGGATGATAGTCGTACTGCTCGTTCATTAGGTGCCCTTCAGAAAGCTCCTGCTCCTGGCAAAAAACTCCAAAAAATAGGCTTTTTGATGTTGTGGATTCCAGAACCTACTGGTGTGACTTGTGCAGTCGGTGGCCCTATGATAGTTGCAGGTAGATATTTGGAGAAGAAATACAACAGTGCCACAATTCACGATATTGGACATCAAACAAAAAACACCATTACATCAATTAGTGATTTTAAAACATCTGTAATGAATCACTAGATGTTTTCTTAGATGAGAATATCTTTATCTGAATTAACTAGTGGTTTTTTTGGCACATCAAATATCTCAAATGAATCTAAATACTTCAAGTGTTTTGAAATCGATGTTTCATCTAATGTAATTAGTATTCTGTCATTATGTTGAATTTCATACTGTGATATGTCTGATGAGAATTTTTCTCCGTTAAGATAAACATGAACTATTTTCTTTTCATCTGCACAAAACTCATTAACTTTATTGGAAAAATCATATTCGATAAAAATACACTCTTGTGTTATTTTTAATCCAATTGATACAAATAGCATTTCTAATGGTACTCCTGTTGCATGTTTATGAATCAAATATGGATTATGATCTTCAAAATGAATGTATTTGCTGGCTAATTGAAATTGTGGTAATCCAAAATTCAATTGTTCTCCATCTAATACTACAAGTATTGCAGCATGTGCATGATCACTACCATACTTTCCAACATTGTATTGATTTGCCAAAATTTGTTCAGGACTAATGTTCAATGTATTTTGTACAATTTGTGAATCAATTTCATTTTGGTTTAAAAAATAATATGAAAAAAACCCTGTTGATATGATTGCAAAAGCTATTACTCCTATTGCAAGACCTTTACTTTTAGATCTTGGTGTGTTTTCGTAAGATATAGCTGGTTGTTCATATGTAAAATTACTTTCTTCATAACGACCCGGTAAGCTGTAATCTGAATCACTATCTTTTGGTAATACTTTATCTTCAGACAATTATTGTAATTTCTAATTATTTGTATAAATGTCCTCGACTTCAAAAATAATTAACGTATTTTAAAAGCCGTACTCAATTCAAAACATGACTACTAGGGCTCAGGCACTAATCCCCATATCTATTGCTGCTGTTATTATTGGGGTTGTAGGCTTGATGTCTATTCCTGAAGAAAGTAAGTTGGAATCAGTTGAATTTCCTAGGGGTACGATCAAAGTTGATGATGTCCCGCTTGAAGTACAGATAGCAGATAATGAGCCTCGAAGAGTACGTGGTTTGATGTTTCAAGATCAATTACCCTATGATCAAGGCATGATCTTTGTCTTTGATGAATCTGGATTGTATTCTTTATGGATGCTTAATATGCAATTTTCACTTGATATGATGTGGTTTGATGAAAATGGAAAAATGGTCCACATGGAACAAGATGTACCTCCATGCAAAGCCGCTCTAGAAATTGCTACATGTCAAAGTGTGGTACCTGAAAATGAAGCATTGTATGTTCTTGAGGTGACTGCTGGCTTTATTGAACAAAACAACATCACAAAAGATTCTGTTCTAACAATAATTTCAATTTAGAATTGCAAAACCTTATCTTTGCATAACAGATTTGTTGTTTGTGAATAAATTAATTATTATTCCAATTATTCTTGGAATTGCAGCTGTTGCATCATATGCAATGTTAATTCCTGAAGAATCTACTGAATCACTTACCACTCCAATTTATAATTCTGGTTTTACTTATTATGATATTGAAGATATCCAAACATCTCTAAAAGAACATGACATTTTTGTTTCATCTCCAACTGCAATAACTGATCATACTATTAGTCAATACTGTACATTTTTTGAAAAAGGACTTCCAAAAAATGTAGAATATTGTACCACTACTGCTGTCTTAAATTCTAATGGTGATACTATCGGAAATATCAACGTTGGTGGAAGTACTGCATCCCCGATTATGGCAATTGCCAATCTTGAAACCAATACTTTGGAATCTGATAAAGAAATGACGTATGCAATATTTGAGACTGTGATCCAAACGCTTGTTTGTGATTGCTGGGAAGAAGAATCTACTGAGTTTGAATCCATTCCTGAATGGTTAGACGCTGTTCATACTTTCTATTATGACTCCGACAAGCGTAACATCAAATCAAAAATTGATAATTTGGCCGACACTGAAATTCTCTTAGAGATTACTACAAAAGATGATTCTGTATTGCAGACATTAATCATTACAAAGCACCTCTAATTATATACAACAAAATTATTTGATTGGCGATTGATATGATTGATCAACTATGGCTTATTCCATTAGGATTTGCGGCAGGTGTGTTGGGTTCTATGATTGGATTGGGTGGAGGTGTTATTGTTGTTCCTGTTTTGACTTTTCTAGGATTCCCTCCAACTGCTGCTGCAAGTAATAGTCTTTTTGCAGCTCTTAGTAATGCTGTTGCATCAACTATGTCTTATTCTAAACAAAAACGAATTGAATATTCTTTAGGATTGAAGCTCGGATTGTTATCTGTTCCTGGAACCATATTAGGTGCAATTGTTTCTAGTGATGTAGGTTCTGATATTTTCAAGGCACTGTTTGGATTTGTATTAATTGCGTCTGCTGCTTATATCTTCTTGAGAAAGAAAATCGAATCAAAAGAAAAGAAAATTTCTTTACAAATGATGATTTTTGCAATAGGTGCTAGTTTCTTTGCAGGAATCATATCTTCTTTCTTTGGAATAGGTGGAGGAATCGTGTTTGTTCCATTGATGGTAGTTGGTATGGGTATGACAATGAAAAAAGCTGCCCCCACTTCTCAAATGATACTACTATTTGCTTCATCATCAGGAGTAATTGTTCATAGCTTGTTGGGCCATCCTGATTTTCTTCAATCTGGCCTACTTGCAATTGGTTCTTTTATTGGTGGACTAGTCGGAGCAAGACTATCTATTGATATCAAAGAAAGATCTCTCCAAATTTTGGTTTCAGTAGTTATCTTGATTGCCGCAGGAAAATTGTTCTTTGATTCTTTAACTGGAAATTCTGTTTTGTTAGGATTTTAGGCTCAAAATTTTCTTTGTGCTTTTATACAAATTTTGTAATGTATATTGTTCGTCAGGTCTTATGATCTGAGGGCGGGGGAGACTAGTCGGCTCTCCTGTATTTTACTTACAACAAATGATGAACAAATATGGGTTAATCTAATTGATCAAAAGACCGATGATTTTTTTCTTCTAATTTATTAAAAATCAGCGTAAATTGACATTAAATTGGAAAAAAATCTTGTTTTAAGCCTGTTTTTGATTGGAATGATTGCAATAATCCCGACTGCATATGCTGATGTGGAATTTTCATTCAAATTTGGAACTCTTGGTTCTGATGACGATGAACTGGATAATCCTACTGATGTTATAGTGAAAAGTAATGGGCGGGAAATTTATGTTGTAGATAACAACAATAATCGAATAAACGTATTTGATGATGATGGTGATGCTGATTTTCTATATGGTACTTTCTGTAATGTAGCACAAATTCAAGATTGTAATGATAATGCTGATGGCGCTGAAGAAGATGGAGATGGACAGTTTAACACTCCTCTTTACATTGCTATGGATGCATTAGGTAAATTTTTTGTAGTAGATTCTGAAAACGAGCGAGTACAAGTATTTGACGATGATGGAGAATTCCAATTCAAACTTGGTTCATCTGATAGTGGTGACGATGAATATCTTGGCGGTGCACAAGGTGTGACAATTCAAGATTCTTCAAGAAAAATATTTGTTTCAAACACTGAAAATGACTCAATCTCTGTTTTTGGCTCTACTGGAAATTTTCTATTTGATTTTGACTCTTTTAACGGAAATGATGATTTTACAAATCCAAGTGAAATGATCATTGACAATTCTAATGATTTGTTATATGTTGCAGATTCTGGAAATGATAGAATAGTCATTTTTGAGATTGTTGATGGAACTACGTGTCCTGATGGTACAATAGAATCAGTAGATGGAATATGTTATGTCAAAGAATTCGGCTCTTCGGGAGATGATGAAGGTGAATTTGATGATCCTTCTGGCTTGGCATTAAATTCTGAAAATGATTTGTTATATGTTTCAGATTCTGACAATGACCGAATCCAAATTTTTGAGATTGTTGATGGAACTACGTGTCCTGATGGTACCGATGAAATTATTGATGGCGTGTGTTTTGTAGATGAGTTTGGCTCTACTGGAACAGCCGATGGACAGTTTGATTCTCCTCTTGGAATTGCTTTAGACAATTCTAATGATTTGTTATATGTTGCAGATTCTAAAAATGACCGAATTCAAGTGTTTGATCTAAACTCTGAACCTGCCGTGCAAACCCCTGAAAAACCAGTAAATGTTGATGCATCTCCTGTTTCCCCTACATCTATTATTCTTACTTGGGATGCTCCTGAACAACATGAAACCATTCCAGAAATTACTGGATACAAGATTGAGTATAGGATAGGTTCTGAAAACTATATTGCGATAACTCCTGATGCATCTAGCAATGTATTTTCATTTGTTCATGATGGATTATCTGAAAGTGAAACCTACAGTTACCGTGTATATTCTATCAACTCTGTGGGAACTAGTAGTGCATCATCAATTGCTACAGTTAAACCAGAATCCACAACCACTCCTGTAGCATTAACTGCCTCTGCAATTTCTCCTAGTCAGATAAAACTTTCATGGATGGCACCTTCTGAAACATTCCAACAATCAATTAGCGGATACAACATAAAACGCGTACTTACTCCTGGCGTTTATGATGATGTTGGAAGTACTAATGGACAGACTTTGACATATGTTGTTTCTAATTTGGCAACTGACAAAACTTACACGTATGCAGTTACTGCAAATATTGGATTTGGTCAAACAGGGGAATCAAACACTGCCTCTGCAACCCCTAGATCCGATTCTACTGATACTACTGAAGATCCACTAGTTTCAACATCTGTAGATATGACTGTTCCTTCATCACCTATCAAATTAACCGCATCTACCAAAACTTCCACTTCTATAACTCTCACATGGGTCTCTCCTACTGATGATGGCAATTCTGAAATTACCGGATACAAGATTGAATCTAAAAAAGATAATGGTTCTTTTAGTACTGTAGTTGAAGACACCCAAAACTCTTCTACAACATATGTTCACTCTGAGCTTGTAGAGAATTCAAAATATGCGTATAGAGTTTCAGCAATAAACTCTGTAGGTGTTAGTGAACCTTCAAATGAATCATCTGCAACTGCCAAGATTACTGGTCTTGCACTCAGTCCTATGGGCAAATTGACAGTAAATGAAGGCCAATTGCTGTCATTTGCAGTTAAACTAACTGATAATACAATCAAAGATCCTGTGTTTAGTCTAAAGAATGCTCCTTCTGGTGCAAAAATAATCTCAAACACTGGTGCATTTGCATGGACACCTTCATCTTCTGATGGTGGTCAGACATACAATATTGTAGTTGAAGTTAGGAAAAATGAATTATTTGATTCCCAAACAATAGAGATTAAAGTAAATGACTCATCTGTTTCAGAACCCATATCTGAACCAACCTCCGAGCCAACATCTGAACCTGTAAAGACAGAACCTGGTGAATTGGGACTGGCTTCATTTGTGGATGAATCTGTAGACCCTCAAAACTATGTTGACCGATACAACAATGAACCAAATTACAAGAAGTGGTTTGATGACAATTATTCAGAATACGATTCAATTTATCAGGCAGTCGGATTAGAGAAACCTCCACAAATTCCTGCTGATTTTGTAGATGAATCAATGGATCCATACTATTATGTTGCACGTTACAACATTGATCAAAAATTCCAGAAGTGGTTTGATGATAATTATTCTCAATACTCTTCAATAGGTCAAGCAGTTGATTTTCATGATTCTGGAGAGCCTCAAAAGGTGTATGGTTTCTGTGGTACTGGCACTAAACTAATTGATGGCGTGTGCACTGTTATCAGAACTACTGAATCTACTCCTTAATTTTCTGAACTTACAAATTTTTAATCAACAAATGAAATCAAAGTTTTTGTTTTGTATTTTTTAATTCTTATGTCCAATCCTTTGAATTTTTTTCCATCAGATCTTGTATGTCAATTTGAATTGCTAAAAATCCAATAATCTCATTTTCAGAGTTTTCATCTGGAATTATGATCTTTTTTTCCCAAAAATATGAACCGTCTTTTGCTTTATTTTTTAAATTCCCTGTCCAGATCTTTCCTGATAGAATGGTTTTCCACATTTCACGATAAAACTTTTCATCATGATATCCTGATCTTAGAATCTTTTGATTTTGTCCCATTAACTCTTCTTTAGTATATTTTGTCATCTTGCAGAATTTTTCATTAACATATGTCAAGTCTCCATTAATGTCAAATTTTGATATTGCAGTTGATTGGTCTATTTGATTGTAAAATTTCTTGGCATCTGCAAGACTGCTTTTCATTGCCTGCTCGTATTCTTTTAATGTGTGCTGTGATTGACTTAACGATTTTGTCATCTTGTTAAATGCATTACCAAGTTGAGAAATCTCATTATTTCCTTTGATATTGATCAAATCTCCACTCTCCCCTTTTTTTATTTTGAGAATTTTTTCAGTTAGAACTTCGATTGGTTTTGACATGTGTCTTGAAATTATTATGGTGACAACTATTGTTATTGCCAAAAAGGGAATCATGACTAGTTGTACGTCTGACCTCAATTGCTCAACTGACAAAAATAATTCTTCTTCTGTAGTTACTGATACTACCACCCAATAATTTGATGTATCATTTTTGTCATAAGATATCTTGTTCCATATCCTATATTCTTGCTCATCTTCATCATAGTGGAATTTATTATCTGATATCTCCAAATTTTTCTTCAATTCTGGCTGATCTGAAAAATAATTGATACCTGTGCCTAATTTATCGCCAAATATTTTTGATTTATCGGGATGATCAATGAAATATCCTTTATTGTCTATTGTTAGCATTTTTCCACTTGCACTCTGACTGAGTTCATACAAAAAATCTTGCATGTCATAAGTGATTTTCAAATATCCTAATTGTTCATCATTACTAAGAAAAATTGGCGTAGTTACCTCGAGAATTGGTTTGTGAGGAACTTCGATTTTGTTATTTACTTCACTAAGTTTTATACTTGATATTTCCACTTCATTATTTTGTAACTTTGTTACTTTTTGTAACACATCGTTACTCATTGAATGTTTGAGTTCATTACTATCTTCTACGTGTAGTCCACTATTCTCTGAAAAAATATGTATGATTTCATTTCCGTTAAAACTAAAAATTTGAATTTGATGGATATTTGGATTGTTTTTTATAATTTCTGTGAATTTTTCTTCTAATAACTCTGACCAAAACCCTTCATCAAATTGAAAGCTTCCCGAACTGCCATAATCTGTAAACTTTACAATCCCTTGAATCTCTGGCATAATTGATAGCAGTTTTGTTTGCTCTATGTTTGAACGAACCAAATCTCTAAAATCCGCTGCTTTGAAATTTATTTCAAATTGTTTTTCAGATAAAATATTTTCTACTTTGTCATTTTTGATGCTTTCAAAAACTATTCCTGCAAGGATAAGTACTACTGCAATATTTAATGTACTAAGAACAATTGCATTTCTGTAAAATAATTTCATGTCTCTAACTAGTAGAAGGTTTGATTGTCAATGATACAAGTATGTCGTTTAGTTTTTCAATTGAAATTGGTTTCTCAACACATATCTTGACTCCTTTACTAATCATGTCTTGTACTTCTTGTTCAGATGGCAATAACCCTGTCAAGACAATAATATTTTGCGATGAAATGACTCCTACCTTTACTAACTCATCGATGAAATCATTTCCAGTAAATTCTGGCATGTCTAAATCTAAAATTATGGCATCATACTTGTTTGTCAAAGCCATTTGCAGTGCCTCTTTTCCATCATTTGAGACATCACATGTGTGATCATGCAGTTCCAATAATTTTGAGAGTACTTCTGTGAAAGTAGCATTATCATCTATGTGTAAAATTTTCATACCTTAAGTAGATCTTACCTTAAGAGTATTTAAACGAATATGATTATTTTCATGTATCGTATTTGAATCAAAGCTTGTTTTATCTTGGAGGCTCTTTTTTGATTCTGTAGATGTTTCTTTTAGACAGTACTATTGTTTCCCCCTCGTTATCTGTCCCTTCATAATCTACTCCTATCTTTCCAAATTCATCGTCCATATCTTCTACTTGTGATATTGTGAATTTTAATTTCAAAACTTGATCTGTGTATAATGGTTTGAGAAATCGTGTGTTTCTATTCTTCCAGTCTGGATCTCCATCTGTTCCAAGAAAAATAATATGATTTCCATAAATCTGACTTAGTCTTGTAAATTCTCCTTCCATTCTAGATAAGATTGCTCGTCCTGAAACAATTTGCTCACCTTTCTGTTTGTCTTCCAAGAATGCATTTCTAACTCTTGAAAAATTTAGGTATTCTTCTAATTCTTTTTCTGAAATGCTGCATGTAGAGTGAAATGCATCACCTACTCTAAACTCTGAAAATTTTTTCATTCTTATCTTGATTCGTCAACACAGAAAGTTACTTCAGATGATGAAGCAGAATTTTCTGATACTAGGAAATTAAATGCATCCGCAATTTTTTGATTGTCTGGCTCTATTCCTGTTACAGAACCTGGGAATACAGTAAACATTCTGATTTTAGATTTTAGTACGTCACTTAATTCTTGATTAACTGTTGTTGTAAATGGTCTTAATGCTCCTCTGAAAACTTCCACTTGTGCTCTTTGTGTTCCTGAAACTTTTTTTCCAACTGGCAAGTCTGGACCAATAATCATGATAGAACCTGTTTTGTCTTTGTAGAGTCTTGGATCTTTTCCTCCTCCTGGGACAAATTGCTCTAGTGCTTTTTGGGCAACAGTTGCTGGTGTTGATATGAATTTTGCAACTAATTCTTCCCAGCCTGCTCTGGTTAGTTCAGTTAGATTTCCTACTTCTGGTAGTTTACCTGTAACATGAACCACTGCTAGGATTTCTCCAATGTTTGTCTTGGCAGTGTTTAACCATCTTTCTACTTCCTCAGGATTCTTGATATCTACTACATGAGAGTGGAATTTTCCACTAATAGAATCCTGAATTTCTTGAGGTGTTGATTGTGAAATGAAACATGCAACTTTACCGCCATTTTTCTCAACATGGCTTGCCAAAAATTCAACTCTTTCTGCATCTGTCTTGTCTGTTCCATCAATGGTAAAGACTACTGCTTTTCCTGTAAAGTCTGGTTGATGAACTCCTGGTGCTGTGGTTCCAATGTGAGGTTTTACTGCATAAAATACTCTATCTCCTGGAATCACTTTGCCGTTGATAATCTTTGCAATTTCATCATCACACAAGTTGAGAACTGTTTCAGATACTTGTGCTTGTGACAAAAATTCTCTATTTGCAATCATGTGAGAAGTGTTGTTTTGTACTTTCTCAGCTATAGTTTTAATTTTTGTTAATAGATTTGTAAATGTCTCTGTTAATTTTGCGACATCTCTTCCATTTGCTAATTTTTCTGCTGTCTTTGCAATTCCCTCTTTGTTAATTCCGTCTGCTTCGATACATTCTAGTAAATCATCTTTTGCTTCTTCAACCTGAACTGGAGTTAAGTCCTCAAATCCGCTAACTCTCATAAATTCTGCTGCTGCTTTTGGATATACTGTCTTGTAAATTCTATCTGAATGAACTGGACCTGGATTTGTTGCAATTGATATAATTCCTTTATCCGTTAATTCCCATGACATGCATTCCGCAAGTCTGTTCTTTGCACCTTGTGATGCTGTGTATGGACTTCTAAATCTGTATGGTCTTTGCTCTAGAGGCTTTTCTTCAGTAAAGAATGTTGAAATTGTAATTATTTTTCCTCCTTCTTTCATTACTTTTAGTGCTTGAACTGAACCCCAAAAGGTTCCAGTCAAATGAATTGCAATAGTACTTTTGAATTCATCTAATGGCGAATTTGCAAAACATGTAACAGGACCAGAAACTCCTGCATTGTTAATAATGTAATCTACATTGGTTCCTTCATTTTTTAATGTGTCAAACATTTCATTCATTGCTGTTTCATCTGCAACATCTACTCCTGCAAAAATTTTGACTGTTGCATTTACTCCTTGTGGGATTTTTCCTTCAAGTTCTGTTGCAGCCTCTTGAAGTGGTTCTTTTCTTCTACCTAGAATAATCACACTTGCACCATTTTCTACAAATTTTGTTGCGATGGCTTTTCCAATACCTGTTCCGCTTCCTGTAACCAGTGCGACTTTGTCTTGGAATTTTAACATAGATAGAAATCTCAAATCTTTTGTGATATTTAATTGGATTGATCTCTAGGAAATTTTTCTTGATATCTTTATTTGTGGGTATGATTCATGATTTTTGATGCATGATACAGAGCCAGATACATTCGTCTATCAAACATGGCCTGAGAAATTTAGTAGTATGTTAAAGGAGATCGGTATAGATTCTGAATCCAAAGAGATTGGAACCGATGATGTTGAACAAGGTGATTATTACAGTAGATATTTTGCTCATACAGCAAGAATGATAACAAATAGAGGATGTCTTGATGTCAAGAACTCTAACATTGACGTAATTCAAATTATTCAAAAGGGGTAAAAATGCAAGATCCAAATCCAATGCCTTGGGGCGCACTAGACAGATATCAAGCACACTTTATCGTTAGAAAAGACACTGGTAGAAACGTTGGTAACTTTGTTGCAAAAACACAACTCAAAACTAGAGGTCATTTTGCAGCAAAAACTGTTGAAAGTGTAAGTTGGAATGGCACTGGTGCTCTTGCTGAAAAACTAAATCATGATTCTGAATTAAATGAGATGATTGCACAACAATCAGTAAAAGATGCAACCATCTATGTTGAACCTACTGAGAATGCAGTTAGAATTCGTAGTAAATGGGATAACCATTTGGCATTTGGAATCACAAAAGAGCTTTTTGATATCTATGATCGTATTGCCGGTCACATAAAATCTGTTTAACACTATTTGATAATATTATCAAATTCAAAAATCAAATTCATCCTTTTATGCGCTCATTTTTCACTATGAATATGAATAAAAAAATATTTTTTTTATTTCTTTCATTATCTGTATTATTTTCATTTATGTTAAGTGAAGATGCATTTGCTCAAACTAAACCCGATAGAGTGAGGGGACTTTCTGCAACTGCAATCAGTACGACCCAGATTGACTTGTCTTGGAATGAACCTTCTGACGGAGGATTGCCAATAACAGGATACCAAATTGAACGCAAAAAAGCATCAGACCCTTGGGAAATCTACATTGCTGATACTGGCAATACAAACACAACATATTCTGATCAAGGTTTAGATCCTGATACAAGATATCGTTACAAAGTTGCTGCAATTAACGCAATTGATATTGGTCGTTCATCCACTGCCAAAGCTGCTACAACTTTTGCAATAACAGAACCAAATAGAGTAACAGGACTCTCGGCCACTACAATCAGTCCAACACAAATTGACTTGTCTTGGAATGAACCATACGATGGTGAGTCTCCAATAACAGGATACCAAATTGAACGCAAAAAAGCATCAGACCCTTGGGAAATCTACATTGCTGATACTGGCAATACAAACACAACATATTCTGATCAAGGTTTAGATCCTGATACAAGATATCGTTACAAAGTTGCTGCAATTAATGCAATTGGGATTGGAACTGCATCCACTGCCAAAGCTGCTACAACTACTGAGATAACAGAACCCGATAGAGTAACAGGACTTACTGCGACTGCAATTAGCCATACTCAGATAAACTTGTCTTGGAATGAACCATACGATGGTGAGTCTCCAATAACAGGATACCAAATTGAACGCAAAAAAGCATCAGACCCTTGGGAAATCTACATTGCTGATACTGGCAATACAAACACAACATATTCTGATCAAGGTTTAGATCCTGATACAAGATATCGTTACAAAGTTGCTGCAATTAACGCAATTGATATTGGTCGTTCATCAACTATTGTAACTGAGACTACGTTACTACCTGGTGTTTATTTGCCCCCTGTTGATACCTCTACAGGCACGTCAAAAATTAGACCTCCTCCACAAATTCAAGGAATTGGTCTTTACAAATTCACAACACATGTTGGTGATGATGGTGATACCAAAGAATATGATGCTCCTCTTAATCTCCCATTTGATCAATATTTCCCATACAGTAAATTTTCAGATGAAACTGATTTTAAGAATTACAAAGAAATGGGAGCGTATAAAAAATTAGGACTATATCATGATTTTTCTAAAAAAACACTAGCTCCTAAATTCTTTGCAGAAACAAATCAACCAGTTCAACTTCAAATTCGTTTATGGGATATGCTTTCAAGTTCAAAAATTGAACATCTTTCATTATACACTTATTCTACATCCTCTACAACTGTAGAAAACAGTGACGTTGAAATTATTTTTGATAAAGGAAAACCTCTTGATGTTATAGATCCTAATGATATTTTCAAGTATGTTGAAGTATATCCTTCTTATGAAGATGAATGGTTATGGATTAATCTTGATTTGATGTTTCAAAAGCCTATGACTTCATCTAATATTCTACTGCAATCCTGGCATGAATCTAGAATCCCTTCATTTGTTCAAGTTGATGATATTTGGGAAATCTCTAATCCTCAATCAAATACTGATCATGTTGATGAGGTTAATCTTACTGAAGAAGTTGAAATTACTCATGGTACATCAAATCCCACATGTAAAATGGATGATTCATGTTTTACTCCCTCCGATGCAAAAATCTTAGAAGGGGGAATTATAACTTGGTTTAACACCGATTCTTTTACACACACTGTAACTAGTGGTTCTGTTAATAATAATGATAATAGATTTGGATACATTTTGTTTCCTGGTCAAACAGTACAACATGAATTTCCTTACAAAGGAATCTATGATTATTATTGTGCACTTCATCCTTGGGCTAATGGCTCTGTCATTGTATATGGTGCAGATTTTGAAAAACCAGAGACTAGTTTTGATGAATCACAACCAACATTACTTGTAAAATCTACCTCTGGGGGCTCGTTAATAATTGAAAATAATGATGTGTATGTTACTTCGTCAAGGGATCTCCACATGAATATCTCTGGACATATTCAAGAACTATCTACATCAAATACTGTTAAAATCATAATTATTCATCCAGATAAAATCACAAAACACATGACTGCTATTGTAAATAGTGATGGATTTTATTCCATGCCTGTAGTTCTTAACAAACACTGGATGGAAGGAACCTACGAAATAATTACTGAATATCGTGGTGAACAAGTGGCACAATTATCTTTTCTAGTATCTGACAAACCTGTAAGATGATTTCTAAAGTATGGAGAAAGCTCTTTTTTGATTTGTTTTGTCAGTTTAGGCTTTCCACCAATCTAAAGCCAAAAAATCTACATTGTCTTTACCTTTGGGAATTGCTAAGATGAATTGTTTTTTCACTGACGTTGCAAGTCTACCTGCAAGTACAATTCCTGTTGACGTTATTGGTTCACTTCTATTGTACACTTGAATCAAAAATGGTGCGTGGTCTATTCCTGGACCTTTCTCATAAACTGCAAAATCACAACCAAACTTTATTCCTGGATTAATGATGTATCCTTTATCTCTAAAGTTCTTGTACACTAAATATTTTTTATCAAAATCATGATGTTCATTTTTACAAATATCTATCATTTGTTCTACTGTAACTTTATGTTTTGATTTTGAAATTGATATTTTTTTATTTTCTAGTAAGTATAACGATTCAATTAAATCTAAAACAAGAGGAGCATCAATCTCTTCGATTTTTGGTTTTGGAATGCCTATGGGTTTCCCATAATATCCGCCACCAAACAGCTTTCGAGAATCTTCAATATTCCAAACAATCACTCTGTTTTCAATTAATTCTCCTTTCATAATTTTTCAAAACTTCTAGTGTATATGAATTCATTAGATTAATGATGCTTATGAAAATAGAAAATAAAGTAAAAATGTAGATGTGATTTGCTTATAGGCTCAATGCTAACAAAATGAAAGAATCTGATACTCTCTGGCATTTGTCTGCCATTTCTTCAATTCCCTCAATCACGTCTTTCATTAACATTAATTCTTTGGTGTTTGTTACTTCTGTTAGAAGCTTTATTGTTGCTTGTCTGTATTTGATGTCTATTTCTCTTTCAATTGTTTGTGTTTCTTGTGCTAACTCAATTGCGCTTGCAGTGTTTGTGTTAAGACTTCTAATGATTTCATTTAGTTTGTAGACTTCATCTACAACTAATTCGATTAGTTTTGTCAAGTCTTTGTCTAGTTTTGCACTTTTCAGAGTAGTTGGTTTTACATTTGATAGTTTGAATGAAATTCCAGTGATGTAACCTGCAATCTCATCCATTGTATATGCTGTGTTTAGGAGATTTTCTCTGTTCATGATTAAACCTCCAACATCTGCTACTTCGCGTGTAATTTTTCTTCTTAGATTTTCTACTTCTTCTTCAATTGTAGAAATTTGTTCTAATGTGTTTTTGATTCCTGTCTTGTCTTTTTTCATCATTAGTTCTGGAAGTGTTGCCAGTTCTCTAGATGCATTTAGAATTCTATTGATTTCGTCTTGTAAAACTGCTATAGCCTTTCTTTTTGCTTGAACTTCAAGCTCTCCGCTATACATAACAAAAACTACCAAATCCAATGGTAATTTAAATCCTCTATGATTTTTGATATCTTTTGAGCATGATTACATGAGACTTTTGTCATGTGCCACTTTTTTCTGACCTTGGTATAATGTGATCACTTCTTCATTAGTAGATGCATCTTCTGCCATTTTTTCAACTCTCATCTTTCCTGTAAATTTTGGAAATCTCAATGCAAGTCCTGCTCCCTTTCTAATTTTGTCTCTAGCTGCTTTGTGAATTGGACTAAGTGTAATCTCTGATGCAACCACCTCTATTACTAATTCTGGTTCAAACCAAACATCTGCTTCCATTTCACTATTAATACGCGGATTTTTCTTGATTGTTACTTTGGGATTTAGAATTTGATATAATTGATCTAAATCTTCATCTGAAAAACCTGTTCCAACTTTACAAATGCTGGTGAATGTATCTTCATCTTCTTCGTATGTTGCTAACAATAAAGTTCCATAGTTTCCTGTCCGTCTTCCTTTCCCAAAGAATCCTCCTATCACAACAAGATCTAAACTATCTCCAAGTTCATTTTGATATTCTCTTTTCAGTTTTAACCAGTGACTTCCTCTTGAACCTGCTTGATATGGACTAACAAGCGTCTTTAGCATTAGTCCTTCACTTCCTGCATTGATGCTGTTTTCAAAAAAGTCTTCAATATCATTTTCATTTTTGACAATGGCCATGGGAATGTGCTTTACAAAATCATCTTCTTTTACCACTTTTTCCATTTTTTCTCTTCTTTCTTTATAGTCTAATTCAAGACAACTCTTTCCATTACAATACAAGATATCAAAGAGATTTACCGTTATGGGATATTGTGTAACTGCTTTTTCTATTTTGTATTTTCTTCTTCTATGCATTAATTCTTGAAATGGCAAAAACTCTCCTGTGTTTTCATTGATTGCTACTGCTTCTGCCTCTAGTACAATATTTTCTGCTTGAATTGTTTTTGGAATTTTTTCTATAATATCTGGATAATAACTTGAAATATTTTCTAAACTTCTTGAAAATAAAACTACTTTGTCTCCTTCTATGTGTAGTTGTACTCTTTCTCCATCTAATTTGTATTCAGCTGCAAATTCATTCCCCATTTTTTCAATTGCTTCTTGTTCGCTCTTTACTCTGTCTGCAAGCATTGGTCTGATTGGATTAAACAAAATTATTTTGAATTTTTCAACTTCTGCTAATCCTTCAGTTGCTAAAACTTCTGCAACTTTTCCCAAATCACTAGAAACATTGTATGCATGCTCCAAAATTTTTCTATTTTCTTTGTTGCCTGAAAATGCTAATGCTAATGCATCCATTACAGTATTTTCTGCAATTCCTAGTCTTAGTGTACCTAACAATATTTTTAGAATAAAGCTTGCCTCTAACGGACTTGCATCATTAAGTAAGCTTGAAATGTATTTCATCTTCATGTCTTGTGATCTATTGCCCTCTAACTTTGCAATCTTGAATAATGTCTCATAGACTCGTTCAACTGTAATGTCTTCTACGAGAAATGTTGTCTGCGTTTTTTGCTCTAGAATTGTAGTGGCTGCATGCCCCAAGTCTCCACCTTTTCTGTATTCTTCTTCAATTTTTTTAATTGGTATTCCTGAAGATTTTGAGATTGCTCTTATTGCAAGTTTTTCTGCAACTCCCAACTCCACTCCTTCAAAGTCTGGTCTTAGTTTTCCTTGAAGTAAATAGACTATCTTTGAAATCACTTCTTGTGGAGTTTTTTTAAATAATTCTACCAAGTACTGTGTTAGTTCTAATCTTTTTCTAGTTGATTCCATCTTGTTAAACGAATCAGCTAAGATAGAAAACTCCATTCTAATACTTAGTGTACTGTGGAATAAAAATTGAATCTAGATGTATCTGAAAATTGTTGGTTTGTCTGACTTTGGAAGATCTGATACAAGCGCAAAATTGTATAGTGGGTATGATTTCTTGTATTGTTTCATGAAACTCCATGCCACATCATGTGTTTTGAATTCTGTTCTCAATCCATCAATCTGGCTCTTTTTTCCATACACATCAAAGACTACTACAGAGTATTGTTTTGGGCGATTGTGAGGCTTTGCTTTGAGTAACCATGCAAGAGCAAATACAAAGACTGCTCCTAACACAACGTATTCTCCTGCAACTTTGAAAAAGTCTAGTACTACATTTGGTATGGTCTGGCCAAATAATACTGCCATGAAATTTGAAAATGAGATTACTGCTAATGCTGTGAAAATGTATGTTTTCCAATCAAAAATCTTCTGAAAAATCATCTTGGTCAAATAATGTACGGCCTGTTTTGATTTAACTATTTCTTATGATTTGCAGTTTTTGAAATTACTAATCTGGATCTTCGTAATTCTCTTTTCTGTCACCGCTAGAATCAGTTCCTTCCATTGGTTTCATCTTACTTTCAAGAACATCCATTCTAGCTCTATAACCTTCAGCATATTCTAGTTCTGATGGTACAAGTGTTGCTGGATGGATAAATCCTTGGCTTCTAATTGCCATGGCTTTCTCTGTTGCTCTCTCTCTGATTAGATCCCAATCTGGAGTTGAGAATCCATCAAATGGTCCTGTAAACTTTCCGTTATGCATACTAAATACAAGTGCCTCAACGATTGGAATACAAAAGTTGATTGTAGCTGCAGAGTTTAGTTTTACAGGCATTAATGGCATATTATGACTTCCTCTTGTGTTTCCTGCAACAAAATGTGGATTGTTAAACACACTTCCTACTTCTTCAGTTGCAGGGAATTTCTTTTGTGTTCTGACAACACAAATTGGATCGTCTTTTCCAACATATGTTCCTGCAATATTGTGTAATCTATCAGTTGATGCGGCAAGAATTGGTTCTCCATCTTTTGTTGTAACTGAATCTACAACGTATCTACCTGGATACATTAATGCTGCTTCAATTGTTGGTTTATCTTCCCATAATTGCAACTCTGCAATCTGAGCCTTTTCAACATCCATGATATTAATTTTAACCCCGTCTGCAAGATTCTTGTTTACAATTAATCCTGTGTTACTTAGTGCATCTACAAACATTCTGTAAATTGGATAGTTGAATGCACCTGGTTCTGTTTTGTCAGCTGCAAATACTGTAAATGCTTCATTTGGTCTTTCTTCAAATTCCATTTCTGCAACTCCTGGACCCATTCCTTTTACGTTTCCAGAGAAAGAGTCTTTGAGCAAGTCTTGTCCTGCACCATACAATCCCTCTTCTTTTGCAACTTGAGTTCCTGCCATGAATGCATCCCATGCTAGTTTGTGAATTTGTTGATTGTCTACACCATGAGTGTGAGACATTACGATATGGGTGTCATCACCACAATATCCAATGTAATAATCGATAAGCAAATCTGCTGAATTTTTAACGGTATTTCTAATTGCGTCTAATAATCCGTCACTAGGTTTTGTATGTCCTCCGACACCGCCGACATCGGCTTTGATAACTGAAACTGTAATTTTCATATTTTCCATTTTTGCCCCTTTGATTTATGTGCTTTTAGCAAAGTCTTCTGATCTGAAATTAATTGAAAAATTTTGAATTTTTCTTCAAAAATTCATAACAGTAATAAATGCCCTCAGACACGCACTGTACATGGCAGATAAACCACACTTGAACCTGATTGTTACAGGTCATATTGATAATGGAAAATCAACAACTATGGGTCATTTCTTGATGGATCTTGGCGTTGTAGATGAAAGAACAATTGCATCCCATGCATCCGAATCCGAGAAGACCGGAAAAGGTGATACTTTCAAGTATGCTTGGGTAATGGATAACATTAAGGATGAAAGAGAGAGAGGTATTACAATCGATCTTGCATTCCAAAAATTCGAGTCCCCAAAGTACTTCTTTACTTTGATTGACGCTCCTGGTCACAGGGACTTTATTAAAAACATGATTACTGGTGCTTCTGAAGCCGACGCAGCAGTCTTAGTACTTTCAGCTAAAGAAGGTGAAACCGATACTGCAATTGCTGCAGGTGGTCAAGCAAGAGAACACGCATTCTTGCTTAAGACTTTAGGTGTAAACCAACTAATCGTTGCAATCAACAAAATGGATGATAGCAACTATTCTGAAGAAGCATTCAAAGTAGCCAAAGAAAAAGGTGAAAAATTAGTAAAATCTGTAGGTTACAAACTAGAAAATGTACCATTCATTCCAGTTTCTGGATGGAAAGGTGACAACTTGGTTAAAAAATCCGAAAACATGTCATGGTACTCTGGTAAAACACTACTTGAAGCATTTGATGACTTTACAGTATCTGAAAAACCAATCGGTAAACCACTACGTGTTCCAATCCAAGATGTTTATACCATCACTGGTGTAGGTACCGTTCCAGTAGGTAGAGTTGAGACCGGAGTTATGAAAGCAGGAGACAAAATCGTCGTAATGCCTTCAGGTGCTCCTGGTGAAATCAAATCTATTGAAACTCACCACACAGAGATGCCATCTGCAGAAGCAGGTGATAACATTGGTTTCAACCTTAGAGGTGTTGAGAAGAAAGACATCAAGAGAGGAGATGTTCTCGGAAGTCCTGACAACCCACCAAATGTTGCAAAAGAATTCAAAGCACAAATTATTGTAATTCACCACCCAACAGCAATCGCACCTGGTTACACACCAGTTATGCACGCACACACTGCACAAGTTGCAGCAACAGTTACTGAGTTCTTACAAAAGATCAACCCAGCATCTGGTGCAGTTGAGGAAGAAAATCCAAAATTCCTCAAAGTTGGTGACTCTGCAATTGTAAAAATCAGACCGGTGAGACCAACATGTATCGAAACTTTCCAAGAATTCCCTGAGATGGGTAGATTCGCCCTTAGAGATATGGGTGCTACTATCGCAGCAGGAATCGTTAAGGAAATTACCGAAGAGTACAAACCATAGGCGGATTTTTTATGACCCAAACCGCCCGTGTAAAACTCACATCAACCAGTCTACCAAAGTTAGATGGAGTATGTGGGGAAATCATGGGTATCGGTAAAAAAACCGGTGTTAAGGTAAAGGGTCCAACCCCACTTCCTGTTAAAAGATTACACGTTGCTACTAGAAAATCTCCTTGTGGCAACGGAACTGAAACTTATGAGAAATGGGAGATGAAGATGCATAGAAGAATTATCAACATCAACGCTGACGACAAAGCAATAAGGCAATTAATGAGACTAAAAATCCCTGATGACGTCTACATTGAACTTTCATTAACATAATCTCTAAATTATAGAAATTTTGATGATAAACATGGCTGAAGAAAATTTTGATGAAGTAGAAGAAACACCTGTTGAAACATTTGATGTAAACTATTCTTGCCTTAGATGTGGAACTATGGTTTCAAACACTGAATTATCTCGTTTACCTGAAATCAAATGTATTTGTGGATTCAGAGTATTTACCAAAGTTAGACCTCCAGTAGTTAAGACCGTCAAAGCAATTTAGTTATCTGTCTTTTTTGTAACTGTGTTCTCTTTGTAGATGAGTTCTCATGTCTTCCATATTTGAAAAAAATTTGTTACACTCTTTGCAATCATATTGCAAATCCTTTCCATGAACAATCTGTTTGTGATTCATCAATTCTTCTTGTTTTGAAAATTTATTATCACAAATATCGCATTTGATTTTTTTAAAAAATCCCAACTACTATCCTAACTCTGCCTTTTTTTCATCCCAGCACTTTCTGCATAGTTGACCATCAATCTTCCATTTTCCTTTTGGATTATATCTAATCAATCCCATCTTTCCACCACACAATGAACAAAAATTTTTCTTTTTTCCATGTGATTCTTCTTTTTTATCAAAACATGGTTTGCAAAGAAGTCCTTCCATATCCCATTGCCATCGTGGTTCCCACAAATCTGTAATTTTTTGAGTTTTACCACATTCTACACATGGTTGCCTTACCTTGCCTTCATAGTACTCTTTTTGTTTTTCAAAATGACACTCTCCGCAAAGTGGACCTTTGATGTTCCATTCTCTTTTTGGTTTGTGTTTGTGGGTTAGTTCTTTATCACAAATAGTACAAAATGATGGTTTTCTGCTAAATAATCCCATTACAAATCTACCTAGTATAGCTTATTCTATAAATGTAAACAAAATAAAAATAACAAAAAAGCGTTTATTCGCTTAGGATTTTTTCAAGAGCTTGGCTTGCATTGAGCATACCGTTTCTCTTGGCATATTCTTCGATCATTTTGTATTGTTTTTCAGTAAAACATACTGGCATTGAACGTCTTTCCATGTAATAACAACCGTATTTTTTACTAATATCCTTTTCTCTCGGAAGATATTTCAAACCTGTTTCTAAATATTTAACATGGTAAAGAAACGTCAGATCCTGGTAATTGGAAATAACACTAATGGTTGTACTCCAGAACATGAGAAAATTGCATATGATATCGGTGTAGAAATTGCAAAATCTGACTCTGTGTTGATTACTGGTGGATTGGGTGGAATAATGACTGCTGCATCTCGTGGTGCAAAAGATACAGATGGGTTAACTGTTGGAATAATTCCTCAAGATGATGCTTCTGAGGCTAATGAGTACTGTGATATTGTAATTCCTACTGGAATGGGATTTACTCGTGATTTTCTTAATGCACTGAGTGCTGATGGTGTCATAATTGTTGGTGGTGGTTCTGGCACATTATCTGAGGTTTGTGCATCATACATGTCAAAAAAACCAATGGTTGCAATTAGAAATCTCAACGGTTCAGTGGAACAATATATTGATGGATATTTGGATCATAGAGAAAATGTAAAAATTGTTGGTGTAGATAATGCTCAAGAAGCAGTTACAAAAATAATAGAACTAATCTCTGCATAATCTTCTTTAATCAAAAGTGTGTATACAATTCATGGCAATTCAAGATGATGAAGAATGCAAACAACTTATTGATAAATTGGATAAAGGATTGCCTCCTCAAATGATTGATGAAATCATTTCTTATTTAGAGAAAACAAACAACTCTGAATTTACTATGACCTTGGTAAAATATTTGAATAATCAAAATATCCAATCAAGAAACTCTGTTTGGGCATTAAGTAGTCAGATATCTATGATTGGAGAAGATGTTACTAAAATCAAAGAACATTTGGGAATTAATTGATTCACTGCATTGATGTGAGCAGTGGGTCTGGTTTGTAAAACTCTCCATGTTCTTCGGCAAGTTTGTTTAACTCATCTACAATATTTTTAATGCCAATTTCTTTTGCTGTTTCAAATAGCGGTTTTTTCAATCCTAACCCTAACTGAGCGGCTTTTTCAATTTCTTCTATGTCGCTTGCACCATTAGTTACAAGCCATGCTGCATTGTTTAGAATATTTGCTACTAGTTGAATGGGATTAAATTTCTGAGCAAGCTCTTGAGAAAGTTCAACTCTTTCATATTTGTCATCTGAATACTTGTAGTATCCTTCCCCTGATTTTTGTCCTAGTTTCTTTTCATCAAACATTTTCTCAACTGTTGGATGTGGGTTGATTACTTTTTTGTCTCTCAAATGCATCTCAACTGTTGCTTTGTGAATCACATCCATTCCTGTAAAGTCTGCTAACTCAAAGATTCCCATTGGAAATCCTAGATTGAATTTTACTGCTGAATCAATCTCTTCAAGAGTTGCACCTGTTCTATCTTTTGCATAACATGCTTCATGAACCATTGGAATGAATAACCTGTTTATGATAAATCCTGGAACATCTTTTCTACATAATACAGCTTGTTTGTTAACTGACTTGACATAATCTTTAGTTAAATCTGTAATTTCTTGCGATGTTTTCTCCCCTGGAATTACTTCTACTAATTTCATCAGTTGCGGAGGATTAAAGAAATGAATTCCAATGAATTTGTCTGGTCTTGATGTTGTATTTGCAATTTCAGTAATTGGCAATGTACTGGTATTTGATGCAAAGATAACTTCTGGTGCTGCTACTTCATCTAGTTCTGCATAGACCTTTTTCTTTAGATCCATAATTTCTGGAACTACTTCTATTACCAACTCTGCATCTTTCACTGCCTCTTTCAAATCTACAACTGGTGTGATTCTACCAAAAATTGAATCTCCTTCTTCTTTTGAAATTTTTTCTTTTGAAACTAGTTTATCTAAACTCCATCTGATCTTTTCCATTGCTTTATCTAAAAATCCCTGTTCGATATCTCGTAGAACCACATTATACCCTGCAGTAGCTGATACCTGTGCAATACCGTGTCCCATTACTCCAGAACCTAAAATTGTGATATTTTTTACTGCCATGTTCTACCAAAAATCACGTATCCTTTATAATGTATTTCAAAATTTTAACAAAATATGGGATTGTTTAACCGTAACAAAGACAATGATAGTAAAACTAAGTGTGATACTTGTGGTACTGAATTACATGATCCTGAACGTCTGAAAAGACACATGAAAAAAGCACATGGAAATGTTCCTGCAAAGAAATTAGATCCTAATGCCGGCGATGGCGGTACTTGGTAAAATGGAACTAACTTCCGGCCAAAAAGGTGGATTGATTTTTGGTGGTGCTTTAATAGTTGCAGGACTAGTATTGTCTACAATTGTTTTCCCATTCTGGAATTTAATTCGAGAAGATGTCAATGAAGAAGTAGAAATTTTGACTAATGATAATGGTCAATGCTATGTTGAAACTAGTGATAATATTCCAAAAATAATTGAGGATTGTACATTGCAACCAGGTGATGTAGTGACTATTACATATGGTGAAGGTTTAGCATGGGCAAAGATTACTGAGCCATGATTAATGATTTAATATTAAAAAAAATATGAAATATCATGGATTGTATATTTTGTAAAATCATTGCAAAAGAAATTCCTTGTAAAATTCTTGGAGAAACCTCTTCATCAATATCATTTCATGATGCCTTTCCTTTGGCAAAAGGACATGTTTTAGTAATTCCAAAGAACCATCATCAGAAAATTCAAGAAATGTCTGATGAAGAAAACACTGATCTGTTTTCTCTTGTACATAAGATGATTGCAAAAGTTGATTCTATCACTGGTGCAACCTTGGTTGCAGTTCATAATGGAAAAGAAGCAGGACAAGAAGTGCCACATGTTCATGTGCATTTAGTACCTAGGTCTTCAGATGACTCTGCATCTGCAATACACAGTATGTTTGATGGTACTTTGAAATTATCTGAATCCGAATCAGATGAACTTTATGATAAATTAAAACTCTAACTAGTAAGGATACATTCTTTCTTTTGTATCTATATCTTCTACGATTATTGCCTTTGTAGGGCATGTCATTGCTGCATCCATAATCTTGTTTACTCCTGCACCTTTTGGATCAATCACTGAAGATTTCGGATTCATCATTTTCTCTTTGTTAATTTGAAAAACATCTGGAGCAATTATCTCACAACTACAACAGCCAATACACAGACTCTTATCCACATCTACATAGAGATTGGGCTGTTTTTTAGGCTCTTTTGCCTTTTCATACTCTCCGTTTCTTCCATCTGGGCGAACTCTAGCATTGTACTCTTCCCAGAAATTTTTTTCATACTCTTTCCAAAAATCAGGATCCCCCTCTTCAAACTCTTTTGTGTATTTTCCCCAATCTTGTTCTGGAATTGTCTCATCATCTGGAGCTCCCCATGGTTTTCTTTTGAAGTTTGATTTTGGTTTTGATTGGGATTGTACATTGTGATACACATCATTTCTTTGATGATGATTTTTCTTGAGATATTCATATGCCTCTGTAATTTTTTTAAACTCTAAATCCTCATTTTTGTTCTTATTCTTATCTGGATGATGCTCTAATGCTTTTTTTCTAAATGCTGCCTTGATCTCTTCTTGTGATGAATTGGAATCTACATCTAGTACTTTGAGAGCCTGGTAAGTATTCACTGTATTTTTAGAGATTTGGCATATTTTAAAAATAATTTCATATTGCTTTGAGTAGGAATTGCCTATTCTAGTATGATTTCATCATCTGCTTTCCATGCTGGCTCTACTATACATAGGAACCTTAAATTCTCCTCTCCAATGTTCTTGATATTTTGTTTAGAGTTTGGGGGAACATATGCTGAATCATCTTTTTGTAGTTCCATGATTTCATCATCAATTCTCAAGTTTGCTTTCCCCTCTAGAATATAGTAAATTTCAGATGATTTTAGCATGTGAAGTTTTGATTCTTTTCCAGGTTCTAGTGTAAATTGAGCAAGACTGTATCCTATTCCTTCAAGCGTATTGTGTGGATGGAAAAACTGCTTGATGCTTGTTCCTTCTGCCCCTTGAATTGATTCTATTTCTGAATTTTTTCTCAGTGACATCTTTAGATGACTTCTGTTGCTTTAGTTTTAAAATCTGACTCCCACCAAACTGTTTTGTATTCAGAATTTTTTCGTGGCAATATGTTTATTGCAATATGGGAAAAAGTCTTTTTCTTATCTGTTGAACCATGAGTGTGCAATGTTTTTGCTGGAATGTGAACAATATCCCCTTCATTAAGAGTAATTTTTTGAGTCTTTTTTATCTTGAAATTATTTTTACTTGTTCCATATCTTCTAAAAATCTCTAAACTTCCCTTACCTTTGGTTGCAATTAATACTTGATTTCCATTATGTGCATGTAGTTTTGTTCTAGAACCTTTTTCAAAATGAACATGATAGATGTCTTGATCTTTTGATTTTATTTTTTCAGATAATACTTTCATCCATGTCTTTGATGTAAACCAATTTGGATTTACATTTCTTTTATCATTACTTCCTTGAATGTTTGTTTTTTTCATTTTAAATTCTTTCCAGAATTTTCTTTTTCTTTGCCTGAAACTCTTTTTCAGTAAGAACTCCTGCTTTTCGTAATTTTCCTAATTTCTCAAGTGTTGCCAAATCTTCTTCTGTGTTTGATGTTGCATTTTTTGCAGCAGAAAGTCCTTCCTCAATCTTTTTGGTACCTTTTTTGTGTATTGCTTCACTTTCTTTTTTTGCTCTTAGTTGTATGTCCTTACTTGCTTTTGCAGCCTGTTTTGCAGTCATTGTTCCAAATTCTACTGCATCCTCTAGAACTTCATCAGCCCTTTTTACTCCATCATCAATTGCCTTGTCTGCTTTTTTCAAAAATCGTTCAATATACCCAACTTTCTTTTTTGTTGCCATGCTTTATTTTCTAAAATCTATTATTTAATTCCTAGTAGAATTGGTTTAATAACTAGAATCATGTACTTTGTATAGTTTTGAGCAAGTCCTATGATGTAAAGACAGTTGTTCTTAGAAAAAACATCGAACTTGAAGAAGCAACTGAGATTATAGAAGAAAAGAAGACAAACCCATTCAAATCACTATTGTCTAGACCAAAAAAAGAACAAGTTCACATCCACTCCGTCAAATTATACTATGAATGCATTTTACTAGTGTCTGGAAAATATGTTGCTGACTATTATCGAAAGGCAACCCATACAATCTCTGTTCCCTACAATGTAAAAGAAGTTGAACTTGGCGATGGCGTATTTCAGACTCGCTCTAAATCTGGGTTTGAAAAGGCGTTAACTGGAAAGAAAGGAAAAAACAAGATTGACATAAACTTGGAAGAACACGTATTTGTTAAAGAAGAAGATGAACTTGCATTTGATCATCACGGAAGAGAGATAAAATTCCCATTCAAAGTAAATTCTGATACGGTGGAAAATTATCCTAAACGATTACTACAAAAAAATGAACCAAATGTAAAAAGACCTGAAATAACATATGATGCTGCATTAGAGAAACTTCAGTCTCAATTGAAAAAACCTCTTGAGACCGATGTGAGAGAACTATCTGAAGAATTTGTATTGCGTGAAATCACCGAACTCTATGTACCGATTTTTGAGGGCCGACTAATTGGTCCAAAAAAGAAGGTCGAAATAATCCGAATCGATGCAGTACGAAAAAAGATTCTATAGTTTTACAATCTTTCTAAATTCATCATTACTGTGCAATTTTGTGAAAATTGGCTCTTCTTTTGCCCATGCTCGAATAACTTTGGGACTTTTGGATACTGCTTGTTTTAGTAATTCTAGTGATTCAGGATACTTTTCAAGTGCTGCCATACTGCGTGATTTTGCATAAATCACATTCACGTTGTCTTTGTATTTTTTTAAGAGTTCATCAAACACATCTAGTGCTTTTTTATGTTGGTCTAATTCAGCTAGCTGAACTCCTTTTTGGAAAAATGCATCCAAATTGTTTGGATATTTTTTGCAAACATTTGAAAAGCAATTCAATGCCTCTTCGTTTCTTTTGAGTTTACCTAGAACTATTCCCTTGTAGATCATGGCATTTGGCTTTCTTGGATCAATTGTTATTGCTTTTTCTAAAACTGTTAATGCCTCTTCATGTTCTTGGAGTTTGTCTAGTAGTACGCCTTTGTTGAAATAAGCTGATGCATATTTGGAATCTGCCTCAATTGCCCTGTCATAATATTCTGCAGCCCCCTGGATGTTGCCTGTCTCTGCCATGGATATTCCTCTGTTGTTTAGGGCTTGGGCATCTTTAGGATCAATTTCTATTAATTTATCAAAACAAGTAATTGCATCTTGGTATTTTTTTATCAAGTTTAATGCCAACCCCTTTTGAAGTAATGCCTCTGTATTTTCTGGCTCTTGTTTTAGGACCTTGTTGAAAAATGAAATGGCTGCCTTTGGCTGATTCTTTTCCATCATGCCCACACCCTCGTACATCAAATCTTCAGGGTCTTCTTTTTTTCCAAACAATCCCATAATTTTCTACAACCTTTATTCTATAATCAAATCTTGCTAATTATTCAATGATTTGAATTTCTTGATTGCCTCTCTTGCCAAGTCTTCTTGAGATTTTGCATCTGCTTTAGTTGGGTCCTCTGTGGCATAGGCCTCTTTTTCCTCTTTTTTCTTTTCCATGGTTTTTGAGATCAGTTATTTTATAAAAACATGCAAATTAATTCTGATATTGTCTGAAGTTTCTTTTCTAGCTGAAAAAGTCTTTGTACACAGATGGCCTCATGACACTCCACTGTGGGATGATTCTGTAAAACAGAAACTCGATGAGACTGTCTCCAAAAATGCTGAACCAAAGAAAATTACAGTTTCTGGCAAGTCAATTATAATCCAGGATTTTGAATTTTCTCATCTCAAAAAGATTGGCATATCTGTTCCTTTTTTCAAGGATGAATGCAGGATGATATTTGAGTCTCAGTTTGGAGAGTTGTATACCCATGTCCACATTACCGTAAAATCCTCTGAATACATGGATATTTTTGCAAAACTCAAATCTTGGAAATCAGAATTTTTTCCAAATGACTCTAACAAGTAAATTCTTCTGATGCCTTTACAATCTTCTTGATATCTTCTTTAGAATGTGCATTTGATATTGCCCCTAGTTTGCCTGGCAAAAAGAAGATTCCATCATGGGCAATCATTTTGAAATGATATTTTGCCAATAGCCCTCCATTACATTTTGCGGCATCTGCAGAGTTTCTAATCTCTGATATGCCGTTTTGTAAAAAGTGAGTCATAAACAGAGAGCCTTTTCCAGTAACTGCTACTTTGCCATCAAAAGCCTTGCCAATCTCTTTTCTGGCAAATTTGCCCAAATCATTGATTTTTGAATAAACTGTCTTTTTTGATTTTAGATAATCTAGAGTTGAATATCCTGCCACCATTGAGGCTGGATTGGCTGAAAACGTACCTCCTCCAACATAACTTCTCTCTGATTTTTTCTTTCCTGTAGTGTCTGCTGCTTCCATGATTTCCTTTTTGCCACACATCACACCAATTGATAATCCTCCTCCAACAATTTTTCCCAAAGTAACAATGTCTGGATCAAGTTTCATTGTAGGGTATAGACATCCAAACCTGAATCGAAATCCAGTAACTATCTCATCTAGGATAAACAATGAATTATTCTTCTTACAAAATTCCTGAACTCCTTTCAAGTATTCTGAATCCGCTGGAATGCATCCCCCTCCACCTAATACTGGTTCAATGATTACTCCTGCCAAGTCCTTGGAATATTTTTTCAAAATGGATAATGACTTTTCTAAATCATTGTAAGGAATTGAAACAATCTGTTCTTCATTTACAACTCCGGAACTTTCAGATTCTGAAAATGGCCAATTTACTGACTTTAGTAAATCCGATGTATATCCGTGCCATCCTCCATCTATCTTGGCAATCACTTTTCTGCCTGAAACTGAACGGGCCAATCTTACTGCATACATTGTAGCTTCAGTTCCAGATGTAACATAACGAATTTTTTCTGCTACTGGAACTGCCTTTGAAATTAATTCTGAAAGTTGAATCGTCTGCTCATTTACCGTTCCATACATCCAGCTTTTCTCAATTTGTTTTTGCAGATTCTTTTTCACACTATTTGGACCATGTCCCAAAATCAAAGCCCAATGACCCATCCAGTAATCAGTATACTTGTTAGAGTCAACATCTACCAAATTTTTTCCTGCAGATTTTTTTACAACAAATGGATATGGTTCATAAAATCTTATGTTATGAGAAACACCATTGACATGCAGTTTAGCTGATTTTGAAAATAGTTTTGCTGATGTCTTTGTTTTCTTTTTGTATTCTTTGATGTAATCCAAAAGCAAATTCACAAAATTCCTTCTATCATTTTAACATTGAAAATGGCATAGTTTGGCATAGTTATCAGGCTCAATTTTTCCAAAACTGCATAGTTCTGCATAGTTGTAACATTGTAATTTTTACAAGAAATAGGGTCGATCAGGCATAATTTCTCGCATGGTTTATATGGATTCTGGCATGTGATGCTTTTGCATACGTAACGCAATAGGCGGCGCTTGCGATGAAGTATGGTAATATACCATTTTGTGATTCGTGGGCCTCCAGTTACGCATACAAAAATGAGGACTTTGATCAAGTGATCAATATCTGAGATGTGAAGATTATGTGCATCCGTCAATTCCAATTAAAGTACAAATGTACTTCAATAATCAAAAATCAAAAATTCAGAATCCGGTTGATCCTGCCGGACCTGACTGCTATCGGATTGATACTAAGCCATGCGAGTCATTGTAGTAATACAAGGCAGACGGCTCAGTAACGCGTAGTCAACCTACCCTATGGACGGGAATAACCTCGGGAAACTGAGTATAATGCCCGATAGAACACTATACCTGGAATGGTTTGTGTTCCAAATGATTTATCGCCGTAGGATGGGACTGCGGCCTATCAGTTTGTTGGTGAGGTAATGGCCCACCAAGACTATTACAGGTACGGGCTCTGAGAGGAGTAGCCCGGAGATGGGTACTGAGACACGGACCCAGGCCCTATGGGGCGCAGCAGGCGAGAAAACTTTGCAATGTGCGAAAGCACGACAAGGTTAATCCGAGTGGTTTGTGCTAAACGAACCTTTTGACAGTCCTAGAAACACTGTTGAATAAGGGGTGGGCAAGTTCTGGTGTCAGCCGCCGCGGTAAAACCAGCACCTCAAGTGGTCAGGATGATTATTGGGCCTAAAGCATCCGTAGCCGGCTCTGTAAGTTTTCGGTTAAATCTGTACGCTCAACGTACAGGCTGCCGGGAATACTGCAGAGCTAGGGAGTGGGAGAGGTAGACGGTACTCGGTAGGAAGGGGTAAAATCCTTTGATCTATTGATGACCACCTGTGGCGAAGGCGGTCTACCAGAACACGTCCGACGGTGAGGGATGAAAGCTGGGGGAGCAAACCGGATTAGATACCCGGGTAGTCCCAGCTGTAAACTATGCAAACTCAGTGATGCATTGGCTTGTGGCCAATGCAGTGCTGCAGGGAAGCCGTTAAGTTTGCCGCCTGGGAAGTACGTACGCAAGTATGAAACTTAAAGGAATTGGCGGGGGAGCACCACAAGGGGTGAAGCCTGCGGTTCAATTGGAGTCAACGCCAGAAATCTTACCCGGAGAGACAGCAGAATGAAGGTCAAGCTGAAGACTTTACCAGACAAGCTGAGAGGTGGTGCATGGCCGTCGCCAGCTCGTGCCGTGAGATGTCCTGTTAAGTCAGGTAACGAGCGAGATCCCTGCCTCTAGTTGCCACCATTACTCTCAGGAGTAGTGGGGCGAATTAGCGGGACCGCCGTAGTTAATACGGAGGAAGGAAGGGGCCACGGCAGGTCAGTATGCCCCGAAACTCTGGGGCCACACGCGGGCTGCAATGGTAACGACAATGGGTTTCGAATCCGAAAGGATGAGGTAATCCTCAAACGTTACCACAGTTATGACTGAGGGCTGCAACTCGCCCTCACGAATATGGAATCCCTAGTAACTGCGTGTCATTATCGCGCGGTGAATACGTCCCTGCTCCTTGCACACACCGCCCGTCGTTTCATTGAAGTGAGCTTTTAGCGAGGTGACGTCTGATTGGCGTTATCGAACTTGAGGTTCGTGACAAGGGAAAAGTCGTAACAAGGTGACCGTAGGGGAACCTGCGGTCGGATCACCTCCTTAGATAAGGAAAGTGTACGGATGCACTAATCTTCACATCAAATCATCGATGCAATGCATCACCAAAAGTGATGTATGAAGGATGTAGTGGGTCTCTGCCAGGAGACCTGCAATGATCGTCGTGCATAGTCGTGTAATATGTGGCTGAATTTGCCGGTGTAAAGACGGTAATAGGTGGATTGCTAGGCTTGAGGAGAGATGAAGGACGTGGCAAGCTGCGATAAGCTCGGGGTAGGCGCACGCATCCTATGATCCCGAGATGTCCGAATGAGAATCTTACACTTTTGTGTATTCCAGTACACTAGTATTGGAAGTCGAACCGTGGGAATTGAAGCATCTTAGTACCACGTGGAAAAGAAATCAATTGAGATTTCCCAAGTAGAGGCGATCGAAAAGGAAATAGCCCAAACTGAATCCTTCGGGAGATGTGGTGTTTTGGTATGATAATATGGAATCTTGAAACACAGCTGAAATGTTCTGAAAAGTACTGACATAGAGGGTGATATCCCCGTAAGCGAAATGGGAAGAGTCCTATTCATACCCGAGTAGTTGTCCTTGGTAGTGGGCAATGAATACAGGTGAAAGTAGCATCTGAGGCTAAATATCTCTCAAGACCGATAGTGGACTAGTACCGTGAGGGAAAGCTGAAAAGTACCCCGGAAGGGGGGCGAAAAGTGCATGAAACCTATTACTTACAGACGTGCATGGCATGGAAGGTGATTTTTTCATTTTGGAGATTCTAGCAATAGAGTTGAAGATTTGATGTTCAAGTCATCAGTGTCATGCGTTCCGTCTCGAAACACGGGCCAGGGAGCTAACTGTCATGGCAAGCTTAAATCTTTAAAGATGTAGGCGAAGGGAAACCGAGTTCTCGCAGCATTGTGAGGAGAAGCGTGTGAAAGTGCGTAGAGTCATGGCGGCTAGGCTAGAAGCCAGTCGATCTATTCCTGGGCTAGATGAAGGCGGGCGAAAGCCCGCTGGAGGTCTTAAGACGTTCTGACGTGCAAATCGTTGTTGTGACCTGGGAATAGGGGTCAAAAACCAATCTAGACTGGCGCTCGCTAGTTCCAACCGAAGCGTCTCGCAGGGCGTGCTTTGTGGAGATAGTGTTTCCGGTAGAGCACTGATAGAGCGGCGCGGGGGAGAAATCCCTCACCGCTCATTCAAACTCCGAACGGATATACATCGTAGAAGCAAGGACACGGGTTCATGTGGCGTAAGGCTCATGACCGAAAGGGGTTTAACCCAGACTGAAGTTAAGGTCCCCAAATTTTTGCTAAGTGTCAAGCTAAAGAGCGTGTTCTCGCCAAGACAGCAGGGAGGTAAGCTCAGAAGCAGCTATCCTTTAAAAAGTGTGTAACAACTTACCTGCCGAGGGGGGATGCCTCAAAAACGGACGGGGCTAAAGCAAAGTACCGATACTTTAGATAAACATCAATGGATGTTTCGTGGTAGGTTGGCGTAGTGATTGGGTCGAAGCAGGGCGGTAACGTCCTGTGGACCGGTTTCTATTGCAGATCCTGGCGGCAGTAACAGCATAGTATGGTGAGAATCCATACCACCGTAAGCGCAAGGGTTTCCAGGCAATGCGTTATCAGCCTGGAGGTAGTCGATCCTAAGATGTACCTCAACAGAGTACACCGAATGGGAAACTAGTTAATATTCTAGTACCTTGCATGGAGCGTTTGAGCTATATGGTTTGCTTCCGGATAGGGGTTGTACAATCGTCGTTGTATCTAACTATTCGAGAACTGGGGAGTGTCGTAATGACGAGAACCAGTTCGAGGTAGGAATGGCTCCGCGTTAGCGGAGTTTTCTCGATTCCAGGAGACCATGAAAGACTGTGTAGTTAGCAAAGTGCAAGCTCGTACCCAGAACCGACACAGGTGCGCTGGCTTAGTAAGCTAAGGTGCTACGGGTATACCGTATGGCGAGGGAATTCGGCAAATTAGTCCTGTAGCTTAGGTATAAGGGATGCCTGCGATCTTCATGAGGAATGGGGACCGCAGGTTGCAATGACAAGGGGGTTTCGACTGTTTAATAAAAACACAGGCGACTGCTAGTCCGAAAGGATTTGTATAGTCGCTGAATCCTGGCCGGTGCCGGTACCTAAAACTTGGGTTCAACCGAGCTAAGGGCCGGTTAACGCCGGGAGTAACTCTGACTCTCTTAAGGTAGCCAAATGCCTTGTCGGGTAAGTTCCGACGCGCATGAATGGAACAACGAGAGCCCCACTGTCCCCGCCTACAACCCGGTGAAGCCACATAAGGTGGACGAACAGTCCATCGCCTTCCATCGGGGAGAGAAGACCCCGTGGAGTTTTACTGCAGCTTGTGCTTGTGGTATAGTAAGAATTGCACAGGGTATCTGGGAGCCATGCTTAACACTCTCCGGGGTGTTGGGAAGCAACGATGTAACACCAGACTCTTTTTGCAGTACCACTTATCCAGTGAAGACCGGAGACACGTGCAGGTGGGCAGTTCGGCTGGGGCGGCACCCCTTTGAAAAGATATCAAAGGGGCCCAAAGTTGAGTTCAAACGGGGCAGAAATCCGTTGAAGAGGGCAAAGCCAAAAACTCGACTGAATGGATTTCCAAACGCACGGAATTCATAGACGAAAGTCTGGCTTAGCGATCCTTCGTGTGCCCACTATTGGGGCCCGGAGGTGACAGAAAAATTACCCCAGGGATAACAGGCTCGTCGCGGGCGAGAGCTCCTATCGACCCCGCGGTTTGGTACCTCGATGTCGGCTTTTCCTATCCTGGTCCTGCAGCAGGGGCCAAGGGTGAGGCTGCTCGCCTATTAAAAGGGAACATGAGCTGGGTTTAGACCGTCGTGAGACAGGTCGGTCTCTGCCTGATGGAAGCGTGAATAACTGAGGGGAAGTTGCTCCGAGTACGAGAGGAACAGAGCAGCGTGGCCACTGGTTTACCGGTTGTCTGACAAGGCAGGCCGGGCAGCTAAGCCGTTTAGGCTAAGTGCTGAAAGCATCTAAGCACGAATCCTATCCCGAGACAAGTTATTCTTTCGTAAGATGAAGGTCGGCAGCAGAAGACTGCGTTGATAGGAAGGTGGTGTAGATCACAAGCTTCGGCGAGTGGTGAGCCAGCCTTTACTAATAGACCAACACATCGGTTCAGCCACTTACATAGAGACTATGCGCGATGAATCATTTTATTCATCAAAGTGGAATATACACGACTTGTACGATGATTTTATTTTTAATCACTCTTAGCGAAAGCTATAGAATTTTTTGTGAATTAAAAATCCCTAGTGGACACTAAGCTTTGATTTTATTCTTCTAACTCAATGTCGTTTTGCAGTTCATCTGCTAATCCTACCCACCATTGTTTTTGGTTTTCAGACATCAAGAGAACAGATCGAAGGTTGCTAATAGATCTGTTGGTAAATTCTTCAAAGTAATGGTTAAAGAAAATCTGACTTTTCTAGTAGTTCAATTATGTGACGTCTGAGAATTTTTTTATTTTTGATTCTGATTAACATTACAATATTTCTGCACCTTTGCCAAAGTATGCTTTGACATGTGGACGATACAAGTAGTACAATATTACAAAGTTAATTGCTAGACTAATTGGATTCATTGATGGAATGCTGATAATCACATTGAGAATAGTAAAAATTAGAGTAACAGTCCATGCCCATGATTTTCCTTTGAGTAATCCCCAAGCCAAAACAAAAGCTACTACGCCCATAGCAACCATGGTGCCACTGACAATTCCCATAATACTAGTACCAATCATATCAAAAACATCTGCACCAACAAAGCCCACCAACATACTGAAAACTGCACCAATTACTATTGAAGAAATTCCAGAAATAATTTCCAAAATAGCAATGATAGTTACACCTAAAGGTCTCACGTAATTTCTTGTGGAAGTAACACGAATTTCATTAGGTTTTGTAGAATTTGGTTTATTCTCATTACTGTTATTTTGTAGAGTCTTATTTTGAGTAGTTTCTTTTTTTGTATCATTTTTCAAATCAGTATTTTCAGAATCAGGCAAATGGGTTTGGATGAGATTCTCCAAATATTTTGCATCTGAAGCGTATAGTTTTAGATCTTGTTCTAACATACTTTTGATATGTCTTAATCTACCTTCATCACCAATGCCAAGAATCAAAAGTTCTTGAACTTTATCAAGCAAAGCTTTGTCCAACAATATTGGGATTGTAATGTGTTTTATCAAGGATTCTGTTTTGTAGAGTTAAACCAATACTTGTAAAACATGATTTGGATTATGGTCTTGCTTTATCATTAAAGGTTAAAACCTCTAAAGATTTGAATCCATGTTGGTAAAATCTCATTTTCATCAAACCCTATTAACTACTATTTCTTAGATTTTTCATGAAACTAATTATTGCTATTTCATTATTTTTGTTAGGCACATTTGCAATTTCAAATTCTTTTGCAGATGAAACAATCTCTGAAAACTATTCCTCAATTAATCAACAAGAACTCAAAGTTATGGTTGAGAATTGGATGAACAACCCTGATGAAGATGATACCCGTCAACGCCTTGAAATCATGAAGGCATATTATGCATTTGAGGAAACAGGAAACCAACTATCTCATGATCAAGAAGGACTAGTCTTGATGAACCAGATTAGAAAAATGGTCAGTCTACAGATTCCAGTAGAGGAACTTGATGAGTTACGAAAACAAGTTAGAATAGAGTTGGGATTAGAAGTTCCTTACGAGACTAAAATCTTCCATGTTGATTCAAGTCTGGTTGACTGTGTTGGTGTAGGACCTATGAAATGCATGCAAATCCGTGAAGATCCTAATTCTAACTGGCAAAATTTCTATGATTCTATCCAAGGATTTGATTATGCTGAAGGAAAGTCTTACAAAATTTCTGTAAAAGTCACTGATGTAGAGAGTCCTCCAGCTGATGCATCTAGCAAAAAATATGAGTTAATTGAAATTTTAGACCAAAAATCATTTGCAAAACACATTCCATACAAAGGAGTATGTGCTCCAGGATTTGTGTCGCTTGGAGAAATATGTGTCCTAAATGATAGATGTGGTCCTGGGATATATCCTGGCAAAGTATGTGTCATGGATGGAGTAAAACAACCATATCTTAGACCATCTCAACAAGGAGATGCTGGTATTTCATCTGCAGATGTAATATGTGCTGAAGAACTGAATCTGATTTTCAAATCTCATGACGGCTCACCTGCATGTGTAACTTCTGAAACAGCAAAGAATCTTGAACAACGTGGATGGCAAATACCTCTTCCAGTATTTGCATGCACTTTAGAGTATGCACCTGTCTGTGGAGTTGATGGGAAAACATATGGAAACAAATGTGCAATTGCATCAAGCCATGTTACAATAAAACATGTAGGTGAATGTACTAATGACATTCCTTAAAACTAAATTCGTGCAACCTCAACTTTGTATTTCTTGCATCTTGGTCTAGTTCTAAGTCGGTGATGGCAACAAGGACACATCACTCCATCATATAGTATCCATTGATCACATGCTTGGCATAGTTTCTGACCCAACTGGTATCTTTTTCCCACCTTTGGTTTTTGTGCTTGAAATTTTATGCATTTTCCAATACATGATGGGTGAGGATCAGATTCTCTTGACATTATGCAACCTCTGATATTGTTGGTGTATAGTTCATGTCAACTAGTCTGCATATGGAGTGAATTTGCTCATCTGTCTCAACCTTGCAATTTTTACATTCAAATTTTTTTGGTTCTTTGCATACAGAACAGTTTTGTCTAATTTCTAATTCTGTACCACATTTTCTACAACTCTCTACTCGCAATTCATTTTCACTCCTATAATATAGCGAGAACTTGTGACAAAAATTTCACAGTTCTGTAACTTGTCTAGGGTGACAGTGTGTTCTCGCATAGTATAGTTACGTTACTTTTGAACATATACCCTAGTCAGCTATCAAGCTGACTTTGTGATACGCCTCACCAAATCATTTCCTTAGTTTTAGCTTATTTCCAACTAGTTTTTTAGGAAACAAAATGGTGAGTCTTTCATGGCTGACTTGATTGATGAGACTGCAGATTATGTCTTGGAGCTTGCAAGCTCTCAGAGATTAAGCATACTGATTGGATTGCTAACAAAACAATCCACCCCTACTGCTTTTGCCAAAAGCATCGACTCTACAAAACAAGAAGTACACAGAAATTTTTCAAGATTGGAAAAAGCCGGATTGATAAAGAAAAATGTTGGAGGAACGTACTCTCTTACAACATTTGGTCAAGTTGTATGCACACAGGTCCCATCACTTGTGTTTTTGTCACAAAACAGAAAATATTTTGAAGAACACAATTTTGGTGATGTCCCACACAAGTTTCAAATGCGTTGTGGACAATTAGCAAACTCCCAATATGTAAAGGGAGTATCCAAAGTTTTAGAAACCTGGAAGACTATATACAAAAATTCTGATGAATACGTCTATGAGATTTTATCTGAAGTTCCACTTGATCTTATTGAACCGCTTGTAAAAAGAGTCAAGAAGGGTATACGATTCAACTATATCTTTTCAGAGTCTGCTGTCGTTCCAAAGGGAAGAAAGACATTGCTAAAAAAACTTGGATTTGACAAGCTTATGGAAAAGGGACTCGTTGAAAGAAAGATGGAAAAGGATGTCAAAACAGTAGTTGTTCTAAACGAAAAAGAAGCCTGCATAATGTTTCCTACATTGGATGGTGAGTCTGACATTAGTGAGATGCTCTATTCTGATGACCCAATGTTCCATGAATGGTGTCTTGACTATTTTAGATATTGTTGGTATGGCTCTGATATATTCAAAGAAAGCAAACTAAAAGAGTAATCAAATGTAAATTCCCTGCAAAGTTCTCAAACTCTTCTTCTTTTTGTGTTCGTGTCTGTGATCTCCTTTCTCCTCACATGATCCTCCTTCACATGTAACATAAGAGATTGAAGTCCAAAATGCCTGAGGACTCTTTTCTTCCATTTTATCTGATGCAACAAAGTGATACGACAAGATTGCCATAATCACAAACATTGCTTTGATACTTGTTTTCATGATATGGTGTAGATTTGCCACATCATAGAGTGCGGTAAGCTTTCAAGCTTACCTGTAATGACTTGGTTTTACCAGAATCTATGTTCAACTATGTGCAACTAGTATCATGAAAACACAACAAATCTCAAACTGGGATAAAATGGTTCACGCCCCATTCAAAAAGGTCGTAAAATTCGACCTCATCTGCATGGCAATCGGTGCAGTAATGGGAATGGGTGCAGGTGCCTACTTTGTTGCTAGCGGTTTACTCGGCTAGCAACACATTTTTTTATTTTATATCTGGTCCAAAACTCATAGAATTCTAATCAAATAGATTTGTCTTGATGCTTTTGAGTTGTATTGGAATTTTTCAATTTGGACCGCATTAATTCTGGGATTTTCCAAAAAATGTGTATATGCAGTATAATCTGATGTAATCAAGTTGCATCCTTGTTCTTCACAGAATGTACCTATCTCCTTATCATTGCTACCTTTTGGTGGGGCAGGTTTAGTTCCGACAAAAAATATTTTTTCGTATTTTTGATGGATTAAATCTTGATTGTCTTCTCCCCATCCTAAAGCCTGTTCATCGACTAGAACCTTGTGAACCATGTTCTAAGTATTATCAACATCAAGCAAAATAACCGGACAAGTAACATTTTCTACTACTTTTCTAGATACGCTTCCTAGTGACAACAGTTTTTTTACTCCTTTTAATTTTCTACGTTTTGCCATTACGACTAAATCTATATTCTCATTTTGAATTGTATCTAGAATGATCTCAGCTGCATCTCCCATCTCAACTTTAACTTTGGTTTCAATGCTTTCATCATTGCATTGTTGACTAAGTTTTTCCATCACTTTTTCCATCTCTTGACGTATTGATTCATTTGCATCTTTGATACTGTCAAATATTTTCTCTCTTTCTGACTCTGCTAGACCAAATGATATTGGTGGCCTTTGAATCTCTTCAATAATGTGTAGGATTATTATCTTGGCAGATGAATTCTTTGCAGCATGTATTGCATGTTTTAGTGCATTGTCTCCTGCTGGAGTTCCTGCATGAGGAACAAGTATGGCTTTATACATTACAGGTGTGTTTTGATATTCCTAAATAAATTGTTGACTGCCAAAAGAACAAAATAAATCAAATCTTTAGAACTATAACCCAAATTTTGTGTTTTTATGTATGAGGTGAAAGGAAAAAGACATCAAAATCATCTAATTCTTTTTTATAATGTTTGATATATCAAGTGTTGTGAAATACAAAGCAATTGAGCCCTCTTACACAACAAAAGATGGATGTCGAATTGTATGGGAAGGGGTTGATGAGGATGACACTGATGTCGTAATACTAAACAAAAATGAATTATCAAATCTTGTAGAACTTTTTAAAAAAAACTCTGTTGGTGAAGTGGAATTAGAAGATCAATCAAGCTATATTCGAGTGAATTCTGATGTTACTCAGTTTAATTTGAGTAATCATGGATTGTTAGAGGTAGACACAAATCAAATTCAAGAAGACGTTTTAGAGTATGCCAAAGTCCCACATGAACCCCAGTATGTCTACATTGGAACAAAAGAGTTCTATCCCTCTATATGGATTCGAGATGACGATAAAGTACAAAGAGAAATTTCTATCAAAGATCCAAAAAAATCTTTGATTCAAGCTATCCTGTCTTCAGAACCTGAAAAAATTAGGCAAGACTTGTCTCCTACTGATTTGTTTAGGGTATTTGCAACTAGACGCTCAACAAGGAAATTTGACAAAACAAAGGTTGAGGATTGGAAGATTGACAAGATTCTTTCGGCAGCTGATGTTGCACCTACTGCAGGAAACTTTCAAGGTTTCCAAGTATTTTTGATAAAAAATAAAAAAACAAAAGAAGCCCTTGTAGAGGCTGCAAACAAGCAACCTTATGTCAACGCACCAGTTGTACTGGTGTTTTGTACAGATCCATCCCGAGTGAAATTGAAATTTCCTCCTGAAATATTAGACAAGTTTTCTTTGCAGGATGCAACAATAGCTGCAACATTTTCCTTGTTAGCCGCTTCAGGTGTTGGATTAAGTACCATTTGGATAGGAATGTTTGATGAAGAAAAAGTAAAGAAGATTCTTGGAACTGACTTGAGACCATCATCTATTCTTTGCATTGGTTATCCTGATAAGAAAAAACCACCAAAGTCAAGAAGACATCTAAAAGAACTAATCAGAGTCATTGAATAACCCAGAATGATATTTATTTAATTTCAAATGAGTTTTTTCATGGCAGATGAACCCGAATCAACATCTATCAAACATGAAATTTTAGACAAGATTGCTGCACTCATTGCTGCAGCCTTTGGTTTGGTAGCCGCACTTGCTTGGAATGAAGCAATCAAGGCGTTGTTTCGTGAGTACTTTGGACCAACTGATCAAGTAGGACCAATGATAGTTTACGCAATTATTGTAACCATGATTGCAGTTGTTCTGACAATTTTTGTTGCAAGAGCTGCATCTCAAGCAAAAGCTCTGTTAGGAAAACGAGATTACAGGTGTGCATTATGTAATTTTAAGACATATGTAGAAGCAGAATTTATGGAGCATCTATCAAAAGAGCATTCTGCAAGCGATGACAAGTTTATTTCAAAATAAACAAAAAAGTCTCTAAAAATAATACATGTAATTTGGCTTAATGGTTGACCACTAAGTTAAGTTAAATATTTACTGAGACACACTACATTATGTTTGCCCTAATTTTCGGTCTTTTTACGTTTGCAGGAATTACAATAGATGAAAACATAATCACATACTTTACTGATTTTGAAAATATCACAAGTCAATTTGGAACAGATGTGTCCTTCACTGATTTGATAGGATATTCCATAGGGATGGTTGTATATGGAATTTTTATCTGGAATTTTTACAGATTCCTTGCAAGACGTGAAATGATTCCTTTACGTCTAAAAAAATATGAGACAGATGGAAAAAAGATCACTTCGATTATTGTCTATTTTGTAAAATATGTTGTTGTATTTCCTCTGGTTGTTCTAGTTTGGTTTGTAGTTTATTCTACATTTTTGTTCTTTATGGCACCAGATTTGCCAATAGAACATGTATTTCTAATTGTAATTTCATTGGTAGTAACTGTTAGAATATCTGCATACTACAAAGAAGATCTTGCAAAGGATTTTGCAAAATTAATACCCTTTGCATTATTGGGTATCTTCCTTACTAGTAGTATTTTCTTTACTGCAGAAGATGTGGCAGAACGAACATTTGGATTCCTTCCATTTTTAGGAAAAATCCTAGGATTTGTTACATATGCAATTATCGTTGAGGCATTTTTACGAATTTTGTTCTTGATAAAACGAAAAATTTTGCCTGTTGCAGAAGAAAAATTAGAAGAACAAATTGAAAAACAAATAGATGAAAAAATCAAAATCCATGTAGAAAAAATAGAAGATAAACAAGAAGATCTAGAAAAGAAGATAGATAAGGAAACTGATGAAATTGAAAAGAAGATAGAAAAAGAAACTGAAAATATTGAAAAGAAAATAGAAGAAGAAACAAATGATATTGAGAAAAAAATAGAAAAAGAGACTGATGATGTGGAGAAAAAACTGCAAGACGAGGTAAAAAAATCAAAGGACAATAACGGAACTTGATCAAATCTGTTGTAACATAACAATTAGAAAAAAAGAAAAATTAGTTTCCTGAGACCAAATCCCAGATGAATTCAAAGAATTCTTTTACCATGATAGTAATTCTTCAAAAAAGTAGTTAATTTCATATCTGAAAATTCATTGACAAACACTTGACACTTTTTTATTTAATCATAGGTGTGCAGTATTTGGATAATTAGTTGTATGATGCCATTTTTTGTTTCATTTTAGTTGACTTGGATCTGAATTAAAACAACTAGTTATTTGGTTTTTGTATGAACTCAAAAACATCATTCTTTAAAGCATTAAAGAAATATCAAAATATATGCGATGCCCGAATTGTGGAAATCAAGCAAGTTGGAGAGATCCTGACTGTAACAAATGTGATGCAAAGTTACACCAAAAAAACTGTAAAGGTAAGGCTCCTGACTGCAAATGTCATGATGTCAATGAACAGGCATGGATTCTCAAATCCCAACCAAATTAAAATTAAATACAATCAAAAAATATTGTGAATATCTCATGAAAGTATCACTAATCTATAATGAAAAGAAGATAGATCCAAATGATGTCATCAATGTTTTTGGAATGACAACAAAAGAGCATTACAGCTCAAAAGCTGTTGAAAGAGTTGCAAGAGCATTAGAGAAAGGAGGTCATTCTGTCAAAGTTATTGAAGGTGATATCCATCTTGCTGATGAATTACGTGAGTTTATGCCCAAAGTAGTTTCAGGCGAAAAGCCAGGGATGGTTTTCAATATGGCATATGGAATTCAAGGGCAAAATAGGTACACACATGTTCCAGCCATGATGGAGATGCTTGGGATTCCTTACATTGGCTCTGGTCCTGCAGGTCATGCAATTGTACAAGATAAGGTGATGACCAAAATTGTTCTTCAAAAAAATAATATCCCAACCCCTGGTTTTTGGGTATTCAAGACACCAGACGATAAATTTGATGATCTAGTTTTCCCCGTAATTGTAAAACCAAAACTAGAATCAACTTCTATGGGAATGGAAGTAGTTGATAATTGGGATGATTTGCGAAATGCTGTCAAAGTTCAGATTGAAAAATATCAACAAGACATTCTAGTAGAACAATTTATCTCTGGACGAGAGTTTGCAGTAGGATTAATTGGGAACAGTCCAAACATTGAGGTTCTTCCAATCGTTGAAATTAATCTTGGAGATCCTGACAAAATTCAAACAATTTCAGATAAAAAGAAAACAGGTGGTGTTGATAAAACATGTCCTGCAAAATTATCCAAAGAAAAAACAGAATATATGAAAAAGATTTGCATTGATGCATTCACAGCTTTGGGTCTTAATGACTATACTAGAGTTGACTTTAGAATGGATAAAGATGAGAATATCTACATTCTAGAACTAAATTCCATGGCGAGTTTGGGAATGGGTGGTTCTTTGTTTTATGCCGCAAAAACAGCTGGATACACTTACGAATCTTTAATCAATAAAATTTTAGACGTTGCAACCATGAGATATTTTGGTTCGTCTCAATTGCCTGAAACTGAACATGAACCTGACCTTACACAACCACTGCGGATTGTTGCACGCACTTATCTGAGAAGTCACCTACAAAACCAAAAAGACACTTTGAAAGATTTTGTTAACTTGAATACGCATGTACATAACATCGATAATGTAAACAAATTAGGCACAATGTTGTCTAGGAGGATGAAACACTTGGGCTTCTCTGAGCATTTGCACAGGCAGTTTGAGATTGGAGATTTTCATTATTTTAAGAACCATGAGGATGAGAAAAACGATGTTCTGATAATATCTCATATGGATACTCATTATGGTCCAAATGATTTAATCTCGTATTTTGAAGATGATGATAGGATTTACGGTTCAGGAATAGCTGAAAGTAAGGGCGGTCTAACTGTAATGCTGGGTGCATTGCATGCTTTACGCTTTGCAAAACGTCTAAAGAAAATAAAATGTGGTGTCTTGCTTACAACCGATGATAGTCTAGGCGGACGTTTTAGTAAAAAACTTGTCCAACAATATTCTAAAAAATCAAAGTATGTTATAGGATTAAAATCTGCAAGCAAAGATGGAGGTATAATTACTACTTGTTATGGAAGAAATGACTATCAAATTCGATTCACCACTCCTAATTCCACATCCTCTGATATTCATGGAATAATTCCTATACTTGGTAAAAAGATTACAGCAATTGAAAAACTTTCAAAAGATGAAAAAAATTATCGTCTGAGAACAACATCTGTTATAGCTCAAGGCACTCATGGCCATGCGCCAAATTATGCAACGTTATCTATAGTTTGTAGTTTTAAAACTCCTGCATTAGGTAAAACAATGGATTCTAAAATTCGAACTATTATGCAAAAAAAAGAATCCGGACAAAAAAATTTGGAAGTTGCAATTAATCAAATACAAACAAGACCTCCAGTCATTGAAGAAGAATCTGATAAAAAATTCTACGAGCAAGTAGAAGATTTGGCTAAAAAACATGAATTAAAAATAAGACGCCATGAACAGATAATGTCCTCAGATATTAGTAATGTGCCTTCAAGATTGCCTGCACTAGATGGGTTTGGTCCTGTTGGTCACAAATATCGCTCTACACAAGAATACATACTTCATGATAGCATCACAGAACGTTCTGCTCTGCTTGCATCTGTGTTGTATAGGTGTAGTGGAAATTGAGCTTAGAATATCAACTAGCTGCACTTGCAGGTCTAATTGGTCTTTCTGGTTTTTTCAGTGGTCTTGAAGTTGCACTTGTGGGTACAAGTCAAGCCACAATTGAGAGACTCGTCAAAGATAATGTAAAGGGCGCAAAATCTCTTCAGAAATTAAAGGCCAATCCTGGATGGATGATGTCTAGTGTCAATCTTGGAAATAATCTTGTCAATATAGGCTCTGCATCCCTTGCTACTATAGTTGCAATTGAAATTTTTGGAGATAACGGAGTGGGAATTGCAGTTGGTATTATGACTTTTCTTGTAATAATATTTGGTGAAGTAACTCCAAAAACTTATTGTAATGCAAATGCCACAAAAGTTGCTTTACGATGCAGTAGAATTTTGTTAACATTCAGTTATGTTTTCTATCCTGCAGTTTGGATTCTTGAAAAGATAACTCGTGGAATTATCAAAATAACTGGAAGTGATTATCAACCTCCTGCCCTAACTGAGGATGAAATTAAAGGAATTATTGCTCAGGGTCATAGAGATGAAGCTTTAGAAAAATCTGAACGAGATTTACTTTACGGTGCTCTCAAATTTGATGATACTGTGATAAGATCTGTAATGATGCCAAGAACTAGAATGTTTAGTTTGCATGGAGATATGGAACTAATTACAGCTGCAGATAAGATTCACAAGAGTGGTCATTCTAGAATCCCCATATATGGAAAGGATCATGATGACATACTTGGTATTCTTCATGTAAGAGATATTCTCAAACATCTAAAAGATAAAGAACTGCAAAAAATGAAACTACGAGAATTTGTAAGAGAACCAATCTATGTGTCTCAGGAAAAACGAATGAGCGAACTTCTCAAACAAATGCAGGCAAAAAATACCCATATGGCCATAGTTGTTGATGAATTTGGTGGCGTTGAAGGCCTTGTTACTCTAGAAGATCTTATTGAAGAGATAGTTGGCGAAATTCATGATGAGACTGATCTAAAGAGTCCTCATTATCAAAAAATCAATAATGATGTAATTCTTGCAAATGGAGAAATTGAAATAGACGAGATTAATGAAATCTTCAAATCCAATCTTCCTAGAGGTGATGATTATTCTACATTAAATGGCTTGTTGCATGAGAAACTTCATGATATTCCTCAAGTTGGAAATGTCATAAACATTGATGCATTAGAAATCAAGGTTGAAAAGGTTTCAAAAAACAAACCTGTTTCCTTACGAATTACTAAGAAAAAACCTCTTGAGGAGAATCTAGATTGACAAATGTAGCTGGTTTGGTTGTAAATCGACTTGTGTATGGCTTTGTCTTTGCATTTTTGTATCAAATCGTTGTCGCAGTTGCTACGTCTTTGTTATCCATTCCTTTAACTGGAAACATTCAAGATCTTATCACTGGATTTGAACACATTGAAAAAGAACAGGGATACTTGCTTATCTTCTGGTGGATTATTTCTACAATTATTATTACTGCTCTTTCTTTGATAATTGTACGATACAAAAAATACATCTCTCCTTACAAAAATGAACCAGACATTGACATCCCTCCAAAAATAACTGCTGTTACTGCAATTGTGATTGGTGCAATAATCTCTTTCTTGTTTTTCTTACTTGATTCAATACTTGGCTCTATAGTAAAAATTGATTCTGCAACTGATGTTCAGGCTATTTATGCTGCTGCAAGTAACGGGGATTTTATACCTCTTGTTGTAAGTATTGTATTTTCAATTATTGCTGGATTCATAATAGTTGGTGTTGCTAGTAAAACTGCAAAAGTTAAAGAGTTGACAAAGAAAGTTGATATTTCAGAATTTTCCAAATTTTCAAAATTAATGTCAAAAAAAGATGATGATGTTACGACATTATCTGATACCGTTGGACTTCAACCTGGAGCACTAGTGCATGTTGGTGAACAGCATGTCAAGAAAGTATTAATTCAACAAATTGAATATGATGTGAATAATCACACCGTAAAAGATTTTGAAAATATTGATGATTGCTTAAACACTCATGACAACTCCCTTGTTTCTTGGACCAATATTGTAGGACTTCATAACCCAGATCTTATTAGGAAAATTGGTCAATACTATAATCTACATATCCTTACACAAGCCGATATCATGAACACACAACTAAGACCCAAACTAGACGCCCAAGATGAAAATTTGTTTTTGATCTTAAAACTACCTCATATTACAAATGAAGGAAAATTATTCATGGAGCAGATCAGTCTTATTTTGGGAAAAGATTTTGTCATATCTTTCCAAGAGACCGAAGATGATGTCTTTAATCCAATTAGAGAGAGACTTGAAAAGTCTATAGGCGCATTAAGAACCAAGAAGAGCGATTATCTTGCTTATGCTCTAATTGATGCAGTAATAGACCACTTTTACGTAGTTATGGAACACATTGGAGCCAGGACTGAAGTCCTTGAAGAAGAATTAATGTCAAATCCTACTGCTCAAACATTAGAAGTAATTCATACGCTCAAACGAGAAATGGTGGTTCTAAGAAAGTCCATTTGGCCTCTACGTGAGGTGATTGATAGTTTGGAGAGAACTGATTCTGAATTAATTGAAGACAGAACAAAAAGATACCTTCGTGATGTTTATGGTCATACTGTTCAAGTTATGGATAACATTGAAGGACTAAGAGATATGATTGGGGGAATGTTGGATACCTATCTGTCTAGTGTGAGTAATAAAATGAATGAAATCATGAAAACATTGACAATAATTGCAAGCATCTTCATTCCAATAACATTCATTGCTGGAATTTATGGTACAAACTTTCAATACATTCCTGAATTAGAATGGGAGGGCAGTTATTTTGTTATGATTTTTGTAATGGTAATAATTGTAATGGCAATGCTTGCGTGGTTTAAGAAAAAACAATGGTTGTAACATATGCCAAACAAAGTACTTCAACGAACCTATGAGATTTTAGAAGGAACAACTAATGATAAAATCACAAAAATATTTCAATATTTTATCATAGCTTTAATTTCAGTTAATGTTCTCTTTGTAATTATTGAAACAGAAGAATCTGTTTTGGATGAATATGGTTATTTGTTCACTCCATTTGAAGTATTTTCTGTAATTGTTTTTACTTTAGAATATGCTGGAAGAATAATTGTTTGTAAATTAAACCCAAAATATCAAAACAAAAAATTTGGAATTCTACGATTTGTCTTTACTCCTATGATGCTAGTTGATTTAGCAGCCATATTGCCATTCTTCTTACCATTTGTGGTTATGGATATTAGATTCATCAGAATAATACGACTTTTGAGATTATTTAGATTGTTCAAACTCGCAAGATATTCTGACTCTATGCAGACTCTGGGTAATGTCTTTAAGGCAAAAGCAGGAGATTTGTCTGTCGCATTTTTCATCCTGTTTGTTGTTCTTATTTTTGCATCTAGCCTGATGTATCATGCAGAAAAAGATGCTCAACCAGAGATTTTCTCAAGTATTCCTGCATCTATGTGGTGGGGAATCATTACTTTAACTACAATTGGATATGGGGATACTTATCCAATAACTCTCATGGGAAAAATTGTCGGTAGTATAGTAGCTATTTTGGGAATCGCAGTATATGCTATTCCGACAGGTATCATGGCATCTGCATTTACAGAAGAATTGAGAAAAAGAAAAGAGCAGAAAAATAACACTTGTCCTCACTGTGGAAAGGATATAACACATAGTTAGGAGAAAAAACAGATTGGATGTAAGTTCTATAGAAAAATCATTTGTTACAACTAAGAACAAAAAGTGCTCTGTTGCAAAAAATGGGATGGTTGCATCTGCATTTCCTGATGCAACAAAGGCAGGAGTTGAAATGCTCAAAAAAGGAGGAAATGCAGTAGATGCTGCTTGTGCTACTGCATTGGCCTTGGGAGTGTGTGAACCTCAGGCATCCGGAATAGGCGGACAATCAATGGCTATCTTGCATGTTGATGGAAAGACATTTGCTGTTGATGGTTCAAGCAGGGCTCCTTCTTTAGCACACATATCGTTTTTTGAAAAACGCTCTCGCAGCCTCATTGGGTACAAGGCAACCACTGTGCCAAGTACTGTGGCAACATTAGGTTATCTTAATGAACGATATGGGCAATTGGATTGGTCAACCATTGTAAAACCATCAATTCGTATTGCTAAAAGAGGATATAGAATTACAAAACTACAATATGAACTGCAAGAAAAACATCTCAAAAATTTCTTTAAAGTTAAATCAAAATCTGGCGCAAAGTATTTTCTTAAAGACGGCGAAGTACCATATGAAATAGGAGATCTTTTTGTACAAGATGATTTGGCATACACTCTTGAGCAATTAGCAACATATGGTTATCGTTCATTTTACCATGGAATGATTTCTACACTAATTGACAAAGATATGAAACTAAATCGTGGATTCCTAAGAAAGGAAGACCTTGCACTAATCCCAATGCCTATTGAGAGAAAAGTGATAAGCAGAAGATATAGGGGTATTCGCGTTTATACTGTTCCTCCTCCAGGAGCTGGTTCTACAATGTTGTTGGTGTTGATGATGTTAAACAATCTTCCATCCAAGTTTCTCACTAGGACTCCAAGAGCATATCACTATGTATCTGAAACTCATCGAAAGGCATTGTTGTATAGAGAACAACGAAGATTTAACCCTGAAACATATCATCAAATTGATAAAAAAATTCACTTGAGTAGGAATTTTGCAAAAACGCTTGCAAAATCTATTAGAGATACAATTGATCCAACACTTCCATTAAAAGAATCCCTTGATACTGAAGATACAACACATCTTTCTGTAATGGACAAGGATGGAAATGCTGTGGGAATTACTCAGTCCATAGAACTGGTTTATGGCTCAAAAGCAGCAGCTGATGGTTTGGGATTTTTGTATAATAATTACATGTCTGCATATGAGTTTGATAATCCAAACCATCCATTCTATCTACGTCCAAATGCTATTCCATGGACATCTGTATGTCCTTCAATAATTTTTTACAATCATGAACCATGGATGGTATTGGGAACTCCAGGCAGTGCAAGAATATTTTCAACATTGAGTCATTTTATTTCTCGAGTAATTGATCACAATAATTCCATAGATCAAGCCATGGAAAAACCTAGAATCCATTGTACTGTTGATGGAAAAATTAGTTTGGAGGACGACGATTCGCTTGTTGAAATAATTAAACATCTCAAAAAAATGGGATATAAAATTGACATTAGAGAGCGATACTCTTTCTTTTTGGGTGCAATTCATGCTGTACTCAAACGTCAAACTGGAGATGGTTTTCAAGGAGTTGCCGAAGTCAGACGTGATGGAACAGCAGAAGGATTAAGATGAAAAAATTTCCAGTATTGCTATCCATTCCCCATGGAGGATTGAAAAAACCTGCAGAGCTTGATGGACATTTAACAATCACAAACAAAGATTTGTTTGATGATGCTGATCCTTTTGTCATAGAACTATATGACTTGGGAGACAAAGTACAACGTGTAATTAAGACCGATATTGCAAGAGCGTTTGTAGATCTTAATCGTTCCCTACAAGACATGCCTCCAGATAATCCTGATGGTTTGATAAAAAGCATGACTTGTTATGAAAAACCAATTTACATCAAAGGAAAAGAACCTAATGAGTCTCTAAGAGATTTGCTTGTTGAATTTTATTACATGCCATATCATAGAGCACTTCAAAAGAGTTTTTCAGAACTGGATTTGCAGTTATGTCTTGATTGTCATTCTATGGCATCTGTAGCACCTGGAATTTCACCTGATGGTGCCAACAAAAAAAGACCATTGTTTTGCCTTTCAAATCAGGATGGAAAAACATGTTCAGATGAAATGCTTGAACTTTTAGCTGATTGTATCTCTAGTTCATATTCAATTGATAGAAAAGAAATATCTCTAAATGACCCATTTCATGGAGGTCACATCACAAAGACATATGGAAATAACCCCTTACCATGGATTCAAATTGAGATGAACCGTTCACTATATTTGTCTCCACCCTGGTTTGATCAAGAATCTCTTTCTGTAGAAAACACACATCTTCAAAAACTAAACAAACAATTTGAAAATTCATTAGAACTTTTCTTTTCAGAAATTAGAACTCTGTAATAATTTTTCCACTTTTTAGTGTCCACTTGCAATTATTATTGAAATTATTTTAGTTGAGAATGATCTTAAATGGTAGAAATTGTAATTTCGTCAAATATTTCTTCTGCTTTTTTGATGATTTTTTTGTCATCTGCATCAGGCTCTGCTGTAATTAGTACCAAATTCTCTCCAATTGGTACACTGATTATCAACTGATTAGTTCGTCTAGATGTGATATAGTCTATAGGTCCTAGAATATCGTCTAATTCTTGTCTCATGTTAAAATCAAGTTGCATCTGCATGTAGACCATTCTTACCTTATCATCTGAAAGCAAAGGGGTAACACCTTTTTTGAATCCTCCCGCAACCAATCGTCCTAATTCACTAATCCCTCCTACGTGCCTTACTTTTTCCTCATTTGACAGTTCAACACATGCTGCATCTAATCTCTGTACGTCATTCACTGATAATATTGCCATGTTTGCTCCCTTTTTCAGATGTATATTTACCTAATCTAGTCATCATCGATACTGCCTCCCTGACCATATAGAACATGCATGGTATAGGTATCTGTTACATCGGGATGGTTTCTCAATCTTTGCACAATTTGATCTATCTTGTTTGTGTCTGTTGTAGAAATTTTTAAAAAAATATCATATTTCCCCCATATGCCATTTATCTCCACAATTTCTGGCATATCTTTGAGTTCAGATATTACTGTTGTTTCACTTCCAGTATTACATGAAATAAGAATATATGCTAACATGTTTTTATTTCACCTGTTCTCATATCTTAATCTTATCCCTGATGAATTGTTTTTTAATCTTGGATGTGCCCATTTGTACATAGCATACGTGTATGGTATTTACATTGTTTACTTTGTCTAAATACATTTTATTTTATCTCTTCTACACATTTTTGACTACACAAGTTTTCTGAAAGTGATACAAATTCTCGTCCACAATGAAAACAAACTCTACATAATCTCATTTTGTTACCTCAAAAAAAGAATAAGAGAAATCACATGTCTTGATAACATTCAAGATCATCGTCTTCATCTCCGTTGTCATAAAGTTTCCGTCTTGGCATATTTTTTATCAAACACCCCCTCTTAGGTAATCTAAGTAAAAATTATTAGAAAATCTCATTTTTATCACTTGAAACTTTCTAACAATTCTTCATCAAATTGTAAGGGAAATCTTTTTTTCTTGAAGCGATTTTCAAGTGCATCCATTATTCTGTTAAAACCGTTTCCATAAAATGGACTCATTTAGAAAACACCTCTGAAGTCTTCCCAAGTAATAACTTGTATTTTGGTTGATTCATTAGCTGAAAGTTTTTTGCTTTCTTTTACTGGTATGCTTTCAACCAGGATCTTTCGTGGCTCGAGTTGCCTAGTCTTATTGTAAGACATTGTCAAAGTTGTACTCATAAAAAGAGAAAGTCAATTTTTGGTATTAAGCCAAGATAATTTTGTCTAGATGTTGTTTCAATAAAACCAGTTATGTTGAGCCAAAAACTAGTCATCTAGTTGTCTTGATACTCATAAATAGTCAAGTAATTTTACACCTGTATGGGACTATCTTCTCCTAATCTCAACGGATTACGAGTATTTCCCCCATCCTCGTTACTTGATGGTTCACTTGGTTTCTTTGAGTTTTTTCGATATGAGACAAAATCCCTAAGAGACGAAAGTAATGTTCTCAAAGATGATTTTTTAGAACTCATTCCAAAAAGTACAAAAATTAAGAAATCTTCAAAAATCAAAAAATCTGAACTTGCAAAACAGTTTGATGAATTTTGTAAAATCTTAGACAGGACTTTATTCATCAAAAACACCAAGGATGAACTATCTGATATAAAATGGGCCCGAATAGACAATTTTTGTAAATTATTGCGATTAATTGAGAGAAGTGATGAACGAAAAATTCGTTGGGCATTATATTATATTTTTACAGCTGGCAAAACAAAAATCTCAAAACAAAATCTAAACGAGTTATTAAATAATTTTAAAATAAAAAATCTAGACAAAATTCTTGCAAAAATAATTAAAACAGAAACATTATCTGGCCTTGATGCAACATATGATGGAAAAACTTTCACTATTAACCATGATTCTGGAGATAAGGTTGTTTTACATTACTTAGCTGATGCAATAGAAGAGGCCTCAAGACGTTCTCCAGGTGAATTAGAAGAAGAGATACTAGAGTTAATTGATGAGGGTTCTTATTCTAACCAAGAAATATCTCAAGCACTATTGATTGACGAAGGACTTGTATCACGAACTATCTCCAAATTACGTGATCAAGATAAAATTGTTCTTTCAAGTTTTGGTCAACGTGGAGCTAGATATTTTACAACAAATTGTGATAACTGCCCATTTGGAACAACAAAGGCATCTTGTAGAAAAGAGGCCATATCATACATCACTTCTGCATTCATGAAAGATTTTGGATTGGACCTCTCTGCAAATGATTTTGAATCTGTTGAGACAAACCAAGCTCTACTGAAGATCAAAAGAATCGTAATGATGGCAAGAAAGGAAAAAAATACCAAACTTGAGCGTAATTTGGGTGAGAATCTAGATATTTTACTATCCAAAGTAGTTGACAAATTCACTGAAATTGAGACCCCTGATAAAAAATCTCTGAATGTACCTGAAATCAAGATGCAAGTCACCTCAAACATGTCAAAACTTCCAATGCTCTACCAACTCGGACTCAAGAAGGGGGCTAGAGGGGGAATTAATCTAATGGATGAGATACTTCATCTGGCTTCCAAATCCATCAAAAAAGAAGACAGAATTAAAATTAAAAAACATGCACTAAATGAATCCAACAATTTCTTAAAAAACATTGGTCTAGAACAAAAGAGCTCTAAATAGAATAAACTCATTTTATCTCGCAGAATAACCTCAATTTTTACAATATGTTTTTTAATAATAATTTTCAAGCATTACTGTGAAATCAATCTCCTTTCTAGTATTATTCCTAGGCTTTATTCTTGTTTCAAGTACTTTTACAACTTCAAGTTTTGCAGATGTTATTAGTCCAAGAATGCAAATGAAGTTGGATTTTACTCCTGATCAAGTTGTATGTAGTGAAAATCTTGTAAAACTAATCAAAAAAACCACTGGTGATGCATCATGTGTAAAACCAAAGACTGCTGAACGACTGTCTGAATTAGGTTGGTCAAACCCTCTCTCTGAGAAAAAAATAGAAGAGATATCTGCCAAGAAGGCAAAAAAGGGTGAACCTGCAGGAACTATCGAAAAGATTGCAACATTAAAACAATCTACCAAAGTTATCAAAGGCTCAACTGCTACAGGAGTTACTGGATATGCTTTTGTCTTTGATGCATGTGCTGATTCAAAAACAGTTAGAAATCCTGAAATTTTTGTAACCTCTGATAGTGAAACTAAATCTGTAAAACTAGGAAGTATGTTAAAAGCTAATTCTTGTTACACTAGTTCTGTAATTATCAAAGCTGCAGATCCTAATTCTATTTCTGCAACTCTATTAAACAAGGGTGGAATATCTGAAAAAATCTCTTCTCTTGAAACCCAGATTACTGATTTGAAAGAAAGAATCACTGCTGCAAAACAAAAAATTCCTCGAGATGGAGAACCAAGTCCTGAAAACTTGAGCAATATTTCAACACTTAAAAAAGAACTCAAAAGTCTTCAAGATCAACTTAGAAGATATTTGATGGTATTGTATGTGCCTCCAAATACTAAAGCAACAGAACTTGATCTTCCAAAATCCATAACTGGTCAACCTCTTGAAGGAATGAGTACAAATCTTATCTCTGTAACTGAAGCAGTTGCAAAACCTGACTCTTCAAATCCTGATTTAAAGAGATATGATGTTGTCTTTGAGGCATGCACAGGTAAAGATACTGTAAGGATTCCTGTAATTGACATTGTATCTGATTCTGCATCTACCACTGTAAAACTGATTGATAGAATTGTGCCAAATTCCTGCCAAGTTGGAATTGCAAAGATTAACGCACTTGATTCTGAGTCAATTGAACCTAAAATCAGTACTCACTCAAAAGCATCTTCTGAAGTTGAAAAATTAGAAAAGAAAATTGATAAACTACAAACAGATCTATCTGAGCAAAGAAAATCACTAAATCAACTAACCTCAAAGAAACTAGATTCTACAGGTGAAGAACAGGCAACAGAAATAGTACAAAATATTGAAAAACTACGTCTTGATCTATTAGAGAATAGAACAAAATTATACAAACTTTTGCTCCTAGTCTGATAAAAAATAATTAAACAATGTAAAATACTATACTGTGATGACTCTAACTTTCCATGAAAATAATTCTAATAGCATATTGAACAAAAATGTAACTCATACTAGAAAATTTTCTTTGATGTTTCTGGCTAGTTTTCTTGCAGTATTGTTACTTACTAGCATAGTTGCTTCAGTTCCTTTTGCCAGTGCTGAAATTGACGATGCAAATTCAGAAAAATTAGAGAAAATTGAGCAAGGTTTTAAAAAAATTCGTTCATCCATTGCAGAACAAAGAACAGATAATGTTTCTTCAATGTCCTTTGAATTTCGCACAATTGGAAATGCCTTAGTTGGTATTCAACCTACATTGTCATTAGAAGAACAAGAAAATCTGATTTCTGAGTTTAATCAATTATTGACTATGTATAAGAAACAGACTACAAAGAATGAACAAGTATCAAAGCATTTTTCTTCACATGAAAAGCAAATATTACAAAAACTTACTCAACATGCAAATAATGTAAATTCAAAATTAACAAAATCTGTTGACAAACAGAAAAAATCAGATTTTATTAAATCTGAAATTCTAAATCTAAAAGAAATTAAAGAATATCGAAAAATATTTGCTAAAATTAATCAACAAGAATACAAAGGAACAGGTTTTGCATCGAAAGTAACTGACAAAGTCTTTGCTTTGACAATAAACGAATTGATACAAAACGAAAGATGGAATATGTTAATTAAAGCACTAGAACATCAAGCAAAACTACAACCATCAAAACGAACAGATCTTTTGGAAACTAGGGATGCAATAGAATCCTTAATTAAAAAACAACAAAACAAAAACAGTCAAAACTCTAAACAAAGTTATGTTGTAAATACTCCTACTCCTACTGAGCCCTCAACTCCTACTGAGCCCTCAACTCCTACTGAGCCCTCAACTCCTACTGAGCCCTCAACTCCTACTGAGCCCTCAACTCCTACTGAGCCCTCAACTCCTACTGAGCCCTCAACTCCTACTGAGCCCTCAACTCCTACTGAGCCCTCAACTCCTACTGAGCCCTCAACTCCTACTGAGCCCTCAACTCCTACTGAGCCCTCAACCCCCTTAACTAAAGCACAGAAAAAAGCATTGAATCAACTAAACAATGCAATAAAAAATGAGCAAAAACGAGAAGTGCAATATCAAATAGCTATTGAAAAAACATTAGCTGCAAAAACAGCAGTTGATCTTGCAAAAGAAAGACTCGATAAAGCTCCTTTAGGAAGTAAAGAAGAACAAAGGGCAATCAAGGCACTTGAAAAAAGGCAAAATACTTTGCTCAAATTTGTGACTTTTGAAGAAAATAAAAAAGAAAAATTAGATATTGCTAACCAAAGAGTTCAATCTGCACAAACTCAACATGATACAGTATTCCAAATCTTGTCAACTCCTGTGCCAGATAATTTGCCCACACAAAATGCATCTGAAAATAACAATGATGAATTTGACACAAGTAATGATTCACAAAATTCTGAAATAATTAACGAACCCGTGATCTCTGATAGTGGAGACTCTGATAGTGGAGACTCTGATAGTGGAGACTCTGATAGTAATAACTAAAAACAATAAAACATTAGAAATCTCCAAAACCTATGCAGACTAGGATGATTTCTTTTGATTTCCAATCTCTTCTGTTTATCTCAATTTACATCTGAATGAATCCATTTTTGACCTAAAAGATGATGAATTTTGTTAACTATGCTCTCTGAACCGTATTTGATGTGTAAACTAATACTCAAATTTTCAAAATGCGTTGATCATTAGTTGACACCAATTGCAACACATCTGATTTATCTATCTAAAATTATCAAAACATATGAAAGCAAAATTTGCAACATCTTGTGTCTCTTGTGGTGATAAAATTCAGCCAGGAAAAGAGATCTCTAAAAACAAAGATGAAAAATGGGTCCACAAACATTGTGCTGAAGACTCTGAAGGATTACCCTAGAAATTAATATGACTCTGTTCAATTAATTTTGAATTTATTTTTGGTATCGATTAACCCTCTAGAACTATTCTTGTGGACTTTTCGTAGAAATGAAAAAGACACTGTCAATCTTTACAACACATTATCTCCCGTAATGCAACTTGCAACAGGTGGATCTATGCTTAATTTTGGGTATTGGTCTCAAGAACACTCTGAACCAATATCTGCTCAGGAAAATCTGTGCATGGTTTTTGCAGAACTTGCTGAATTATCTTCTGCAAAACATGTAGTTGATGTTGGAAGTGGGTTATCTGCTCCCTCTCATCTATGGCAACAAGAATTCCCCCATATTCTGCTATATGATGTAAACATCAACTATTCACAATTATCTTTTGGAAAAAAACAAAAAATTGAATTTCTAAACTCTTCTTCTACAAAACTCCCCTTTACAAACAACTCTGTAGACCGTGTCTTGGCATTAGAATCTGCACAGCATTTCAAACCTCTATCTGAATTTGTTTCTGAATCAAAACGGGTATTGACTGATTCTGGATTACTTGTAATTGCTATACCTATAACCCTTGGAAATTCCTCTCTCAAGGATTTGGGTATGCTGAAATTTACCTGGTCATCTGAACACTATTCTTTAGATGATGTAAAAAATACCCTCAACTCGGGCGGTTTTGAAATAAACCATGAAAAACTCATTGGAAATTCTGTATATGATCCTCTTGCAGATTATTATCTCAAAAATAGAGAAGAACTCAAAAAATCTATTTTAGAAAAATATCCAAACTATGTTGAAAACATTCTATACAAATCGATAATTAAAATGAAAACCGCCTCTGAAAAAGGGATTATTGATTATGCACTTCTAAAATGTACTCTAAAAATCTAGAAATGAGATCTTCAACCTCTGTCTTAAGTCAAATATATTCATCTGTGACTATTATTGACTAGGTTTTTATTTTTGATATCTTAAATTGAATCATATGACTAGTCCTGATGGTTTGAATCTATATGCTGAAAAATGCAAAAAATTACTAGAAGAATCTGAGATTAGATTTGCTGGAATTGTTGACAAAGATGGCCAATTGATTTCAGGTGGCTTCAAAGAAGGACTTACTCCTTATGAAGGCGATGAAACTAGGCTGCAATCATTCTTGGATTTTGTCTCAAAAGCATCTATCAGGAAAGAATATGATGAAAGTCTAGGTCCTATCAACTATTTGGCTGCAAGAAGAGACAAGGCAGTTCTTGTTAGTTTCCCATTTCCTATAACTCAAATTCTCTTGCTGATTTCTGCGGAACCTACTGCAAACATTGAAAATTTGGCTAAAAAAGTAGTTGAAATTTTTACTGATGTTTCCAAAAAAATGACAGGAACTTAGAAAAAATTCTATAATATTTTCTAGCAAATAGTTTTAATTCTGTTTATGTTTTAGAGTTTTTGAAATGAAGGCAACATTTGGCGCAGGATGTTTTTGGCATGTTGAAGATTTGCTTAGCAAAACAAAGGGAGTAAAATCTACTCAAGTAGGTTACATTGGTGGAAATTTACCAAACCCCACTTATGAAGAAGTATGCACTGATAGAACTGGACATGCTGAAGCAGTTGAAGTAGAATATGATCCTAATGAAATTTCATATGAAGAACTCTTGGATGTTTTTTGGAATAATCATAATCCCACAACACTAAATCGTCAAGGCCCTGATGTTGGAATCCAATATCGTTCTGCAATTTTTTACCATGATGAAAAGCAAAAAGAGGTTGCAGAAAAATCAAAGACTCAGTTAGATTCTTCTGGGAAATTCAATGATCCAATTGTTACTGAAATAACTCCTGCTCCTACATTTTACAAAGCAGAAGAGTATCATCAAAAATATTTCAAAAAGAATGGGTTTTGAATTACTTTACAACTGAACCTATTCCTAGGAATTCTGAGTAGGAGGGGTGAATTGAAAATACGCCTGTTATGGTTGCCACATATTGTCTAGATGGCGTAATGGCCATTTCCAAGCCTCTTTGAGGGTTATTAGAGCCATCTAGGGGAACTAGTATTTTTGAGATTTTTTCTTTATCACACATTTACATAATTGTGGTCATAAAAAACATACTTGGAGTTCATAACAGATTTTTCTAAAAAATTGTGATTTTCGATGATCGCAGAATTAACTAAAACTTATCTATTGATGGTAATTGAAGCAAAATTAGTGAATGAGAAATTTCTCCAAATTGATGGCAATAAGATTCGTTATTTAGAGTCTGGAAATTCTGATAAAACATTAGTTCTAATTCATGGGCTAGGGGCCTCTGCTGAAAGATGGGAACAAGTAATGCCTATTTTTGCAGAGCATTTTCGTGTTGTAATCCCTGATCTAATAGGCTTTGGATATAGTGACAAACCCCTTGCAGATTATACTATCGACTTTTTTTCAGATTTTCTTGGCAAATTTATGCAAACAGCGAATATTGAGTTACCTTATCTGATTGGTTCTTCTTTAGGTGGACAAATCTCTGCTGAATACACTGCTGCAAATCAAAATGATGTAGATAAACTAATTTTGGTATCTCCCTCCGGAGTAATGAAACAGTCTACTCCTGCACTCGATGCATACATTATGGCTGCACTATATCCTAATGAACAAAATGCAAAAAATGCGTTTGAACTGATGGAGGGTTCTGGTGAAAGCGTCGATCCAAAAATTGTCTCTAGTTTTATTGAAAGAATGCAAATGCCAAACGCAAAACTTGCATTCATGTCTACAATACTTGGTTTGAAAAATGCTGAAATTATTACTAAAAAACTCCAGGCAATTTCTACCCAAACTATGTTAATTTGGGGAAGTGTTGATCCTGTAATTCCAATTAATCATGCTGATGACTTTATTCAATCTCTAAGCGATTGTAGATTCATTAGGATGGATGGATGTGGTCATACCCCTTATGTGCAAGCACCTCGTTTATTTTCAGAAAAAGTTTTGGATTTTCTTAATGTAAAATAAACACCCTTATATACCAGTTAATTCCTGTAATTACCAATGAGTGGTAATACAAACCAATATGATCCAACTGCTATGTTCAAAGACTGGATTCAAAAAAGTGGACGCGCACAAGCAGAATTTATGAAAAATTTTGGTGCTTTGATGACCAATCAAACTAGTAAAACATTCAACCCACTTGACACACTCAAAGAAGTTTCAGATAACACTAGACAAGCCCAATCAAACATGATGGAAAACATGACTTCTATGCAAAACAAAAGCATGGATACCATGTTTAGCATTGGACAAATGCTTCCTTCCTTTATGAATTGGGGTGCATACAAAACTACCATCAGTAGTAATGGTAGAATTTCCATTCCAGAGGCAGAACGTAATGCCCTTGGATTAGGCGAAGGTGACTTGGTTCAAGTCATCGTTCTTCCAATAGCAAAAAAATCAAAAGCTAGGGAGGTGAAAAATTGAGTAAGAACGAACAGACACAATCAAATCCAAAAGATCTATTTTCCGTATATCAACAAAATGTAGATAAATTCTTCAACGGTATTAGAACATCAGTACCACAGTATCATCAAGCAATTACAAACGTACAACAGGAATTCATACAAGCATACGAAAACATTGCAGATTCAACCTTGACACTACAAAAAGAATTTGCAAAGAAAGCAGGTATGGCAGCAAACATTCCTGAAGCTACCATCAAAGTAATGCAAGATACAACTGAAGAAGTCGTAAAGGCTACATCAATTCAAAACCAAGTAACACTTGCAACAATTGATGCAACACAACAAAACATCAAGACCTTTAACGACAACGCAAAATCATTTGCTGAGTTAAACAGAAACATTCTACAATCTTGGATTTCTGCATTCACCACAAAGAACAACTAGTGGCGAATCAAATTTTTTAATTTTTTCTTTTTTCCTTTTATGATCTTTCAGCCAACCAACTTCCCAGCTCAGGCAAAACCTTCTTCTGAGATAGTGAACTGGCAATCATACCCACATGTCCTGTAGGGTACATTCTCAATGTTTTATCTTCACTACCTACTGCATAGTGGAGTGGCATACTACACTCAGGTGAAACCAAATGGTCTCCAACTGCCACTTGTGTGAAGATTGGCATGTCTATTTTTTTCAAATCTACTAGTTGACCCTCTACGTGCATCTTGTTTTGAATAAGCAAGTTGTCTTGATAGATGTCTTTAATCCATTGTTTGAACAATTCTCCTGGAATAGGTGGTGTATCTCCTAACCATTTTTCTACTCTGAGGAAACTGTCAACAAATTTCTTATTTTCAATATTTTTGAAGAAATTGACATACTTTTCAATGCCTTGCTCAAATGGCTTGAGAACTGAAAAAGCATAATACATGAATTCTGGAGGCATGTTTCCAATAATTTCGACCATTTTGTCTACGTCCATGTGTTTTGCAAGGTTGCTAATTACGGTGGTATCTCTCCAGCCATCAATTACAGGTGCAGTTGCAATGTAATTTTTGACACTTTCTGGATGTAATGACGCATATGTTGTGGCAATTGTTGCTCCTGTACAATATCCTTGCAATGAGATCTTTTCAGTGGATGATTCATTTTTGATGTATTCTACATATGCATCCAAATACCCGTTTACATAATCATCAAAATCAAGATACTTGTCCATACTTGTTGGTGTTCCCCAATCAAGCATATACACATCAAATCCTTGTTGAAGTAAATTTCGAACCCAACTCTTTTCAGGTTGTATATCTAAAATATGAAATCTGTTAATCAATGCGTATGAAATCAATAAAGGAGTCTTGTGTTGTTTTTCTGTAATTGGTTTGTAATGCAATAGACGTGTTTTGTCCATTTGTTGGACTATATCGTGTGGAGTGACCTCTAAACTAATTTCATCTGGTGCCGCCACCAACTTTGGAGCTTCAATTACGTTTTTACTAAATTTTAAAATCTCTTCAATAATTTTTGGATCTACTTTTGATTCACTTTGCATTGTTTTTCATCTCCTTTTTCTTTAACTCTAATTCTAATTTTGCAACTCTTTTTTTCAATGAATGCATCTCTTTGTACACTTCATCAATTTCTTCTTTGCTTGGAAGATTAACTGATTGCAATACTACATTTGCAATATTGTTCCAATGCTTTGTTAATTCTAATTCTTTTGAAACTAATTTTCCATAATTTTCTCCAAATTTTTCAGAGTCAAATAATTCTGTAAAATCATTATCAAATATGTCAATCCAAATTCTTTTGACTGCCTCTATTTGTTCAATATCTTGAGGAATTTCAGGTGCTTTTAGATTGACTTTTTTCTGTGAATCTATCCAAGTGTCTGTAAGTTGTTTATAGTATTCAGTTAGGTGTTTGTTAAACTCCATCAAATCTTCGTTGATTTCAATGAGTTCAGTTGATATCTTCTTTGAATTAGCTGCAAATGCTCTCATTGGACCAATTGATGCTAATGCCTGTGGTTTACTTGACATTAAATGTACAATATCTGTCCAGAATAGTGAAAGATGCTTGTAGTAATCTGTAATGTCTTTACCTGATTCTGATTGCATAGACACCTATTGAAACAGATCGCAATAAATAGTTCGCTTGTAAAATTAAACAAATGGGAAACATCGAAGAACTTGAGAAACTCTGCAAAAAGATAACTAAATTGGACCCAAAGATGCGTTCTGCTAGGCTCATCAACAGTAGAGGTCATTTGATGGCAGGTGGCATGAAGGAGGGATTGTTGTCCCTTGAGGCACAAAAACAAGATGAAATGATGTTTATGGAATTGGCATTACGTGTTCGAATGAGACATGAATTTGATAAAGAATTTGGTGTAGTTCATTTCTCAATGTCTTATCGTGATAAGGTAATCGTCATGAGTTTTCCATTATCCAATGATGATGTTTTACTAGTCTCTTGTGAAAAAGACATCAACTTTGGAAAAATCCCATTTAAGATTCTCAAACTTATTGAACCATTGAAAAATTCTCCAATGAAGACCTTCTAAACATAACAACTTAATTCGACTCATTCTGGTTTTACTATGTTGTCTCAGGATGTAGATTGGTCTGAAATAGAATCTATTGTTAAAAGACTCTCAAACAAAATCGCAAAATTACCTAGAACCTTTTCTAGTATCACTACTGTTAGTAGAGGTGGATTGGTCCCTGCGCGTTTGATTGCAGACAATCTTGGAATAAAGAAAATCTTTGTAGATAAAAGAAAAATTGATTCAAATTCTTTGTTTGTTGATGATATTTACGACACTGGAGATACGTTTAATGAAATTATCCAACTAGTTGACATTCCATCAAAACTAGTCTTTGTAACATTATTTGCAAGACGTGGGCAAAAATATCCTAAACAATTACTGTATGGTAAAAAAACAAACAACAATGCATATGTAGTGTTTCCTTGGGATAAATTAGAGTTTGAACGTTCTCAGAAATGATTTTAATCGTTAATCATCTTTCTTAATCCTGCACATCTGTTTCTGATAGTAACCTCAGTTACTCCAGATGCTATGGATATGTCCTTTTGAGATTTTACCTCTCCTGTACTGATACATGCAAGATAAAGTGCTGCAGCAGCTATTCCCATTGGATCTTTTCCTGCCACTACTCCCATCTTCTTTGCTTCATTAAGAATTGCAATTGCTTTACGTTTACTTTTCTCACTAAGCTCTGCAATGCTTGCAATTCTTGAAACTCCTTTTACAGGATCAACTACTGGCATTTTTAGTTCTAGTTCTCTGAAAATTAATCTATAACATCTGGCAACATCTTTTCTTCTAATGTTGATTCCTTTTGCAACATCATCTAGTGTTCTTGGAGTTTCTGTATTTCTACAAGATGCATAAAGACATGCTGCAACTAATCCTTGAATTGAACGACCTCTGACTAGTTTCTTCTCCATTGCTTTTCTGTAAATGTAAGCTGCTTTTTCAATTACTGCATCAGTTAATGCAAGTTTGTCTTTTAGTTTGTCCATTTCATTGAGTGCTTGTCTCAGATTTCTGTCTGCTGAAGAATGTGCTTGACTTCTACTGTCCCAAGTTCGTAGTCTTTCAATTGAACTTTTGACACTTGCAGATAGTGGTTTTCCTGTTGAATCTTTGTTGGCTGCACCAATTACTGTTGATAATCCCATATCATGCATTGTAAGTGATGTTCCTGCACCTGTTCTGGCTTTGTTTCCTTCATCATTTGAGAAAGAACGCCATTCAGCACCTGTGTCTGCAATTTTATCTGATACTACAAATCCACATTTTCCACAAAATAATTCTCCGGTGTTCTCATCTGTAATCATTTTCTTATCGCCACAGGCTGGACATTTTGATCCTGTGACCATTTGATTTCTAAGCATAATTACTTGGATTTCAGCAATTGCCTTATTATCCATTTTACCTAATTTCTACCGGTTATTTGTGTGTAGGTTAAGCTAACTGAGATTTTTTTTGAAAAATTTTGAAAATTAACTTAGCAAACAATATGCGTATGAAGGATTGAATGATGGATACATTATACTTGTTCTATCCTCGACATGTTTCAAACCTATAGAATGACCTAACTCATGTGTCATGATTGTTCTTACACTATCTACATCATACAATTGAAAACTTCCATCACAATTGAAATCACCTAATGCTACTTCGACAATTCCTTTACCAAGATGTGCATGTCCTAAAACCCCTTCACCAAGGTTTCGAACTACCCATGTTACCCAAACATTTGCTTCATGCTTCAAGTTTGTTACCTCGAATTTTATTTTTAATTTTTGATTATTAACTGACAATTCTTGTTGTTCCCAAAATGCAAATGAGTCAGTTAATGTGCTGACGTGATCTAGTGGCAATCCAGAGGGTTGCTCATTAATGTACACTTTGTAATATACAATGTATGTGTCATCAATAATTTCGTATGTGGGATCTGGGAATTTACTAGATGCTTTCTTTACTTCTTCTTCAAAATTCCATTTTACATAATCTCTGAGAAATTTTTTGATTACATCTTGACTAGGGTTTGGAAATTCTATGTAACGCTTTTCTTTTGATATGTTGTTTGAAATGTCTCTTAGATATCTTTCAAACAGATAAAATTCATGATCTAACTCCTCTTGTGTTTTTTGTGTTGCTTCTTCAACTTTGATTATGATTAATCCTTTTTCTATCATGTATTGTATTCCTTGAACAAATGCATCATCGTCAATTTCTCCATCTGCCCACCACCCTGCATTGTTCTTTATCCACTCTGGGATTTTTTCTTCAGAAACTTCTTGTGTCTCGACTGGAGGAATTTCAATAATTTTATTATTAATCATAAACATTAATGCTGAAACAAACTCTGCATCATCAATACTATTTGTTGACCACCATTTTGCTATCGGTTTTACCCAATCTGGAATGGATGCGGTTGTTTTTCCGTCTAACCCATCAGGCTTTTCTGTAGGTGTGTATGGATATTTCGTAATTACATTATTGATAAATTCCATGTAATTTTGTATGACTATGCTATTTGGCTTTTCTTTGAGTGCCTTTTCAAAATATGATGTTGCCTCTTGATATTCACCTAAATATCCTAACCCTACACCCATTCCAGCTAATGATATGACATCATTTGGTCGGTGTTGTAAAACTGTAAAGAATTGTTCTAGCGATTTTTTATGATCCCCTTGATTACTCTGAGCTATTCCTTTCATTTTTAATGTGGAAATGTTGTTTGGCGCAATCTCTAGTATGTCATCATAAATTGATATTGCTTCCTTGTACTCGCCATTGTGAAACAATTCTGTTGCTTGATTAAACATCACTTCAGGTTCTTGATTAATTTGAGCAAACGAAATTCCTGTAAAACTTTGTGTACAAAGTATGATAATTGCTAAAAGACAAGAAATTTTTTTAAAATTACTTAGCATGTTTAATGACAGATTCGTGGTTTATTTCTATTTTCTACTAATTTGTACGCATGTTAATTCTATTGTTTTTCTAACCTTGGAAAATCTTTAATTTATTCGGGATATGTCTTTTGATATTGGAAAAAGTTGGAGTTGGCAACATCATTTATGATCTACGCAAAAAAATACAACAGGCAGAAGCAGATTTAGCACAACTAAGCGATCCTGTATCTGATATTCCTGAACTAGTTGAGACTGCAAATCTCATAAGATCTAATGAATATCTTCAAAAAACAAATCTTAAACAAACTGAACTTCTTGCAATATATCAAAAATATTCTGATGCATTAGAAGAATTGCTTTCTACGGTGTTTGAAATACAAAATGATCTTAAAGAAATTGTAAAGGAACAATCCTCTCTACTTTCAAAACCAAAACGAACTCCTGCAAAACGAATTTCTACAAAACGAAAAACAAAAACTACAAAAAAATAACTATTTTGATACGTGAATAATATCTCCTGCTATCACTCTGTTTGTATCCTTGTTGTCAGATACAACCAGTGCTCCATCGTCATCAATCCTAATTGCTTTTCCCTTAATTTCCCCATCAACTGTGTTTAGTTTTACATTTTTTCCAATCGTTGATGACCTTTTTGTCCATTCTGAAATGATTTTTTTTGTTTGTTTTGTATCTAGCAATTTGTAAATTTTTTCTAATTCTACCAAAAACGATTGGACCAATTCTACTGGTCTGATTTTTATTTTTTTCTCATTAAGTGATGCAACTCCGTAAAAATTTGGTGTTCCTTTGAGATTTTTCTCAATCTGTTTCACATCTACATCAAAATTAATCCCTACACCCAACACTAGATTCTCAATTTTGTTTGATTCTAATGATACATCAACTAGCATCCCTGCTAATTTTTTACCTTTGATTGTAATGTCATTTGGCCATTTTAGTTCTGGAGAAATCTTGAATGTCTTTTCAAGTGCAATTGATAATGCTAATGCCGATGCAATTGGAAATAATGTTGTTATTGATATGTCAAATCTTGGATGTAATATGATAGAAAACCATATCCCTCCTTTTGGCGAAACCCATTTTCTACCAGATCTCCCTCTCCCACCAGTTTGTTTTTCTGCTACTATTATCGCACCATTGTTTTCTGGTTCTATTGCCATCTTTAATGCCTGATTTTGCGTTGAATCAGTTGAATCAAAGTAAAATGCATGCTGACCAAGTGTTTTTGTTTTCAAACCTGAAGTAATTTCCCAAGGAAGTAAAGCATCCGAATTTTTTGTTAATTTGTATCCTAGTTTTTGTTTTGACTCTACTGTATATCCTAACTCTTGAATTTTTTTGATATGTTTCCATACTGCAACTCTGCTAATTCTTAACACATCACTCAAATCTTGTCCAGAAAGATATTCTGTATTGTGAGTTTGCAAAAATGTAAGAACTTTGACTAGTCCTGGATTATCAAACGAATTGTAAATCAATTGTAGTTTGTTTTTGTTTCAAGTATAAAATTTACACTAGAAACCAATGTCGATGTCAAAACCGCCATCATCCATGCCTCCGCCGTCCATGCCGCCATCATCCATTCCTCCATCGGCACCATCTGGCATACTCTCAGCTGGGACATAATCTCCCATACTAGCTCCAATCATGCTAAACATCATGCTAAACATCATGATATCCATGACACCAAAAAACATCATCATTGGAAAAAATGATCTGTTGTCATCCATGAATCCCTGAAGCTTTTTCTTATCTCCACTTTGATACAATGCTTGCATTTGACTCCATTTTTCTTTAACTTCGTGTAATCTTTGGTCTAATTCGTTTGAGCCTTTTTCTGTAACACTCAATTCAATTTTTTTGCCTAGCCACCCTTTCTTTTCTTCTACCTTGATGAATCCTCTTTCTTCTAATTTTTCTAAAATTTCATTGAGCTCTTCAGGTTTGATTTGAGTTGATCTTTGAATTTTATCAAATTTTCTCTCTCCTCTTCTGATTGCTCCTAAAACAATAATGTCCTTTGCCTCTTCTTCCATGTGTTTTGTTTTTGTCTCCCACTAAAAAATTCTTTGTGTAATTTTTCAAAAATTATATTCATGATGATTGTAGATTTGTTGTGGAACAAGACGATCATACTGACAAACAGATTCAAGACATTTTGTCTATGAAAAAAGTAGCCGTTATTGGAATGTCAAAAAACCCTTCAAAGGCTGCTCATTACGTGCCTAGATATCTCTCTGAAAATGGATTTGATATAACCCCTGTAAATCCTTCTGCTGATGAAATTTTAGGAAAAAAATGCTATGACTCTGTATCTGATATTGATGAGGATGTTGACATTGTAGATGTCTTTAGACCTTCTGATGAAGTCTTGCCATTTGTTCAAGAAGCAATAAAGAAAAAACCCAAAGTAATATGGCTTCAAGAAGGAATACACAATGCTGAAGCTGAAGAACTAGCTAGAAACGCAGGAATCACCGTTGTATTCAACCGATGTATGCTAGCTGAACATCAGAGGCTATGTTGATATGGAAAATTTTGAGGGCTTCTATCATGATTTACTTGATTTGGCAAAAAAATATGAAACAAAAAACATTCCACTAAAAATTGAAAAAGATCTTGATAATGACATTGTAAAAATATTTGGCGAAAAAATCACTTCTTTGGCAAGGGCACAAAACGGCCTAAACGATGTTACTGAATTATCCTATACTACTGCTGAGCACCACCCATACTGGAATTTATTGTACAATTCCTCAGAGATTGCAACCAGTGTTTTAGAAAAATGGAAGGGTTCACTATCTGATGAAGATGTGGCTGATATAGAGTGGGCAATCAAAGAACTAATAGAGTCACTTGAAAAAATCAAAAACAAAACCAATGCTGATTCCTAGGCAGAGATAAATATTCTCAAATGAAAATCCATTCATGCCAATCAAACTTGGATTAATTGGTAAAACCAACACTGGCAAAACTACTTTCTTCAACTCTGCAACTTTGTCTTCAGAAGAAATCTCATCTTATCCATTCACTACAAAATCACCTGTGTCTGGAATTGCAAATGCAATCACACTTTGTGTACATCCTGAATTCAAAATTCAAGATAATCCTAATAATTCCAAATGTGTTGATGGTTGGAGATACATTCCAATTGAACTAATTGATCTTCCTGGATTGATCAAAGATGCCTGGAAAGGAAAAGGATTGGGAAATCAATTTCTTTCAATTGCAGCACAATCTGATGCATTGTTACATGTGGTTGATGCATCAGGTGGTATAGACTCTACTGGAAAAATTACTGAGGTTGGAACAGGTGATCCAATATCTGACTTTGCAGATATTGAAGAAGAATTGATAATGTGGTATCATAAAATTCTTGAAGGAAATAGAGAAAAAGTATCCAAGTTAATTAATTCTGGCTCTGAATTTGTTGATACTGTAACTGATCTTTATCGTGGAATTGGTGTAAACAAATTTCATGTCAAGGAATCTCTTGTTGCAACTGGTCTTGAAGAGAAAAACTTTGATGATTTTGATATGGTTGACAGCAAAAAGTTTGCAAGTCATTTAAGAAAAATTTCAAAACCCACACTGATTGTCGCAAATAAAATTGATGTAGATGGTGCAGACAAGAATTTTGCTAGGCTAAGGGAACGCTACAATGATTCTATTGTGATACCTGCTAGTGGTGATAGTGAATTTAGTCTAAGACGTGCAGAACAAAAAGGACTGATAAAATATTCGCCTGGCTCTGAACAATTTGACATCCTCAAATCTGATGAACTAAATGAAAAGCAAATCAACGCTTTGGATTTTATCAAAAAAGGAATCATGGGTGAATACATGCGTACTGGAGTTCAATTTGCCATTAACGTTGCAGTATTCAAATTACTCAAAATGAATTCAATATACCCTGTTGCTGATGAAACAAAACTTGCTGATAAGAAAGGAAGAATTCTTCCTGACTTGATTTTACTAAAGGATGGTGCTACCATTAATGATCTTGCAAAAGAGATTCACACTGACCTAACAAAGGGTCTTTTGTATGGTAAGGATTTGAGATATAATCTTAGATTGCCTGTGGATTACCAACTACGAGATAGAGATGTTGTATCTCTAGTTAGTGCTGCAAAAAAGTAACTACTTTTTCTTACTCCTTGGTTTTGTTCTAAGTACTGCTTTACAACACATACATCTTGCATCACATGTTGACATGAATATGCCACAAAATGTACATCTTTTTTGTCCAATCTCATATCTAATTTTATTTGGAACTGGTATTGCTTGATGCATTTCACAAATTCCCCTACATGTCCTACCCATTAATTTCACCTCCTATCTTTTTCAAAATTTCTTTTGTTCTATCTCTGATTGTAACTGCACTAATGCCAGAGACTTTGGAAATTTTTAACTGAGAAATTCTTTCATCGTTTTTTACTGATGCGAGATATGTTGCAGCAGCAGCCATTGCCATTGGATTTTTACTTTCTAATACTCCGTTTCTTGCAGAAAGATCTAAAATTCTAAATGCCAATCTTTCTGTTTTCTCAGAGATGTCTACTGCCTTTGCAATTCGTGTTACAAATTCTGTTGGATGATAAATTTCTGGTGTAATGTCTAATTCTCTTGCAAGAAATCTGTATGTTCTTTGAATGTTTTTTTTATTTACATTTCCAGCATTTGCCACATCTTGTAAAGTTCTTGGTGTATTTGTCATTCTGCATGTGATGTAAATTGCTGCACAAAGAATCCCTGCTGTAGATCTTCCTGCAAGAATCTTTTTTGCAGCAATTTTTCTAAATAGATATGCAGTTTGTTCTATTACTGGCTCTGGAAGTCCTAGTTTAGCACTGATTCCATCAAGCATGGTGAATGCCTTTTGAAATGATTTGGCGGTACTTGCAGAACGACTATTTCTATCCCACATTCTTAGGCGATAAAACATTCTCTTGTTCTCATTTGATAGCCCTTTTCCTGTTGCATCTTTGTCTTTAGCCTCAATAATGGTTGATAATCCCATGTCTATCATTTTTAATGAAATTTTTCTTCCAACTCTACTGTTGGTTTGATATTCTTCTCCAGTCATCCCTAGACTTTCTGGACCACTGTCAACTACTCTTTCAGAGAGTACTGCACCGCAATTCGTGCATGCAATCTCTCCTGTATTCAGATCAGTTACAATCTTGTTTTTTTTACAACTCTTTTGATGTACAAGTTCTGTAATCATTTTATTCTCTCCACAAAAGAATACCACAATCTTCACATGAAATTCCATATTCATGTGAATCAACTTTTGAATTTCCACAATTGATACAAATTTTTACATTCTTATTTTTGATTTTTAATTCATTTTTATTTTCCTGAATCAATTCTTGTTTCATGAATTAATTTTGTTTTGAAATTATTTAAGAGAAAGAAAATATTTTTTCTAGTGCTAATTTTATTCTTTTATTGTAAATAATATCACGATGTGGTTACAATTAGAGCAAACGTTTGTTCACATTCTTTTTTAGATATCATTTTGAGTAATTCTTTTTTTGTATCTGCAATTACTGCATATGTTGATTCCATTTTATACTCTACTTTTCTTTTGTTTTTGTTTTATTTTAATAACAAAAAAATTGGATTCTAGTGCTAATTTATGACTAATTTTAATAAAAGTTGATTTAATTTACCACTATGCAGTTTTAAAATAAACTTAAATCTTTCTTAAAATTTTAGGAACTTCCTCAAGACCGCAATCTGGAATTATCTGGCCTGTAAATTTGGGAATTTTCTTTGCTTGAAGTGCATAGCCACCAACTAGTATGGGAATGTTTGTATGGTCACTTATTTTTTTGACTAATCTCTGCCCTGCTGCTAGGTTGTCTTCTAATGTGATTGATACCAACACAACATCTGGTTTATTGTTGTCAATGAAACTAAGAATTGATTCTGTTGGCATTGATGTTCCCATATTAAAAATTTTGAATCCTTTAATTGATAGATATGTTTCTAATACATCGCATCCTAAATGATGTTCTTCTCCTAATGGAACACATATGAGAATTTTCTTTTTATTTCCACCAGATGATACTTGGTCCATTATTATTTTTACAAGTGTTTGAGCAACATTGCTTGCAACATGTTCTGTGGCTATGCTGATTTTACCTATGGACCATTCATCACCAATTCTATACATTGTGGGTTTTAGAATTCTATCAAAGAAATCGGATGCATTAAAAATTTTAATATATTCTTCATAAATTTTTACACAATCTTGAATACTCCCTTCAGTTAGTTTCTTGTATAGTTGTTGTTTTGATTTCTTTGTTGCGTCTTCTCTTTTCTTGATATCTTTTGGATTGTAAGATGCTAAAACTGATAATACTTTGGGATCATTTCTATAATCTATTGGAATGTCATCTTTTACAACTTCCGATGCCTTTCCAAGATATTTGACAATTTCTTGTTTTGATGTGCTCTTTTTTGAGTCCCATACACTTTTGACTAGATACAGATATTGGTCTGATTTTACCTTTTTTGCTCGTATGTAGACCATGATTTTCTTTAGTGGTATGTTATATAACTAATGCTAACCTCTTTTTCTAGTGCTAAATTACTGCTTTCTTATCCATTTTACAAATGTTTATTCCTAAATTAGTCACAAAAACTGCTATTTTACCACTAGTTAAATTGATTATCACTAGTTTAAATAATTTGAAAAGAAAAACCCACCATGTGTAAAATATTTCGTAGGTGCCATAAAAAATGAAACAAGTGATTTCATCATCTAAATCTTCTGATTACAAACCATTTTCAATCTTGGTTACTGGTGCAACGGGATTTATTGGCTCAAGATTAATTTCATCTCTTGTTTCTTCAGGTTACACTGTAAAGGGTCTGAGTAGAAAACAATTATCTGGTAATGATAAAGTAAAATATGTTAAAGCAGATGCATTCAACTTTGATGAATTAAAAAATGCAATGTTTGGTATTGATACTGCATATTATTTACTTCACTCTATGGAAGGTGATAAAGGTGATTGGCAAGAATTTGCTACACGAGAAAATAATCAAGCTCAAAACTTTCTCAAAGCTGCCACAGAATCTGGTGTAAAACGAATTATTTACCTTGGTGGTTTAGTTAATGATAGTCTTGGTCTCTCACCTCATATGCGTAGTAGGAAAGAAGTAGGGGAAATTCTTGCATCTGGAAATATTCCTGTTACAGAATTTAGAGCTTCTATAATTATTGGTGCAAAAAGTGGTTCTTATGCTATGCTTCGTTATCTTGTTGAAAGATTGAGTGTGATGGTATGTCCTTCGTGGGTCAAGTCATTGGCCCAACCAATTGCAGTTGATGATGTGATTAGTTATCTTGCTGAATCTCTATCAAAACCTGAAACAATGGGTAAAATTTTTGAGATTGGAGGTCCTGATAAAATGACTTATGAGGAATTAATGCGTGTGTATTCAGCATATCTGAACAAAAATCTGTTTGTCATTCAAATCCCATTTCTAACCACTAGACTATCTTCGTATTGGGTTGATCTTATCACTCCTGTAAAGGCATCACTTGCAAGGCCTCTGATTGATAGCTTGGTTCATGATACTGTTGTCGCCGACGATTCTATAACAAAAATCATTCCTATGCATCTAAAATCCGTTCGTGAAGCAATTGATATCGCAACAAAAGAAATGAAATCTGATCCTCCGCAAATGGAACAAAAAGAGGAGAAAACAGGGTTTAAAATCAATCAAAAATTAATTCAAGTTTCTCTATTTGCATTAGCTATTATTGGTTCAAGTTATTATTGGCTAGATGATAGAACTGATGTCTATGAACCTATGTGGTTAATTGGTTCTGCCTTTTGGTATATTGCTATTGGATTTGCAATAATACTAATTCACAACAAAACCCGTTTAGGTTATTTGATAGCAGGTGTATTATCCTGGATTACTTTGGTGTTCTGGTTGTTTGACAATTACTATGTTATTTTTGAAAATTCATTGATAGCAACTACTCCAAATGAATTAATGACAATAAGGAATTTTATTGGAATATTCATAGTTGCATTAACTGTTATTGCATCTCATAACTTGTTCCACAAAGTAATTGATTATCAGTACAAGGGTAAACCCCTATGATGAAATTTATTGGTAAACATTTGCAAAAGAATTTTCTGAAACATTAACATCATCAAATGTTTCTGGATGGATTATTTTTGCAAGTATCTCTATTCCCTCAACTGTTCTGATGCTGGGCTTGCTGAAAAAAGAATTGGCATCCACTGCAAAAACTGCCTGATTTTGCACTGCCTTGAGCATGTTCCATTTCTCATCTCTTTCTAGAATGTCTTTGTATTCTGAAACTGTACGTTTTGTGTCAAATCCACATGGCATGAGAATTATAATGTCTGCATCAGAATTTGATATTTCTTCAAAGTCCATACGTCTTGAATGTTCTCCTGTTTTGCTTATCGTGTTTTTTCCACCAGCAATTTCTATCATTTCTGGAACCCAATGACCAGCTGTAAAAAATGGCTCTATCCATTCGATTGCTAGAATTTTTGGTATGTTGGTATGAACTTTATTTTTTATTTTTTGAATTCTTTTTTCTAATGACTCTGAAATCTCTTTTGCTTTACTTTCTTCTTCTAAAATTTTTCCTAATTTGATAACTGACTCTATGATTTCTGATATGTTGTGAGGATCCATTGAATGAATTATTGGTTTTCTCTCAAGAATTTGGAGTGCTTTGTTTACTTGATTAGTATATGCTGCACATACCTCACATGTTTCTTGAGAAATTATAAGATCTGGATTGGCATCTTTTAGATTTTTTTCATTTAAAATGAAAATATCTTTTCCTTCATTGAGTAGTTGACATGTTTGTGTATTGATTTCATTACTTGATAATTTCTCAGAGTCTATTACTGAACTAATTACCTGTGGTTTAGAAATTGCCTCACTAGGGTACTTGCATTCATGTGTGACTCCGTATACTTTGTTTTGAACTCCAAACTCGTATAGTAATTCTGTTGCACTAGGTAAGAATGAGACTATTCTATTTACTGTCATGATGATTCTGTATATTTGGTAATAACAAGTGTTTACCTCTCGTCAACTTCGATAATTAGTCAAGTTATTAGGCACAAATCTAGCATTAATTTCAATGTCTTCTGACTCTCAGGATATTCGCCGTTCAATTTTAACAAAATGGCATGAGACATTATCAAAATATGGAAATTTGTTTTCATCTGATTCAATAAGTGGTACTAGTCCTCCATCTGTATTTGTTGGGTCGTACAATTATCCTAAGGTCTTTGTTGGTCCAATGGTTCCACCAATTCATGGAGATACAAGTTTACTTGACAGTCCTGAAAAATGGAAGGGAAAGTCTTTAGAAGAAATTGTAAACTTTAGATTGAATTTAGTTCGTGGCACACAAAAACTATCTATCGATAAAACTGATGGACGATACATTGAAAATCTCCAAGAAGTAACAATGTCTTCAAAACCAACTGATTCTGATTTAATATTTCAAAAATCTGTATCTTCAAACATTTCCCTTGATGGAGAAAGTGCTCCATTTGGTCCTGTTGGGGAAATCAAATCTGCAAAATTCTCTGGAACCTCTTCTGTAAAGTCTATTGAAAAGACATACTATGATAAAGATTTGAAGGCACAGGATGCTGTCATGAACTTATACAATTCTGGAATTGATATTTCAAAAATTCAAAAATGCTTTAGCATTGGAATGCTTGGCCAAAAAAGAAAACTCGTTCCAACAAAATGGAGTATTACTGCAACTGATGACATTATATCACAATCTCTTGCTGACGAAGTATTAGATTATGCCCTAATTGACTCTTGTAAGGTCTTCTCATATTCTCATTTGGGAAATCATTTCTCTGTGGTTTTGTTCCCTCATAGATGGATATACGAAATGGTTGAGGCATGGTATTCTAATGGAATTCTAGGGTTTGGCTCTGATTTTGAGGATGCCCGGGGTATTGACCATCCTCCTGCCATAGCTGGTGCGTATTTTGCTGCCAAATTAGGTGTTTTAGAGTATCTCAGTGCAAAAAAGATTCAATCTGGAGCCGTAATTTTAAGAGAAATCCGACCTGAATATGCAATACCTGTAGGCGTCTGGCAGGTTCGTGAAGGAATTAGAGAAGCAATGAAACAAACCCCAGTAATTGCAAATAATTTTGATCATGCATTGAATTTGGCATCCGAGAAACTAAGCATTAGCAAGTCTGAATGGCTTGCACATGGAAATATCTCCAAACTAATGAGACAAAAAACTTTGTCAGACTTTTTCTGATTTATTTTTGAGACAACATGTGAAACAAATTTCCTGGTTGAGGATCTGAATATAGTAGAAAATATGTCTGATTTGCAAGATATGTGTTGTTGAATCGATAAATGATTGGATTTATTTCTGATAGAATTTTTCCAATTGTGATTTCTTCTCCTTTGAACTCATTTAGTAATTTGAAAAATTGTTCTTTTTCTAATTGACTGAAATTTTTTGAAAAATACCCAAAAATATGCATTATTACGTTAGAATGTGATTTAATGGTTGGCGGTTTTTCTAATGCCATCTTTAGATGTTTTTCATATTCTGTCATTATATCTAACAATGAAATTTTTTTGTAACCGGCAACAATATTTCCTAAAATTTGTAATTCATCTTGATTATGTGCCATAATCATGTATTTGTTCATAGATTGAAATGAAACAAGATTTTTTATTTTCTCTTTTTTTACCTCTTTGAATCTTTCTAGCACGTATTCTTTGATATCGTGTTCTGATAATCTTGATGTGCCTGTCATTTCTTGTTTTTTATTCACTTTTGAAGATCGATTCTGTTTGCATATAAAGAAGAACAATTAGAAATGTAATTACCACTAGTTTCAGTGGCTGTTAATTCAAAAATTTAGCACTAGTCAAATTCTTTAGCACTAGCTTATATACAATGAGCACAAAAATGCATTAATGAAAACCGCAATAACTGCAATCGCTGCAATTTTACTGGTTGCAACAACTGTATCTTCTGCATATGCTGAAGTACCAGGCTGGGTTAAGAACAATGCAGGATGGTGGGCAGAAGGAGTCATATCTGAATCTGAATTTCTCACAGGAATTGCTTTTTTGATTTCTGATGGAATAATTACAGTTCCTACCACTACTGTATCTTCTGAAACTGCCGATAGTGTCCCAGCTTGGGTTAAGAACAATGCAGGATGGTGGGCAGATGGAACAATCTCTGATGGTGAATTTGTTAACGGTGTACAGCATTTGATTCAATTTGGATTACTTTCTGTTTCATTAACATCAGAACAACCAATAATGTCTGATGAACCAAAAAACACTGATTCAAAATTAGCATCATTAGAAGCTGAACTTGAACAATGTTCTGAAATTACCAAAGCCTACAAAAGACTAGATTGTGAAAAACCACTCAAACAAGCAATCAAAGTACATGAATACAAATCTGGAGCTCAAAAATTCGACTTGGGACCAATCACATATTATTGGACTGGAGTCGGTTCTGAAGGAAATGAGTTTGAGATTACTGCTACAGGACAACCTCTATTGTCTGTTAGAATGCTTGCTGAGAACACCAGTTCTGAAATTGCCGCTCTAAATTGTACTAGTCCTCAAATATGTGCATATGATGTATGGGATGGCTCAAAGGCCTACAAGTACTCTGGCATGGACTTTACCAGTGGACAAATTGTGCTAAATCCAGGTGATGCAAGAGAGTTTAACATACTCTTTGGTCCAAATATTGGATATGGTGGAACCGAATTTGAATATGATTCTTCAAAAGATTATGTCTTTAGAATCGCAGAAGACTTTGGTAGTGCAAGTATTCCTCTAAACTTGGAGTAATGCCCACTTTCTTATTTTTTCTTCTTGTCAAGTATAAATGTGTGAAATTCCATGTTTTGATATGAGTTCTGATCAAGAACAAAATTTTTTGAATTATGGAATCTATACTATCACTGATGATGTTGAATTTAATTTTCCCGGTACCGAAATAAAATTTAAAAAACTTTCAGAAAACGCATTTTTGTATCAAAAAAATGATCTGACTGAAAAAATTGTTGAAAAAAACATCCCTTCACCATCTGGAACAATTCAGGTTGAAATTTGTCCCATTAGACCATTAAACTATCCTGCTAGGAGAACTGATTATGTTTATCTTGATTTTACTACCCCTGTTTTTCTACCAAGTGGTTCTTCTGTAGTCATAAACGCTTTATGTCAAATTGAAATCGGTATATTTGTAATTCACGATTCTACCAAGGATTCTCTTGATTGGTTTGATTGTAATCTGGATGATTCTCGATTTGCCTTGTATGGTGCACCTGATTCTGGTGTATTGTGCAAGTATTCAAAATCTCCTATAGTATCTTCTGATATTGATTCTGATCCATATGAAAACGCATCCATCCAAATTACAATTAAAAATGAACTTTCTGATGGTCGTTCTGTAAGACGTGTTGTTTTTCGTGCAACTGCGTTTTCATTATATTATAAAGATAATAAAGCAAAATTTGATAATGCCACTGCTGTATTGAAAAAGAAATTGGCTTTAGAACTGATTGATGTTTCTGCAGAAAAAATTCAAACTGATTGGCAAGAATCAACAACATATGAAATATCTTCAACTGTAAAACATTCAGAGATGGGAGTTGATTAATTTGATGGAGTTTTTTGATTCACTTAACCAAATTGAGATAACTGAAACTCTTAGCTTGCTTAGTCTTTTGATTGGTGGAATAATCATGGCTGTCGGTGTGATTATTGCAAGAACTGTTAGACTCTTTTTTAAAAAATACTATGCTCCAAAGCTTTCTAAAGACAGTGCAAACAATATTGGAAAATTAATTTATTTTGGAATAATCGTTATTGCGTTTCTAATTTTTGTATCTACTACTGGTGTTGATTTCTCTGGAATGCTTGTAGCTGGAGGTATATTTGGAGTTGTAATAGGATTTGCAACACAATCTGTAGTTTCTAATTTAATATCTGGAATTTTCTTGATGATTGAAAAACCTGTTAGACAAGGAGATTCTGTTGAAATTCCTGCTGAAAATATTTCTGGTACTTTGATAGATATCAGCACATTCTCTGTTCGTGTTAGACAGTTTGATGGGACCATCATTCGTATCCCTAATGAAAAATTCTTTACCTCTAACCTTCGCTCTCTTACCTCTTCTCCTGTAAGACGTTCCCAAGGAATAGTGGGGATTGCATACAAAGAAGACATTGATGGTGCAATTCTGGTTCTTCAGAAGGCTATCGCAAAATCAATGCCTTTTGTATTAGTTGAACCTGCTCCTGAATTTCGTATTAGTGAATTAGGTGACAGCAGTGTAAATATTGAAATCTTGGTTTGGCATCCTCGTGAAGACTGGGGAGAAGTTCAACCAAAATTACTCAAAATTGCAAAAAATGCTTTAGATGAGGCTGGAATAGAAATCCCATTTCCTCAAAGAGTTATCTGGCAAGGAAAAGAATAGTTATGCTGCTTTTGCAGCAAGTCTTTTTTGTGATTGTCTTTTCTTGAGAAGGCTGTACATGATCATTCCAACATTAACAATTGAAACAATCTCGATCAAGTCTACTCCATACAAGAACCAATCAATTACTGGATGGACTCTTGAAACAAGCCCTGCTTCTAACATTAGGTCTGCATTCCATACCATGTGAGGAACTTGAATAAATTGAATAACTGCAATTACAATTATACTTCCAAGTATTTTATTTTCATACCATTTCCAAAATTTATTCCATGCATTCATAGATTGATTTAGTTTTCAATTCTATTAAACCCCGTGAAAATTAGATGATCCTAATTAGACTAAACTAATTTTTTTGTGCGTATTTTTTTTAAAATTAGCTAAAGCTTTTTTTATTTTTTTTAGCACTAGTTCAAAATTTTATTTTTTTTAAATATTGAAAAATCTTTTTTTCTTTATGCAAAGATTTTTGGTTTTATCTTTAACTGATTTAGAATTGTTTGGAGAAAAAAGAAAATGAGAATCTGGGATATCCCTCCAAAGAAATTATGCAGAAACCATTTGCTAGGTGAACATAGGGAACTTCATGCCATGTGGGCAGTAATCACTGAGGGTAAGAAGGGATATTCCTTGCATCCTGAGACTGTACGTTGGAAAGGAAAACTAAAAGCTCTCTATTCTAGGCATGAAGAATTGGTTTCTGAGATGACTCGTAGGGGGTATTCTCACCAGAGCCCACTGGATAAGAGAAAAGCAACTGGTAATTCTAAACAGGATACTTTTGTTGACTCTCCATCAAGACAAATTCAAATTTTAAAAAAGAAAGGTTGTGATTGTAAAATTTGAATAATTGGCACTAGAGCAAAAAGTTTCCTCTTGGTTATATTTTGTAAAATGTAATTTCTATTGAGGAGAAATGCAACAAACCACACAAACAAAAACACCTCGGCTAAAGTTCATGGTAATTTTGGCTGCAGCAACTTCAGTAATACTAGTTTTCACATTAACTCCTTGGAATATAGTTCCAACACTAGTTACTGAAGATGTATCGGTCATTGCTGTTACTGATTATGGCTGTGTTGGTGAGTCTGTTTTAGGTCACTCTGTTGTTGTAGCAGATTGTGGTGCAGGTGTTGGAGATGTAGTTTCTGCAACATTTTATGTTCCTGCTATGGACCAAAATGGATACTATGACAGAATTGAGGCAAAATTAACAATGGTTAACCCTTAATTCTTTTCTTTTTTATTTTTCAGCTTTGATGTTTTCTTTTTTCATCCAGATTGTTTTTCCTTTATGATCAATCAACTCGATATTCATCTCATTGAGCTTATCTCGAATCTGATCTGCTTCTTGGAATTGTTTTTCTTGTCTGAATTTTTCTCTATTCTCAATCATTGTGTCGATTTCTTGTTTCATTCCTTCAGTCATCTCTGGAATATTTAGTCCTAAAATTTTTAACATTCTTAGAAATTCTGTTTTGATAATTTTGGCATCTTCTTTTCCCAACTTTTCTTCAGCAGCCAATCTGTTTGCTTCTTTGACTAGTTGGAAAAATGCAGATAATGCCAGGTGAGTGTTTACATCATCTTCTAATGCTTTATCAAATTCCGAGCCTAGTTTTTCAACTATAGAGCCTACCTTCTCACTATTTTCACTATTTGCGTGAATCAACTCATAGTAGCAAGTTTCAGCTTGTCTCCATTTAGTTAGGTTTTCCTTTAGTAGTTCTTCAGAATAATCAATTGGTTTTGAATAGTGTCCAGACAAGCAAAACAATCTGATGATGTTTGGCCCCCAATTCTCTAAAACATGTTTGATTGATTTTATGTTTCCAATTGACTTTGACATTTTCTCTCCATCAATCGTAACCATTCCTACATGCATCCAGATTTTTGCAAATTGATTACCTGTAAATGATTCAGATTGGGCAATCTCGTTTTCATGATGGGGAAATATCAAATCTCTTCCTCCCCCATGAATGTCAAAATTCTCTCCAAGATACTTTGTACTCATTGCAGAACATTCAATGTGCCATCCCGGTCTTCCCTTTCCCCATGGGCTGTCCCATAAAGGTTCAACATCTGAAAATTTCCATACTGCAAAGTCTAGCGGATTATTTTTTGCCTCATCAACTTCGATTCTTGCTCCTGATTCTAATTCATCAATCTTCTTTTTTGATAACTTTCCATATTCTGGAAATTTTGAGACTGCAAAGTACACACCATTCTTTGAGACATATGCAATCTCTTTCTCAATTAATTTTTCAATGAATTTGATGATATCTTCTATGTGCTCTGTTGCCTTTGGATAGTTTGTAGCATGTTTGACATTTAGCCCATCAAAATCTTTGAAATAATTTTCAATGTATTTTGTACTAATTGCTTCAGCACTGGTGTTTTCTGCTTGTGCTCTATTGATTATCTTGTCATCTACATCAGTAAAATTTTGAATAAATTCTATCTCTATTCCCTTGTCTTCTAGGTATCTTCGTAGTACATCAAAGACTATGATTGTTCTTGCATGACCAATATGGGATTCATCATATACTGTTACTCCGCAAAGGTAAATTTTGACTTTTTTTGATGTGTCTAATTCTTGCTCAGCATTTGATAATGTGTCTTGTAGTTTCATCTCGAATCTCTATCTGGTTTTTGTGCTGGCAATCTTTTATGTTCACTGTTTTTGTTTAGTTCTTGAATTTTTTCTATTGTGGACATTTCTATTCCTGTTGTTTTTTGAGTGTCCTCAGTTGAGAGTTTTTTCTCAAACAAACAATACAAAATGGAATCTACTTCTTCATATGAAATTCCAAGTTCATTTTCAGCTTCATGATCTTTCCACAAATGAGGGCTGCTCTTCTTTAAAATCACATTCTCTGGAACGCCCAAATACTTTGCAATCTCTCTTACTTGGAGTTTGTATAATGAAACAATTGGTGTAATGTCTGATGCACCGTCACCAAATTTTGTAAAATATCCAATAAGATACTCACTTTTGTCACTTGATCCTAACACTAGATAGTTTTTGGCATTTGCATAATAGTACAAAATATTTGTTCTAACTCTTGCACGAAGATTCCCTTTTGCTCTTTCATTTGGTTCCAAATACATGGAGTATTCGTTAACTATTGGATTGATGTCAAGTAACTTGTATTGTATTCCTGTTAATGATATCATCTTTAGTGCATCGTCTGTTTCAGTTTTTGGTGTAATGGCAGTATCTGGCATGATTAGTGCTGTTGTTTTATTTGCAAATTTTCTTTTGCAAATGTATGCTAGTACTGCAGAATCAATACCTCCACTTAATCCTAGTATGAGACCTTCGGCATGGTTTTTTTCCATCTGTTCTTCTAGAAAATTTTCAATTGTACTTGTAATGGAAGAATAATCTTGATTTTTTATCTCATCGATAATCTCTTGATTCAATGAATGATTTGCAAAAACTGAGAATAAAAATTGTGCCTAAAAATTTCTAAACATCTACGTAGATGCCGTCATCTCTTGCTTCTACAGGATAAGTTTCTAATTTTACATCTTTGAGATAATCTGTTAATTCTCCTGTTTTGATGTTATAATGCCAAAAGTGTAATGGGCACTCTACAATATCTCCATCAAGTTTACCTGGTGCAATTGAACCGTCTTGATGAACACAGAGATCATCTATTGCATGATATCCATCTTGATTAAAAATTGCAATCTGTTTCCCATCGATTTCAAAGGCCTTGCCTTTGCCTGCATCAATGTCTCCTTTCTCTGCAATCTTCTTCCAAGCCATGGGTTTTTGTTAATTTTGTCATTTATTTACATTCGCATGATAGGATTTTATATCTGGGAACGGGGGTTTTTTTGTGAGCAAAGTAAAGTCTAGTGCAAAACTGATCAAAGAAGGAAAACTGTCCTATGAATGGGCAAGATCTCATATGCAAATTTTAGATAATACCATTAATCGATTAAAAAAATCAAAACCTCTCAAAGGAGTTACCCTTGGATTCTGTCTCCATATTACAAAAGAGACATCTGTCTTGCTAATGGGTGCAAAAGAACTTGGAGCAACTGTCGCATGTTGTGGTGGAAATCCATTAACTACCCAAGATAACATTGCAGCATTTTTGGCATCACAAGGAATTCATGTTTATGCATGGCATGGCCAATCTGTAAAAGAATATGATTGGTGTATTGATCAAGTCCTAAAACACAAACCAACAATTCTCACTGATGATGGTGCAGACATGAATGTCAAAGCTCACTTTGATAAGCGATTCAAGAACATGAAAATTTTGGGTGCCACTGAAGAGACAACAGCCGGTGTAACTAGAATTAGAGCAGTTGAGAATCAGGGAAAATTACGATATCCTGTAATCTTGGTAAATGAAGCATATACAAAACACATGTTTGATAACAGATACGGTACTGGTCAAAGCACAATAGATGGATATCTTCGTGCAATGAATTTGCTTATGGCATCAAAACGTGTTGTAGTTGTAGGTTATGGTTGGGTTGGACGTGGTGTTGCAGCAAGATGCCATGGAATGGGTTCCAAAGTAATTGTAACTGAAATTGATCCTGTAAAAGCTCTTGAAGCTCACATGGATGGCTTTGAAGTAATGCCAATGGCACAAGCAACAAAGCTAGGTGACATCTTTATCACTTGTACTGGAATGACTAGTGTAATTAGAAAAGAACACATTCTAAAGATGAAAGACGGTGCAATCATGGGAAATGTTGGTCACTTTGATGTTGAAATTGACAGTGAATTTTTGCTAAAGAAATCAAAATCAGTCAAAGAAGTAAGACCTGCACTTGATGAATGTGTACTCAAAAATGGAAAGAAGGTCTATCTAATTGGTCAAGGACGTCTTGCAAACTTGGTTGCAGCAGAAGGTCACCCCCCAGAAGTAATGGCTCAATCATTTTCAAATCAAATACTATCTGTCATGTATATTCTCAAGAACCACAAAAAGATGGAAAACAAAATCATCAATGTACCTGAAGAGATTGATACTCAAGTTGCAGTTGATGCACTAAAGGCAATGGATGTAAAGATTGACAAACTTACTCCAGAGCAAGTAAAATACGCAAACAGCTGGTAAAACTTCTTAACCCTAATACTGCCTTTGAGATTATCTAATGAACAAAAAAGCTATCATTACTAGTGCATTACCTTATGCAAATGGTGAGATTCACCTAGGTCATGTTGCATCTACCTATCTGCCTGCAGATGTAACAACTAGATTTCTAAAACAAAACGGCGTAGAGGCATACTATGTATGCGCATCAGATGATTTTGGAACTCCTATCTTGATTCAATCTGAAAAAGAAGGAAAAACTCCTGCAGAATATGTTGCTCATTGGAATAAACGTGATTATGAGGATTTTAGTGCATTTGATATTGATTTTGATTATTTCTACAAGACTAGCTCTGATGAAAATATCCAATTTGTTCAAGATGTTTTCAAAAAACTCAATGATGCTGGTCACATATACGAGCAAGAGATAATTCAATTCTATTGCAACAATGACAAAAAATTCCTACCTGACAGATATGTCAAAGGCACTTGTCCTTACTGTAAAGCCGAAGATCAATATTCTGATCTTTGTGAGAGTTGTGGTAGAGTTCCTGAAGAGATCACAAATCCAAAATGTTCTCTATGTGGCCAACCTCCAACAAAAGAAAAAACAACACACTATTTCTTCAAACTCAAAAATTTTGGAGAACCACTTTCTAAATGGCTAGATGAAAATGATCATCTTCAAAAAGATGTAAAAAAATACGTACAAAATTGGATAAAATCGGGTTTAATTGATTGGGACATTACTAGGGACATTACTTGGGGAGTTCCTGTACCTCTTGATGATGCCAAAGATAAGGTATTCTATGGTTGGTTTGATAATCACTTGGCATACATTTCAACTGCTCTAAAATTCTTAAATGACAAAGGTATTGATGGAAAAGAATTTTGGAACTCTGCTGACATTTACCACTTTATTGGAAAAGACATTGTATATCATCACTATCTGTTTTTACCTGCAATGAGATTGGGAATTGAAAGTGAATACAAACTACCTGATTACATTCCAACAAGAGGGCATCTAACACTTCAAGCAAAAAAAATCTCAAAAAGCAGAAATTGGTATATTGGCCTCAAAGAATTCCTAGAATACTATCCTGCAGACTATTTGAGATTTTATCTGGTATCTATCAATCCTTATTCCCAAGATGACTTGAATTTTGACTGGGATGATTTTACAACTAGAATTAATTCAGAATTAATTGGAAATCTTGGAAATTTTATTAATCGTGCATTAGGATTCACAAAAAAAGCATTTGATGGAAATATTCCAGACCCTGAAGATTTTGATGAAAAAGATTCTGAAGCAGAACAAAAAATCAAATCTCTTGCATCTGAAGTTGGCTCTCTAATGGAGCAAAATCATCTTGATAGGGCATTAAAGAAGATTATGGAGTTTTCATCTTACTTTAATCAGTATTTTCAGCACAAAGAACCTTGGAAGAAAGGACCAGGTACTGCAAGTTGCGTGTATCTCTCAGTAAATGCTGTTAGAAGTTTGGCAATTGCAACATTCCCATTTATTCCAAAATCTGCACAAAACATATGGACTCAACTTGCACTAGATGGCAAAATAAATGACCAAAACTGGAATGACATGTCTGTTTTAGGCGTATCTTCAGGCCATACACTTGGTGATGCATCTCCATTATTTGCAAGAGTTGAAGATGCAGACATTGAAAAATACAAAAAACAATTAGGACCTTCAGAATAAAATGAAACCTGTCCCAAGAATTTCCACTCGAGGGTACTATGATCTAAAAACTGGTAAAACCCTAAAGCGGAACAACTATTACCTTTATCCAAAAAAAGATTTTCAAAAATTAATTGATTCTAAAGAGTTAACCATTATGATTCATGGTCTAAGAAATGACAATGCTGGTGCTATTGCAAAAGCAGTTTTGGCACGTAATCGATTGAGAAAATTAGGATATTCTCATCCAGTAATTGGATTTAGTTATGATTCAAACACCACTGGTGCTCATTTAATCAAACATGCAAAACATGCTTTAGCTGTAGGACAAAGTATTGCAAAAAAGAACGGACGGAATCTCGGAAAATTCATTGAGGATTTTAAAGAATCTAGTCCAAAAACAAAGATACGATTAATGGGACACTCTCTAGGTTCTCAAGTGATTCTCAGTACAATTGAATATCTTGCTAAAAAGAAACAAAATTCTGGAATCCTAGAAAGTGTCTATTTCTTTGGAGCCTCTATAACTGAAGATGTTCCGTCTTCAAAAAAGTATGGTAAGCTACTCCAAACTGTTGTCAATAAAAAAATCCTAAATCATTATGCTCCTTCTGATGAGGTTCTAAGTTGGGCTGATGACAAAAAGTATGTTTTGGGACCCTTAGGTCTAAATGGTGCAATTGGAAAACCTATCAAAAAATATCATCAGAAACTAGTCAAACCAAAAAACCATAGATTTGCAAGTTATGCTGCTGTACTAAACACATTTCCGTAGAACCATTTCGTATAGTTTTTAGTGCCTAATTCTAGAATTTTCTTGTGGTAAAATCCGTTAACTTTGTTGTTTTAGGTAAACAAGACATTGCATCTGAATTTGGTAAAAAAGGAACTGAAACTGATCTGACTCTTTATGATAGAAAGGAATCTGACATTATCAAAACATGGGTTGCACCCAGTGGATTTCCTGATAAAATACAGCCTTTGTTTCAGGCAATCAATCTTGCAGAATACGTGATACTTTATGTCGATAAATTAGATAAATTCACAGGAGAGCAAATCATTGCACTTGATTCTCTCAAAAAAGAAAACGGAATATTATCTCATACCTTTGATGTAGATGAATCAAAACTAGATGCAATGATCAAGGGTACTGTTGTTGAAAAATATACCAAAGTTGATCAGGATAAAATCAAAGAAGAAATGGACAAACTTGAACCTATTTCATCTGATGGTTCTTCTGAAATGGTGATTGATCATTGCTTTGACGTGAAGGGAGTTGGAACCGTGATTTTGGGCAAAGTCACTAATGGCAAAGTAAAACAATATGATAATCTGAAACTATATCCAGCTGGAATTGATGTACTCATAAAATCAATTCAAATGCATGATGATCCTGTTGAAGAATCCATATGTCCTGCTCGAGTTGGTTTGGCTGTAAAAGGTGCAAAACCTGATGAAGTTGGACGTGGTGATGTTATCTCTGAAGAAGGAGTTGTGGACATCAAAACAGAAATCGAAATTGATTTTCAAAAAAGTCCTTTTTACAAGAGTGAAATTGCAGAAAATCAAGGATGTCTAGTCAACATTGGATTGCAAATCAAAGCTGCAAAGTTTACTTCAATATCTCCACTCAAACTTGCTTTTGAAAAACCAATTGTATGCAAATCTGGACAAATTGCAATTATCTTAAAACCCGAATCCCCTACAATCAGAATCTTGGGTAGTGGCCAAATAAAATAGTCTAATTTAATAAAATCAAATTTGTTGATTCACTATGCGCGGATTGATGATGGGAAGGTTTCAACCATTTCATTTGGGTCATTTAGAATTAGTCAAACAGATTCTTGATCAATGCGATGAAGTAATTATTGCCATAACTAGTGCTCAATTCAATTATTTGGAAAAAGATCCTTTTACTGCTGGTGAAAGAATTGAGATGATTCACAACTCTCTAAAAGAAGCAAACTTGGATTTGAAAAAATGTTTTGTCATATCTATTGAGAATCAGTTTAACATTGCAACTTGGAGTTCCTATCTCCAATCTGCATTACCTCATTTTGATAAAGTGTACAGTGGTAATGATTATGTCTCTATGCTTTTAGCTGATTCTGGAATAACTGTTGTAAAACCTGAATTTCTAGATAGAAAACAATACAATGCAACTAAAATCCGCTCTATGATAATTTCTGATGAAAATTGGAAAGAATCTGTTCCAAATGCAGTTTATGAATTTCTAACAAAGATTGATGCAAAAAATAGACTATCCGTAATTTCTAAATCTGATACCAATCCTACAAAACACTAATGGAACCTGTACGCGCTTGTCCAATTTGTCCTGAGTGTGGCTCTAAGAGATTTACCAGATTGCCTGGAGACAAGGTAACTGTAAAGTGTCGTTCATGTGAAAAAATCATCGAAATCTAGGTTTCATAGTTAATATTTGCAATAGAATCTGCCAAAACCATGGCACAAACATGGAAAGATACCGATATCAGTCTTGATCCAATAAAAGATCAAACCATTGCTGTAATTGGTTATGGAATCCAAGGTGATGCACAAGCTAACAACATGAAAGACTCTGGTCTTAATGTCATAATTGGTCTCAAAGAAGGCGGTAATAGCTGGAAAAAGGCCGAAGCTGATGGTCACAAAGTAATGTCAGTAGCTGATGCCACAAAACAAGCAGACATTATTCACATATTGATTCCAGATATGATTCAAGGTCAAGTATACAAAGATGAAATCGGACCAAATCTTTCTGAAGGAAAAGCATTGTCATTTTCTCATGCAGCTGCAATCTATTGGAAATGGATTGAAGCTCCAAACAATGTTGATTTAATCATGATTGCACCAAAAGGACCTGGTTCAAAAGTAAGAGAAACCTATCTTGATAATTTTGGAACTCCAGCAATTGTTGCAGTTGAACAAGACTTTACAGGAAAAGCTTGGGATAGAACATTGGGAATTGCAAAAGCAATCGGAAGTGCAAGAGCCGGATTAATCAAAACTGCTTTCAAAGAAGAAGTAGAAACTGATTGGTTTGGTGAGCAAGCAGACCTTTGTGGTGGTGCAGCTTCTATGGTAACAAATGCATTTGAAACTCTAGTTGAAGCAGGATATCAACCAGAAATTGCATACTTTGAAGTTTTACATGAACTAAAACTCATTGTAGATATGATTCAAAGATATGGAATTAATGGAATGTGGAGACGTGTAAGTGAGACTGCAAGATATGGTGGTTTAACACGTGGACCAATGGTGATGGATTCTGCAAACAAAGAGAACATGAAAAAAGTTCTAACCATGATTCAAGATGGTACATTCAACAACGAGTGGATTTCTGAATACCAGAAAAACGGCAAAGATGCATTTGACAAATACATGAAACAATATGACGAACACCAAATTGAAAAAGTTGGTAAAGAAATGCGTAAAATGATGTGGCCTGATTCCACAGAATAATTCTTTTTTTCTTATATTTTTCTTAATTTACCTACGCCTGTATTGATATGATCAATAATTGTAGGTAATGGTGTTCCTGGACCAAACACGTGGTCAACTCCTGCCTTGATCAAATCTTTATGATCAATTTCTGGAATTACTCCTCCCCCAACAACTAGAACGTCATTGATCTTTTTCTTTTTGAGAGCTTTGACTACTCTTGGGAATAAAGTTCCATGTGCTCCATTAAGTAAACTCATTGCAATTGCATCAACATCTTCGTCTTCTGCAATCTGTGCAACTCTTTCTGGTGTTGCAAAAAGTCCTGAATAGATTACTTCCATTCCTGCATCCCTAAATGCTCTACACAAAACAAGTGCTCCTCTATCATGTCCATCAAGGCCTAATTTAGCAACTAGAATCTTGATGTTTCTTGTTTGTGTTTTTTGTTTCATAATGTTACTCGTTATTTGGTATATTTTAAAGGCTTTATTTGATTTTCTGATTTGCGTTTTAATAGAAAATCTACTTAAAGAGTATCAAAATCATCTCAAACGTGGACGTTAATCCCATAAATTATGAGTTAACATTTGAGCCAGATCTTAAAAAATTCACATTCTTGGGAACAGAAATTATTACTGTTTCTTGCAATAAAGCAATTAATCTTATCACACTAGATTGTGCAGAAATTAAAATAAAATCTTGTACTGTAAAGTCTGGCTCTAAAATAATAAAATCTACTCCAAAGACTGATGAAAAAAAAGAGAGACTGTCAATTAAACTAGGAGAAAAAATCAAAGGCAAAGCAACAATCCATCTAGAATTTCAAGGAATTCTAAATGACAGATTACTGGGATTTTATCGAAGTCAATACAAACAAGGTGGAAAAACAAAGTATCTTGCAACTACTCAATTTGAGGCAGCTGATGCAAGACGTGCATTTCCATGTTGGGATGAGCCTGAAGCAAAGGCAACATTTGAGATTTCAATTATTGCAGAAAACAAATTCACTGCCATTTCAAACATGCCAGTCCAATCAAAGAAAAAAATCAAAAATAAAACATTATACAAGTTTGGCAAAACACCTGTTGTCTCAACATATCTCATCTATCTTGGAGTTGGTGAGTTTGAATATCTAACTGGCAAAACGGGCAAAGTTCAGATTAGAGTTGTAACTACAAAGGGAAACAAATCAAAAGGAAAATACTCTTTAGAATTAGGCAAGAAACTATTAACCTCTTATGAAAAATATTTTGGAATAAAATATCCTCTACCTAAATTAGATTTGATTGCAATTCCTGACTTTGCAGCAGGAGCAATGGAGAACTGGGGTGCAATAACATTTAGAGAAACAATTCTACTTTATGATCCTAAAACATCTTCTACTAGAACAAAACAATTCATTGCTGAAGTAATTTCACATGAGATTGCACATCAATGGTTTGGTAATCTCGTCACTATGAAGTGGTGGAATGATTTGTGGCTTAACGAAAGCTTTGCAACATTCATGGCAACAAAGTTTGTTGACAAATTCTATCCTGAATGGAATTTGTGGGATCAATTCATTGAAGATGCAATGAATACTGCCATGGGATTAGATGCTCTTAAAACCACTCATCCAATTGATGTCAAAGTAAAATCTCCTGCTGAAATTCGAGAAATCTTTGATGCAATATCTTATGATAAAGGTGGATGCGTTTTGAGAATGCTTGAACACTATGTTGGTGAGAAAAATTTCCGAGCCGGTCTCAAAAAATATCTTTCAGCATTCAAGTATGGAAATGCCCAAGGACAAGACTTGTGGGATGCAATTGGCAAAGCCTCAAAAATGCCAGTAAGCTCTATGGTCAATACGTGGCTAAAACAGCCTGGATTTCCTCAAATTGATATCACTCAAAATAACAATGATTTGATAATTAAACAAAACCGCTTTTTGATGGAACCTACAAAGAAAACCCAAAAAGGATTGTGGCATGTCCCAATTACCTATGGTTTAGGAAAGGAGACCAAAACAAAACTATTAACAAAAAAATCTATGACTGTCAAAGCTCCTAAAGGACCTGGATTTGTAGCAAACATTGGTCGTACTGGATTTTATCGTGTAAAATATGATGATGGAATCTTACTTGATCTCAAAATGTTAGTTGATCAAAAACAAATTCCTCACATTGATAGATGGGCAATTCAAAATGATTTGTTTGCATTATGTGTTGCAGGAAAAGAAGATGTAGAAAATTACTTGGATTTCTCTGATGCATATTTTGATGAAGACTCTTATCTTCCACAAACAAATGTTGCAAACAATCTAAACTTTTTAGCATCATTAACTTTCTTTGAGGATTTCACAGAACAAATCAGAAGTTATGCTATCAATTACTTTAGAAAGATTTTATCTAATCTTGGTTGGGTTCCTCAAAAAACAGACAAACATACTGATGCATTCATGAGAGGTTATGCAATAACTGTATTGGGTAAATTTGGTGATGAACATGTACTTGAGCAGGCACAAATTAAATTCAAAGAATTTTTGAAAAACCCATCATCACTTCATCCTGATATTAGAGAACCTGTTTTCTCAATTATTGCACGTACTGGTAATGCAAAGACTCATTCACAATTTGTAACATTATACAAAAAAGCAAAAACAACTGAGGAAAAATTAAGATTCTTGGGTGCAATGTGCAGTTTCAAGAATGAAAAATTATTGATCAAAACTTTACAATTCTCTCAAACCGCAGAGGTTCGTTCTCAAAACATGCAATTACCAATCATGAAGATTGCTGCAAATCCCTATGGAAAGAAGATTCTTTGGCCTTGGTTAAAGAAGAATTGGGGCAAATTGAGCAAAAAAGTAGGCTATGGTAATCCTTTGTTTAATAGAATTGTTGCAAGTATTGCACTAGTTGCAGATGACTCTATGGAAAAAGACATCAAATCATTTTTCAAATCTCATCCAACTCCTGGAACAGAAAGAACTCAAGCTCAAACATTAGAAAAGATACGAATCCATTCCCGATTCTTACGCCAAATGAGAAAAGAATTCAAGTAATATGGCAAGAAAACTTCTTTCCCCAATATTTCTTGGAGTATTTACTGTTCTTGCAATATTCTTTTTGACTGGCGGAGCTGATGATGACAAGGATGAACTCCGTCAAACATTTCAAGTAAATGCAGTGTATTATGATACGGGACATGTTGAAGTTGCATTTTCTGATAAATCTGAAAAAACTGATTCTGTTGTAATGGAAATTCTTGGAATGGAGGAGACATACCAAAAAACATTCTCTAGTCCTGCATTCATTGAAATTGTTCCATTTCCAGGTGAACCAAAATATGGATGGGAAATTCATCCTGTTGTTTTAGAAATAGACCATCCGGAACTAGGGCATGTTCAACTAAAAACAGAGATATACCAATTAGGTGATTCTGCTCCTCCTGTGATTTATTCAAGACCTTAGATCACATACAAGATTTTATTGCACCTCTAAAGATTACTTTGTATTGGATTTGCTTGTTGATTTAAAGAAAGGAAAACGTGGAGCAATTGCAAAAGCTATCACTGTAGTAGAAAATGATCAAAAAGAATCAAAAAAACTCTTAAAGAAAATTTTCAAAAATACTGGAACTTCTATTATTATTGGAATTACTGGTCCTGCAGGAGCTGGAAAAAGTTCTCTGATAAACAAAACTGCAGTGGCAATGAAAAAACTAGGCACAAAACCTGCCGTTTTGGCAGTAGACCCAACTAGCCATGTTACTGGCGGTGCAATCTTGGGTGATAGAGTCCGAATGACTGAATCAACTGATTCAGGAACATACATCCGTAGTATTGCATCTCGTGGTGCAACTGGTGCAGTTTCACGTTCTCTTAGAAATAGTATCCGTGTTTTAGAGTATGCAGGATTTAATCCAATTATTATTGAAAGTGTAGGAGCTGGACAAACTGAAGTTGAAATTTCAAACATTGCAGATATTACAGTTGTAGTCTTTAATCCAAACACGGGTGATAGTATTCAAACCATCAAAGCTGGTTTGACTGAAATTGGAGATGTCTATCTTGTCAACAAGAGTGACCTTAGCGGAACAAATCAACTCTTTGATGCAGTACGTGATTTTATTGGTGATTCTGACAGAAATCCTGCAATTCTAAAGACTTCGGTAAAAAAGAATACTGGAATCACTGAATTTGCAAAGACTCTGAAAAATTTGATGGCATTAAAAAAGAAATCAAAGAAACAAAAGGACCAAGAACGATTAGAGACAGAACTAAAAGATATCGTTTTAAATAACGTGCGAGAAAAGATTGATGAGATGTTAGATTCTGATAAAACCTTTTCAAAATATTTAAAGAAATTACAATCAAAAGATATAGACCCATTTGATGCAGGAGATAAGATTACAAAATCTATGTTAAAGTGATGTATGATGGCAGCAAAAAAATCAAAATCAAAACAACCTGAAAAGAAAGTCTTTACTGATTCTAATTTTCCAGTAAAACGAATCTATCAAAAATCTTCCAAGAAGAAACCTTCAGAAGATTCTGGTAAATATCCATTTACACGTGGAATTCACCCTGGAATGTTCCGTGATAGATTTTGGACTATGAGACAGTATTCTGGATTTGGTGATGCCAAGCTCACAAATGAGCGATTCAAATTCATGCTTGAAAAAGGTCAGACTGGTCTTTCTATGGCATTTGATCTTCCGACCCAGATTGGATATGACTCTGATGCTCCTCAAGCAGAAGGTGAAGTTGGTAAGGTTGGAGTTTCTATTACATCAATTAAAGATATGATGACTGCCTTTGATGGCATTCCTCTTGGAAAGGTCAGCTCTTCGATGACAATCAATTCTACTGCATCAACATTACTTGCATACTATATTGCAGTTGGAGAATCTCAAGGATTCAAAAGTCATGAATTACGTGGAACCACTCAAAATGATATTCTAAAAGAATACATTGCAAGAAATACCTACATCTATCCTCCACAACCTTCTATGAGATTAATTGGTGACATGATTGGATATTGTGCAGAAAAAGTTCCTTCATGGTACCCTGTATCAATTTCTGGTTACCATATGAGAGAAGCAGGATGTACTGCAACACAAGAAGTTGCATTTACATTAGCAAATGCAATTGCATACATTCAAACTTGTTTAGATAAAGGACTAAAGATTGATGACTTTGCACCACGTTTGTCATTCTTCTTTTGTTGTACTATTGAATTCTTTGAAGAAGTTGCAAAGTTTAGAGTCGCAAGAAAAGTCTATGCAAAGATTCTCAAAGAAATGTTTAATGCTAAAAATCCAAAATCTCTGCAACTAAAATTCCATACTCAAACTAGCGGTGAATCATTAACTGCACAGCAACCTGATAACAACATTATCCGTGTAGCAATTCAAACAATGGCTGCAGTTGCCGGTGGTACTCAGTCTCTTCACACAAACTCTAGAGATGAAGCATTGGCCCTTCCAACACAAGAATCTGCAAAAATAGCCTTGAGAACTCAACAAATTGTAGCACATGAGAGTGGAATTACAAAGACTGCTGATCCACTTGGTGGTTCTTACTATCTTGAGGAGCTATCTGACCAAATTGAAGACGGTGTTTGGAAATATCTAAAGAAGATTCAGAAAATGGGTGGCTCTGTAAAAGCAATTGAGAAAGGATTCTTCCAATCTGAAATTAGACAAAACGCATATCGCTTAAAGAAAGAGACTGATGATGGTGAAAGAGTCCTAGTCGGTGTAAACAAGTATGCTGAAGAAGAAGAACAACCAGAACTACTTAGAATTGGTGGTAAAGTTGAGATTCAACAGAAAAAAGCACTAAAACAATTACGTGCATCAAGAGACAAAAAGAAGTGGGAAAAAGCCTTGTCTGCAATGCAAAGCGCAGCTGAGACTGATGAGAATTTGATGCCATACATTATTACTGCTGCAAAAGCTTTTGCTACTACTGGTGAAATTAGTAATGCATTCCGTGAAGTATTTGGTGAATATCGTCCAAAGGAGGTATTCTAGATGAAGATTGATCATATTGCAATTGCCGTAAATGATGTTGAAGAATCTGCCAAAGTTTACCAACAAGCATTAGGTGTTGACTCTGTAGAATTTGAGACAGTTGAATCTGAAGGTGTCAAAGTTGCAATTATTCACTTGGAAAACGGTCGTGTTGAATTAATGCAACCAACAAATGATAACAGTCCAATTAAAAAATTCTTGGAGAAAAAAGGCCAAGGACTACATCACATGGCACTTGAAACTGACAATATTGAGGGTGAAGTTGAAAGAATGGAAGGCTGTGGAGTTCAATTTCTAGGACAAATTAGACCTGGTTCTGCAGGAACTAAAGTTACCTTTATTCATCCAAAATCCCTTCATGGTGTCTTGGCTGAACTTTGTGCTCATCCAAAATAAATTCAGAAAAATTATTCCATCATTTTCAATGTATCTGATGCGGTGATAATTCCCATTATCTTTGATTTCTTTGTAACTAGAATACATTTGGAATATCTAATTAATGGAACAAGAACGTTTGCTGGTGTTTCAAAGTCGACTATTGGTGGAACTGGATCCATCGTATCTGCAAGTTTTGCGTTCTTTAGTTCAGCTTCACCTACATCTGCAAGATGTTTGACAATTCCATCTTCAGATACAACACCAACTATCTCTTTTCCTTCAAAAACTGGAATTTGACTGATTGATAATTGATGCATCTTTTTGATTGCATCATGTAATGTATTGGATGGTTTTAGCTTTACAATGTCTTGACTACAAAAGTCTCCTGCTTTGTGAGATGATGATCTGCTCTCCAAATTTGATAGATTCTCAAAAATCTTTTTTGCAGTTTCATAACTTGGTTGGCTTCTTCCTGATTCTATCTGGTTAATCATAGATGTACTGACTCCAGTCATGCTGGCAAGTTTTTTCTGAGTAATTCCTAATTTCTGTCTCATTTGCTTTATTGATTCAACATTTGGGAGCATTTGAGATTTAGTAATGATTAATCTCTATTAAATGATACTGGATTATTTTTTCTTTGATTGTTCAATTGCTGCCTGGGCTGCTGCAACAATGGCAATAGGAATTCTGTGTGGTGATGCACTAACATAGCTTAGTTTTGCGCCATGGCAGAATTTGATTGAATCAGGGTCTCCTCCATGTTCTCCACAAATTCCAACTTCCATATTTTTTCTTATTCCGCGACCATGATCAATTCCAATTTTAATTAGACTTCCAACACCGTTTACATCAATTGATTGGAATGGACTTCTTTCAAGTAGTTCTTTCTCCATGTACTCTGGAAGGAATTTTCCTTCTACATCTTCTCTGCTGAAACTAAATGTTCCTTGAGTAAGGTCATTGGTACCAAAGCTAAAGAATTCTGCAGTAGTTGCAAGTTCATTTGCTGTTAATGCAGCTCTTACTACTTCGATCATAGTACCAAAGTTAATTTTTAATTTCATCTTGTTTTTAGTTTCAACTTCTTTCTTTATTTTGTCATAAATTTTCTTGATATGATTCAATTCTGCAATACTGCTGATTTGAGGAATCATGATTTGTGGGTGTGCCTTTACTTTTTGTTTTGTCAAATCAACTAGTGCTTCAAAGACTGCACGAATTTGCATCTCGTAAATTTCAGGATATGTTACTCCAACTCTAACACCTCTGTGACCCATCATTGGGTTTACTTCTGCAAGCTCTCTTGCTCTTTTTAGAACTACTTCAGCCTTTTTGATTTCTTTAGTTGCTTTCTTTGCTTTTAATTTCTGAATTTTTTCTGATAACTCTTCAGGGTTCGGCAAGAATTCGTGTAGTGGAGGATCTAATAGTCTGATTGTAACTTCGTATCCTTCCATTGCTTTTAGAATTTGTTTAAAGTCACTTTTTTGTAATTGTCCTAATTTCTTTAGAACTATTGCTCTTTTTTCGGCATTTTCAGCCATAATCATGTCTACAAACAGGCCGATTCTGTCATTTGCATTGAACATTCTCTCTGTTCTACATAATCCAATACCTTGTCCTCCGAATTTTCTAGCAAGTTTTGCAGCCTCAGGAGTATCTGCATTTGCTCTGATTCCTAGAACCTTGGTTTTTTGTGCCCAATCTAGAATTTGTTCAAAGTCTTTAGTTACTTTTGGCTCTACTGTTGGAACTTCTCCGATGAAAACAGTACCGACACTACCATTAATTGAAATAACTTCTCCTTCCTTTACGGTCTTACCGTTTGCAGTACATGTGTTCTTGTCATAATCAATTTTCAATTCTGCACATCCTACGATACATGGTTTGCCCATTCCTCTTGAGACAATTGCTGCATGAGATGATTTTCCTCCCAAACTTGTCAATACTCCTTCTGATGAAAAGAATGCTGGAACGTCTTCAGGTTTTGTTTCTTTTCTGATTAGAATTACTTTCTTTCCTGCTTCTCCTAACTCGATTGCTTTTTTTACATCAAATACTGCAATTCCACTTGCTGCACCTGGTGATGCTGCAATTCCTTTTGCTAATTGTTTATAGTTTTTTAGTTTTGACTCATCCATTGTTCTGTGGAGTAATGCTTCAAGTTGTTGTGCTGGAATTCTTGTAAGTGCTTTGTTTTTATCAATTAATTTCTCTTTTACCATGTCTACTGATGTTTTTACTAGTGCACCTGCACTCATCTTTGCAGTTCTTGTTTGTAACAAGTAGAATTTGCCTTGTTCAATTGTAAATTCGATGTCTTGTGGTTCTCTGAAGTGTTTTTCTAATTTTGAACATGCATCAGATAATTCTTTATGGGATTTTGGCATCTCTTTTTTGAGTAATGCAACATTCTTTCCAGTCCTAACTCCTGCAACTACATCTTCACCTTGTGCATTGATTAGATATTCTCCCTCAATTTCCTTTTTACCATTATGCCCATTTCTTGTAAAGACTACACCTGTGGCACTGTCATCTCCCATGTTTCCAAATACCATGGTAACAACATTGACTGCTGTTCCATTTGCAATATCTTTTGTAATGTTATTTTTTTCACGATAAACTATTGCTCTTTCTCCCATCCAACTTTTGAAAACTGCTTCAATTGCTAATCCTAATTGCTCATTAGGCGAATCTGGGAATTTTCTTTTTGTGTGTTTTTCACAGATTTTTTTATACTCTGATACGATTTTCTTTAAAGATTCTACATTTAGTTGACTGTCATCTTTTACTTTTTGTTTGGTCTTTGCAGACTCTAACACATGATCAAATTTTTCATCATTTACTCCAAATACAACTTTTCCAAATAATTGGATAAATCTTCGATAAGAATCCCAAGCAAAACGTGGGTTCTGTGTTTGTGTTGCTAACCCCTCAACTGTTTTTTCATTTAATCCTAAATTCAAAATTGTATCCATCATTCCTGGCATTGAAATTGCTGCGCCAGATCTTACTGATACTAGTAATGGATTCTTTGTTGAATTCCATTTTTTTCCAGTCTTTTTTTCAATTTTTTCAATGTTTTTCATCACTGATGGCATGACGTCTTTTGGTAGCTTTCGATTGTTTTCGTAATACTTGTTACAAACCTCAGTTGTGATTGTGAATCCTGGAGGTACAGGGAGTTTTAATCGAGTCATCTCGCTTAATCCTGCTCCTTTTCCGCCTAGAAGCATTCTTTGTTTGCTGTCTGCCTCTTCAAATGCATAAACTGGTTTTGTTTTTGCCATGCAAGAATGCGTAAATTTTTTGGCTTTTTAAACTAATGCCTTGGCAAATTCAGAAATTATTTTGTCCCAATTCTTTGCTTTGATAATGCCGCTTGCCACAAGGATCCCTTTTGATCCTAATTCTACTGCCTTTGAAACATCTTGTCCAGAAACAATTCCTGCACCACAAAGAAGTTTTGTATTGTTATTTGCACTTTTTACAGCATTTGCTGCTTTTGTAATTAATTCTGGTCTTTCAGTTGACACTGCTTTCCCTGATCCAATAAGCTCTGGTGGCTCTATTGCAATATAATTTGGGTTTAGTTTTGCATATTTTCTTGCTTCAGCAACATCTTTTACACAAACAATTGATGTCATCTTCAATTCTTTTAGTTTTGATACTAGTTTTGTGATCTCTTTTGATGAAATTCTATGTTCGCTATGATTGATTAGTGATCCATTTACTTGGGATTTTTTTAACAATTCTGGAATTACAAATCCAGTTGTGCTACCTACTTTGGAATCATCAATGTGTTGTGCAAAAATTGGAATTGAACTGTTTGCAACAACGCCAATCAAATGCTGAGGTGGGCAAATTGCAATTTTTACTTTGAATTTTTTTGATACTTTTTCAGCAGTCTTTACAAATTTAGTAATCTTTTCACCTGAAATCTCTTCATAGTTTTTACAATTAATAACAAACATCTTTCTTTGAACCTTCTTGTATTGTATTTAATCTTTAATTTAACTTCTTAATTTTTTATCATATGTCTTCTTCATAGCTAGTACAATCATCATCAATGCAATTGCAGCTAGATTTGTTCCAATGATGAATACGTCTTCAACTATTATTCCATAGATTAACCACAAAATTGCACCTGCTGATATGAATATCATTAAAAATTTTGATACATCTTTGAGACTTTTTGTCTTGTAGCCCTTGTAGATTTGCTCTACCCATCCAGTCAGAATTAAAATTCCTGCAGCTACTCCTAGAATTGTTAGTAGTGTTCCATCAACTTCCATTTTATTCACTAATTCCAGAAAAATTCGTCTAATCCTGTCTGTTTTGGTTTTCCTAAAATTGTATCAAAATCCAAATCCATTGATGATGTGATTTGCTCAAGTGTTGATTCCATAAACTCCATGTATTTTTTAGAATCGATTTCCTCTTTTTTTGCCATTTCCACTGGTTTGACCCCTGGCTTGTTTAGAATTTTGATGTAAGAAATTCTGTCTCCTTTCTTTATCTCTCGTATAGTTTCAAGTTGTTTTGCTGCACGTATGTGTTGTGGAATTGTTTTTGTGTATTCTGATGGAGCTTTACTAAGCATTACGTTAAATGTCAAATCTTCTAATGGTATCTCTTTTGCCTCTACTTTTTTGCCACAGGTTGCAATTTTTTCAGAAATCTCTTTTTTTGCTTTCTCGAAATCTTCTATTGTCTGAACTTTAGATAAAACATCAAGTAATTCATAAAATAATTTTTTGATAAATGGCGGAGTGTGTGATTTTTTTCCTGTGAGTCCTTTGACATCTACTTTTCCTTCTTTGGTAACTCCAAGATAGTTTTTCTTTCTGTTACTAAGTACACAGTACCTGTATGTCTTGTCAATTTCTAAATCAACACCATGATCTTTTTTTGCTTGATCAATTACAATTTGGATTTGTTCCTTGGTTGGATTCTTGATAAACAACGAGTCTGTATCTCCATAAAGAACTTCAATACCTGCAGATTCACATTTTTTGATAGTCTCTAGAATTGTATGTCTACCAATTGCAGTTGTAGCTTCTGCTGCAGGAAGGAAATACAATGGAAATATTTCAGCTCCCATTACCCCATAGCTTGCGTTTAGAATTACCTTGAGTGCTTGGCTGACTACTGTGTATTGCTGCCTTTGCTCATCAGTTAGCGTCTCTTTTTTTGATAAACTCTTGTAGTAATTTACCCTCAAATCCCTTAGTGAGCCAATAATCATGGATGTTAGACCGTTCTTCTTTGAGCAAGTCCAGTGATTTGTTCCTGGAACTTCATTTCTCTTACAATCCTCATGTGGACATCTGACTGTTTCATATGATAGATTTCTAACCTTGATAATGCTTGGATATAGACTTGCAAAGTCCATTACTACTACATCAAAATGTATTCCTTCTTTTGGTTCAACAACTAGACCTCCTCTGTATTTTTTATCTTTGATTACTGCATCTGACATTACTCCTTCTGATCTTCTTTCAAGCTCCTGTCTTTTTGGAATTAGACAATTTCTCTTTCTGTGTTCATAATACAAAAGACTACGAATCCATTGTGATACTCCCATTCTTGCAATATCGTCAATTGGCATTCTTCCAATTCTTGCAATGATTACAAGTAGTTGCATTAACAATTCGCTGTTAAAACTTGTAAGTTCATAGGTTAACAGAGCGTCATTATAACAATAGTTTGCAGTTTGGTATAGTGTTAGTTGATCAAACTCTAATCCATAGTCTATTTTCTCTTTTCCAAGTAGTGCCTTTGAAACTTCATTTAATGAGAAATTTGTATATTTTTGACTAAAGGCATAGATTTGAAATGATCTATTTGAAAACGTTCTATACAAATCAAGATGAACTCCGTGTTTGAGTGTTGCAGAATCCCTCATCATGTAAAATGGATTCTCTGAACTCTTTATTCCCAATCTTTCTGCTCTGTTGTACAAATATGGTAAATCAAATTCATCGCCATTGTATGTTACAACAAATGGAAATTCTTTGATTATCTTAAATGCATCATAAATCATCTCTTTTTCTTTGTCTAAATCATAAAATGTCACTTTGATATTTTGGTCCAATTCGTTTGTTCCTTGTTCAGTTCCCTCTGTTTTGAGCACAAAAATCTGGTCAAATCCATCAGAACCTTTCAATCCAATTGCAGTGACTTTCTTTTCGGCAATTTTTGGGTCGGGAATTCTTCCAATCTCTGCTTCTACTTCAATATCTACACTGAGTCGTTTTATTTTTGGAATAGGTTGATTGAGCAAATCTGCCCACTCTGAAACAAACTTTTTGAATCCTTCAGCATCTACCATGCTTTCACTATCTACTTTATCCCACAACAAACTCTTCAAAGCAATCTTTACTTCATCAGAAATCTCAAGATCATGTGATACTATTTTCCCATCTTTGATTTCGTAATATTTTCCAACTATTAGTTTTCTATCATATAGATAATTTTCATAATATTTGATGTCTGATTCCCATGTCTCTATTACATTTCTAATACTCTTGTCTCCTGCAGTTCCTCCGATTGCAAGAGGATCTGCTACTGTAATCTTTGACATGTCAATTTCTTTATCTTTGATTAAATCATATCTTTGAGTTGTTTTGATTTCTAAAACATCATCTCTTTCTTGAAGAAAATCTAATTCATCTGGAGCTAATCGTGAATAACAATATGGTTTGTGACCAATTTCATCTTTCCACAAAAATAATTTTTGAGATTCTGGTTCATAGAATTTTAAAACTGCTGATTTTGAATTATTATCATATGTAGCTGATACTAACATGGATGGCGGCATTGATTCTATTTTTTTAGTTTCTTCCATGTTGACTTGCATTTTATCATCCAGAATTGTATTTGTTAACTAGTTCTTGAGCCCATTTTGCAATTTTTGCTTTATCTAATTGTATGACTTCTACTCCTGCTTCTTTTAGCAAATCAAAGTCTGTTTCTGGATAAGAGTCAAGGCATACAAATTTTCTAATTCCTATTGTTATTGCCATTTTGGTGCATTCTAGGCATGGAACAAATGTCGTATACAGAACTGCTCCTTCTATACCTGCTTCAATTCCTAGTATTGCACAATGCATTATTGCATTGGCTTCTGCGTGGTTACATAGACATCTGTCAAGTGATGCACCTGATTCTATTTTTCCTTCCATTCTCAATTGGCATCTCTTACAACCTCCATCAAAACAATTTTTGATTCCCGGAGGTGTCCCGTTGTACCCTGTTGCTAACTGTCTGTGATTTCTCACAATTACTGCTCCAACTTGTCTTGTGATGCAGTTTGAACGTAGCTTAGCAAGTTCTGCTTGTAGCATAAAATATTCGTCCCAGTTTGGTCTCTCAAAAGTACTCAATACCAATTCTGTTGGTCTGTTCAATATATGGATCACGTTAAATTCTGATTTTTTTGCGATCAATATGTTCGTGAACAACATGTACACAAACTTCTTTAACTTCCTCCAAACTGGAGATTTGATGGCAAGTTATACTGCTGAAGTAAACGCTATTCACAAAAAATTCAACAATGCTGTAAAAAAAGCAAAGACCAAGAAATCTTTGAACAAAGCTTACAGTGTTCACAAAAAAGCACATGAGCGATTACTGAAAAAGCATCTTCGAGAGGAGACTGCTATGATTAACCGAGCAAAGAAAAAACTAGAATAGTTTTCTTTCTCATTTTTTCTTTTTTACTTTTTATCGAGATTTTTGACCAATTCTAAGAATTTGTCAATTATAATTTTTGGTTGCGAGTCTGCAAGTGCTAACATTGCTCTTCCCATCTCTGAAATTATTGCTTGTTGTTCTGGTGTGAGATCTTTTTTGATCAACTCGTATTTTTCTAATTGTTCTTCCACTGTTCTCCAATTAGGATCTTTGTTTAATGACTCTAGCAATGATTGAAAATATTCCTCATTGGGATTTTTCTCACTCATGACTTTATCTTGCAATAATGGGATAAAAATGGACTTGTTTTTTTGATTTTTTTAGAAAAAATGCCTCTCTTAGGCACAAATTTTTGTTAATTTGAAACTAAAGAGTATACATTTGTCAATGGTTAACTACACGAAAGCATAAAATCGATAAATTACAAATTTTCTTTATACGTTGACTGAATTTATTGAAAAAAGATATGTCAAAAAAGACTCTATTGAAAAGCGAGATTACCAAGTAAACCTTGCAAATCAGGCTATCTCTGAAAATTGTATTGTAGTTTTGCCAACTGGTCTTGGAAAAACTGCAATTGCATTACAAGTTATTGCGGAATATCTCTCCAAAGGTACTGGCGGTGCATTGTTTTTAGCACCTACAAGAGTACTTGTAAACCAACATTATGAATTTCTAAAAGAGAATCTAACATTAGATGACATTTCTCTAATAACTGGTGAGGATACTATTCAAAAAAGAACCAAACTTTGGAATAACAGTGTAATTTGCGCCACTCCTGAAATTGCAAAAAATGATTTGGATAGGGGAATTGTTTCGTCTAACCAATTTAATCTCATAATATTTGATGAAGTACATAGAACAGTTGGAGATTATGCATATTCTGGAATCGCAGAACGTTTTGTTAATTCTGATGGAAGAATTGTTGGAATGACTGCAACATTGCCTAGTGAAAAAGACAAGGCAACTGAAATTTTAACTAAATTAAAAATTGCAAGTGTTGCTGAAAGAACAGAAAATAGTCCTGATGTCAAACCATATACTCAGGAGACCAACACTGAATGGATAAATGTTGAACTCCCACCAGAACTAAAAACAATTCAAACATTATTGAAATTAGCCCTTGATCAAAGATATCAAACATTACGTGATAATGGAATCAAACTAGCTGAACAACAATCACTTTCTGCTCTATTAAGAATTAGACAATTTGTATTAAATCAGAATAGACGTTCTGCAAAACCACTATTCACTGCAATTAGAATTCACTATGCACTAAACATCTTAGAGGCACATGGAATTACGCCGTTTTTGAAGTTCTGTGAGCGTGCCAAGGCAAAAAAAGGTGCAGGAGTAAAGGAACTCTTTGAGGTTGACCCAAATTTTACTCGTGCAGTACATCTTGCAAAAGAAGCTCAATCTAGGGGAATTGAACATTCTAAGATTCCTAAACTAAAAGATATCATAGAATCTGTACCTGGAAAGGCTTTGATTTTTACAAGCTATCGTGATTCTGTTGATTTAATTCATAGTAAATTGACTGAACTTGGAGTTTCTGCGGGAATTCTGATTGGTAAAGCAGGTGAAACCGGCCTAAAACAAAAAAAGCAAATTGAAATTGTACAAAAGTTTCGTGATGGTATCTTTGATGTTTTAATTGCAACTCGTGTTGGTGAAGAAGGGTTGGATATTGCTGAAGTAAACCAAGTTATCTTTTATGATAATGTTCCTAGCTCTGTTAGATTTATTCAAAGACGAGGTAGAACTGGAAGAAAAGATACTGGAAAACTAGTTGTTCTAATTGCAAAAAATACTATTGATGAGACATACTATTGGATTGGTAAACGAAAAATGTCTGCATCAAAAGCAATGGGTGATAAAATGACTAAGGTATTGGAAAAAAATCAAGAAGTTGTTTCTAAAAAGACAGGATTAGATGCGTTTATCTAATTTTTGTATTGTTTAGTAATGTTTTGAATAATTACTTGTTTTCTTTGAATAATTTTATTTTTCATTCCTGATTCTAAATGATGTGTACTGGAACCTTTTGCCACAAGTAAATTCTCTAATCTGATTTCAAATTGACTTTCTAGAAAATTTATTGTTCCTTCAAATCCTCCACTTACTTCTAAATTCTCAAATGCATCTTTGGCTAGATTTGTGATTGATTTTTCTAAATAATCTAAAATTTCTTCTATTGCATTTTCTGTAAGTACTGCCATATCTGTGACTAAATTATCCGAATCTCTTGATAATATGATATCCGAACTCTGATTTTATTGGCTCAGATACCTCTCCAACTTGTAACTTGAATGCTGCATCTTCAAAGGGCTTAACCATCATGCCTTTTGTAAAATATCCTAGATTTCCATTTTTTTTGGCACTTCCTGAATCAATGGAAAGTTCTTTTGCCAATTTTCCAAATTTTTCTCCACTCTTTAATTTCTCCATTATTGCAAGTGCTTCACTTTGTTTTGAAACAAGGATGTGTGAACATTTGATTTTGTTTGACATGCTCTATTCTTTTGGGTGTGTTCTTTATTTGTTGGGGTGTTAATTCTTCAACATTTGAAAATAATGAAATTGTTTTTCTATATCTCATTTCATAATCTTTTGTGCATTGTAATGGATCTTGTAAGAAATACAAGGCAACAAGTACTGGTCTTGATGGTAGTAGATATGATCTGGGACAAAAGAGATGTCCTGAATGTGAACTGTTCATTGATTGGGAAGGATTGTGGTGTCCTTGCTGTGGACGTTTACTCAGAACAAAACCTCGAGCAAAAAAACTAAAGAGTAAAAGAAAATAAAATCTTCCCTTAACTGTAAAAGAATATTATTTTGTGTTTAGACCCCAACTGCTTTTGTTACTGGGGATAATTTTTAGAAATGGTGCTTCATTTTCTTTCCAAGGATCTCGTCGAACCCATTCAAATTTTTCATGGAATATTTCATAAAATTTTTGAAATTCTTTTCCGTTTTCTATAATCTCTGTCTGTCCTTGGATTACTATTGCCTTGTGTCCTCCTGATTTGTAAATGTCAATTGTTACACTTGTGTTTGGATTTGTTTTTAGATTCTTGTACGTTCTTGTTTCATAATCTGTTGCAACAATAATTGCATTTTTGTATAATACAAAAGATACTGGCTTTACATGTGGAATGTCTTCATGTGATGTTGCTATTCTAGCCTCCTCTAATGAATTGAGAAACTCTGTTTCTTTTTCACTAAATTCTATCAATTGAAAATCCGTTCTCTAATCTCTGGTATGTGTTTGTAGACAATGTCTCTCACTTTGATTTGATCTTCTGGTGTTGGCATTTCTTTTTGTGCACTAAGTATTGCTCCACTCATTCCTAATGCCATGCCCATCACAATTCCATAAACAAACTCTTTTGGGTCTTCTACTTTTAGAACTTCTTTGTTTTCTTTTATCTCGTCAAGATATGCTGGAATTGTTGCTACAGCACCATTGATTGTTTGAACTATTAGTGCCTCTAATTGTTCTTCACTCATGTTTTTCATCATGTAGTTTTACTAATAAATCTGCACCTAAGATTTTTAATTCAGAACCATTCAGAGTTTACATGTTCTCATTTTTTACTACAAATGAAGCAAATGAAGCACTTCCTGATGTGATAAAAAAATACGAATATGCTTTGGCAAAACAAAATGAAGTAAAAAAACTTGAACAGCAATTACAAATGAGTGTGTCTACAACTAATTCCTTTGAAGAATATGTGACTTTAAAACAACAACTAAACTCTGCAATCACCAAATTTTATGAGGCAGTTGAAATTCTTGAGAGTACTGGAGTTGTTGTAAAAAGTATAGAACAAGGATTGCTAGATTTTCCTTCCAAACGATTTGATGATGAAGTTTGGTTGTGCTGGAAGTATGGTGAAACAGAAATAAAATTCTGGCATGAAAAAGACTCTGGATTTATGGGTAGAAAACCTATTGAAGTAAGTGATGAATCTCTAGTCTGATTTTCTCAAAAATTTTACAACTTTAGTCTCTACGTTTCTTATCTCTGCAAATTCCACAAAGATAATTTTTCTTAAAATTCTCCAACTCTACTTGAAATTCTTGTGTTTGGTAGTATGATTCACCTGTTTGGAGACCTCCTGGTACTTTTTTACCGCAATTTGTGCAAATAATCTCTTCATCGAATTTTACTTTCTTTTCATTTTCTAAAATTCTACCAATAATCATGATAAGGTTTGGTTGATTTTTTTTATAAATAATGATCTAACGCTCAATCTCATGAATATTATACTGAAAAACTGTATTATTTTTGATGCTCTCAGTATGGTTTAGGGTTATTCGAATTCGCTTTCTTTTGGCGTCAGTAATTGCAGTATCTGTTGGTCTTGCTCTAAATTGGTGGCAAAATTCAACCATTGAACCGTTTGATGCATTTTTGACTTTTGCAGGAGTTATGGCATTACATGCTAGTGTTGATTTGCTAAATGATTTTTGGGATTTTAAACGTGGTATAGATGCCAAAACCCCAAAAACAAAGATGAGTGGTGGAACAGGTGTTTTACCTGAAGGATTACTCAAACCATCTAGTGTTTATCGTGCAGGAATTGCATTTTTGGTAATAGGCTCTGCAATTGGTGCATATTTTGTAATTACTGATGGAATAATCATTGCAGTCATTCTTGGTTTTGCAATATTATCCATCTACTTTTACTCTACAAAAATTGTTGATTCTGGATTAGGTGAATTTTTTGTTGCAGTAAAAGGTTCTATGATTGTACTTGGTACTTTCTTCATTCAATCTGGACAAATTACTGTGGAATCCATTCTTGCAGGAATTGTGGTAGGTTCGCTGTCTTCTCTAGTGTTATTCATTGCATCATTTCCTGATCATGATGCTGACAAGTCAAAAGGAAGAAAAACGTTAGTTATTGCAGTTGGCAAGCAAAAGGCAACAAAACTATTTTGGATATTTCCTATTGTTTCTTATTGTGTAATAATTTTGGGAGTATCTTTGAATCTATTTCCAACAATCACTTTGGTTACCTTTCTTAGCGTTCCTCTTGTAATAAAATCTGGATTTGGTTTGAAAAAGACTTATGATTCTGTTGAAAAACTAGTTCCTTTCATGTCCTCCACCTTGATGTTTAGCAGAATTACTGGTGCACTGTTTGTCCTGAGTTTTTTGATTGGCATTACAGTTTAAACATAAATTTAGTAAAAATTTAGACAAAATATGATTTCTGGATTTGCAACCCCTGAAGGAACCAAACAATTTGCCCAAAACTCAGGCGTAAATCAAGACAATTTTAAAGAATTTGAAAATCTGACTTTGTCCAACATTGGAATTGGAACCTATCTTGGTGATCCTGATACTAGAACTGATGAACTAGTATCTGGTGCAGTAAAACAATCTATCTTATCTGGTGTCAATGTAATTGATACTGCAATAAACTATCGTTCTCAAAAAGCAGAGAGATCTGTTGGAAAAGCAATCTCTGAGCTAATTCAAGAAAATAAAATTTCCCGTGATCAAATATTTGTCTCTACAAAAAATGGATATGTTACAAATGATGCTGATGTTCAGTTAGGTTTTTGGGAATATGTAAAAGAAGAATATACTCAAAAAGGCGTTGTCAAAGAAGGAGATATTACTTCAGGTTATCATTGTATGACTCCTGCCTATCTCTCTGATCAGTTAGATCGTAGTTTGAAAAATCTTGATTTGGAATGTGTTGACTTGATGTACCTTCACAATGCAGTTGAAGGACAAATTAAAGATGTTTCAAGAGAACAATTTTTGCAGAATCTCCAAACTGTTTTTGAGTTATATGAACAAAAACGTGATGAAGGAAAAATCAAATTTTACGGAATGGCTACCTGGGAATGTTTTAGAGTTTCAACTGACAATCCCCAATACCTTTCATTAGAAGACACCGTAAACATGGCAAAAAAAGTTGGTGGAGAAAATCACGGATTTAAGTTCATTCAATTACCTTTCAACTTGTATTATGATCAAGCATTACTTGGAAAAACTCAAACAATTCAAAACAACCCTGTTTCTGTTTTAGAATCTGCAACAAGATTGGGAATTGGTGTTTTCACAAGTGTGCCGCTAATGCAAGGAAGATTATTGCAACCTGGTGTTATGCCTGAATTTAGTGATTTGAAACCCTCAATGAGGGCATTGCAGTTTATCCGTTCATCTCCTGGAGTTATTGCACCTCTTGTTGGTCAAAAATCTGCAGAACATGTATCTGAGAATCTTGAAGTGATGAAAATTCCTCCTTATTCTGATGAGGAATTTCTTAGTCTTGTGAAAAAACTCACTTCTTAGAATTTTATCATCTCAACCTCAAAATTTTATAGAAAGCTAATAAGTGGGGGATCTTTGAGTCAAGACGCATGTCTGGAAAGATATATGATTACTCAAAAATCTGTGATACCATCAAAGACGCTGACCCAAAAATCAGATTTGCTGGTGTAATTAATGAACGAGGACGATTGGTTGCAGGTGGGATGAAACCAAATGTTGAGCCATTGGAAAGTGAAAAAGATGACGAAATGATTTTCATGGAACTTGCCTTACGTGTAAAAATGAGAAGAGAGTTTGATAAGCAACTTGGAACTGTAAATTTTGCATTGGCTTCTCGTGAACGTGCTTTAGCAATCAGCGTTCCAATCAATGAAGATATTTTGTATGTTGCAGCAGAACCTGACTCTGATTATGGCGCTCTGCCAAAAAAAATCCTTGAAATTGTTAACTCTTAGTACGATCTTTTAGTGAATCTATAAATAGAATTTACAGAAGAAAAACTTGTGCCAGTAGATCCTGTTTGCGGAATTGAACTTGACGAAGAACTAGCATTGTTACATGAACATGATGGAAAGAAATTCTATTTTTGTTGTAATGGATGTAGAAGAATATTTATCAAAAAACCTCGTAAATACAAATAATATCAAATAGGAAAAGCACCGCACATTCTGCAAAATTTTGAATTCTCAACTTTATGTTTGCAGTACGGACACACAGATTTTGCTTCTTTGTCTACAGGAGAACCGTATAATTTCTTAAAAATCTCATAATAGTGCATTGATTCTCTACTTCTGATGACTACATTGTCTTCTTTTTCAACAGTTAATTTCTTTTCAACATACTTTTCTTCTTCAATGATTGATTCAAACAGGTTTGTCAACCCTGATGTTCCTGAACCTTCTTGCATTGGTGATTTTTCCCTCCATGTGATTTGTTCTGGAATGTAAGGCTCGAATGTTTTACGTAAAATCCATTTTCCATGTCTCTTCTTGTTCTCTTCTTTTACCTTCAAATTTGCAGGTATTTTTTTTGCCAGACTGATCACTTTATCACTCAAGAATGGTGATTCTATCTTAATTCCTAATGCTTTGCCAATCCCTTGTGTTGGAAAATGCATAATTGAGCAGACTCTATTGATCTCAGATTCTAACTCTTCTTCTGATTTATGAACTAGGAAATTATATCCTGCAAATAGTTCATCTGCGCCATCTCCTGTAATGATCGATTTTTCTCCATTATCTTTTGCCCATTTTATGGCAAGATACATGACAACATTATTTCTAATTTCAATATCGTTAAAGTTTTTTAGAATTTTTATTGTTTGTTCAACTGCTTCAAGAATTTCTGCAGTTTTTACATTGAAAATTGTTAATGGTAAATCCATTTCTTTTGAAACTAGTTGGCAGTATGTTAGATCTGTTGAAACAAAATCTTCTGCAATTATTGCTAATGTGTTTGGTTTTCTTTCTTTGAGAAAATATGCGATAATTGAACTATCTAGCCCTCCTGATAAAGAAATTAAATTTGACTTGCAAGAATTACATGATTCTTGTAATGCCTCATAAAGATCCTTTGAGGTGTTATCCAATGCAAAATAGAATCTTTTGAAATTAAAATAGATATGCCTGACATTGATATCATTTGGCCAGACTAATTTCTGCAAACTTTAAATTCATTATGAAATACCTCTGAGTAAATGCTACTTCCTGCTGAGATTGAATCCAAAACTCTAATTCCTGCCTTACGTGCAATTCTTGCAAAAAAACTGGCTGAAGATCATAACATTAGAGAAGATGAGATATCTAAAATGCTTGGAGTTACACAAGCTGCAGTTAGTAATTACATTCGAGGTACTAGAGGTGACCCTTCTTTAATTGCAAAACTCTTGGCAGAAAAACAAGTTGCAGACATGATTGATGAACTAAGTGATAATCTGTCATCGGATATGGCATACACTCCATCTAGCTTGTCTAAATTCATTGGATTGTGCAACTATATCAAATCAAGTTTGTTAATCTGTGAGATACATCATAACTTGGAATCTGATATTGATGAGCAAGTTTGCAAAGAATGTGAAAATATGCTTCTTAAAGGTCCAGGCAGTGTATACTAGATCTTAAGTAAAATAATTTCTATAGTTGAAGTCATTCTTCCGATACCTGCTGCTGCATCGGTATCGAGATTAATTTTCTCTACTTTGGAATTCCCGTTTAACATCTTTTCTGTAATGATATTTGCAACTGCCACTGCATTTGGTATGGAATTCCCTTTTGATTTGATTGTGATTTTTTTCTTATTTCCTAATATCGATAATACTTCTAATGCAGATTGCATTACAGGATCATTTCCAATATACACTATGGATTCATCAGACTTTTCGGTCTGCTCGTGACCTTGCGGTTCATATGTCTCGTCATTGAGCATTATTCAACAATCAGCAATTTTATCTTCTTTTAAGTTTTATCGACCAATGATTCATTTTTCAAAGTAGTCGATAGGGATATTCTGATAATCTCCGTTTGGAAGAACTCTTCTAATTGTGATTGGGATCACTCTTTGTTCTAATTCTTCCATTGAAATATCCAATGAAATTCTTGCAGTCTTTGGGATTGGGATAAATGGTGGTGCTCCTAGAGACAACTGCAATGCTCTTGCACCCATGATTCTTGCCTTTTCAAATCTGGTTAGTGTTGGTGGGCCAATTGTGACCTTGTTTTTTTCACAAGGAATCTCTACTGGGTCATGTTCTTCTACTGTTTCAACAATTTCTCTACTTTCAATCTCTTTGATCTTCTTTTCAAGATCATCTTGTTCTTTTTCAGTTAATGGTTCAGCATCAACTTTCTTTTCAATTAATTTTCGATAAGTATCAAGTGCTTTGTTTAATCCTGCGTTAGTCTCAACTTCTGGTTCAGCAATCTCTTCAGTTGATTGAATTTCATCTTCGGCGACTTCTACGACTTCAGTATTATTGGCATCAGACAAGTACCGATTTTTTCTTAAAACGTTATATAATCTAATCATTTTAAACTACGAATTGAGCACCTCGTCTGTATCTAGAAAACAACTAATTTTAGAAATTAGGGGTAAGGCAAAAATCTCATGTGATCTAAAACGCCATCTATCTCCAAGGACTGTTGGAACTATTATGAGATCCTTGCCATTGGAAGGTCATGCACATCTTTTAGGAAAAAGTATTGTATATTTTGAAACGTCTGTTGATTCTGGTATAGAACGAGCAAGATCTGAATTCAAAAAAGGTGATGTGGCATTTTTGCCTTCGTCTGGAAGTTTTTGTTTTTTTACAAATGATGTTGCATCTGCAAAAACAATGACTCCTATAGGAAAATTATCTGATAACATTGATGCGTTAAAGGATGTTAAATCTGGAGACGTGTTATGTATCTATGAAGAAACTGCTTGATACAAGTGATGTCCTGAATAACCACCAACTCTTTTTACAATTCCTTTTTCTGCTGATTCTTTAAGGAATTTGTTTGCTGCAGAAATTTTTACTCCTGTTTGTCTTGCCATGTCTTGAACTGTAATCACTTTGGCACTTTGGATGATCTTCATTGCTTGTTGTTCATTAACCATTACTGTGATCTCTGCTTTCTTTGGACCGCCTTCACCTTTGTCTTTCTTACCTTTCTTAGAGTCTTTTGGACTAGATGATGTATCTTTTTTTGCGGCAGTTGGTTTCTTTGCTCCACCCATGGACTGAGAAAAAAATATTCCTCTTATAAACGATGAACCTACAGTTTGATTATCTTTAGAATTTTCAAATATAAATAACATCTTGGATTAGATAAGATATGGGTGTAGTATCCAAAGGCGCAAAATGCAATGTTGATGGATGTGACGATGATGGTGCACGTTCACTTAATACTTCCAAAGTCGAAAATGCTGGTTTAAGAGTCAACTCTTCAGGCAAAAAAACAGTACTATGTAAAACACATTACAAAGAATACAAAAAAGAATCTAAAGATGACCGCGAACTCGAGCGGGCAAGATTCGACAGATTTTGATTAAGTTAAAAATTTACTTTTTGTTATTCAAATAATCTGACTGTAGTTTTTTATAGAATTTATCTAGATCTTTGAAAATTCTTTTTGGTTTTCTTTTCTTTTGTGTGCTGATTGCATATAGTGCTAAAATTGGAAACGCAATTGTTGCATCTGCATAAACTGTGACAACATCTTCATGAGCATCTTGAACTTTGCCCCAACTCTTTCCTTCCTGTAGTGTTGCTCCTGAAAGTCCTCCTGTGTCTGGTCTGGCATCAGTTATTTGTATGATGTAATCTTGTCCCCCATCTTCTCTGTCAAGAATTTGATCTAGTGTCGGCCCTGTTTGCTGAGCTGTGTTCTTTGGAACTCCTCCACCTAATTCTAAAATCCCTGATTTTTTTGAGTTGTATAGAATTGCTGCTTGCTCTAACAACTCTTTGACAAAATCAAAATTGTATTCTTTTCCACGCAGTCTATGTACTGCTAAATTCATTGCAATTGATGAATCCCCGATTGTTGAAATGTATACTGGAACATCGTATTTGTATGCTGATGCTAGGAAACTTTTTTCTGGATTTTTTGCTTTTTCTTTAGTTATTTTGCCGATAAAATTACACAACTCGGCACTTGTAAATGATTTATCGATAAATTTCTCTTTAAACATATTTTGCATAATCTTATCTTCTGCTTTCATCGTTTTTTCAAAATCAATATAGACATCACGAATTCTTACAATTCCTTTTTCATAGAGAACCATGTCATCTACATCGAAATGTCCTTGTTTAACAGGTAATTTGTGTGCAAAATGATCTTCATGATACACATTTGCACCTGTCGTGATAATCCAATCAACAAAACCTCTTTCAATTAATGTTTTGAAAATTCCTCCAAACCCTACTGGTGTCATTGCACCTGCAATGGTTAAACAAATGGTAGCACCATCATCAATCATTTTTGCATAAAGTTTTGCTGCTTCACCTAACTGTCGTCCATTGTATCCTGATTGTGCAAATACTTCTACTACATCTTCAATTTTCATATTTGGTTTTAATTCAATATGTGGAATGTTTTTTCCATGAAAATTATGATGATCCATTTTTTTCTGAAAGACTTTCAGAGTAAATAACACTTCCGACTAAACTTTAAACTGTGATTTACATATTGAAAATATCTTGAATATTATAGATTTACACGATCCAGAGAGAGTTAATAGAACTCCTGATGAAGTTGAGGTTTTACTTTCTTCAGGAAATTTCATTCAAGACGAATTTAAAATTTACAAAGTTGAATTGCGTCTTTACTTGGAAAAAAATGATGAAAAACTTGGTGATTACTCTTTGATTACTTCCTTTGTTGAAACTGACAAGGGCACTGTTGAGATGGTTTATGATGAGGGATTTCGTGGTCAAGACTCTTTGAAGAGGGCATCGGCATTTCTCACATCTAATTTGGGTATGTCTGGCTTGATTTTACGCTCAGTAATTTCATTACGTGGTAAAACATCCTAAAAGAAACCCCAGCATTTCAGCAAACACTTATTTCAATTATAATTTCTGTTTGAAATTATGCGAATACTGCAACTACACTGTGATAGCATAGAATACACTCCTACAAAAAAAGAGATCAAATCAGCTGAAGAGATTGAAAATCCTCAAACTCAGAGACTAGAAGAGATTGTAGTGGCCTTTGTCGCAATTGAAGATGGAGATGATTCTTCTGTTGCAAAAAATGCAATATCTCAGATAAAAAACTCTATGGAAAAAATTGGTTGCAAAAAATTATTGTTATATCCTTATGCACATCTTAGCTCAAATCTTGCAAAACCTTCCACTGCTATGTCTTTGTTACAAGAAATGGAATCTGAAGCATCAGATCTTGAAGTTTCTCATTCTCCTTTTGGTTGGACAAAATCTTACAAAGTTCAAGTTAAAGGACATCCATTAGCAGAAAGCTCCAAAGTTGTTACTAAAGACTCTACTACTAAAGATGATGACGAAGATACTTCTGATGCACTAAAAGGAGAATCTACAATTCGTTCTTACTGGAAAATAATGTCTCCTGATGGAACAATGATTAACATTGGAGACTATGATTTTTCTAATCATAAAAAATTAGAGATTTTAGCCAAATACGAATCTGCAAAACAACGTCAAGTTGATGAACCCCCTCCACATGTTGCATTAATGAAAAAACTTGCAATTGCAGATTACGAACCTGCATCTGATTCTGGAAATATGAGATTCTTTCCAAATGGGCGTTTGATGAAATCTCTTATTGAGAGATATGTTACTGACAGAGTAAAGGAGTATGGTGGTTATGAGGTTGAAACTCCAATCATGTATGACTCTGAACACCCAAGTATGGTTAGTTACTTTAATCGATTCCCTGCAAGACAATACAATATTGATTCAGAAGGAAAGAAACTCTTTTTGAGATTTGCAGCCTGTTTTGGACAATTCCTTATGGCAAATCAATTCCAAATGTCTTACAAGAATTTACCATACAAACTCTATGAGCTTACTAGGTATAGCTTTAGACGTGAACAATCAGGTGAATTAGTCGGTCTGAGAAGATTACGTGCATTTACAATGCCTGATTGTCATGCATTTTGCAAAGATATTCCGCAAGCAGTAGATGAGATAAAGGTCAGATTTGATTTGTCTCAAAGTGTTCTCAAAGAGTTGGGAATTGATGAATCTGATTATGACATGGCAATTAGATTTACTGAGGATTTTTACAATGAAAACAAATCTGCGATTGAAGAATTAGTCAAGAAACATGGTCGACCTGTATTAGTTGAGATGTGGAAAGAGAAATTCTTTTACTTTGTTCTAAAATGGGAATTCAATTTTATTGATAATTTAGGAAAGGCATCTGCTTTGTCAACTGATCAAATAGATGTTGAAAATGGAGACCGATATGGAATTGAATTTGTAGATGAAAACAACACTGCACAACATCCAATTATTCTACACAACTCCCCAAGTGGTGCAATTGAAAGAATAATCTATGCATTATTAGAAAAAGCTGCAGATGATTCAAAGAAAGGAAAGAAACCACAACTTCCATTGTGGCTTGCACCAACACAAGTTAGAATCATTCCATTAAAAGAAGAGTTTTATGACTTTTGTAATAATTTGTGTGATAAAATATCTGCACAAAATGTCCGTGTTGATGTTGATGATAGAAATGAGAGTATTGGTAAAAGAATACGTGAAGCTGAAAAGGAATGGATTCAATACATTTTGGTAATAGGTGAGAAAGAAGCAGGTTCTGAGAATCTAAGTATCCGTGACAGACAGACTGGAAATGTACGAGAAGTCTCATTTGATGATTTCATGAATGAAATTAATGAACAAACTTCAGGTAAACCATATACTGGACTAAACCAATCACAACATCTCTCAAAGAGACCTCAATTAATGGTGTAGATTATGAGCTTTCTTGATTTATACATGAACAAAAATCCCATGATTACTGCCTCAGACGATGATTCTGAACCTGTAGCAACCGTTTTTGGAATTCCTTTTGATGCAACCCATTCATACAAACCTGGTTGTAGATTTGGTCCTGATGCAATTAGAGATTCTTTTAACAATATTGAGATATTTCATCCTGAACTCTCTATAGATTTAGAAACTGTACACATTGAGGATTTGGGTAATACTCGTCACACAGTTGTAGCATCTGAGATGATTGACATGGTAAAAAAAATTACAACTGAACTTGTTGCAAAACAAAGACAGTTGTTCATTTTGGGAGGTGAACACTCTATCACATATGGAACGTACACTAGTTTTCCAAAAGATACTGGTTATGTTGTATTTGACGCCCACTATGACTTGAGAGATGAATTTGCAGATATCAAACTCAGTCATGCATCTTATCTTAGACGCGTTGTTGAAGAACGAGGTGCAGAAAACATTCTACATGTTGGAGCTCGTGCATTTGTTAAAGAAGAATTGGAATTTCTAACTGAACATAAAATCAAAACCATTTCTGACAAAGAAATTCGTGACGGAAAAGGCCCCCAGTTACTAAAAGATCATGTTTCAACTTTTGATACAATGTATTCTAGTTTTGATCTTGATGTTCTTGATCCTGCATTTGCACCTGGTGTTGGAAATCCTGAAGCTGTAGGAATAACTTCTAGAGAATTATTTGATATGATTTACTCTCTTCAAGAAACCAAAGTTATTGGTGCTGATATAGTTGAACTAAACCCTTACCATGATAATGGTGCCACTGCATCTCTTGCAGCAAAGATAATGTCCACGCTTATTGCAATTAATCTATCTCAAAATCAATAAATCTCAAAAAATTGACTATGCTTTGCCTAGTTTTCACTCCTATTCACTTTATTAGCTAGTATTGTTGGGGTTATCACGTGTTAAACAATCTCCGAGATTCACTCAAACCTACACTTGAAAAGATTGGTAAAGGATTTGCATCCACAGGACTGTCTCCTAATTTCTGGACTGCAGTTGGTTTGGGCGTTGCATTTCTTTCTGCAATAGTGTATGGACTTGGAATTGAATTTGGATTAATTATTGGAGGTATTTTGTTACTTGTTTCAGGATTCTTTGATATGGTGGATGGACAAGTTGCCCGTGTAACTGGCAAAACATCTCAAAAGGGCTCGTATTTAGATTCAATGTTTGATAAAATTGCAGAGACTGCAATATTTTTGGGAATTTTAGTTGGTGGATATGCTGAACCATATTTGGTATTACTTGCAATCACTTTGTCACTATTGGTAAGTTATGCAAGAGCAAAATCTGATGCAATAAATGTAAAATTACAAGGTGTTGGAATTGGTGAAAGAGCAGAGAGGTTACTTGTTATTGCAATTATTGGAATAATTGGATTTATGGAAATAGCTGTTATCATTGTAGTAATAATTGCGGCAATAACATTAATTCAAAGAATGATTGTTACTGCAAAAAACATCAAAGAATAAGACTATCGTAGTTTTCCACGTTTTCTTCTATTGTCTGCAGATCTAATTTTTAGAATCTTAAAGTGAATTGCACATGAAATACAATACCATTTTAGAACTGTAGGTGATGCAATGTATGCTCCTTGTGCTCGTAATTCTTTGGCTAGTGTATGTTCGACTAGGTTAAGTCTAGATGTTACTTTTTTTGCCTTGTCTTTTGGAACGGTTTGTCCGCAGTTTGTACATTGTACAACACCTGAAGATCCTTTTCCTCCTTTTGTACGACCTCTACTTGCACGCTTAAGTGGCATGACTGTGAACTGATTTACCTACTTATATTCTTGTGGCCATTTCTGAAATTCTGTTTGATTTGTGCCTAAAAATGAACCAAAAATACTCCATGTTTTAATTCTAGATCGTGTAATTCCATTTAGAGAATATGCGTGGTCTTTGTCACAGTTGTTATAGTTCTGGAGTTGAGGTCTTTATGCTAAAGGGAGAAATTCTTTGCAAATCCTGTTTTGACAAAAACAATGCAAAAAACTAAATCTACACTATATTGAATCAAGAGAAATGAAATTAGCAGTTTTTGCTCATTGTGCAGTTGATACCATTACTATTGGAGAAAACAATTATGAGCAAATTGGAGGTTCTGCATGCTATTGTGGATTAACTGCAAGAGAATTCAAATTTGACGTTGATCTGTATACGAAATGTGGAAATGATTTTCCAATACAATATCTTTCAGATAATAAAATCAACCTAATTAATTCTGAATCTGCTAAAAACACCACAAAATTTGCAATATCTATTACTGGTGCTGACCGAACTCTAAAACTTGAAAACCAATGTGATCCCATTGAATATTCTAATACAAAAGCAGATGGTCATCTTGTCAGTCCCATTTTTCACGAAATTACAAATGAAACACTAAAGAAAATTAAAGATGATTCAAATTTTTTGTTTGTTGATCCTCAGGGATTTCTTAGAGAAAAAGATTCAGAAAACAATGTTTTCTTGCAAAAAAAGGATTTGGATTTATCAAATGTTAATGCAATCAAAGTAAATCCTGAAGAAGCACAACAACTTGTTACTGGTACTCATGATGAGATGATGGTTGCACTTCAGAAAAGAGGTGTTGAGCATGTATTACTAACAAACAAAACTGAAGTTTCTCTATTGGTAAAAGATAAGGTATATTCTATTACTCTTCCAAATAAAGAAATTCATGACACAACTGGTATAGGTGATATCTTTTGTGCTGCGTTTTGTTGTACGATGCTTAAAGAAAAAGACTACCTGTGGGCTCTTTGTTTTGCTGGTGGTGCTGCTCAGGCTGCACTTGATTCAAAAAACGTTGGATTGCAGAAAATCCCTCGTAAAGGAGTAATCCAAAACAATGCCTCATACTTTTACAATTTGGTAAAGTTTCGAGACTTGTAGATGCATTATTCTTTTATTGAAGCATTTCAAATGTTTACTCTATGCAAATAGGCATCTATGGTTCTGGAACTACTAGCAATGCAGCTAAAATTGTAAAAAAAATACTTGATGATGCTGGAATCAAATCCTTTACAATAACAAAATCAAAGAGTAAACCTGCTGATTGCGTTATAGTTTTAGGTGGAGATAAAGGAGTCCGCAATTATTTTCATAGAACATTTGATTCTACCTTGCCAATTTTAGGAATTAGCGAAGGTGAAACAAGTGGGTTTTTGGCTCAAATTGATCTAAAAGAATTTGCATCATATGTTGATATTTTGAAAAAACAGAAGTATACAATTGAAGAAGTACCTAGACTGGGTGTAAAAATAGATGGGAAGAATGTTTATCCTGTACTAAATGATGTTGCAGTTTTTTCTTCTCGAAGTGCAATGTTGATGGAACATACTTTGCGTGTTAATGGTGAGGAAGTATGGCATGATAATAGTGATGGAATTATTGTTTCAACACCAATTGGCTCTTCAGCATACTCAATGTCTGCTGGTGGACCTGTGTTATTTCAAGACTCTGCAGTTTTTGAAATTATATCTGTAAACTCTCTTGATGTAACAAGAAGACCAATTATTGTATCCAATGACAGCTCAATTGAGATTGATGATATTTCTGCACGATTACATTGTGAAGTAGTACTTGATGGTCTTGATAGATACAAAGTAAACAAAACTGTTGAATGTACCCAATTCTTTCCTCCTGCAAAGATAATTCGTCTAAAAAAAGACTCTACTGCAATTTCTGCTCTTGCAAAAAAAGTACATTTAGCAGAAGAACTACTCAGTATGCCTCCTAGCTCCAAATTACTCTTGAAGACTTTAGAATATGAGGGTGCATTAACGCAAAAAGATTTGGCAAACAAAACACTTCTTCCAGATCGAACTGTTAGATTGGCATTAAGTCATTTGTTAAAGAAAGGATATGTGAAAAAGAAAGTTTCCATACGTGATGCTAGACAAAAAATTTATGAAATATCTAAAATTGAATAATATACTATTATGCAAAAATTACCTTTCATTGTTTTAGGAATAGGAATTTCTTTTCTTTTAATTTGGGTTTTTGGAATAACTCCCGAACTATTAACTAGTCACGACATCTTAGAAATTACTGCTGAAAATGTTGGAATGATTCAATTTGCTGACTGTGTTGGATGTGAACTTTCTGAACCTACAAAAATGCTATTTCATTGGGATCGAGAAATTCTGGAAGTAAATGGCAATGCATTATTGTTACGTACTACATATGATTACAAAGATATCTTAACTGCTGAGAGTTTTTGGGTTACCGATTTTACTGAGGCTGTGGATAAAAACACTCGTGAATATTTAGACAAAACTGGTCACTTTGCATTCCCTCCACACGTAGAGAAAAAAGACTACTTTGTTTATGATATTGGTGGAGTTGTAATGCATTATCATTTTGTTGAAGAAACTACTCTTGATGGAGTAACTGTTTACAAATTTGAGGGTGAAGAAATTTTTGATGTATCTGATGTTTATCCTGATTTTTCAGAACAAATTTGGGAACATTATAGAGCTACAAATCACATTGAACCTGTAACAGGAATGGATGTTTCATTTAGTGAACAATTTACAGATTATGCGTTAGTTGATGATCAAAAAATTGTTGTTTTAGATGCATGGGATGAACCAACAGAATTTTCTGAAAAAACATTATTGAAACAAGTAAAGAATCTCAAATCTCTTTATTTTATGTATGAAAATATTATCCCATCTATAATTGGTCTTGCTACCTTAGCAGGATTTATTGTGACAATGTTAGCTGGTAGAGTTTCAAAAGGTGAGACAAAGATTGCAGAACTAGAAGAAATTGATAAACAAAAAGATGAACTTGTTTCTATGGTTAGTCATGAGATAAAAAATCCTTTAACTCCAATCATTTTGGCATGCCAATTATTGCTTACAGAAAAAGAAGGCCCTTTAACTCAAAAACAAAAACATAGAATCAAGCAAATTTTGGTAAATTCTAACCAAGTTACTGCTTTGTTATCTGATTTGTCTGATATCAAAACTTTAGATAGAAATGATATGAATTTGCGTAAAGAAGATGTCAATGTTGATATTCTATTGAAAAAAATTATTCCCAACCTAAAAGATATGGTCGAATCACGAGGGGCTGTTTTGGAATTAAAAGTTAAAAAATCTAAAACAATCTCATGTGACGCTGCTCGTATCTCTCAAGTTGTTACAAACATTGTCAAGAACGCTGTTGACTTTGTTCCAACAACAAATGGAAAAATTGTCATTTCATCTGATGTCACTGATGATGGCCAGACTTTGATTAGCATTGAAGATAACGGAATAGGGATTCCTGAGGAACATCATGAAACCGTATTTGAGAAATTCCATCAATTAGATACTCCTAAAGATATTTCTCACCAAGGAACTGGCCTTGGATTGGCCATTTGCAAGGGAATTGTTGAATCTCATGGTGGAAAAATCTGGGTTGCAAAAGACTACACTGGTGGTGCTAAATTCAATATTCTTTTGCCTTAATTTTTGATTATTTTTCAGAGGCTGCTTTGATAAATGCTGCAAATGCTTCTTCTGGGAATCCTGGCCTGCTGTTAAACTCTGGGTGGAACTGTACTCCTAGATAGAATTTATGACTAGGAATTTCCAACATCTCCATTCTTTTACCATTGTCACTGTCTGCTGAAAATATCAAACCGTTTTCTTCAAATTTTGGAATGTACTCTTTGTTAATTTCATATCTGTGTCTGTGTCGTTTGCTAATTGTTGTGGTACCATAGATTTTTTGAGCATTTGTGTTTTCTTTGATTAATACTTCGTTTGCTCCTAATCTCAATGATCCTCCCATGTCTGAAACATCTTTTTGTTCTGGAAGTAAATCTACAATTGGATTTGCTGTATTTGGCTCAATCTCTGTAGAATTTGCATCATCTAATTTCAAAACATTTCTTCCAAATGCTATTACTGCTAATTGAAATCCAAAACATATTCCTAGATATGGTATATTATTTTCACGTGCATAGTTTGCAGTTTGAATAATTCCTTCTGAACCACGTGTACCAAATCCTCCTGGAACTAATATTCCATCATATTTTGATAATACAGAATAATCTGTAATTGACTCTGAATCAATCCAATCAATATCTATTGATTTACCAATTTGCGCTCCTGCGTGTTTTAATGCATGGTTTACGCTAACATAACTATCTGCTAATGTGACATATTTTCCAACCATTGCAATCTTTACTTTTTGATCTTCGTGATTTACCATATTTTGTGCAATTGTATTCCATTTGTCCCAGTTAGCTGATGCGTTAACCATCCCAACTATTCCAAATTTGGTAAATATTGCATCCATGATTCCTTGGTCATACAACATTTGTGGAACTTCAAAAATTGATTTTGCATCATGGCATGAAAGAACATCTTTTGCAGTTACATTTGTAAACATTGCAATCTTTTTCTTTGTTTTTTCTTCTAATGGTAAGGTACACCTTACTGCCAAAAAGTCTGGCTGAATACCAATTCTTCTTAATTCCTGTGCACTATGTTGTGTTGGTTTTGTCTTTTGTTCTCCTACCACATCAAGTGATGGTGCAAGTGTTACATGAACAAAAATTACTCCTTCTGGTCCTTCTTCTACTCTCATTTGTCTTAATGCTTCTAAAAATGGAAGCGATTCAATATCTCCAACTGTTCCACCACACTCTACGATTAGAAAATCTAATTTTTCATTTTCAGCAATATTTCTAATCCGGTTCTTTATTTCATCAGTTACATGTGGAATGATTTGGACACATGCTCCTAGGTATTCTCCTTTTCTTTCTGCTTCTATTACTGAAGAGTACACTTGAGCAGTTGTAATGTTGTGGCTTTTTGGAATGTCTTGATTAAGAAACCTCTCATAATTTCCAATATCCATATCACATTCCCCTCCGTCATCTGTGACGAATACTTCGCCATGGGCTACTGGATTCATGGTTCCTGCGTCATAGTTAAGATAAGGATCTATCTTGATACAAGAGACCTTTTGATCTGCTAACTGTAATAATTTTGCAATTGAGGAAGTTGTTACGCCTTTTCCAAGGCCAGACATCACACCACCTGTGACAAAAATAAACTTCGTCTGCACATTAATGAAACGAGTATCTGGTTTTTGTATGTTTTGTCGATCATGGCTTGGTTGAAATACTACTTTACAGTTGTATAATTATGAAGTATGCACTTGCAGTTTTACCTCTAATGGCAATATTGATGGTCGGTTCAGGTTTTGCCTTTGCTGAAAGCTATGAAATTAAAATTCCTTCAGGTGCATCTGATGAAAACTTTCCTTACTTTTGGTCTCAAAAAGACACTGGTGAGACATCTGGTATAATCACTATTTTTCCAGGAGATACTATCACATGGTCTAATGCTGATACTGCATTTCACACTATAACCTCAATCAATCCTACAGGGGAACGAACACCTACACCTGATGATGAAAATGGACTATTTGATAGTGGATTTTTCACTGCAGGAAAATCTTTCACTCATCAGTTTGATGAACTTGGTGATTTTTACTATTATTGCACACTTCATCCTTGGATGAATGGTGTAGTTCATGTTGTTTTGGATCCTGGCAGTGTTAAATCCATTGATGGAATAGCATCTGGTTATACTGATGATGGGTTAGGATTTGAAGTAAAATATTTCCTAGATGCACATTTGGCTCCTGCAGTACACGTTAATCCTGATGAGAAAACTTTGACATTTACTTTAACAGGGGAGAGTAACAATGAACATCTTACCATAACTCTGCCAAAGGAACTAATTGACAATCCTACATCTGTTTGGGTTGATGGAAATATGGTAGAGTTTGAATCTGATTCTACAATTAGTGGTAATACTGCAACTCAACTAGTCATCCCACTTGATAATACTTCAAGAGAAGTCAAGATAATGGGTTCTAAAGTAATTCCTGAATTTGGAGGAATTGCCTTGTTGGTTCTCACAATCTCTATAATCTCAGTCATCATCTTTTCAAAAAAGACTAGTTTGATTGCTCTAAGATGAGCCTATTTTTACAATAACCCTCTCTTTTAGGCTCAATTTTACTAACATATCTGGTGAGAGAGATTCGTCTTAAACTAAATGACACTGATTATCTGGGATTTCTAAGTATTGCAACTGCTGATCAATTAACTGTGGAAGAAAAACTAAAACAAATTATCAATTACCATTTGATTATTTATCGAAATAAACAAAAACTAAAAAATGAACGCTTGATGTAAATTAAAACTTAAGTTTACACAAACTTCAGAAACTATGTGGAAAATACTAATCCAAACTATAGGGCCACACTAGTTATCTTAAATGATATTGAAAAAAATGGATTGTATCATTTTAATCCAAAATATCATGATGAAAAATTCTTTTTGAACTTTATTGGATTTCAAAAGGGATTCTCCAGTTCTTTTTCAGAGGTGATTAGAAAATTAGATGACTTTGATACAAAACGTGAGGATGTGATTATTTTTGCAGTCTACTCTATGATGTCATTTGTCAACTCTCATCTTGCCGTATTTGAAAAGTTTTTGAAAATCATTTTAGATTCTACAAAACTTAAAGGAGGATTTGATGAAGATACAACTCTGAGTCAAATTCTTAAAAAAGTCTGTAACAAAATGCAATACAATCCAAAATTAAAAAATGCAATACGTGGTTTGTTTTTAGCTGATTTTGCTGATGCACTTGCATATAATCAATATTTAATTTCAAAAGACGGTCATTTGATAATTTATCCTAAAGATGAAGAGAAGAAAAAACAAATCAGTATAGATGAGTTGTATGATGATTCACTACAAGTCCGTGCTATCTTTAATGCCATGCTTGATTGGTCAGATACTACTGATGACCCTCCAAAAAATAAAACTGATACACTTGATGATGTAGTGAAAAATCTGATAAATCAAGTTAATTCGTTAGATAGAAAATTAGACCGTATTTCCTGATAAATTTGAGGCTGAAATTTTGCCTATTTTGTGGCTAGACTAGTTTTGATTCATCTTTTGAACAGATTCTATCAATATCCTTAAGTTACTGACTTTTCTAATTTGTTTATGGGATTTAAGAAAACTCTTGCAAAATTTTGCGTAATGAAAAAAGTAAGAGACAAGGCAAATGAGCCAGATGAATCTGATGAAAAATAACTCTATTCTTAAAATTATACAATTGTAAAAAAATTTCTTAATTTTTGAACAATTTTAAATTTTTTAGAACGTGGATTTTTTATTTTTCTTTTACTATAATACTCTGAGAACATCTAGTTGGGTGGTCATAACTGAAATTGAGTTTCCCCTCTATGTCGGTTTGTAAACCTGGCCACCTTACTTAGACGGTTCTTATTTTTTCTGCAATGTCTGTTTTTTTAGTGATTTTGTAAATGATGCTATTTTTGACTCTAGTTTGTTTTGAGGAGTTTTCTCAATTAATTTCAAAAAAGCACTACCTACAATTACTCCATCTGCTCCTGCTTTGATGTATTTTTTTACATCATCAGGTGTTGAAACTCCAAACCCTACACCAACTGGAATTTTTCCTTTTGTTTGCTTTTTGACATTTTTGATAGCATCTATAGTGTAATTTTTAATTCCTGTTTTTACTCCTGTAGTTCCATAAACTGCAACAAGGTACAAAAATCCTGAAGATGCTTTGGCAATCTTTTGAATTCTTGTTTTATTGGTATTGGGGGATATTAGAAATATTGTGTCTGCATTTTTTCTTGCAGCTTTAAGATAATCTTTTGATTCTTCTATGGACATATCTGGTAGAATAAATCCATCAATTCCTGATTTTTTTGCCTCTGCTATGAATTTTGAATATCCTTTGTGGTATAGGATATTGGTGTATGTCATGAGTACTAGAGGAATATCTGTCTCCTTTCTGATTTTTTTTACTAGCGCAAAAAATTTGTCTATTTTTGTGCCTTTCTCAAGGGATATCGTGCTTGCATTTTGAATAACTGGCCCATCTGCAAGAGGATCAGAGAATGGAAATCCCAACTCGATAATATCTACTCCTCCCTTTACTAATCCTCTAACAACTGACATTGTTGATTTTTCATTTGGAAAACCTGCCATAATATATGAAATTAGGGCCTTTTCTTTTCTTGTTTGCAATTCTGCAAACTTTTCTTTAATCTTTGACATTTTTACTCAGATAATTTTGAACTTCTTCTACGTCTTTGTCTCCTCTTCCAGAAAGTGTTACTACAATTGATTCAGATTTTTTACTCTTTCTTGCAACTTTGATTGCTTCTGCAATTGCATGAGCTGATTCTAAAGCTGGAATGATTCCTTCTGTTCTAGTTAACATGAGAAATGCGTCAATTACTTCTGTATCTGTTGCTGCATGATATTTTACTCGTTTAGTGTCTTTAAAGTAAGAGTGCTCTGGTCCAACACCTGGGTAATCAAGTCCAGCTGAGATGCTATGTGTCTCTGTAATTTGTCCTTCTTTATCTTGAAGCAGATATGTCATCATGCCATGAAGAACTCCTTTACTTCCAGCTGATAATGTTGCTGAATGTTTTTTTGATTTTAATCCATGACCTGCAGCTTCTACTCCAATAATCTCTGCATTAGAATCCACTAGTGGATAAAATGTGCCGATTGCATTGGAACCTCCACCTACACATGCAATTACACTGTCAGGTGTTTTGTTTAGTTTTTTCATCTGTGATTTTATTTCATTTCCAATAACACTTTGAAAGTCTCTGACCATTACAGGGTATGGGTGGGGTCCTACTGCTGAACCAAGTAGATAGTAAGTAGTCTCTACATTTGTAATCCAATCTCTGATTGCTTCATTGATTGCATCCTTGAGTGTTTTAGAACCTGATTTTACTGGGTGAACTTTTGAGCCCAGTAAATTCATTCGAAATACGTTTAGTTTCTGCCTGATAGTGTCTTTGTAGCCCATGTATACTTCGGCTTTCATTCCTAATGTTGCACATGCCATGGCAGTTGCAACTCCATGCTGACCTGCACCAGTTTCAGCAATGATTCTTTTCTTTTTCATCTTTTTTGCAAGTAGTGCTTGTCCAAGTGTATTGTTTATCTTGTGAGCTCCTCCATGCAACAAGTCTTCTCTTTTGAGATAAATTTTTGCACCACCTAGTTTCTCTGATAAGTTTTTTGCATAATATAGTGGGGTTGGACGACCTGCGTAAACCTTGAGATAATAATCTAGTTCTTTTTTGAAATTTTTGTCATTTTTAAATTTAAGATAGTTTTCTTCCAATTCTTCTATTGCAGGAACTAGGGTTTCTGGAATGTACTTTCCACCAAATTCTCCAAATCTGCCATTTTTAGGATACTTCAATACGCATTCACCAATTTCTTTACTTGTTCTTCAATGTTGTCACTTTTCATTATACTTGATCCTATCAGAAATGCATCTGCTCCACACTTTTTTAGATATTGAATGTCTTCAGGTGTGTCTATGCCACTTTCAGATAGTATTGGTCTTGATTTGTCAATTCCTGATAATATTGTCTCAGTGGTTTTTAGATCAATTTCTAATGTGTCTAGATTTCTATTGTTAATTCCAATCAAATCAGCTTCTGTCTTTAATGCATTTTCAAATTCTTGTTTTGTATGTACTTCTAGTAGAATCTGAAGTCCTTGTTTGTGTCCATATGCAATAAACTCATCAATCTCTTTTAGAAAATTTTGATCAAATAATGACTGAATTACTAACATAAAGTCTGCTCCAATATTTTTTGCAGCATCAATCTGAACTTTGTCAATCATGATATCTTTCATTAACATTGGAACATCAACTGCCTGTCTTACTTTCATGAAATACTCTGGTGAACCGTTGAATAGATGTGGTTGTGTTAATACGGATAGTGCCTTTGAGCCTCCTGCTATCATTTGAGATGCTATGCTTACAGGGTCTGTAATCGTGCGAATCTTGCCTAACGATGGTGATGAAAATTTCACTTCTGTGAGTAATGGCGCATGTCCGCTAGTCTTGATAATTTGAATAAAGTCCTTGTTTGATTTTTCTAAATTACCTTCAACTTCGTATACTCCATCATTAATTGCCATCTGTGAATTGTTTACTAGTTTTCTTAGAATATTTTCAGCCATCAGCAATCTCCTTTAATTTTGAAATGTCTCCTGTATCTTGTACAAATTTCTCTAATAATGAGAATGCTTTGCCATCTTTAATTGTGTTTAACGCTAATTCAACTGCTTCTTCAAAGTTATTTGAGATATTTGCAACAATTAACCCTCCTGCTGCATTAAGTGCAGTTGTCTCAATCATTGCTTGATTTGCAGTATTGTTCAAAACTCCAACAAATGATTCTATTGCGTCTTCTTTAGTTTGAATTTGAATATCTGTTAATGATGATTTGTGTAATCCCACTACTTCTGGATCAATTGCATTCATCAAAACTTTATCATCTCTCAAAACACACACTCTGTTAGTTGAACTAGTAGAGAACTCATCCATTCCATCATCTGAACGAACAGTCATGATATTTTGTGCACCTTTTCTCTTTAGGATTAATGGTAATCTATCTAGATACTCTATTGAGAAAACTCCTACAAGTTGGTTTTTTACTTTTGCCGGATTGGATAATGGACCAAGTAAATTAAACGCAGTTCTCTTTCCTAACTGCTTTCTTGCTACAGACACATGCTTCATTGCTGGGTGAAATTTTTGTGCAAACATAAAACAGATGTTGTGTTTTTCTAGAATTTCTGCAATTTTAGGTGGTTCTAAATTCAAGTCATATCCAAAATACTCAAAAATATCTGCACTGCCTGAAATTCCTGAACTTGAACGATTACCATGTTTTGCTACAACTCCTCCTGCAGCAGCCACAACAAATGATGCTGTAGTGGAAATATTGAATGTCTGTAGCTTGTCTCCTCCTGTTCCACACATGTCAATAATGGTTCCAGTGTTTTTAGGCTCAATTTTCAATGAAAATTCCTGCATTTTGTCAAGCATGCCTAATAATTCATCATCTGTTTCGCCCTTGTCTGTAAGATTTGATAGAAAATCTGCATTTTCTGAATCAGTTGTCTTGCCAGAAAGGACATCTGTCATTACTTGATTCATCTCATCATATGTGAGGTCTGTTTTTTCTTGTAATTTTGAAATTAAGTCTGAAATCATTTCTGTTTCTCCTTTACTTGTTGGATAAAGTTGGATAGGATTTTTTTACCATCTTCTGTCATGATTGATTCTGGATGAAATTGAACTCCTTGAATTAGATAGTCTTTGTGCTCTATTGCCATAACTTCTCCGTCATCTGATGCAGTTGCGGTAACTTTTAGAACTTCTGGAATTATGGTCTTATCTCCTACTAGACTATGATAACGTGTTGCTCTAAATGGATTTTTAACATCTTTGAATAATTTTGAATCCTCATGATTAACAGGACTTGTTTTTCCATGTCTTACACATCCTGCATTAGTTACCTTTCCCCCAAATGCATCAATGATTCCTTGATGTCCAAGACAGACTCCTAGTATTGGTGTGCTTGAACCCATGTCTTTGATTACTTCACTGCATACTCCAAAGTATTTTTTGTCTTCTGGTGTTCCTGGACCTGGAGAAATAATTATTGCATCATATTTCTTTTCTTGAATTTCATTTAGGGTAATCTTGTCATTTCTAATCACATCACAATCCACTCCTAATTCTCCTAGATACTGTGCAATGTTGTACACAAACGAATCATAATTGTCTATGATCAAAAATTTCATGATGATGCCTCCTTTAATGCTTGCAGCATTGCACCTGCTTTGTGCTCTGTCTCTTTGAATTCATTTTCTGGGATTGAATCAGAAACAATTCCTGCACCTGATTGGACAAATCCCTTTCCGTCTTCGATGAATATGCTTCTAATTGCAATAGCAAAATCACAACATCCATTGTATGAAAAATATCCGACTGCACCTGCATATGGGCCTCTGGACTCAGTCTCTAACTCATCTATAATCTCCATGGCTCTTACCTTGGGTGCCCCTGATACTGTTCCTGCTGGAAATACTGCCTGAAATGCATCAAACATGTCATTTTCAGGCGCCAAATTGCCTACAACATGGCTGACAATATGTTGGACATGACTGAATCTCTTTATCTCCATTAATGATTCTGGATGAACTGTTCCATATTTGCAAACTCGTCCAATATCATTTCTTCCCAAATCTACAAGCATTGTGTGTTCTGCTAACTCTTTTTCATCATGGATTAACTCTTCAGCTAGTTGCTTATTTTTCTCTTCATCATCTGTAATTTTTCTAGTTCCTGCAATGGGGAATGTTTCTACTTTATCATCTGTAATTCTAACTAACATTTCTGGAGATGCACCAATTATTGTTTTATTTTCTTGTTTTAGATGATACATGTATGGTGATGGATTTAATTTTCTTAGTGTTTTGTATAATGTAAGATTATCTCCAGATGTGTCAAATGCAAACTTGCGTGATAGCACTACTTGGAATATGTCCCCATCATGAATGTACTCTTTTGCTTTGTTTACGATTTCTGAAAATTTTGTCTTGTCCATGTTTGGTGTGACCTCACTTGAATGAAATTCTTCAAACTCATCATCACTCATAACTAATTTTTCAAATCTGTTTTCATCATGATAGAAATAAAATAATTTTTTGTGTACATTGTCATATAACAACCCATCATCATAAATTCCAAATTCCATTAATGGTTGAGGTGAATTATGAGTATCTGGAATGTCTTCTACCATTCTAATTGCATCATAATTTACAACTCCTACTGCCCCTCCGAGATATCTGTAACTTTGATCATCTGATTTTCCAAGTAGTTTTTTTAATTCTGAAAATGGGTCGCTAGTTTGTATGGTCTTTGTTTTGCCTTCTTGAATTATCTCTACCTTGTCTGAATATCCCTTGAGAATTACTTTTGGGTCAAAACCCATCACTGATGTTTCAGCTAAAACTTCGGGACCGGTAAGTGATTCAAATAGAAATGAATGTGAATAATTTCTTGAAATTTTATTGTAAATTTGAAACTGGTTTTCAGATAAATCTAGGGGTATTACTTTTGCTTGAGTCTTTCCAAAGGTGTCCACCCATAGACAAAATTTTAGTGGTTTATTATTTAAATTGTAAAGTAGGTTTTGTTGTCACAATTCTTGTCTAAATTGGCTTATCTTCTAGGCTCATAGTGGTTACCGTATAGTACGGTACCTTTATAGGCTAGTTGATCGTAGTATAGTTACCATGCAGGGGGTAAATCGAGCAATTATGCAGGACATGCAAATTCTCAAAAAACAAGACATTCAGACTTCAGTAAGCAAAGTAGAGTGCTATGTGTGTGGCAAAGGATTGGAAGATGGCCACTCTATTACTGCAAAAACTTTGCCAAATGGAACTGTGCTATTTTGTGATGTCCATTATTCATTACAGTAAACAAAGGAAAGCGAAATTTTTCTAGTTTCGTTTTTCTTCTCCTATTTCTCAAAAATACCCTTTGTTAGTATTGTATGTTATTTGATATTGTAAACACAGTTACAGTTTCCATATATTCTGCATTTAGAAAATATGTTTTTTCTTCTGGGTTCATTTCTATGGGCAGATAAAATGTTCCATTATCAAGACTACGAACTTTTACATGTTGAATTTCTTTGTCTAGGTTTGTTACATATTTTATATCGACTCTAATATCTCTAGGAAATCCTGTACCTTCAAACGATACAATTTCATTGCCATTTTTCTGGTCTGTACGCAACATGATTTTTGGTCCTGTCTTTTCTGGTTCATCTGACTCTTTGTTTAAAATTTTGGTCTCATCTAATTCTTTGTTAGAATTACTTTGTTCATTTTCCTCTATATGGTCATAAATTTCAGTTACTATCTCATTAAGTAAATCATAATGTTCAATTTTTACTTCGTGACTATTCATTAATTGAAAAATTCTTTGAAATTTTTGCTCAATTACATATTTCATTTCTATGGGAATTTCATTGGTATTTTCAAAATACATGTGAGCTCTAATTGCCATGGTGTCTGCATGTTGTTTTTTCAATAATGATTCAACACCTGCTGTTTCTTGAGATTCAATATACTCTGTCTTTACAGATTCTAATAATAACATCACAACAACCAATCTAAAGAACTTTTCATCATTTAGGTCAGACGTAATCAAATCTGTACCTGAATTCAATAACGGAAATAGTTTTTTTGCATGTTCAATAAAGACTGCTTTTTCATTAAATCCGCTATTTTCTATTTCTAATAATGTGTGTTTTAATTCATCTTGATAATCAGCATGTTCTGAATAATAATTTTCCATAACTTCCAAATTATGTTTTAGAATATGATCAAAATGCATATTACTCAACTCGCTATAGATTCCATCTTTTCCAAGATTATCGTATATTGCAATCATGTGAGCTATAACTTTTTGAGATTCAACGGCATATGCAACTTTTTCATTGTATGTGAATTCTTCTGCATATGCCTCTAAAACACCTCCAATAACTATGAACATCATAATGGTGCCAAGGAATACCTTCATACTATTCCCAAAAATGGGAATTGTATTTAAATCTGATCGATCATTATGTGATCAGTTATATCATAAAATTACAAAAAATCTATATACATTTTTAAAAATATAGTTAAATTTTAAACATCTAATTTCAGTTTAATTCATAAAATTAACCAATTGCGATCATAATTAGAACTCTTGACATGGATTTTTGTGGATAAATATTGTAATGTTTACTAGTATGTTCTTAGTTTTTCCTATATTCCGTATTTTTTTCGATGGGCATTTTGCCATGCAGTTGCAGTGTCTCTTTCTTCTTTTGTTATGTCATCAATCTCTAAAGGATACTCTGGTAGGATTCCGTACTTTGTCAATATACTACGATATGTTCTAAAGTATGCCTCCATCTCTTCTACTAATAATTTGACTAGATCTTGAACCTTGTTTGCTTCTTCATCCATCTCGTGATTTCTCAAATTGTTAACTTTTTTCTGTGTAATCTTTAACTGTTTAAGTCGCCTATTATATTCAGCAAGTATTCTCAATTCTGAATTTTCATTTAATGATTCTGAATCTTTCTTAAATTTCATAGTTTTTACTCCTTTTCATAATACTTGCTGAGAATAATTTCTTGAACATCATCTTGATTCTATTTTTTTAATTTCTTTTTTAATTTTTTCAATATTGTCTGTCCATATTTTTATCATTTTTTTAGAATTTTCTAACCCTTCTGTGTTTTGAGTATTTTCAAATTTTTTCATTTCATCTATGTATTTTTTTAGAGTATCTTCAGCTGAAACAAGTTTCTTTTTTTGAAAATCTAGCACTTTTTTTGATATAAAATTCAATGATTTCTGTTTACAGCATTCACTAAAAAATCAATTCTTTTTTTTTGAACCTATATCTCTCGTTTTTTACCCCATTTGTGCTCAATTTGAAGATGATCTTCGAGCTTTCTAGGAGTTCCTAAAACAATGTTACAAATAAGACATTTGTATCCCAAGGAGATTTTTAGGCTGATTTTGGTTTAAAATCTGAGGTTATTATGAACTATTCTTCATCTATTGTCTTGTTGTACTCTTCTACTTTTTTATTATATTCGTCAATCTCTTTATTTTCTTCATCAATATCTTCAAACAGTTCTGGGGTTTCCTGTTGTGCTTTTTTCATTAGTTTAGCAAATGTTTCGGGATCATCTTTTTGCAATTCTAGTAGAATTTTTCCAATTGAATCATCAAGATTGCTCATAAATTTACTAAAAAATCGTGATACTTAACAATACTGAAATTCTTTGATAGTATATGCCTCTGGACAAAATGAGTAACACTGAAGATTTTATTCCTACTCACAAATCTGTTATTTTACATCTTCAAGGCAAACCCGTTGCATGTGTAATTGATACTCAAAATAACTATGATGCGATAAATGATAATCCTTCTCTTCGAGCTAGTCTGACAGGATTTCTAAACAAAGATGAAGAATTTGGCCTTTTGATGGGGTTTCAATTAAAAATAAAAACTGATGAAGAATTCTTTCAGTTCACTGTTTATCCTAATGATGAATTTATTGAAACTGTAATCTTTGATGAACGGATTTTCATCATTAATGACAAAATGGATCCTCTCTTTTCACTCAAACTTAACACAGATCAATTTGTGAAAACAAAATCTGAATTTGATAAATTTCAAAAGATGATCAAATGACTTAGCATTAAATTACTAGTACTCCAAACAAATTCATGCCTAATTTTGCTCAGATGTTGAAAATAAGAGAGCCCACATTACTTGACCGAGACGATGGCCATTGGTATCAGACAAAATTTGATAAAATTTACCCTTCCATAAACACCATCTTGTCTGCAACTGCTCCTGAAGAAAAGAAAAATGGTTTGGCATCTTGGAAAGAAAATGAACCTGCTCATCAATACATCACTGCACAATCTCAACATATTGGCACCCAGTCTCATCAAATCATTGAAGACTATTTGAGTAGAAATTTGAATTTAGATGATTTTGATTTACTTCCTATTGCTCATTTTCATAATCTAAAACCCTATTTGGAAAACATCTCTGATGTTACATGTATTGAACAACGAATGTATTCAGACAAACTAAAAGTTGCAGGAACCAGTGACCTTATTGCAAAATACAATGGAGAATTATCTATTATTGACTATAAAACAAAAAGAAAACCCCAAGTTGATGAATACATGTATGAATATTATTTGCAAACCACTTGTTATGCTCAAATGTTTCAAGAAGTCACCGGCCAAAAAATCAATCAGGTAGTCATTCTTGTTAGTAGTGAAAAAAACACTCGACAAGAGTTTGTCAAAACCTGTGATGATTATGTAGAACCTCTCTATGAGCGACTTGAACAATACTATCTAAACAATGAAGTGATGTTATGAAATCGTGGATGCCTCCTGCAATCTTGATTGTTATTCTCTCAGGGGTTTTAATTTACATGTCTTATGGAAAATAATTATCAACGTGAACAACCACATTTTGTATAAACTACCTTGAATTCTCCCTCACTCTTTATGTTGTGAGACATTGGTCTTCTACAATGCTGACATTCTGTAAATCCATGATATTCTTCGACTGGAACAATTTTGTATTGCCATGACTTTGTTTCTTCATCCCAATATACTGAATTGATCTCAGTTGGATTTTCCATGATTGGTTTTTGTGTCTGACAATATTTGAGAATTTCTAGGCTCAAACCAACTATATAGAATCATAGAAAATCATAGTTCCTTTACTGAAGATCTATTTACTTTGAATTTGTACGATAATCATGAAATACGAAGAATTTGATTTCATCGAATGTTATGATGACGATGATTATGACTTCGATGACGATTAGTTAGTTTTCTTAACTAATCACTAATTTCTTGAAAAAGATCCTCTATGGATTTGATGCTGTCTTCTAACCTAGCATATTCTTCTTTACAATCTTGTATGAAGGTGTGGTTAGGAGACCCATTCATGATGATTTATTTGAATTTGATAATAAAAACAATCTTGGAATTTCCCAGAAATGGAATTATTGCCATACTTTTTTCTTCATAAAAACAGACACGTTATTTTCAAAATTGGATATTCACATCTTTATTTTTAAGGAATATTTGATATGCTTTGATAATGAAAATTGGATATTCTGCTTTATTCCTAATTGCAATTGTTTTATCAATGGCAATTACAATTCAAATTGGTTCCATAGAATCTGTTGATGCTGCAAAAGCTCAAGGTGTAAAAAGTTCAAAATATGGAATGGAAACAAAGCACAAAGTTTGTGGAGATAGATTATGTACTCCTGAAGATTTCACTTCTGACGGTGAACGTAAATCCTTGCCTGAATTACGTGGCTCATCAATAAGTTCTCAAATGGCTATGGCCAAAATGGAGAGATTATTTGAGCTTCATAGAACCCAACTTGTATCTGCATGGGATTCATTGAATGATTCTGAAAAATCCCATATGATGAAGATGTTTGATAAAATGTATGAAAAGATGCAATCAATGAGTTTTGTTGATCATATGCAACACATGTCTCACATGATGAATGATAAACAACATGACATGAAAGACAAACATGGCATGAGTGGTTCTTGTAAAGATAGTTCACACGGTAAAGATGGTGCACATGGTGAACATAGCTGTTCTTGTAAATGTGGTAAACATAGTGAACATGATAGAGATGACAAACATGGCATGGGTGGTTCTTGTAAAGATAGTTCACACGGTTCATCTTGTGGTGGCAAAGAACACAACTGCTCCTGTCATAAATGAGATGATTTCAGAAATCTAGTCTTTTTTATTTTTTAGGCCTCTTACGAGGATTTTTTTCATAATATTTTTCTACATTTTCATTCCATTCTTTGTTCTCTGGTAATCGTGAACGTGGATGTGGTCTTTTGCCTTTTTTTGACAAGATATCGCTATGCTCTTCATAAAATCTATCTATCTCTGTAATCAACACATCAAGAAATTTTGATGCATCTTTGGCTTCTTGACTTTTTGGATCTCTATGCGTCAATATCGATTTTACAAGCGTATCTACTCTAGCTGTTTTTATTTTGTATTCGTAGCGCACTCTATTTTCAAATGTAATCATCTGAGTTTGTATTGTAAATTACTAGTGTATATTCATTTCATTTCAAATAATACTGTGGTTGCTTTTTACCTACTAGTTTAAATTCTCACAAATTATCAAAAAATTATGTCCGAAAAATCTCAAAATAACGATTTTGAGTTATTTGAAAATATAAACAAAAAGTATTTTCTAGAGTTAGAACAAAATGTTCCTCACATCCAACAAACATTGTTTGATTTACAAAACGAGTATTACAAATTATGGAAAAACTATGTAAATTCACAACTTTCCCTTCAAAAAGAATTTTTTAATAAATCTGGATTAGATTATTCATTTCCTGACACTGCAAAAGATATTATCAAAAACATGTCTGATGAAACAATAAAGTTTCGCTCTATCTTGCATAAAATGGCAATTGCAAATGTTGAACAAAACAAAAACTATGCAAAGACGTTAAATGATAATTCAGACACTTTTGTTGATTTGAACAAAAAGATTATGCAAAACTGGATTTCCATGTTTAAAACAAATCAAAATTCCTGATTTGAGCACTTGTTGCTAATATGTTTAGATTTTTGCTAGGATCTTTTTCTTTGTATCTTGGAATTCTTTGGCAGTGATTAATCCTTGTTTCTTTAATTCCCCTAATTTTTCTAATTCTTCTAGATGTTTCTGTGTAGATGTCTTTAATTTCGTTGAAATTCTTTTTTTGACAGTACCTGGTTTTGCTGTTTTTTTGAGTTTAGTGGCAAGTTTTTCTTTCTTTTTTGAAATTGCTTGACTAATTTCAAATCCTCTCTTTTTTGCATGTTTGATGATTTCATCAGATTTTTGCTTCGTAACATCATCTACCAGTTTGTGTCTTTTTGCCATTTTGCCCAATTCTTGAGTTTTTTTACGTGCTAACCTACTCTGATACTTCAAATCCTTGATAATCTCATTTTTTGTCTTTTTCTTGAACCTCCTGGTATATTCTTCAATAACTAGGATTGGAAATGGACTGTATTCTACATCTAGGTAGTATTTGATTATGGTGTCATCCGGTAATTTTTGGAGATATTCTTTGATTGATTTTTCTGATTTTAGCATCATGATTTTTTCTAAACTCATTCTCTTAAAAAGATTGATTTGAAAATCATATTTCGAATCTATTTTCCTGATATTCTTTATCGTAAATTTTCTTTATTTTGTTTTCTTTAAACAATTCATCAAGGATATTATCAATCTCTTCTTCTACGATTCCAAATCTTCTGTGAATGTGTCGTGTTGCAGTTGTTTCGTTGATCTCTGATCTATTTTTAATGTATTCTAAAATTTTTTCTTTAAGATCAGATCCTTCACTCATGATTAATTATTCAAAGAATATTATTTTAAAATTAGTATCCGGAAATTAATGTACATTCCATAGAACAAATACTAGAGTTTGAATCAAGATTTCTTCCACAAACTTTACAACTTTTTTCCATGTTTTGTTATGAAAAAATTTTCTATTAAACGCTTTGAAAATTAGTCTCTTCTAATTAGTGCAAACTAATTAGCATGACCTAATTAGTCTGTTCTAATTTTAATATGGTTTAAATTAATTTTTTTACAAATAAAACTCATGAAAGATATATCTTGCCGAAAGTGTGGTGAACAATTGTACGTTTACAAAAAATGTAATGTGTGTTTCAAGCCAATCCAATTCACATGTGGAAAACTTGGGCACACAACTGATGAAGAAATACATATGCAGTGTATGATGATGCATATGGATCATACCATTCTTTCAAACTAGGCTCAATTTTTCTAAAATTATTCATTCATTCCAAATTGGTTGTGACTTGAGCCACGATATCAAATCTTGATATAATTTGCTTTTACTCATATTCAACACGCCAATTTCTAGGTTTGTTGATGATTTAACTGTCTTTGAATAGTTTTCATATTTTGCAAAAATAATTTTATCTAGATACATCTCATTTTGCATCTCTTTTTTAGCCAGTTCTTCTGATTCAGTCATAGCAAAACTGGCAAATAATACCCCCTCAACCCAGTAAGCATTTGCAGATTCTAAGGATGACATCATACCAATAAGATCGTCTAAATCAAGCTTGATCATGTCTCTGACGTATATTTTCTCATAAGGATTGTGAGTAAATTCAGTCATATTTCAAACCAATATGATAGTTTTATGAATATTTGGAAATTTTATAACTAGTTTTTGAAAAATTGATTCATGACTAAAGACTCTGATTTTTCTGAACATGAATTATTTGTTACAGAATTCCCTAAACAAGGATTTGGTATAGTTGATTATCTTCAAGGCCGGGTTCATTTTGCATTACTTGATCAAATGAAACTCATGCATACCTCTGGAATGACTAAAGATCAAATCAAAGAAACTGTGTTGATTCGTGTAAGTGAAATTATTGAAAATTTTGAACCTGAAAAAGACTCAAAAAGTTCTTGATTCCATATTTTTTGAATCTGCCATGATGATTTTATGACATTTACAATAGCAGTTTGTATGTGGCATGTCATTATTCATTCTGTACTTACATTCTTTGGTATGTTCTATTTGTGACACCTCAAACCCTCCTTTCTAAACTTAAATGACATTTCATTGACTTGCAGATTTGTACTCAAAATACTCTTTTATCTCTTCATTGAGTTTTTTTATTAGAACTTCATCTGTAAAATCTGATTTTTTTAATAAACCCCATGTTTCTTCAATTCCTTGCTTTAAGACAAATAATGTTCTTTTATCATCACAATGCATATTCTCTGTCTTAGATTATGGAATTTATGTATTAAATTAAAAAAATAATCCTTAGAAAATTCTAAGGTGTCTCGTTGATGTTTTTTGTTTTTTTACACCAACAGTTTGGACTGCATAGGGATTTAGGCATGCTCTTCTTCAGATATTAGCCATGAAAGACCAATTGCTTCTTCCCATGATGAATTGAAATTGTTATTATTCATAATTAGAAGTGGAAAATTTTCTATTTAACAAGAATGAACGATTCATCAGTATCAAAAATATGAACAAATCAGTAGTCATTCTTTATATCTAATTTTGAATAGAACTGTTACCCGACCATAGATGGTACGATTCAAATTATTTTGAATCTTACCATTTTAATTTGATAGTGTTGACATTTTCTCATAGTAGTATTCTTGTTTCTTCAAATCCTTTTCATTGATGATTCTAAATTTTCTAATTGGTATGAGTTTGGAGATTTCCTCATATGTGGTAATATCAATTGCATCTGCTGCATAGGCAATTTGTAATAGGGGGGCCTTTTCTTCTATGATTGGTTTTACCTGGTTATAGCCACTACTTTGTCTCATTCCTGTTCTAAACAACCCTATGTGTTTGTCACTTTTTGAGACTTGGGGATCTTGATAGCAACAAAGTGCAAATTCATCTTCCTCTTTTTCAATAATTGTCAATCTGGTAAATTTGTCGCTCCAATTCTCAATATTTTTTGAAATTTCTGCGGCCTCTTCCTTGTCTTCAAAAACTATTGATACGACAATCCTATCTTTTTCATGAGCCCATGAAATACCGTAAAAATTTTTTCTCCAGTCAATCTCAAATGACATAAAATTTCTAAAAAATTCTCACATTAATGCTTTCTAATGTTGGTATGTCTTTGTAAGAAAAAAAAGACTAGCATTCTTTGCCACATTCACATCCTCTGCTTGTAAACAGATTCTTGAATGCTTCAAATCTTGACTGGGTAATTGATGGTTTTGTTCTTCCAACAATTTTGAATAATTTGATCCCAGTTTCAGAGCTAGTTCCTTTCAATGCCCATGAACCATTCTTCATAAGATATGGTTGTGGGTCTTTCATTGACACTTTTTTACGTGCCTTGATATCGTATGCCTCTATTACTGACATGCCTCCTAATTGCTAAATTTCTATTATTAATCAAAAGTGAATTTTTTACAGTATCTAGCTGAAAAATAATTTCCAAAAATTAATGTCCATGCTGAACCTGTTTGAGAAAAAATATTATGGAATAGTAAGTACGCCTATCTCGCACTCACATTCCTCACGTTTTCCGCAATATGGACAATTACAATCACAATTTAGTAATGCTGTCCCGCATGTTGTGCACTTGGTATACTCTGCAAAATCTTCTCTCATGTTGATTAATACATTACAAAATTGATAAATCGTCTGCAAAGTTTTGTGTACATTAGTTTTGATTTTGGATTTTTTTTAAACAAATGTTTGGAAATTGATTGTTGGTTTTTTTATATTTCGAGCCTGTATTAGTAGTGACGCCTTCGATTAGTGGTCTAGGCATGCTATAAACGACCACTATTCCAAGACGTTGTCAGTCTCTTTTTTTCAATAGTGCCTCTTGAGGTGATTTGTCTTTGTTAGATTCCCAATGCCAATTATGATGCTTTTTCCAATGTTTTTCTAATTCATCCGTAGTTGGTTCTTTTCCTAATGGGGTCCCACATAATTTACACTGTATCATTTTTCTTACTGTCTTCCTTTTTCTTTTTTGGTTTTATTACAGGATGACATTGTGCAGGTAAATTCTCATCATCCATGCATTTTTGAACTGATTCTAGAAAATAAATATTTGTTTGAATGTTTATGTTGTTTTCTTTTTTTTGAAATTGTTTGTTTTCTGTCTTTTCCTTTTTTGTTCTGAATTCATTATAGAATATGCTTGACCTGCTTTACACAATTTCATCTCCCCTGATATTTCATCATGTATTGATTCTATTTTCCCTTCTGAGAGTAATTCACCTACCACATCCCATGCTTTGCTCTCAGACATTTCAAATTTGTATGGGATAGTTGTGACTTTGGTAAAAAAACCATTTTCAGAATTTCTCAAAATGAACTTCTCTACTTTTTGTTCCATACTCAATGAAGGACCTTTCTTTTGAAATTTTCTATATGGTCTTTTTTGGGACATATTTACTCAAGATATGTTTGGGTGTTTTAGATAAATCACTTTGCATTAATCGTGTCCGGATCATTGTTTCCTGGCAGATATTTGTCTCCCAAAATTGCTTTCATTTTTTCATCGAATTCTTCTTGTAGTCTTGTCAAGTACATTTCAGCTTCAGTCTCATCCTCTGGAATTCCAGTATCTGTATCATAATTGAAACCTGTTGCCAAATGATAAAATTCTTCAAAAAATTCCTTACAATCAATAACGTCGGCATCTGAATCTATGGTTGCAACAAAACACTCATTGTCTATTCTAAAATTCAAGCAAATCTCTTCCTCAATCATCACATCTGCCATGACTGCCATGAGATATGGTATGTGTTTCTCATCGATTTTCTTCTCATTCACATTTGAAATCCATAATTCTTCGCCATCTAGCATATGATCAAATGTTTTGACAACCATATCTCTAATCTCTGAATCTGGATAAGCAGATTTTGACTTCCATAAACTATCCTCATACTCTTGAGGTTTTACATAGATTGCATCAAATCTCAAATCCTCGTTTAATTGATCAAATTCCCAAACTTGTTTGTTAGTCCACATTGGTGAAAACATTCCAATTAATTCTCTTGTTGTTTGGTTCAATATTTTGTCCTAATTTCTCTATTGTTTAATGTTAACTAGACCTATTGAATTCCTGATTTTAGATACTCTATGGTGCACTCTGCAAGCTCTTTGTTAGAGTGTTTTTTTATGTCATGTTTACAATTGGGACATATTCCCTCTCGATCTTCAGTAAATTCATCCCCAACTTGCTTCATACAACATTCCATTAACTCTGCTGTTGAATGTGATTCCATTGCAAGTTTACATGTAGGGCATTCTGTCATATCTTTCTTAATTATTAATTTCTAATAAATTATATTTAATTTTAAAAATTAATTCTTGTGGATTTTCAAAAATTTCAAAATGTAAAGTGTATTTGTAATGAATCTGTTAATTTTGAATTAATTGATGAAATTGAATGTGATTGGGGCAATCATGTTGTTATTCAGTGTCCAAAATGTCAAGAATTATTCTCAATTGATAATGAATGTCCTGCTTTTCATGATGTTTTGGATTTGGAGAAAAATAATTTCCAACTGTTTTCTGATAAAGAAAAATTTGATTATGCATCAAACTCTCACCCTAATTGATTGGCCACAGATAAAAGTTGATAATCAATGCCGTGATGCGTTAATGCGATTATCAACCATCCAGCTACACCTATGGCAATACTTTACTTCTAAGAATCTTGATAAAATAAAAAAACAATGTAAAAATTGATCATTGAAATCAAAAAAGTTAATCTGATTAGCCGAACAAAAGAATGAATCCTACTGCTAATGCGGCCACTGATATACCCATCCACATGTAAAACTTGCTGTTCATCATAAAATGTTGAAATTATCTAAAATTAATAGTTTAGATTTGGAAAGCAAGCAAGTTTGATATCTTTTTTGCATCGACTCTTTGGGAGTTACGGCCAGATATCAAACAGGCAATCATCCTTGCTTCCAATATTTGTAATGATTAGTATCTTCAAAAATTCTTAAAATAAAATGTGTCTTGATTTTTGATCAAAATGGGTTGAAAAAATGATCCATTTTTGTGCCTGATCAATTTGAGCCTAGAATTCTTGTTGACTGTTCAAGGCAAATCCGTTCTAACAAAAAATTTTTCAGTTCTAAAGCACAACAATTCTTGCTTGTTAATCACGTGCAAAGGAATTAAAAAAAATGGAATTCATGAAAAATGCCCCTTTATTCATGAGGGGGATTGGGGAGATTTGGAATTGACAGAACATCAAAATTTTCACGATGCCCAAGAATCTCAAAACTATTCTTGGCTAGGATTTGATACCTCTCAGGCTATTGGAAAATTCAGTGGACGTGATGGAAAGTCTTCTTGAATCACAATCTAATTATGCTGAAATTTTCAAATTATTAACTAATGAGCGAAAATGAGAATCTATTTTGGTCAAAACATTATTCTCTAAAATGGTCTGATTTTAAGGCAGAACACAACCCTGCATCATATGCAGATTCTCATAGTGTGATAAAATATAGATTCACTTGGACCGTTGATTCTGAAAAAATGGGAAGCGAAATACTGTTTTTAATAAAAAACATTCAGGTTTCTGTAGAGTTTTGCCCTTTGTTGTCTTCAGTTAGACCTTCTGAGACAAGCGATCAATTACTAAAATATGAACAAGGGCGTTTTGATTTGGCAGAATTAGTAAAACGTGAACATATCTCAAACTTACAAACTAAATTTGAAGGCAAAAACTTTCCAACACGAGGAAAAAACGAAGAACAGAGAAAACAACTTGCAAAAGAAGATTCTGGAAAAATGATTGCTCAAGAAATAGAGCAATTACAACAAATTTTAGAAAAAAGATTACAAGAATATGATGAAACTACTGATTATGGAAACAATCCAGAAAAACAGTTGGAATATGCTTTGAAATTTGAAGAATTAAAATTATAATGTCTTGCAGTGCAGACTGATTTTTTATAATCTATTTTTTTGATGCCAAAATATGGAAACTGCCAAATTGCCTAAATTCAATTGGGGTGAAGTATCTGAACTTAATTCAGGTCACACTTCAGAAGAATGGGGAATAAGCACAAAAAAACCACTGCCAAAAACATTTGTTGCGTACACTGTTTCTTGGAATGATTAGTGCTGATTCTCAAAAATTTTATTTTCATGAACTGAATTAATGTAATTTACCAAACTTCGATAATATTTTAGATGGAAGTCCAAGTCTCTAATCTCAGTTTGTTTTAGTTCTTCTAACTCTGGTCCAAAATCTCTTTTGTCTGACTGAATTTGATGCATAGTGTTTTCATTAATTTCAATCATGTGAAATAGGCTGTGAAGGACTTCTTCTTTGGTTAGTGTTCTGTCACATGATTTACGAAGTAATGCTTCAACCCAATCCATATTGTTTTGAAACCAAGTTGTTATATCACCACCTGAATGTGATTATTTCTTACCTTTACTCTATTTTTTTTAATTGAGGCTGAAAATTTAGTTTTTTTGTGCCTTCTTTTTTCTATCCATTATTTCCTTATTTCTTTCTGCATCTGAATGTACTTCTACATGGTCATATAGTGCTTCTTTTGAATCAAAAATCTGTTCACAGTAATAGCATTGATGCATTGCTAAATTACTGCATTCTTAGATTAATTGTTTTCTCCAATGATTAGGTGTAGAATGATGAAAAATAAAATAAAAAGAAACTTGGTGGGTTATCCACCAGACTCGTATGCTGCTCTAACTTCAGCTGCTCTATCACCAAATGGATCTTCATGCCACTGTTCTTTATTCAGTTGGACCATTCCAGTATCTGATGAAAATGCGCCTTGTTCTGCAGCGGGTGCTAGTACTGCATCATCTCTAAGATAATTTTCTTGGTTATCGTGTGCATAGACCATAATTCCAGCCAATGCAGCTACTCCAATTGCAATACCTGCATAAATCATTGCGTTTCCCATGTTGAGAATTTCATATTTTTTCTATTAATCCAGTAGGTCTTCAGTGCAATGCACTGAAAGAATCTATCGTGTCTCTACTTTGATCTCAGAATTACAGGAAGGTAATTCATTCGTCTCATTTCTGAACTGTTCAATTAGTTGTAATTGCAGTTCCTTTGGGTTATCTTCAAAAACTCTTTGATAATATTGAGTTTTTTTCATGCATTCATTATCTTCAAAATCTGTATCTACATATTTTGTAAATGTCTCTTCAAGATTACTGGTCTCTCCAATGTATATTGGGTGTTTGCTTCTGTTGTATAGTACGTATACACCAGGGTTTGGTTTTACAAATTTTGCACTTTCTAACCAAACTCTCATCTTATCATCAAGTAATTCCATGATCTATAGTGTATTTACTAGATATTAAACTAGATTACAACTATTGATATCACAAGAACCTTCATGCTTTTAATATAAAGACTAAATCATAACAATCCTGTCACTTTTAGAAAAATTTCCAGAGCAATTCACTCCTAGAGATATTCAAAAAGAAATTCTTGCAGATATTGAAGAGCAATTTAACTCGGGCTACAAGAAAATCGTTCTATGTGCACCAACCGGAGTTGGAAAATCTCTAGTTGGTGCAACTGTTTCTAAATTTTTTGATAGTTCGTTTACTGTAACTGCATCAAAACATCTTCAGGATCAATACATCAAGGATATACCTTTTCTCAAACCTGTAAAAGGAAAACAAAATTTCCCTTGTTTAAAATTAATGGCTTCTGAAAAAGTAGACAATTCTAGAAGAGCTATGAGATGGGGACTAACCTGTGAAAAAGGAGAATGTATTGAAAGAACCAGTAAAAACGGTAAAGAAGTAATTGAAACCTGCAAATTCAAACCTACAATAAAACAAGTTGAAGAAAACACTCAGGATTCCCAGTCATGTCATTATTATCTTCAAAAATATGAGGCACTAGTCTCCAAACACTCTCTTTGGAATTATCATGCATTTTTTCAAATTATGAAATTTAACAAGAAACTGTTTGAAGATTATTTGGATAGAAAGGTCTCTGTTTTTGATGAGGCTCATAAAATTGAAGATCAAATTATTCAGTTTGTAGGATTTGATATCTTTGCTGGACAAGTTGATGAATGTAATCTTAATGCAGACAAGTATGATTTTGCTGATTTAGATTCTATGATATCTTTAACTGACGACATTGCATATTCTTATGCAAAAAAAATCAAAGATATCAAAGAAAGTCCTGGTTTTGAAAATGATCCTGATTATGAATTGATATCAAGATTAGAAAGAAGATATGATAGAGCGGCACAGGCAAAAATCGACATTTCTTCAGACAAAAATAATTTTGTTGTAAATGATCCTGTACGTGATTTGAATGGAAATTTTCGAACTATTTCTGTAAAACCAATTGATGTATCAAAATTTGCAAACGAGTTTTTTGAAACAGAATATCAAATTTTCATGTCTGCTACAATTGACAAACAAAGTTTTTGTGAAAATATGGGTTTGAAAAAAGATGAAGTTGCATTTGTTGACACTCCAAAATCTCCATTCCCAATTGAAAACAGAAATGTTGATCTGTTGAACATTAGGAGATTAAGTTATGGTTCAACTGAAGAAGATGAGTTAGAAGTAATCAAAACAATTGATCGAATACTAGATGAACATTCTACTGAACGTGGGTTAATTTTGACATCATCTATTCCAAGATGTCAAAAAATTCTAAGATACCTTTCTCCAAAAAACACTCGTAGAATCAGAATATGTCACAGTAAAAACAAGGATGGTAAAACTCAAGATGAAGTAATATCAGAACACGCCTCTGATCCTACTGGGGTTTTACTCTCATCTTCTCTTTGGGAAGGAGTTGATCTAAAAGATGACCTTTCTCGTTTTCAGATTATTGCAAAGGTTCCCTACCCTAACTATAAGGAAAAAAGAATCAAGGCCAAGATGGACAAATTTCCCCTTTGGTATACCTCTCAAACATTGACAAAACTACTACAGGGATTTGGACGTTCTATTAGGAGTGAGGATGATTGGGCTAGGACCTATGTTCTTGATGCTGCTGCAAATAATGTGTTTTTCAAGGCACAACAGATGATTCCAAAATCATACTATGATGTTCTAGGCATAGAAGACCTGTAGTAGATAACAGAAATTTGATAAGAATAATCGATTTTTGCACCTGTTATCTCTAGAGGAACTTCTGATCGCTGATCTATAAAGATTATGGACAAATTGATCATCTTGTCTTGAAAATCTGCCAAATCCTTAATTGATTGATAAGATTTTGTTGCCACATGAGTGTTTCAAAATTTTTATCAAATCTCAAAAAAAGTAAAATCATTTCTCCTAAAATTCGATTATATCTAATTGACAAAGACAAACATTACTTTATCAATGAAGGTTCAATCAAAAACGGATTTAACTCTAAACTGACTATCTCAAAAAATAGAGATAGCGTATTGTCTGCATTCTCAAAAATGGCATTCTTGTTTGATGAGATTATTCGGTTACGAATTGTAAAATATTCAAATGAAAGTGATAGTAATGAGTTACTTTACCTTCTTAATCTTGTTCCAATTAACAGAAAAATTAGAACGTTTCTTGACTGGAAAGTATTTGGTCCAGAATTTACCCGAGACATGTCTAGGTTATTTGAAGTGAGAAATGATGCTGTTCATTGCATTTCTATAACCGAAGTATTTTACAATCCAAAATCAAAAATTTCTTTATCCACTACATCAGGATTTAAAAGATTTACAACTGATTTTCAAAAAGCTTGGAAAGAATTACTAAAAATCTATGTTGCTGAACAAGAAAAATTAGATTTGAAAAAACTTTCTATAGATTAGGTTTTGTAATAGCACCTTCAGCTGCAGAACCAACTAATGTTGCAAATTTTGCTAAAGCCCCTGATGTGTAATTTGGTTTTGGAGGACTCCATTGTTTTCTTCTATTTTCTAATTCTTCAGATGACACATGAAGATCAATTATGTTAGTTTCAGTATCTATTGTAATTTCATCATCATCTTTTACAAGTGCTATTGGTCCACCGACATATGCTTCTGGAGCAACATGTCCTACCATGAACCCTCTTGTTCCTCCTGAGAATCTTCCATCAGTAACCATGGCTACTTTCTTGCCTAATCCCTGACCTACGAGTGCTGCAGTAGTTGCAAGCATCTCTCTCATTCCTGGACCTCCTTTTGGTCCTTCATATCTAATTACTACAACATGTCCTTCATCAATATCGCCTCTTTTTACTGCCTCAAATGCTAATTCTTCTCTATCAAAGACACGAGCCTTTCCTGTGAATTTTGTCATTTCTACTCCCGCAGTCTTTATCACTGCACCATCTGGTGCAAGTGAACCCTTGAGAATTACTGCAGTTCCAACATTGTGAAGTGGGTTCTCCATTGGTCTGATTATTTGTTGTTCTGTTTGTGGCATGACCATGGCATTCAAATTTTCTTTGATTGTCTTTCCAGTAATTGTAATACAATTTTCATTTAAGAGTCCTTTGTCAAGTAGTTTCTTTAATACAAATGGAATTCCTCCAATTTTATCAAGTGAATTCATAACATAGTTTCCACCTGGTTTCATGTCTGCTATGTGGGGTGTCTTTTTTCTAACTCTTTCAAAATCATCATATGTTAATTTGATACCAACTTCATTTGCAAGTGCTAACAAATGTAAAATTCCATTTGTTGAACCTCCAACAGAGTTTAGCATTGTAATTGCATTCTCAAATGCTTCAAAAGTAAGAACTTCTCTTGGTCTGATATCCATCTGTAGTGCTTTTGCACATGCTACTCCAGTATCATACACCATCTTTTCTCTTCTATCATCTTCTGCAGGTGGACTGGCACTGCCTGGTAATGCAAGACCAATTGCTTCTGAAATTGATGCCATAGTATTTGCAGTAAACATTCCTCCACAGGATCCTTCGTTTGGACATGCAGTATTTTCAATATTTTTTAGACCTTCTAATGATAACTGTCCTGCATCATATGCTCCAACTGCTTCATAAACATCTACAACTGTTAATTCTTCTCCATTAAGCATTCCTGGCATGATAGTTCCCCCATACACAAACACTGATGGAACATTCAATCTTGCCATTGCCATCATTGTACCTGGAAGGCTCTTATCACACCCTGCAATTCCTACTAGTGCATCGTATTGATGTGCTCTTACCATTAATTCAATAGAATCTGCAATTACTTCACGAGAAATTAATGATGATTTCATTCCTTCATGTCCCATTGCAATTCCGTCACTTACTGCAATTGTTGAAAACTCTCTAGGTGTTGCACCCGTATCTGAAACTCCTTCTTTTGCTTTGAGAGCTAATCTTGGAAGATGGATGTTACATGGAGTTGCTTCATTTCCTGTATGACAAACTCCAATCATTTGTTTTGATAAATCACTATCATCTAATCCCATAGCTTTGTACATTGCTCTTTGTGGAGCACGAGAAGTACCTTCTACAACATTTCTACTAGAGATTTCTTCCATGAAGAGAATTCTTGATTGCTATAATTTAGACTTTTGTTGAAAATTCAATTCAAAAACTTTCATTGAGTTTAAATTCTAACTGCATGTTTGAAATTCATGGAACAAAAAGCACTAGAATGTCCTGTTTGTAAAAGCAACAAAGCCGAAATTGCAGGTGAAAACGTCAAACTAAGTGGTAGGTTTGAAGATAAAGAATTTCTTACAACAGATTTGACTGTTCTAAGATGTGTTCGTTGTGGATATTACATGTTCTTTGATAAAATGGCACAATTCACAACAAAAGAATCTTGAGATTCTATTTGACTATGATTTGATTCTCTAGCTCTATTAGTTGACTTTCAAGCTCTTCAGGTGTTTCTCCACCATACGATATCAAAATTCTGTCATCTTCCATGATTTCAATATCTCTGATATCTTGTACCTGTTTTCCATTGTAGAAGAACTTTAGAGAATAGTCTTCATTAGTACAAAACTCTCTACCATCTTGGAATACGAAACATTTGTCATCAAGACCTAATGATAATGACTCAAACAGATAGTCCAGAGTTACACCTGTTGCATGTTTGTGTATTGTAGAACCATCTCTTCCTTCAAAGTGAATCCAAGGTGATTTGATTTGGTATGCTGGGGCTGAAAAGTCAAAATAGTCACCAAATACTCTTACTGCAAGTGCAGCGTGTGTGTGATCACTACCTAATGCTCCTGCATTTTCAGGGCCTCCTGGAGCAGTACTTTGATCCATGTTAACAAACATCCATCCTGCATATCCTACAATGACTGCAATTACTGCCAAAACTCCAACAGCAATTAGTGTCTGTTTTCTTTGCTGTGCTGAATGTTTTGTAGCATAGTTTTCACGTTTTTGTTCACGTGCTCTTCTCTCTTTTCGGCCCATAGGATGCTCAAACTTTGAAATTTGCCCTAATTAACCATTCGATAAACTCGTATCTTTCCAAGTAATTTTCTAACAAATAATAAATAAAATTACAAATTGCTGAATTTATGACTTGTATCTTTTGTGATATTTTGGATGGAAAAAGAGATGCTCATATCTTGTATGAAGATGATTCTCATGTTGCATTTTTAGATAGATATCCGATTGATGTTGGTCATAGTTTACTGATCCCGCGTGAGCATCATGAACGAATTACTGAGATGACTCCTGAAAATGTTGGAAAATTGTTCTCACTTGTTCCAAAAATAGCCAATGCCATCTTAGTTGGTGCAAAAGCTGATGCATTTAGTATTGCCCAAAATAATGGTCGTGCTGCAAAACAGATAATCCCTCATGTGCACATTCACATTATTCCTAGATACAACAGCAAAGGAACTATTTGGACAAAACGACAAATCTCTACTGATTCTGAACTTGAAGAATTGGCAAAAAAGATTCGTAGTGCTATTTAGAATGGCCTGGATTGTATCTTAAAATCGCACCAATCTTTCCAAGACTTGCTAACATGTTTCCATGTTCTGCACTACCTGATACTACCTCTAACTGCGAACCTGTCTTTGATGCTATCAATTCTAAATAATCTACAATGTCTTGCTCATTTACTTCAACTTCCATAGCGTTACATCCTGGACATGGCTTGCTGCTGTACTCTGTTTTCTTTGGAATTACGTCTGGTCTTTCAACAATGTCTTCTTGAAGATGTTTACATCTTTTACATATACCTTCAACCCTGTTCAAATTTGTGTTATCTGTAATGATCAACGTTTCAACTACATTGTTTTTTAGAAAATCTATTACTTCTTGCAATCCATATGATCCTTTTCCAGTGTTTCCGTTAATCTCTCTGAATAATGCTTCCACAAGCTTCTTTTCTTCTACAAGTCTAAAGTTGCCTAAAATGTCTGAAGATTTTGCAAATGCTTCTCGTATTCCTTCTGAGCCAGAATATGATGAGTCAATTGTTGCAATGATATTGTTTTGTAATCTGTATTCTAGATAATTTCCGTTAATGAAATCTTCTTTTGTTGGTCCTGGACCTGAAATAACTAATCCCTTTACTGGATAAATGTCAATAAAGTATTCTCTTGTTGTTTGAGCAACTCTGTTAAAGTAATATGTCAACTCCATCTCTCTGAGTTTTTGGAATCTTTTTGCAGACTGTCCTCCTTGTCTGTGTTTTCCTGCAACACCTGAACCAGTTTGAGCTAGAACTTCGATTTTGTCTCCATGTAACAATCCCCATCCTGCATCCTTTGAGTCAATTGCCAAGAATCCAATTAGGTTGTCATCTTTGAGCATATCTTTTAGAATGTCTACATGGAAATGATCATCACATCTGTACAGATATTGATTCAAATCTTTAGGAGGATCTATCTCCCAAACCTTTACTACTTCACTTCCTAAAGGCCCCCCTTCTTCTGGAGGCAATGCTCCACAAAACATTACCAATCCTCTTTCAGGAGTTTTTTTGTATAGCTTTAATCTTTGAACAACTTTTCCTAATGAATCTACAACATGGGACCTAGTTAGATCTGATTTGATGTTATCGGCAGTACCTTGTTCTTGTTGAAGTGTACCAATAATTTCGTGAAGTTGTTTTCCTTTTGGAATGTATACTGTGATTAATTCTGTACCGCGACCAGATTTTTTTGATAATTCTTCTAATGTTTTTCTAATTTTATAGACTTTAACCGAATCTTGTTTTTCTATGTCAATTTTGCCCATTTGTGCTTTCTCCAAACTATGCAGATATTAATTTTGATTGATTGTTTGCATATGATCACAATTCATCAATTGTTTTGAGAAATACCTCTAATGGTTGATTTCCTCTTATTTTGATAATTTTTTCATCATTGAATACAAGAAATGATGGAGTGGCATCAATTCCAATTTCTCTTCCAAATTCATACAATGCATTTACCTTGTTTTGGTACTTGTGCTCATCAAGGCATTCGTTGAATGTCTGTAAATCCAACCCAACAGTTGATGCAAATATGTCTAATGATTCTCTGGTGACCCAACCTGTTCTTTCTCCTCCCCAATTCTTGTAAAGTTCATCATGATACTCCCAATACTTTCCTTGATCTCTAGCACAAAATGATGCTTCACCTGCTAATACCGAGTCAGGACCATTTAGCGGAAAATCCTTGAAGACAAGTTTTACTTTACCTGTTTTAATGAAATCCTCGTTGATTACATTTAGTGTATCTTTGTGAAATTTGTAACAAAATGTACATTGGTAATCTCCCCATTCTAAAATTGTAATTGGAGCATTACTGTTTCCTAGAATTGGGGAACCATTTTCAATTAATGTGGATGGCGTCAATTTTGTAGGATTTTTTTCAGGTTCAGGGTAAAATGCTAAAAATCCTCCAGCAATAATTCCTATTGCAATTGGAATTACTAGAAGATAGTATTTTGTCATGTTAAATTTTCACTCAATGCCAGTAAAAGTCTTCTTTAATTTGTAGCAATAGTCCAAAGGGCTGAATTTTTTGCTGAAATTTCTGCTACAAAAGAATCATTTGATGATGAAATAATGATAATGTCTTCATCAGAAGGTTCTAGTTTTTCCAAAAGAATCTGTCTTGTTTTTTTGTCTTTGTTTAAACAATCTTTGTCTTCCCCTGGAAAAACAAATTTGTTGTTTTTGAATGTCAACGTAGTGCACCCTGATGAGCCATACATTATTGCGTAATCTCTTTGCTCTACTCCTGTCTTTATTGCAGATGAATATTTTTTCAAAATTATTGCATGATTGTTTTTACTTGGAGTCAGATTGTTTTTTTCAATCTTGCATTCTTTTGGAATAATTTTCTGTAACTGTGATGTGAATTTTTTCCCTTTTTCTGTCAAGTAGTTTCCTGATCTGGTTGATTCTATCATTTTTACTTCTTTTAGGTGTGAAATCAGTGTCTTTACTGCCCCTTCTCCGAGATGAACCTCTTTTCCTAATGTTGATCTGCTCACATACTTTTCATTTGATAACAATTGAAGAGCTTTGAACACATGTGGAATACTAAATGTTAGAACTTTACTTGATCCTTTTCGTGAAACAATATTTTGCAAAGTTTGGATGTTCTTTTTCAATAGACTCTAGATCTTTTTCTGGCTTTATAAATTGGATAAATCATCCAAGAGGTTAAATACGCTCATCTGGTGCTAACGTCATGTCTGAAACAAGACAAATGAATGTGTCTAAATCACAAGTACCAAAATTAGCAATTATTGCATTAGGTATCATCTTTGCAGCAGGATTGTTTGTTGTAGGATTTGATCAAGGACATATTTTCAGTCTAGTTTATGGTGAACAAGCATTTACTGATTTGTACATCCATGAGCTTACTCATGATATGAGACATGCAGCTGGCTTTCCATGCCATTAGAGGCACCTTATCATGAAAACGTCTCTTTTTATCATAATTGTATTAATTTCAGGTGCGTTTGCAGGACTGATTCACGGTACTGTTAATTTTGCAATTGTAGAACCTTATCTTGATCAAGCAATAGGAATTGAAAATCAAAACTTGTTTGCATCTGGTGAAGAAGAAGACACTCCTGAATTTTGGGTAGAGTATGAAGGATACAGAACTTGGCAGAAAGGTGGACAAATTCTTGCAGGGGTGATATTGGGAACTTCGGTCGGTGCATTGTTTGGAATTGTATTTGCACTGTCTAGAAATGCTTTACCTGGAAACAATGATGTCAAAAAATCATTGATACTAGCAGGTATAATGTGGCTTACACTTTACATCATTCCATTTTTGAAATATCCTGCAAATCCTCCTACCGTTGGAGATGGTGAAACTGTCGTATTAAGAGCGATTTTGTATCTGTCCTTTATTGCAATTTCAGGATTTGGAGCAGTTGGATTTTATCAATTATCAAAGAAGTTCAAGAATAACAAAAAACTTGTTGCGCTCATAGGCTATGGAATTTTCATTTCTACTGTATTTTTCGCAATGCCAGAAAATCCTGATGAAGTAACTGCCCCTATGGATTTAGTAAACGAGTTTAGATTCATGTCTGTTCTTGGTGTGACATCATTTTGGGCATCAATAGGAATTATTCTTGGTTTGTTCTGGAGAAAACTCTCTCCAGAGCAAGAAACTACTCGCTATAACTAATTCTAAATCTATAGAATGAGAACAAGTTATCTAGTTTTAAATACACCAAATAATTTTCAGAGTTTGTGTCACGAAAACTCACATTACCTCAACTAAAAAAATATGATATTACTCAAAAAGTAATAGAAGCATTAGCTGATTCTGAATCTAGAGCAATTCTATTTTCCATAATACGAAAAGGAAATACTGCTGCTGAACTATCTGATAAACTTAAGATTCCTCTTAGTTCTGTATACAAAAAACTGGCAGATCTTGAAGAACTTACACTAATTGAAGTTGAAAAATGGATGTTATCTGACAAAGGTAGAAAATACAAGGTCTATAGAAGTAGAATCAGTAAAGCAGATATCTCTATCAAAAAACCTGAACCTGTACTTACACTATTGCCAAACAAGTGATATTCATGTCAAAACCAAACATCATTCAATTATCTGAATTTGATATAACTCAAAAAATTATTGAATCTCTAAGCAATGTATGTACAAGAGCTGTATTGTTTTCAGTCAAAAACGAATCAAAAGATGCAACACAGATTGCAGAAGAACTAAAAATTTCACTCTCCACAGTTTACAAGACATTATCAAATCTTGAAGATCTTGCTTTAGCTGAAGTAGATAAATTCATCATTTCCCCAGAAGGAAAAAAAATCAAACAATACCGAAGTAGAATTGGAAAAGTTGAGATTACTGTGGACAACCTTGAGCCTAGTTTGAATCTGTATCCTAACACAGATAATCCAAAATCGAGCCTATAGTTATTCTCGTTCTATAGATTTAGAATGTTTCTTTGGAATGAATATTCAGTTTAAATAATTTAGCTCTTCCTAATTTTCTTAGAAATCATGAAACAACGAACAACCATGGCGGTAATTGTTGCATTTGTAGCTATTGGCATAGCAACAATTCCTTTGAGCCAAACAGCACAAGCACAAAGTTCTCTTCCTGATTGGATTAAGACTAATGCTGGTTGGTGGGCAGAAGGCGCCGTAGATGACGCAACTTTTCTAAACGGAATTGAATACCTTATAGAAAATGGAATCATCAATGTTTCATCTGATTCAAAATCTGTTGATGTTGACACCTTAACTATCGGATTTATTCCAGTTGAAAAGGCTGATGAGTTAACTCCAAAAGCCGAAGCACTAGAACAATTCCTTGAAAGCGAATTAGGTGTTGATGTTGAATTAGTTATTCCAACAAACTATGAGGCCATTATTGAAGGAATGAGATTTGGTCACATTGATGGTGCCTTTATGGATACTGGACCTGCATGGATTACCCATGAAAGAACAGGTGCAGAAGCTGTATTGGCAGAACTTGTTAAAGGTAAAGTGAATTACCAAGCAACAGTTTGGACACTAGCAGAAAATGATTCTCTTCAATCAATTGAAGATACTGTTGGCAAGAAAGTTGCATTTACCAGTATGACTGGTTCATCTGGTTTTGTTAGACCAATGGGAACCCTAGTTACTGAAGGACATGTAACAATTGAAGGTGACGATATTGTTGCCCTCGAATCTGCATTGGCAAATAACTTTGAAAGTTACACCTTTGCAGGAGGTTACAAAGCAGCATTAACCTTACTTCTAGAAGGAAAAGTTGATGTTGCATTTGGTTCTGATATTGCACCTGCAAAGTATCTTGAATTAGAGGATCAAAAGAAATTACGTCCAGTTACAACAATTGGACCAGTACCATCTCATGTGTTTATGGTAAGTGCTGACATGTCAGATTCTACCAAAAATGCCCTAGTTGATAGTCTTATCAAACTAAATTATGATGAGAATAATGCAATCTTGACAGACTTGTATGGTGCTGAAGCACTAGTTCCAACAACAACTACTATGCACATAGGTGAATTTGGTGAATTCATCAATGCATTGACAGGACTTGATCAGAAGATACTCGACAAATACGACAAGAGCAAATAAAAACAGGAATTCTGAAAAATGAAACAAATTCAGATGACCGCAAACCCTTCTTTTTCTTCAATTGCAACAAAGAAAATTATCCAAATGAATGATGTTTGGACATCATATGATTCGAAAAATTTTGCACTAGATGGAATTAATCTGTCTATTGATAGGGGAACTAACTATGCCATAGTTGGACAATCTGGCTCTGGAAAATCTACTTTACTAAAATTGATGAATGGAATGATGATTCCAAGCAAAGGTACAATCAAAATTGATTACATCACTCCAAACATGAATGATAAAAAATTTAAAAAAATGATGCATACAATTGGTTACATTCCTCAAAATCTTGGATTGGTAAAAAACAGCACTGTTCTTGAAAATATTCTCATAGGTGCCCTACCAAGATTAGGTAAAATTCAATCTTTTCTCAAAAAGTTTCCTGAAAATGAAATTGATGAAGCCAAAAAAATTATTTCTCAAGTTGGTCTTTCTGGAAAAGAAGAAAGAAAAGCCTACATGTTAAGTGGTGGTGAAAAACGAAGAGTTGCAATTGCTCGTGCATTAATGCAACATCCAACAATACTTCTTGCTGATGAAATTGTATCTGAGTTAGATCATGTAACAGCTCGTGAGATTATGGATTTGATTGCAGATGCTCAAAAGAACATGAACCTTACTGCAATAATGGTCCATCATGACATGCAACTTGCTTTAGAGTATGCTAATCGTGTTGCAGTAATCAAAGAAGGTCAAAAGATTCTAGAGATTGGTGTTGAAGGCGATACTATTGTTGATTTCCAAACTGGAGATATGAGCACTGAAGAAATTATGGAGATGTATGCTGATGACGCCAAAAAATAACATCATCATCGGAATTATCATTGCATTATTGGTAGCAGCATCTTACAATGTAGATGCAAATCCTATTGACTTTGTTCAAGGATTACCAAATCTTGGAATTGTAGCTGAAGAAATGCTTGAAGTTGACTCAAAGTACATTCCAACTGCACTTTGGGCAATGTTTGAAACCATTCAGATGGCCTTTATTGGAACAATTGTTGGGGTTGCAATTGCATTACCATTGAGTATGTTTGCTGCAAGAAATCTCAACAGCAAGTATGTTTATGCCCCAATTCGTGCATTGCTGGCAGCAATCCGTACCTTTCCATCAATTCTTTGGGCAATTTTGTTTGTAATTATGGTTGGATTGGGTCCATTTGCAGGAGTTTTAGCAATTATCATGTATACAATAGGATTTGTTGCAAAGTTACAGTATGAGGCAATTGAAACAATTGATTCAGATCCTATGGATGCAGTCAGTTCTATTGGCGTCTCAAAATGGCAATTGATTAGATATGTTGTAATTCCTGAATCTGCTTCTCACTTGCTCAGTCAGATGCTCTACATGTTTGATTACAATGTTCGTCAAACTAGTATACTTGGATTAGTTGGTGCAGGTGGAATCGGATTTTACATTATCAATTACATAAAGTTCTTTGAATACGGAAAAGCTGCTGTCTTTATGTTAGTAGTTTTGGCAGCAGTATTAGTAATTGATTGGGTTAGTGTCAAAATTAGAGACAAGTATATCATAAAATCTCAACATGGAATGGAAGTTACTGCAAAAAGTAATTGATCTTATGTTGTAACTTTATCTAACTGGTTTGTTTCTGCGGCTGTCTTTACTTCTCTGGCTATTCTTTTTCCCATACTCATGGTTTCATTGAATAGTAAATTGTAGTATGGAGAGCCATCCATGTAGATATTAGAGCCTGCAACAATTCTTGCTGAAAATTCAAATGATGTGAATTGTGCATTCTCATCATATACTCCTTCTATACAAAATGGACCGTTCATTCCAGGTGCAACAATTCTTTTTGATGCTTCAACAAAATTCTCACCCATTGTGTATACTTCATCTAACAATGATTCGCGCAAAACTAGTGGACTGTTTCCAATGACATTGAATGATGGAACTTTGTTTGATTTCATTTGCTGCTCAGCTGGAATTCTTCCCAATCCTTCAATATCTGATTCATGTCTTTGATCAACTCCATAGAATTCTAATTCTTCTTTTAGTGGAGAATAGAAAAATGTCAAGTATGCTAAAACACCTGCAGCATATTCTTGAATGTACAATGTTTCATCTTCAGAAATAACTCCTTCTGAAATCAATTGATTTCTTTTTGTATTGTAATCATCCTCATTTGCTGCCATAAAGTAACCTTTACCTCCGGCTGCACCCTGTCTTTTTACAATTGATAATTTTTCAATCTCACTAGGATTTGTAACTGGTTTTGGCATTGGAAGAGTTGCTTCTCTCATGAGTTTTTCTTTCATCTCTCTATCTGACTCCCATCTAAGAATCCATTTATTACCAAAGATTGGGGTCTTGATTGATTCAATCTCATCAGAACTCATCTGTGCAATTAAGGTTCCATGAGGAATCAACACTGCATCATTTTGTTCAAGAGTTGACTGGACTTTTTCATCAAGAACTTCTCTGAATTTGTCTACTATGATTAATTCATCAATAAATGGAAATCTTCGGTATAGTTTTTCACGTTTTTTCTCACAAACTAGAATTGTTTTCAAGCCTTCATCTTTTGCACCTTTTAGAACCTGTAGTGAACAGTGAGAACCTAGTGTTGCAATCGAGGCCATTTTATGAATATCCTAGAATTTTGTACTTTATGAACTATGTGCGGATGTGACGTATTGGAAAACCTCATCTATCAACTCTACACTGAGTTCAGATTTGAGATCTTCTGGAATCACCTTTAGAACAAAATCATACACTGTTGTATTTTTTGGAAGTTCTTCTCTTTCTTGTAACAAAGAAAATACTGATACTCCATTTGCAATAACTGCTACAAGTTTTTCTTTGTTTGAAAGAACCATGAAAAATTGTGAAAATTACTGGTAAATTAATGTAAATTTTATCTTGATCTCAAGATATTGATTTGGTCATTGCTTGATTAAATGACTGAATGGATTTGGTTTCTGTGTCGAGTACTTCTAATTCCAGTGGTATGTCGTGTCCACCAGCTTTAGGTTCTTCTTGAGATGCATAATATCCAACATATCCTGCCACTACGAGGATAAATCCAATAACGATTGCTATTAGTACATCCATCTTGTTTTGGAGTGGAATCGGTACTGGCTATAAGCATTATGAAAATTGAGAAATTGGCTGATCTCTGAATATAAAAATTAATTACACCATGAAATATGCAGTAGAGTAATTTGATAGAAACTGAGCTAGGAACTTTACGTAGATCTCATTATTCTGATGAAATCAATTCCTCAATGGATGGCACCCAAGTTACTGTAATGGGATGGGTTCTAACTGTTAGAGGACATGGAAACATCAGTTTTGCTACAATTCGTGACAAAAATGGTGATGTTTCTGTTGTTGCAAAGAAAGGCGATTGTCCTGATGATATTCGTGAAAAGATATCCTACCTCAAAGCACATTCTTCAATTGCAATTACTGGAAATGTAAAATCCTCTGAAAAAGCCCCTAGTGGTTATGAGATAGTTCCAACTGAACTTCGAGTATTTTCTGAAGTTGAAAAAATTCCTCCCTTTGAGCCTATAGCCAAGACTGTCAAAAATATCGATACAAGACTAGAGGTAAGACCAATTGACCTTAGAAGAAAGGTACTACAACATATCTTCAACACTAGAAGTTTAGTTCTAAAATCAATTCGCAGTTACTTTAATGATCAAAATTTTGTTGAAATCAATACTCCAAAGATGATTGCAACAGCTACTGAAGGTGGCGCTGCATTATTTCCAATATTTTACTATAACAAAGAAGCATTCTTGGCTCAGAGCCCGCAATTGTACAAAGAACAATTGACAATGAGTTTTGAAAAAGTTTTTGAAATTGCTCCAATTTTTAGAGCAGAACCATCAAGAACTAACCGTCATCTTGCTGAAGCAATATCTATTGATTTGGAAGAAGCATTTATTGATTACAATGATGTGATGAGTAGGATTGAAGAAATTATCAAAATTTCAATTAAAACAGTAACTGATTATGCAAAAGATAATCCTGATGCAGAGTTTACAATTCCAGAAATCCCTGAAACCATCCCTCAATATTCTTATGATGATTTAGTTGATAAAATGCAAAAGGCTGGTGCAAAAACAGAATGGGGTGATGACTTGTATCCATCAAACCTCAAAAAAATTGGTCTTGAAGGATTTTACTTTATCAAAGATTGGCCATTGGCACCAAAACCCTTCTATGTAAAAGACAGCAAAGCTAATCCAAAAATTTCTGAATCCTTTGATTTGATGTTTGGTGATTTGGAATTGTCTTCTGGTAGTACAAGAATTGAAAAACGAAATGAACTAGCTGAGAGAATGAAGAATAAAGGCATGAACACTGATGCATTTGAGTACCATCTTGGTGCATTTGATTATGGAGTTCCTCCTCACGCCGGATGTGGTATTGGTCTTGAGAGGCTAATTATGGCCTTGACAGGCACAGAAAACATCCGTGATGTAACATTTTATCCAAGAGATGTTGATAGACTAACACCATAGGTGTGGTAAAATGGTTACAGAAGAAGAGATTGAGAAAGTAGCAAAATTAATGAAAATCGAGGTAGATGATCATAAAGAGTATGTAGACAAGGTACATGCTATGATCGATTATTTTGACATTTTAGATTCTGCAGGAGTTGAGGATGAAGAAATCTCTATGCAAGAAATTCCTATTACTGCTTTACGTGAAGATAAACACATCCCATTTGATGAAAAACTCATTGAAAAACTAAATCACTACAAAGGAACCTATGTTCGAGCTCCAAAGATGTCATAATGAATCTCAAAATTTCTGCTCTAGACTATGTACAAGAAGTACAAAATGGAAATATCTCTGCTGAAGATTTTACTGCTGCAACTTTAGAACACATTCACAGTGTAGATGAAAAACTACACGCATTTTTATCTGTAAATGATGATGCAATTAACCAAGCAAGAGAGATTGACAAGAAAATAAAATCTGGAGATAAAGTAGGTGTATGTTTTGGAATGCCAATTTCAATTAAAGACAACATGTGTATCAAAAATAGCAAAACCACTTGTGCATCAAAGATGCTTGAGAATTTTGTTGCACCATATGATGCAACAGTAATATCAAAACTCAAAGAACAAGATGCAATCTTTATTGGAAAAGCAAACATGGATGAGTTTGCAATGGGGTTGACAACTGAATTTAGCGCATATGGTCCAAGCAAAAATCCTTGGAATGTTGACTGTACTCCTGGTGGTTCATCAGGTGGCAGTGCTGTTTCTGTAAGTGCCTTTGAATGTGTAGCATCCCTTGGTTCTGATACTGGTGGTTCTGTCCGAAACCCTGCTAGCTTTTGTTCAGCAGTAGGTTACAAACCAACATATGGTCTGATTAGCAGATATGGTCTCATCTCCTATGCAAACAGCATTGAGCAGATTGGACCTGTTACTAGAACTGTCAAAGATACTGCATTTTTGCTAAACATGATAACGGGATTAGATCCTAATGACAACACTACAGTTGATAACAAGAGTGAGGACTATCTTTCAGGCATAGATTCGGGCGTTGAAGGCAAGAAAATAGGCATAATCAAAGAGATGATGGCTGAAGGTACAGATCCTGCAGTGGTATCTGCAACAAAGGATGCTATATCAAAACTTGAAGGATTAGGTGCAATATGTGAGGAAGTCTCACTTGACATGGTGAAATATTCTGTTGCAGCATACTATACTATTACTGCAACTGAAGCTGGAAGTAACTTAGCAAGATATGACAACTTGAGATATGGTTATGATTTTTCAGTTGAAGGATACGAGTTTAATTCATACATTCAAAAGGCAAGAAAGAACTTTGGACCTGAAGTTACAAGAAGAATGATCATTGGTGGATTTGTTCCATCTGCAGGACATGCTGGCAAGTATTTCCTAAAAGCACTCAAAGTAAAAAATAAACTCACAAAGGAAATCAATGATGCTTTCAAAAAATATGATTTACTAATTGCACCAACTGTTCCAATCTTACCATTCAAACTTGGAGAAAAAATTGATGATCCTGTTGCATTATTCCTAGTTGATATCAATACTGTTACTGCAAATCTTACAGGAAAGCCTGCAATCTCTGTTCCATTTGCTGTTTCAAACGGATTGCCAATTGGAATTCAATTACTGGCAGATTCTATGAATGATAAAATGCTACTTCAAGCAGCACAGGCATTAGAACAAACTGTAAAACTACCGGAGGTTCCAATATGACCAAAATTGGTTTGGAGATTCACTGTCAATTAACAAATCTTGAAAGCAAATTGTTCTGCTCATGTAAAGCAAACTATCGTCAATTCGAAATCAATGAAAACATTTGTCCTGTGTGTATGGGATTGCCTGGAAGTTTACCCCGACTAAATCAAGATGCTGTCAAAAAAGCAACAATGATTGCGATGGCACTAAACTGTTCTACTCCTGAAAAAATTGCATTCTTTAGAAAAAATTACTTTTATCCGGATTTGCCAAAAAACTTCCAAATTACACAACTTAACATCTATGGAGATACTAGTGTAGGTGGCCCTGGCTCTATCATGGTTGGAGACAAGGAAATCAGAATTACCAGAATCCAACTCGAAGAGGACCCGGGTAGGCTCATTTACGAGGGAACCTCTTCTAAAAACCAAATAACTCTAGTTGATTACAATCGTGCAGGTACGCCTCTAGTTGAGATTGTTACAGAGCCAGACTTTGAGAACCCAAAACAGGTAAGAGAATTTCTCAATATTTTATCTGATTTGTTAGAAAATCTCGGAGTATCTGATCCTAGTTTAGAAGGTGCAATGAGGGCAGACGCAAACGTTTCCATTGAAGGTGGAAAGAAAGTTGAGATAAAAAATATTGGTTCATTTCATGATTTAGAAAAAGCAGTTCATTTTGAAATTACAAGACAAGAGAGTTTGCATTCTAGAGAGATAGAAATTGCACAAGAGACTCGTCATTGGGATGATAAAAGAAAGATAACAATTTCATCTCGTTCCAAAGAAGAAGCATTGGACTATCGTTATTTCTTGGAAGGTGACATTCCTTGGGTTACAATTGATCCTGCAATACAAGAGAAATTAAAATCTGAAATGCCTGAAAGTATTAGTTCCAAAAAAGAAAGATATGTTTCAAAATATAATATTCCAAATCAAGTAGCAGATGTTTTATCATCAGACAAATTCTATTCGGATTTGTTTGAGGATTCTCACACTGAATCAAATGCAAAAGAGATTGCAAATATCATTACAACTGATTTAATGGGATTGGTAGATACTAGAGAAAAACGTGAAGCATCAAAGATTACTGCTACACATTTGAGAGATTTGGCTGATGCAATTCAAACAGGAAAGATTTCAAGAAATTCAGCTAAAAATGCCTTGCATGAGATTGTAAAATCTGGTAAAGAATTATCACAAGTAATGTCTGATCTTGATTTAGGAAATGTATCTGATGAATCAGAATTACTTACAGTTATCAAAGATGTAATTTCAGAAGAACCTCAAGCGGTAGAACAAGCAAAATCAAACCCTCAAACAATAAACTATCTTGTAGGAAAGGTGATGCAAAAAACAAAAGGCAAGGCAGATCCTAAACTCACCCTTGATTTACTCAAAAAACAGATTGAATAAGAAATGTCTGAACTCTCCCTTGAGGATATAGAATTTATCAAAATTTTAGCAACATCTGATGCTACTGTGCTTCAGGCAGGCATGAATGATGCTACTCGCAAGCGATTAGACGAGCAGGTAGGCGTAATTTTGAGGGAATACTATCATGAAAATACAACATTTTCTGGAACAAAACGAATCAAAGAATTTGAAAAAGCAGGAATTACTGAAGATCACGGAAAGGCAGCAATTGCCTGTGCAAGACGTCTTGGAATTGATATTTCTTAATCTAAAATCTTTTTACAGTCTATCTGATTTTAAAAATTGAATATTGTCTGATTTTGAGTTTGTTCCAACACAAAACCAAGTTGAAGAGTCCAATATCTTTCGTTTTATGCAAAAACATGGACTATCATCACTATCTGAACTATCAAAAAAATCAAAAGATGAACTAGAATGGTTTTGGCAAGAAGTTGATAAAGACATCGGAGTAGTTTGGGACTCTCCATATTCACAAATACTTGATTCCTCAAATGGAATTGCGCATTCTAAATGGTTTGTAAATGGTAAAACAAACATCTACAAATCTACAGTTGAAAAATTTGTAAAATTAACTCCTGATAAAACTGCATATCACTTTGTTTCAGAAGATGGGGCAACATCCAAACTCACATACCAAGAATTAGACAACAAAGTATCAAAACTTGCAAATGGTCTCAAATCACTTAGGGTCAAAAAAGGAGATGTTGTGGCAATTTATCTTCCGATGATTCAAGAAGCAATTTTAGCAATATTGGCTTCAGCTAAAATTGGCGCAGTTCAAACTGTAATCTTTTCAGGATATAGTACTGAATCACTGCATATTAGATTACAAGATTGTAATGCGAAAGTTCTTTTTGTTTCAGACGGTTTTTGTAGAAAAGGAAAACCAATCTCTCAAAAAGAAACCGTGCAAAAAGCAATTCAAGACACATATGTTGAAAAAACAATTGTAGTAAAATACAAAGGGGTGGACAAGTATGAAAACTCTGAAAATATTGTATTTTATAATGAATTGATAGAATCTCAAAACCCTGATTGCCCTACTGAAATAATGGATTCTGAGGATCCTTTATTCATCTTGTATACTTCGGGTACTACTGGAAAACCAAAGGGTGTGGTACATGTTCATGGTGGTTTTTCCGTATTTGCAGGACATCAGGCAGCATATTTGATAGATTTACAGGCACAAGATGTGTTATTTTGGCCTGCAGATATTGGTTGGATTACTGGTCTTGTCTGGAATGTCTATGGATTGCTAATCATGGGAGCAAGTTCCGTGATTTATGACGGAGCATTAGATTTTCCAAAATCTGACAGAGTATGGAAAATTCTTTCAGAGTATAATGCAACAATATTTGGAATCTCTCCTACTGCAACAAGATTATTCAAGAAAAATAATGAAGAACCATTACAAAATTTCTCATTAGATAAAATCAAAAATATTCCAACAACGGGTGAACCACTTGATGAGGATTCATGGTGGTGGTTGTTTGATAAAGTTGGAAACAAGAAAATTCCAATAATGAATTTGTCTGGCGGAACTGAAATTGGTGGTGCAATGTTGTCTGTTTTTCCAGGGATGAAACTAAAACCTTCAACTGTTGGTATTCCAGTTCCTGGAATGAACCTTGATGTAGTTGATAATGATGGAAATTCAGTCAAAAACAAAAATGGCTATCTCATAATTAGATCACCTTGGCCAGGAATGACTCGGGGGTTACTAAATGACAATGAGCGGTTCATTGAAACTTATTGGTCTAGATTCAAAGACATTTGGTTTCATGGGGATTATGTCTTTGTTGATCAAGATGGTCTTTGGTATATGCGTGGAAGAACTGATGATGTGATTAATGTCTCTGGACACCGAATGAGTACTGCTGAAATTGAACATATGGTAATTTCACATGAAAAAATTTCTGATGCAGCATCTATTGCAATTCCTGATGATATTACTGGCGAGGCTATTGTTATTTTCTTTGTTGCAGATAGTAAAGATGATTCTAATTTGGAAGGTATAGTTTCTGATTTTATTTCTCAAAAGATTGGCAAAGTTGCAAAACCAAAGTTTGTTTATCAATTGACTGATTTGCCAAAAACTAGAACGGGAAAAATTATGAGACGATTACTAAAATCAAAATTATTGGGAAAAGAGTTAGGTGATTTGTCTTCTCTAGAGAATCCTCAGATACTAGATGAGGTTCCAAAAATTGGTTAACATTTACTAACTTTTTGATACTTTCTAATTCACGTTTTATGTAATAATCAAAATGGCTGATACTGAGCATTGAAATTTGTTGTTGATCAGCAGGTAGAAGATATTGAGATGCCTGAGAATCTCAAATTAAACACGTTTTTGCAAGAATTTCACTCTGATTGTACTCATCCAGAGTGTGGTTTTGGATTTTATGGCTTTGCCTTTGGTCAATCACCATTTCCTGTGCCTAGATTAATTCAAGAGGCACTCATCAAAAATGTAAACAAGGGAGAATATGCTGCAGTTCCTGGTATTCCTGAACTACGCAATGCAATTTCAAAATACAACAAACATTACTTTGGAATGGATGTATCTCCTGACAGAATCTATGTTGGTCCTGGAACCAAAGAACTCATCTTTAATTTATTAGAAATTTTACATGGAACAGTAATTCTACCTACTCCTGCATGGTTGGGATATCTTCCACAAATCAGATTCTTAAAGAAAAACTATCACATGTTACCAACTCGTGCAAATAAAAAAATTGCACCAAATGATCTTAGAAGATTAGCATTAAGATTACAAGACAGACAGAAAATTCTGATATTAAATAATCCTCACAACCCTACAGGATTGCTTTACAATCGGTTAGAACTTGAAGAGATTGCAGATGTTTGTAGAGAACTAAACATAACTGTAATTTCAGATGAAATTTATGCTCAAACTACATATGATTTTTCAAAATTTGTTAGTATGGGAAAAATTTATCCTGAAGGAACATTCGTTACAAACGGTTTATCAAAATCCCATGCTGCTGGCGGATATAGACTAGGTTATGTCATCTTACCACAACATGCAACTGATCTTAGAACACAATTCAAAAAAATTCTTGCAACTGAATATACAGCTGTATCTACTCCAATTCAACATGCTGCAGTACCGGGATTTGAAATCAGTCATGAGATGGATGAGTATTTTGAAATTACAAGAAATATTCACAAGATAATGGGAGAATACACATATCACAGATTAACATCAATTGATGGAATTAAAGCAACAAAACCGGAAGCAACATTCTATTTGTTAGCAGATTTCAATGCATACGCTCCTGAATTACAAAAAGCAAAGATTAGAACTTCACAAAAATTATCTGAATCATTAATTGTCCATCCATATCATACTGCAATAGTAGGTGGAGATAGCTTGGTTCTTGAAAGAACTGATTTTAGTGCAAGAATTGCGTATGTTGATTATGATGGTGCTGCTGTTTACCAAAACTATCAAGAAAATAGACCTAAAACCCACTCTGAGAGAACTGAATTTGTGACTAAAAATGCTCCAAAGATAGTATCTGGATTAGATATGATTGAAAAATTCTTTGGTTCTTTGAAAAAGGATGCCGTAGATGAATTAATGCTAATAAAAAATAACTTGAAAATCCCAAATTAAGATTGCAGTTTCTTTTCTAGTATCTCAAATTCTTCAAGTGATATCTCTCCTTTTACCAATCTCATTTGAAGAACATCTAAGGGATTTGTTCTTGTTATTGGTTTGATGATCTTGTTTTTGATTGTCTCTTTGTTAATTGAAATTTGTCTTGTGTTGTCATTTACTTTTCTTTTTATGCCATACACCGCTCCAAACAATATGCCCAAACCACCAATTGCTAGAATCATGTGTATTGTTTCAGAATTGTTTGTTTGAATTGGCTCTTGATGAACTAGTGTTGCATCAGCTTCTTGAATCAACTCTTTTTTAAGAATTGAATCAATTACAGAACTTTCTTCGTTTAATCCTACAGCCTCTTCAATAGTGATGTCTGGATAGTTTCTATCAAACCATGACTTGTATGTAACTTCATTGTAATACCTATCCAAATAGTACTGTGGGTCTTTGTTTGGATCTACAAAATCTGCTAGTTCTGCAAATACATCATTTTGTAATGGTATTAGAATCATTGAAAAAATTACAAACAAGAATCCAATTTGTGTTGTCTTTTTCAATAATGATTATTTGTCATTTTTTTCATTTAAAACATGCGTACTATTTTTTCATATGAAAAAATAGCAAGTTTTATTAGAATTAGAGATTTTGTGGTGTGATTATTTCTTTTTTCTAATTTGTTGAGCAACCATTGGCAAAAATGCCCCAACATCAGAGACAATTCCTAATGCTTGCCAGGTTCCTCTATCCATCAGTTTTGTTACTGTTGGTTGGTTGATATCAACAACAATTACTTTGACATTTGCAGGTAGCATATTCCCTGTTGCGATAGAGTGTAGCATGGTTGAAATCATGATGACCATTTTTGCATCTTTTAGAACTTTTTTGTATTCTCTTTGAGCTTGTGCAACATCAGTAATTACATCTGGTAGTGGACCATCATCTCTGATAGAGCCTGCCAATACAAATGGGACCTTGTTCTTTACACATTCATACATGATTCCTTTAGTAAGCTTCTTTGTTTTTACCATGTTTGCAATAGATCCTGCTTTGAATACAGAATTGATTGCATCCATGTGATTTCTATGACCATGATATGCCAAAGTGGCATCATGAACATTCATTCCTAATGATGTACCTATAGTTGCATATTCTATATCGTGAACTGCTAGTGCATTTCCTGCCAAAACCCCATCAATGTATCCTGATCTGATTAATTCTGATACTGCATCTGATGCGCCAGTATGCACAATTGCAGGACCACCTACAATGACAATCTTTCCGTCTTTCTTTTTTGTATTGTAAATATCATCAGCTACTTTTTTTGCAATGTGTTGAGTTGGTCTTTCACTAGAACTTGAGCTCCCCATAAATTCAAAGACGTTGGAGCCTTCTCTTGGTCTTTCAGGAGGATTAATTTTGACTCCTCCCTCCCCGACAATAATCTGATCACCTTTTTTGACATCTCTGACTGGAACACAAAATGCTCTGTTTCCTTTTACTACAATGCATTTGTCCATCATCATGTTTTCTACTTGAATCCATTTCCCTTTATGAAAAACTTGAGTATGGTTGTTAGTTGTACTGTAAAAATTATCAGGCATTACATAATTTTTTGGAGATTTTTTTAGAGTAATCTCTTTTTGAACTTTTGATACTGCCCCTTCTCTGTAAATTGTTTGTAAAATCTCATCAAGGTGTTTTTGATTTTTTCCTTTGACTAATAATCGAGCATAAGATTGATCTTTTTTTCTTTTACCTATGTTGATTTCTTGTACTTGAAACTCACCTTGCAAATCCATTATTTTATCAAAGATTTTGGTTAGGATCAATGAATCGATTAAATGTCCACTAACTTCGATCTCTTGAGAAAATTTGCTCATTTTACTATACTCCATACAATCATAACTAAAGCTTTACGTTTTATTTGAGGCTAAATTATACTGGAAGGATTACTTTGCCTTCAAATTTTGGGATATTGTCTGATTCAAATGCTTTTTCTAATTTTTCTTTTTGTTCTTGGGTTACACCTTGAACAATTGTTTTAGATGCACCACTATTGTCTACTAAAGCTAGAATGTATCCACTATTATCTGTCAATACAAAACCTGCAGATTCGTCAACGAATGCATAAAGATTCTCTTCTCCCACTGGTTTCCATACGTTTGATTTTGTATCTGTCAATGCTAATGCAGGCATTGCTTTTCCATCTGTTAATTTATTGAGATATTCTCTTGCATCTGCTACTCTTTTTTGGCCTAGTTTTAATGCTTGAAAATATTGCATAATTGTCAAAATATCTGATTGTTATAAAAACAATATTGCCTCAAAAGATAGTTATAGAATGTTGGGCAAAAAAATCCATGCCTCTTACAAACAATGTGATTATCAAATTAAATGAGATTACTACCCTGGTGGAAGACAAATCAAAATTGTCTGAATCAGAAGTAGAAGAAATAAAATCAATATTCAAAGAATTAGTAAAAAATGGAGAGAGATATGATGTTGATGAAATTGAATTTTGGTTTGAAAATGAAGGTAGTTGGAAAACAAGAGAACCTAGAATAAGAATTGCAAATCTTTCAAACTATATTCAGGACAAACATCAACAAACTGCCCATCTACGTATAATGTCTGATGATGATTGTAGTTGTGGACACTAAACCTCTAATTGTTCTAATAGTCTACCTACGATTTTTGCATTTTCCTTTCTTTCGTTAAGAATTTCATTTAACCGAGTCTCATTATTTTCTTTATTTGTGACGATTTCAAAATATTCTTCATCTAAATCACTATTGGCTTGTAGTCTTTTAATGACTTCAAAAAGTATTCCAATAACTTGTTTTTGCGCATCAATTAATTCATCTTTTTCTGTTTCAGACATTATTCTTCATCAATTATCTTTGTAAATAATTCTTTTAATTTTGGATGAGTTATACTTGATTTTGCAGATTCAAAAAAAGTTTCTAATTTGTCTTTAGAATATCCTTGAGATTGGTAAATTTTTGCTTGAAGTGCCATCTCTAATTTGTCAACCTGATGAACAATGCTGCTTTCATCAGTATTGTTTTTCTGATATTCATTCCAAATTTCCACATAGTTATGCGTCAAAGATTCAGGCAATGTTTTGATAATTTCATCAAATGCAGAATTTTCTAATTTTTGTTTTTCTTCTAATGACATCTTGTCTGGAACAATGTCTCCTATTTTTGATTCAGCAAGATCATGCAATAGAATCATTTTGAGAATTTTTTCTGAATTCAAATTCTCCAAATCTGCAATTATCATTCCCATAATTGCCATAGAAAATGTATGGTCTGCAACAGATTCTGGATTATCTATAGAAAGTTTGTCAATCCACCCTTGACGTGAAATATTTTTTAGATTTGCTACATTATGAAAAAAATCTTCAATCATTATAAAATAGAACAACTAGTCTCCTAAAGAGTTTTGAGATTTTAGAATCACATAATAGTTGAAACAAGTCATGTATTTTTATGAAAATTTACACTAAAACAGGAGATGATGGAAATACTGGACTACAAGGAAATTTACGTATCTCAAAATCTCATCCGAGAATATTTGCATATGGTGCTGTAGATGAAGCAAATGCTGCTTTGGGTATTGTGTTAACAAATTCTTTAGATGAAGATATCTTTGATGTACTTAGAAAAATTCAAAATGATTTGTTTGTTGTAGGTTCTGATTTATCTAATCCTAATCTAAATGATGTAAAAAACAGAGTTTCCTTAGAGATGATACAAGAGTTGGAGCAAAATATAGATAAATTTGAATCAGAACTCCCACCACTAACTAATTTTATACTTCCAGGAGGCTCTACTCCTACATCTAAATTACATTATGCCAGAACTGTAGTACGTAGAGCTGAAACCCTAACTGTCCAACTTGCAGAAAAAGATGAAATTAATTCAAACTGTATAATTTACCTAAATCGATTATCTGATCTATTTTTTGTTATGGGCAGATTGATCAACAAAAGAAATGGTACGGAAGACATTATTTGGAAGATCTAAAAAGACACACTTTAATTCCTCGACAAAATTATTTTTTTCAAGTGCCGTGGTAGCTCAGCCTGGGAGAGCACTCGGCTGAAGACCGGGCTGTCGCGCGTTCAAATCCCGCCCGCGGCACTTTATTATTTTAAAAAAATAATGATGGTTTTGAGTTAATCTAACTCATCATGCATCTACTAAATTATAGAAATTTTTTCCAGAGGCTGATTTTTCAGAGACGCATTTTACTGGTCCTAATGAATTACCATTATTGACATCTGAACGTAATTTTTCATTACTGAATTTCTTTACAATTGCCACTCTTGTTGTATGGAATTTATTTACAAAATTGCCTTCAATCTCAAAAGTTTCTTTAGTTGTGATCTTTACTCCTTTTGTGATTTGATCTCCCTGAGTATAATCAGAATCTTCAATGAATGTAATTGTAAATGCCTTATCGCCAATTTTTGCCAAGCTGACTGAATCGCCTACAGTTGCATAATCTGCTAATGTTGCTATCTTCTTTCACCTCCCAACAAAATACCAAAAACTTGTTTTTTGATAAATTCAACTTTGAGTAAATTCTTGACCCAGATGGCTACTTTGATCTATTATCAAAAAAAGAATTGTTTGATCGGATAATCTGAATAAATTTGCGAAAAACCAATTCTACAAAATCTTTAAAAATAACGCAAACTCTTGATTTTCGACATTCATGGCTGAAAAAAAATCTACAAAGAAAGCAACCAAATCAAAAGATACTAAGGCTAAAACAACCAAATCAAAGGCTAAGGAAACAAAGGCCAAAGTCACAAAATCAAAGGCAAAAACCACAAAATCAAAGACAACCTCAAAGGCAAAAACAACCAAATCAAAGGCAAAAACCAGCAAATCAAAGAAGAAAGAAGAACCTGTCGGAGATATGGGAATAGTCATAGTAGATGATGATATTGAGATTGATCAAGAAAAAGTCAACGAAGAGAGACGCGCTTATCTTGAAGAAGCAAGGTCTCAAGAAGCATTTGACTAGGAATCTTTATCCGATTCAATAACGTAGTACTTGTATGCGCGCATTATGTCTAATTACCGTAAAACCTGGTAAAGTGGATACTGTAGTTCAAATTTTAAAGAAAAAACGTAAGATTGTAAAACAGGTAATGGTGGTTACTGGTAGAGCAGACATTAGTGTTCTTTTGCAAGGCGGAATTGATGATATCAATAACATGGTAATTGATTTTAAGAAAATTAAAGATATTGTAACTACAGAAACTTTGATTGAAGTGGAGGTAAATCTAGGTTGGTAAGGGCCATCATTTTAGTAAAATCTCCAAAAAAACTGATTGCGGCAAGATTGAGAAAGGTTGATTCCGTATCTGACTCTTTTCCTACTAGTGGTCAATTTGATGCAGTAGCCATTATTGATGTTGAAGAACTTGCTCAAATCAAAGATGTTGCCAACCAAATTCAAAAAATCAACGGTGTTGAACGAACTGAAACCATGGTTGAAGTTCAATGACAATTAATTTAAAGAACTTCGAGGTAGAACTCCTGTGAATATCAAAAAAGTCGGAAATGTGATTTTGGCCGTAAAAGACCTAGACAAATCAATACAGTTCTACAACGAAATTATTGGATTACCAATAAAAAATCAGAGAAGAACATGGGTTGATTTGGGCACATCTGGAGCTTTATTGAGTCTACATCCAGCTTCACTAACAGAACAACAGGGAAATGCTCTTGAGAGTGGAATCACAGTCGGTTTTCTAGTCGGAGATGTAAAATCTGCAGTAGACGAATTGAAAGAAAAAGGAGTCAATATTCATCGAGACATTGTTGAGAAAGATGCAGGAAAAAATGCTGTAATTTCAGATCCTGATGGTTATTTGATTTCTTTGTTTGAACCAAGTTTCTCAGACAAAGCTGAACAAACTGGTGGATACCACGGATTTACACCTGCTTAGACAATCTTCTTTATTGAAGAAATAATTTTCTCTAAGCCTTTTTCTTTTCTATTAATGGAAACATAGTAGGTAATTTCATTTTTTTGTACAAGAACAATTGTTACTTTTTGATGTTGTAGAATTACATGTTCTAATTTTCCAACAGTACTTGCAGTATTTTTTCTCAAAGATATCAATGTTGAAATTATGAAAAATTCATTTTTTACCTGTTCAGATTTTAACAATGGTTTAAGATTTGGTTGAACAATTCCTGCCAAAGTTCTTCCATAAACATTAATCACTCCCGCATATCTTACATTCTTTGATACGTCCAAAATTTTTTGACATTGTTTTCTATATTTTACAACAGTATCTTTCCATTTGTCTGCAGGAGTTTTAGCCATATACTAAAAATTGGATTTGCAACTAATAAGGCTTATTCTAAAAAGTTTGAATAATTTTTAATCTTGTTTTTTGGATTCTTTTTCTAATTTTTTCTTTAATTCTGTATTTTCTTTTAGCAGTTTATCATTTTCAGCTTGAAGTGCTTGTACAGAATTTTGTTTAGTGTATAATGGGTGTCCTGGAGGAATTACTTGGTTTCCAGTCAACAGTCCTGCTGCATATTGTTGATACATGTGTTGGAATCCTTGAAGTTTTTGATTGATTGTTTCTGCATCTCGTGAAAATTGTTCTTTTACAGGATTTTTGTGAATGTTAAACATAGGATGTGTTAGTCCTGGGGGCAATCTAGGAAATTGTAGTGCCATATGAGGGATGTCTGGATTCAATCCATAGAGGTCTTGTAGGTGTTTATTGACGGTGTTTTCCACGAAATTAGTCTGATTTTGCTATATTTCTGCCTTGCTTTGGGCATTTGATATACAGTTTAGTGAAATCAGAGTCATTTTTGCTCAATTTGAGCTGATCGCAGATCCTTATAGATTCGCAGTTTAGATCGCTGGTACGCATGGCCGAAATGAAAAAGACGTGTCTCAGATGCAAAAAAGACATTGACGAAAAGGATCTACACAAGATTGTAATCTATGTTGTTCAAGAAAAATTCACAGAACATCATTACGAACATGTAGAATGTCCTGACAAATTCACCGTATAATAAAAAATCGGATTTATCCTTTAAACTCGTAAACCTTGTAAATTTCTCCAGTGACTCTGGAGCGATATTTCCATTCATCTTGTTTCCATATTACTTCAACAAAATCTCTTTGGAAATTTGGATGTAATCTCTGATAGACATCTTGTCCGATTAAAATTTGATTAGGTTTTGCCATGTTTTGTATTTTAGCTGCAATATTCATTGCAGGTCCCATTACATCTACATGGGATTGCTGTTCATCGGCACCGTATCTTACAACAATATTTTTACCAAAATCTACACCAATCTTTACCATCAAATCTGGATAATCATATTGATTCAAAATTGGATTGATTCCTTTTTGAATTACAGTAATCATAGATTTTGCACAATTTACAGCGTTATCCGATGCAAGTAAACCATTACTTTGTGCATCAAAATATCCAATCACAGCATCCCCTACAAATTTGAGAACATAGCCTTCATACTGTCTAATTACTGCAGCCATCTCTTGTGCAAAAGAACTGATAATGATTGCAATCTTTTCTTCAGGCATTTCCAATGTCATTGTGGTTGAACCAACCAAATCAACATAAAGTACAACCAAATCTAATTTTGAAAATACATTTTTTCTCAGGAATATGTCAGATTCATCAGCTACTCCTGAATACTGATATCCTTTCTTTAATGCTCCCCATACTCTTTTTTGAGTTTCTAAAATCATTGATTCAGAATCTAATGTCTTCTCTGATGCAGAACTGAGTAACATGTCTACTACTTTGTCTTGCTTGGAATCTGATTCTTTTTCTACACTGTTTTCAGCCATTTTTTCTCCTATTCTAAAGGAAATTCCTGTCCACATTGGGAACATTTCCCTCTTTTCCCCTTATACCCTTCATGATAATATTCTACAATTTCGCCATCACATTCATCGCAGGCAAAACCAGAGCTTTCCATGCCTAAAATTACTCAATTACATATTTAGACATTGATGAAGGTTTAAGGCAAGTAATAATTTTGTAAATCTTGTGCGTTTAGGTACACGATCTCCCAATGAATTCATCAAACTTTTGAATGAAAAAAATGATCTTATTCAAAAATCATTTCTTACAAAAATTACAGACATGACAAAAATGATCGATGCCAAAGTCATGTTGGGAGATGCAACAGTTTCAGAACAAAAAACCTTTGATCCAAAACTAGTGATGGATTATTTTCAAAACATTGGTACAAATCTCAAAGATTGGTCAATACAAGATGTAACAATATCAAACAATGAAGATCTTAGAAGAATTTTCATGAAGTTTGAAATCATGGAAGGAAACTATTTGATTTCAGGACATGTCTCAATACAATTTCATGTTTTGTTATACTACAAACCAGATCAAAGAGTGATTGATTGCCAAAAAGAATTATCTGAAATTATTGACATGACTAAAAACAAAGAAGAAGAGTTATCAAACAACAGTGATCAATATGTGTTAGACAAATTAAAAGAAATGGGATACAAGGATTTTGATCATCAAAAACTTTTTGAAGTTTTTTATGAAAATGATGAGTTTCGAGAAAAAATTTTTTCAGAAATTGAAGAACAGTCAGGAGTTGATTTTCAAAAATTATCTGAAAAAAAGACTCAGTTGTTTAATGAATTGGATTCACTTTTAGTTGAAACATATCAGACAACTCCCACATTAATTGATGATTCAAAACTTGTATCTGGTGAAGAGGGTTGTTTGTGTACATTTGATTTAGAATTTGTGAAAAATAATACTCGAGAAGGGTTGTTTGACCCTAGAAAAATGTCTGAATCTGCAAAAGAAGGTATTGTAAAACGACTAGACGAGTTTGTAACTATAATTAACTAAAAGACCAAGGAATCAGATATGAGAAAATTTCTCACAGGGGAGTTCTGATTCCCTGATATGATTTAAACGCGATTTGTTTACTATTTAGGCATTCCTAGAAATTTACGCATAAAATTTGACTAAAAAAATAATTTTTGTATAGAAGAAGTCAAATACATCGTTTTCTTAGCAACATTTCCAATGGAACCAACATTTGACGAGATACAAAAAGCAAACTCTATGCGAGGAAATGAAATAAAGAAAACTCCTTTAATTCATTCACCTACTTTTAGTGAGCTTACAAAGTCTGAAGTTTATCTTAAAGCAGAGTTCCGACAAAAAACTGGTTCATTTAAAATTCGTGGCGCTTATTACAAAATCAAATCATTATCTGATGAAGAAAAGAAACAAGGAGTGGTTGCAGCATCTGCTGGAAATCATGCACAAGGTGTTGCATTAGCTTCAGCACTTGAAGAAATTCCTTGTACTATAGTTATGCCAAAAAATGCATCCCCTGCAAAAGTGGCTGCAACAAAAGGCTATGGTGCAAATGTGGTTCTAGAAGGTGTAAACTATGATGAATCTTCTGCAAAAGCAAAAGAGATTGCAAAAGAAACTGGGGCAACTATGATACATGCATTTGATGATCCTCAAATTATTGCAGCACAGGGTGTAATTGGTTTAGAAATACTAGAGGACTTGCCAGATGTTGATCAAGTGTATCTTCCAATAGGTGGTGGAGGATTGGCTGCAGGTACCTTAATTGCAATTAAAGAAAAAAACCCCAATGTTCAGGTTATTGGAGTACAATCAAGATCTTTTCCATCAATGTATGAATCAGTAAAACAAGGATCAATCACTGCAAGTGGAGGTGCAAGAACAATTGCAGATGGTATATCAGTAAAAGTTCCAGGACAGTTAACGTTTAGTGTAATTAATGAACTCATAGACGAAGTTGTTCTAGTAGATGATACTGAAATTACAAAAGCAATGTTTCTCTTAATGGAGAGGATGAAATTTGTAGTAGAACCCGCAGGTGCTGCCAGTTTAGCTTATCTAATTTCAAAAAAACCTGCCCCAGGCAAAAAAGTAGTTGCAGTATTGGCAGGAGGAAATGTGGATATGTATCTCTTGGGACAAATAGTAGACAAAGGTCTTGCTGCTATGGGTAGATTATTGAAATTATCAGTATTGCTACCTGACAGACCAGGTTCATTCAAAGAAATTGTTGATGTCATTACCCTTGCAAATGCCAACATTGTAGAAGTTGTTCATGACAGATTAAGTTCAAATGTTAATGCAGGTTCGGCATCAGTTACTATGAATTTAGAAACTCAAGGAAAAGAGCAAGCAGATGCGTTAATTGAAGCATTAAGAAAGAAAGATGTTCAATTCACATTATTGACATAATTATTTGAATTTCTTTTTAGCAAAAGAAGATAATCCTTGTTTCTTCATCATTTCTGATTCTTTAACAACTGATTCATGTTGATTAGATTTATGTTGTTTTAGTTTCTTTTTGAGTTCTGGGAATTTGTTTGCTAAAATTTTCATTGCATAAATTCCTGCATTACCTGCTTTGTTTACTCCTACTGCAACTACAGGAGATCCCGAGGGCATTTCAGTAATAGACAACAATGAATCCAATCCTCCAAATGCTGAAAATTTTTCAGTATCTGTTTTTTTGTGGTGTTTGTCATTGTAAACTAGTATTGGTACGCCGATTACTGGAATGACTGTATGTGATGCAATCATACCTGGAAGATGTGCTGCTCCACCAGCACCTGCAATGATTATATCAAAACCCATCTTTTCTGCATGTTGTGCATACTCTGCCAATCTAGCTGGAGTTCTGTGTGCTGAAATAATTTGATCTTCATGCTTTACTTTAAAATCATCAAGAATTTCAGCTGCTCCTTTCATTATTCTAGAATCCGAACTAGAACCCATTATGATTCCAACAAGGGGTTTTTTTGAATATGTCACGATATTAGAAAAAACTAGTTAGTAATTAATGATAACGATTTAGATTTTTGATGAATCTGTAACATTAGCTATTTTTATTCCATAGATATTGGGTGTAATATGACCAAAATTTTAGGGATCATAGGCGGAGGACAGCTTGGCATGATGATAGCAGAGGCTGCCAAAAAGATGCCTGAAAATGTTTCAAAAATCATAGTATTGGATCCTACAGAGAATTGTCCTGCAGCTCAAGTAGGTGCAGAACAAATTGTTGCAGATTTCAAAGACAAAAATGCCATAATTGAACTCTCAGAAAAATCAGACATTATTACATATGAAATTGAATCAGGAGATAGCGAAGTCTTAAAATCCGTTGAAAAAAATGCAGAGATTAACCCTTCTCCTGAAACATTACATACAATTCAAGACAAATTCTTACAAAAAACATTTCTTAAAGAACACGGTATCCCTGTTCCAGAGTTTATAGAAATTTCAAACATTGATGATGTTAAAGAGGGATTGAAAAAATTTGGATATCCTGCATTGCTCAAAGCAAGACGTGATGCATATGATGGACGAGGAAACTTTAAGGTAGACTCTGAAGACATGGTCCAAACAGCATATGATTATTTCAAAGATCAAAAATTGATGTTAGAAAAATTTGTGCCATTCAAAATGGAAGTATCTGTAATTGCAGCTAGAAACACTAAAGGCGAAATCAAAACATTTCCTCTTGTAGAAAATATTCATGAAGAAAATATTTTGCGCGAAACAATTGCTCCTGCAAGAGTTTCTGAAGAAATAACAAAGAATGCCGAAAAAATTGCCAGTCAAACTATGGACGTACTAAAAGGTGCAGGAGTGTTTGGAATTGAAATGTTTGTAACTCGAGATGATCAGATTGTAATTAACGAAATTGCTCCTAGAGTTCACAATTCAGGACACCATACTTTGGAATCTAGTGAAACATCACAGTTTGAACAACATTTGCGTGCAATTTTAGGATTAGATCTTGGAAGTACCAAACTTTTACGTCCTACCATAATGTACAATATACTTGGAACAAAAACCTTTGAGGGAGAATACAAGCCATTAGAAATCCCCGAAGAAAATCTATTTCTCAAAATGTATGGAAAGAAAATTTCTAAACCCATGAGAAAACTAGGTCATTTTAATCTGATATCTACAAACAATGAATCAGTTGAAGATCTATTGAAGAAATTGGAATCCATAAAACCTAGGGCAGCAGTTCAATCTATCTGATAAGTATATTAGTTGTGAGGAAAAAAAATTATCATGGCACTAACTGCAGCACTAGTCATTACAGGAATTGCAATAGGATTGCTATTGATTTATGCTGCAGATGTTGCAGTTGCAATGTCTTCAGATAGCGACTATGGATTTTTGCCCCTTGATCACATGCAAAGAGGTATGGGATTGGGAGCACCTGCATTAATTTTACCAATTATAGCATTCTTCATTTCTCTAAAAGAACCCTCCAAAGGATTAGGAGTCATGATCATCATTACAGGTATTTTGATTATTCTTGGTGGAATTGTAGTAATGGTAAATCCAGCACCTTCAGCTGAAACCTCAGATAGAGACCCTATGGCTTCAATGGCCATGATGTTGATTCCAGCCATAATCCAATTGGCATTAGGTGGAATAAAGATAGCAAAATCTAACTGAGAATATCATGCCAATTTGTGCAAAATGTAGTAATGATGTAAAAAAAGTCTATGATTGTGATCATACCAACTTTGAAGAATATTGCGTTGAATGCTATACTGAACTCCACTATTACATGACAGAGAGTGATAATGATGCTAACTGAACGTGAAATAGCCATTTATGCTCTAGGAAAAACAGAGGGAGTTCACTCCATAGCTGAAACTCTGGGAAAGGGTCTTGATGATGAAAAATACATTGAATCTTGGAATAAAACTATGAAATTACTAGGTATTGAATTACCATTAAAAGAACTAGAGAAAATTTACAAGGAATTTGCCGAAAAGATGGAGCAAATAGTAGATGAATCAGAATCAAAAAACAAAGACAGTATAGGTAAGAAAACTCAAGAAATAAAATAGAAAATTTTGATATACTCTAAAAATTAGACAAATTTATTGAAAGCAATTATTTTAGCTGGAGGTCGTGGAAAGCGACTAAAACCTGTAACAGATTATGTCCCAAAACCACTTGTTCCAATAAAGAATATTCCAATAATAGAATGGCAAATCAGGTATCTCAAAAAATTTGGAATTAAAGAAGTCATTATTTGCACAGGTTACAAAACAGAGATGATTGAGAATCACTTGAACATGAAAGATATTGGAATCAAAATAAAATTCTCTATTGAAAAGACACCACTAGGTACTGGTGGAGCCATAAAAAAAGCAGGAAAGATGATCAATGAAAAATCATTTTTTGTGTTAAATGGAGATACAATTACAAACATTGATTTAAAAAAATTACAAAAAAAGAAAAATGCAATTGCAGCAATTGAATTAAGAACAAAATATGGCATATTGGAAACTGATGATGATAAGATCCTAAATTTTAGAGAGAAAAAAGAAATTTCAGACACATGGATGAATGCAGGAATTTATCATCTAGAAAAAACAGTTCTAAAAGAACTCCCTGATAAAGGAGACATTGAAAAAACAGTTTTCCCAAAATATGCAAAAAAAGGTACTCTGAACACTGTTAAATTCAAAAATACAAAATGGTATTCTGTAGATTCATTCAAAGATATGGAAGAATGCGCATTAGAAATAGAGAAAATAATAAAATAGATTTTTGGCTTATGCGCCAGTTCTATGAAGAGTTACCATCATGTATGCAACTTCTTCAACAAAGGGTTCATCTTTGCTAGCTGAAGCATATTTGGTAGCATCATTCCAAAAAGTAGATTCTTTGGATGAGATTTGTGCAAATGTTTGTTCGCTCAACATTTCATAGTGTATAGATTTTCGAATAATACGGCACCTCAATCAAAATTAACCCAATGCTAAAACAGAACACTAGAATATCCAATCTGCATTAGGTAATTCATGCGTATTGCATGTAGTCTAGGCTCAATGTTATCCGTAAATGAGGTTCTAAATTGTGCCGAAATTATATCTAAAACCACTGCAGACGCAATCTGGATGCCTGAAACATGGGGTATGGAGAATTTTTCAATGTTAAGCGCAGTATCAAGCAAAACTTCTACTCAAAAAATAGGCTCATCAATCATCAACATCTATTCTCGTAGTCCTGCAGCAATTGCAATGGGGGCAGTCACAGTAGATACAATATCTAAAGGAAGGGTAATTCTAGGTCTCGGAACTAGTAGTTTGCCAATCGTAGAGACTTTTCACGGATATAATTTTGAAAAGCCTTTGCAAAGAATGAAAGAATATGTTGAGATAATCAAGATGATAACATCTGGAAAACCAATAAACTATTCAGGAAAAATTTTCAATTTGAAAAATTTTACATTATTGATCAAACCACAAAGAGAATCAATTCCAATATACATTGCAGCAGTTAATGAAAAAATGGTAAATTTAACATGGGATCTTGGAGATGGTGTGATTTTTTATCTTAGACCTAAAAATGAAATGAAAGAAACGATTCAAAAAATGCAATCAAAAAGAAAGATAGACGTCACATGTCAAATAATTACATGCGTATCAAATAACGCAGAAGAAGCAATAGAACGTGCAAAAAAGACATTAGCATTCTACGTTTCCGTTGGTAAAATCTATAGAGAATTTTTGGCAAAAAATGGATTTGAAAAAGAAACATCAAACATATTTGAAGAATTTAAAAAATCAGGATTTTCATCAAATCATGAACTAGTCCCAGATTCAATGTTAAAAGAACTTACAATATCAGGAACTCCTGAAGAATGTAAAAAACAACTTGATGTTTTCAGACAAACAGGAATTGATTTGCCAATAATACAATTCAATCCAGTAGGTGACACAATGGAATCGTTTAGATTATTACAAAAAACATTTTTGGATGAATGAGTATGAACAAAGTAGGTATTGCAGCATATGGAATTACACCATTTACCAAAGATGATAAAAAAATAGAATCTGCACTTTTTGAATCAACAAAAAATTTGATTGAAAATAATCCCAAAATCAAAAAAAATGATATTGATGCAGTTTTGGTTTCAACTAACAACAACTCAAAATATCTTGCACCTATATTGTCAGAGGCCATAGGAATTCAACCAAAAACGGCACATTCTATAGAAAATCTGTGTAATTCAGGCACAAATTCGATTGTTTCAGCCTATTCGTACATAGCAGCAGGTCTGGCAGATATGGTGCTAGTAAGTGGTGCTGAAAGATATGATAGTCCAGGCCAAATTTTAGAATGGGACAATTCACGTGGAGAGTTTAAACATCCAATATTTTGGGCATCAATTTTTACGAGTTCATACAAACGAAAATTCTCAGTTACTGATGAACAGTTAGCAATAGTTTCAGTAAAGAATCACAGTCAAGCTCAAAACAATCCAAATGCTCTCTCTAAAAAAACATATTCAGTTCAAGATGTAATAGATTCTAAAAAAATTACTGATGATCTTAGATTACTTGATTGTTCGAGATCATGTACGGGAAGTGCATCAATTATTTTAGCATCAGAAAACATGATGAAAAAAATTACTGATCAACCAATATGGATTACCGGAGTAGGTCAAAAAACAATTTCAGCAGGATTTACAAAAAATGAATCATTCAATTCAATGGAATCTACAAAACATGCAACACAAACAGCACTAAACATGGCAAAGAGAAAAATTAAAGACATTGATGTGGCAGAAGTTCATGATGCATTTTCAGTATGTGAACCAATGGCATTAGAAGCAATTGGTATGGCAAATCCTGGAAAAGGTACAACCATTGTAAAAGAACTTTATGAAACAAAAAACCTCAAGATTAATCCAAGAGGAGGACTGATTGGTTGTGGACATCCTTTAGGTGCAACAGGTATTGCACAAACTATCGAGATTATGCAACAACTGCAAAATAATGCAGAAAAAAGACAAGTTGAAAATGCAAATGTTGGTCTAGTTCACAACATGTCTGCAGCAGCAACATCTTCAACTATTTTGGTGTTAGAAAAGTGATTTTTGAAGAAGAGATTTCTAAAGGGAATTTTTCAATCCCAGAATGCACTATTTGCAAAAAAATAGTGTGGCCACCAATAGAATTTTGTGACACTTGTATGGGTAAAACATCCCTCAAAAAAGGAGATTTCCAAGGTAAAATCATTGAATTTTCAAAGCAAAACGAAGATTATTTTTGCATTGTAGAGATAGAAGATTCTTTTAGAATCATGGCAAAAATGTCTAAAGAACCTGAAATTGATCAAATTGTAAAAATTTCAAAATGTGGGATGAATGAAGGGAATTATTTTTTCGAAGTTAGTTGAATTTTGTATAGATGTAAGGGGTTTCAGTAGTTTGATCAAATGTCCAAACAGTAGGAAGCGAAACTGTTTCAATTACTTGCAAATTATGATTTTCAATTAACGAACTCCATCCACCATTTGCCAAATTTCCAGACAATTGTCTTTTAGAATGAGTTCCAGCAAAAACTATCCCAGTAGAACTTTTGAGTTGATCAATAGAATTTATTTTATCAATGATACTTGTTGCCAACATATCTCCTCCCATTTGAGGCAATCCACCAATGAAAAATACTGGTTTTGATAGCTGAAATTTAGAATAGTCAAACTCTAATGCATCGTCACATATAGGATCAAAGCTTTGTTTTGTATCATTGCAGATTATTTTTTGCAATTCCACTAGACCATCATCAATTTCAATACTGTGTGTTGTAAAACCTAAAATTTTCCCACAAAATGCAATACGTCCATCACCTGAACCAATGTCAATTAGTTCTTCATATCCCAAATTTTTTGCAATTAATGTCATCAAATATGCAGAAATCATCCATGTTGGATAAAATGGCTGACAACTTGTTCCATGTTTGATACTGTTTAACCAGTAATCATTAATGTCGCCTTCATAAACTACACAATCAGTGCCCAAAATTTTTTCTTCAAAAGAGTCATGGTATATTGGATTTTTTTCTGCAAAGTTATGAATAGATTGTAAATGACCTTCATCAAGGGGGAATTTTTCAGAATTTGAGGCAGGAACAACCTCCTGAATGTGGGCATTTCCTGAATAATTTTTGGCAAAATCTTGTTTTATTGAAACTAAATTTTGAACTATTTCATCAAACATGAATTTTGTAAAAATAAGGGTTTGATAAACTCATTGTAATTTATGTTATTTTTGGGAATTAAGATATGCAATTTCTTGTTCCACTTTTTTTAATTGATCAACAGTAGTTGTTTGTAATTTCTCAATTTCTTTTAGTTCGTTTTCTGTTGGGTCCATTACTCTTTGAAATTCTAATTGTTTGAGTGTGCTAAGGTAAAAATCTCGTTGTTCAAGTAATTTTTCAATTATAATTTCAGACACAAATTATTTGAAATTAGGTCATATTTAGATAAACTGTTAACGAATTTCAAAAGTGAAATTGTCAAATTTAGTATGATTCATCATCGTTTCGGCAGTCTTCACATGGGCAATGCCAATGACATTGAAGATTTTGGCGTTGTTTTAATTCCTGTTTCTTTTTAGCCATGAATGATGTTTTTCCTCAAGAGTATTATTGTTTTACCAAATTTATCCAAGATTTGGTTTCTATCACAAATAAGAAACGAACAACTCAATGAAATTTAACGGGTATTATGTAATTACCCACCTTACTATATCTAAAAAAGAGGAAAAAAAGTATGCGTTCAAGAACAGTAACAATATCAAAGTTATCTAAAAAAACTAAAACAAATAATCAAAAAGCTGCAAAAACCCGCAGACAGCGTGGGTATCAATGGGAAGATACATTGGTTAAACGATTCAACGCTACTCCAAACTGGAAGGCATTTCGATTAGGTTCTCCCAGCATTGCACTGCCTGATGTATTGGCAGTAAACACTGAAGACAGTGCCATTTTCACTATTGAGGCAAAGTCTGGAACAAGCACTTCACTCCCAGTACCATATGATCAAATTGAAAGGTGTTTAGAGTGGGCAAAGACGTTTGATATTTACAAAAAAAGAAAGGTGTTATTGGCATTCAAATTTCTATCAAAGAAAAGATTGGGAATAGGAAAATACGAAAGCCGAGAATTAAGAGAGTTTTACAAGATTTGGGATGAAAAATTAGACATTACTGATTGTGTCTGCACATATGATGGAAAAATATATGCAAAAGTAGATGGGATGCGAAAAGAGATCAATCTAAAAGAATGTAAAATGCCATTTAAAACAAAACAACGCAAATAGTGCCAATTTTTACAAAATCTTCAAATCGTTTTTAAAGAATAAACAAGAATCAATGGTATTGTCTGAAGTAAACAAAGATGAAGAAGCCCAATTACAATGGGAAAAGGAAGCAAAAAGGATTCAGCAAATTAAAAATCCTACTGAACCAGTTGTAGAACCTACTCCAGAACCTGAACCAGTTGTAGAACCTACTCCAGAACCTGAACCAGTTGTAGAACCTACTCCAGAACCTGAACCAGTTGTAGAACCTACTCCAGAACCTGAACCAGTTGTAGAACCTACTCCAGAACCTGAACCAGTTGTAGAACCTACTCCAGAACCTGAACCAGTTGTAGAACCTACTCCAGAACCTGAACCAGTTGTAGAACCTACTCCAGAACCTGAAGAATCACAATTACCTGAAATTAGTATCAAAACAAGTTATGATGAAACTCCATCAACAGAATTTAATTCTGCAGCATTATTAGAAACAGCATCTGATGAAGAAGTAAATTCCAGAATTACTTTTGAAGAATTTACAGATGAAAAGACTCTGATCAGCCATGATGCATTTGGAAATAAACAAATGAAAATCAAAGTGTTAGAAGTATCAGATGAAAACCCTCCAATGAAATGGAAATTTGGAGATAGAGTAAAAGTAACTAAAATTCTTGTAACCATAAAACATCTAGCAACACAAGAGGTAGAAGAAGGAGAATTTGATGTAGAAGCAATTGAAAGAGAATTGCAAGAAAAGAGACATTATACATCAACAAACAGATGGATCCCTGCAGAAGACATCAAAAATGGGTATGTAGTAGGTTCAAAACATACTAGATTAATCAGTGATGCCTCAGCATTAGATTACATAGTATTCTAATAGTTCATCATTTTCCTCTGAAAAACATTATAAAGATAAGATTTCGAAAAATGTTATGAGTTCAAAAGAATTCGACGTTAATGGAACTGATTACAAAATTGTAATAACGGATCAAGTAGTAGGACATGTAAATAACCTCAAAAATCTCTACAATTCAACATATGAGGATCCTGAGAGTTTTGAAGATGTTAGTGCAGAAATTTCAAACACAATTAATGAAATTGCAGCCACAGTAGAGCCGGAAGTAGAAGATAGTGATCTTGACGGATTAATTCAAGAAGTAATCAAAGCAGTTGATAGTAAGGCTGAAGAGATTGAGAAGGAATTAGAAGGAAAAGAGTCTAAGAAAAAATCAAAATCTAAGAAATAATCTCATTTGACCTCAAACTCATAAAAATTTGGAGGATAAATTATATTCCAATTATATCAATATAGAACATGGCTAGAAGTTGCGAGTGCGGCATATGTGGGCACCATTCTGAATCAGAATGTCTTGAAAAAGAATGCAAATGTTGCATAAATTTTCATGAAAGATCTGGACCTAAACAAAAATAATTTCTAAAAATTAGTTTTCTTCTTTAAAACAACTACACTTTTTGGACATGTGCCTATTGCATCCAAAAAGTTTATGATCTTTGCAACCACATAATACGCACTTTTTATCACTCAAATCTTATCGACAAACTCCTTGATATCAGTCATAATTTTGTTCTCATCAAATGATTCTAAAATCTTTAATCTCATATTCTTTATTCTATGCACATCATCTTGATAAAGAGGAGCCATTGTCTCAATTTCTTGCTCAAAGAAATAATTTTCTAAATAACTTTTGAATTTTGATTTAAGAGGCTTGAAATCAGAGTGAGGGATTTTTGTGTCCTCAACTTTGTTTGAGACAACCTTCAAAAATCCATTGATTTTGAGTGATTCTTTTTTGATAAGGTCTAGATCTCCGGGTTTATCTTGAATTTCTTTTAGTATCTCATAAGATTCAAGAATTTGCAATAGTATGCTTTTTAGATATTCGATGTATGTTACCACAGTTAATTTCAAAATACATCTAATCTAAAGTTTAGGAAAAATAGCTTTAACTTTGTAAAATTGTACCTTTGCTTTAAATTATCATAATTTTTTGTAAGGATTATGCAGGGAGACGCATATCTCAAGTGTATTGATCCACAATGCGGTATGGAATACCCTATTGAGAGCACAAATGTTCAATGTGAAAAAGGACATCTGCTTGATGTAAAATACAAACATACTCCCTCAGAAAATCTTAAAGAAGTTTTTTACAATAGAAGAAACTCGCAAGGGAACATATTCAATGAAAGTGGAGTTTGGAGATTCAGAGAATTACTAAACTTTTGTCAAATAGATACTGAAAACATTGAAGAGTGTTCAAAATATTTGGTTTCACTTGATGGTGCAGAAGGAAGACTCTCAAAGCCTTACCATATGGCAAAGGCTTCAGAACTTGTAGGAATTTCAAATGATAATTTATGGTTACAGCCTGAAGGATACAATCCAAGTGGTTCTTTCAAAGATAATGGCATGGCAACTGCAGTAACTCATGCAAAAATGGTAGGTGCAAAAAAGATTGTTTGTGCATCTACTGGAAACACTTCAGCATCTGCAGGTATGTTTGCAGCAAATGAAGGGATAAATTGTGATGTATACATTCCCGCAGGACAAATTGCTCCAGGAAAATTAAGCCAAGCGTATCAGTTTGGAGCTCAGATTTTAGAAATTGATGGAAATTTTGATGATGCTCTAAAACAATCATTAGATGATGCACAGAATCATGATGGGTATACTGTAAATTCTGTTAATCCATTTAGAATTGAAGGACAAAAAACCATACCATTTAGAGCATTAGAATATTTGAATTGGGAAGTTCCAGATTGGATTGTTTATCCAGGTGGTGCATTAGGGAACACATCTAGTTGTGGAAAAGCATTGATGGAACTATATGAATGGGGATGGATTAAAAAAATTCCAAGAATTGCAGTGATAAACTCTGAAGGTGCAAGTACATTATCTGATTTGTATAATGGTAAATTTGAAGGAGAGGAATTAAGATGGAATAAAGGAAACCCCAATACTGAATTAATTACAAGATATTATGATGATTTAGACTCAAAAGGAATTAGACCAAAAACCAAAGCTACTGCAATTCAAATTGGTAGACCTGCAAATATTTTGAAAGGATTACGCGCACTTGAATTTACAAACGGTGTTGCAACAACTGTTTCAGATTCTGAAATGCTTGATGGAATGTCAGTAGTAGGACTAAACGGTTTTGATTGTGAGATGGCATCAGGTGCATCAGTGGTTGGAGTTAAGAAATTGACGAGTGAGGGAATAATACAAAAAGACGACACAGTGGTTGGAATTCTTACAGGCAGACAAAAAGATGCAATGCTTCCAGTAGATTATCACAATAATCCCCAAAACAAGTTTGCAAAACCTCCAAAAAATTAGCCTCAATTTTTAGGCTCAATTAATTTTAAAAATAATTAGAATCTTAAAGGTTAAATCCCTGTTTTACGAATTTAGTATACCAAAGAGATGGTGCAACAATACTAAATGAAAAAACAACATAGTTGTTCTAAGAAAATTTTCCGGAGGATATCATGGTAGATTTATGGGTTGAAATTGGAGCGTTAGCTGTACTTATTGGATTATCTGGATTCTTCAGTGGGTTAGAGGTTGCACTAGTAGGAGTAAGAAAATCCAAAGTTGTTCAATTATTCAATGAAGGTAAGAAAGGTGCTAAGGCACTTTACAAATTAAAAACAAATCCTGGATGGATGATGTCTAGTGTCAATCTGGGCAATAATTTGGTGAATGTTGGGGCATCTGCATTGGCAACAAGTGTTGCAATCAGAATGTTTGGTGATGAAGGGTTAGGAATTGCCGTGGGCATCATGACATTTTTGATTCTAATTTTTGGAGAGATTACCCCAAAAACATACTGTAATGCAAACTCTACAAAAATTGCATTAAGATACGCTCCAATATTATTAGGATTTAGTTACGCATTATATCCAGTTGTAAAATTCTTTGAAACCATTACAAAAGGTGTAGTAAAGATGACAGGTAGCAGTTATGCTCCTCCACCGATTACTGAAGAGGAGATTAAAGGAGTTATTGATCAAGGCTTGGAAGAAAAAGCACTTGAGAGAGATGAAATGGAATTAGTTCACGGGGCATTGAAATTTGATGACACTGTAATTCGTTCAGTGATGACCCCAAGAACAAAAATGTTTACACTAAATTCAAAAATGTTACTTTTTGAAGCATTACCACAAATTAACCAAAGTGGTCATTCTAGAATTCCAATTTATGGGGACACACAAGATGACATTGTAGGTTTTATTCATGCCAGAGATGTCCTAAAAGAATTAGAAAAAGACAACGAAGTTGTTAGTTTAGAGCAAATTGCAAGAAAACCAGTATTTGCATCTCAAGAAAAGATGGTTAGTTCTTTGCTAAAAGAGATGAAGGGAAGAAAAACACACATGGCAATTGTTGTAGATGAGCATGGAGGAGTTGAAGGGTTAGTCACACTAGAAGATTTGTTAGAAGAGATTGTCGGAGAGATTGAAGATGAAACGGATCTAACTAGAACTATAGGCTATGAAAGAATTGATCAAGACACAATTGTCACAAACGGAGATATTGAAATTGATATTGTAAATGAAATTTTCAAAACTAACGTACCTGAAGGTGATGATTATGCATCATTGAGTGGTTTGTTACATGAAAGACTACAAGACATTCCACAAGAAGGGGACAAAGTAGAGGTAGAAGATCTTAGAATAGTTGTAGAAAAAGTATCAAAGAATATTCCTCAAAAAATCAGAATAGAGAAAATTAGAACCTAGTCCTTCTTTGCAAAGTGTTCTTGCAATTTTTGTTTCTTTTCAACCATGTGGAAGATTGATTCAGTGTGAGCAAATGCATCAGCATATGATTTTTCAAACAACATTGCTTGCATCAACATGTGATTTTCTGGAATAACAATTCCTGTTTGATCATCTGAATACATCATTTGTACCGTATCACCGATGGAAGTAGTCATGTTTGCATGAATGTGAATCATATTAGTATCTGTAAAATTAAAGCCCATATTTTGTGCATAATCTCTAACATCTTTTGTTCCCTTTGCAGTCCAAAGTGTTGCAACACCAAATTCATTTGTAAAGAGTTCATGAATCTCAGAAGGTTTTGGTGCAGTATCTTTGAATCTAATATCCATAATGTGTAAGTGCATCTGTCTTGTAGGAACTTTGATTGCACGGACATAAAGTGGTGCATCTTTTCCAAAGTATAATTTTACATCATCACCATGATGAGGTTTTTCAGTCATTTCAATGGTGTCTGAAAGTTTTTTGTCAGTTTGTTCAATGTCTGCCCATCTTCTAACAAGTGTAACATCAAATCTAATCAAATTATCTCCAAATTTGTCCCTTAATGGTTCAAGGATTCTACCCATTCCAGTTACATTACAACTTCCTTGCATGACATGATGTTTTCCTATTGCAAGATCATAGTTTGCTCTAGAGTTAAACAACAAATCAGAAACTGCATCATCGCCCATTGTTGATTCACCACCTTGGTAAATTGCAGGAAGGTTACGTGGTTCATACAAATTTTTCTTGTTTTTGTATCCATGACCGCCAGGAGCTGCATCAATTACAAGATCAGAATTGTCTAATGCAGACTCAATAGAACCAGATATTTTGAAATCTTTGAAATCATCTAATTTTTTTTCAGGAACATAAACATTCAAGCCTCTAGAGATTGCAAGATTGACATCATCGTCTGGAGAGTATTTTCCTACGCCCACAACTAAGATTTCAGGATCATCTTTGAGAAAAGCAGTGATTCTACTGCCAATGGAACCATACCCATTAACAAAAACTTGCTTCATATCATTTCACAATATATCCCGTTTTTTTAGTTATTGATACCAGCATTAACTCCAAATAAACATCCAGTCATAAATCCAAGATTTTTTTGAAAATAATCAACAGGATCATTCCATAAAAATTCTTTAAAGTAAGATTCGGTGTAGAAAAAATATGAAAAGGGAGATCATAGCAGGAATTTTCATTTTATCTTTTGGATTGTTTTTCAGTACCAATACATACGCTGAAGTAGACCCACTTACAGAAATTCCATTTTTGCAAACTGGCGCGATAAACACGGATGAAAATCAATTTCAAATAAGCAATGATATTCAGATAAGAGAATTCTCTAATGGGAAGATCATTAGAATGTCTGGACATACAATTGAAGGATTTCCATATATCACATATTCAAAAATTATAGACGACGAGATTAAAACACACGGAATAATCTATGTTGGAGGAGAGTTTATGCCATTATCATTTGAGGAAAAAACTACACAAGAAAATATTACAGAAGAAGATACAATGGAAAAAGAAGACGATTTACAGATTTTAGTTCAATATACACAACGAGTTTATTCAAAGCAATACGCTTCAATTGAGATTAAAACATATGACCCACAACAAAACAAATTAAATGATTTTAATCTAAACTATGGACATCTGTCAAACATCAACATCAATGTAATGGTTTTAGATGAAAACAATGAAGAATTTCATTCTGCAAACGGAATTACAAATGACAGGGGACTCTTTGAAACAGAATTTTACATTCCTGAAAGATACCCACGGGAAAACCTAACAGTTACAATTACTGCAGAAGATAATGATTCAAGATCATCAAAATTATTGCAAATGTTCACTTTAGGAGAAACACCTAGTGATGGAAGTTCATCACCATAACACAAAGACTAAATGAGCTAAAAAAATTTTAAAACTAGTGATACATGGTCCATCTTTGGCAATAGGTGCAGGAATTTCTGCAGTTGTTTTAGTCATTGTTTTTTTGGGTTTTGATGGAATATCTAATGAATCAGAACTAGTAATGCAACCTACCCCTACAATTCAACCAGAAGGACCAGCAAGAGTGACTATGGAGACATTTTTGGCCAATGGTTCTCCAATATTGGGAGATTCCAACGCTCCAATCACACTAGTTGAATTTGGTGATTATCAATGTCATTTTTGTAATGTCTTTTTCCATTCAACCGAAGGAGACATTTTAGAGAATTATGTTGAAACTGGTAAAGTGAGAATGATCTTCAAAGATTACAACATAATTGGTCCTGATTCCATTAATGCATCTCATGGAGCACATTGTGCAAATGATCAGGGAATGTTTTGGGAATATCACGATATTTTGTATAACAACTGGACTGGAGAGAATAATGGATGGGCATCTTCAGAAAACTTACTACGATTTGCACAAGAAATTGGATTGGATGTAGATACATGGTCTGAATGTATGATTGATAGAATTCATTCAAAGACAATTGTTGCAAGCAATGAAGATGCAAGATCACTAGAATTAACTGGAACTCCAGCATTTTTTGTAATAGGGCCGGATGGAGAAGTTACAAGTTTGTTTGGTGCCAAACCATATTCAACATTTCAAATGACATTTGATTCAGAGTTAGAAAAACTCAGTTAGCGATCAGATCAGGCGTGACAAGTTGAAAATAATTGTCAAAATTCCCTTCCTAGTTATCTAGAATTTACCCGCTAACCTTATTAGTGAATTCCCGGAGGCAAGCTTATGGCAGCTGGAATTGATGACATTTCCATATACATCCCTAGATTATACATTGATGCAGCAGATTTTGCTGAAGCAAGAGGATTAGACCCCGTAAAATTACAAAAGGGCTTGGGAGTTTCTCAAATGGCAATAGTTGATGCCAATCAAGACCCAGCAATACTGGCTGCAAACGCTTGTTTGAAAATTATGCAAAAAAACAAGCTATCTCCAGAAGATATTGGTAGATTATACGTTTCAACAGAATCATCATTTGATGAATCAAAGGCAATGAATTCTTTTGTGATTGGCATGTTAGAGCAAGTCTATGGTCAAGGTGCATTTGAGCACTGTGGTGGCGTTGAGACCAAATTTGCATGTGTTAGTGGCTCTTATGCTCTTTATGACAATACAAATTGGATTAGAGCTGGAGAAGCAGAGGGAAAACATGCCCTGGTAGTGGTATCAGATATTGCAAAATATGATATGGGTTCTAGTGGAGAAATGACACAGGGTGCAGGAGCTGTAGTGATGCTTCTCAATGATAATCCAAGATTATTAGCATTTGATCCTAAAGTAACATCAACATCAATTAAAGATGAATATGACTTTTACAGACCATTTGGAAAAGAGACCCCAATCGTTCATGGTCAATATTCCAACATGTTATACATGATTCAAGTAAGAAAAGCACTAGAAGCATACAAGAAAAAAGTAATCTCAACTAAATTAATCAACATAGAGCAAGGGGAAACAATACTAGACCACATGGATTACATCAACATGCACTTGCCATACAGCAACATGGGAAAGAAGGCATTAGCATATTTGGTAAGACATGAATGGCGTCAACTTCCAAGATGGAAAAAAGTTCTACAAGAAATTGGAATGGATGAACCAATTCCAAAAGATCCTCGAGGAACTATAGAATCAGTATTGGGAGATGAAGAGTTTATGGCAAAAGATCACGAGTTTACAAAATTATTTACAAAGACTCCAGAATATCAAGAAGTCTATGAATCAAAACTTGCAAGTTCACTTATTGCATCTAGTATGATTGGTAACTTGTATACTGCATCACTTTACTTGGGATTCAGAAGTAGTTTAGAATTTGAATATCAAAAAGGAATTCAATTAGAAGGTAAAAGAATTGGGTTTGGTTCCTATGGAAGTGGCAGTAGTGCAATGGTGTTTAGTGGCGTTATTCAACCAGAGTTTGAAGAGATTGTAAAGAATATGAATTTGGAAGCTGAAATTGGTGAAAGACGAAGACTAACTTGGGAAGAATATGAAGAATTACATGAAAACAAGTTGTCTCCAGAAGAATCCATGCTCAAATCCAAAAAAGAATTCAGTCTAGTGGATGTAAAAACTGAAACTGAATCTAGAGGCGAAAGACGTTACATCTATAACGAATAATGGATGAAGAGGCAAATCCAATCAAGGATTATCTATTTGATTATATCAAAAACTCACAAACAATTCCGCAATTAATCTCTCAAAAAAAATTTGATGTTGTCATTGATGAAATTATTGAGAATTGTTATGACAAAATCATAGCTATGGATGAAAAAGATATGGCCGTAGGAATTTTGGCCACAGGAATTCTTCATTATTTACTAACTAATGCACTATTGAATAGTCAAAGAAAAATCGATTATCAAGGAATAGAGTTAGACATTGTAGTTCCGGACATCAAAACATTAGAGAAAGATCCTAAAATGACATTATTGATTTGTATTCCAAAATCTTCAGATAAGCAAGTTATTGAAGAAAAAATTACTCAGTTAGAGAAAATTCAACCAAACAAAGAAAACATTTGGGTGGTTTTATCAGAAGACATGTCATTAGATACAAAGAGTTTTGTGTTATCAAAAGAAAGATCCACATTTTCAAAGATTATTTTTGAGATTGCACAGTTTAGTAATGTTGGCGGTGCAAACAAGTTCAAAATTTTACGAATATAGAACAAAAAGAGAATAAATATCAAAAATACATACAAAAATCATGGCATCAGTAATCATAATTCCAATAATCATAGTTGCAGTAGTTGGATTGACAGGTTATTTGGTGTACAAATATGCCATGTATGATTTCATGTGTAAAAGATCAGTGAATCAAACATTACAGAAATACAACATCCAAAAAACACCATCTCAAATCATCAAAGAATACTATGAAGAGAAAGGAGAAAAGAAATCAGATAAAGAAATTCAAAACTTAGAAAAACACTACCGCCAAAAAGAACCAGATCAATTTTTAGCAATGTATGATGTGATTAGAGAGAAACAAAATAACTAAAATATTTAGAAATGATTAAGGTGTAACCGGGATTTGAATGAATGGTGTACCACCTTCACCTACTACTAGAGGCAATTTTCCATCCCAAGCTTGTGTCTTTAGCCATTCTAAATAATTTGGATTTTCAGCAAGGGCTTTGTTGATAATTGCAATTGCTTCGGCCTCACCTTTTGCTTCTGCAATGTTGGCATTGGCAATACCTATTGCATTGGCTTCTCGTTGTTTGGCTTCTACCTCTATTCTTAGCAAATCATTTTCTGCTTTGAGTGCCTTTTGCTCAGCCTCCACTTTGGACTCAATTGCTTGTGCAAACAATGGGGAGAATTCAAAATCAGTAATAGAAATTACTTCAGTCACTACTTCAAATTGATTTAATCTTTCTCTAATTGATGATTCGATGTCTTGTTTTACTAGAGGTCTTTTTGTGATTAATTCTTCTGCATTATAATTTGCAGTTACTTGTTTTACAGTCTCCTCAATTGCTGGTTGAATTACTCTATTTTCATAATCTAATCCGAGATTCTTGTATAGTCTATGTACTGCTTCTTTATCAGGATGATAGTTTACAGTAACAGTTGTTTCTACCGTTTGAAGATCTTTAGATGCACTTCTAGTATTTTTTTCATATTTTAGCGTACGAACTTCAATATCTACAACTTCATCTTGAAATGGAATTACAAAATGTAGACCTTCTTCAAGTGGAGGTTGTGTCAAATCAACTGCATTCCAGTGTAACAAAACGCCACGATGACCTGCATCTACAATCTTTACTGACGCAAATGCAACAACTCCAATTATGATTAAAATAATGATTCCAATTGCAACACCTTTGGCTGCATTCATGTTGACACTCATTGGTGGAGAACGGTATTTTGACATCTACTCCATTATGCATTTACCACTATTATACCATCTGTAATATTGCTGATTTAGGCACCACAAATACATGAAATGAACAAATTTATCTCAAGAATATCAAGTTAGATTATGGCAGACCCAAACTTTTCATGGATTTATTTGATAATTTTTCTAGCAATTCCATTAGCTCGAATTATTCCAAGAGTGATTGCAAAAAGAAGACAGAAAACTGAAGATTATTACAGGCAAGAAAGACCGTTCCAAGAATCACAAAACACGAGAGAAAGTCCAAAAGAAGAACCATTGACCCCACAAACTAAAGACATGCAAGTTTTGGGGATTATGCATCAAGGTGCAAACACATTTGATAAAATTCAAAGAAATTTGAAAATTGATTCAAAAGAACTTGATTCAATTCTGCAACAATTAGAAAAACGGGATCTTATCAAAGTAATACAAAAACAAGGAATGTTTGGACCAAAAATTGAGATTTATTCTACAGATAAAGGATTCAAAGAGTACTATTCATAATTACTTTAACAAAGATTTCAAATCAATGTTTTTCTTAAAGATTCTATTTAGTGATGCATTACTCATATCTTTGATAAATGGAATAGAACCCAAAACTTTGACTCCTGTTAAACTCTCCAAATCTCTTTTGAGATTTTTTATAGGATAACCATCATCATCAAAATCATTAATGATTATTCCTTTAATTGGAATTTTGTATTTCTGACACATCTGAATTGTCATTATGGTATGATTAACAGTGCCAACTTTACTTCTAGTAACAATTACAGATGGAATTTTCATTTCTTTTATCAAATTTGTAATGTAATAGTCTTTGAGAATAGGCGTCATTATTCCACCCATTCCTTCTACAAGAATCATTTCATGTAGTTTTGATAATTTTTTGAAACTAGATAGAATAGTAGAAACTTTGGGTTTTGTTTTTAGATTTTTCCAAGCAGTGTAAGGAGATGCAGGAATTGGGAAAAATTGAGGGTTTATCAAATTTTCAGGATCAGCTACCTGTGCAGCTTTGGCCAAAATTTCAACGTCTTCTGATTTGAAACCTTTTTTTTGAGCAGTGCCTGCAGCAAAAGGTTTCATCACACCAACATCTACATTCATTTTTCGTAATGCAACTGCCAATCCTGCAGTGATGTAGGTTTTACCGACATCAGTATCAGTTCCAGCAACAAAGATAGATTTCATCAGAGATATTTTCAGAATAATCCATTGATTAACTCATCGGTTGGACTATATTGTTAAAAATACCCATGAGAAATCATCCCATGAGCGAAAACTTTCAAGATTCTGACAAGTATGAGACAATAACAATAGAATCCAAAGTCAGAGAAGGTGTTTTTCACAAAGTCATTAAAGATTTGGAAAGTGGTAAAGCAGTATCTTGTTCATGCAAATGTTGGAGTAAAGGTGGAAAAGCTTGTGCTGCAATGAGAAGCATAGGTGTTGAGTAATTTTCAAGAATAATCGGATAATTATTAAGATCTGATACCAGAGTAAATCAGTTGAAAAGTTCTGTTTGGCACCCAAATACCCAAATGAAAGAATGGAATTCATTTGATAAAATTACCAAGGCCAAAGGAATGTGGCTTGTAGATTCTAAAGGTCATAAAATGATTGATGCAGTTGCCTCTATGTGGTGTAACGTTTGGGGACATTCTAATCCTCAATTGGTGAGGACAATCACAAATCAAAGCAAAAAACTACAGCATTCTTCTATGTTCAACATTACAAACGAGCCTGCAGAACAACTTGCAGATAGTCTTATCAAGATGTCACCAGGAATGCACAAGGTATTCTATTCAGATAATGGCTCATCGGCAATGGAAATTGCAATCAAAATTGCATTACAATACTGGAAAAATATTGGAGAGAAAAAGACAGAGATTGCAACTGTAGAAAACGGATATCATGGGGACACATTTGGTGCCATGGCAGTAGGATATGTTCCACAATTTTTTGGAAAATTCAAAAAACAACTATTTCAGACATTGCAATTTCCAGTTCCAAATAATTATCGATTACCAAAAGGATACACATTATCTGATTATCAAAATGAATGTTTAGAAAAAATAGAAAAAAAGTTTTCAAAAAATAACAACATTGCAGCATTTGTAATGGAAAGCGGAGCACAAGTTGCAGGAGGAGTGATTATTTATCCAAAAGGATTTCAAAGAAAGATTAGTCAGTTATGTAAAAAATACGATGTATTATTTGTCTTAGATGAAATTGCAACAGGATTTGGAAGATTAGGATCAATGACACAATACCAAGAACAAAAATCAATTCCAGACATTGTAGCATATGGAAAAATGTTAACTGGAGGGTATCTTACAATGGCAGCCACTCTTGCAAATAAAAAAGTCTATGATTCATTTTCAGGTGAATTCAATGATTGGAAACATCTTTTCCACGGACACACATACACTGGAAACCCACTTGCAGCATCAGTTGCTAATGAAAATATCGACATGTACAAGAAAAACAATCTCATCAAAAAAGTCCAAAAAACATCCAAAGTGTTTGAGAAATATTATGATGAAATTTCGGAAATAGACATTGTCGGAGACATCAGACACAAAGGAATGCTTATGGGAATAGAGCTAGTCACAGATAGAAAGAAAAAAACTCCAATTCATCCCAAAAAATCCATCAATAAAATATTCTATGAAATAGGAAAGAAAAATGGAATCTATCTTAGAACCCTAGGCAACATAGTCATGCTAGTGCCCCCACTGGCAATATCAGAAAAAGAACTAAACTCTCTCCTAACACGCACGATAAAGACAATTCAGGATGCAAAATCACAAGTAATCTAACTGTTAACCCCCTATAGGCTCAAAGGTTAACCTTTCCATTATTGTTATAAATGGAAAATATCTGTATTAGACCATGAGTACTCTAGAGTTCATCAAAGAGTGTCAAGAAAAAGTATTTTCAGGAAATCACATTACTGCTGAAGATGCTGAAAAATTACTAAACATTCCAGAGGAGAATCTGAAGGATTTGGCAAGATGTGCAAATGAGATAACTCGAGATTTTAATGGAGAAAAAGTAGACGTTGAACAACTAAACAACATAAAGAAAAATGCATGTAGTGAAGACTGTACATTTTGCGGACAGTCTGCATTCTTTGATACAGGTATAGAGACATACCAACTACCATCACCTGAAGAAGTAGTGTCAAAGGCTCAAAAAGCAAAAGAAGAAGGTGCAGAGTCATATTGTCTAGTTGCAGCATGGAGAGAACCATCAAGAACAGATTTTGAAAAAGTTTGCAAAATTATTACTGAAATTAATGATAAAGTTGGAATAAGTGTTGAATGTAGTCTAGGATTCCTTACACAAGAACAAGCAAAAAAACTCAAAGATCTCAAAGTAAAAAGATACAACCATAATTTAGAGACAGCAAAATCAAAATTTCCAGAAATATGTACAACTCACACATATGAAGACAGACTAGAAACACTAGGAATAGCAAGAGATGCAGGATTGGAGTTATGTACTGGTGGAATTATCGGATTAGGTGAAACAAGAGAACAGAGATTAGAATTAACATTAGAGTTAGCAAGATTGTACCCTGAAGAAGTAACAATCAACATTTTGGTACCAGTACCAGGAACTCCATTGGAATTACAAACAGATTTGCCAAATTCTGAAATTGTCAGAATGTTTTCAGTTATCCGATTTTTACTTCCAGAGTCAGTCATTAAAATCTCAGGAGGAAGAGAAACCAACCTAGAGGATTCAGGCGAGGAATTACTTCAAAGTGGAGCAAATGGAATCATTACCTCAGGATACCTTACTATGGGGGGCAATGAAGCTCAAAAAGACCATGCAATGATTGAAAAGATTGGTCTTAAATCACAATAAAAAAACTAGCTATAGTTGTAGTTGAGAAGAATGTTTGAAATTAATTACACACTGTAAAGTTTTCATCATTATTATCATACAAATCTCTAACAGCATCTATGTGACATTGTGAGATGTATGGAGTTTCAGTAAGAATCATGTTTGACATTAAATCATTTGAATCAATAGAATGTCCTAGACCTAGAGCATGTCCAAATTCATGTCTGATAATAGTTGTCAAATCTTCAGCAGACAGTTTTTCTACATCATAAATCATAATATGAGATTGTAGAATTTCACGATCATGTGTGAATATTCGTGCATACCCAGAATATCCGTCAGATTCTCTATAATTTGAAAATTGAATTACAATGTTATTTTTATCACTCAATGTTGAGACAATATTGAATTTTGTAGGAATTGTATTCTCCGTATCAATATTTTGTGCAGCAGTTAATGCACCTTCCCATCCCAAATAATAGGTAGATTTAGAATTTACCAAGTTATCATTAGCAGAATCATCTAATTCAATTGTGTCATGAGATGTTAATGCATAAACAACTGCATCAAGTTGTTTATCAGTTAACAAATGACTTCCTAAAAATACAACATCTAATTCTTCATGAGGCAAAATATTCCAAAATGCAGAAGTTATGATTCCATTTTTTTCAAGAGAAAGGAACTTGGATGTTAATGGAGCAACTGCATCAGTATCTTGAATAAAACCAGGTATTGATAACATCAAAAATCCTGCAAGGATACAAGAAAAAATCTTTGAATTTAGTGTGATTTTCATATTTTTGACCCAATTCCCATAGATGGGAATAAGGTATAAAGATGCCTATTTCCCAAAGTTGGGAACTACATTTAGGCACAAAATTTTACGCCTGTAAGAAATTTTCAGAAAAAATTGGAAAGATCGGCCCTATAGGCATATAAGATTTCAACAGTCAAAAATAGACCTTGAAGAAAAAATTAAGATTTGTTGATGAAGAATTACACGAAATTAAACAAAACAATCTGTATAGAAAATTAAGATTTGGAAAAATTCAAAATGAATTCATTACAATTAATGGTAAAAAATTATTAAATTTATGTTCAAATGATTATCTTGGATTACCAATAACTAAACTACAAACGGATCAACTTCAATCAAGTTCAAGATTGGTTTCAGGAAATGACGAATCATACATTAAACTAGAAAAAGAACTTGCAAAACATAAATCTCAACAAAACAGTTTGATTTATCCTACAGGATACATGGCAAACTTGGGTTCAATTTCTGCAATTGCAAAAAAAGGAGATTTAATTTTAAGTGATGAATTAAATCATGCAAGTATTATAGAGTCATGTAAATTAACTGATGCCAAAATTTCAATTTACAAACATAATGACATGCAAGATTTACATTCTAAATCAAAACAAAAAGCACAAAACAAGTTTATCATAACTGAAGGGATATTTAGTATGGATGGAGATTTATCATCACTAAAACAAATTACAGAGATTGCAGAGAAAACCAATGCCATAACAATTGTTGATGATGCGCATGGGGATTTTGTAATAGGAAAAGATGGGAAAGGAACACCCAATCATTTTAGCGTTGGGAAAAAAATTGATTTGTATATTAGCAGTCTAAGTAAAGGACTAGGATCATTTGGAGGATATATTGCTGCACAAAATAATGTAATTGATTTGTGTGTAAATAAATCAAAATCATTTATCTACACATCAGCACTGCCATCACTTTTGGTAAAACATTCTCTAAAACGATTCAAATCAAATAGAGAAAAACAGAGAAAGATACTAGAAAAAAATACAAAGTCATTATCAAAAGGCCTCAAAGAGATAGGATTTGAGATTAACTCAAAATCTCAGATAATTCCAATAATCATAGGAAATGAAAAATCAGCCATGGACTTTGGAAAATTTCTGTTTGATAATGGGGTATTTGCACAGCCAATAAGATACCCAACCGTGCCAAAAAATCAAGCAAGATTGAGAATTTCAGTTACAGCTTGGCTAAATGACAAAGATATTGAGAGAACCTTGGAGATTTTTGAAAAAGCATACGTAAAATTCTGCTAATTATCTCATAGCGTCAAAACCGCCAAACATTGGAGACCCAATTAAAACAGCAGCCACAACAACGATGCCCAAAACAATACCAACTATCACAAATCGTTTATTCATATCAAAATTAGGCAAAACCCAGTTAAAAACGGATTGTCTGAGTATTTGGTAAAAATCTGGAAGAATGCTTTAAAGTAAAAATTGTAAATTTGAATCATGGCTGAAATAACTCTGGCAATTGCAGCTCTTGCTGGACTTGGATCGTTTGTAGCTCCTTGTATTTTACCCATGATTCCAGCATTTCTTGCATATATTTCTGGAACTACACTTTCAGAATTAAATCAAAATGGAAATCAAACTACAAAAGTAATCAGTAGATCAAATATCATTTTCAATACAATTTTCTTTGTGTTAGGATTTACAACAGTATTTGCAATTTACAGTGTAATAATTAACAGTATTTTTTCAAATGTGGGTGAAGAATTTACATCCACATTCAACATGATAGGAGGAACAATAATTATTTCATTTGGAGTGTTTTTGATGCTTTCAATAAAAATCAGAAAATTGAACGTAGAGAGAAAAATTATTCCAAAAGGAATGAAAGTTAGTTATCCATTTTCATTTATTTTTGGATTAGCATTTGCAGCTGCATGGACTCCTTGTGTCGGTCCAGTATTAGGGACAATTTTGACTTTAGCAGCAGCAACTCCAGCTCATGCACTAAACATAATGTTGATGTATTCTCTAGGATTAGGAATTCCATTTATTCTGATGGGAGTGTTTCTTTCAAGAGGAACAAGACTCATTAAAAAAATGAATAAACATCTAAAATATTATAACATAATTTTAGGAGGATTCATTATTGTGTTAGGAGTTTTAGTTTTTACAAATCAATTAGCATATATTGCAAACTTTCCTCTTCTCAACGAACTGGTGTTACTAGGGTGATCAAATGAAATCAGAAATTAAAACCGCATTAATTTTAGGAATTGTGATTGCCGTGGGAATAGGAATTACAAGTATTGTTTTTTCTACAATTGAAAACAATATTCAAACAGCCAATAACTTTGATAGTGCAAATTCTGCTAGTAAAATAGACAAATCAGGCTTCAAAAAAGCACCTGATTTAGTAGGAATTGCCCACTATCTGAATACAACTCCTGAAGAATTAGCACAAGAGATTGAAGGCAAAGTAGTGCTATATGACATTTGGACATATAGTTGCATTAATTGTATCAGAACTTTACCATACATCACAGCTTGGGATGACAAATATTCTGATCAAGGATTGTTAATTGTTGGAGTACATTCTCCAGAATTTGAATTTGAAAAAGTCCCTGAAAATGTACAAATGTCAATTGAAAAACACGGAATCAACTATCCAGTTGTAATGGATAACGATATGGAAACTTGGAAAGCGTTTGAAAACAGATACTGGCCAAGAAAATACATTGCAGATCATGAAGGTTACATTAGATATGATCACATAGGAGAAGGAGGATATCAAGAAACTGAAAAAATTATTCAACAATTAATCAAAGAAAGATCTGATTCATTAGGAATTCAAATGGCATCTGCTTTATCATTAGTTGACATTGAAGAGTTTGAACATACATTGTTTAGAACACCAGAGTTATACTTTGGATATTACTTTGCACAAAACAGAAATCAATTAGGTAGTGAAGAAGGATTCCAGCCAGAAAAAACAGTTGTGTATGAAGAGTCAGATAAAATAGAATTACACAAATTCTACCCAATTGGAACATGGAAAAACCATGAAGACAGTATGGAATTGATTTCTGAGGAAGGAGAAATTAAATTGTTGTATAATGCAAAAGAGGTAAACATTGTGACTGCAAATAATGCAGAACTAGAGATTTATCTTGATGGAGAAGCATTACCAGTGCAATACTCTGGCAATGACATTATATCTGGAAATACTCTAAGTGTTTCTGAACCAGGACTATACAACATCATTACCAATGAAGAGAGTGCATCCCATGTATTGGAGTTAAAAGTCAAGGGTAAGGGATTCCAGATATTCACATTTACCTTTGGGTAGTGTAACTACAACTATCTGTCACTCCAGTTACACTAGCTAGGGTGACAAATCTCTTTAAAACAAAATTTTTGACCAATATCGAGAATCAGACATGCTAAGTAACTCTTGGAACAACACAGGGGGAGAAAGTATTTCCCAAAAAGTCATGGGAAAAGTAAAGCCTGATGAGCCACTAAAGAACAAAATCGACTTTGCACAAAAAAAATTACAATTTCAAATAACAAAATTAGAAGGAATTAATGAAAAATTACGAGTAAAACATGATCAAATTTTTGAAAAAATAGTCAGTGCTCATAAAAGTAACAAAAATGCCTATGCTCAAGCATACGCAAATGAATTAGCCCAAGTAAGAAAGATGAAAAACATGGTAAGTGGTGCCAAACTTTCAATGGAGCAAGTCAAACTTAGACTAGATACAGTATCAGAACTAGGAGATGTAGTAGTCACACTCAGTCCATGTATGTCAATAATCAAGGGATTAGCTCCATCACTTAATGGAATCATGCCAGAGGCAAATGCGTCAATGCAAGACTTGTCATCAGTACTTGGAGATGTAATGTCAGGCTCATCAGTAGACTTAGGAGATTCAATGAGCGTCGGTCCAGAAACCAACGCAGATACATTGGCAATCTTAGAAGAAGCACAAGGAGTTATTGCTGGTCAAACAAAAGCATCAATTCCAGACGTTCCAGATTCTCTCAAACAACAAATTGTTGAGAAGAAAACAGACATTTTCATCTAAACAGAAAATTTTTTGATTCTACATTATTAGAATAAAGATTCAGAAATAGACACAAGATTAAGTACACTTTATCATTTGTACCATTCATGTCTAAAACAAGTATGGTTGTTTTCATAACAGCAATCATGATTGTTGGTATAGTTGGAACAAATGTTATTCCAAATGCTGAAGCTCTAAAAGGAAAAGGCGTAGGAACATCACAATATGGTTCTAGTACCGACATTTGTGGATTGGTGTTATGTTCAGATTATCCAGGTGGAAAAGAAGCATATCAAACAAATTGGTTCAAAACATTTTTGAATCCTTCAGTTGTTTCAGAAAAAACTCATTCAGATGATCATGATGAACATGAGGTAAGTAAGATTGTACCTTCTGCAAATAATGCAGATGAAGAGTTTCCAGCACAGTTAGACGAAGTCATTCACATGTTCGAGAAGGGCAAGATTTCAGCTGATGAAGCTATTGATGGAATCAAAGAAGTACATGATGCATATGTTGATGCTAAAATCTCAAATGACATCATTGACGGTGTAGGAGAAAAACTTGCTCTACATGACAATGGTTCTTTGAATACTGCAGATGCAGTTGAGTCAGTTCACTTGACAGCTGAACCACAAAATGTCAATCCTGAGTATCAAGGTGCATTGGACGAAGTCATTCACATGTTCGAGAAGGGCAAGATTTCAGCTGATGAAGCTATTGATGGAATCAAAGAAGTACATGATGGTTTTGTTGGACTATACATCACATCTGATCTTATTGAAGGAGTAGATGTAATCATTGGTCACATCGATTCAGGTAAACTATCAGGAGCAGATGCAGTTGAGTCAGTTCACTTGACAGCTGAACCACAAAATGTCAATCCTGAGTATCAAGGTGCATTGGACGAAGTCATTCACATGTTCGAGAAGGGCAAGATTTCAGCTGATGAAGCTATTGATGGAATCAAAGAAGTACATGATGGTTTTGTTGGACTATACATCACATCTGATCTTATTGAAGGAGTAGATGTAATCATTGGTCACATCGATTCAGGTAAACTATCAGGAGCAGATGCAGTTGAGTCAGTTCACTTGACAGCGGAACCACAAAATGTCAATCCTGAGTTCATAGGAGCACTTGATGAATATCTTCACAAATTTGAATTGAATGAACTATCTGCTGAAGACACTATAGCAGGAGTGATTGCAGTTCACAGTGGTTTGACATCACTTTACATTTCATCAGAACTTGTAGAAGATGTTGGAAATCAAATCAATGTCTACAATTCAGGCAATGATTCAGCAGAACATGTTTTACACGAAATTCATGAAGTGATTGAAGATGCAGAACTTGCTGCAGTAGCTGCAATGTCTGACAGTGGTATTCCAGTAATGAAAGAATTACCACCAAATCATGTTGACATACCAAAAGGTTCTGGAGTACCAGGATGTGAGGTAGATGATTGGTGTTACATGTCAGCTAATCTACATGTTCATCTAGGAGACACTGTAACATGGGTTAATTCCGACACATTACCACACACAGTAACTTCAGTTAGTTCCACAGGGGCAGAAACACCAACACCTAATGATGAAGACGGATTATTTGATAGTGGTTTCATGTCTGGTGGCGATGAATGGTCTTACACATTTAATGCCAAAGGAGAATACTACTACTATTGTCAATTGCATCCATGGATGCAAGGCGAAATAAACGTCGAGTAGGAATCATTTCCACTTTTTCTTTTCTTTTTGTACAAACAATTCTTTCGTAAAGCTAAATAGCAATCATAATTTCAAAAATTCATGCCAGCCAAAGGACCTGTAAGTATGACATGGCAAACAATTTTCTGTTTTATTCCAATAGCAGACATTGTTGCATCATACAGAGTCAAAAGATTTCGATGGTATATGGCAATAATGCTTGCATGGGCAGGAATTTCAACAGTAATTCAAATGGTAGTATATCCGTTTGAAGAAGATTCTATCTATTCAGCAAAAGTCTTCTCGGAAGAAACCGGGTTTAATTGGGGATATGCACTTTTGGGAGAAAACACGGAGTTGGGAATTTCATTGATAATAGTACATAGTGCAATCACATACGCAATTGCAGTTTATATGATTAGAAGATGGTCAAAGAGATGGAATCTTCAATTCAATGGTCAATAGTGACAAAAATGGGAATATTTGATCAGTTAAGAAATATGAAAACACGGACGTATTTTCTAATTTTTACACCTCCAGTAATTATTGGATTTGTGTTGTTGTTTACTTATTGTCTTAATGTGTATGGAGAGATTTGTTTTAGAACACCAATGATTTGAATCACTTTGATTTCTTTTTACTTTTTTGAACTAGAATTTTCTTTATTCTAGAAATTGTAGGATAACTGTATCCTCTTCTTCTATAGTTTGCAATCATCATCTTCCAGTTTTTTAATCTCCATTGAGCTTGTTCAGTGGTAACAGAATGAACTTCTTTTTGGATAATGCTCTTTCTTCCGACCTTTAGAGTTCCGGCATCTTTGGCAGACCATCTATTTTTAGCAAATTTGAGTCCAGTAAGAATTTCATCAACAGGCATTTCTTTGAAATAATCTTTGAGTTTTTTTAGTTCAGCATCTGTTGGTTTTTTAGAAATAGGTAATTCAACAGTCGGTTTTGCCATAAAAGATCGTATTTGTTATGTCTTAAGAAAATCATGATAAATCAGAATTAACTAAAGATGGAAATTATTCAGCAAGGAAGAGGGACAAGAGCGTTTTTGCACAATGTCATATACATTCCTGACCCAAGAATTATTGCAGCAAATGCAGCTAGAGGTATTAAAATAAACAGATTAGTTTTCGTGCCCATGATCAAAATACAATTAATCACTATAAAATTGTCACAGTTTTAATCAACAGTAATTGTAAAGGTGCCTTTAGTTTTAGGATCTTGTAACATAGAAACCATTTCTCGGGGTAACAAATCAGATGCTTTGTCACATTTAACAGCCAAAGTTCTAGGACAAACAAAGTCGCTTTTTCGAATCACGATATCTTCATCATGTGTAAGAATAAGATCAGGATGACCCTTTCCTTCAATGGTGAAATTATGTTCTCCCACATCAATAGAAAATGTAATTTTTGAATCAGGGTTTTTTAATTTCTCTTTAAGATCTTGTGGTAAATCCGCGCATGCGTGATTTGCATTTACACCAACAATACAATCACCCTGAGGTGTCAAATGAGACTCTTTTGTAATCTCTATGGTTTTTTGGTGATTTGATCTAATATTTTCATGTCCTGAAAATTCAATTTTGAATTTCACGGTAAAACAGATAGGCTAGACTTAAATTAAACTTTCAAAGCATTGGAATCAAATGCTTCCTGCACAACAAGGTTACGATAGAGCAATTACAGTGTTCTCACCAGACGGCAGATTATACCAAGTCGAATATGCAATTGAGACTGTAAGAAGAGGAACAATTGCAGTAGGTGTAAAGTGTAAAGATGGTATCGTAATTGCAGTTGAAGAAAAACCAAGAAAATTACAAATTTCTAAAACAGCACAAAAGATTTTCCAAATTGATGATCATGTTGGAGTTGCTGCAGCAGGATACATTCCAGATGCAAGAAGTCAAGTTGACAATGCACGATTCTTTTCTCAAAGTAACAAAATGATTTACGATGAACCAGTAGAAGTTGAAACAATTGCTAAACACTTAGCTGATCAATCTCAACAATATACCCAATATGCAGGTGTAAGACCATTTGGTGTTGCACTAATTCTTGGAGGAGTTGTTGGAGGTAAGCCACAATTGTATTTGACTGACCCAAGTGGAACATACATCTCATATGATGCAATTGCAATTGGTTCAGGTTCTGATGAAGTAACTGACTTTTTAGAAAAAACATACAAGAATGATCTTTCATTAGATGATGCATCTGCATTAGCAGCTGCAGGAATTTATCTATCAAGTGAAGACAAAGATGGAACTGGTCATATCAGAATGGCACATATCAAAACAGATAGCGGGTTGTATGAAATAGTTTCAGAAGAGCAGGTTGCAAATTATGCAAATGCTGCAAAACAAAACTATCCACACGACAAGAACTAATTATTTTATCTGTTTGTGAGACTCGATTATATTGAAATTATCTGTTGCAATTCCAGAATCTTCACTATCAGATGAATCATTAAAGATAGACAAGACTAGAAAAATTTCAGTTCTAGCAAGAGCATGTGCAATTTTCAAAATTGAGACAATCTATGTCTACCAAGAAGGAAACAACAAACAAGATGGAAATCTCATGGTAATGATTCTGAAATATTTAGAAACTCCACAATTTTTGAGACGAAGATTATTTTCAAAAGTAAATGATTTGAAGTTTGCAGGAGTTTTACAACCACTGAGAATACCAAGTCACGCTACACCAGCAAATCCAAAGAAGATAAACAAAGGAGATGTAAGAGAGGGAATAGTAGTAAGTGTCAAAGGAAAACGATTTGTTGATGTTGGAATCAACCAATTGATTCCATTTTTTGGCAAAACACTAATGGGAAAAAGAGTGACAGTACAATTCAAGGAAGGACATCCAAACTTTTCAATTAAAGAAATCAACAGAAATGAAGCACCCGATTATTGGGGATATACCGTCAAAGAACGTTCAAACCTGTTTTCATTGTTATCAGAATGGAAAGGGAACATAATTCTTACATCAAGAAAGGGTAAAACTGCAACAAAAGAACAAATTGCAAAATATACAAAGTCAGATCAGCCAACACTTGTAGTATTTGGTTCTCCTGAGAAAGGAATTCATGAAATTCTAGGTGGAAAGATGAAAAATGTACAAAATGCAAAGTCACTAAACTTTTTTCCAAACCAAGCTACACAAACAGTACGACTAGAAGAAGCATTACTTGGAACATTATCAATAATTAATGCACAAAGTGTATCATAATCATGGCAGAAAGAAAAAATTTTTTGTTATTAGCAATTGGAGTGGGAGCTGCAGGTATTGTTATCGGTACAATTACAATTTGGAATATGTTAAATGAAGTTCTAAATCCTTGATTTTTAGGCACAGTTGGTTAACTAGTATTTTTTTAGTGGTTAACCAGGTCTCACATGGTTTAATAGAGGGCAATCGATGATGCGATTTAGTCATGGGTGCTAGAAAAAGACATTCACCACGTAGAGGAAGCCTTGCGTATTCACCTAGAGTACGTGCTAAAAGCATGGAGGCAAGAATCAGAGCATGGCCAAAGTTAGATTCAGAAGAGCCAAAAATATTAGCTCATTGTGGTTTCAAAGCAGGATGCGTTCAGATTGTCAGTATTGATGATCGTGAAAAAGTGCCCAATGCAGGAAAACAACTAGTAAGTCTTGGAACAGTTCTAGTTACACCACCAGTATTGATTTTAGGAATTAGAGGTTATTCAAAAGATCATGACGGATTACATGCAGAGTTTGATGTTTATGCAGAAGATATTCCAAAAAGCATCGCCAAAGAAATTTCATTAAAGAACAAACAAGAAAATGCATTAGATAATGCAGAAAAAAGTTTGAAAAAGATTAAAGAGATTTTTGCAATTGTTGCAATATCTCCAAGTGCTGCAGGACTTGAGCAAAAGAAACCATACATCTTTGAAGCTTCAGTAAGCGGAGGAGACATTCCAAAACAATTTGCACATGTCAAAGAATTACTTGGAAAAGAAATTAAGATTGATCAGATTTTCGAAACCGGCGCAAGTGTTGACGTTGCAGCAATAACAAAAGGTAAGGGATGGCAAGGTGTTTTGAAAAGATGGAACGTAAAAAAGAAACAACACAAATCAAGAAAGACAGTTAGAGAAGTTGGTTCACTAGGTCCAATCTCACCACAAAGTGTCATGTATACAGTTCCAAGAGCAGGACAGTTCGGATTCCATCAAAGAGTAGAATATGACAAAAGAATTATGATTATGGGTAACACTGATGATGATAAATTAAAAATCAATCCAGATGGAGGGTTCAAACATTTTGGTTTAGTTAAAGGAGACTTTATTGTTCTAAAAGGTTCAGTTCCTGGAGCATATAGAAGACTAATCAAACTAAGAAGTCAAATCAGAAATGTTCCAGACAAAGTCAACAAACCAAATATCTTGGAGGTAGTAGTATGACCAAGACAGCAGTATATACAACAACTGGAACAAAAGATGGCGAAGTAGAGTTACCAGCAGTATTTTCTACACCATTTAGAAGAGAATTAATTCACAAAGCTTTCACTAATCTTACATCACACAAATTCCAACCACAAGGAAGACACCCAACTGCAGGACAAGATGTAGTTGCAGACTCTAACGATCCACCAACAGGTCAAGGTGTATCTCGTGTTGCTAGAGCACAAGGTGGAGGTGGTGGAAGACAAGGACAAGGTGCAGAAGTTGCATCAACTAGAGGAGGAAGACAAGCACACCCACCTATTGTTGAGAAAGTAATCTACAAAAAATTAAACAAAAAAGAAAAGAAACTAGCATTATGTTCTGCAATTGCTGCAACTGCATCAAAAGATAGAGTTGAATCAAGAGGACATAAAGTAGAAGGAATAGAATCATTCCCAATTGTAGTTTCAGATGATATTGAATCAGTATCTAAAACAAGCGAAGTATCCAAAATACTTGATTCATTAAAACTAACACAAGATGTACAAAGATTAGAAACAAGAAAAGCACGTTCTGGACAATCAAGACTTAGAGGAAGAAGTAAGAAAGTTGGAAAAAGTGTATTGTTTGTAACAAAAGATGCATCAAATATTTCAAAAGCAATTGGTGCACTACCAGGTGTAGAGGCAACAAGTGTCAAAGATTTGAGCGTATTAGACTTAGCTCCGGGTTCAGACCCAATTAGATTAACCGTTTATTCCAAATCTGCAATTGAAGAGATTGGAAAAATAAAATCAACACATCTAGAGGTAATGGCGAAAGTACAATGAATGTAGATCAAGCAAGTAAAATCATACTCAAACCATACATTACTGAAAAGACATTTGCAATGGTAGAAAATGAAAGTAAGATTTGTTTCATAGTAGAGAGATCAGCAAGCAAACCAGAAATTTCTGAAGCAGTTAACACATTATACAATGAAAAAGTCCTGAACGTCAACACAGCAAGAACCATTTACGGTAAGAAAGCATTTGTCCAGTTCGAAAATACAGAAAAAGCAAGAGACCTCGCAACAAAGATAGGAATGCTATAATAGGGAGCTAGAAGGTGAAGAACAAAAATGGTTAAAGAATTTGCATATAGAGGAATTCCAAAAGAAGAACTTGACAACATGTCATTAGAAAAATTATTCCAATTATTCAATGCAAGACAAAGAAGATCTCTTACTAGAGGAATTACCGATGGTAAAAGAAAACTAATTGAAGAGATCAAAGCAGCAAAAGCAGGCAAATTAAAAAACCCAATCAAGACTCATGTTAGAGATTTAATTATCCTACCATACATGGTAGATGTTACAGTAAATGTTTTCTCAGGAAAAGAATTCAGACCAGTTACAATCAGAACAGAAATGATTGGTCATTACTTGGGAGAATATGTCATAACAAACAGAAAGGTTTCACACGGTGCACCTGGTGTAGGTGCATCAAGATCCAGCCTTTACGTGCCATTGAAGTGATTATTATGGGTAGATTCGGTTACGCTTTCCAAAATTATGATGCAACAAGACATGTACGTTCTTCAGTTAGAGAAAAAGACATGTCTCATAAACATGCAAGAGAAGTTGCAGTTGCAATCAAAGGACTATCAATTGAGAAAGCAAGAGATTACTTACAAGCAGTAGTAAACAAAGACAGAGCAGTTGCATTTAGAAGATACAAAAACCAAGTAGGACACAAAGCAGACCCAGGAATGATGTCAGGACGTTACCCACAAAAAACAGCAAGAGAATTCATCAAAGTTTTAGATAATTTAGAATCAAATGCAGAATACAAAGGAATGGATTTAGATAGATTAAAGATTGTAAATGCAACAGTTCACAAAGGAGTGATTGTAAAAAGATTCATCCCAAGAGCAATGGGAAGAGCAACTCCAAAGAACAATGTATTAACACATGTAGAGTTGGTGGCTCAGGAGATTTAGAAATGTCATCTGTGAAAAACGTAATCAAAGACAACTACAACATGATGCTACTCAAAGATTATCTTAGAGACGCAATCAAAGAAGCAGGATTTTCACATGCAGAAATCTCAAAGACGCCAACAGGTACTAGAGTTGCATTACATGTTACAAGACCAGGAATAGTTATCGGAAGAAAAGGTTCAGGAATTAGAGACCTTACTGACAAATTAGCAACAGACTTTGGATTAAAGAACCCACAAATTTCAGTGGTAGAGATTGAGAAACCAGAATTATCACCAAGCGTGATGTGTAACAGAATGGCTTCACATCTTGAAAGAGGTACCGCGTTTAGAAGAGCAACCATGTGGACTCTAAAACAAATTATGGAAAATGGTGCAATGGGAGTTCAAATTACAATTTCAGGTAAACTAAGAGGAGACCGTTCTGCATTTGAAAAACACACAGCAGGAATTTTACCAAGAGCAGGTCATCACGCAGAAGTAATTGTTGCAGAAGATATTGCACATGTAGGAACTGCAATGGGATTAATCGGAATTAGAATTAGAATAGCAAGAAAAGAAAAATTTGTTCCAGAGTTTGAAATGAAGGCAGAGAAACCAAAGAAAGCAAAACAAGTCAAAGATGCAGAGACAGGCAAGATGAGAGATGAAACCGCAGCAGAAAAGAAAGCAAGAACAGAATCTGAACAAATTGCAATAGAAGAAGAGAAGATGAAAGATCTTGAAACATTAGAAGAAGAGGAGGCCAAACTCAAATGACCAGAATCAGCATGAAGACAATTAAACAACTAAATGAAAAAGATCTAAAAAGCAAGATCCAAGAATCAAGAAGCGAACTTGGAAAACTTAGAGTAGATGCAGCTAAAGGAACACTCAGAAAAGAAAGTGGAAAACTAAAGCCAATACGACACGACATTGCAAGAATGCTGACTAGACTAAACGAGATGAAGAAAGAGAAATGATTACAGCAGATAACATCACATCACATGAATTTATCGGATTAAACACAGAGATTGTACAATCAACTAATCCACAAGTTATAGGATTAAATGGAAGAATTGAAAATGAAACAAAATCAATGTTTACAATTAACACAGAAAATGGAATGAAATCAATTGCAAAATCAACAAGCAATTGGAAATTCTCAATTGATAGTAACGATGTTATTGTTGAAGGGTCCAGAATTGCAAAAAGACCATTTGATAGAATTGGAGGAAAGGCATGACTAGAAACATCGGATTAAAAGTAAAAGAACCAAAAAGAGAATGTGAAGATAAAAACTGTCCATTCCACGGAGAATTAGCAATTAGAGGCAAACTCTTTGATGGTAAAGTAACAGGAAGTAAAGCAAAACAAACTATCACTTTGCAAAAAGATGCACCAGTTTACTTTAACAAATTCAAGAGATATGCAAGAGGTAAGAGCAGTATTCATGCTCATGTTCCTGGATGTATTGATGTTGAATCAGGAGACAATGTATTGACTGCAGAATGCAGACCAATATCAAAATCAGTATCATATGTTGTTGTGGAGGTTAGATCATAATGGCAAAACAAGCAGGTAAAGGAGTAGAAGAATTCCGCCCATATGTAACTAAAGTAATTCCAGTAGGGGCAAATATTGTGTGTGCAGATAATTCTGGTGCAAAAATTTTAGAAGTAATTAATGTTCCAAGACATAGAACAAGAGCATCAAGATTGCCTTCAGCATCAGTTGGTGACTTTTGTAATGTTGTTGTAAAGAAGGGACCAGCTGAATTAAGAAAACAAGTGTATGGTGCAGTTATAATTAGACAAAAGTATCCAGTTCGCAGATTAAACGGTGTAAGAGTTTGTTTTGAAGACAACGCAGCAGTGTTGATCACTCCAGAAGGAGAAACAAAAGGAACAGACATCAAAGGACCAGTAGCAGCAGAAGCTTCAGAAAAATGGCCAAGAGTAGCTAACTTGGCATCAATGGTGGTATAAGAAAATGAAACCAACTAAAATGCGTAACAAGATGATTTATCGTGCATCTTACCAAACAAAAAGTAAACAACTTGGTAGTGCACTATCAAAAGATCTTCAGAAAAAATATGGAAAGAGAAGTGTCAGAGTAAATGAAGGAGACAGTGTTACAATTCTTAGAGGAGAATTCAAAGGAGTAGATGGTAAAGTTGCAGAAGTATCTACAGCGAAAAGTAGTGTTGCAATTGAAGGAGTAAAGAAAGAAAAAACAAAAGGAGACAAATTTGATGTATTCATTCACACTTCAAACTTACTAGTCACATCATTAAACACAGAAGACAAATGGAGAATAGCAAAACTCGAGGGTAAAGACCCAAGAAAGCAGCCTAAAGAAGCACCAAAAGCAGCTGAAAAACCAGCAAAAGAGGAACCAAAGAAAGAGACTCCAAAAGCAGAAGAAAAACCGGCCAAAGAAGAGCCTAAAGAAACAAAAGTAGAGAAAAAATCCGAAGAAAAGGAAGATGAGAATTAATGGTAAGTATTTCAGGTAGTAAAAAACTCAAACGTCAAATGGCACCTCAATTCTGGGGCATTGCCAGAAAAGACAAGAGATTTGTAATCACAACAAGACCAGGACCACACAAAAAACATCATGCAGTTCCAACAGCAGTGTTCCTAAGAGACATGTTAAAAATTGTAACAAGTCTTAGAGAAGCAAAGACTTCAATCTATACTGGAAAGGTAAAGATTGACGGTGTTGTTAGAAAATCATTACATCATGCAATTGGATTAATGGACGTAGTTGAACTAGAAAATGTTTCAGATATTTATCGTCTTGTCCCAACAGATGGTAAATTACTAAAACCAATCAAAATTAACGAATCAGAAAAAACAAAGAAGCTTGTAAGAGTTACAAGTAAAACTACAATTAGTAAAGGAAAAATGCAAATTGGATTCCATGATGGACGTTCAACAATTTCAGATACCAAAGTAAGTGTTGGTGATGTGTGTTTAATACAAGTACCAGATCAAAAAATTCTTGAAGTAATCAAATTAGAATCAGGTAATCACGGATTAGTAACACGTGGAATTAACGCAGGACAAATCGGAAAGATTGAAAGTATTGAAGAAGGTACATTCATTCTTCCAAAAAGAGTCATTCTATCTTTAGGAGATAGAAAAATCGAAATTCCAGCAGACATCATTATGCCAATTGGAAAAGAGGAACCAGTAATTCAATTAAAGTGATAATATGTCTCAAACAACAGAATCCCCAATGAAAAAAATCTCCTTAGAGAAAGTTGTTCTCAACATGGGAGTTGGAAAATCAGGAGATGTGATTGAGATTGCAAGTAGAGCTTTAGAGCAAATTTCAGGTAAAAAACCATCAGCACGTAATGCAAAAGAGACACAAAGGGATTGGGGAGTTAGAAAAGGCGAACCAATTGGTGTTGCAGTAACAATTAGAGGCGATGATGCTAAAGCATTATTGAAAAGATTGCTTGAAGCAAAGGGAAATACAGTAAATGGAAGAGCTTTTGATAACTTTGGAAATTATTCATTTGGAATTAGAGAACATATCGATATTCCAGGTGTAAAATACGAACCATCAATAGGAATTCTAGGTCTTGGAATTTCAGTCACACTAACTAGACCAGGTTATGGAATTAGAACAAGAAGTAAACACAAAGCAAGTGTTGGAAAATCTCACATTATCACAAGTCAAGAAGCAAAGGATTATCTAGTAAAAGAGTTTGGAGTGACGGTAGCATAATGGCAAAAGATAGATCATACGAATTTACTGGAAGAAAAAAGCATGACTTTGGCAGAGGATCAAGATGGTGCAAAAGATGCGGAGATTATACAGCAGTTATCCAAAAATATGATTTAATGATATGTAGACGATGCTTCAGAGAAGTAGCAACATCTTTAGGATTTAGGAAAAATCGGTGATAGAATATGCCAGCAACTAACATTTTAGCAAATCTATTCGTTACATTATACAATAATGAAACAAGAAGAAAAGGTGAATGTACAATTCTTCCAACTTCAAAATTAGGAATTGAAGTTCTCAAAACACTTCAAAAAGACGGATACATTGGAGAGTTTGAGCACATTGATGATAAAAGAGGGGGAAAATTCAAAATCAAATTATTGGCAAAAATTACAAAGTGTGGAGCAATTTCACCAAGATTCAAAGTAAAGACAGACGAATTTAACAATTGGGAACAACAGTATTTGCCAGCATATGATAGAGGAATGCTTCTAGTTACTACTAATCAAGGAGTAATGTCTCATCATGAAGCAACACAAAAAGGAATTGGAGGATTTTTGATAGGATATGTCTACTAGTCAACTTGAAAAAATGCAAGATCAGGTAGAAATTCCTGAAGGAGTAACAGTCACACAAAACAAAAACATGTTATTATTTGAAGGACCACTAGGTAAAACTCACAAAAATTTCAGAAACATTCCAGTAAAAATTGAAATTGCAGATGGCAAAGTAAATCTCAAAACAATTGGTGAGAGAAAAAGAGACTATGCAATATTACACACTGCAAGATCAATTATTAGAAATATTTGCGAAGGTCTAGTAGAAGGATATACAATAAAAATGAAAGTAGTCTTTGCACACTTTCCAATTACAGTGAAAGTAGAAGGTAAAAAAATTCTAATTGAGAATTTCCAAGGTGAAAGAGCACCAAGAAGTACTCACATTATGGGAAATACAAAAGTAATTCCAAAAGGAGAAGACGTACTTCTTACTGGCGAAGTTTGGACAGACATTACACAAACTGCTGCAAATATTGAATTAACAACTAAAGTAAAAAATAAAGATCATAGAGTTTTCCTAGACGGCATCTACGTCTATGAAAAGAAAAAAGGTATAGAAAAATAGATTCTAGTTTTTCTAATGACCCTAGATCCTGAATTTTCTAAACAAACAACAGACCTAATTCTGCAGACTTTGGAATTATACAAAAAATCAGGAGCATCTCCAAGAGTTGGTGAGATTTGGAATTGTGAAAAAATTGGAGATTTCTTGTGCGGTTTTTTTGTTGGAGAAATGGTGGGTTCAGCACTTAGTGCATTTCAAGTTGTGCATCAAAGAGAACCTACTGCAGATGAACACCTGGAAATAATCGAATTGGTAGAAAGTCATTCAAAAGAAATTAAAGAATTTTTTGCAAAATTTAACTAAACTACTAACAACTTTGGTCTAAATTGTATAGTCGCAAGGATTAAATCACTTTTGTCAAGGTACAAACATGTTGCCGCCCTAGCTCAGCGTGGTAGAGCATCCGACTGTTAATCGGACGGTCGTCAGTTCAAGTCTGATGGGCGGCGCCACTTATTTCTAAACTCGAGTTTTGAAACATTTTATTTTGACACTAGTAACATAACCACAAGTATAGAAAAATAATATTTCTAAATTCGAATTTAGAAATATTGATCGGTTGACAGTAATTGGTTTACACTATTAGACAACATAGATCTAATAGATGATCGCATATTTAGAATAATGCAGGAGGTTTACATTGGTCAGAACTAGAAGGGCCAACAGATATTGTGTTGATTGTAGCGCAAGACTAGTGTATTACCCAAGATTATCAAACCCAAAAGCACCAAACGAACACAGAGTACTTGTTTATGCATGTCCAGATTGTACAGATGACTTTGAGAAACCAAAAATGTTCTCAATTAAACGAAATCAAGTAGAAGATCCGTTAGAAACTGTGGAAATAGAGATTACACAGTTACAGAAAAAAGCAGCTACTGCAAAATAATTTTAAGAAAATGTCCCATCCTGAAAGACCTAGAAGTAATCTATGGTTTTTGTTGCCGATTTTTTTTGGAATACTTGGAGGAATCGTTGCATATTTCATCATACGTAAAGATGATCCAAAAAAAGCAAAAAATTGTTTGTATGTAGGACTTGCTTTAATGGTTGCAGGGTTAGTTTTCAATGCAATTATTGCATCACTCATACCTGAGTTTGGTCCTGGTTTCAGAGTAAATGTTTAGCATAAAATGCATGTTTTACAAGTAAAGATTTACAATGTTTCAAAATTCGAGTTTAGAAATATTATAAATTCAGTACTGTGATCAAATGATTTAGAATCATATAGAACCACTTTGAATAATTTGTAATGAACGCGTCAAGAATGAGAGATAATGTGGAAAGATGGTTAATTCATGAAGGATTAAAATTTGAAGATATTAAAAATCCAGAAAATACTTTTCAAATTCTAGTAAAACACGCAGGTCCAGCAGGGGTACCTGTAGAAATTTTTGAACCAAAGGCGCAACAAGGTGTTTTGGTAATCGGTTCTAAAGTAAATATGAAAAATAATCAGATTGCAAGATATTTGGGGTTTAGTGAAGATGAGAAAGCGAAATTTGAGAAAAAAGTAGCAGATTATTGCTATACTATTCAAGCTATCAACAAAAATACAACCGAAGATGGTAAGCGAAAGATAGGGGTTTATGTCGTACTAGACAAGGAAGGGAATATCAATCAACAAGAGTTGTTTGATGCAATGGACAGAGTATCAGAAATGCATGAAAAAACTGCAAGATTTTTGATGAAGACTTTCTAGAGTATAGACGATTTATCAGTTATACGCGGGCCTTATATCAAAAATTACCTTATTCTAATCATGAAAAGAAAAACATCAAAATCAAAACCAAGAGAACTTACAATTTCTACAACAGAATTGTCAAGATTTGGAATGGGGGTAATGAATAGAGCCCTCAGAGTAGTAAACACTGCAAAACAAGGTAAAATTACAATTAGACTAGAAAAGCAGTAAATCTAGAACCTTGTTTCATCAAAAGGGCATTGTCCCCTTTTTCCAATTTTTAGAACATATTTCTCAGATAAACCAGGGTTTTAGGTAATATTTCTGTCCAAAAACCCCCCTATTTTGGCATACAATGTATTCTTTCATAGGAAATATTCATTCAAGTTTTAGAAGAATTGAAGAGTTTAGAAAAAATCCCTAAAACCACATATTTCATAGAATTATGCCTAGGCGTTAAACCCCCCTCTAATTTTACCCCAATTAGGCACAATACCATTTTTTCAAAATCAGGCGTTTTGTGGGGGGGTTGAACACTTGTGCCTAGATATGAAATGCAACCCTCAAACCACCCTGATGTCCCAGCTAAACAGGTATGATCTTTTATTGTTAGGCGTGAAAGCTAAACCCCTGTTTTTTGTTGAAAAAATCCAGAAAAAAACCCAAAATTATTGGGGATTTTATGCCACAAAATATCACAATGAAAAATTAAGACTTGATAAAATATCAAAAAGGATTATCTTATTGGATACAATCCATTAACATCTACACAGACGTTTGTGAGTTCACCATCATTAAAGACAGGAGTAAGGTCAAATGAGATTATTGCAACAATGTTTTCACCACCATCGAAAGTATTACTTTCTCCAGTCATAGGATTAACACTGTCTAGTGTTTTTACACCATCAAATACAATATTTTCACCGTAAATTTTTACCTCACCAGGAGCATGATATGAAATATCTGCAATTTCTAAACCGGAACATGCATTATTCACATCACCATCATCAGTAAGAGTCACATAATGACTATGCCATTTTGGATCTTCTGGTCCATTTTGTACTGCACTTTCCAAAAATCCACCGTGTGTAGCAGTCACCAAAATTGTATCAAAGAAGTTTTCTTCAGTAACAACACCATAACCATATGAAACACCAGTACCATCTTGTGGAATTTCAGTAGTTGCAGTAATTCTGACTTTGAATTCATCACTAAAAGACAATGCAATTGCCGTAAATTCATGGATAGAGGCAGCTACTGCAGGAGACATCATCAAACTAGACACTACAAATACTGCTAGTATTGATCCCAAAACTACAGTTTTATCCATAATGTATTTACCACTTTTGGGAATTTAACCCTTTCTAGTTCCCAGATCTGGGAACTACATTATTTATTCCTAATTTACCAAAAATTAGGCATAAAATTACCGACTTTGCAAAAGTATGCAACTATATATCAAAAAAACCACGTCTTTTTGTGGCAGGAATAGGCGTAGTGATCGTAATTGGAGGAATATTGGTCTCAATGGGGGCTGCAATGTTCATGTACACACAATATCAGACTAATTTTATTGAGACTTATGCAGGAGAAACAGTTACTGTAGGTCCAGTTGAATATGTGATAACATTTGAAGGTACACATGAGGGAGATAAAGAAACACAACCAGAAAACACATTTGTAATGATAGGAATTGCTGCAAAATACATTGGAGATGAAGAAAGAACACTATTATCAGGAGGGCAATTTTACATTGTTGATGAAAAAGAACAAAAACATGAGGCAGTTTATGGGGAATTTTCATCAAAAGATCTACTGTTAGAGTGGTTAGAACCTAACAAACCAGTAGAAAAAACAACTCAGTTTGATATCCCATTTGATGAAGAAAAAATGTACAAAATAATTATCAGACCACAAAAAGAACAGTCAACAGTTGATACTGCATTAATTTGCATAACAAATTGTTGATCGGAAAAATAAAAACCAGAAATAATTGTCAAGTTTTTCTATTATTTACATAATATTGTGTGACTTTTACCATATAACACACATCATTTTTGAAAAAAATCATGGCAATGTCTAGAGCCAAAAGAGCCGAAGCAGCTAAGAAAGCAGCAAGAACTCGCAAGAGAAATGCAGCTAAGAAAGCAGCTGAAGCCGCAAAAGCAGCAGCATCTCGTAAGAGAAAGGCAGCACGTAAAAGAAATGCAGCTAAGAAAGCAGCTCCAAAAAGGAGAACTGCAGCTAAGAAAGCAGCTCCAAAAAGGAGAACTGCAGCTAAACGTAAGGCCGCTCCAAAGAGAAAAACTGCAGCTAAAAGAAAAGCAGCTCCAAAGAGAAAAGCCGCAAAACGAAAGGCAGCTCCAAAGAGAAAAACTGCAGCTAAAAGAAAAGCCGCTCCAAAGAGAAAGGCAGCTACTAAACGTAGAGCCGCTCCAAAGAGAAAGGCAGCTAAACGTCGACGTTAAGCTGTCTAGGCAACCTTTTTTCTACATTCTAAATTTATTATGTTTCTAAATTCGAATTTTGAAATATTCTAAATTGTCAGTCTGACATTTTTAATTCAGGCAAAACAAAAACTTTGTTTGGTTTTATTTTTAGTATGATTCTTTTTTCATCATCACGTTTGAATGGATAATGTTCACGGTCCATGTATTGCTGTGTAAGTTTGTCTGCATGTTTGTAATCATAATCAGGAATCAATTCTTCAACAACACCACGTATTGTTGTCATATCAAGAGGATTATTTTTTGAAACAACAGAAACTGCAACTCTAGGATCACGTAAAACATTTTTGTGTTTTATTCTTCCTTCAGCAGTATTTACCAAAACATAACCGTCTTCATAATTTGCCCAAACAGGTGAAACCTGTGGAGACCCATCTTTCATCACAGTTGCAATGTATACAAGATTTTTTTCAGAAAATAATTTTACAGCTTTTTCATCCATTAATTTCATTTCTCCATATTGTTGGAAGTTGTTCAATTTTTGTAATGATTTCTAATGCTTTTTCGTTGTCTTTTTCTTGCATTGCAACTGAAAACTCATATCCAAGTCGGATCGCTTCAGGTGAAAGATCTTTTATTGATTCAAGATCTTTACCTTCAATTTTGATTCTCTCACCAATTGCACACATTTTCCAATTATCAGACATGTCTTGGTGTTCTTGACCAAGTTGTTGTTGAACGTGTTGACGCCAATTTGTAAGAGTCATCTTTTCTATGAGATCTTCAGTTTTCTGGCTGTAAAATACGCGAACCATGCAAGAATTTCTTGTAAGAAATACTTAGGTGTAACGATTATTTTTTGCCAGAATTTTCAAGTACATTTGTCATGGCACGGTTCATTATCTCCATAACCAAATACTGAGAATATTCTTCAGATTTTTTGCCTTTTGTTTTTCCAGTTTTCGGAGTTAGTCCTTTGAGAATTTTCTCAATTTTTGTGGATGTATTGTCTATGATTTTAGAATATTTTGATTCAAAATCTTCAGGGGTTTCAAAATCAAGTAACTTTGTAGAGGTACTGTAAAATTTTGTAATTGCACCACGAGATTCTTCAATTTTGACAATTTCAATCAATCCTGATTCTTTTAGAATTTCTAAATGATGACGGATTGTGGTTAATGCTTTTTTGAATCCAGATTTTTTTAATGCAGTCGTAATCTGTTCAGCGGAGAGAGCTTGACGATATAATATCTCAACAATTTTTGCACGTGCAGGGTCTTCAATTGCTCGAGCGTGTTCAACACTTGTCGTAACAATACGATTAACTTTGATTTGTTTTTCTAGTAACGTAGACATACTGAGATTACGTTTGTTTCTGATCTAAAAGATCCTTGTATCATATTTTTTTGTCTAATCGCATCAATTTTTTTTCACTTTTAAAAAAATCATAATAGTACTAAATTTATCATTATTACTACGATAATTATTGTAATGCAATCAATAATAATTAGACCACTACAATAGATATTGTATTGGATAAAGAATTCTTATAATGGTATGATTTTTTTTGTAAAATCTCAAAAAACCGATGATCAGGGAAGATATGTCCAGAAATACGTTTTTGGGACGGGATTTTGGATATTTCTAAAAATAGAATTCGAGTTGAAAGTTAGCTATTAGTCAACATTGAACACAAAAATGCATTTACAATGATTTACCAGAAATTTTTTCATATGCAGTAACATAACGTTCTGTCATTTTTGAAATAATTTCAGATGGAATGTTAGGTGGAATTGGTTCTTGTCCATTATCACGTGCATCATCAAATTGTTTTTGATATCCATTTGCAGTCAACCAGTCACGCAAAAGTTGTTTATCATATGCTTCTTGAATTTTACCAACTTCAAAGGAGTCTTTTGGCCACAGACGATACTCATCAGGGCCAATAGAGTCACCCAAAGTTATTTGATCATCCAGAATTCCAAACTCTAATTTCAAATCAGCCAAGATAAAACCAACATCATCAGTAATCTTAGCCATTTTTTTGTAAATTTCAATCGAGGTTTTTTCTAACCAATTGTATTGTTCTTCAGAAACTAGATTCATTTCAATTGCTTTGTTTTTATCAATTGGAATGTCATGCTCAGATTTCGTGGTAGGATCAAAAATTGGTTCAGGGAGTTGGGCTGCAAGAGTAGTGTTGGTTCCCTCAGGGACTTGGACTTCTCCCTTTTTCCACCTGCTTACTAAACTGCCATAAAAATAGCCACGAACTACACATTCTATTGGAAGCATTTTCATTTTCTTGACAAGAATTTCATTTTCAGATTCACGTTTTATGAAATGATTTGGAACATCTAGTTCATTGAACCAAAATTCAGCAAATTTGCACAAGACTTCACCTTTTCTAGGAATATCTTGTTTGAATTTTACATCATATGCAGAAACACGATCAGAGAATTTGAAGAGAAGGGTAGATTCATCAACATCATAAAGATCCTTTACCTTTCCACTAGTTAGAAATTCCAAGTAAAATTACTGAGTCATTAGAGGATTTAACTGCTAAGACCCCATCATACCTACCATTTTTGGCATTTCACGGTAAGCCTTGTTAACAAATATGTCATTATCAGCACTAATCATCACAAATTCCATTGAATTTTCAGGAGGGGGAGAAACTATGATCTTTTGTCCAACACTAAGAGTTTGGATATCCAAAATATCACCATCTCCAAAATTAATGTGAAGGTTTGTTATTGGTTTAGCACCAATGTTTTGAATTGTAACTCTGCCCATGGTAAACATTCCTTGTTCATCCAAAAGAGGATCTACAAAGATTTCATAGTCTTGAGTAGCAACAGAAAATTTGAAAAAATCTGCACCAAAAAATATTCCCATTACCACAATTACCCCAACAGCAATACAAATCAATGCCGTGTACTGTTTCACAAAATCCCTATAGTTTTTCTAATAATTAAATGGGTTACTTTACTTCAACGCCATTCCAAAATGCAACCATGTCTTTGATTTTCATAGCAGCATCATTTGGTTCTGCATAATACCATGCACAATCTTTGTTTGTTTTTCCATTTACTGTTACAGAATAGTAATTTGCCATTCCTTTCCAACCACAAAAACTAGTCATGTCAGTTTTCTCAAAGTATTCTTTTTTGATTGAATCAATGGGAAAGTAATGATTACCTTCAACTACAACAGTGTCATCACTTTCTGCAATTACTGTGTCATTCCAAATTGCTTGCATGACTAACTTGCTTCTCCTTTGATTTCTTCCCGACTCTTAAACTCAGGAGTAATCCCAAGAGAATCATAATTTCCAGATGCACATGTGAAGCACATAGAGTCTGCAGGAATTCCAACTGCGGCTGCAAGATTTTCAGCATCATTGTATCCCAAAAAGTCAGCACCAATGTCCTTTCTTACCATATCAATGGTTTCTTCATCATTCAGGTCTTTCCCATTAGAAAATGTTGCAAGTTCTTCTTGAGAAGGGAAATCAATTCCAGCATAACATGGGAATTTGATTGGAGGATAAGTAATCACCATACTAATTTTTCTTGCACCAGCTCGTCTTAGTGCTTTGATAATAGCCTTGGAACTTGTACCTCTAACTAGGCTATCATCAATTACAACAACATGTTTTCCATCAATAATTTCTCTGATTGGAATAATCCAACGATTAATTTCTACTCTATCTGTTTGGTGAGGTTCAATGAAACTTCGCAGTGGTCCTTTCTTACTGTATCTGTCTTTGAGTAATCCTTCATCAAAAGATACACCAAGTTCTTGAGCATATCCCAAGGCTGCAGGTCTTGCTGAATCAGGTACTGGAATAACTAAATCAGCATCTTTAATTGGGAATTTTTTTGCAAGATACCTGCCAATGTTTTTTCTTGCAACATAGATGTTGGTGCCTTCCATGTTGCTAGTTGGGTGAGCAAAGTAAGTAAATTCAAAAGAACAGTGCGCACGTTTAGGATCATCAGAAAACATTTCAGTGTCAATACCATCTTTGCTCATTCTGATAAGTTCACCAGGAGTTACATTGCGTTGCATCTTAGCTCCCACTGCAGAAACTGCAGATGATTCTGATGCAACAATGTAAGTATCATCAGATTCTTTGTGACCTAGAACCATTGGACGAAATCCTTTAGGATCACGTGCAGCAAAAACAGAATTATCATCAGAGATAAATGTAAAACAATACGAGCCAACCATCTCGTTTTTGAGAACAGACAATGCCTTTCCCATTTGTCCATTTTCAGAAATTAATGAAACAAGTCTTTGAGCAGCAACCAAAGTGTCACTAGCATTTTGAGGAGTAAATGAACATCCACCCACCAAGTTTGAGAGTTCTTGAACATTAGCAATTGTTCCGTTATGAGCGACACAAAGATCCTTTACTTTTAGAGGCTGTGCGTTTTCTAGTGAGCTTCTACCCATAGTAGAATATCGAACATGTCCAATTACGCAAGGAGAAGAATATTCTTGTGCGATTGATTTGAATTCAGATGATGCAGCTGAAACAAGACCTAATCTTTTGAGAGGAGGCTTGTTTGGAATTGCAAGACCCCATGCTTCTTGACCACGATGTTGTAAAGCACGCAAGGCATCAATTGCCATGGGAATAACATTAGCTCCACTTAGACTATAGATTCCAATAACACCACAATTTTCTTTTGGCTTGTCATCAAGAGTATGCTGAGGTTTATCCATGTAGCACCAAGTCCTTTAACGAATTTAACCAAGTTTTTTGCGCTTTATCAACTCTTAGATCAATGATCGATTTTTTGCCCTTTGTGAATTGGATTTTTTCGCCACCAAATTGACCTATAATGTTGTAAGACGTCTTGTTCTTTTTGAGAATTTTTTCAACTTTTGAGAGGTTTTTCTTATCAAATGTTAAAAGATAACGAGAATGGCTTTCTGAAAACAAAATTCTATCAACATCTAGTTTTTTGGCAGGAACTTTATCTAAATCCACTTTACAGCCAATCTGATTATTCATAGATAATTCAGATACTGCAACTGCCAATCCACCTTTAGAGCAATCATGTACAGATTTCAAGAGTTTCTTTGGAATTATTTCTAAAACAGATTTCATGTTTTTCTTTGACTCAGTAAAATCAACTGCAGGACATTTTCCTCCAATAAATTTATGGATGTATTCAAAGTATTCTGAACCCCCAAGTTCATCTTTAGTTTCTCCAACAATTATCAAACAATCATCTTTACTGATTCTTTGAGGGATTTGAGGAGTTTTATCAATTAATCCCAAGACACCGATTAGAGGAGTAGGTTTGATAGGGCCATCAGGAGTTTCATTGTATAGGCTCACTTTACCTCCAACACAAGGGATTTTGAAGTCTTTTGCAAAGTCAGTTAATCCTTTTAGGGATTCTAAAAATGTCCAAAATATTTCAGGGTCTTTCGGACTGCCAAATTGAAGATGGTCTAACATTCCAATTGGTTTTGCACCAGTGCATACAACATTTCTGCATGCTTCTTCAAAGCATCCAATTGCACCTTCTCTAGGATTAATGTAACATTGTTTTGGATTACCATCTATTTTCACTGAAAGGAATTTTCCATTATCTAATCTTAACACAGATGCATCTCTGCCAGGTTTTACTACGGTTCTAATTCCAACTTCATGATCATATTGTCCATACACCCAAATTTTACTTGCAATGTTTGGGGATGAAAGCAGTTTCATCATAGTTTTAGAATAATCTGAAATTGGTTTGAGTTTCTTTTCTTTTTCAATAGTTTTGAGATATGTAGGTTCTTTTGAGGGTAAATCAAGCAATGTTGCATTTGCAACTACATCAGTAGGAAGATTCGCAAAAGTCTTTTTGCCTTTTTTGACATGCATTTGGTTATCAGACTTTACGGTACCAATAACAGAACAACCAATTCTAAATTTTTTACAGATTGCTTGTAGTTTTTTGAATTTAGTTTTACTAGTTACAATTAACATTCTTTCTTGAGATTCTGAAACCATAATCTCATCAGGATGCATGCCAGATTCACGGGTGTGTACTTTGTCTACATCCATTTCAATTCCTATCTCTAATGCATCAGCAGTTTCAGAGATAGCACAGGACAATCCACCTCCACCCAAGTCTTTCATTGCATGAATGAGTTTGTCATTTCTTGCCTCCAAAATTGCTTCAATAATTAATTTCTCAATGAAGGGGTCAGGAATTTGAACAGCAGAACGATCTTCAGATTCTAGTGAATCAGATGCAAATTGTGAACCTCCAATTCCATCTCTTCCTGTAGAACCACCCATCAATACAACAATGTCACCTTTTTTGGCATGGTTTTTGATCAAATTCTCTTTTTTGCCAAAACCAACAGCAGCAACATCTACTAGTGCATAGTTTTCATAGCACTTGTCAAATTCAACCTCACCACCAATTGTTGGAATTCCTAAACAGTTTCCATAATCAGCAATTCCAGTAACAGCATTTTTGAACAACCATCTTGCTTGTTGGTCTTTTTCAATATCTCCAAATCGCAATCCATCAAATATTGCAATAGGACGTGTTCCTGCAGACAAGATATCACGAATCACACCACCGACTCCTGTTGCAGCTCCACCATAGGGTTCTACTGCAGAAGGATGGTTATGGCTTTCAATATGAGCAGTAACGACATATCCATCACCAACATCCAAAACACCAGAATCATATCCTTTCTCAGTGATAACAAGAGGTCCTTTCATTGGAAGCATTTTGAGATGTCGTTTTGATGATTTGTATGAACAGTGTTCAGACCATTCTGCGGCAATAATTTGTAATTCAGTAGAAGTAGGTTCTCTTCCAATTTTGGATTTTAGTTCGGTTAGTTCTTGGGGCTCTAAACTCAATTACTAACACCCATTTTAGATAATAGAGATTCAAAGATTAGAGAAGATGGTTTGTTATCAATTGGATTAATTTCTGATTCAACAGCTCGCTCAGGATGAGGCATCATACCAACAACATTTCCATCCTCATTACAAACGCCTGCTATTCTGTTTGAAGAACCATTTACCACTTCATCATACCTAAACACGATTTGATTTTTCTTCTTTAATTCTTTCAAAGTATTATCATCAACATAATACCTTCCTTCACCATTTGCTATGGGAATTGGAATTTTTTGTTGTAGTTTGAATTGGTTTGTAAATGGAGTCTTGTTGTTTTCAACAACCAGATTTGTCCATTCGCACATAAAGTTCAAAGATTCATTTTTGAGTAAAACACCAGGTAAGAGACCAGATTCAACTAGAATTTGAAATCCATTACACACTCCTAAAACAGGAATTCCTTTTTTTGCCATTTTTTGAACATCTTTAATGATAGGGCTATGAGCAGCAATCACTCCTGCACGAAGTCTATCACCATACGAAAACCCACCTGGAAGAATTACGGCATCAATATTTTTTGGGAGAGATTTTTCATGCCAATAGTACTGTGCATCTAGATTAAAGACATCAGTTAAAACATGATACATATCACGATCACAATTACTGCCAGGAAAAACTACAACTCCAACTTTCACATTCATAATTAGATCTCGCGATATTTAATTTGAGTCTAGTCAGAAAAAATTATTAGCGGAAATACAATCGTGATCGCATGGCTCATGTACGAGACATCATGCAAAAAAATGTCATAACTATTGAATATGATAAAACAGCACATGATGCAGCAAGTATTCTAAAAGAAAAAGAGATCAGTTTTTTGGTAATAATTAAAGATGAAAAGCCAATAGGAGTTATTTCAGAAAGAGACATTGTTCAAAAAGTAACAGCTGAAGATCAAAAAGCATCATCAGTTTTAATTGAAGATATCATGTCAAAGAAATTTCGATGGGTCAGTCCAGACACACCAATTGAAGACGCTGTTCAAAAGATGTTAAATAACAATATTCGCAGACTAATCATTCTTGAAGATGAAAAACTAGTAGGAGTCATCACTCAAACAAATTTGGCAGAGTTTTTACGCAGTAAACTCTTGATTAATGGAATGTTAGATAACATAGATTCTGAAAAATCCTAGGCGTCAAAAACATCAATCGTGACTTTGCTTACCATAGGATTGTAGATACGTAAATCATCACAGATTTCTTGAACTTTGGATTGAGCAGTTTTTTTGTCTTTTTCTTTGATTGTGAATTTTAACATTTTAGCTGTTTTAATTTTGGACACAGTTTTGTGAGTTCCTTTTAGGACTAAATCATTAAGAATGGTGTCGCCTTCAGGATCACTAATTCCAGGCTTGTTTTCAATAGTTACATGGACATTGTATGTTGCCATAATAATTTGCAGAATTGAATCGAGGTTAATCTATCTTCCGAATAATTTTGTGCTTTTATACTTATTTTGAAATAAGCAGTAAAGTTTCCGATTCTGAGGACTTGTGTTGTGCAGATATTACCCGGCCCAGAATCGGTTACTTTGAATTCATATTGTTTTTTACAAATTCAGTGTATTTTCGATATAAACCTGAGACATAGTATGGATTTTCAGTTATGAGTTGTTGTTTTTTCAAATCTTCTTTTGATTGATACATCTCCTTTTCAATAATTCCTTGATTGTCAAGAGTCACACAAAGATCTTGCCACGCAAATACTTCAGATGTATTTCGATTTGCAGTAGCATAATAGACATACAATAAGCGAAGTTTATTGTATTCATCCTGAGTCAAGGTTTTTCCTAAAACATAATTTCTTTTCAAAGACTGAAAGTGAATCAACCCATCAGCAGTTAAAACATAATCAAAGAGTTTTGGATAATCATCAATATCTATTGGATAAAGAGGGTTTTCTTGTTTTGTCATGTTTAATTGAGATTAGAGATAGTAAATGAACAATTGCATTGTTGTAATTATGCTTTGTATTTTTTTAATCCTTCACTTAGAACCAAATTCAAAACATGTGAGAAGCTGACTGATTTTGATGAGGTTCTAATCATCTTAGCTTGAATATTACGAAGTTTTTCAGTATACTCAGTTTTCAGTACAACAGTGATTCGGTCTCCCAACGCATGTTATGCTTGTTTTACGTATAAAAGAAGGGTGATGAATTGCCGCAATTAGAAATTAGCCACGGTTAGGCAATATTGGAATTTATATCAGATGAATTTTGATAAATCAACATGGCAAGATCAAGATATTGGAAGATCACATCTGAAGAGATGGAGGGATTCAATTACAAAGAAGAGAACTTGCTAAATTGGGAGATAAAATGCGTAAGAGAACCAGAAGATGAAGCACATTTTATCGGAGTTTTCATGTATCGAAATGGCACAGCATATGATTACGAATCAGTAAAAGGAATTTGCTATTTTCATAACAACATAGACAGAAAAGAACTACCTGAGATAACCAGTTTCCTTCAAGGTAAATTTGGTGGAAAAGAGATGGAAAAAGGAGAAAGGATTTTCTTAAAGGATTCACAAGAAATCTACTCAAGTAAGGACATTGCAAATTTGGCAAAAGAGATGGAATCCAAATTCAACACAAAGGCCATAATTTCCTTAGAATTTGACAATATTACCATAGAACAACTAAAAGAAGATGGATTGCCTGAAGCAAAACTATTGCCAATTCCCGGCAAATAGATATAGCTTAAAGCATGAAGTGATCAAATGTCAGAGTTGGATGGCATCAATCAGCATTTTGAGGAATTAAGAAAGAGATTACTAAGAATTGTCTTAGTGATTGGAGTAATCACAGCATTCATTCTAACATTCCATGCTGAACCAATTCAAGTGGGCCAAACCACACTGTACTATCCAACACCTGAACCACTAAACAACATTGCAGCTCAAATCACAAATCACATGAAAGTGAATTTGGTACCAGAAGATGTTCAGTTAATTCAAACAGCTCCAGGTCAAGCATTCTTTGCTCAAGTTTACATTGCAGCACTAGTTGGAATTGTAGTTGGGATGCCAGTAATCATCAAAGAATTAGTTGGATTCATCAAACCAGCTCTCAAAGAAAATGAAATCAATGTTAGTCGTAGTATTACAATTCCAGCACTAGGGTTGTTCATTACAGGGTGTGCATTCTCTTACAATCTAGTAATCCCATACATCTTAGAATTTTTGTACAGATATGGTGAATCTGCAGGGCTGGTCACATTTCTTAATGTGATAGAATTTGTCACATTCGTATTACAATTTTTGTTAGCATTTGGATTTTCATTTCAACTTCCTCTTGTAATGTATGCAATATCTGCATCAGGCATGGTTGATGCAGATTTTTGGCGAAAAAACATCAGATATGCAATTGTCATAATTGTGATCTTTGGCGCAATTATTACTCCTGATGGCAGTGGTGTAACTATGTGGTTTATTGCAGGACCTATGATTGCATTGTATGTTACAGGCATGATGCTCATTGAGCGTAAAGAACGCAAAAAGTTGAACACTTAAATCCGAATTTGGTTAAAGAGACACAGAAATGTTTGGAATGAATCTAGCCAATTTCATTGCTGGCCAAGAATGGATATTCATTATCGTTATTGCAGTAGTGTTAATTTTTGGTGCAAAGAAAATTCCAGAACTAGCAAAAACCTTCGGTAAAGCCAAAGGAGAATTTGAGAAAGGCAAGATTGAAGGTGAAAAAGAGCTTAAAGATTTCAAAGACAAAGAAGCAAAATCTGATTAATTTTCAGCAATTTTGATAAAATTATCTAAAATCTCTTCATAATTTTCTTGATATCGATTTTTTGAAAACATTCCACCAAGTTTCATCTTTCCCTTTAATTTCAAATCAACATCAACTAGTATTTTTGTCCCTTCAGGAGTTTCAATGAATTGTTCTTGAATGTGAGAGCCCTTTGCATCACCCCCAATGACATAAACATCATGTAGTACTGGCTCATCAGTAACGTGTTTTGCCATGATTACAAACTCTTCATCTCCCAAATTCATATGCTCTTCAACTACTGCAACGTTATTTCTAACAGAACGAATTCGAATTGATGGAAAAAACTCTGGAGATGTTCTTTGATAGTTCTCATAATCTGAAAAAACTCTATAGACAGCATCTCTACTAGCAGTACTGGTTTTTTCAAAAGAGAATTGTGGCAATTATGATTTAGGATGAACCCCATCTAGGGTATAAATTGTGTTCAATATCAAATTGGTCTAGACATTTTCCAACACCATGATTTACAATATCATCAATAGATTTTGGTTTAGTGTAAAATTCAGTTACAGGAGGTAAAATGACAATACCTAATCTTGAAAGTTTTAGCATGTTTTCTAGATGAATTGCAGACAAGGGAGTTTCCCTTACCATCAAAATTAATTTTCTAGACTCTTTGATTGTAACTCCTGCTGCACGAGCTACAAGAGTATCATCATATCCGTTAGCAATTGCAGCTAATGTCTTCATACTACAGGGCGCAACAATCATCCCATCAATTCTATGTGTACCACTCGAAATACTAGCAGCCATGTTTTTTTCATCAGAGACTTCGGTTGCAAGAGATTTTACATAATCAACCGTAAATTCAGTTTCCATTGGAATACATTTTGCTCCCCACTCTGACATTATCAAATGAGTATCGATGTTTAGTTTTTTCAGAGTCTCAAGCATTCGGATTCCATAGATTACTCCAGTGCTACCAGTAATTCCAATGATTAGTTTCAATAAAGAACATTACAATACAGAGTATTTTATGTATTAGATGAAATGACGTTCTTAGCACTAGATAGAAGGCTCATCATTTTTGAAAGATTCCTCAAACTCTTTTCTCTCTCTTCGTCGTTTAAACCAAAGACTGATTCCTCCAATAGCCATAGCAGTTAGTAGTATTACACCTGCCATTTGCAATTCAAAATGATACAGCACAGTTATTTTCTAATGACAATTCAGAAAAATCTTGTGATTCTATGCGATCCTGAAAAATGGAAATTAGCTATATTAGATCCTAATTTCAAGGAATCATGTGATTAAGAGTTCTGAGATCAAGAAAATTGTTAACGAGTACTCAGATGTGAGAATAGGCGTTCTTGGGAGCCACTCTGCACTTGAGATTATGGATGGTGCAAAAGATGAGGATTTTCAGACCAGAGTATTTTGTCAAAAAGGTAGAGAAGGACCATACCAGAGATTCAACAGAATTGCTGACGAGATTACAGTATTAAACAAATTCAAGGATATGGCTTCAGCCAAAATTCAAAAAGAATTAAGAGAATCAAATACAATTATTGTTCCACATCGCTCCCTTACAGTCTATCTAGGTTACAAGACAATTGAAAATTCCTTCAAAGTACCAATTTTTGGAAATAGAAAGTTGTTCCAAGCTGAAGAAAGAACTGCAAAGAAAGGACAATACTATCTTTTAGAAAAAGCCAGAATAAAGTATCCAAAATTATTCAAAGACCCTAAAAGAATCAACAAACCATGTATCGTCAAAGTACAAGAAAAAAACAGACCATTAGAAAGAGCATTTTTCACAGTATCATCTTACAAAGATTATGTTAAGACATCTGAAGAGAAAATCAAACAAGGAGTAATTGCAAGAAAAGATCTAGAAAAAGCAAGTATTGAAGAATTGGCAATTGGAACATACATGAATTTTAATTTCTTCCACACTCCAATTTCAGACCAAGTTGACTTTATTGGAATTGAGAGAAGGCTTCAAACAAACCTCATGGACTTTAATGCATTACCTGCAAAACAACAACTTGACATTGATGTAGATTTGCAAAATATTGAGGTAGGCCATACACCTGCAAGTATTAGAGAGTCATTACTAGAAAAAGTACTCAAAATGGGAGACAAGTTTGTCAATGCAGTAAAAAGAGAATACGCTCCAGGAATTATTGGTCCATTCTCACTTCAAAGTGTAATCACAAAAGATTTGGAATTAATCGTATATGATGTATCATTACGTGTTCCAGGAAATCCAATTGTTGCAACAACTAGTCCATATACAAAATACCAATACGGACAAACATTCGGAGTTGGCAGAAGAATTGCCATGGAAATCAAACGAGCTCAAGAAGAAGACAGACTAGATGAGATAGTTACATAGAAAAATTTTCGAGTAACCAAGATTTTTGAGAAATTAAAAAGGCGCAACCCCCTAATTGCAGAACTATGAGAGATTCCCTCTCGTGGTCAAACATCACAATGTTTGAGTGCCTTTATCGTTCTGCGGGGCTACGCAGTTTATTCGTTAGATTTTGTAACTAACGACATCAATTCTTATAGGAAATTTTAGTATTTAACATTTAGTATGAAAAATTACAATAATGATCTAAAAATATTGTAAAATTTAATTTTCATAGATCAACAAACAAAAACATATTTTCAAAACATTTCATAAAATTTTGTTAATTGGTTAGATTGGAATACATTGAATACCATTCATTCTGATTTCAGGTGATTAAAACGGTTTGACACTTGAAATTGAATTGCTGATGCCAATTAACAATCAACTCTTATTCAACAAACCAAAAACATCACAACATGAGTAGAACCATCTTTGTCAAAGAGATAATTACAATTCTAAATGAACCAAAACTTTGCCCAACCTGTGAGAAAGAAGACAGACTAGAAAGAGACATCATCAGAGAAGAAAGGTCTGATGGAAAGACAATACTTTGTACTCGTTGTGAGGCACTAATTGTAGTAACAAATCTGAATCTCAGGCAAGTGGAATTGTCTTCTAGAAAAGATGACACCATTATGCTCAAAGAGCCGCACCTGATTAGAAAAGTAGCATACTAGTCATCAGGGCGAGATAGAAGTTCTTCAATGATATGCCTTCTAACATGTGCAATTTCCCAATCTCGAAGATTAGCAAGTTTACACTCTTCTTTAATTACTAATCCTACCAATCCGTCACTCCAGATGTGACGTTTTGGATCATAAACCTGAATAACTCTACCATGTCTTTTTATCCGAATCCCACCATGACATCTATCAATTACTTGTAATGCAACTCTTTTGTAGAGTTTTTCAAAATTGACCATATGATTTCAAAATGATTACTTGTATCAAAAAGGTTCTGATACATGAATGATAATATACTATTAGAGACCAATACAGTTTGCTGATGATTAACCGACAACTAAGCTATCACTGAGAGATGATGAGTTTGCCGAATTATGAAGCAGAATTCTATGTACTTCTTTGCTCCACATGCACAGACATTGCAAGTGGAGGAGACAAAGCTTCAGGATTATCAATACTCTCCCAAACAAAAACCTGAATGTAGTATACTCCAGGTTCATCAGGAGTCCATGATTGAGCTGGAGAAAATGATTGTCTTGGAGATAATGAACCAGTTAACCAAGATAATGAAATTACAACATCTTGATCATTTCTTACTTGTGTCAAGTATGCAAAGTTCTGAGGAACATCTTGATTATTTGTAATATCAGCCATGATCATTATTTGTTCATCAACATAGTGAGTTTTTGCATCAGGTGGAATTTCAGTTGTAACTTGATCAGCAAAAGCAAAACTGGCACCCAACGTAATCAAGAATACAAGAAATATTGCAATCTTCATAACGAGTATTAGTAGGCACGATATTTAATCTAGCTAATGGGAGAATTGCCTGAAAAATTTCCAGAGTACTCTATAATGTATAGAACTATTTCAAACCAGATTAAATCATTACAAAAACAAAAAGAAGATGTTCAAGACACTACAGAAATAGATTCTAAAATCACAAAGTATCAAGAAGAGTTAAACAGAATAAAGAAAATGTTTCCAGATAATTTCTTTGAAAACTAGTTACTCGTGATGATGATCATGACCACAATCGCATTGAGTATTAGTACCAGTTGCTGCCATTAATTTTTGAACCATCTCATCTCGAATTTGTAGTAAATCACCAACTTGTTTTTTATGAGAATCAGATTCCCAATTTCCTTGTTGAAGTTCCCTTACAACATCAATAATTTCAAGATCAACATTTAGTAGATTATCCATTAATTGTTCTTGTTCATTCATAATAATCCACAATCATACTAGGAGAAAAACTGTTCTAATTTTAGGTTTCAGCTTCCATACTTTCCTTTAACAGAGTCTTTCTAACAAGAATTGGAATGTTATAGTATGCAGCAAGTGCCAGGGCATCAGATGCACGATAATTTCTCAATACAAGGTCTTTTTTACCTGTAAAGTACAAATTTGCTCGCAAAACCTCACCACTTTCATAGATTTTGACTTTGACTAGAACCAATTCATTCTCTTCACAAATATCTTCAATCATTTTGTAGATGGAAGGTGCAGATTCGCCAGATGTATCATCACCAAAGCTTGAGATGTGTTTTGCAACCTCACCAGAAAAGGCGCGCATGTGAAACTCTTTTCCATTATCAGACTTTAGAATAACCATACCTTCTACAGCATAAGGGTCAACAAATCCAACATAATCAATTTTCACTGATTCGTAATCAGGCTCTTGTGCTTGATTGATATCCATTGTACGCATAAACTTCACGCCCAGAGCTTATAAAGATAGCAAAATTTTGAGATCATTACTGATCATTTTGACAAGGTTAATTTTTTTTAGACGATCAATGCTAGAGCGTAACCCCAAATTATTTAAAATCCCTAACTAAGGGTAGCTTAATGTCGACAAATCCAGAACGCGCCGTCTCATATGTGTTAAACAAATCTGTAACTGAATACATGGACAAAGATGTCCTGATTCTAAGTCAGAACACACTAACAAGAGAAGCAACAAGAATGTTGCAACATTATGAAACAGACGACATTATTGTTACAAATGAAGACAGAGTGCCAGTAGGAATTGTTACAGATGAAGATATTCTAAGTAAAGTAAGTGATGTTACAGTATATGCGGAAGCTACAAAATTAAAAGACATCATGACGACTCCGCTTGTCACAATTAATGAAAAAGCAACACTGCAAGATGCATTACACAAAATGAGAGATAACAGTATTAGAAAATTACCAGTATTGTCAAAAAAGAATCAAGTCATTGGGATGATTTTCCAAACGACTATTGCAAATGTAATCAGAGATGCAACTGCATCTGAACCTCGATTATTGAGTCCTCCAGTAAAAGCAGTACTTGGTAATTTAGGATTTGTTTTGCAGTTTGCAGGGGTCCTGTTACTGGTCCCAGCAATTATTTCTACAATTTTAGAGAATACACTTACTGCTACAGGGATTTATCTTACAACGGTTCTATTGTTAGTTACAGGATTCTTTTTGAATTCATATGGTGAAAAATCAAGTCTGAATTTGCAGCAAGCGTCGATATTGGTGTTTTCAAGCCTGTTTTTGTTGTCTTTGTTTGGAACTGTACCGTATCTGTACGTGTTTCCAAGTGAAGAGACCAATGTAGAGGTATTTGGAAATGCATTCTTTTCAAGTGCAGCAGGGTTTACCACAGGAGGAATATCCCTATTTGATACCCCTGAAGAACAACTTACTCAAAGTTTTACATTCTATCGTAGCTACACGCAACTCGTAGGAGGAATGAGTTTCATTTACCTCGTAATTACAGCGTTTTATCCAGAATCAAAATTACAATCAATGAGAGGTTTTATTTCAGGAAGGACGCTTCACATGAAAGAACTCTTCTCAACAATTACAGTCATCTTTGCAGTATACATTGTCATTGTTGCAATATTGTTGTATTTCTTTGGACAAGAGAATCTATTAGACGACTTTTCGCTAGCAATGAGTACACTTGCAACAGGAGGATTTGTCCCGTCTTCAACAATCATTGAGAATTTAGGATGGCAAGAAGAAGTAATTTTGATGGGAGCCATGATACTTGGTGCATTACCATTTACATTCCACTATGCATTTGTAAGAAAGAAATTCCTTGCACCAAAATTAGGAAAAGAAGTTCTCACATACTTTGCAATTTTAGGTGGCGCAACAATATTGTTTATCTCAATTAGCGGATTAGACCCATTGGATAGTGCATTTTATTCTGTTTCTGCAAGTACCACAGCAGGTCTTCAACTACAAAGTTTAGCAGGATTAGGAGGATTTGCACATGCAATTTTGATAACTTTGATGTTCATTGGAGGGTGTGGATTTTCAACTGCAGGAGGATTGAAAATTTTCAGATTATTCCATCTCAGAAATTGTAGATCATTTTTCAGCAGTGTAAGAAGAAAAGAACTCTCAACACAAACAAAAAAAGAGATTACATCAACATTAATCATCATAGCATTATTCCCAGTAATCTCAGCAATAACAGGATTGCATCTTGCTGAGACTGAAGATGTGTCATATCAGGATGCATTCTTTGAGGCTGCAGGAGTGATTACCACAGGAGGATTGTCAGCAGGGGTAATTGATTCAGATACAGATCCTGCAACAAAAATTGTCTTGGGATTTTTAATGATATTTGGAAGGCTTGAGATAATTGCAATTATCTATATTTTTGTGCCCAGATTAAGTTAAGATAGAATTTAATCTCATGGCAAAAACAGAGACATTATGGAGCAATCAAATTCGATTAGCAAAGGCAAAAAACTAATTGTCATAGGATTTGTTGCGATTGCAATATTATTCATTATTTATGCAAGATATCAAGATTCAGAGTTACTAACACCTAGCGCAATTGAGGCAATTCAAAGAATTGCATACCTGTTTTATGTAGCATTAATTGCATCATTTGGAGCAATTGCACTTGGAATGTATAGATATCATAAAGGAAAAATTGAAAGAAATGAAAAAGATCTTTCAACGATAATTGCACTAATTACATGGAATAAAAAATCAAGGAAAATTTTTGTTGCAACATTTGTAGGGTATGGAATATTTTTTGCACTAGTATCAGGAACACTAGTGTATCAACCAGAAGTTACATTTTCAATACATTATGGAGCAGAAATCCCTTCAGGGTTTATCGCACCGTGTTGTGGTGAGTTAGGATACATGCCAAAAGTAATCATCTATCTTACTGAGCATATCGGATTACAAATAATTCCAATCAATTTGGTACTACAAATTATTGTGTCATATTTAGTTGGATTAAATACATCAATTGCAGTTAGTGCATACACGTTTTCTAAACAAGGAAGCGGAATGAGTGGAATAGGTGCAGTTGTAGGTGCATTCATTGCATGCCCAACCTGTGCAGGCACGTTTTTCTCATTATTTATTGGAACAGCAAGTGGAATTGCACTATCACTTGCATTAGCGCAATTACAGACATTACTAATTGCAGTATCTATACCAATATTGTTAGCAACACCATACATTATGGCAAAAAAATTACGTAACCCAGATGGAAGCTGTAAAATCTAAGTTTTTAGGTAAACCAATGATTAAATTTTTTCACATGAGGACGTTTATGATTGCCAATATCATATCCATCTCTTCTCAAAAATTTCAGGGTAAATTTGTAGATTAATTCATCATGATCAACTTGTTCTAAAATTTGAGACCAAAGAAGTCTTCCATTTTGTTCAATATGATCTTTGAATTTAGGATTCAGAGATTCAGCTATTTCTTTGCATTGTTCAAGAGTTTTGCCATTTTTGTATGCTCGAACACGTCGATCACAAGAATCCATGAAATAGGGTAATCTTCAAAATTATTTTAATCTAATTCAGAGTGCAAACAAATACCAGATAAGAAATCCTCTAGTATGGGTATTGGTACGGCAGAAGAATACATTGATTTTTTCATCAATCTAAACATGGGAGAAAATGTTCCTTTGATTAGTTTTGTAAATAATGAAAAAATGGTCCTAAAACAAAAATTAGAAAACAAAAACATCCCAAAAGAACCAATCAAAAAAGGAATAGATATTCTAGAACAACTGGCAAAAGAAATTAGTGAGATGGGTCAAGACAAAGTTATAGCAAAATATCAAAAATAGGAGAAAACATTGGATAAAAATTCAGAAATTATCAGAATCGAAATTATTAGAATTCTAAACGAGAATGGAAGGATTAGAGGCACAGAATTAGCCAAAAGAGTCATGGAAAAAGTTGGAAATGAAAAAACAGTGTATAGAGAGATTAGTGCTCTTGTAGAGTCTGGAGATATCGAAAAAAGAGTTCACAGTAGAGCCCACATTGAATATGAATTAGTGAATTTGTATGAATCAGTAAATAATCAATTAAAGAACCTTCATAGTGAAATCAAAACGATTTTTGAAGAAATAGAAAATTTTGATAACATTAGTAAAGCAGAAAATCTTTCATTTCATGAAAGATTAAGATCAATTATTCATTTAATCCAAATTGTTCAGTCAACTGATGGAATCATGAAGTTATTGTCATTTTATCCCACATTTAGAAAAGACAAAATGTTTCCACAAATTAATAGAAAGATTGATGATTGTTGGCAAGCAATCATGACAAACATTTCACATCAACCCGAAGATGTGTTTCTAAATGAAATTTTAGCAAACTTGAGAATATCTCATAGGGATGCAAAAAATGTCAATTAGAATTTTTTTAGTTTTTCAATAATTACTTTGAGTATTTCTTCATCATCTAAAAGAATTAATGGAAAATCATTTTCTTCGCTTGCTTTACGAAATTCTTTGTCTTTTGTGACAATTATCAAGTGATTTTTTTGAGCATATTGTATTATTGAAAAATCAGAACCAAGTTTTTCTCCAGCCATGTTAAGTTTTCTCACACTTAATGCATCATAACCATGTTCTTTGAGACGATCATCCATACCATCTAGATTTTCATCTACAAGAATTTTCATAATAGAACTGAATTTGATTTCAATATTAGTGTAAAATTATCAGGACAAATCATGACCACATGCAGGGCAAACTTTGAGTTTACAGTATTCACAGCCGCATTTGGGGCATGACTTTACAGAATCCAATGGAAATGTCATGATATACATTACAAAATTTATTTTTAAGCTTAATTCTATTTTTAAAACTGGTTAATTCTAGGAAGAGATTGCCAAAATCTTCTTTTTGACATATCTGCCTAATGTTTCAGGAGAATATTCTATTCCGTGTTCTTTTGCCATATGATTCCAATATGCAAAAACTACCTGCTCCATTTCCCCCTCTACAAAATAATCGCAGTCAAAGCCACATTCATCACATCTAATGTTGACCATAAAAAATTATTAAAATAGGGAAATAAAAGCAAGAATGGAATAAATCTGAAAATTTGTTTAAAATTGAGAGTAATTTTGGATAATCATTAGTTAGAAAATAGTCAAGAGCATCAAGTACATATTTTGCAAAAATTTAACCACTTTGTGGATGTAAAAGAAGAAGACAAATCAGAAGAATCTAAGAGAAATCATATCAAATACTATAGATCACTAGCAAAAACAATTTCAGATATCAGAGAAGAAGAAAAACAAGAACAAAATCCAGTTATTAAGAATCACCTTGAAAAAAGAATAGAGGCTATGGAAAAAGACAAGATACGAATTAAAGAGATGTTTCCTGATATTACAGATGAGTAAAAATGCCAACACCTACAGAAAAAAACCACAACAAGCATTTGGATTTGTTACATGATTACAAAATCCATCTTGTAAAATACATTCAAGAATTAGAAAAGTTAGACCAAAAATCAGAATTTGTAAAAAAATGGAATGAAACAACAATTAAAGAAAGAAAAGAAGAACTCAAAGTGATAGACAAGATACTAAAAAATTTAATTCGATTTTGAATTCTGAGTTAAATCATAAAGAGCATTACAAAAAGAATCAAGATTTTTCAAAGATACACCGTCAAACCATGCAAGTTCAGAAGTAATACTAAACCCTTCTAATTTTGACTCAGAATTTAATTCTAAAAAATCATTTTCATTATTAGCCATTTTTTTTAATTCTTCTTCATCATTTTTTGAGAATTTGTAATTACAAGTCATCAAATCAATTTGTACAAAATAATTTCCATGGTGAGGATTAATTTTTGCCTTAATGAATGGTTTATCAAACTGTTGACAATTTCTATAATGTTTGTCATATTCAAACATCTTTGAGTCACCAAGATATTTTTGAAAGGTCATTAGGATAAGAAATCCAAAGTCAAAATTAACTTAAAGACCTGCAGTAAGTTTTTTGATTTTTGTGATTAGTCTGATTTTGGTGTTAATTGGCATCTCAGGTTCCATTGTAAAATAGATGATGTTTCTTTTTGCATAAACTACCATTTGAGATACTTTTTCTCTTTCAACATGAACATAACGAACTTTACCTAAAGATCTATCAAATTCTTTTCTCATAGCACGTCTTTGGGCAACTTGTTTGCAGAAATGCTCTTCTTCTTTTTGAGATTTGAGGTTTGTTTTTCCTGTCTTCATAATTGCCTCTCGGATGTTTCCTTTAGGGTCAATTATTGCAGCAAATCTCATTTTAGAATCCAAATTAATGATTTTTTGAACAATATCAAGCAGATCGATTTTCTTTGCTGCCATATTAGAAGAAAAATTAGGGGCAAATATAATCTAATAAAGATGAAATTAGATCTTAGAATACTAATACAAGGATAAGATATCACAAACACAGAAAAATGAATAAAGCAATTTTCGAAGTTTTAGAAAAATTAGAAAAACAATCATCATTAGAAAAATCAAGACAAGTAAATGTTTCATCTGATGAAAGAATGTTAGCAATAACAAAAGAAACGGGAGAATTACTCAATATGCTAATACGTCTAAAAAATGCAAAAAATATGCTAGAGGTTGGAATGTCGGTAGGATATTCAACAATATGGTGTGCTGAAGCAATTATTGAGAATAATGGAAAAATAATAACAATAGAACAAAATGCAAAAAAAATTCAAAGAGCAAAAGAGAACTTTCAAAATGCAAATGTTTCAGAACACATAGCAATTCAAGAAGGATTGGCAATGCAAATTTTACAAGAACTCAGTTTGAATGAAGATTACAAAGTATTTTTTGATTTTGTATTAATTGATGCAGATAAAGAAAATGTTATTGAATATTTTGATATGATATTACCCATGGTATCAGTAGGCGGAGTAATTGTTACAGACAACATGTTATATCCTGAAAAATATAGAGAAAGTATGAAAGAATATTCATCACACATACAAGCAATTCAAAATGTTAGAACTATAACTTCACCAATAGGAAATGGTGAAGAAATTACAATAAAGTTAAGATGATTTTTTCTTTACAGATTTTTTAGTTTTGGTCACTGCTTTTTTTGTAGTTTTTTTAGCAGGTTTTTTGGCAGTAGTCTTTTTTGAATTTAATGATTTGAGTTTTTTGTCTTTTTCAGAGATTTGTTTTTTTAGCTTTTGTTGTTTTTCTTTTAATTTTTGATTCTTTAATTTAATTTGTTGTTCTGTTTTTTCACGTTTCTTTTTAAGTGATTCATAGACTTTTTCTTCTTTTTTGAGTTGTTTTGCTAAGTTTTCTTGAGATTTTAGACGTTCTTTTTCTTCATTAGTTTTTTTGGTTATTGCTTCTTTTTCTTTAGAGATGGTGTTTATCAAAGTAAGACGTTCTTCTTTTGCTTTTATCAAATCTGTCTCTTGAGATTTTATCAAATTCTTGAGTTTTTCAGATTCTGCAAATTTTGCTTTTTCTTCATTGACTTGTGAAACGATAAATTCGTAATCTTTCTTAGTTTTTTCCAAGTCACTTTGTTTTGATTTGATTTCATTTGCAATAGATGCTTGTTCAAGTAAGCGTGATTTTTGTTCTTCAATCATATTTGTGAGCAGGGTTTGTTCAATTTCAACTTGTTTTTCTATTTTCTCTTGTTCTAATTGTGCTTGAGCTAGTTGGCGCTTTTGTTGTGCAAGTTCTTTTGAAATTTTTGTTTTTTCTAGATTAATATTTTTAATAATGTTAGTTCGCTCTTTTTTCACTTTAGCCAATTCTTCTTTTTGAGCAATAATTTCTTCAGAAAGTTTTGTCTGAGATTTAATTTTTAGACGTTCTTCTTGAATTTGTGCTTCTAATGTTGCTTTTTCTTGAGTTACTTTTTGCTCGTATTCTTTTCGATGAGATACTAATTGTGTTAATTTTGAACGGTGCGCATCAATTTCACTTGAAATTGATTTTTGTTTTTGGATTTTTTCTTCTTCTTTTTGAATATCTTTAGAAATTTTTTCAATTTCTGTAGAGTCTAATGAAGAGTTCCATCCTTTTGGCATACTTCCTCTAGACACAGGTTTTTCTTCAGGTGTGGGTTTTACTTCAGGTTGAGGTTTTGGAGGAGGGATTGTTTCTGTATGTTGCGATTCATGAATTGTTGTATACTCTGCAGATTTTGGAGTAATAGGTTCATTTAGTTTTGATTCTAAATATGCAGCATCAGAATGATACAGAGTTTTGTTATTTGAAATCATGTCAAAAATATGCTGTAATCTTCCAGGATCACCATTTCCTGAGTTGATTAGTTCTTGTATTTTTGGCAGAACATCACTGCCAGTAACAGGTTCTGATTCATCTTCGAGACTAAATGAGGATTCTAGTTTTTGTTCAAGATAATTTTGATCAGAATGGTATAGTGGACGATTATTTTTTAGACACTCTAGTATGTGATATAATCTTCCAGGATCACCATTTCCAGAATCAATCAGAGATTGTACATTTTCAATTGTTTGGGAAAGAGTCAATTGTGACATATCAGGCCTTGGTTAATTTTCTCATAGTCTAGTAAAAATAACTTTTTAAAAAAAATTTACCCACGCATAAATTTTAGGTGATTTATTAATCAGAAAATTGTCAACAAATTATGCGTGCAGGGACATCAATGATCTTCATAGGAGGAGGGATGTTTCTAGCAGGATTGGTAATGTTTTATTCAATTGAAATAGGTCAAGTACAACCTGTTTTGAGATTAATTAAAAACATTGGAACATTTGTGGGTCTTTCAGGAATAGGTGTAGGCGTAGCAGGGATTTTGTTATATCTTATTAGTAGAAATCAACCACCAATTCAAGAAAATTTTGATTCAGGAGAATAATTCTCAAAAAAAATACATCACCATAAGATCTTGTGACAACTAAATTATATCATAACAACTACCACTTTTTGTAATGGCTGAAAAAGTGTGGATGGGAGCAATTTTCCTAAAAGATGAGGGAGGATATGAAATTGTATTAAAATCACTAGAGCATTATCGAAAAAGATTACGTACAATTGCACAAAGTCCAGAACTAAAAGATTCTGCTGCCATGTTTGCATCAGTTTTGAATCAACAAGCAATGAAAACAGTTCCAAAAATTGATGAAGTGGTTGAAAAGATCAAAACCAGTATTAACGATATCCAAGCAATGCAAAATCTTAGTAATGAAATTTCATTCTTTGAAAAAGCACTGATGTGTTATGAATCAGATATTGACAAAGCACAAAACACAGGTCACGAATATTTTGTGAATTTAGTAGGGGATTTAGCAGCAGCAAAAAATGATATAGAGATCATAAAAACAGCATTAAAGAAAATAAAAGAATTTTCAGAATAAAATTATAGTCCTTGCAAATACCAATCCAAGTAAGGAGTCAATGCTTTGCATTGTTTCTTTTTTTCAGATTCATCTTCAATATCCACAATTTTCTGAATTTTTCCATCAAGGTATTCTAATGTCAAATTGCTCTTAAATTGAGGCTGAATTTGCTTTAAGACATCAATAATTTCTTCTGATGATGTATTATCAAAGTTTTCTAAAATTTTAGAAACTTGCTCATTTAAAGACATAATTCCAATTCAGATAAAGCCCATTATAATTTTTCTAATCCAAAACATCATCATCATTCCAAGTTAGTCGAAATCTTCCAGTAACTCGGAACATCTGAATTTTTCCACCTTCTCTAAAATGTAGTTTGTAAAAGTTATGAGATGCGTCTTCAATCTCCAAAGTAACATTTTCTTTTTTGGTCTGAAATATTATAGGATCATTTGAAATTTGATTCCAATCATCTTCATCAAAATCAAGATAAAATTTTGTGTATAATAGTCCCATGAATTATTCTAAAATGAACCTGAATAAATAACTAAAGAATATACTATTTATCTGATGGATTTTTTGGCACAATAACTCCTAGAAAACTAATAATTGTTGGAACCAATAATTCAGAGTCCTTATCATTTTGAATTATCGCATAAACTTGGTAGATTAGTTGTTGAATTGTTAAATGCTCGTCTCTATACAATGTTTTTTTAGGATTTTTAATAGCATCCAAAATCGTAAAGCCGTTGTCGGTTTGCAATAACCGTCTCAAAATAGAATTTGAAATGTTTATTTTTTCATCAATGTCCTTATGAGGAAAATCAGTTTCTAATCGTTTGATTTGAATTTTAAGATCATGAAAAGAATTGTTTGTAGTTTGCTCAATGTGCTGTGCTGCTTTGTGAGTGTAATTTTCAGTAAGATGATAGAATTTCATATTACTTTTAGAATTTACCAAGATGATCTCTTTCTCAATAAGAGAGTCACGAGTTTTCTCAAAAGTAGTTTTTGCCATGAATTTTGGAACTATTAGTTTTAGTAATGCATTATGATGCAGATCAGGATTTTCTTTGATATGCTCTAGAATTATCCTTTCACGCTCATACATCATTAAAGTAGGCTCAGATTGACTCATTTCATCTAGGTCAACCTATTATTGGTAGGTCAACTATTAAAAAATTGCGGAATAAGAAAAATCAAGAATATTTGAAAACGTATGAGTGGTTTTACTCTTTATCGATGAATTCGTTTGCACCAGGTGGATCTGGAGCAAGACCTTTTCTCTTTCGAATATCAGAGACTGCAGCAGACAACATTGATTTTGGGACTTCAGTCCATGCTTTGAATGAAGTATTCCATGTTGCACGACCGGCTGTTTGACCTCTCATCTCTTCAGATAGCGTAAAGGTTTCAGAAGCTGGTATCTCTCCAGTAACAATACTTGATGCACCTTTTTGAGCCATATCTAGAACTTTACCACGTTTTCCTGAAAGAACAGTTGCAACATTTCCTACCAAATCAGTTGGTACACGAACTTCAATTGCTAAGGTTGGTTCAAGTACAGCAGTTCCTGCAGTAAGTAATGCCCCCATACATGCTCTACGAGATGCAGGTCCTAATTGAGATAGACCTCTGTGTGCAGTATCCTCATGAGGAACAAAGTGAGTGAATGTGAATTTACAGTCTCTCATTTGCTCTTTACAGAGAGGGCCTTCTTTCATTACTTCATCAAATCCAGAATTAATAGAATCAGTTGATTCTTGTACAAATTGAACACCTTTTGTTCCGTTAATCAAAACATTACCACGAGAATCAAATTTCATAACTCTCTTGATTGTATCAGTATCCCATCCAGCACCTTTGAGCAAATCAGAGACTACTTTCTTGTCTTTCATGTCACTGATTTCACCAGTTCTAAGCATAGTAGCAATTTCAGGCTCGAGTGGCTCTACTTTCATGAAAATCTTGTTGTGTCTGTTTGGGGATTTTGCCATAATTGGTTCACAACCAGCTTTGACAGTTTCTCTGTAGTTAATCAAAGGTTCAGAAGTTACAATCTCGACTTTAGCATCTTGAATACGGTGAGTTGCAACATCCAAGTGCAATACACCCATACCTGCAACAATAGTCTCACCACTCTCCTCATCAATCTTTACGACAAGGTTAGGATCTTCGATTGTTAATTGTTTGAGAACTTCAACTAGTTTAGGTAAATCTTTAGGATGTTTTGGTTCAATTGCAACTTGAACAACAGGTTCTGAAACGTATTTGACACCTTCAAACATTGGAATATCTTTAACAGTAGATAGTGTATTACCTGCTCTAGCTTCAGTTAATCCCAATAATGCAGGAATGTTTCCAGCTCCAAGTTCACCTACTTGTTCTCTTTGGTTTCCCATGAAAAAGTTAACAGATTGAACTCTTCCTTCACGTTTTTCATCTATAATTTGAATAGTTTGTCCATCTTTGATTGTTCCAGAGAACAACCTTCCAATTGCAACAGGTCCTGCTGCAGGATCTAATACCATGTTTACAATCATCATAATTGTTGGACCATCATCACTGCATGAGAGTAACGCTTTACCAACATCAGAATCCAAATCACCTTTCCAAATTTGCGGAATTCTGTATTTCACAGCTTCAGCAGGAGCTGGATGATGTTTTACAACCATTCCAAGTACTGCATCAGCTAAAGGTGCTTTCTCGACTAGGTCTGCAACCTTTTCATTTTCATATGCATCAATAACGTCTTTGAATGTAATTCCTCTCTCTTTCATCAAATCAACATTGATTGCCCATCTGTCTTTTGCAGAACCAAACGTCACGCTAGCATCTTGAATTGAAACTTTCCATTTTTCTTTGTATTCTGGTTCAGCATAAGTATCAATTAATTGGTTAAAGTTTGAAACAACTTCTGCAAGTTGCGCCTGCATTTTTTCAGGAGTTAAACGTAATTCTTTGATGAGTCTGTCTACTTTGTTGATAAACAATACAGGTTTTACTCTCTCTTCAAGAGCCATTCTAGTTACAGTTTCAGTCTGAGTCATGATACCTTCAACTGCATCACAAACAACAACTGCACCATCAATTGCTCTAAGACTACGAATTACCCTTCCACTAAAGTCAACGTGTCCAGGGGTATCAATCATGTTAATGACGTATTCTTTGTCTTTTTGTTGAAAGAGTAAAGTGACGTTTGCTTGATAAATTGTAATTCCTCTTTGTTGTTCTTCTTTATCAAAGTCCATGGCAAGTGCTTTTCCAGCAGCAGATGGCGCAATGATTCCAGAATAAGCTAAAAGGCTGTCACTCATGGTAGTTTTTCCATGGTCAACGTGAGCAATTACACCAAAGTTTCGGATCTGATCCTTATTTTTGATAATTTTCATAACATCGCTAGTTGACTTGAATTTTACCATATTCGCAAACCCTAGGATTCAGCTATTAAACCTTAGCCTTGCAAAAAGATCAATAGATCATTTGGTTGCTTACATTACGAATCTTTTTTGCAGTAACAAAATGGCAATCTTTCTTGTGTTTCTTTTTTGCCTCATAGAGTGCAAGAAATTCGGAGAAAAATATGCAATACAATAGTTGTGGTATCTTACCAGATGGAAGATTAGGATGAATCACGTTAATGCCAACTCTGGCCAAATTTTTAGCAAGTTGTCTGTTGTGAGTATTTTTTTCTTCAAAGATTATCACAGTGTCACTCCTTTTTGCAGAAAATAACTCCATGTGAGAGAACTGTTCTATTCTAGAATAATGCACATCATATCCCAATACCTCATAGAATTTGGCTGCACAAAACATTGCAATAGGAAATGTCAAGAGGTTGCCTAGAACATAGACCTTTTTTGAGAGGTTGGATTTTTTGGCATCAAACTTTGCTTTCTTGAATACTTCCTCAGATTTTGAAATAGAGAGAGGTTTAACAAGGGAGATACAAGTAAGGGCACTTTCCAAAAAGGTGATGCTTCCTGCAGTGAAGACATGATTAGTTGGAGCATCTAGTAAAATTACATCATCAGATGCTTTTGCTAGTCTGCTATCAGATTTTGAAGTGATTGCAATTGATTTTTTTGTTAGTTTAGCAACTTTGATGTTTGTAATTGTATTTCCTGAGATGGAAACAAAATATACTCGTTTTGATTTTACCAAATGTTTGTTCTTGTACAAATCTAACGGATCCATTGCGTGTACCATGCCCTCTGAAAAAGATTCAGCAAGCATTGAAGAGATTAACGAATCCCCACTGCCAGTAAAAATAGTATTTTTTTGAAGAGATTTTGAAATTGGTTTTTGTTTTTTAAAGGATTTTAGAAAATCAACTTGCAGATGAATGTCTTTCTCAAATGCATCAATGGTATTCACAAAGTTGAATGAATTTTCGGCATATATTAGAAAACCTATTCTGATCATGTTTTGATTTTTATTACGACTGTCTTTGGAGAAAAATATGGAAATTTCAGTAGGTCATACTCCTGATTCAGATGATGCATTCATGTTTTATGGAATGTTTACAGGAAAAGTTCCATCACCAGATTTCAAAGTGAATCATGTCATTGAAGATATCGAGAAATTAAATCAGAAAGCTACTGATCCGCAATTAGATGTCACAGCAGTTTCAGTACATGCTTGCGCATACATCCCAGGATACACAATATTGCGTAGTGGTGGAAGTTTTGGAATTGGATATGGTCCAATTGTTACTGCAAGAGGACAGATGACTATTGATGAGATAAAAAAATGTAAAATTGCAATTCCAGGAAAGATGACATCTGCATTTTTGTTGCTACAATTAATGATTGGAAAGTTTGATTATGTTGAAATGAATTTTAGTGATATTCCAGAGGCTGTAAAATCAGGTAAAGTTGATGCAGGATTGGTAATTCATGAGACACAATTATCATATGCACAGGAAGGAAATGTCAAAATTCTAGATGTAGGAGAATGGTGGGATAAAACCACAAATGGATTACCAGTTCCACTAGGAATCAATGTTATGAAAACAGATTTGGGAATGGATACAATCCACAAATTTGACAAGTATCTACAAGCATCAATTGAGTATGGATTAGATAATTTAGAAGATGCAATAGAATATGCAATGCAATACTCTAGGGGAAAACCAAGAGATTTGATTGAAAAATTTGTAAAAATGTATGTCAATAAAGTAACTGTAAACATGGGAGATGCTGGAGAAGAATCAATTCGAAGGGTGTTTGAAATGGCAAAAGAAAAAGATCTTGTTCCAGATTTTGAATTAAGCATCGCCATCAAGTAATTATAGAACAAAAAGAGGAAAAAATTATGGGAGATGGTATTGGTGGTGCGGTCATCAACATTCTTACAAATAACGCATTTGAATTACTAATCAGTCACACTAGAAAAGACAATCAAGAAGAATATGGTAAAGTTGAAAAAATAATCATGAGTAAAATTGACAATCCAGATCAACCACAATACGAAGAAAAAACGAAAGAAGATCTAGAAAGAGCATTAAAAGGAAAATTTGTTTCATGTAATGTGCAATATAGAGACAAAAAGACAGATGCACTCATTTGTAATGTATTTGTGCAAAGACCGCCAGAAGGATTTTAGAAATTTTTAGAAAACAGACACAGCATCATTAACCATACCTAAAAAATGGATAACTGTGAGTTTTACATCCAATTCCTAATATATGATAGATTCAAAATAATATCAGTTGGTGTTAATAGATAAGAAAATTTTTGCAGGAGGCATGATCATGATTATTGTAGGCGTGATAATTGGAGTTACAACAGGTCAAGGACCAACAGGCCATGTAGGAATGACTGAAGAAGAGATTATCGATTTAATGGTAGCAGAAGATGAAAATCAAGCACTACAATTATTGTATGGATTGTTGATTGGTGTAGGATTTTTACTGGTTTTGATAAGTTTTGGGGCAAGACGCAGAAAAGGCAGTGCAAAAAGAACAGAGAAAAAACCTGCAGAATAGTTTAATCTTTTTGTATATCAAAAAATAAAGAAAAGAAATGATTCATGCAGAAATTAGCGTTTATCCAATGGCAACAAAAACTACCAGCGCAAGTTTTTACATTGCAAAAGCAATTGAATCAATTCAAAAAATTGAAAATCTGAAATATGAAATTAATCCAATGGGCACCATTTTAGAATCGGATGACATGGAGACAATCAATAAAGCTACAAAACAAATGACTGAAACAGTGCATAATTTAGGAATTGACAGAGTGGAAGTAATAATAAAAATTGATTCAAGGAAAGACAAACAGCAAAGTGGAGAAGAAAAATTAGAATCTATTAAAAAACATCTAAATTAAAAATTCTTTAAAATTCCAAAATGAGTATTTCGTTGTGCAGGAACACGTCCTATCTCTTTTACCATAGTTGCGAGTTCATCTACTGAAGAGTTAGTTGCTTTTCCTGCAGCGCGATAAATTTCTTCAGAAAAGGCAGTACCAACAAGATCACTACCACCATTAGATAATGCTACTTGAGCAAGTTTCTTACCATATGCTACCCAATAAACAGAAATGTTGTTCAAATAATTTGCAAGCATTAAACGAGACAATGCAATCACTCTCAAGTCATACACAGAAGAACATTCATTATTTACTAAATGTTCTTGTTCTAATTCAGTATTATCAAGGCTAAATTTGAGAGGAATAAGAGTGATAAATCCATTTGTCTTTTTTTGCAAGTCACGAATTTTAATGAGATGATCAACAATGTGCTCAGGTTTTTCTATATGTCCATAAAGCATAGTTACATTACTTTGAATTCCCATGGTATGTGCTTCTTCAATTACATCTAACCATTCTTGTCCAGTACATTTTCCTCGAACAATTTGTTTTCTAATTTCTGGATGAAATAGTTCAGCACCACCACCAGGCATTGAATCAAGTCCAGCATCTTTTAAACGAGATAAAATTTCTTTAGTAGAATTTTTTGTCAGTTTTGATAAATAGAAAATTTCTGCAGCAGTTAATGCTTTAATGTTTAGTTGAGGATGATGTTTTTTGATTATTCTCATCATGTCTTCATAGTATTCTAATGGAAGTTTTGGATGAAATCCTCCAACAATGTGTACTTCAGTTGCTCCCATTTGTTTTGCAATTCCAACTCTTTGTTCAATTTCTTGAGGAGTTAGCGTATATGCATCTTCAGCACCATCTTTTCGGTAAAAGGCACACATTTGACAACTTGCAGCACAGACATTTGTGTAATTCATGTAATAAGATGCTGCAAAAGTTACAGTATCACCAACCAACTCTTTTCTTCGAGCATCAGCAACTGCACCAAGAAGATGTAAATTATCATAATTCATCAAATCCATACCGTCATTGTAGGACAAATCTTCTCCTGCAATTGCTCGATCTAATGCCTTAGAGTCACCTACTAATTGCTCCAACATACCATAAAACAACCTCATCATGATATATTCCTTAGTCAGGCTCAAGAAATAAGTAGGCAAACAGGAATATCAGAATATGGTACTCCCTTTAGTAGATGAACACAAGCCAAAATGCTATCTATGTCATGAAGGATTTGAGAATTTGGAGGATCTTAGAAAACATCAAAATTCAGAACATACAGAATTTTTTGAATCGCATGAAAAAGAGATGAATAAAGAACCTGCTCCAGGGGATGTTACTGTGTTTTGATTTTATTCTGATTAATTGATTTTAGTAAATCTTTAGCAATATCTTTTGAAATACTTGCTAAATCAAATTCTTTGTCGATGGATAATGCTTTCTTAAAATGTTTTAATGCATCTTGAAGTTTTCCAGTTTCTCCTAAAGACAATCCCTTGTATGCCAATGCCATTGCACATTTTTTATCAACTTTTAAAACAGCATCATAACATTCCATTGCTTCATCATATTTTTGAGCAGAATGTAATGCAGTTCCTTTATTTAGTAATGCATCGATGTTTTGAGGAGAAAGCAATAATGCTTTATCATAAGTTCTGACTGCAAGTTTTATTCGGCCCATATTTTGCAGTGTTACACCTTTATCGATTAGAGCTCCAATGTTTGAAGGCTCGCGTTTGAGTACAAGATCATAAAGACTGATTGCATCATGAAAGTCACCTTCTTCAACACATTCATAGGCTTCAGCCAGCATACGATCTATGTTATTCAATATACCAGATAATATTTTGTTAATAATATAGATTCACTATTTGTCAACATTAGATCAAGAAGAATGTCTATCTCGAGGATCAATTTTTAGAGATTTGTTAAAACAATCCATTGCTTCTTCGTATCTACCAAGGCTTCGTAATGTGATACCCTTGTAATTCCACAAATCAGGATCTTCTTGATTCAGAAGAAGTGCTTGTTCAAAAAATCCCAAGGCATCATCAAATTTTCCATCTTCTAAGAGAGCCTTACCATGAAATACAAGTTCTTGGATTTTTTCCACAAATAGTGATATTTTGTATTTGTATTAAATTTGAAAAATCATTGAAGAATACGAGCCTAACAAATTAAACAAATTTACAGAAAATTAATGAAAATTTAAATAAATTTTTCAAGCATAGACTGTGTGGATTTAGATAAAACTGATGAAAAAATTCTCAGAAATTTGATGGTGGATGCACGACTATCAGCAAGGCAATTAGCACTAAAACTTGGAATGTCTACTGTAACAGTTCTATCAAGAATTAAAAAAATGGAAAAAGAGAAGATCATTAACGGGTATTCTGCAATAATTGATCATGAAAAACTTGGATATTCGCTTACTGCAATAATTGAAATCATTGCAAAAAATGACAAAGTTGTAGATATTGAAGAAGAAATATCAAAATTTGAGAATGTTTGTGGAGTTTACGACATTACAGGTTCCACAGATACCATAATCATTGCAAAATTTAAAGAAAGAAATGAGCTGAGTAGATTTGTTAAAAAATTGGCTTCAATCCCTAATGTTGAAAATACAATTACACATGTAGTATTAAATACTGCAAAAGAAGATTTCAGATTATCATAGTGAAAAAACATTGAAGATTGCAAGTATTTTTCTAATATCATTAGTTTTACTGTTAGTTCAAACATCATATGCACAAGAAAAAGAACTAGATATGGAATTAGAGATATCAGATGAAGAAAAAATAATTATTTTTGGAGGATTTTCAATTGCAGTGATTGGATTGTTTTTGTTTTTAGCAAGAGATGTTATTCTTAGAAGAAAAACAACATATGACAAAGAAGAATTAGAATCAAAAAAAGACAAAACAAATGAAAAATATCATTCAGATTGGGGGGATGATTATGAAGAGATTGGAACTAGAAGAAATACTATCAAAGATAAAGAATTCAGAGAAGCTGCACGAAATGATGAACTACCAAACTATTATGAGATTTTAAGAGTGTCACGAGATGCAACACAAGAAGAAATAAAGAAAAGTTTCAGAGAACTTGCAAAAAAGACACATCCAGACAAAACAAAAGAAGATTCAGAAGAAGAGATGTCAAAATTAAACAAAGCATATGAGATTTTATCTGATGAAGAGAGTAGAGAAAGATATGACAAGTATTTTGTAGATTAGACAGATTCCAATTTTACAATAATCATACTAAGTTCTATAGAATTCGGGGTTTGAACACTGTTTGTGAGATTTGTATGAATTTCTAGGTGTTTTATGCTATTTTCAAGAGTAATAGAAGTTGTTATTTTCAATTCACCAAATTCAGTATTTGGGCCAAGCATTTTCTTTGTGAGTAAAGGAACAATTGAAAGATCATTAACAGTTCCTTTCATTTTGTATGCAAATTTATCTGAAAAATATACCCCTCCACGAGTTGTAGGTTCATTTACAGGAACAGAAGAATGAGAAACTTGAACGTGAGTAAGAGGATATGAATTGTTTTTTAGATAAAGTGTAAATTCTAATGAGTCTGATTCAGAAAAATCAATTAAAGATTTTAAGAGATTTTTATCCACGGTCATTTAAAAACAAAAAATTTGCAATTCTATTGAATCTTTCCATATTAGAAAACATTCCATTTTCAGATCAACTTTAAAAAGAAGAGAAAGAACTTTTGGTTATGCAAATATTTGCAAATACTCAAGTTATGAGAAATAATATTTTGGATTTGCTAATAGAAAACAGATTAGAAGATGATTGTTATGTTGAAATGTTAGATTACACCATAGATTTGTTTGAAAGTAGAGGATTGGGTAGAGATTATTACGGATATCACAACATCAACCATGAATTAGAGGTAACGTATTTTTCACTGTTAGCATCAAAACAAGAAAAAATAAAATTCACACATGATGATATAAAATACCTGTATGTTGCAGCATTGTTTCATGACTTTGATCCAGAGAAAAGTGTAGACAAACCACATGAAGAAAGTGTTTTAAAATTTATTGCAACAGATAGAAAGCTTAGTCAATTAATCAAAACAGCAAATATTGATTTAGAAATTATCAAAGTGTTAATTTTAAGAACAACATATCCATGGATGGGGGAATTGAAAAAAAATGCAGAAGAACAAATCAAACAATGTTTTCAAAACTCAGAATTAACAAGAAACAATGTAGAATATCAAAAACACATAATGGATATTGGATGGTATCTTACCGTAGTAGACAGGATTAGTGGGTATGCATTAGGAGACTTTGCAAAGGCTATGGAGATGGCCAAGATGAATGCGCATGCACTTGCATGGAGACCATCATTAATTGTCAGAAGCGCAGTGGCATACTTTGAAGAATTACTAAATAAAGAAACAGATATGGTAAAACCAGTTCTCAAAGTACTTTCAAATGAAATGAGAAAAAACTTTTTTGATACAGTTTTATCATTTATGAGAATTAGACAGCAGGAAATTACAATTCAAGCTGATTGCGCATACAAGAATCTCAAATTGATACCAACTATAGAATGTATGTCAACTAGAAATGAACCAGAATTCATTAATTCATTACACGATATTTTGCTAGAATTACCAAGACCATTACAATTTTTAGATAATTTTGAAAAATCAGTAAAGGATCCAGACACAATCATCACCACATTGAGATTAAATGATGAAAACGGAGAAATTGTAGGATATGCAAAAGGTGGACTATTAGAAAATTATCACCTAAGAGAAGAGATTAGAGATGAAAATTACGGTTTGGGAAATACAGTGTTTTTAGAGCCAATCGCAGTTAAAATGGGGTATTGGGGATTAAAAGGAGGCAGTGAAATGCGTCACATGTTTGTAATGCAGGCACATTCTAAAAAATTCAAGTATCTTACAAGTTTTGCATTAAGAGATGTAATTAATGCCAGAATTGAAAAGGAACAAGCAGAATTTGTGGCCAAGTTTGACCCAGAACGATGGGATTATTATCGAATTAGAATTTAGTTCATCAAATGAATTCAGTAGAAACACAACTAAAAAAAATCATCAGGGGAAAAGTTCATTCAGAAACAGAATTTAGGAAATTTTATTCTGTGGATGCTAGTTCGTATCAAATATTTCCAAAAACAATAGTTATTCCAAAAAATGAAAAGGATGTAATAAACACAATAAAAATTGCAAAAAAATACAAAACCAATGTGACTGTACGTGGTGCAGGTACAGGTTTAGTTGGAAGTGCGTTAAATAATGGAATCATTTTAGATATGAAAAATTTTGATTCAATCAAAATAAAGAAAAATTATGCAATAGTTGGAACAGGGGTAGTAAAAGGAAAATTAGATGAAAAATTAGAGAGATATAGAAAATTTTTTCCACCAAATCCTTCAGTAGGATCATTTTGTTCAATTGGAGGAATGTTAGGAAATAATTCCAGTGGAAGTAGAAGTTTAAAGTATGGAAGTATGATTGACAATGTATTAGAAGTAACAATTATTGATGGCAATGAAAAAAAAATTGTTCTCCCAAAAGATGAAAAATTATCCAATAAAATTCAAAAGAAAATAAAAATTGATGAAAAGAAAATTCCAAAAGTATCTAAAAATTCTTCAGGATACAGAATAGATAAAATTATTTCAAATAAAGATAGTCACAAAATCATTGTTGGTTCTGAAGGAACATTAGGAATTATAATATCAGCAAAATTAAAAATAAAAAATATACCAAAAAAAAGAATTCTTTTTGTTGTAGAGTATAACTCAATTAAAAATGCAATAAATGATTGCTTGACAATAAACAAAACAAATCCATCTGCTATGGAATTTGTTGATAAAATAACATTACAACAAATTAATCATAAATTTCATAAAAATACAAAATGTTTACTTTTTGTAGAATATGATGAAAAAATTAGTCAAAATATGAAAAAATTCAAAATGATAATTTCAGGAAATATTATAAAAAAACTGACAAAAAAACAAGACATCTTCCAATGGTGGAAATATAGAGATTCATCGTTATATTATAGCCTCAAAAACATAAAAAAAGAAAATAGAATCCCCCACGTAATTGAAGATGCAGCAGTACCAATAGAAAAGTTACCAGAATTATTCGACATACTAGATAAGATCAATAAAAAATTCAAAACAAAATCAGTAATCTATGGCCATATTGGAAATGGGAATCTTCATGTAAGATTAATTGGGAAAAGAAAGAAAATAACACAAATTAAAAATATTGCAAAACAATACTTTGATGAAATTATCAATATTGGAGGGACGATAACTGCAGAACATGGAGATGGTTTAGCACGTTCAGAATTTATCAAAAAACAATATGGAAAAATTAACTTTGAGACATTTCAAAAAATAAAAAACCAATTTGACCCAAACAACGTATTAAATCCAGGAAAAATAATTAGTGAAAAAAGTACAATAATCAAAAATTTTGAAAAATTGTAATTATGTTAAACAATTCAGACAACATTACAAAATTAATGGTCAAACATGATTTGAAATGTTAACAAAACATTGTTTTGATTAAAACTAAAACATTACAAACTGATCAAATTTGAAATTACTGATCAAAAATAAAAATAAAAACTAGAGCAAAAACAATAATTATTTAAAAAATACGTATGATTTGTTCATAATTTAATCGAAAAAACATCCAATACGAAAAAAATGGTTCTAAAACACAATAATTAAGATCGGAGGTTTGCCTAATTGTGAAAAAAGTTCAACAAGTTCTTGCTAATAGAACCTCGAGCCTAGTGAGCATATGACAATAGGATATTGCGTAAAGTGCCGAGACAAACGAGAAATCGGTGGCGCTAAACCATACACAATGAAAAATGGTAAACCTGCAATCAAAGGCACATGCCCAACATGTAGTACAGCCATTTTCAGAATCGGTAGAGGATAAATTTCTAATTAGGAATTTAATACTGCCATTCGTCAGTAATGCCATTCCATAGCGAACGCATAGGGGATGGATCTTTTTCTATTTCTTCAGTAATTCTGTTTTTTAATACAAAAAAGAAGTTTTCCAATGCATCAACACCACCATCATCATACAATTCACGTCCAATCTCAGAAATTCGTTTATGTTTTTCAGAAACTTCAGGAGAGTCAGAATTTTGTAAACAGAATGTCATTAAATCGATCAATTCCTCTTCAAGCATGAAATCCATATAGAAGCATGAAATGATTGATCAAAATAAGGTTTTAGGAATAAAAAAGGAGATTATTTGAGACGTCTGTAAATCTCTTTGAATTCTAAGGACATGCTGTACGACAGGTTAAGTAAATGAACAAGTTGATTCATGGATGTCTTATCATGTCCAAGTTGTCTTAGAATGGTTAACGCTTTTTGAGGAGAGCTAGACAATAATGGATTTTGTCCAGACCATGTCTTGAATGCTTCCTCAACATCCAGACTAAAGTTCAAAACAAATTCTTTCCAATTAGGCATTGCCTTAAGAGCTTTTTCAGTTAACAGTACTTGAGACAATTCTCTAAATTCGTTTTTTCTATCAATGTATAACATGTCTAAAGCTTGTTTGATTTTTTCTTCTTGATATTCAGGTACATTTAGCATGTACATTCCTGCAATACTCATACAAGGTTATTCACATAATTCAAGATAAACAGTGTAGTCAATTCTCTGAAAATTTGTTAGAATTTTTAATGTAAATTGAACAGATGTTAAAAAATAAAAAAGAGGATCTTATTGGAATGGGTCAATGAATGGACAGTTGACAATATGATCACTATCCATAGGACGTGCAATACCAATATCGATCAAGCCAGCTTCTCTGTATGCATTCAAGTCATCAATGGTTTCTAACAATTGTGCATTTTCTGGATTAGCCCAACTTGTCATGAAAATTCTCCACATAGGAGAATAATTTTCATCACCGGGAGCTCCGGCAGCAATTCCAGGTTGGAATCCTAACGGACCAGTACTAGTCAAACCATTTTTGAATTGAAATAGATCAACTGCTGCTGAATTTGCAATCAAACTTGCAGATGTTGGAGAACTAACAACACCCATCATTCCTGCAGGGCCACTAGGAGTAGCATCTGTTACAATGTAATAGATTGTTCTACCATCAGGACCCCATCCACGATGAGCTATGAAAGTTACATTCATCTCTTCTGTATCAATATCAAGAACTTGTCCGCCACCATATGGTGTTTCATCAGTCAAAGTTTTGTCTTCCTTTACCATCATCTGTCCATCAGGCCAAACAATTTGAGGCATATTCAAAACTACATCAACAGATGTTAATGTGATTTCACCATTATCTGCAGCTTCCATTACCATGGCATCAGAAGTTAATACTCTAGGTGTTTTGTTTTCATTCCACGTTACATGTACGTGAGAAGTTAGTGCACTGTATACATCTGGTTGTGCAGGAGTGCTAGTGAATACTTCTCCTTGGAAACCATGTACACCATCACCTTCTATTCCGTTGGTAAACATGTAGGTTTTTGAAAGTGCAGTGTCAGGAGCATTCTTTAACAGTGGTGCAAGTTCCACTTTCCATCCTTGGTTTTCTGTAATCAAGTCTGCATGAGTAGGGTCACTTGAATCAGTAATGATGTAGTAAACATCTCCACCATCATAGAAACCTTGATGCATTGGAATTGTAGCTGGAACATTTGCTCTTGATAATCTAAGTACAGAGCCCAAGTCTGCTTCAGTTAAATCTTCGGATTCTTCCATCATGGTTTCTTCCATGTGTTTTTCTTCATGGGTTTTTTCCATGACATCCATCTTTTCTTTTTCAACTGGAGCTACAGGTGTGGTTGCACTGTCTTGATCTGCTTCCCAGCCAGCTCTGCCGCCAGGATAGTTAGAACATAGATCTAGCCCACAAATACCAGTACTAGAACCATATTGAGAGGTTGCAGTACCTTTGCTTTTTTTAGCATCGGCATCTGAGAAATAGTCAGTTCCCAAACCTGTTGTCAACAAGGGTAAAATTGCAAGTAATGCAATGTATCTTAGACTCTTGTTCATTGAATGAAAAATTGAATTTTTGTTTAAAAGAATTTGTCCAAATCATAAATCAACCTACAAGTTCTGAAAAACGATTTTCAACATAATCCCAATTAACAATATTCCACCATTCTTTAACATAATCAGGTCTACGATTTTGATATTTTAGATAGTAAGCATGTTCCCAAACATCCAATCCCAGTAAAGGTATTTTTTGTAATGTCCAAGGACTGGTTTGATTTTCAGTAGAAAGAATTTCTATTTTGCTGTATGTTGAATTAAAAACCAACCAACACCATCCACTACCCTGAATTCCAATTGCAGTGTTAGAAAAAATCTCTTTAAAGTTATCAAAACTATCAAAATAAACATCAATTGCATCCTCAATCTTTCCACCAGGGGAACCATCACCATTAGGAGTCATTATTTCCCAAAATAATCTGTGATTTTCAAAGCCTCCACCAAAGAAATTGATTTTGTTTCTACCAGACTCAGGTATGGCTTTTAGATCAGACAATATTGATGTGATGTATTGAGGGTGAGATGCAGATCCAATTTCTATAAGAGATTTGTTTAGTCCATCAACATACGACTGATGGTGTTTTTGATGGTGAATTTTCATTGTTTCAGTATCAATGTAAGGTTCCAATTCATCATATCCATAAGGCAATCTTGGAAGTTCGTATTGAACCATAAAACAGATCACTATAATCCACATATAATCTTCAAGAAAGAATCAAGTTTTTATCCAAAATTATATTGTTCAAAATATGGTTCATCCAGTAATTACAGAAATTTTTTCAAATGAAGAAAATGTAATTTTGTTTTTTGAACGGATGTCAAATCAAATAAAACAAAAAGAAAGATTAGAAGAATTCTTCAAGTGGCATTTAGAAGTTATTTCAGAAGTAATTAACGAAATAGACAAAACTACAAAAATTGATTTTTCAGAAAAAGATGAATCTGAAAATTGGGCAAAAGAATTTTTGAGAAATTATGATGAAAAAATAAGGACGATGAGAAAAAACAGTAATCAGATATTTGAAAGGTTTCATGAATTAAAAACAGAATTTGACAAAATCATTCCAAAAGAAAATCAATATGGAAAGGAATCAGATGAAATAATGCAAGTATTTCTCAATAAGGAAGAATTACTTATCGGAAAAATTATTTTTGCATACAGAGAATTATGGTTTGTTGCAAATCAGATTAATGATTCAAATTTTAAAATAGGTTCAATTAATGATTATCAAGAGTGGCTCAAAACCAATTATTCAAATCTTAAAAGTGTAAAAATTATACTACAACAAATTCAACACAAGATTTTAGGGTAGAAAAGATGATAAGACTTGAAAGATCAAAAAAAACATGAGGAAATTAGGAACAATTGATTTAGAAGTTTTACATTTAGCAGTTAAAGAAAATGGAACATTTGATGAAACAAATCTAGAAAATTCAGAATTAAAGAGATTGGGGGTTGGAAAGATTCTAGATACGCTAGGGTCATTAAAAGATAGAAAATTTATTTCACTTAACAGTAATGGTTCGTTTTCAATTACTCCGGTTGCAAGAGAAATTCTATGGGGAGAGAAAATTCCAGTTTGGGCCAAAATATTACGACTGCTTCAGATAAAATCATGCAATATTGATCAAATTATTGATATTTTACAAGTGTCAGAAACAGAGATTTTGCAAGAGATAGAAAAATTGAGACAAAACCAATTTGTTCTCATGTCACCTCAAAGACAAGATGAAAAAATTATCAAAGTATATGAGATATTACCTGAAGGAGTAGAAGAAATTGATAAAACAGAAACAGATGGATTTGATAAAATAAAATTTGGTGAAATAAAACCTGAAATTGAAATTCTTAGTTTAATAGATGATGTAGTAAAAGAAATACAAGATTCTCAAATTGAACTAGAAAAGAAGACAAACATTATTGAAAAATTATCAAAACTCAAAACAAAATTAAATGTCTAGTTATTTTGAACGTATTTTGTCTTGAATTTGTGCAAGAATAAGTTGTGCTTTGTCTTTATTTTCAAAGGTTTCAACACTTTCATCCATAATTTCATCGATTTCATAACTCTTGTCTACCAAAACATTTGCAACATGATCATCAAGTGTGCCATTACCAATCAAATAATATGCAAATACAGTATTCTGTTGTCCAATTCTATGCAAACGATCTTCAGCTTGTCTGTGGATTGCAGGACTCCAATCAAGTTCTGCAAAAATAACATATTTTGCTCGAGTTAAATTAATTCCTACATTTCCTGCACGAATTCCTGCAATCATTAATTTTGATTCGCCTTTTTGGAATTTATCTATCTGATCTTGTCTCAGGGTATCAGATTGGCCTCCAATTATCGATACAGGTGAGAATTCTTGAAGACTCTCATGGAGTAATTTGTGAATTACTTTATGATGACAAAAAACTACAACACTTTCCTCAATTTCCATGATATTTTTTACAAAATTGATAACATGAGGTAGTTTTGCCAAGCCTGCAATTTGTCTTTCACTCTGTATTGCTCTATGATATGAAGCTGATTTTGAAAATTCGGATTCAGCCTCTTTTTGCTCTTCTTCTAAGCGTTTCCAAATTTTGTCTAATTCTTCAACATAGTAATCAGTGTCTGCTGCAATGACTTCCTTGTAGCGTACTTTATCTTTGAGTTCTTTTAGCACATCAGATTTTTTGCGTCTAAGCATAACATGTTTTTGGAGTTCGTTTCTAAGTGATGCACGTTTATTTTCCAATACAATTGCCTTACCCTTTTCATTTACATAACAAAAGTATTCACAAAATTCTTTGAAACTTCCAAGGAGTCCAGGTTTCAAAATATCAATGATTGGCCAAATTTCAGAACCACGGTTGTAGATAGGGGTTCCGGAAAGTCCAATTCGATAAGACACTGATGGTAATGCAGCTAATTTTTTTATTGATTTGTATTTTTGAGTTGTTTTAGATCTTAAATTATGGACTTCATCACATACAACAGTTTTGATTCCAACTTTTGCCAAATCATCATATCTTTTGAAAAGTAATTCATAATTTATTACATAAATGTCAGTTTTAGGAAGTTTTTTTTTCTTTCCAGTTCTAATTAAGGTAACAGTAGGAGATTCAGATTCAAGTAATCTTCCATTTCGGCTTTTTTTCTTAAGAAATTTTTCAATTTCTCGTTCCCAATTGTTTAATGTAACTAATGGTGCAACAACTAAAACGGGAAATGTTTGTTTCTCAGTTGCAACATAAGATAATGTTTGTACTGTTTTTCCAAGACCCATTTCATCAGCTAATAATGCATTACCAGAGGATTTCATTAAGAAATCTAAACCTTCTTTTTGGAAGTTTAGTAATTTTCCTCTAAATTGGTCTCCTGTTTTTGCTCGTTTTAGTTTGTGTTTTACTGGAGGCAAAGTAGGTTTGGGAGCATAGGTTTTGACGATTTTTCTTTGCCAAGTGGTTTTTGATAAAATATCAAGAGGATACCTATCAAGGATCAGTTTGATTTGTTTTACACTTTCAGTACTATCAGGAATAATCACTTCGTTGACATTTTCCCCATACCAAGCCTCAGGCACCAATCTAGAGATCATGCTTACAGCACGCTCACCAGTTATCTTCCAGCACCAGATTTTTGAGTATTTGTCAAGAACATACTCCAATGTTCCGATGTTTTCCATGGATGTTTCCATAATTTGTCGATAGAATGTTTTTTTGCCTTATGAATCTTCATGTTTTTCTCGATCATTAAAAAAAGAAACAAAGATCTCCAAGAGTTAAAATATGATAATGTTTTTACCTATTGGAAAAATCATGTTTTTCGATTAGGCTCAAAATTAGACATTAAAAATTTGAGAAAACATTAGTGTTGCATACAAAGTTGAAAAAATTTAGACATAAAATCAGCATATGTTTAAAGTTGATGAAATTTGTAACGAAGTGTGGATTTCAGACAAGACCAAGAACCAGATGTTGAAAAACCCATCATCATTGCAGCAATGCAAGACATGGGAAATGTTGGAAGTATTGTCATTAATTTTATCAATGAATCATTAAGAACTAAAACATTTAGAATTTCTACAACTCCGTTTCCAACATATGTTGTAGATAGAGGTGGATATATTGATCTTCCAGATGAAAGTTGGGAATATAGATACACTGACGATTTAATTATTTTTGGTGGAGGAAAAGGACAACCACAAAGTACTGCGGAATTAAATGCATTGTGTCAAGATGTTATTGATGTTGCAAAAAAATATTCTACAAAATTCATCTATACACTTGGAGGATTTCATACAAATAGACCATACAAAAATAATCCAAAAACATACATCACTACAACATCTAGAGAGTTGACTAAACAGATGGAGGGATTAGGAGTAGATATGACTCCACAAAAATCAATCATTACAGGTTTTAATGGATTAATTTTGGGATTTGCAAAAAAGAACGAAATTCACGGAATTGGCATGTATGGAGAATTAAATGAGCCTGAAATACCTCAGTATCGGGCAGCAATTAGCATAATTAAGACTCTTGAAAAACTGACATACAGAAAGTTTGGAGATACAAGTAAACTAGAAGTTATGGCTCAAGAAATTGAAAGAAAATTCAAGAGTTAATTTAATGGGATTTTCCTATTGGGTGAGGTTCAGTATTTTCATCATGGCAATCACATGAACATAGATAGGTTTTATGATTATTCATACAATCAATGCATTCAAAATGTTTCCTAGTTTCACAAGCAGCACAGATCATCTTATTATAGATATTTCATAGATGAATTTGAATTTTTTCGTAGATTTGTACCTAGTATTCTATTTCACTTCGACTCAATAGATCGTTTGTTAAATCAACATACCCTTGTGGATCTAATTCTTTTACAAATCCACCATCAATGTTAATCAAATAAACAGAGTGTAGATGGGCATTCAAGATATCATCATATTCTATTGGAGGGTTTTTGTAATATTTGTCACAGAGATCTTTGACTTTTTGAACATCTTCTTTCTTTCTAGCATTAGGAGGAAGTAAGAAAATTTTCGGGATGGGTAAAATTCCAGTTGCAGGACTGGCCAAGGAAAATTTAGAACAATGTTGACTATACCTTGCAATTTTGCTCATTATTCTTGCAGTAAAGTAATCTATAGTATCCATTGCATGTTCAGGAGGAGTAAAGCCTGTTTCAATTTCTATAATGGTATTACCACCGCCTTTTTTGGCAAAAATATCACAAACTAAAATTTCAGAAATTTCTTTTTCAACATCTACAGCGTATCCTCTAGAAATTAAATTACTTGCACAAATTAACTCCAAAATAGAATGGTTAATTTTTACCAAGTTTTTCTGATACATTTCAATTAATTGTTGTCGTACATAGTTTAGTTTTGGAAAGTCTTTTTCTTTCAAATTTACAGATAATTTTTCAGTCATATCATACACATCGTTCCGAAATTTTTCTAAATCCATGATTTAAGATAAGATGATTTTGGGGGTTTAAGAATAATCTGCAATCAAATAATCGTTTCAAGCATGAAAAATGTCAAAATTAATCAAATAAAATTGAAAATTAGCGAATTTTTCTTCATACTTTGTCTTAACAACAAAAATCAACACAACTTCAAGTGTACAAAAAAGCAGGAATAGTAGGAATATTCTCAGTTTTAATGATATTTTCCACAATTCAAACATCTGAGGCGGAATTACTAGATTTCGTTATAGACCTCCATGTAGAAAAAGGGGCAATAGTATCAGGCGAAACATTAGTCGTTTCGGGCAAAGTTGTAGACCATGCATACAAACCAATTCGAGGTGCAGAAGTACTAGTTAGAACAGGTTCTGAAACAACAAAAACATTTACTGATCCGTGGGGAGTTTTCAGGGCAGAGTTTGAAAACTTTGAAAGAGTTCCAGGAACGTATACAATTAATGTAATTGCAAATTGGTATGGAATGACAGGATTAGAAACCACTCAAGTTCAAGTTAAAGGTGATGCGTCAGCCGTTTCATTATTACAACAAAAATTAAACACAGAAGAGGCAAAAAAATACCTTAGTGCAAATGAAGAAGATTTTGAGAAAGACCCAATAGGACAAATGCTCTTCAAATACTATCACGGATTATTGCAAGAATTAATTTTAGAAAATAAAGAAGCATTACAACCAAATGAAGAAGAATTGTATGTAGAAGAACAAAGAAGTATTGCAGAGGCATTTAGAGAAGAAGCAATTGACGAATATAAGCCCAGTAATGGGGTTTTTGAAGGACTGAACTATGAATATTATGTAAGTAATTTAAATTCGGAAATACGCGATATGGTAGTTAGCCAGCTAAACTTTACAAAAAATATTTTTGAAGAAGCCCAAATTGTAAAAGCACAAATTATTGCAAATGGAGGAACATATGAAGAAGCTCAGCAAGCATATCTTGAAATGCTGTCAGTTCCAAAAGAAAAACTAGAAGAGTTTAATGATCAAAAATTAAAAGAGTTAGAGAATCCCGAAGTAAGTTCTGAAGAAGAAGAAGTAAGTTCTGAAGAAGAAGAAGTAAGTTCTGAAGAAAAGAACGATTGATAAATTCTACGTGCTTCTTATATTCAAAATTCACCTAAATCACTTATGAAAATAGATATCCCAATACCCTGTCCTAGTTGTGGCGGAAAAATGTATTCAGTTTGCTATGAATCATCATTTTCGCTTTTGAAGAAAAGAAGTTGGCAAGTATGTAAAGAATGCAGTTTTGAAAGAAATTCAGAAGACTTCAAAAAATCAATTTGCTGTGCATAACAGCATGTATTTTTTCTAAACAATTTTTAACCGTATTCAGGAAAAAAGTACGAATTGAAGATATATCATAAACCCACTTGTATTACTTGTAAAAAAACAATATCGGAAATTGAAAGGATGAAAACAGATATTGAAAAACGAGATTTCTTCAAAGAGCCATTTTCCGAATCAGAATTAAAAAAAATTGTAAAAATGACTGGAAAAAAACCATCAGAATTATTGAGAAAGAGAGACAAGATGTACAAAGAACTCGACTTAGAGAATAATAAAAAAACAGATTCTCAAATAATCAAATTGATGGTACAATATCCAGGGTTAATTTTAAGACCAATAATAATATCGAAGAATAAAGCATATGTTGGAAAAGTAGACGCATCCAAAATAAAATAATTCAAGAATTTTCTTTTTTGAATATTCTAATTGCTTCTAAATGAGAACAATTTGCTTTAAGTCCTTTTCCATGATGGAATTTGTAGAAGTTTTTGAATCCAGGACATTCACAAGTATCAGATGTTACAATGTATGATTGTTCGGGATTAGACGATGATTTTACTTGAAAAAGATCATCCTCTAATTTAACAACACCACCTGCTTCAACTAATTTTTTTGCTTTGCGAATAGTGTTTGCACTCATAACTATACAGAGAATATCTCATTTTTTATTCTTTAATTTTTTTAACATGTTTGCCCATTCTTCGTCTTGTGCCATTGCATTCTCATAGAGAAGCTCAAAAGTCCACGCAATAATTTCAGACCATATTGCTTTTAGGGACTCATCATCAGTCCACAAGACACTAGTTTTTACAGCATTCATTGCTAGAATATTTTTAGCATTTTTTGAAGGATTTTGATTCCATTTTTTTATCACACGGTCACAAAATCCCAAGATTTCAGTTTTTGTTAAGACTAATTCATCAGGATCAAACAAATTTTTAGCATTGGTTTTGCCATTCTTTACCATACTTTACCAGTAAGATACAGAATTATAATTTTTTAGAAGAATATTTTCATAAATTCTTAAATAATTTTCTTACGATAGTATAATGACGAGAGACCTGCTTTTCTGCCCAGATTATGCCTAGAGTTCGTTTCACTCTCGTCAAATTCTTTTACGGTTACTTTCAAATGATTATAAACTGATTTTCATATTTGTGATTAGTGAGTATGAAAAGATATGTTGCAACAAGGGCTGCAACAATGTTTGGAGTTTTGATGATTACACTGCTAATCACAATTTCATTAGTTGGTTCAAACATGGACACCATACTAAAACAAGGAATGGTTTTTCAAGTTCGTTCAGAAATCACAGAAAATCCTGCAATCGCAGAGAGTTTTTCATCTGTGGAAGAATTTGAAAAATTCATTCAAAGTCAAATTGATCAAAGAATGAAGGTTATGGGTCTAGATGAACCGTGGTATTCACCTCAAAGAATAGGACTAACAATGTACAAGATTTTATTGTTAGATTTTGGTCATGCTACTTTTCTTACTAGTGATGCAGGATCATCTGATGTAAAGGATATAATATTTGAAAAACTACCAAGAACAATTCTCCTATTTACAACAGCCACAATAATTATTTCAGTAATTGGCATATTCTTAGGAGCATTATCAGCAAGTAAGGTAGGCTCAGTTATAGATAGAATCACATCAAGTTTTGCGATTATCAGTTCAAGTTTTCCAGTTTGGTGGATAGGAATGTTGATGATATTTTTATTTGCCTTCACGTACCAGATATTTCCTGCAAGAGCGACACCAGACATTCCTTCATCGGATCCAGGATACATAGGATCATTGTTGTATCATATGGCATTGCCACTTATCACAATTGTAATGATTGGTTTTGGTTCATGGGCATATTTGGTAAGAAATTTCATGGTAGGAATTATGCAAGAAGATTTCATCATGGCAAAAAAAACAATCGGCATTAAACGAAAAAAGATAATCTATACTCATGCATTAAAAAATGCGGCACCACCAATCGTCACCATTTTAGCTTTAAGTTTATCAGGTTCGTTAGGAGGGGCAATCATCACAGAAGCAGTATTTGACTGGCCAGGAATGGGAAGATTGTACTTTGAAGCAATTACAGTAATGGATTTACCAGTAATAATTGGTGCAACGTACATTCTAACAGTGTTCTTTCTAGTTAGCATATTCATTGCAGATTTGCTTTATGGGTACTTTGATCCAAGAGTGAGGACAGGGCAATGAGCAGTATAACACCTCAGGAAATCAAGCAAGAGTTTCTTAAAAGCAAAATAGGAATTGCAGGGATTACAATTTTGAGCATACTCGTAACAACATCAATTATTGCAATTATTGCAATTCCAGTAGAAACATTTCAAGAATGGAATAATCCAGGAAATTGGATTTCATATCCCAAAGTTGCAGTTCCAATTTGGATAAATATTTTCATGACTGAAAAAATTCCTGAACATAAAATTCTAGAAAATCCACACATTCAAACAAATTCAGAAGGAGAGATTATGTTATCATCCCATAAATTTGGAATAAATTTTGATTATGAATTTTTTCCAAATGATTTTATCTATGTTTTTTCATCAGAGTATTCTGAATCAGTGTTATTACAAATGTCAGTCACAAGACCAGATGGAATAAAATTAGAATTATCATCCACATCATTACCTTATTCACATACTAAAACAGTTCATAGTGAAAGAATTTTTTCAACAGATGAAACAATAAAGAAAAATTTGTTATTGCAATCAGACTTGTTTGATTTCAATTTAGAAAGACTATCAGCTGAAGATATTGTATTTTCAAATACCAAAACAAATGAACCGCTAAAAGGAAATTATATTTTTTCAGTTGACACATATTCTATTAATTCTGAAATTAAAAGCCATGAATCAAAATTGATCATAGGTGGAAAAGCATTTGGAATGATGGGGACAGATGAATTAAGACGAGACCTTGCCATAGGACTGTTATGGGGAACTCCACTTGCTTTGTTTATCGGTTTAGTGGTATCCATTGCATCGGTAATAATGGGATTATTGTATGGGGTGTATGCAGGATTCAAAGGTAAAAAAACAGACGAGGTGATGATGAGATTCAATGATGTAATCTATGCATTACCGGCACTTCCATTTTTGATAATTTTATCAGTCACGATTAGTAACAGTATATTCGTTCTAGTAGGGTTTTTGATGATTTTTGGATGGGTAGGAATTGCAAAGGTTGCAAGAAGTATGTCTTTACAAATCAAGACCAAAGGATATGTGGATGCAGCAAACATGATGGGGCAAAAAAATTCCAAAATTGTACTCAAACACATCTTACCGCAGTTACTCCCATATGCATTTGCGAGCATTGCGATATCAGTACCAGCAGCAATAACTACGGAGGCAGGTTTGAGTTTTCTAGGATTAGGAGACCCATCATTTCCAACATGGGGACATATACTTCATGATGCAAATACATTCGGAGCAGCTGCAAGAGGATTATGGTGGTGGATCATGCCTCCAGGAGTAATGATTGCAATTGCAGGACTTGCATTTGTATTCATAGGAAATGCACTTGATGCAATTGTCAATCCAAAGTTAAAAAGATGATTAGAAATAACTTCGAATTGTGGATATTGCTGAATCATTTAATTTGATTGTGTAAGTTTTTGAATTTGGATCAGTTTCTTTTGTTTGAGCTAGGATTTCAGTAAATTTTGTTTTTTCTTCTTCAGTAGCTCCTGCTTCATGAGTACAAAGATTGAATGCCTTAAGATTGAGATTGTTTTTTAGCAAATGTGCAATGAATTGTTTGTAATCTTCGGGATTTGTCCAATCTTTGTTTTTTTCACCACATGCAGAAATCCATACATCAACAGAATTATGGAAGATTACCTTTTGACTAATTTCATTAAGAGACATTTTTAGAAGTCAGCACGTTGCATTTTAGAGCCACATCGTGGACAAGAGCCACCTTTGTGTTTGTTGTTACATACAAGACATACATAACGTACACCACCAGAGCCACCTTGGGAACCCATTCCAAAGAATCCACCGCCTCCGGCACCAGAGTCACTACCGCCATAACCACCTCTCATACGATTCATGTATCGTCTTCTCAAAATTAATGGAAATGCGATAAAGATTGCAAGTGCAGCTCCCAATCCATATGGGAATGGCAATACCATTTGCAATCCTATGCTGATAGCCAATGATGCAAATAAGAAAATCAAATATGTTTTGTAATTAAACAATTCATAGAAAGTACCTCCAAAAAGGTTATAAAGTTTTGTCAGTTTTTTTGAAATTCCACTAGAATTTTGAATTATTGTTTTATTGAGAGGGGGATAGCATTGCCACTACTATCCCAAGCAAAGACAGATTCATCAGAATACGGAGATTTGACAATTAAAGAAACCAATCCAAAGAAATTATGCAAATCAGTAACAGAAGGTTCTGCTGAGCCACTTGGATGTGAATGCACAATTCCAACATAGCTCATATCAAAAGGCAAGAAAGAGTGTGGAAATCCTGCAAATGTAGGTCCAGTGTAATTAAATGGAGGAATTACTAGTCCATCAATGTTAATTTCACCGTTTTTTGATTTTCCTTTGAGAATTAAGATTCCTTCATTAGGATGTTTCATTTGACAATATGAGAGAATACTATCAAGAACTTCTTTGTTAAGGATAACTTTGCGTTCAAATTTTTTCTTTTTGAACAACATGAATGATATTAGATTTTGAACTAATTTAATTTTAGGACATCAAAACGGTGTATTTTGTATTAGAAAATGACCTCAATTTTTTCTCTATTTCAGTAACAAGTTGGGGTATGCTAGTGTCAATTTCATCAATCTCACCTTGAAACGTTTCAGACTTTAGTTCTAAATCATTTTTCGAATCAGATGTTTTAGCAAATTCAGATTCCAATGAGGTTAATTTTTCAGATCGAAGAGAATCTAAATCATTAGACATTTTTTGATGTTTTTGAAAATATGTTGAAACTTGAGAAATGAATCCATCTAAGGTTTCTACAGTTTCAGTGATTTGTGATAATGTCTTTTCAACATCTTTTACAGATATAGAACCAGATGTGACATTTTTTCGAACATTTTCTAAGATCACAATTATAGAATCTTTATTTTCAGAAGTCAATACATCAAAGGGATTTTCTACTAATTTGGTGAGGATGTTTTTTTGATCTTTTTCTAAAGATGATGTGTACTCATATCTACCAAGAGGTCTAGAAATCTTTGTAAACTGAGAGTTGATTTCATTTTTGATTTTTGCTTTTTCATTTTCAAATAATTCAAGGGATTTTTTTGATTCAAGATATTTTTTATATTCATCAGAGGATTTAATCTCATCAATATTTTTTTCTAAAGAGGAAAGTTGTTCTTTTGTGGATTCTAATTCATTATTTGTGTTGATAATTTTTTGATCTTTTTCTATTTTTTTAGATTTTAGAGTTTCAATTTTTTTTAATGCATTAATAATTTCACTAGAAGTAGATTCCGTGTTTTCAAAATTTTGAAGAACATCATGAATGTTAGAACGATTTTGATTCATAACTTCCAAATTATCTTTTAATTGATTAGCATATTTTTTGGCAAAAATATGAATAACTCTAGTTTGACGTCCCAAAACATCACCCACTTTTTTTAAAATTTGATTCAAAGAATTATCTAGTTTCTTTGCACTTTCAATTGAAGATACATCTGGAAGAGAGACAACACCTCTCTTAATTACATCAATTACCTGTTTTTTTCCTCTAACAACAATAACGGCAAGATGTTTATCAATGTCATCAACATTCAGAGTGTCTTTTTCAAGCATGTTTCCAATTTTGATTAAATCCTCAATTAGAGGAGCAGTACTATTTCGAAGATGTTTTACCTCAGATACTGTTTGGGATTCGCGTAGTTTTTTCAGATCATCTACAATTTTCTCAACATCATCAAGAGAGACATCTTTTGACTGAGGGATCTCTTCTACAACTTTTTCTTCTTGTTTCTTTTTGCCCCATCCAAAGACCATTTGATAATATTGGTTAAAGGGGATTAAAAATGGTTGTACAAAATTTAAAACTCACAAGATTGTGGGTGCCATATGGTTAAATCTGTAAAAAAATCATTTCATACAGGCACAGTCAAAAAAACAATAAAGATCAAAGCATCAAAAGACAAAGTTTGGAGAAAAGTTAGCAATATTGTAGGACTGCCAACATGGTTAGTCGATGTAAAAAAAACAGTTTATCTTTCTAAAAAGAAAAAAGACGTAGGAGCAATAAGATTAATCACATTTGCAGATGGAAACCAAATAGAAGAACATGTGGTAGCATGGAAGACAGGTGAATATTTTACGTATGTAGCAACTGAAGGTTTACCATTAAGGGCATATGTGGCAACAATATCAATTAAACCAAAATCAAAAAATCTTGTAGAATTAACATGGCAATCATATATCAATAGTAAAAAAATGTCAGAAAAGCAATTTACAGACTTCTTATTGTTTATGGGTTCATTTTATGAAGCATCACTTGAAAATCTAAAAACACTGTTAGAAAAATAACACTAGCAGTTTTTTGGGTTAAAATGTAAATACTGTGAATCAGAAAAAGACATTATGAGTGATATGAGGTTTATCCTAATTGGAATAGGTCTAACTTTTGCAGGATTTATTGTGTTAGGCGTATTTGGTGAACAGTATCAAGCTGCAACATTTGAGGAAAATGAATTTGGAACATGTTATGAGTATTTTGAAGATAAACCACCTCAGGAGATTAATTGTTCATTTAAGGTAATGGACCAAACGGTATTTTTTGCACTAGTGATAGGATTACTTGGAGCAGGAGCTATTGCGTTGGTTAAAGGTGCAAGGGGAGATTGGGACAGTAAAGTAAAACCTGAGGATGTTGTAGGTCCTGGTAGTTCACAAAATGAAGATTCAGAAGGAAAACAAGACTAGTAAGTTTTTTTAGATTTTATTTTTTCATATACTTCAGGATCATCTTCTTCCAATCTTTGAAAATATACTTCTTCATATGGCATTTTTATCAATACATCATATCCAAATTTGTTTTTAAGCTTAAGGAATGATTTCTACGTAATCTAGGCTCAGTTAAGAAGACTCGATGATTTGTTTCATGTTATTAACTAGTTCTCCAATTTCTTCTACTCTTTTATTGAATTGTTTATCAGTTAATTCATCAGGTTTATTCAGAGTAATCAAAATTTCAGAATAATCTCCATTTGAAACAACTCTCATAGGAACATCCCATACAGATTCTTCATCAACATATTGATGATCTAAAATTCCAAGAGGTTTATTCTCATTAAATTTCAGTTTAGATTTACCATGAGGCCCAGTAAAAGACCACCAACCATCATCATGAAATTTTGCATCAGGCATCATTTTAGGAGGTAATTGTAAAATTGCATCAAATGCATCACCTGTTTTTTTCTTTACAGTAATAGTAATTGTTCTAGATCTTGGCACGGTTTTAAATTCGATTAATGATTAAAAAGGATATAGTAGTAATGACACTAATCAGATTGAAATCTATTTGTTAAGAAATTCTTTGATTTTTTTCAAATTTTCAACATTTGATTCATGAAACATAACCATAGATTCTGCAAGTGAGTTGGGCAAAACTGTTTTAAGATTATCAACTAGTTCATCCCCACTAGTAATCATATTATCGATGAGTTTGTCTATCTCGTTTTTATCATCAACCATATGAGAAGATTATGTTAATCTTAATTATCTTTTTTTATGAGAGTTGCAGTAGAACGAACTTTGTCTAATTTTTGAATATTCCAAGAAACGATCTCTCTAATCTTTTCAAAATTCTCAGCTTGTAATTTGACTAGCATATCATGAGTTCCAATAGTTTCAAAGACATCTACGACTTGTTCAAGTTCTTTGAGTTTTTCAATAATTTCAGTTTCTGCGCCTAACTCACAATTTAACATAACGTAAGCATCAGTCATGAATCTAACAAATAGTACTCGCTATTTAAAGATGGATAATTTTAGGTAAAGCTTACCACGTTACATGAACCAAGTCCTTGAGATTTCGTCTTGGCTTTGGGAATTTAGTTTGTTTAGGATATCCAATACACAATACAGAAGAAGGCACCAAATCAGTTCCAATTACATCCATTACCTTTTGTTCATCAAACATTCCAATCCAAATCGAACTCAATCCTAAAGCCTGTGCAGCTAATTGAGAATATCCAGCTGCCAAAGTAGCATCTTGAATGGCAAATTTTTTTAAAACATATTCAGGAAAATCAAATTTTACTCTAGAAGGATTTTTACAGAAAACTAACACCACAGGTGCATTAACATAAGGTTGATTGTTACATGCTTCAATTAGTTGTTTTTTCTTTTCAGGACTTTTTACGTAAAAAATTTCAAAGCCTTGATAGTTTCCAGCAGTTGGAGCAGTATCAGCTGCTGCAATAATTTTATCTATTTTTGCAGTTTCAACAGGTTTATCCAAAAATTTTCTTGTTGAACGCCTCTTTGCCATAACTGCAAACAAATCAGTATCTACAACTTCAGTTGGTCCAGATTTTAAAATGAAGTTAATCAATTGATTTCTTACATTAGGATCAGTTGATTCAGGAGTTGTTTCAGGTTCATAGCCCAACGGATAAATTTTTTCTTCTTTTACGTCAGGGGCCATAAAAGAACTAGATAAAATAAGTATTAAAGAATTTGAAATTATTCTGCTTCAAATTTGTCACAGCCAGAAGTACAAGGTTTGTTCATTACACCTTCACATTTTCCTATTGCATCATGCATGATTCTATGGTGACCGCAGATTTTGCATTTTTCTCTAAAATGTAAAATCAATTCTTCAGTTGAAATTTCTGATTGTTGAATCTTTGACTCTAATTCTTTAGTCATAAGGATATTCTTTGAATCAGCCATAAAAATTATGAATACGCCGGAAGAGAGATTCGAACTCCCGCACGCTTGCGCGTAGCCGTTTTCGAGACGGCCGCCTTACCACTTGGCTATTCCGGCAATTAACCTAAAATTTTCTCCATAATAAAGCAAATCAGAACTAGGATTTTTTATCAATGTTAAACAATTCATCATTAAATCTTTTTTTGATTTGGTCTTTAGTTCGATTCCATTCTTCATCAGAAACAGTGTCAGTAAAAATAGAATGAAATTCAAGGAAATCCACATTAACAATAGAAGTAATCTCTTGTTTTTCAGAGTCTGAAAAAGGAAAATAAGAAGTTATTTTAGAAACAGTGTTAGAGTCATATTTTATTTCAAATATTTTATCTTCTAGATGAGGAGGAAAAACAATTTTTGACATTTTATTCAAGCATATCATTCATGCAAATTTGAAATAAAGGTTTTAGTTGAATGGTGTGATGAAATTTCTTTCATGTTAGATCTTAAGGATTGGAGGATGTCATCATACGATTCACCAAACAAATCTTGTAAAACATGTTTTAGATCTTCTGGATTATCATAACAGTCATCTAATGTTAAATTATAGTCTTTTTTCAGGATTGACATTACTTTGTCAAGTTCATCATGACCTAATTCAAGTAATGTATTTTTTAATGCCAAAGTAATCATTGTTTTTTGCATGTTTTCTAATTCATCTTTTGGAGGCAAACAAAAACGATGAGTATTTTGAATTATTTCATCAACATCAAGAGGTTCTCGAAATACAAAAGAAGGATTCAATCGATTCATTTTCATTTCAGATTTTAAGGACATTTTCTCAACAATTAAGAAAACTATTGCATTTGGATTAATTTCTCGAATTTTTTCCAAAGCATACAATCCATCATAAACAGGCATTGAGACATCAAGATATACAACATCGGGTTTTAATTTTTGAAACAAAAATAGTGCCTCTTGACCATTATGTCCCTTACCAACAACCTGGATATTGTGAGTAGTCAAAAGTTCAGAAAATAGATCAAGTGTTTCTTTTTCATCATCTATAACCAATGCACGAATGCTCATTTTTTACACACTGCCATTCCTGATTCGTGCCCATTATACAATACCCGCATAGCATCTACATTGCATTCTGAAATATAAGGAAATTCAGTCAGTATTGTAGGAGCCATTAGGTCTTCTGGATCGGTAGAATGACCTAGTCCCAAAGCATGTCCAAATTCATGTCGTACAATTGTTGCTAATTCAGATGCATCCAAGTTATCAACATCATAAATTGTGATATATGATTTTAATATTTCACCATCTTGTATGACAGATTTGGTGTATCCTGTAAAACCATCAGTATCAATCAAATTTGAAAAATTAATTATGATTTGACCTTCACCATTTTCAGATTGAAAGATATTGAAAGTTGTAGGGACTGTGTAGGCAGTATCAGTTTTTGCAGCTTCTTCCATTGCACCAGCCCAACCTAGAAAATATATAGATTCAGAGCCTGGTGGACCTCGATTAATAATATGATCGTCTATTAGTATAGAGTCTGTAGAATTAATGACTTTTAATACAGCATTGTGTTGTTCAGATGTTAAAATATCTCCATTAATTAGATTAACATTTAATGCATCACCATCTAATATTCTCCAAGACTTTACAGTATCAATTGTGTCACCACGTAAATTTTCAATTAAAAATTTTGTTTTCATAGGAGACTCAAGAACAACAGCATCAGCTACAATATCATCGTGTAGAAAATATGTATTAATCAAAAATGGAGTCATAATTGAAAAAAACACGAATGATGCAAAAAGCACGAGATGTTTAATTGAAATTATTTTTGTATCAAAATTAAGTTTTAAAGAATTTTGATTATGTTTTTTATTATTTTTAAAACTAGAATCATGTGTTAAATCATTTAATGAATCAATTTCAAAGTCATTAATTTGTGAACTAGTTTTTGTTAATTCATTTTGTAAAAATTTGGCTTTTCTTTGAAGTAATTGAAATTGTTGATTTTCAATTTCATCTAGGGCATTGATATAGTCCTTTTTTGCAAAGGTGTTTGCAACCATGGAATTCGTAATGTCATATCAATTAAGAGCAGTTGTATGTAATTTTTAGAACAGACAAAAAGAAGCATAATTGAATCAAATATCAAAGTATGAGCCTAGGGATTTAGTAATTTATCAAAATAATGTCAATAGCGATCAAATTTATCAAAAAATATTCACATATGGAGGATAAATCAAAGTAATGCCCAGAAATGGGAATATGGTCACAGGCATGAAGAGTGTAATAGTAGAAGAAAATCAGGATTTATCATTAGATAATATTGAAAAATCCTTTGAAAAGATCCAAATAGAATTAGAGAAATTTGGACTTTCTGCAAATCAATCTAAAGTCTACATGTTCCTAGGAAAATATGGTACCAAAACAGCATCAGAGATTAATCAGGCACTAAAAATTCCTAGAACAGAAACATATCATATTTTATCCACATTACAAAACAAGGGAATTGTGTCTGCAATGTTCGGACATCCTGTAAAATTTACGGCAATAGAGATTACAAATGCAATGACACAAATAATTAACTCTGAGAAACAAAAAATCAAAAAGTTAGAGAATCAAAAAACATCTTTGATTAAACTTTGGGAAACAATTCCAATTAGAACTAATGAAGAAAAGGTAGAAGAGAAATTCCAAATGCTTCAAGGCGAAAATCAAATTAATTCAAAAATTAATGAAATGATGAATACACAAGAAGAAGTATTAATGATTGGTAATGAAAAAGACTTTGCTAATTTTTATCATACAAATATCTTAGATAACGTTAATGAGTTAAAAAAATTCAAGATACTTACAACATCTACAAAAACAAACTATGTATATGAAAATCTAAACAATGACAACATCAAAGTTTTACCAGAACAAATTGCTAATAATCTATGTTTCATCGTAAAAGATAATGAAGTCTTGTTTTATTTGAAAAACAATTCAAAAAAAGAATCAACAGCTATGTGGACAAATTCAAGTGCCATGAATTATTCAAAAAAATTACTTTTTGAAGAGTTGTGGAAAAAATCAATGGAGTTCAAAAATGAGTAATTTGAAAAAACAAGATACAATTGGGATCATAGCTGCAATTGCAATTACAATAGTTTCTGTCGGATTCGCAATAGCAGGGACTGCACCTACAGATATGCCTCAAAAACAAGCACAAAATATCGAGGTAATTGGATTTGGAGGTATTACGGATGCTAAAGAAAGTATCAAAATTTTGTTAGAGAGTAAATCAATTGATCTAGATACATCAAATGGATTCATTAGAGGAAATGTGGTGTATGAGGGTTTTCAACCACAAATGGGATTAGTGTATTTGGAGATATTTTCACCAACAGGTGACAAAGTCAACAAATCAGAACTACAACTTAGAGATAGAGGAAATGATGTATACGAAGCAGAGTTTACTCAATATTTTGATAAAAGTGACTTTTTGAACAATAATGAAAAAACAGGACAGTATATGATGCGTATTAGTACAGAATACGGCATGTTAGCAAAACAAACACCATTTGATGTAATAATGTCAAGTCAAGAACAACCAAAAATAAACACTGTCGTGATGGAGTCAAATGAAGAAATAGGTTTAGGAGGAATTTTGCATGAAAAAAAGATCAGGACAGGATATGACATAGGAGTCATGGAAAAAGATCTAGAAAATACAATACTTAAGAAATATCTCACTAAAGTTCTCAAAGGATATCATAATGGAGACATTTCAAAAGATGATGTTGAAAAATTAGCAGAGTTTAAGAGCATTGATTGTAATTTTACTGATCAAACATCTCAAAATAAAGACGTCTTACAGTTATCCTGTGAAATAATACCAGAAAACTAATCTTAACATCAAAATACCATTAGAGAATAACAGTAACTCATGGGATTAAATCTAAAAGATTTAGTTGTCAGAGAAAAAACCACACTAGAGGCATTTTCAAACAAAGTAATTGCGATTGATGCATACAATGCTATCTACCAATTTTTAGCAAGTATAAGAGGTCCAGACGGGTTACAATTATCAGATTCAGAAGGCAGAATTACTAGTCATCTCAGTGGGTTACTGTACAGAAATGTAAATTTTCTATCTCTAGGAATAAAACCAGTTTACGTATTTGATGGAAAACCACCATCTCTAAAAACAGCAGAAATTGAGCGTAGAAAACAAATCAAAATGGATGCAACCATAAAATATGAAAAAGCAATTGCAGATGGAAATATGGAAGATGCTAGAAAATATGCTCAACAGACAACAAGTATGAAAGATGGGATGGTAAAAGAATCAAAGCAACTTTTGACATATTTTGGCATACCATACATTGAAGCACCATCAGAGGGGGAAGCAACTGCAGCCCATCTCACAAACACAGGTCAAGCATATGCTTCAGCAAGTCAAGACTTTGACTCAATTTTGTGTGGAGCAAAAAGATTGGTGAGAAATTTTACAAATAGCGGTAGAAGGAAAATCCCAAACAAGAACACATACATCGATATTGTTCCAGAGATTATTGAAACACAAAAAACATTAGACTCACTAGAATTAACACGTGAAGAATTAATTGATGTTGGAATTTTAATTGGGACAGACTTTAATCCAAATGGATTTGAAAGAGTAGGTCCAAAAACCGCACTAAAAATGATCAAACAACATTCAAAGTTGGAAGAGATTCCACAAATTCAAGAGCAGTTAGAAGAAATAGATTATCAAGAAATTAGAAAAATATTTTTGAATCCAGAAGTTGCAGATGTAAAAGAAATTGTTTTTGAGAATGTCAACTATGAAGGAATGAGCAATTATCTTGTAAGAGAAAGAAGTTTTTCTGAAGACAGAGTAAATTCAACATTGAATCGATTGAAAAAGGCATTAGAAAAGAAAAGCCAAAACTTGGATCAGTGGTTTTGAAAATATTTCAATTTAATAACTAGTGTTTACAATTTTAAAAAATGCCACAAACAGAAGCACGAAAAACGCTCAAAGATGCACCAGTAATGTGGAGAAGAATCAACTCGATTGGAGCAATACTTGATTGTAATTCAACATATGCAGTAAATCTAGGATACTCAAAATCCGAGATTTTAGGAAAGACAATCTTTGAACACGTGCCTAAAGAAGAGTGGCAAGACATGAATAATTCACTCAAAACATGGTTTGAGACTGGAAAAGTAACAGATAGAAAAATTATCTTCAAAAGACAAGATGGCAGCACATTTCCAGGGGTATTGCATGCAACCAGTCTATATGATGAAAACAAAAATCTTCTTGGAAGTAATACTGTAATTTTTGATTTGACTCAAATGAATGATGACAAAATAAAAGAATATGAACAATTTTTCAAAGATGCAAATAGCAGATTAGATGAGATTAAAGATAAAGAATACAACGAGTTAGACGAAGAATCAAAATCAGAGTACGATGGACTCAAGGACATGTTTGAAATGTTGTCTACAATTGACTTGAAAAAAATCTAGTTTGATTCTTTGATTGATTTTTGAATCTCATCAAAAGCAGTTTGAACTTCAATAACAGCAGCGCCATCTTCCAGAGTACTAACATCACCAATCTTTTCATTATTTCCAATTGCTTTTAGTAATCGACGCATAATCTTTCCACTTCTTGTCTTTGGCAATTTAGATACAAAGTAGATTTGTTTTGGAGTAGCAATAGCACCAATATCGGTTCTTATTTTTTCAACAAGTTCTTTTTCTAAAACTTTGGTTTCAGTGTTAATGCCTTCTTTTAGTACAACAAATGCAATAATTACTTCACCTTTTACTTCATCAGGAATACCACATGCAGCAGACTCAGCAACATCATCATGCGAGACAATGCAACTTTCAAGTTCTGCAGTTCCAATTCTATGACCTGCAACTTTTAGAACATCATCAGCACGTCCAAGTAACCAAAGATATCCATCTGCATCCTTTAGTGCGTAATCACCAGGATAGTAGCAATTTTCGTATTTTGACCAGTATACTGTCTTGTATTTTTCATCATCACCCCACAATGTCAAAAGCATTCCAGGCCAAGGGTTCTTGACAACAAGATATCCCTTGGTATTAGGCTCAACATCTTTGCCATTTTCATCTACAACAGTGATATTCACACCAGGTATTGGAAGAGTTCCAGAGCCAGGTTTGAGAGGAATTGTTTCAAGGCCAGGAAGTGGGGAAATCAACATTCCTCCCGTTTCAGTTTGCCACCAAGTATCAATGATTGGACATTTTTCTTTACCAATGGTTTTGAAATACCATCTCCAAACTTCAGGATTGATTGGTTCGCCAACTGTTCCAAGCAATCGTAATGTAGAAAGATCAAAGGAATTTGGAATGTCGTCTCCAAACTTCATAAACATTCTAAGAGCAGTTGGGGTGGTGTAGAAAATTGTGGCTTTGTATTTTTGTAAAATATCCCACATCCTTGATGCGTCAGGAAAATCAGGTGCGCCTTCATACATAATTTCAGTTGCGCCATGTAGTAATGGTGCATAAACAACATAGCTGTGTCCAGTTACCCACCCAATATCAGCAGTACAAAAAAACACATCAGAATCTTTAATGTCAAATGCCCATTTGAAAGTAGAATAAAGATGAGTCAAGTATCCGCCAGTACCATGTAAAACACCTTTTGGTTTTCCAGTTGTTCCAGAAGTATACAAAATGTAAAGTGGGTGTGCACTGTCTAATTTTTCTGCAGGGCAATTATCAGATGCATCATTCATTAAATCATTCCAAAGTTTATCTTTACAAGTCATTGGAATTTCATTTTTGGTTCTCTCTACAACAACAACATTTTTTACAAAATCAAAGTCTTCAATTGCCTCATCAACTACTTCTTTTAGTTTTACAATTTTTCCACGACGATAACCACCATCAGCAGTAACTATAACTTTGGATTTTGAATCATCAACTCTATCTCTAATTGATGTTGCACTAAATCCTGAAAAGATAACAGTATGAGTTGCGCCAATTCTAGCACACGCAAGCATTGCAATTGGCAATTCAGGAATCATTGGAAGATACAAAGTAACACGATCACCTTTTTCCACACCAAGAGATTTGAGAATATTTGAGAATTTTTGGACCTCAGTGAGTATCTGGCCATATGTGAGAATTCTAGAGTCACCATTCTCACCCTCCCATAGGATAGCAGGTTTTTCAGATTTTGAGTCCTGGTGTACATCTAATGCATTATGAGAAGCATTAATCGTGCCTCCAACAAACCATTTTGCAAAGGGTGGCTGCCAATCCAAAGTCTCATTCCAAGGAGAAAACCAAGTTAGGTTTTTTGCCTGATCATTCCAAAATGAAACAAAATCTGAATCAGCCTTTATTCTAGTGTCAGTGTCATTATTTCCAAGCCCAATATTGTAGGTATCAGACATCAAAAAGTGTATGAGCTATGATCCTTCTAAATGTTAAAAAAATAATTAAAAAAATTATTGTGCTTCCATTCTAGCAAGCCAATCATTATCGTTGTCGTCTTTTGGAGTCTCTGGTGTCACCTGTTGAGGTGGTTCTGGAAATGCAAATGTTACTTCAGATTCTGTTGGAGGTTCTGGCATAGGGGCTGCACTTACCTCAATTGGTTCTGAAGGTGTTGTAACGGGTTCTGTTGGTGCTTCCGGAAGACTTGTTTGAACTACTTGTTGTGGTTCATTTGTCTCCAGATATGAAACGGCTGATTCTTGGATGTCTGGTGTAGGAGGGGCTGTTATCTCTTGTACTTCCAATCCCAAGTCTGCAATTCTACTCTTAACATTTTCAATTTCTGATACTTCGTGAGTAACATGCTCAATTACCTCAGTTGTGCATGATTTCACGGTTTCAAATGTTTCTTCAGAGATTTCATTGCTCTTGAATTGTACTTTTGCATCAAATGATAACATTTTTGCAGACTTCATTTGTTCATCTAGCTCAGTCAATCTTGCCTCAAGTTTGGCTTTGATTTCACTTTCTGTCTCATCTAATGATACAAGTTTTGACTTGTATTTTTCATGAATTATTTCTGCATCTTCTTTCATGTCATCATTTTCTGAAACAATATCAATCAAGGCCTTTAGACGACGTAGAGTTAGTTGTTTTTCACGAATGAGTCTTTGAGAGTCGAGTCTCCATTTTGGAATGAAAATAACTACATCGCCTTGAACTACTAGTTGCTCATATTGGATTTGCTGTAATCCTTGAGAACCGCAGTCAACGCCAACGGATTGAATACTTCCGTCAATGTCAGTTATTGTTCCTGCGACTTTACCCATGAATGTTCCGTACATGTCTTTGACGTTTTTACCGATTATCTCGATATCGTCTTGGGTCATGTGTGTAACTTTAGAGATTTGTATAACCAGCAAAGTGTAAGAATTCTTTTTAGTTTTAGTAAGATTATTTTTACTAACTCAAAATCCCGTATTTTGTAGAAATTTTAAAATTTAGAGCCTAAGTAGTAGGCACATGATTCAAAGAGAAGAACTTGAACAAATTTTGAATTTTGTATCAAACAGATGGTCAGAAGTTGCTAAAGAAAAAGACAGTAAAATCATGGAGAATTTGCCAAGTGATTTTTGGATGAATTCTGTTGGAGGAAAAACTGCCAATAATGGTTTTTGGGTCACCACTTTGATGTACACTGAAAATGAAGCTGATGCAGCAGCATTCAAAGAAGTGTTACTTAGATGGCAAGCAAAAGGTCAAGAAGGTGACAAAGACAAGGCCCCCGATCTAATTCAAATTGGAAAAAAGAAATAGACTATTAATAATTGAAAAGCCTGACATCAATATTGTCAGAATTTTCAGTTAAAGAAAAAAAGATTCTATCAGATCATTTTTCAAATACTGATGGCAATGTGTTTGCCATAATAACACCACAACAAGTTGATCGTGGTGCATTGATGTCAAGATACAGTAGAACAGACAAAAGTATGAGACGAATTTTTCTTGACGAATTTCTAAATAACAAAAACAGAGGAGAGGAATTTTACAACAGAGTACTTTTAGAATATGGAGATGATTCAGTTGCAGAACTTGGAGAAGCTCAAATTGCAATTGAAGGATTGTCAAACATTGCAGTAAAAAAAATCGAAGATAGAAGAATTGGGTTATCATATTTAGAAAAATCATCAAGATATGTTGCATGGAATAAAAAAGAAAATGGAAAATACAGATTTTATAGAGATCCAGAAATCATGAAATCAAAATTTGCAGACATGTATGAAGATACATGTAATTTTTCATTTGATGTTTATTCAAAAAACATTGAACCAATGATAAATTATGTTAGAGAAAAATATCCAATTGAAAAATATAATTTTAAAGATTCTAGAGATGGAAAAGAAAAATCATTTTCTAAATTGAAAAATGAAAGTGACATAAAATCTGCAAATATGATTTACAGGGGTTCTACTAAAGCTAAAGCATTAGATATTTTGAGAGGATTGCTACCTGCATCAACTTTGACAAATGTTGGAATTACAGGCAATGGACGTGCGTTTGAATATCTACTAACGGTTTTAGGCTCATCAGAGCTCAAAGAAGAGCAAGATTTAGCCTCAAAAATCAAGAAAGAGCTCGATAAAATCATCAAATCGTTTGTTCGAAGAGCAGATGACAAACATGGAAAAGCATTTCAAAAATATCTCAGAGATGTAAAAAATAAATCAAAAACAATTTCTTCAAAACAGATTAAATCAAATCCAAAAAAAGGAACAAGGACAAAGTTAGTAGATTACGAATCAGAGAAAACTGCAATTGATAAAATAATTACCAGTATAATGTATGAACAATCACCAAGTACATCATATCAAGACATTTTACAGCAAGTCAAAAAAATGTCAATGCAAAATAAAGCAAAAATTATTGACGAGTTTGCAAAACTTCGAACAAATAGAAGGCACAGACCATCACGAGCATTTGAGAATATCTATTACACATTTGATTTGTACAATAATTTTGGAATGTTCAGAGATTTTCACAGACATAGAGCATTAACGTTAGAAAGACAACTACTTACAACAGATCATGGATACAACATACCTAATGAAATAAAGATTCTTGGGATTGAAAAGGACTTTAAAGATTGTATGAACAAAACAAAAGAAACATTTGATGAAATTAGAAAAAAATATCCAGAGCAAGGACAATATGTAGTAAATTTTGCATACAATTATCCTTACTTTATGAAATTTAATTTAAGAGAAGCATGTCATTTAATTGAATTAAGAACAGTTCCTCAAGGTCATGTAGACTATAGAAGAGTTGCACAACAAATGTTCCAACAAATTAACAAGGTTCATCCAAATTTGAGTAAAATTATGAAGTTTGTAGATATGAAAGAGTATGATTTAGAGAGATTTGAATCAGAGAAAAGAACTGAAGAAAAAAGAAAGAAGCTAAAATAGAAGAATATTCAAATAATTTCAAAAGTAAATTAAGACATGTCAGAAAAAATTAGAAAAACCCCTGAGGAATGGAAGGATCAACTAACACCGGATCAATACGAAATTTGCATAAATCATGGAACCGAACCGCCATTTTCTGGCAAATACAACAATACAAAACTGGAAGGGAAGTTCAAATGCACTTGTTGCGGAGAAGAATTATTCTCATCAGACGCAAAATTTGATTCAGGTTCAGGATGGCCAAGTTTTTGGGAACCACTTTCAGAAGACAAGATAGAGTACATATCTGACACATCATATGGAATGGTAAGAACCGAAGTTAACTGCAACAAGTGTGGAGCACATTTGGGACATGTTTTTGATGATGGTCCCAAGCCTACAAACCAGAGATATTGTATCAATTCAATTTCATTACAACATGAAAAAGATGAAGAAAGTCAATAATTTCAAAAATTATTAATAAAACACATTTAATGATAAGAAAATCAAATGAAAAAGAAAATGAGCAACAATCATAGTAAAAGGAATGACGTAATTTGAGAATAATATTATGTGGATTTGGCGTTGTTGGCCAAAGTTTAGTAAAATTATTTGAATCCAGAGCAGAAGACCTGTATGCAAAGTATGGACTCAAACCTAGAGTAGTGGGAGTGTTTGACAGTAAAGGGAGTGCAATGGATTCTTCAGGATTAGAGTTAAACAAACTCATCGAAGTTAAGAAAAAATTTGGAACTGTAAAAAATTACGCTGATACAAAAAATACAATGTCAGGTATTGACATGCTCAAAAATGTAGAGGCAGATGTGCTCATTGAAACTACTGCAAGCAACTACAAAGATGCTGAACCTGGAATGACACACATTATCACTGCAATGAAAAAAGGAATGCATGTAATATCAGTAAACAAAGGACCTCTGGCACTAGCATTTCCATCATTAATGGAGCTTGCAACATACAATCGAGTCATGTTCAAATTTAGTGGAACCGTAGGTGGGGGAACACCAATTCTAGATTATGCAAAAAACAGTCTTAGTGGCGAAAGAATCACATCATTTGCAGGCATTCTAAATGGAACTACAAACTATATCCTAACAAACATGGCAACAGGAGTTTCATATGAAGATGCACTAAAAGATGCCCAAGACAAGGGCTACGTAGAGGCAGATGAAGCATTAGATTTAGACGGACTTGACGCTGCAGCCAAATTAGTGATTCTTGCAAATTGGATTATGGGAATGAAAGTTACAATGCCAGACATTAATTGTACTGGAATTCGCAAAGTAACCACAGAAGATATCAAAAAAGCAGAGAAAAACAATTGTGCAGTAAAACTGATTGCATCATGCAATAAAGAATTGATAGTTGCTCCAAAAGAAATTCCAAATGATGATCCATTATGTGTAAATGGTACACTTAATGCAATTGCATTTACATCAGAGCATTCAGGCACACAGACAATTATTGGACGTGGTGCAGGAGGCATGGAGACTGCAAGTTCCATACTAAGAGATTTGCTAGACATTAGACAAGAGATTGCCAGAACTTGAAATCAAATCTAATTTCAAAGAGTGAGACATCTGCACTCTTAAAGACAGTTTCAGAAGAATGGGGAATTGAATTTCCCAAAATCAAAAATCTCAAAGTACATCAAATTTTAGATGATGCACAAATCATAACTGGAAAAGGTATCAAGATTCTAAAAATCAACGATGATTATTTACCATTTTTATCAGAAACAGAGACTCTGGAAAAATTTCCTAGTGTTACAGTAGACATGGGTGCAGTCAAATTCATGTGCAAAGGTGCAAACTTGATGAGACCAGGGATTAGATCATTTACAGAATTTGAAAAAGATAAGCTAGTTTGTATTGTTGAAGAATCCCAACACAAATTTTTGGCAGTAGGAAAATCAGTTGTTTCAAGTGAAGAAGTAGAAAAAATGGACAAGGGCGAAGTTTTGAAAAATCTACATTACATTTCAGATAAATTCTGGGAAACTGGAAAAACGATTTACGATTAATTTTAAAATCTATTTGATTTCTTCGGTAAATTCTTCAGTACCGTCTTTGGTAATGACAAGAACATCTACACCATCACCACTTGCAGAATCTCTAAGTGATGCTGCACGTACTGCACGTTTTGCTAAATCAATTGCCTCATCTTTAGTCATGTTTGGTTTGAATTGAGGATCAAGTACACCTAATGCCATTTCAGCACCAGTGCCAACTGCAGCATATTCATCTGGCAATACAGAACCTAATGGGTCCAAAGTATACATAATTGGTTTATCGACAACACCACCAACAATTACCTGAGTCAATAATGGGAAATATCTTCGCTCATACATCATATTTGACATCATTTTGGCAACAGTATTTGGAGGAACGTCTCTTTTGAGTTCCATTTTTCTAATTTTAGCAAGGGCTGCAATTTGTAGGGATAAAATTTGCATATCAGCTACAAGACCAGCACATGTGGCTCCAACTTTAGGAGTGATAGGAAATGTCTTTTTTGTGGTTTTACTTACAAGAAAGTTTCCAAATGCGATCCTTTTTTCGCTAGCAAAAACTACGCCACCGTCAAAAGTAATTCCAACAGCAGTTGCTCCTGGCATATACATTGACATATTTCAAATAATTTTGCCACATAATAAAGGGCTTTCTACATTCTACGAATAATCTATGGGCAAAATAATTATACTAAAAAAACACGCATGACAACATGACTACAGCAGAGATTAAAGGAAGCATCCTCAACGATGTAGTCTTTATGGGCTTAAGATCTGCAATCGGAGTAATTTTCATACTTCATGGAATGATGAAATTTAATCCAGGCTTTGCAAATGCTTTGCCAAACATGGGTTTACCTCCAGAGATGCAAATTCCAATTGCACTTGCAGAAGTTGTACCAGGTATTTTGTTAATAATTGGAGTTCTCAGTAGATTTTCAGGAGCATTGCTTTCAATTGTTATGATAGGTGCAATATTTCACATCAAAGGAGCACAAAGCATGACAGGGGATGGAGGAGTAGAATTTGATGTTATTTTGCTTGCAGCATCTCTAGTAATTATGATTGCAGGGCCAGGAAGAATATCGCTAGCACAAGCAATTAAAAAAATTCCTAGATGTATTCACTAGGATTTTCCAAAATTATCCATTATTAGACATGCACATTTTGTCATTTTCTTGAGCAAATCAACACGTGCAAATTCATTTGGAGAGTGAATTCTTGAGAACATGTAGGTGCTTCCAATTGCAATACAGGGGGCTTTTAGAATTTCTACAAATGGATACATTGGACCAGTACCAGCATTAGAAACATTGAGAATTGATGTTCCAAAGGATTTGTCAGCTGCATCTTTTACTTGAGAAACAAATGGATTTGAAGAATTTGTTCTAGCGGCGGCTTCACCATGAAAAACTTTGATGCCAATATCAGAGAATCCTTTTGATTTTAGGTGTCTTTTCAAACGCATAACTTGTTTTTTTGGGTCCATTTTAGGAACCAATCTAAAATCAATTTTTACAAGAGATTCTGAGGGAAGTACAGTTTTAGCTCCATCTCCCGTATAGCCAGACACAAATCCTGCAATATTACAAGTAGCCCCTCCAACTAGAGCCTTTTTTGCATCAAGTCCTTTTTTGTTTCCAACAAAAGATTTGATGCCAAATTCTTTTTTGAAATCATTTTCATCAAATGGTTCACTTTGAATCAATTTCAAATCTTGTTTTGATAGTGGAGTTACCTCTTTGTACCAATCTTTAATCAGAATTTTTCCATTAGAGTCACGTAGAGAATGAACTGCTTCAATTAATCTCCAAGCAGGGTTTTTGATCAATACTGCTAAACTAGAGTGAGCATCTCGAGTAGACTCTTTAACAGACAATTCAACAAAAAGCAATCCTTTCATTCCAAGTCCAATGATAGGCCGATTTTTTGCATCAACATAACCAAACTCCCAGATAACACCATCACAGGAAAATTTCTTTTTGTATTTTTTTAGATAGTCTTCAATGTTCGCACTACCAGTTTCCTCTTCACCTTCAATTACAAATTTTATGTTACATGGAACATCACCAGTTGCTTTTAGACAAGCATCAACTGCTTTGATTCGGGTAATTAGTTCACCTTTGTCATCAGTGGCACCGCGTCCAAAGATTTTGTTTCCCTTTCTAGTTCCACTAAATGGTGGAGAATCCCACAAATCAAAGGGTTCTGCAGGTTGAACGTCATAATGATTGTAAAACATCAGAGTCTTGTTTGGGTTTTGTTTTGATTTTACTTCTCCATACACAATAGGAGCAACTCCTTTTTTCAATCTCAAAATTTCAGATTTTACACCAGATTTTTTTAATAATTTTTGAACTAGTTTTGCACATTCTTCAATTCCTTCGTTTTTTGCAGAAACACTAGGCTGTCTGATTAATGTCTGAAGATCTGAAATCAAATCTTCCATGTGATCATCAACATGTTTTAGAGGATTCATTATATCACATTATTTTATCAAAGGGCTTCATGACAGTTGAAATCTCAGGTAGGAGGTCCATCGAAGTCATATGTAGTCCTAATTTCTTTTGAACTACTTTTCCTGCTAATCCGTTAATGAATGCAGCAGCAGCAGCAGATTCTAATGGTTTTCTGTTTTTAGATAAAAGCCCTGCAACCAATCCAGATAGTACATCACCAGTTCCACCAACAGTCATTGCAGGAATTTTTTTCTCATAAAGATAGGTGGTACTTCCATTAGAGATAATATCAGTTGAGCCCTTAAGCAAAACTGTAATTCCAAACTCTTTTGCTTTTTCCTCTACTAGTTTGATTCTCTCATTTTTAGAATTGGAAGGAACTTGCCCAAATAATCTCTTAAATTCACCAGCATGAGGAGTAACGACTACATTCTTGTTTGCTAACAACGGCAAAACTTCTGGAATCAGCGCACTTGCATCAAGGGATAATCGTACATCTCTATCCAAAAGAGATTTTACAAGATGCAAAAGTGCATTTTTTTCTTGAATTGCAAGACCCATTCCAATTGTTGCAGAATCAAGTTTTCGTGGCAATGCACCTAAGAGTTTGTTTACAGCACCACGAGTTAATTTTTGATCAACTAGGGGGATTACAATCAGATTAGGAGAAACAGAGCGAGTAGATGCAACATTGATTTTTGGAACAGATGTGTAAACTAAATCAGTGCCAGAACGTAATGCAGCAATCGAAGACAGTATGGGGGCACCGTGGTAAATGTAACTTCCACCAACAACTAGAACAATACCGTTCTCACCTTTGCGGGATTTTGATTTTCTAGATGGAATGAATTTTTTCACAAGTGCAGTAGTTAGTGTTTTTCGTGCCAATATGATACCTCTAATGAATAGATGAATAAATCTTGTTTTGAGAGTTAGGATGTTTTCTTGCTTGTTTTCTTGGCGGCTTTTTTGACAGTCTTTTTGCTTGTTTTAGAAGTAGGCTTGCTAGTTTTTGAAGAAGATTTCTTTGCATCTCTGCCAAAAAATGCCTTTCTTGCAAAGCAGAGATAGGTTGTATGACCTATGCCTTGAAATGAATGTCTTGTTTTTCCTTCACGGGCTTCGATGGTTCTCAAAATATGTTCAGTTGATTCAATATCAGTGAATTCATTTTCAACTAGAGTCATAGTCAATTTCTCCAATTGGTTCATTGTAGGGCAGATTGCAAAAATAGAACCGCTGCCCTTTAGCATCTCTCGAACTTGAGGAATCACTATCCATGGATCACCAAGATCAATTAGTGCAACATCCATGTCTTTGAGAGGCATCTTCTTTGCAGTTTTCAAATCTTGATTGTGTTGTGTTACATATTTTGAAACTCCAGCTTTTTCGATATTTTTCTCTGCAATCTTCATGAAATTTTCATCAACATCAAATGTGTAGACATGTCCACGTGGTTTTACAATACTTGCAACACAAGATGTAAGTGAGCCACTACCTGTTCCGATTTCTAAAATTTTTTGACCGCTCTCTATTCCAGCTCTTGCAATAATGTAACCAATATCTTTTGGATAGACTATCTGAGTTCCATGTTGGATTTTCATTACATAGTCATACATTGTTGGTTTGAGAAGATAGACATACTTGTCCTTGTTTGTGATTAATCTAGAACCATATTCTTTTCCAATAGCATCAGAGTGTTTGATAACTCCAATATGTGTATGAAGGGAGTCTTTTTTTGATATTTTAACGAGCCATTTTTTTGAATGATTAAAGTAGAACAGAACAGGAGAATTTTGCTTAATTTTATCCATGAATTTTGCTGAGAAATTTTAGATAAGAACCTATGGTTTGAGAAAGCAAACATTACGCTTAAGTTTACAGACAGATGAGAAAAATTATGGATCTTAGTGAAATACACCAAAGAGAGATAGATTCACTTCGAGATGAAAATATAGAATTACGAAAAAAAATTCAAGAACTTGAGGCTAAAATCAAAGAGTTAGAGAGTAAAAATTGAATTTCAACTGTGTATTTCCAGAATGTAATTTCAAACAGAACAACATCGAAGAAGAAGAATTTCTAAAACATTTGAGAGAAGAACACCAAAACGAATTGGCAGATGTTGCAAAAAAAGAAAAAATTCCAATTGCAATGGCAGAAATGATAACTGTATCAAATTCCAAAGTGTTCATCAATTCATGATGAATACAAGGTTGGCATCAGGTGATAATCATGATCATTGTTAAATATCATTTTGACGTATATTATATAACGAGAAAACCGTTGTTCTGCGTCGTAGAGTGATGGTATGGAAAGCGTTTCATGTTAGGTCAACGTCCTAGGAAAAAAATACGCTTTCCGTGTGTCTCGTTGTTATCAACAATCATCATTTTATCACAAATAGTATTTTAATAACTAAAAAAAGAACAATGTGAAATGGCAGAATTAAAAGTTCAAGGTTCTGGAGGATATGTTATTGCAGACCTTACTGATGAGCAAGCTAAAAAAGCAGATCTAGGTGTTGGAAAATTATTTTTGGCTCCAATTGGAAAAATTGAAACTGAAAAAATGCTCAAACACTATTGTAATAATTGTGAAACAGAATTTGATAATCCACCAAAAATTCAGTTAGAAGAAAGTCCTAATGAAGAAGTTGCAGACAATTTGATCTTAATTGAAAGAGGGCAATATGTCTGTGAAAAATGTAGTGGAGTAATAGGTGAATACAGAAAATTCCAAAAGAAAGGCGAAGTAGGAAGCGCCAGACCAAGCGGATAAATCAGTATTCAATAAATACAGTAATTTTTCATTAAACCCATGGCAAATCAAAAATGTGTCTCTTGTGGCATAGGATTTTTCTCTGCAACAGGTTCAGACAAATGCTCTAGATGTGACGGAAAGGAATCACAAGGTAGTCATGGACATGACTCCTGCGGTTGTGGACACAGCCACTAAATCTCTTTTTTCTATAACATGCATATATTACAGATATTCTGAGTGGTTTCATGACAAAGACTTCTGACGAAATGAAAGATCTTGTAGAAGATTTTATCAAAGTAACTAACATCAATTACGAAGATCAAACAGAAAAAGTTAGAGAGAAAAGTAATCTAATTGAATGGCAATTTAGAGTTGGAACAAATGTTATTGTAAGTAAAAATGCAAACAGAACAGATAGAATTCATTTGAATGTAAATATGAGATTTCCACCAGATGATTCAAAATTATTGGTAATGAAAAATCCATCATTTTCAAAAGCAGTTATGGACATCAGTGAAATATGTACAGTTTGTAATGTTGGACATCAATGGGTCAAAGATAAGGAAAACATTGCAGGTTTGGCAATATTTTCACATGTAGATGAGCAAGTTCTAAACAGAGTGTCATTTCATGATGTTTGGGATAATGTAGCAAGGGTTACTGCACACATTCAAAAAATTCTTCGTGCAAATTTTAGTGGTTTTGCAGGACAGTCAAATCCTGCAGATGAAACAACTGAAAAATCAATGTACGGATAAGTTAGTGTTCAAGGATTTTTTCTGCATTTAATCCATCTACAGTCCAAGTAAGACATCTAACACTTCCACCCATAAAACAAACATTTGATGCATCAATACTGATTACTTCCTTACTAGTATGAGATTGAATCAATTCCAACACCATTTGATCTTCGGTTAAACCGTAAACGGGAACGTAGATGAAATCATCTGTTACAAGAGAATTGAGATAATACCCACATGCAGAAGGCCAGTCCCTCCAAAATTCATTCTGATTCACATAAGGAATTTCAATTATCTCAACTCCAGATAATGATGCTTCAAGTTCTCCCAATACCTGACTTCTAAAAGGTTCTTCATATTCATTGACTAGTAATTTATCAGGTTCTGCCCACATCACCATTCCATCTGAATGCCCTGTAATGTCACCCTCTTCTTCAGGAAGATAGGCAATCTCAGTGACTTGTAGTAATTCCTTTAATCTGGAATCAATCGCTAATTCATCATATTGAGGATTATCTTCAAAAACTCTTACAGTAGTTATTGCCTTGTCTTTTCCATTAAAGACAAGATTCCCGCCATCTAAGATTAATTCAGATTTTTTACCAGATAGATTTTTTTGATCATACCAATCTTCAAAACTGTCATTAATCCAGACAGAATCCTCATTTGTCAGATATTGAGGTTTAAAATCAAATTTTACTTCTGTCATGGTATCTACAGTTCCAAAATCACGTATCCAAATATCTGCAACATTTGCCTCAAGTAAAGCATCATCAGGAATCTTTCCTTCAAACAAATGTTTTGTTTCTTTATCTACAAGCAATACTACATTGTCTTTTCCATATATTGTGTTGACAGTTTGTATGTCATAATCTATAATGTCGTGAAAAACTTCTCGATAATACTCTTCATTAATTGATGGTGCAACCATCACTACTAGAGGTTTGGAGTCACTTTGCAAAACTTTAGATTCAGATATACAGTAGGGTTTCAAATATTTTGGTAGGTTATCTGCATACCATAAACAGAGTTTTTCTTGAGTTATCTCTTCAGCAGGCATTCCAATTCTCATCTTAGCCCATTTCCTGTCAAAAATTAATTCAGATTCATGAAAAACACAAGCAGGTTTCAAAGTATCTTTTTGCCAAATCAAAGTACGATCACCATTACATTGTATTTCATGTAATGAAATTTCTAATTGAACTTGTTTTAATGGAGGAGGATGAACAAGAATACCTACAGGTTCAGAAGAAAAAGCATAAGGAATTGATACAAACAGACCAAGAGATACAAAAATTATCAAAAGCTTAGTTTTCATGAATTTCACAACACTTATTGGTTTAAAATATTCTCTATACAATAATTGGTTTGCACGCCAACAACCCAGTGAGAACAGCCAGCATTCGTGTAGTGCACTCACTGGGACATTACATCTTATCAGGTGCAGAAATTCCCAAAAGATTCAATGCTTTTTCAATAGTTATCTTGAATGAATTTACCAAACATAGACGTGAATTTTCTAATTTTTCATCACCTAAATCAAGTACCTTTGATTTTTCATAAAAAGAGTTGAAGGTAACTGCCAAATCATGACAATATCTAGAAATTACTTTTGGAGACAAGTTATTTGCAGCATCACGAACTTGTAAATTGAAAAGGCCAATCATCTTTACTAAATCAATTTCAGATTGTTCTTTGAGTAAAGAGAAATCAACATCAATAGAAGGAGTTCTTCCAGATTTTTCTAAAATTCTAGATGCTCTTGCATGAGTGTATTGAATATATGGTGCAGTGTCACCTTCCAAGCTAAGAGATTTTGTTAAATCAAATGCAATGATTTTGTCTAAATCTTGTTTGATCATCTCATAACGTAATGTTGCAACAGATACAGAATGAGAAATTTTTTCAATCTCAGAGTCATCCATCTCAGGATGTCTCTTCTTGGTTTCTTCAGTTGTTTTTTCTTTTAGTAAATCATAAACAGAATCAGCATTAACATACAATCCTTTTCTGCCAGACATTTGAGCTTGTTTGCCATCAGTTTCTAATCCAAGAATTTTTGCAGTATCAGAACTTAGTGTGACTGATTCATATCCTAGGTGAACATACGCATCAGGAATTGATTTGAATTTTCCCATTAAAGAAGTGATAATTTTTTGTAATCTTGCTTGACGAGAATCTATTACTGTAATTACTTTATCACCAGAGAAATTTTGAGATTCAGAAGCACCATCATTTAGTATAGTTTGCCATAGAACACGAGAGTTTGGTTGTTCTTTTTCATATTTTTCATAATGGAATGGATCATCAAGCAATCCCAATTTCCATGCTGCATATGGAATGTCTTTTGCAATGTATGTGGCAGTGCCATTGCTTCTAACAATCACTTTATCCTCTTCTTTTCCTTCACCTCGAATAACCCAACATCCAGCGTTTTTTCCGTCATTTTCAAATTCTACAAGGTTCATTTCTTTGAGTTTTTCAAAAATTCCATCCCACAAACCTGAACGTATAATCTGAGATTCAAAATTTAGGCAATCATAAGAAACTGCTAGATTCCAGCAGGTCTCAAGTTGGTTAGAGAGTACACGACGTGTGATTTTATCAGCAAATTGAGCAGTTTCAGAAGTTCCATCTTCTAATTCTTTGAGAACATTTTTTCGAATTTCCTCTAAACTAGAATCTTGTTCATATTTCTCGGTGGTTTTAACATAAACATCATCACCACAATAATGATCAAATTTCTTTCCTTGAGGTGGTTCTATCGGATATCCAAAATGTTTGAAACCAACAATAATGTCTGCAACTTGTAATCCAGAATCATCTACATAGTTTAAGACATTAACTTTGTAGTTTGCCTTTTGTAAAATTCTGGAAATGGTGTCACCGATTATGATGTTACGTATATGACCAATATGAAGAGCTTTGTTTGGATTTACACTAGTGTGTTCAACTACAATAGTAGAATTTTTTCCAATATCAACATCTCCAAACTCAGGCAAGTTTGATTCAGATAAAATTAACTGGTTTAATTTTGGCCAGTCAGCATAGAAATTCAGATATCCTGATGGATGAGATTCAGATTTTGAAACGAGAGTACTAACACATTGTGAATATTTCTCAGACAACATTTCTGAAATTTCTTTAGGGCTTTTCTTGAGTTGTTTTGCAAGTAAGAAGGAGACATTAGAACTAACATCACCGAATCCAGGCTTTGCAGGTTCCACAGAGAATTTTACATCAGAAATAGAAAGATCGTCTAGAATTTTGTTAAGATTATTTTCAATTTCATCAAGTATAGATTTGAAAGTCATACTATATCTCAGATAATATGGGTGCTAATTTATCTAATGCTTCAAGTACTCCATCACCTGCATGTGCAGACACAGTCATTGTAGCCTCAGATTTTACATCATCAGATGCGTTGCCTAACGCAACACTTGTCTTTGCTACTTTGAATAAAGGAACATCAGTTGCACTATCACCAATTGCAATAACATCATCTCGAGATATTGAGAATTTTTTCATAATTTCAGTAAACCCAGTGCCTTTATCGATTCCAGGAGAGTTAATGTGGTAAGCATACTGGCTATCAGACAATACAACATCAATATTGTTTTCAGATAGGATTTTTCTTGCTTGATCGAGATCAAATGTTCGTTGCAATACAACCTCAGTCATTCGTGGAAAAACATATTTTTCTTCTACATTTTCCATATTATTTTTCAAAATATTCAGTGCATTTTTGCATTCTTCAAGATTGCCAAGCAAAATATGATCGTTTGAATCAAGAGTGATGCATCCACCATTTTCACCCACAGATACTTTTGTTGTACCTCCAAACACTGAAAGCAAAAACCCTTCAACTGATGATCGCCCAGTTACAAAAATTACATCATGACCCATGTTAACAAGACGCCTTAGTGATTCTAATGCATCAAGATGAATTCGTCCTCCACCATTTTCAGTGATAGTTCCATCAATATCTACAGCAAAAGTTCTTTTTTTCACATCAAATGTTTTTTGTACTGAATAATATTTGCTACGTATAAAACAAAAAGAAATGCGTATTGTTCATTAATGTAGTAATTTTACTCAAAACATGGCAAAAAAGGGAATAATTGCAGAGATTTTTAGTAAAGCAAAATTCGCAGATAAATCAGAGTCATACAAAATTTTCTACAGAAATTTTGAAAGAATAGTTGAAACAACTTTGCCAGAATTCTTGATTCAGTCAGATAATCTACAAACAATACCAATCAGCAGAATAAAGAAAATTAAAAAAAATAATACGATTTTATTTGAAAAGAAACTAGCAAGGAGTGAATAGTATTGGGAATTCCTGAAAAAATTAAAGCCATTCAAGATGAGATGGCGAGAACTCAAATTAACAAAGCTACAGAACACCATCTTGGATTACTAAAAGCAAAAATTGCAAAACTCAAACGAGAACAAGAAGACAATGTTGCAAAAAAATCTGGAATGAAATCAGATGGGTTTGATGTTAGAAGAACAGGTGATGCAACAGTTGTGTTTATCGGATTACCAAGTGTAGGAAAATCAACACTGCTAAACCGACTAACAGGTGCAAAGTCAGCAGTAGGAGCATTTCAATTCACAACTCTAACAGTAGTTCCAGGAATGATGGAATACAGAGGAGCAAAAATTCAGGTACTAGATTTACCAGGAATCATCAAAGGTGCATCAACAGGAAAAGGATTAGGAAAGAGAATACTATCAGTAGCAAGAACCGCAGATTTGGTATTACTGGTTTTAGATGTATTTCAGCCATATCATGAGGATGTACTAGTTAACGAATTAGGAAATATCGGAATTAGATTAAATCAACTCCCACCAAACATTACCATTGAAAAAGCATCAATGGGAGGTATTGCAATTGCACAACAAGTAAAGCTTACAAGAATTACAGAAAAACATTTGAAAGATATCTTACATCTTTATGGAATAGTTAGTGCAAGAGTAGTTGTTAGAGAAGATATTACATCAGAACAACTATCAGACCACATTGCAGGAAACATAAGTTATTCAAAAGCACTTACAATTTTAAACAAAATTGATCTAGTTGATAAAAAATTCCTAGATGATTTGAAAACAAAAATAAAATCAGATGTAATCGAAGTGTCTGCAAATTCAGATATCAATATTGAACAATTAAAAGAAAAAATCTATGAAAAATTAAAGTTCATTAGAATATACATGCGACCAAAAGGAGGAGAAACAGATTTCAAAGAACCATTAATTGCAAGAGAAGGAGATACTGTTGAAGATATTTGTAACAAGTTACATCGAAGAATGAAAAGAGAGTTCAGATATGGAATGGTTTGGGGAAAGAGTGTAAAGTTTGGAGGACAAAGAGTAGGTTTGAGTCATATTTTACAAGACGAAGATGTGTTAACAATTATCAAAACACGCGGAACATAATTAAAAAAGTGTAAACATGGATCAAGATTTTGAACATCGTTGGTGTAAATTTTGCATGACAAAAACAAAACAAGAACTAATTTTCTTACCTGAAATGGCAACATACAAGCGTAGAAGAAAGTACAAATGTACAATTTGTGGAAAAACAAGTTGGTTGCAAGGTAGAAGACCGTCTGCTGAAGGAGTTTATTGAAAAATTTACGATCAAAATTAATTTTTTGTGAAAAAAATTACTTGAGAAATTGTAATCACTTTGTGTAAATTTCTTTAGTTTAACCACTGAAAAAGAATGAAAATGTCGATCAAACCATGGCAGCTAAACGAAAAGCCGCTCCAAAGAGAAAAGCAGCTCCAAAGAGAAAAGCAGCAGCAAAACGCAAAGCAGCTCCAAAGAGAAAAGCAGCTCCAAAGAGAAAGGCCGCTAAAAGAAAGACTGCAGCTAAAAAATCAGCTCCAAAGAGAAAGGCAGCAGCAAAACGCAAAGCCGCTCCAAAGAGAAAAGCAGCAAAAAGAAAGACTGCAGCTAAAAAAGCAGCTCCAAAGAGAAAGGCAGCAGCAAAACGCAAAGCCGCTCCAAAGAGAAAAGCAGCAAAAAGAAAGACTGCAGCTAAAAAAGCAGCTCCAAAGAGAAAGGCAGCAGCAAAACGCAAAGCCGCTCCAAAGAGAAAAGCAGCAAAAAGACGAAGATAAACTCGTCAACAAATTAACAATCGTCACAAGACGAATTGTTTTCCATTTTTCTAAAACAGATTAGTGAAAACTATTCGAAAATATTTTTGAATAAAAAATTTGTAAGAAAAATTTTTAAAAAATTATTTTAAAAAACTAGTAAAGATAACTCATTAGTTTGATTTGTTCTTCAGTGCTAATGATATTTTTCTCAGTTAGTATTTCTAGCAATTCTTTGAACAATGCTTTTTGTTCAGAAGACATTCCACCTGATGGACCTTTTTCGCCTGGTGGACCGGGTGGACCTCTTGGTCCTGCTGGACCTAATGGGCCTTGTTCTCCACGAGGACCTGCTTCACCAATAGAACCGATTGGACCAGTTGGGCCGCGTTCTCCTTGCGGACCTTGAATTCCTTGTGGACCTTGTGGACCTTTTTCTCCTGATGGACCTGTTGGACCGCGTTCTCCTTGAGAACCTTGTGGACCAACTGTACCAATTTCTCCAGGTGGACCTGCTGGACCTGTTAATCCTTTTTCTCCGGGCGGACCTGTTGGACCTTTTTCTCCTTTTTCACCTTGTGGACCAGGAACGCCTGTTAATCCTTTAGCACCAGCTGGACCTTGTGGACCTTGTGGACCTTTTTCTCCGATTGGACCTTCAGTTCCTTTAGGACCTTTTTCTCCGATTGGACCAGGAGGACCGATTGGACCTTTGTCACCAGGAACTCCGGTTGGACCAGATAATCCTTTGTCGCCAAGAGGACCTGCTGGACCGATTGGACCTTTGTCACCAACTGGACCTGCTGGACCTTTTTCTCCGATTGGACCAGGACCACCTTGAATTCCTTTTTCTCCTTGAACTCCTGCTTGTCCGGTTGGACCTTTTTCTCCAGGAGTTCCGACAGGACCAGTTAAACCTTTATCGCCGGGAGGACCAGTTGGACCTTTTTCTCCTTTTTCACCGGGAGGACCTTTTAATCCAGATAATCCTTTGTCGCCGGGAGGACCAGTTGGACCTTTTTCTCCTTTTTCACCGATTGGGCCTTTTAATCCAGTTGGACCTTTTTCTCCGATTGGACCAGTTGCTCCTTTGTCACCTTTATCACCAACGGGACCAGGAATTCCTTTGTCACCTTTATCACCTTTATCTCCAGTAATTCCTTTGTCACCAGTAATTCCTTTATCTCCAGCAATACCTTTGTCACCTGCAGGGCCTTTGTCACCAGTTGGACCTTTGTCACCGGGAGGACCTTGTGGACCGTCAGGACCTTTGTCACCGGGAGGACCAGTTGGGCCGGGAGGACCTTGTGGACCTTTGTCACCAGTTGGACCTTGTAATCCAGGTGCGCCTTTTTCACCAGGGCTACCTCGTACGCCAGGAGTGCTTTGAGTTGATTTTGTTGAACGTGTTTGTTTTGGAGTTTCAAGATTTGATTTAGTTTCAGAAGGTTTTGATTCAGGAGGTTTTGGGGAAGATTTTGGTTTTGATAATGGGACATCAAATACAGAATGTAGTGATGAAAACAGATCAGTTACAACTATCCAAATTGTTTCTAATTCTAAGACAGATGATGGAATTGGGTTTTCAGGAGAACCAATTGTTTCAGAAAATACTCCATCTTTAACTCGTAGATGGAAATTTCCACGCCAAAGAGATGTGAATTGTTTAGATTTAATTTGTGCATCAGAAGGTCGGCTGCCAACGATTGCAATTTGAGCCTCATAGACGCCAGATTGCTTGAATGGTGCCTGACCTTGGATTTCTAATCTAGATTGAGACGACACAACGATTGTTTATACTTCAAGTATTTCTGTATTTAGATCGCATGATTAGAGTAGGAATTGAATTATTTTTTAGGCTCACGAAGGATAGTATTTATCTAGATAAAACAGCATTTTGTGCTAGTGAAGAAACCTTTCGGAAAAAAATCAGAGGAAAAAGAAGAAGAACCTAAAGTAGAGAAAGTGTCCAAAGAGACATCATTAGTAGATGTTGATTACAATCGAAAGAGACTCTTTAAGAAAGGAGTTAATCTCATGGCAGATGAAAAACTCGAAGAGGCCATTACAGTTTTTGAGCAAGCACTAAGAATAGATCCAGATAACGTTGAAACATTACTGAAATTAGGTTATGCAAGGTTCCATCTTGATGATCATCACGAAGCACTAAGAGTATATGATAAAATTTTAGACATTGATGTTACAAATCCAGAGGCTTGGAATCTAAAGGGATTAGTACATTATGAGCAAAAAAATTATTCTAAAGCTCTTGACTCAGTTGAAAAAGCAATTGAAACTGATCCAACATACGGAATGGCTTGGTACAACAAGGCATGTTTCTTATCATTACTAAATCAAGTTCCAGAATCATTGGAATCATTGAAACGTTCAATTGAAATTGATGTAAAGAATGCAAGAAAATCAATTAGAGATAAAGATTTTGTTAATGTCAGAGTTGAAGAAGGATTCAAAAGAATTCAAGAAGTAGTTGTTTTAGAATCAGTTAGACAAGGGTATCACACAATTGGTTCAATAGTATGGACAACATTTCTAGATAAGAAAGATGCAGAAGATGCATTAAGAAAATTATTAGAGAAAGGATTGATTGTTAAAAACGAAAAGAGAGACGGTCTAAGTAGAATTCCAGTCTATGATCTTGCACCAAATGTTGCAGAGAAAATGGGCAAAGAGAAGAAAGGATTGTTTGGAATTACAAGAAAGAAGTTACCAAAGCCAGTAAAGAATCTAAAAGAATTGAGTCAAGCAATTCAAATTGCAAAAGAGGCAATTGAAGAAGAAAATGCAGAAAAGGCAATAGAGATATTTGAAGAATTTATTGATCCAAAAAAATCAGGCGAACACATGATTGAAAATTTCTTTGATGAACATAGAGAAATCAGATTATGGAAAATTAGACTAAAAGATAGAGGAAACGATTACTTTGAAGAGAATAAAGAAAAGATGTTAGTAGTATTTGATAACATTGAAGTTACAATTACCAAAAAACTTAGAAACGAAATTTCTTAACTATTCAGCAGATAGGTCCCAATAGTTTGCATCTTCTTGTTTTGCAGTAGGTTTTTGAAGATTTTTCCATTCTTTGAAAGAACGAACGTATAGTTTTGCGTTTGGCAAGCCTGCAGTTTTGAGTGCATAATATGCCAATCCAGAAAGAGTTCCTACACTTCCACAATAAGTAATGATTTCAGTATTTCCAGATACACCACGATTATCGAGTAAGCGTTTCATGTCCTCTTTTGGACGTAAGATTTTGTCATTTGATGCAAGTGTTCTGTATGGAAGACTAATTGCACCAGGAATGTGTTGTTCAAGGAAGTTCAATCTCTCCCTATTATCAATTAGAATAACATCATCACGTTCTTTTGCAGATTCCAAATAATCAGAAGTAGCCAAAATATCAGATTGAAGATTCATAGAATGTTCTTTACTTTGAATATCAGGTGTGTCAGAATCGCTTTCTAAACCAAGGGATTTCCAGTTACTATAGGTAGTTTCAAGCAAACTTACATCTGAATGTCCAAGGTATTCCAAAGTCCATGCAACTCTAGATGCTAATGCTCCAAAGGTATCATCATAAACTACAACACGAGTTTCATCATCAATTCCCATTGAGTTTACTAATTTTACAACACGTTCAGGACTATCATCAGACAAAAGATTTGCTAAAGGTAGATTTACTGCAGTAGAAATATGATCCTTTTTGTAATCATCTTCTCGCCTTACATCAATTACTCTAACACTTTTGTCTCTTATCTCTGAACGTAAAGAATCTACATCCGTTGTGATGTTACCAGATTCTGTCAAGCAGCACACTCACCTTTTCCAGTTTTAGTATGGTAACTAGTGTCGCTGCCATAATCAAGATAGAAATCAGGATCCTCTTCTTTTGTTGGAGGAATTGTTAATGGGTCAATTGCTTTTTTGATGTCATTGAGGGTTTTAATTTCAGAATCCTCAGTGTTTGTAGCAACTCTATGAATCCAAGACTTTAGAGTGTCATCTGGTTTCTTGTGTTCTTTAAACAACTCTATGATTTTCAAAATTACAGGAAGCACTCTTTTTGCAGGAACTCTGTGACAGATTTGTCCCAGCATTGCATCACCATCAGAACGTCCACCTAACAACATCTGATAATTTGCATACATGTCTTTTCCAAGACGTGCACCACCGCCAAAGAATCCTATAGTTGCAATTCCATGTTGACCACAAGAGTTTGGACATCCACTAATTTTGATAGAAGCATCACGCAAGTCATCATCTTCATCAAGTTTTAGTTCCAAGAATTTTCTTTGGATTTCTTTAGCCAGTCTATGTGAATTTGTTAATGCCAAATTACATGAAGTTGTGCCAGAACATCCAATAGGAGCAGTCATGGTAAGGGCACCTGATTTTGCAAGACCGATTTCAAGCAGTTTAGAATACAAACGGGGCAAATCATCTTCATGAACGTAACGTAATGCAATATTTTGTACAAAGCCAGCACGAGCCTTACCTTCTGCAGAAAAGTCACGAATAATATCTGCTAATGCTTGTAATTGACTTGACGTAATATCTCCAGCTTCAAGTGTGATGTATGCAGTTCTATAATCAGATTGTTTTTGTGTTTCAGTGTTAGTTTTTAGCCATCTTGCATAGCCATCAGGAGTTCCAGTTCCACTCTCGTCACTTACTCTGATTGGGCGTTTAATTTCATCAGGAGTGTGATCAACATCAAGTTGTGTAATTACAGATTGAGTGGCTCTTACTACAGCTCTTTCTTTTAATACAAGATTTTGGAATTTTTCCCAACCCATATCATTTACAAGATAACGCATTCTATTTCTTGCAAGATTTTTTCTATCACCAAGTCTATCAAATATTTTCACTACAGCAATTGAGGTGTAAAGTAAATCTTCTTCAGGAGTAAAGTCTTCTAATTGATGTCCAACAAATGATCTGTTTCCTAATCCACCACCAAGAAATATTTTGAATCCCTTTTGTTTAGTTCCATCTATTTCTCTTATCTGAGGAATTAACCCAACATCAACTATTCTTACCATTCCATGTTTCTCACAACATGTAAAAGTGAATTTGAATTTACGAGGAAGATTTTGACTCATAGGGTTTCTCAAAAAGAATTTTGCAGTAGCACGTGCATATGGAGTTGAATCAAATTCCTCATTTGGACAAACACCGGTCATAGGACTACACATTACATTTCTTACACTATTTCCACATGCCTCTCTTGATGTCATTCCTACATCAGCAAGACCACGGAGAATTTCAGATACATCTTCAAGAATTACCCAGTGTAATTGAACACTTTCTCTGGTTGTGATATGTGCACTTCCAATAGAATACTGTTCACTTAATTGAGATAATTTTTCAATTTGATGAGGGTAAATTTCACCTGCAGGGAGTTTAATTCTAACCATAGCATAGTCATTAGTCATTCTAGTACCATATGCGCCATGTTGGAGTCTAAATCGTCTAAAACTATCTTCATCGTATTTTCCCTGACGGAATAATTTTACAGTTTTTGCAAAATTATCAGCCTCTTCAATTCTTGCCCAATTGATTTTATGTTTAGGAGAATCAGCTGGAGATTGTTTAAGATCAGATACTGTCAATACAACAAAATTCCTTTTTGTTTGGATATAAATTTTTGAGAAATGGAGGTTTTGGGACTCAAACTTTCAAGGCTGACTCAATATTTCCTATATTTTCAGGAAAGATTCGTTTTACAGATATAGAATAATTAGTATATCCTAATTTTTGAGGTGGCAAAGTATTAATGGGTTCTAGACAAGAAATTTTCCATGCAAGAAGCAACTGTAGCAGAACAATCATCAAAAATATTTACTGACGTACGTGAAGTTGAAATTACACAAGCAATAGCAAATGAATTTCACAAAGTTCTAGTTGATAGAGCAGAGTCAGATGTAATCATTATCGGTGCAGGTCCAGCAGGACTTACTGCAAGTAGAGAACTTTCAAACTTGGGTTTCAAAGTTTTAGTTATTGAACAAAACAACTACCTAGGGGGAGGATATTGGTTAGGGGGTTATATGATGAACCCAGTTACAGTTAGAGAACCTGCACAAAAAATTTGGGACGAATTAGGTGTTCCATATCAAAAAGTACAAGATGGTTTGTATTTGACACCAGGTCCACATGCAGTTTCAAAATTAATTGCAGGTGCATGTGATGCAGGTGTAAAATTCTTACAACTAACAAAGTTTGATGACTTGGTTCTAAAGAACGGAAGAGTTGCAGGAATTGTTGTTAACTGGATGCCAGTTTCAGCATTACCACGTAACATTACATGTGTTGATCCAGTTGCATTTGAAGCAAAAATAATCATCGATGCATCAGGACACGATTCTGTTGCAGTAAAAAGACTAGTCGACAGAGGTTTAGCCGAGTGGAAAGGAATGGAACCAATGTTTGTAAATGACGGTGAAGAACATGTTGTTCACAAAACAGGTGAAATTTACCCAGGACTAATCGCAGCAGGAATGTCAGTCACAGAAACTCACGGATTAGCAAGAATGGGACCAACATTTGGTTCAATGTTATACTCTGGAAAGAGAGCAGCAGAGATTGCAGCTGAGAAAATCAAAGAGTTAGAAAGATAAGCAATCAATCCATTGTTTTTCTAGTGAAAACAAGTAAAATTATCATTTATGACGAACCTACAGTTCCAGAAATTCAAATAAACAACATAGAGAAATTTCTTAAAGAAACATTTCATGTGGAGATAGAAATCCGAAAAAACTTTTTTGAAAACACAAATGAAAAATTATTTCAAGAAATTGCCACTACAAGAATTTATGAATTAAAAAAACCATTTTCAAGTCACATTCCAACAGAATCAGAAATACAAATGGAAAAAGAAAATACAGATAATTCACAAAATGAAGAAAAGATTCTTTATGATGGATTTGAATTTCAGAAAAGAATTTCAAAATTTATTCCTGCAGATGAAGGCAATCAAGATATTCTAAACATAATTTTTACAAACAAACTAACATGTACATTTGATGAAAGTGACTTTAGATATCATGCAAGGGCATTAATTGGAACAAATCCCACAATAATTTCAACGACAGGAATAATTGAAGCACCTGCAAAACCTAAAGAGTACTATTTGGAATTAATGACAAACTTTACCAAAGAAAATACAGAAAAAATCAAAGAGAAATACAAGGGAGAATTTTTAGAGTATAACGATCCAAGACTATCAGAAGTTGCAGAGAGTTATCTGTTACAAGCTATTATGTATTATGAAACAGGAGATGCATTTTGCGAAGACAAAGAATGTAGGTTGTATAATGCACACTGGCAAAAAGAACTACTTTACGCACAAACAAACAAGAAATTTTGTAAAAAGCATGAAGAGAGTTTTGAAAAAATAATCAATCAATCATGAACAGATTTAATGTCACTACGAATTTTTTCAGCTGACTTTTTGAGAGAAGAAGATTCAGTATCATCAAGTTTAATTTTTTGTATTTCAGATACCCCATTTTGATTAATTATTACTGGTATACCCATCGCAACATCGTGTTCATCATATTCACCATCAAGAACAACTGAAGCAGGAATAGAGATTTCTTTTTTATTTCGAATAGCATCAACTACATCAAATACATTTTTGGCAATACCAAATTGAGATCTGCTCTTAAAATTTCTCAAAGTTCTCCAATAATTTCGTACATTGTCAGTGATGGTATCACGACTATCAATCATAGAGAAGAGAGGGTTATCACCAACAGAAACACCAGAAAAGATCGGAACCATAGAATCACCATGTTCACCTAAAACAAGGGCATTTGAAACTGAAGATTGTGGAACAGATAATGTTTCAGAAATATAATAACGAAATCTACTTGTATCAAGACTAGATGCAATACCAATTACTTTGAATCTAGAAAAACCAGTTGTTTTTTGAAAAAAGTAAGTTAAAACATCAAGAGGATTTGAAACTAATAAAACAATTGCAGAAGGGCAATATTTTTTAATTTTTTTTGCAATGTTTTTTATCATTGCCACTTGATGATCAATGTTCTCAGCACGGTGTTTGGTATAGATACCAACACTTGCTGCAATAATAACAATATCAGATCCTATTAATTCAGAATAATCATCAGTTCCACGAATAGAAAATTTAGAATTTGCAGGAATTGCACTTGCCACATCTAGAGATTCACCAATGGCTTTCTCTTTAGTAGTGTTTACCAACAATACATCATCTAAGCCATTTGATACACAAAGAAATGCAATAGATGCACCAACCCTACCAGTACCTACAATTGAAATCAAACACATCACATGCTATTCTTTCACTATTAGAGATTCCTAACATCTCTTTTTCGAACACTGTCTCTTTGACGTTTGTCATCATGTTTAGATAATTCGCGTTCAAGTTTTCTACATAACTCATCAGCAATTTTGATTATATCCCAATCAGATTCAGTATAGACAAGATGATTTTTGGAGGCCTTTATTGTAGCAGTAACATCATAATGTGTTCTAGCACCTTCAATATTTTGAGTCTTGACATCAATTTTTGCTTCAATAACATCAGGTAGTACTGGTTGAACTTTCTCAAGAGCGGCACCAAATTTTGAGAAGAGAGTTTGGTTAGCAAGATCATCTTTTGATAATCCAGTAATGTATAATGGAACTTCAGTCATTTCACAACAAGTACCGGTTTTTTGGATTTATGTAACACATAATTTGAAACACTGCCCAAAAAAAGCTCTTTTGCAGAACTTCTTCCACGAGCACCGATAACTACTAAATCAATTCCATTTTTTTTATTATTTGTAAATCTAGCAATATCATATCCAGGATCACCAGATAATTTTTTTGAAATTAATTTAATTCCTTTTTTTGCTGCGCGTAATTTTGCATCATCAAGGATTTGTTTCATTTCTTTTGAAGTATTAAAATCTAAAAAACCTAAAGGGTGAATAGCATAAATTCCAGGCACAGATTTTACAGATAATCCAACGATTACACCCTGAGATTGTCTTGCTAAATGAATGGCCATATCTAAACCACGAATTGAGTTTTTAGAACCATCTAGAGGAACTAAGATTTTTTTTGTTTTTATCACCATATTAATAATTGATTAATAATTAATTTAAAAGGCCTTTTGATTTTCTTGATTGATTTTCAGAAATGATAATTTGAAATCTAATCATATAGTTAACAAACTAAAAAAATATGTGGAAAATACATTTGTAAATCAAATAATGAGTAAAAACGTTCTAACGGTAAAAGTGTCAGAAACATTAGAAGAAGTAGCAAAAAAAATGAAAGAAGAAAATGTAGGATGTGTTATTGTTGTAGATAAAATTGCAACTTTAGGAATAGTAACAGAAAGAGATTTTGTTACAAAAATTGTTGCAGAAAGAAAAACTCCACATACTAAGATTTTTGAAGTAATGTCATCACCACTAATTACAATAAAATCAGAGAGTACAATTTGGGAAGCAGCAGAAATTATGAAAGAAAAATCAATACATAAGCTACCAGTTATAGAAGATGAGGAAATTGTAGGGATCATTACCACCACAGATATTGTAAGAATTTCTAGTGTGGGATCTGATTCTCAAATGCGCAAAATATGTGACCAGATTCTTATGAGAATGAAAGATGATTAATCAAAAAAAGGATATTCACTTAAATTATTGAAATTAAAAGATGAGTTATCATGATGGCAGCAGATGCTGGTTCTACAGTTCTAGAATCAAAAGACGACGGTCCAAAAATGCCAGATAAGAAAAAAACAAAATTTGATGTTGTGATTATTGGTGCAGGTCCTTCTGGTTATACAGCTGGAATTTATTGTTCCAGAGCAGGATATGACACCTTAATTTTATCAGGGATATTACCTGGAGGCCAACTTGTCAATACAACTGAAGTTGAGAACTATCCAGGATTTGAAAACGGAATCATGGGTCCAGATTTAATGATAGAAATGAGAAAACAGTGTCAAAGAATGGGAACAACCATTGTAGATGATGAGGCCGTAGATGTAGATTTTAGGCGAAAACCACTCAAAGTGTTGACAGCATCTGAAGAATATGAAGGCCGGGCAATTATTATTGCAACAGGTGCAAATCCCAGAAAACTTGGATTAGAGGGGGAAGAGACTTTTGGAGGAAAAGGAGTATCTTATTGTGCAACATGTGATGGACCATTCTTTAGAAATCAAGAGTTAGTAGTAGTTGGAGGAGGAGATTCTGCAGTAGAAGAAGCAACTTTTCTTACAAAATTTGCAACAACTGTACATTTGGTTCACAGAAGAGATGAGTTACGTGCAAGCAAAGTAATGCAAGACAGAGCACATAGTAATGAAAAAATAAAATTCCATTGGGATTCAGCAGTAGTTGACATTAAAGGTGATCAAAAAATGCAACAAGCAGTTTTAAAAAATCTAAAAACAAATGAAGAATCAACATTAGATGTAGGAGGCCTCTTTGTCGCAATTGGACACGAACCAAATACAAAATTATTCAAAAATCAAATTGATTTAGATGATGAGGGGTATGTTGTACTGAAAAATAAAACACATACAAATGTTGAAGGTGTTTTTGCTGCAGGTGATGTACATGATAGAAGTTACAGACAGGCAATTACAGCTGCAGGTTATGGTTGTATGGCAGCAATTGATGTAGATAAATATCTAACAGAAAGTGCAGATAATCAAGAATGAAAAATGCACAATGCAAAAAATGCTTAAACAAATTTTTTGAAAAAGAAATCTATACGATTCAGCAATTTCAATACAGAGAAAAACCACCATACAAATGGTCATTAGATTATTTCAAAAAGAATGGAATTGGAGAATGGGATTCATTTTGTGAAAAATGTCTGTTGGAATATTCCAAAGAATCCTTAGAATCTTGGAACAAATCACAAATCTAAACTCTTTATTGGAATAAAAAATACAGATTTTCATGACTGACGAGATAGAAAATAGTCAAAAAACCATGAAGGAACATAGTGATAAACTAGCAAAATTAGGCATGGAATTAAGCAAAATTCAATTTAGCTACAAAGTAGAAGAAAAAACATCAAAAGAATATTGGCAAAAAAGAATCAAGAATTTTGAAGAATATAACAAAAAAGCTTTAGAATATTACAATCAAGTATTCTCATTAATGAAAATTGCAGACAAGGAGGAATCAGAAAGATTTCTTTTACAGATTAGCAAATTCCGACAATTGTCATCATCATTGATAGATATCATGCAAAAAATTGAAGAGAACCCTACAATCATCAACTCTAAAGACAGACAACAAAGTCAATGGAGCAGAGAAATAAAAAACAACATTACAGATCAAAGTGATAAATGTCTACATCATGAAAGAGATATGAATTCATATTTTAGAGATTTTTATGAAAAACACTTGAAAAATATTTTAGAATAACTAGTATGCTAATTCTGACATGTGTTTTGCGTCCTTAAGACAATTTTCAAAACTTTCTTCAGGCATTACATTTTGTTTAGCATAAACACTCTTGAATTTTCGGCCATCATCAGCAAAAATTCCAACAACACATGCATCTCCTTCAATAGGATATTTTTTCATACAAGCATAGACTGCAGCAGATGAAGGGCTAATCAAAAGTTGATCTTTTTCAAAAACATCCTTTACAACAGAGAATGCTTCGTCATTATCAACAGAAACCCAATCATCAACAACATTTTCTCTCTTCAAAAATAAATCAGGTTTTGCAGATTCTTCAAAGTTTCTCCATCCTTGAATGAGGTGGTTTTGTTGGGGTTGACATCCAATAATTTTCACATCAGGGTTTTTTTCTTTAAGAAATGCACCAATACCAGTAATTGTTCCACCAGTACCCACACCAGTAAAGAAATGAGTCACTTTACCCTCAGTTTGTCTCCAAATTTCAGGTCCTGTTCCAATGTAATGACCTTTGAAGTTTGCTTCATTAGCGTATTGATTTGGAGAATAATAGGTATCAGGTCTTGAGGATGCAATAGAAGTTGCAAGTGCGATACTTTGATCAGTTCCCGCACCAACTTTAGGACATAAATCATCACTTGTTTCAAAGACTTTGGCGCCCAAATTTCGAATAATATCTTTAGTTTCATTACTTGCCTTTTCAGGAATAACAATCTCAACTTTGTATCCCAACAAATTTGCAATTCCAGTTAAAGCAATTCCAGTATTTCCAGAAGTTGGTTCTATGATAATGCTCTTACCTTTTGTCAGAATTCCTTTTTCTTCGCCATCTTTTATCATCCAGTATGCAGCTCTGTCTTTTACAGAACCAAATGGATTATGACCTTCCAATTTTGCAAAATAATCCACATTATCATGTGAAAGGGAATCTAATTTTACAAGAGGAGTGTTACCTACACGATTCAAAACATCTGTGTCAGTTACAGTAGTCATAATTTTGGTTATTTCACCTTTTTAATTTGAAATGTAATTACATCTCCATTTTTAGACATGTCAAGTAATTCATGACCTTGTCTTGTTACCCATCTAGAGATATCATCTTCAGCTGCAGGATCATCAGCAGAAACTGTTAATGTTTCACCGACTTGCATCCTTTCAATTTCAATTTTAGTTCTGAATACAGGTTCTGGACAAAATAATCCAGTTGCATCTAATTTTTTTTCTGTTGATTCGGACATTTAACTAACTGAAAAAGGACGTTCTGTCATATTAAAAGCTATTTGAGTTTTTTAGATTAATTATTGCTTACAGTGCCATTTTGAACATGGTTGCAAGATTTCTGTCTTTCATGAAACTTGGATCTTGATTCTGGAAATTGATTTTATGAGAAATTCTCTTCATCAAATAAATTGCAATTTTGTAAAAAAGTGCCCACATGTGACTATTTTGATTGGAATCGTAAATTCTCAATAACAATGTCAAAAGCCATTTTGCATTTGGATAGTGTTCAGAAATATAATCAATCAAATATTCTTTGGAATTATTAATTTTGTATCGCAAATGGTCAAGTGTTTCAGCTTGATGAGCATAACCTGTTTGAGAAATTTCTATTTTCCCATGTTTCATAGCAAATAAAATATCATCTAGATTATTTTCAGAATCAATTACATTGACACATCTTCCAAGTGTTGATAAAACATGGGAATCACTCCCTGCAACTTGAATCATGTTATTATCCAAAGCAAATTTTGTTGCACGAGCATTAGATAGAATATCAACATTATTGCTGTTAAAGACCTCCACCATGTCACATTTTTTGGCACTGTCACGTAGTGCATCAAGTAAACTAAATGGATGAGGAGCAGACGACACTCCACCTTGTTTTCTAACTTCATCTATTACTTCCTCAAGAGAAAGGCCAGGTGAGATCACATCATGAATTCCATAAGCTAAAACATGAGCACCAGTATCAGTGGTGATTTCTTCTGCCGGAAAAACATCGATGTTTTTGAATTTGGAATGATTATTTTTGTATTCTAACAATTGACGGTATCCATCCAGAGTATTATGATTAGTAACAAAAATTGCATCTAATCCCAAACGATATGATCGCTCAAGTTGATCTCGTATAGTGATATCACAATCATAAGGAGGTTCATCATGACCTACATGAAAATTTGAAAAAGAATTATGACAATGTAATTCAGCATTTATTGGCATTTTCAAATGAAATTTTTTGTCTTTAGGTAATAATCTTATGGAATCAAAACAAAAAATTATCTAAAAAGATCTTCATCTTCCGCACGGATTAATTCACTGATTCCTTGTTCACCTTTTGGAAACGAACAATCTCGAATTATTGCTACAGGGGTTTTCAATGTTTTGCCCATAACTAATTCAGATGCTGCTGAGAGTTCATCAGCAATTGCAATTGCAGTAACACGTAAAGTTTTTCCAAATGTATCTTGAGTTCCCTCATAGTCAATTATAGGTGACAATCCTGAAATTCCTATAGCGCAATTTGTTTGTCCCAATCTAAATGGACGACCAAATGTATCAGAAATTATCACTGCAACATCTTTGTTTGTATGTTTGAAAATTTTTTCACGTATGTTTTTGGCAGATTTGTCTGAATCCAATGGCAACAGGGTTGCAAATCCATCTTTTACATTACTCTCATCAATGCCAGCATTAGCACAAATTGTACCATCATTTGTTTCAACAATTAAAATTCCATTTTTCATACGAATGATTCGTTTTGATTCAGATAGAATTAATTCAGTAATACGAGGATCTTTTTGATATTGTGAACTAATTCCTTCAGAAAGCAATGAAGGCTTTACAGTAGACAATTCAACTAGACGTCTCTCTTGTTTTGAAATTATTTTTTGAGCAATTACTATGACATCTCCATCTTGGATTTGATTTGAAGAGATGATCAATTCTGAAAGATCATCTGAAGGTTCAATCTCTTTTTCAATATGAATAGGTATGATTTCCAATTATAATATCTGAAAGAGTGGACTAAAAAATTGTTTATGCAGGAGTTGGAGATTCTAATTCTAATTTGTAATGTTTGTTAATAATATCCAAAATTTTTGAAAGATCCTTTTCTTCCAGAGTTGTGGTTGCCAAATCTTTTACCAAGTCTTGTGCACGATATGCGATTCCCAATCCACAAATATCAAATAATTTTACATCGTTTGCGCCATCTACAACACATACAATATTCTCTTTCTTTTCTCCCCATTCTTCAATTTTAATTCGTGCAGATTTTGATTTGTCTGAATCAACATTGATTTTTACGCCATCCAGTTTTCCGTCTTTGAAAATTAATTCATTGGAATAAACATAATCTAATCCCAATTCGTCTTTTAATCTCTCCATCATCAGTGTAAATCCGCCTGAAACAGCCATCAACTTCCAACCAGCAGCTTTTAATGCTCTACATGCTTCTTTTGCACCAGTCATAATGGGTAATGCATCAGAAACTTCTTGACATGTTTTTTCATCAAGGCCCTTTAGAGCAGCAACTCTAGTTCGAAGTCCTTCTTCCCAGTTAATTTTTCCTTGAATTCCTTGTTTTGTAATTGCCCAAATCTCATCTTGTTTATTGAGTTTCTCTGCAAGGATTGGAAGATATTCTTCATCATACAAAACACCTTCAACATCAAAAATTACTAGCAATTGATTTCTGTTTTGCAAAAATTTGCTAATTATATTAAAGTTAGGAGAATGTATATGTGAAATCATGAATTAGATCTAAAAACATCTTCCTAAACATATTGAAGTCTAAATTATAGTCTAATTTTCTATATTTTTCAGTTTGATAGTAACATCCTCAAAATCAGTGCCATTAAAAATATATGAATTATCATTTAGTATTTCAAAATTAGTTCCAAAGTAATGATTAAGTATGATTCGAAATGTGTTGACAGGAGTAATTTCATCATAAAGAATATCAGGAGAATCAGGCAAATAAATAAAATTGATTATATTCATTCGTTCAAGAAGCATGTTATTGTCAGGATGTTTCCAATTTGTGTCGTCTTCACCCATTAAAAATGCCGAACCATGATCAGATTGTATTACTATTATTGGAGGATTTTCAGAATCGAGTAAATTATTTACAATTTGAGGGATTTTTTTATTAAGAAATTTGACTTGATCAAAATATGCAGACTGTTTTTCAGGTGAATATGCAATTAAATCTAATTCATCAGGAGATAAAATTTCTCCATTAGGACCAAATAAGTAAGGAGGATGGGGCATATACATATGAGAGAAAACAAAAAAAGGTTCCGATACACGTTTATCAATATCTAGTATTTGGTCAAATGCACAAAGTCTTAGTTCAACTAGATCATTTTCAAAGGCTTTTGTATAAACAGGATTTAGCATACTAGTTTTTGTTAACATAATTAGGAATTCAGAATTTAAAAATTGATTATCACCACAAAGTTGTAGATCAGCATGCTTCATGTCTCTTGAAAAACTCCAACTAGAATCAAAATTAACAATTAGATATCCGTTAGATTTTAAAAAGTTCATCAACTTGTTATCATTTCCTAATAAATGAAAATCACGTTGATCATAAACACCATCTTTAATTTCTGCAAGAGGATGGAGATAATCTAAATTCAATGTAGAGGGAACAGATAAATGCGTAACTTGATAATTACTAAAACTATTTTCAGAAACAAAAAACCCATTATTTTTAAAATAATTAAAAAATTCACCATCATTTTGATGCGATAGTTCAAGACTACGATATCCAGGATAGCCATCAAGTACGATGAAATAAATATTTGGAAATGTGTTTATATTATTTGAAATTGTATTTGATTCAATGTTTTGATTGAGATAAAAATAAGAAGGGTTTTCAAAATAATATAATTGAATATTAACTAACACTATAACTACTAAAACTAAAAAAATGGTATTAGTAATTAATGTAGTATTATCTAATATTTTCTTCGTTCGAATTAGTAAAATAGTTCCTAAAATAAACATAGAAAAAAATGGAATTAAAAGAAATCGATGCTTCCCTATATCAAATTCATTTATAGTGAAATGATCAATTTCTAGATAAATATGTCCATAAGAAAAAAATAAAATTAAAACTAGAGATAAAATAAGGGAGGATTTTAAATTATTTTTTACAATAAGATTTATCAAAATCCAAATACTTGTAATGATTCCAAGTACAATAATTAGAGGAATTAGGATTTCGTCAAAATTTAGTACACGTATATTATTATAAAATAATGAAATAACGAAAAAAAATCCAATTAAAAATGGATGAAAAGGGAATTTTGAAATAGGTTCAGAAAACAAAGAGACCATATTTAGGCAAATTAATTATATTTATGATGTTTTGATACAGTACAGATAAAAAATTGAGCAGTAAGCAAAATGAATCTTTTAAAAATCAACACATATTCATGGAAGAAACATTATAAATTTTTTCGGTTTAGTTAAGACTAATACTAATTAACAGCAGTGATATAAGATAATTAATTTGGGTTTTTTTTCTAAAAATGAATCGACCGATCTAAAAGAATTTTCAAATTTAGATATAGCAGAAAAACAAATTGTTTTCTATTCAGAAGACAAAAACTCAACAATTATTTTTGAATCATTTATTGATGAATTAATTAAAAATTATGATGTAAGTATTTGTTATGTTACATCTAGTAAAGAAGAATTAGACATAATTTCAAAAAATAAAAAAATTAAAGCATTTTATGTTGGAGAAGGGGTTGCTAGAACAAAATTTTTCTTAGAACTACAGGCAAATATTTTGATTATGACCATGCCAGATCTAGAAGCATTTCATATTAAAAGATCAAAAATGCATAATGTGCACTACATCTACATGTTTCATTCAATGATCAGTACACATTTAGGATACAGAAAAGAAGCCTTTGATTATTTTGATTCTATTTTTTGTGTAGGAAATTATCAGATTAATGAAATAAAAGAAGCAGAGAAACTATATAATTTAAAAGCAAAAAAATTAGTTCAATTTGGATATACACATTTAGATAATCTACTAAAAATACATTCAAAAAATACAGACATAACTTTAAAACAAAAAGATTCATATCAAATTATAATTGCACCATCATGGGGAAAAGATGGGTTATTTGAAACAGTTTCTGAAAAAATAATCAACATATTATTAAATTCAGGATATAAAGTAATTCTTCGCATTCATCCAATGACACAAAAAAAATCAAAAAAGAAAGTTGAACATATTTTAAAAACATTTTCAAAAAATTCTAATTTTTTCTTAGAGCAAAATATATCGTATTTTGATTCATTTTTACAATCAGATATTATGATTTCAGATTGGTCAGGTGTTGCATTAGAATTTGCATTTGGTTTTGAAAAACCAGTAATGTATATCGATACACCAAAAAAAATGCGCAATCCTAACTTTAAAGATATTTCACAAATACCAATTGAAGAAAGTATTAGGAATAAAATTGGAATAATTGTGCCAACAACAGAGTTAGAAACTATTCCAAAAAAAATTGAAGAGATATACACAAATCAAGAATCAATTAAAAATCAAATAAGAAATAATCGTGATGAAACAGTTTTTAACATTGGAAAATCAGTGATAGTAGGAACTGAATACATAATTAAATTATTAAAAAAAAAATAAAATTGATGATTTTATTGGTATAATAATCAATGAATCAAATACAGAAAATTATTTTATAGTTTTAAAGTGGGAGTTTAACGATTTATCCAATTCAAGAGTTTTTGTTTTAAATCATCTTCAATTAATGGTAAAGTTCCTATCAAATTATTTTTTTCATGGAAATCTTTTTGCAAATCAAATAATTCCCAAGAATTGTTAGAAACATAATAAATTAATTTATAATTAGATGTTTTAATACAAAAAACATTAGAATGCTCAGGAGAAGGGAATGGACCTTCTAATGCACCAGTTTCAGAAAAAGTAAATGGGTTTTCACTAAGATGAGTTGTTTCTCCAGTGAGAAATCCTGCAAAGCTTTTTCCAAAGAGATTCAGATTTTCATCTATTTTACACAATTCAAGGATAGTAGGCATTATATCCAAAGTACTTCTTAATTTGTCAGAAAATTTATTTTTTAGAAGAAGTGACCCTGTGAAAAGATAAAAAGTTCTAATTGTTTCTTCATACGTAAATGAACCATAGCTTCGTTCACCATATCTTTCTCCAACACCAGTACCATGATCTGAAAAGAAAATAATTATTGTGTTTTCCTCTTCTCCAAGAATCTTGATTGTATTGGTGATTTTTTTGGCATAATGCCCAGCTTCATCAATTGTTTGATCATATTTCTTAAGATTGGAATTTACTAAATCATAAAAGGTCTTATCGTTCCAGTCATATTTATCTAAAATTTCAGAAACCGTAAATGTATGGATACGAGTAAAATGTAAAAAAAGAAAAACAGGTTTTCCATTTGCCTTTTGAAATACATCATTAATTAATTTTGGATGAATGTCATTTAGATCATCTTCAAATTCATTATGAACAGTTCGAAGATCATATCCTCTAGGAGACAATAATTTATCATTAAGTAACCCCCGAGCAGTAAAATATCCATAATTTTGAAGAATCTCAGGCAAAATTTGTATGGAATTTTTTAACTTCAATACTTTGTAATAGCCATCTACACCATTCTCTTTACCAAATTGTCCTGAAAAAATTACATTTAGTGAACCAGAAGTGTATGGAAAAACAGTTGAAACATTATTTATAAAAATTCCATCTTTTCTTAAATCTGAAAATTCAAATGAATTTTCTATACGATCCCACCGTGCACCGTCTAATAATACAAAAATAATGTTAGGCTTCAATTCAACTCTCCAAATTAAAAAATTCTTTTAATGAGTTTTGAGCATATAGTTTTTGATAAATTTCAAAATCATTCAAAGTATCCAATTCCAACCATCCACCATTAATTTCAATTGCTTTGATGTTTTGTCCATTATGAATTAGGCCTTGTAACAAATCTGTCATGTATGATTTTGTAAAAGGGATTTTTGGATTGAGAGGATTTGTTCCTAATTTTGATTGTTCTTTTGAATTATGATAAAAAGTCTTTAGAGTAGATAATGCATTATGTTGAAATTTCATCAAACCAATGTATTGACCGTCGATATTATCTAATGAGTTGGGTTTTTGCCCAATATCCATTATATAACCATCTTTTAATCGTAAACTTTCAACATCATCAAGAATATTTGAAAAACGAATTTGCCAGTAATTTTTCCAATTTTTATCTATAACCACTGAAAAATCATCAGGAGAATCAATTAATTTTTTCAAGATGTTTTTTTGATAAATAATATCACCATAAGATACAATTACAGATTCATTCAATTCTTTTTCAGCACAAAAGAGTGTTTCAACCATATTTGTAGAATCATAATATTTATTTTCATAATAACGAATATTTGGGATTTGGATCATATATCCAAGAAATCCTTTAACAATAATAATTTCATCAATTCCACAGTTTTTTGCAGTATTAATTTGGTGTTCTAATAATGATTTACCAAAAATATTCACCATGCATTTTGGACAATTTTGAGTTAATGGTCTTAATCTAGTTCCTTCACCAGCACCTAAAATTATTAATTTTACCAAATTTTATCACAGTATAACATGTTTACAAGTTCAGTTTGATTTGAATTCAAATTCACACGTTCAGGATGCCACATGACTCCCAAAATAGGGGAATTTTCATGATAGAAGCCCTCAATTGTTTGATCAATAGAAGAAAATGCAAATGGAATTAGATTTTTCCCCAAAGAAGATTTATCAATCAAATTATGGTGAAATGAATTTACATTCATTGTATTAGTTTGTAAAAAATTGGAAAATTTTGTATCGATAATATCAACTACATGATTTTTCCCAACATGAATATTAGAATTATCAAAAATTATTTTACCATTGAAGAATTGGTTAATTACTTGCATACCTCTGCAGACTCCCAATAGAGGAATATTATTAGTCATCGCAAAAGTCATAATTTTTTTTTCAGTTTTATCACGTTCAGGATCGTCTCCAATATTATCACCGCCTGAAAGAATCAATCCATTTAAGTCCATTTCTTCTAAAAAGGATTCAACTTCACGGAGTTTATTTGGAATTAATACTGGAAGACAATTTAGTTTTTGAAAAAAGTCAAACCAATCATGACTTAAAGCATCTCGTTTTTCATCATATTCCTGAATAGTTTCAATACGTAAAGTAATGCCAATTTTTTTTACCAATATTTTTAAAGAGAATTTTCATTATAAAACAGTTACAATCGGCTAAAGGGATTATTTTATGTAACCTAAAGATTTTAAGAGTTTTTTTTCTTCAGAATAGTTATCTTCGGTATTTTTTTCCAAAATAATTATTTGATGATGTTTACAGTCAAGTAATACTTTTTGAGTATTTTCTAACTGTTCAAATAAAATATCACCACAACCAATTGCAGCTGGAAGTCCTAATTCAGCACATCTTATAGCAATATGAGATGCAACACCTCCATATTTTGTAATTAATCCAGAAATATTTTTTGTGAATAACCAATCATAACCTGGGTCAGCATTTTCTATCAAAACAATTTTGTTTTCAACATCTAAAAATTTCTTGGAATTTTTTATTGTATATATATCAGCAGTGATTTTTTTAGATGTAATAAAATTTGGTTTAGAAATATAATGTTCATGAACATCAAAGTCATTTTCATGAGTTAAAAGTGGTGGAAGGGATAAATAATTTTTTAATGATTTAGAATTTTTTTCTTTTAAGATATTTTTTGTCCATAATTTACGAATTTCATTTTTGTTTTTGTTTTTGTTTCTAAGAATAAAATCGACACTCAAATTGGAAACATCTTCTCTACTAAATCCATACAATTTACCCAACATTGCAATTAATTCTATCACCGAACTCAAATTTTTGGTAAATTCAAATTTTGTTTTTTCTCTTTGAGAAATTGATTCTTTTATAAAAAACAAGAATTTCTCAGATTCAAAAGGAATGTGTTTTTGAAAAATTTTTTTAAATTTAAATTCATTAAAAGAAATTTTGTCAATTTCATTTTTAAGATATTTTACATTATTGAAAAAATTTTTATCTTTATCGTAACGAGATGCAGTAATATCATAAGTTCCAGGTCGCAAATGGCCATATTTTACAAGAAATTGTTTTCTTGAAAGATCTCCATTTACATAAGAATTTAGGTCATGTTGAATATCAGATAATGGGGTTTGTAAAGTATTCATGAAGTTTTCCAATATTTTTGAGTCTAAATTTCCATTTTTTTCCAATCCTTTCAAAATTATTGAAGAAACAAAGGCTAATCTAGCCATTATTGAGAAATAAAGAGTACCAATATTTCTACAGTCATTCAGCAATTTTTCAAGAGTATTCAAAATTTTCGAAGGTGATTTGACATCAATTAAGCTTTTGAGACTTTTCTCTCGATTCTCTTTTAATTGTCTCATAGCATCAAGTGTAGCATTCAGAATACTAGGAAAGTTATCAATTAAATCTCCAGTGAATTTTTTCAACAATTGATCTATTTGATGAATTTCTTCTTTAGAAAAATTATATTTATGTAATTCATTTAGTCGATTTTTTATTGTCGGATCATAACAAGAAAATAAAATTTCAAATTCAATTTTATCATGAAGATGTGGGAAATTTTGGATTTTATTCATATAATAAGCCATCAATTTGGATTTCAATTTTTTGGGGATTTTTGCAGGAATTAATGAATTGAAACTTGATCTTACATCAACATAGGGTTTTTGGCCAAACTTTACCATAAGAGAATTAGTCTTCACTTTGGTGTAACCTAACATTTCTCTACTTTTACTCCAAGTATTTTTCATAATCAAATAATCATATAATGAATAATCTAACAAATTCGGATTACTGCCAATTATTTCTGCAGGATTCCAATCAGACATATCAGAAAAAATTGTTCTGTTACCAATCAGAGAGGGATTTTTTTGAAGTTTTGAAAAATATTTTTTGTTAGTTTCTATTAATTTTGGAAAATGATTATTAAAATTTTTTATCGTGATGGATTTTGTAGAGGTAAGCGGACGTACTTGAAAAATAATAATTTCTTTATGTATATTAATTCCAAACTCGATATCAAGTAAATCAGTGCCTAAGATTTTCTCTATTTCTTGAACAGATTTGATTAGTTTTTTCCATTTTAATGGAATTTTTACAGAAGCTGAAAATCTAGAAATTTTTATGATATTTCCAACTTCACCTTTTGTAACACTATCAGTATTTGTTCCATCATCAAAATTTATGATATAATAAGGTGAACCAATATTGAGAGATTTTGAAAAAATAACTCCACTTGTAATAATATCAAGGGATTGTTTTTGAATTAAAATTTGATTATTTTTATTGTAATTGCCTTTCTTGTGATAAGAATTAATCACTTTTTGGATTGATTTTTCTAGTTGTTTCTTTGATGAAGAATTTACATTTTGGATACTCAAATAATTTCCAGCTTCAGATTTTTGTATTGAATCCTCACCCATTGCTGAGCTTCTAACAATAACTAATTCAGAGGGGAAGTTGTTAGAAAGTTCACACAAAATTTTCTCTTTATTTTTATCCCATTCATAAATAGAAAAAAACATCATTTCTTCGATAGTGGATTTTTTGAGTTTGTGAAAAAGAAATTTTAGTACATCAGATTTGGAACTAAAAAAATTTTCTAAATTTGAGCAGTCCATATGAAACATCATATTTATAGAAAAATTAATGCTTCCATTAATAAAAATGCAGATTAAGTGAGATCTCTTATTGGGTTCAGGCTAGACATAGAAAAGATGATAAAATATCAAATTATTCTTTTTTCATCATATTTGATAATTTGAATTTTATTTTTAACCAATAAACTTTCAAAGTAATTCCCACACCTACAAGAGCACCAATAATAACATGAATAAACATACTACCTGTACTAGGATCTAAATAAGCATATGCTTCAGATACAAAGAAGGTTTGAAAACTAATCAATATAGTTCCAAGAATTAAAAAAATATGAAAAATTAATCTCATACGCATGTTAAGAAAACCCAGTTATTATATTCTTTTTTTAAATTGACATGAAAAAAATGAATATTTAGAAAATACACATTTCATACATACAAATAACAACAAATCAAACTAGAACATATTTAAATAAAAAATCCATTTTTGATAGGAGTATTTTTGAAGATCAAACGCTAGTAATAAATCACCGGAGTTAGTCGTATAGATATGGATGAATTAGAACACAAATTTGAAGTAGAAATTCAAGAAAGAGAAGGACGACAAAAGCTACCAGACAACGTCAAGGCAGAACTAAAAGCGTCAGGCATGATGGATGATAAAGGAAAACTGAAACTAAAAGGAGTTAGTCCAAAAATGCTCAAAAGAATGAAACAAGAATTTGTAGCTTGTCCAGTTCTAAAGGACGACATTCATTTTATACAGTGCTTTGTTTGCCCAAACTTCCAAAGTAGAGTTACAGGCAAAGTCCTATGCAAAGGCGATTCCCTTTAACAAAAAACAAGAACAATTCACGAAAAGCTCATTAGTTAATTTATTCTGAGAATTTTAGTTTGAGTAAAGAAGATGTGGGGATTACAGTTTCAAAGAATGAGGATTTTAGTGAGTGGTATACTCAAGTTGTACTAAAAGCCAAACTAGCAGATTACGCACCAGTTAAAGGGTTAATCGTGCTCAGACCAGATGGACATTCCATTTGGGAATCATTGAAAAATACATTTGACAAAAAATTTGCAAAAAACGGAATCAGAAATGGATTTCTTCCAGTATTAATTCCTGAATCACTGTTAGGCAAAGAGCAAAAACACTTTGCAGGTTTCAATCCAGAAGTATTTTGGGTAACACATTCAGGAACAAATGAAATTGGAGACAGACTAGCATTAAGACCAACATCTGAGACACTAGCATACACATTATACTCAAAATGGATTCAGAGTTGGAGGGATCTTCCACTAAAGATTAATTTTTGGAATACAGCATTACGTGCAGAAATCAAGGCAACAAAACCATTTCTCAGAACATCAGAATTTTTGTGGCAAGAAGGACATACTGTGCACATAACACAAGAAGAAGCAGAACAAGAAGTAATGAAAATTCTAGACATTTACAAAAATACTGTTGAAGAAGAATTAGCAATTCCAGTTACAACTGGAAAGAAGAGTGAGAAAGAAAAATTCGTTGGTGCAGTATATACAACTACAATGGAATCAATTATGCCAGATGGAAAAGCATTGCAAATGGGCACATCACATTTCCTAGGACAAAATTTTTCAAAACCATTTGAAGTAAAATTTGCTGACAAAGACAATGTAGAACATTTTGCATGGCAAACATCATGGGGAGTGTCTTGGAGATTAATTGGTGCAATGATAATGGCTCACGGAGATGATCAGGGTCTTGTGTTGCCACCCAAAGTTGCACCAACACAAGTAGTGATTGTTCCAATTTACAGAAATGATGAAGGAAGAGACAAAGTATTACCAAAAGTAAAAGAAATTCAAGAAAGTTTAGAGGCAAAAGATATTCGAGTTCAAGTAGACGACAGACAAGGATTGTCACCAGGCTACAAATTCAACGACTGGGAGATGAAAGGGGTTCCAATACGCATAGAGATTGGACCAAAAGATATTGAAAAACAAAGCATTGTTGTTGCAAAAAGATACAATCGTGAAAAGACAAATTTGCAATTTAGTGAGATAGAAAAAGTTGTTGAGGTTTTAGATGAGATACAAAAAAACATGTTAGAAAAGGCACGAGAACAATCAAAAGAAAACACGAAATACGTATCAGATTACACAGAATTCAAATTAAAAATTGAGGAAGGAGGATTCTTCAACGCCCCTTGGTGTGGAAAATTAGAATGCGAAGAGAAGATAAAAGAAGAGACAGGGGCAGATATACGAGTAATTCCATTTGGAAGTGAAGATACTAATTCAAAATGCATGTATTGTGGGGAACAAAGCAAATCAATTCCAATTTTTGCAAGAGGGTATTGATACACCAAATATAATAATACAAAAAAATTAATTTTTTAGTAATGACTACAAATCCAGAACTAACAGAGAGAAAACCTCTACTTGAGCAATTTAGAGAAACTAGAAGTAGAACTTTAGAGTTAGTAAAAACTCTAGAAAAGGATGATTTTGTGGTACAAACTGCATTTTTCATGAGTCCACCAAAATGGCACGTCGGACACGTTAGTTGGATTTATGAAGCAATTATGAGTAAACTAGACAAAAATTATGAATTTTATTCAAAAGAATTTTCAGAATATCTTAATTCCTATTATCAACAATTTGGCGTTCCACATGACAAAGGATTGCGAGGTGTAATTTCTAGACCAACTGTTGATCAGATTTTTCAATATTTCAATACAATCAATCAAAGAGTAGAGAAATTTATTGAAACTCAGTCTTTAGACAAAAATGCAGTTCGATTAATCACAATGGGATTTCATCATGAATGTCAACATCAAGAATTGTTAGTGTATGATTTACAACATCTTCTTGCTGAACAATATAGACCAGTAAAGAAAAATCAAATCCAAAAACAAAACAGTGTTGAACAAAGTTCTGTTCAGATAAACGGGGGATTATACACTATGGGATTCAATGGAAAAAAATTCTGCTACGATATTGAACTTCCAGAACATAAAGTATACCTGAATAATTACAAAATTGATGTGTTTCCAATTACAAACAAGCAATATCTAGAATTTATCGAAGATGGAGGATATGAGACATACAAGTATTGGTTATCAGATGGTTGGGAGAAAGTAAAAGATAACAAATGGAATGCACCAATGTATTGGGAAAAAGTTAATGGTAAATGGAATGTTAGAGACTTTTTAGGAATCCGAGAAATTAACCCAAATGAACCAGTATGCCATGTCAGTTTCTATGAGGCTGATGCATATTGTAAATGGGCAGGAAAAAGATTACCAACAGAAGCAGAATGGGAAAAAGCAGCATGTTGGAATGAATCAAAACAAGAAAAAACCATTTTCCCATGGGGAAATGAACAACCAACAGAGAACAAAGCCAATCTTCTTGAATCATATCACTGGGGATGCACAGAGATTGGAACATATCCAGAAGGAATCAGTTCATCAGGATGTCAGCAAATGATCGGAGACATATGGGAATGGACATCATCAGAATTTACAGGATATCCAGGTTTCAAAACAGGATTTGATGAATATAATGACAAATGGTTTACAAATCAAAAAGTTTTGAGAGGAGGTTCGTTTGGCACACCAAAAATGTCAATACGTGGAAGTTATAGGAATTTCTTTAGATTAGATGAAAGATGGTTGTTTTCAGGTTTTAGATGTGCTGAAGATATTTAGTTTGTAATTAGAGATTTGAAGGAATCATAATTGTAAATGTTGTTGGATTGTTAGATACATTGATTGTGCCTTCATGTTGTTCTATGATATTTTTGCAGCTAGCCAACCCAAGACCCGTACCTTTTTGTTTTAGAGTAAAAAGAGGTTCAAATATTTCTGAGATAGACTCCGAATCAATTCCAGGTCCAGAGTCTTCCACCTGAATCTCAATAAAGTTATCAACACTTTTCATTCTAATTGCAATCTTTCCTTCTCTACGTACTGCATCAACTGCATTTAACAACAAATTCACAAATACAATCTCCATTTTGAGTTTGTCACATCTTATTGTATAGTCTTTTTCAGGATATGAAACCTCAACAGAATCAGGGATAGAAACACGTTTTGCAGCTAGATTAATTATTTCTAGCAAAGATGTTTTTTCTAATGAAATTTTGTTTGTTCTAACATAATCAAGTACATCTTCTACCTGATGATTTATTTGAGTAACAGATTTTTTTATTAATTCTAAACGTTGAATGTCTTTCTCATCAGTTACAGTAGATTTTTGTGAAGTTAGTAAATCTACCACTCCTTTAATTGTAGTCAATGGATTACGTATGTCATGTGAAACTCGGGATGCAAGTTCTCCAATTGAAGCCAATTTTTCTAATCGCCTTTCTTTTTCAGATTGTTTTCTTAAAAGATCAAGAATAATCAATAACACCATTACATGCACTCCAACATTTAGGATTGCAAGACCAATTTGTAAAATTAAAAGATTTTTACTGTAAATTTTATTTTCTTCTAGCATCAGAGATAATAAATAATCTAAAGCACCATTAGTGTCAAATTTTGCAGTATCGAGATTTGTAAATATTAAATCATTAAAACCGAATTTTGGATTTTCTTCTTTTAGAATTTCTCCCACATAATTAGTATAAACAATTAATTTGGTTTGAGCAATATTATGTGCGTTTAAAAATTTAGTTGGAAGGGGGTTTAAGGTCAAATTGTGAGACACTCCCCCATTTTTTAATATGTTAAATTCCTCTTCCATGTGAATTATCGAGTTTTCAGGATCTGCGTATGGAACTCCATTAACATATTTGTGCACTTCAAAGATCAGTACATCTGAATGTTGTTTGAGTTCAGATACAAGAAGTACAGAATTTTCAAAAATGGTATGTTCGTTGACGAAGTGAGATAATGATAAAAAACTAGCAATAATCAAAATAATTTGTATTGAAACGAGAATAGGAATAAGATGCCTTGTGTTCATATTTGATTAAATGATGTCTAAACATTAATTATCAATTGCGATTTACGAACATTATTGACTAATATGCCAACTAAAATTGTAATTGCAGCTGCAGTGATTGTTGTTGGTATTGCCATGAGTATTTATGCAGTAACTGGAATGGATATGAACACCAAGGTGGCAGAAGCAGCTAGGGTAGATGTAGAAAACATCAAACAATACAGCCACTCTTTGGGCAATTCAAATGCACCAATTACAATTATAGAATTTGGAGATTTCCAGTGTCCATTTTGTAGTGAGTGGTATAAAGAAACTGCAATGCCTTTGAAAGAGAAGTATATAGAATCAGGTCAAGTGGAATTGGTGTTTGTGGATTATCCATTTTTAGGAGATGATTCCTATCCTACAGCACATGCAAGTTATTGTGCAGAACAACAAGGGATGTATTGGGAATTTCATGAAATATTATATCTAAACCAAGGAGACACCAATGATGGATGGGCAAGTGCAGATAAAATAAGAGATTTTGCAAGTCAGATTAATTTAGATATGGAAAAATATGATGAATGTATGTCTTCTTCAGAATTTAATCAAAAAATTGATCAAAGTCTAAAGTTAGGAGAGGTACATGAAGTAAACCAAACTCCAACATTTATTGTTGTAAATGAGCGTGGAGAATATCAAAAAATCGAAGGTAAACAACCATTAGTTGTGTTTGAAGAACTAATGCAAAAAATGAAATAATTTTACAAATATTTTAGTGTAGAATCAAACAAAGATTGGGATTAGTTTTGGAGAAAACTTTATGACATAATTTGAAAGTTTGTTGGTATGAACATAGCAGTAATTTTAGGTTCTCTAAGAAAGGATAGAAATGGAGAAAGAGTAGGACGATACATCACGAAGAAAATTCAAGATAGAAGACACAAAGTCTCAGTAGTGGATCCAATGGAGTTGGATTTACCAATTTTAGATAGAATGTATAAAGAAATGGAAAATCCTGAATCTAAATTCCAAAAATTACATGATATGATAATTTCTGCTGATGGATATGTTCCAATTACGCCTGAATACAACCATACAATATCAGCTGCCTTGAAAAATACCCTTGATTATTGTCTTGAAGAATATTTTTTCAAACCTTCTGCCATAGTTTCCTATTCAGTAGGTTCCTTTGGAGGAATTAATGCAGCACAGCATTTACGGCATATTTTTGCAGAATTAGGTTCCCCATCAATTCCATCTTCACTTCAAATTTCTAAAGTACATGAAGCATTTGATGAATCAGGAAATCTCTTGCATCAAGAATATGAAAAAAGAATTGAACGTTTTTTAGACGAATTTGAATGGTATCTTAATGCATTAAAAAATCAGAGAGAGAAAGGAACTCCTTACTGAATCCTGACTTAGTATTTAGGCACAAACTATGGAAAATCTATCAAGTTTTTGAGACCAAAGTTAATGAAAAATATTTTTTATCGTCAAGCCAGGTGTGTTTTAACTCAAATCCAACATCATCAAGAAGATCATGAATTTGAGATAATCTATATTTGTGAGAGTATTCAGTGTGAATCAATTCATCTTTTTGTAATTTTAATTCCAAATCAGATTTTGATATGATTATTGATTGATCAACCAGAGATTTCAAATACATTTCAATTCTCTGATCTTTTTCATTGTAAATAGCATGATGTGAAAAGTTTTGTAAATTAAAATCAGCATCAAGCTCGTCATTAATTCTAGATAAAACATTAAGATTGAACTTTGCAGTTACGCCTTCAGAGTCATTATAAGCAGATTCAAGAATGGTTTTGTCTTTTACAAGATCAAGTCCAATCAAAAACAAATCACCAGGTTTCATAGTAGCATAAACTTTTTCTAAAAATTTGTACCCGTCAATTGGAGAGAAATTACCAAAACTGGAACCCAGGAAAATGATGAGATTGCTTTTATCATCATATGTTTTTAAAAATTCTAAACCACCCTCATAAGTATCGATAATGCCAGTAATTGTAAGATTTTGATAATCATTTAGTAATTCTTCAGAACTTTCTGTAAGAATTTCAGAGATATCTATTGGAAAGTACTCGAGAGTTTTTTGAGATGTCAAAAAGTCCAGGATTAACCGAGTTTTTGTTGAGGAACCACTGCCTAATTCTACCAATCTAAAGTCTTCATCCAAGTAGGAAGACAGTTCACTCTGGAGTTTTTTCAGAATAGAAATTTCAGTTCTAGTAGGATAGTATTCTGGAACAGAACATATTTTTTCAAACAACTCAGAACCTTTCTTGTCATAGAAAAATTTGGGATGAATAGATTTAGAGTTAGTTCCAAGGCCAGATGAGATTTCTTCAGCAAACGTTTTTTCAATTTTTGTGGCATGAGGTTTGAAATATTGTAATCTGGAATCAACAACAAATTTCTTGTATTCTTTGTTTTTTTGTAAGGTATTGTTCAAGTACTAAAATCAGTATTAGAGGGCATAAAAGCCTTAACCCAATTCTTTACGCACAAACTATATCTCTTGATATACTTCTAAATTCAACAGTATTTGTTGGATGAAATTCTCAAAATAGAGCATTTGAAAAAATATTTTACAAAAAAAGGAATGTTTGGAAAAGAATCTGACACAGTAAGAGCAACGGATGACATTTCTTTTTCTGTAAAGAAAGGAGAGGTGTTTGTACTAGCAGGGGAATCCGGTTCAGGAAAATCAACTATTGCAAAATTAATTTTAAGATCAATACAGCCGGATTCAGGAAAAATATTTTTCGAAGGACAAGAAATTGACAACAATCCTGAAAATTTGCAAAAAATCAGAATGGGATGTCAAATGATTCATCAGGATCCATATGATTCGATAAATCCAAGAATGAAGATTGGAGATATTGTTTCAGAGCCACTTGAAATTCACAATATTGGAAATAAAGACAAAAGACGAAGAAGAGTAATCGAAGTTCTTCATGAAGTTAAGCTAGAACCAGCTGAAGAAATAATCAAAAAATATCCACATATGTTGTCAGGAGGTCAAAGACAAAGAGTGGTTTTAGCAAGAGCTCTGTCATTAAAACCAAAAGTCATTTTAGCAGATGAACCAGTCTCAATGCTTGATGTATCAATTAGAGCTGAAATGCTAGAGTTGATGCATGAATTACAAAAAAAATACAACATTTCATTTATCTATATCACACATGATTTGGCAACTGCAAGGTATTTTGGTCAAAGAATAGGAATTTTGTATTTAGGAAAGATTGTAGAAGTAGGACCTATTGATCAAGTGCTTCTTAGCCCAAAACATCCTTACACACAGGCGTTAATTGACGCAATATCAGAGCCAAATCCAGACAATTTACACAAGGATAAAAAAATCAGAATCAACGAACCGTCAGATATCGATATTCTACATGGCTGTAGATTCAGAAACAGATGCCCATATGTTATTGACAAATGTGAAACAGAACCAAAGTTTGAAAAGATAGATGATGAGCACTATTCAGCTTGTCATGTAAAAATCAACTAAGATGTTCTAACAGAAGGCATACGTTTGTCCTTGTAAGTGACAACGTTTGACACACCATTCTTTGGAAATACACCATAGATCAGTTTTGCTTTTTGGACTACAGAGTCTTTTAGTGAAACCATAATGAATTGGCTTTCTTTTGCTCGCTCTTCTAAAATATTTGAGAGTCTTTCAGAGTTTGGAGCATCAAGGTGTGCATCTACTTCATCAAACAAGTAAAATGGGGAAGGTTTGAGTTTTTGTAAAGCAAGTACAAATACAATTGCAGCTAGTGTCTTCTCACCACCACTAATGGATGTAGATTCTCTTTTTGGTTTATTTGGAAATTGTATCAAGTATGAAATTCCAGAATTGAATATATCATCTTCATTTTGTAGTTCTAACCATGCATTTCCACCAGTCATCTTGTTGAAAATTAATTTAATTTCTTTATCGACTTTGTCAAATGCATCCAAGAATGTCTGACGCTTGTCCTTTTCAATGTCTTCAATGAATTTTACAATAGAGTTTCTTTCTTCTTCAAGAGAATTCTTTCTAGTAGACATTGAACGATAACCATAAGATACTTCAAGATAAGTTTCAGGAGCTTTTGCATTTAGTGCATTTAATGAAGCCAATTCTGCAGACAGCCCTTGAACAATAGATTCTACATCAAATGTCTCCATGTCTTTGTCAAAGCCAAATGCAGAGAGAATTTGCTGTAATTTAGTCTCATTTTCAACTAAATCCCTCAAATCACGGTTCAAAGAGTCAGATTGTCTCTCCAAAGTATTGATTTGTTTAGTCAATTCTCTATCTTTCTCAGATAATACTTTGAGTTTGTCATCAAACTCTTTGAGTTGTCCAATAGAAGAACCAGATGTCTCAATAAGTTCTTGTTCTTTTTCTCTTAGTTTTACAAGAACTTCATTCTTTGATTCTTTTTGGACTTCTAGTTCATTAATTTTTGATTGTAATTCTTCTTTTTCCAAACTCAATGAACGTTCTTCATCATGAAGACGGTTAGATTGAGATTTTTCACGATTATCTTGAGTTTCTAATGTTGTTAATTGTGAAGCCTTGTCACGATATTCATTGGTAATGGTGGTGTATAGTTTTTCGACTTCAGCTTTCTTTGCATTGATTCTAGATAATTCATTTGCAATACGTGCTTGTTCTCCACTTGCATAGTTTTCTTCTACAATGGATATACGTTCTAGTAAGGATTCAACATGTGATTCATTTGTAAGAACTTCAGATTCAATGTTTTGATCACGAGAAGTCAAATCAGCAATTCTAGTTGTGATTTGTTCTTTCATGTTTAGTGCAGATTCAATTCTAGGTGTAAGGGTAGAGTAATGTTCATTGGTAGATGCAAGAGATTGTTCAGAAATTGAAAGTCGTTCAGAATTTAATTGAATAGAGTCATCTAATTTTTTAATGGCATTCTTTTTCAGTAGAAGATACTTCTTTACAGCATTAATTGATTGGAATAAACCATCAACATCACTACTCATCGAAATTAATTTTGTAAGTTTTGATATCTTTGAATCAATATCAATAACAACAGTTCCACCTTTTGCTTCAAAATATTCACCATCCATAGTAACTGCCTTGTATCCAGACTGAGAAACATTGTATGCAGATTCTCGGGTTTCAGTGAGAATAATATTTCCAAATAGGAAAGTTTTGAGTTCAGCATAGGCAGGTTTGCAGCGTACAAAGTCTGAAAGGACACCTATTACGCCTGAATCGGTAGGTAGTTTTAGTTTGAATTTAGGGATAGAATCCATAGGAATAATCTTGAGTTTAGATAATTTTCTAGACCTTGCAAACTCTGCAATCCCAAGAAGAGTTGCAAAGTCTTTTACAACTATTGCTTTAATCCAATCAGAACTTACAGCTAAGATAGAACGCTCGTATTGTTTATCCCAAGAAATCATTTCATAAACTAAACCTTCAATGCCAAGTTGTTCTGCATCTTCTTTTAATTTTGCAACAGTATAGTCTTCATGCATGAATCCTTTAACAGTTTTAATTTTTGATTCATAACGAGTTGCAGCTTGATTAGATTTTTCTAAAATTTCCCCCCATTCATCCATATCGGAAACAATTTTAGATTTTTTTGATTGTAGTTTTTGTATTCTAGATTTTAATTCAGTAATTGTAGCGTTATGGTTTTTGATCATAGATTCTAGTTTTGTTTTTGATGAAGTCAGTTCTTCAATACCTTGTTCAAGACCTTGTAGTTTTGCAGTGTTTGATTCAACTTTAATTTTTGATTCTTCTTTTTCGTGTTGTAGTTTAGAGAGTTTTAATTTTGCATCATTAAGTTGAGTTGTTAACTCTTTAATTTTTTGATCAATCTCAGATTTTTTAGCTGCAGCTTGTGATTGTTCATCTAAAATTTTATTTCTTTGAGAGTCGACAATTTCTAAATCAGAATTAATTTTGTTTTTCTTTACATTGGTTTGTTCAATAGATTCTTTAATTTTCAAAATCTGTGTATCTATATCGCTTCGTGCACTATCAACATCTTCAAGTTCTTTTTGAATTTCTGGAATTCGAGATTCAATTTGTTCTATTCTTTTCTTTGATGCAGAGATTGCACTATTGTCAATTTCATATTGTTCCATTGCAGTTGCAATTTCAGTATCAAGTGCAGATTTTGCTTGAGTATAATCATTAGCTTCTGCCATAAGTTTTGATTTTTCAGATTCCAAAGTTCCAATTTCAGTTCTAAGAATACTTCTTTCATCATCAAATGTGGTGATTTCAGCAGTAACTGAGTGTAAAGTTGATTCCTTTGACTCTTTTTGGCTTGAAATCACCTTTAGTTTGTTAGCTGCAGCAATTGCCTTGTATCGATTTAATTCACGCTCAAGAATATCATAGCGCAATTTCTGGTTACGTTCCTCTTCTAATTCATCAATTCGTTTCTTTATTTCACCCATTTTTGCAAGAGCAATTTCTAATCTCCTATCTGCCTCATCAAGTTGTTTTACAGATTCAGCCTTTTTTTCATCAAAATACGAAAGTCCAATCAAATCTTCAATTGTCTTTCTTTTCTCTTCAGATGTAAATTCAGAAATTCTTGTAACGGTTCCTTGTTGCACAGCATTAAGCTGACCTAATCCAGCATTTGCCATATCAAGTAAATCAAGAATATGACTACGGTTTGTTTTCTTTTTGTTTAGATAGTATGTATTTTCTCCATTTGCATCCATTTCCCTTGTAATTTCCACATTGTCAGAATCAACTGGAATCTTTCTATCAGAATTATCAAAATGAACACTAGATCTTGCCATTTTTGGTCCACGTCTATTTCCTTCAATATCATGAATCAGTGATCGTAATTTGTCAACTCTCATAACCTTTGGTTTGTTTTCACCCATTGCAAAAATGATAGCATCTAAGATGTTACTTTTACCAGAACCGTTAGGACCTGAGATCGATACAAGTCCAGGTTCAAATTGCACAGTGGTATTCTTGAATCCAAATGATTTGAAGCCAAAGATCTCGACTTTTTTTACATGAACCAATAAGAATAATGTCTCAATTGGTGAGATAATCGATGTTTAACAAGTTTAGTTGACACTATTGCATAATTTTTCTTGTTTTAGTATGATATTTTTCGTAACGGTTACTCAGAGAAAAATGAAATTTCTGATCGTAATGTGTGCCTACCTATAATTACCAAATACCCATTCTAAAAACATGGTAAAACTAGGAATGATTCAAACCGTTTCATATCAAAATAACCAAAAAGGAATAGACAGAGTTTCACAGATTTTAAGAAAATTAGGCAGGCAGGAAACTGACATTGTTTGTCTTCCCGAACAATGGCTAAAAGAAAATATAATTTCAGACTTTGATACAGAATTTTCAGAATTTAAGGACATATCCAGAGATTTTTCAATGACCATTATTCCAGGGGCATTTTATGAAAATAACAAGAAAAAATCTTCAATAATTGCACCTGTGATTGGTCCTGAAGGAGAATTCATAGGCAGGCAAGAGAAGATACACCCATTTGATTATGAGAGAGATACGGTCACGCCCGGAAAGGAGGCTAAAATCTTCAATACTGCATGCAAATTCGGAGTGGTGATTTGCTATGATATGGTATTTCCACAGGTAGCAAATACTTTGACAAAAAAAGGCGCCCAAGTTTTGTTGTCACCTAGCAGAATTGTAAGAAGAGGGATAGAATCATGGCACATGTATGTTCAAGTCAGGGCATTAGAAAACAGAATCCCAATTCTTGCGGCAAATGTAGAGAATAGAAGATTTGGCGGAGAGAGCCTCATTGTGGATTTAGCTGAAAACAACAAAGTAGTCAATACAAAACTTACTAAACTAAAAAAAGAAAAATCAGTTTCAAAAGAATTCAAACTGGAAAAATATCAAAAAAGCAGAAAAAATAGATTTTCAGATGCAAACAAGTTTAGATGATTATTCGCCAGCTACAAACTTTTCACATGCAGTCTTTGCAGCAACATCAGAAGTTTGTTCAATTGGGTGTTTCATCAGATATGCACTTGCAGGTTTGATTGGTCCACCAACTCCTCTATCAAGTGCAATCTTTGCAAGTCGAATTGCATCAATTACAATACCTGCAGAGTTTGCCTTGTCATCAACATCTAAACGAACCTCCATGTTGTAAGGAATATTTGCCCATTGACGACCTTCAATTCTCATAAACATGAGTTTGGTGTTACCTAAAAATGGAATAAAGTCAGAAGGCCCAACATAGATTTGATCATCATCTAGTCGTTCATCAAGTTGACTCTGTACACTTTCAGTTTTAGAAATTTTCTTGGAGACTAGTCTCTCTTGTTCTTTCATGTTTAAGAAATCAGTGTTTCCGCCTACATTGATTTGGTATGTTTTTTCAATTTTAGTTCCTCTGTCATTACAGAGTTTTGCTAATGTTCTATGCACAATAGTTGCTCCAACTTGACCTTTGATATCATCACCAATACAAGGGATGTTCTTCTCTTCAAATTTTTTTGCCCATTCAGGATCTGATGCAATAAATGAAGGAATACAGTTTACAAAAGCAGTATTAGTATCAAGACAAACTTGAGCCCAGAATTGAGTGACTTTATCTGAACCCACAGGTAAATATGATACAATAATTTCAGCACCAGTCTCTTTGATGATTTTCTTTGCTTCTTCTGCAATTTCATCATCAGTTTTTGCACTTTTGATTGGTTTTACTCTGTTTTCAACCCACAATCCAACACCATCTAAAACTGGACTCTCGAATACTTTGCCATCAGTTTTTGGCATTTCATCTTTTGGAATCCAGTCTACCATGTTTGGGTATTCATAAATTGCTTCATTGATTAGTTTTCCAACTTTGTTTTCTCCAACATCAAATCCACATACAAAGTCAATATCATGAATTCCATATCCTGCTAATTTATCGTGAATAATTCCAATTACTTCTTGAGAAGGGTTTTTTCTATAGTATTCAATTCCTTGAATAAGTCCTGAAAAGCAGTTTCCAATTCCTACTAATCCGACTTTGATTCTTCCTGTCATTCGAAGAGTGGTGATATTGGGCGGGTTTAAAGTTTTCTTAGATAATTGAAAAATAATTCAAAGTTAAGGCAGAATTTTATACTTGACTCCATCGAATTAGAACATGGTTGATCCAGGCCGTCCAGTAAAAGACATAGAGATTGATTCAAACACATCTATTGAAAAAATATTTCAAGAATTATCTCAGTCAGGAGGATTTGAATCAGTAAATCTATCAACAGGTGTTGATATTTTATCTGAAATGATTTCGGACAAACAATGTCTCAAATTCATCTCGTTTGTGGGGGCAGTAGTATCTACAGGATTAAGAGGGATTCTAAAAGACATGCTCAAAAACAAATGGTTTGATGTTGCAATAACAACTTGTGGTGCATTAGATCATGATATTGCAAGACACTTTTCACATTACAAAGAAGGATCATTTACAATGGATGATAATGAACTTGCAGACCAAGATATCCACAGATTAGGCAATGTACTTGTGCCTATGGACAGTTATGGACCACTAATTGAAGAAAAGATGCAGACATTCTTAGAAGAAGAATATCAAAACGGAGTCAAAGAGATGACTACTGCAGAAATTTGTAAAATGATTGGAAAACATTTGGGAGAAGATTCATTTCTTTATTGGGCATACAAAAACCACATCAGTGTTGTAGTTCCAGGAATTATGGATGGAGCAGTAGGAAGTCAAATTTGGTTATTCACACAAAAACATAATGATTTTAAATTAAACATGGCAGGAGATGCAGATTTACTTTCAGGATATATTTTCAAAGCAGAAAAATCAGGAGCATTTATGATTGGAGGGGGAATTTCAAAGCATCATACTTTATGGTGGAACCAATACAGAGAGGGATTAGACTATGCATTTTACATTACAACTGCACAAGAGTTTGATGGCAGTCTTAGTGGAGCATTAGTTAGAGAAGCAATTTCATGGGGCAAAGTTACACAAAAAGCAAAACAATCAACATTACATGCAGAAGTTACGACGATCTTACCATTTATCTACGCAGCACTAGTAACAAAATTACAAAGTTAGACAAAACCTATTATCTAATAAAAACAAAAAATAACCATGTACCCAAAAATAAGAATTAAAGAATTCAAACCACTTAATCTAGAAGGAGGATATCTTATTGACGGATTTCCATCAGCAGGTTTTAGCAGTGCAATTGCATCAGAATCAATGGTGCACACATCGAAATTTAAACTAGCAGGAATTATTGACTCAGACATATTTCCACCAATTAGTGTAATTAAAGATGGAAAACCAAACTACCCATCAAGAATTTTTGTAAATGAAGAATCAAAGGTAAGTGTCTTTTTATCATATCTAACACTTGATCAATCATTACACAAAGTTACAGCCAAAACAATGCTTAATTGGGCACAAAAACACAAAATTGGATTAGTTGTAAGCAGTATTGCAGTAAAATCACCTAATGAAAATGAAGAGTTGATTGGAATTGGCAGTACAGATTCTGCACGAGAAAAAATAAGAAGTGCAGGGTTAAAAGTTTTAGAATTTGGAACAGTACCAGGAATTCCTGGAACGTTGTTAAATGTAGCAAGCATAACAGGACAAGATGTAATTGTAATTATTTTTCATACAAATGGGGAAGGTCCTGATTTTAAATCAAGTGCTAAGTTATGTATGGCAATATCGAAGTTAATTCCAGGATCATCATGTGATATTTCTGCATTACAAAAAGAAGCAGAAAAAGCTGAAACAGTTATCAAAGAAGCTGAAGAAGAATCTAAGCATCTAAAAGATTCTATGTACATGTAAGTTCTATTGATTATGTTTATTTCATAATCAAAATAATGAAAATTGAATTAGATGGAACAATTCTTTGAATTTGCAGTACTAGTAATAGTCATCTCTGCATCAGGAGTAATGGCACCAGGGCCTCTTTTTGCAGCAAACATATCATATGGATTAAGAGAAGGTGCAAAATCAGGCGTTAAAATGGCTACAGGCCATGCAATTGTAGAATTACCATTAGTGATATTGTTAGGAATTGGTGTTTTTTCATTAGAAAGTTTTCCAGAGTTTAGGACAATCATTTCAATTTTAGGTGCAATAACGCTTTTTGTCTTTGCAGCATTACAAATTAGAACAGTTCTCAAAGAAAAAGAACTTTCAATTACAAATCCAAAACAAGGAGCGTTAATTACAGGAGTTTTGTTAAGTGGACTAAATCCATTTTTCATTATTTGGTGGTTAACTATAGGATTCAAGCTAATTTCAGATGCCATGATGATATGGGCATTTTCAGGCATGCTAATCATGTTTGGATTACATATTTGGATGGATTTTGCATGGCTTGGAGGAATTTCATTTTTGGCATCAAAGAGTGTAAAAATTCTTTCAAACAAAAATTACAAAATATTGATGATAGGGTTAAGTGGAATGTTGATTTATTTTGGAATTACGTTTTTGCAAGAAATAAAGTATTAACCACAATCAAGAATTTCTACGTAAGGCTCACATGAATCATTAAACAAATCAATTTTTTCAACAATTACTTCACAAAATTCTGGATCAAGTGTGTCTTGATAAAAATTAATTTCATTTAAAATTGTCATATGTTGAATACCACAAGAAGAATTTGAAGAAAATATTACAAGTACTGAGATTAAAATTCCACTTAGTATTATCAGAGGGATTTTGAATTTATTCTTTTGAGATATCAATTTCCATGGTAGAGACATTTCGTTGCTTACCATCTTGAGAAGTTAGTGAATCAGATGAAATTCTCACATCACTAATCACATAGCCTACAGAGTCCATTCTTTTCACAATCATTTGAGATACATCTACAGCTTGAGTTATTCTTTTACCTCTAGCTTTTATGGTAACAGTTTGTCTTGTTGAAAGTTGTGTTAAAGTTGCAGAAACATAAGTCATGATAGGTTTTGTACCAACAAAAATCACATCACGTTCTTCTGCAGGTTTAGAAGTTTCTGTTTTGTCAGAAGGAGTTTCAGGTGTTGGTTCTGGTTCAGGTGTTGGTTCTGGTTCAGGTGTTGGTTCTGGTTCAGGTGTTGGTTCTGGTTCAGGTGTTGGTTCTGGTTCAGGTGTTGGTTCTGGTTCAGGTGTTGGTTCTGGTTCAGGTGTTGGTTCTGGTTCAGGTGTTGGTTCTGGTTCAGGTGTTGGTTCTGGTTCAGGTGTTGGTTCTGGTTCAGGTGTTGGTTCTGGTTCAGGTGTTGGTTCTGGTTCAGGTGTTGGTTCTGGTTCAGGTGTTGGTTCTGGTTCAGGTGTTGGTTCTGGTTCAGGTGTTGGTTCTGGTTCAGGTGTTGGTTCTGGTTCAGGTGTTGGTTCTGGTTCTGATTTATTCCTAGAGTCAAATTCTGATAAAATATCTTCTGCGTCTTTTGATTTTTTGTTATTACTCAATTCGTTATTCCTTTAATAACAAAATTCTCTCTCGCTTTTATTTAATTATTCAGGTCTTGACCTTTAAGATATTCATCAAATAATTTTTCTAGATCGTCATCATTGTTGATTTTCTTGATTTTTTCAACAAGATCTTTTTCTTCAATCTCATAACAGTTCATTACGTCTTGAGAATCTTTGAAAACTAACATTGCTTTTTCTTTGAAAATACAATGATAGAGTTTTTCTGTTTCCATTTTTTCAGGTTTTATCTTCACACCGTTTTCATCAACAGATACAGGATAATCATCCATGAAAGTAGTGATTAGATTGAGTATTTAGATGAATACACAATATTGTAATAATCTAAAGTTCATCTAACAGTATTGGAAACAAGAATCGTTTTCCACATTGATTTTGACTATTTTTACGCCCAGTGTGAAGAGATAAGATCACCAGAATTAAAATCAAAACCAGTTTGCGTATGTGTATTTTCAGATAGAGGTGGAGATAGTGGAGCAATTGCAACTGCAAACTATACTGCAAGAAAATATGGTGCAAAGTCTGGAATACCAATAGTATTTGCAAAAAAAAGATTAGAAGAGAGAAAAGATGCAGTTTTTCTGCCTGTAGATTTTGATTATTACTCTGAAATGTCTGAAAAAGCAATGAAAATCATGGAAGAGTTTTCAGATGTTTTTGAATATGTAGGAAGAGACGAAGCATACTTGGATGTAACAAAAAGAACAGAGGGGGATTTTCATAAAGCAAGTCACTTGGCTCAACAAATTAAAAATTCCATAAGAGAGAAAACAAAACTGAGTTGTTCAATAGGAATTTCCCCAAATAAATTAATTTCAAAAATTGCATCAGACTTTCAAAAACCTGATGGATTAACAATTGTGTCTCCTGAAAAAGTTGAAGGGTTTTTAGAGTCACTAAAAATACGAGACATTCCAGGAATTGGAAAGAAAACAGAACAAAGGTTTACAGAAATGAATTTAGAGACAATTGGAGATGTAAAGAGACTTGATGTCTTTACTTTGAATAAAGAGTTTGGGAGAAAAAGTGGAACTTACATTTACAATGCAGTAAGAGGAATTGACGATGAACTAGTAAAAGAAAGAGAACCCAGTATTCAACATGGAAAAATTGTGACCCTAAAAAAAGATTCAAAAGATTATGAGTTTCTTTTAGAGAACACATTAGAATTATGTAAAGAAGTTCATGAAATAATCCAAAAAAAAAATCAAATGTTCAAATCAGTTGGAATAAGTTTTGTTCAATCAGATTTATCAAACAAAACAAAATCAAAAATGCTGAGAAACCCTACTATGAGTTTGGAGGAATTAGAAAAAACAGTTGAACAATTACTAAGAGAAGCCCTTGAAAATCAAACAGCAACTATTAGACGCTTGGGAGTCAAAGTCTCAGAGCTTTCAGAAAGTCAAGGACAAAGAGATATCACGAGTTATTTTTAGTTCCATCTCGTTCTTCTTGTTTTTTGAGGCGCCTAGATTCTATTAATATGACTACCAAGATGAACGCAAATAGCCATGGCAGAAACATGATTTCACCTGCAATCTTGTGATATTCCTCCCATGCCACAGGGTCAGTTGTGACTTTGAGGGCATACCAAGATAGAGAAAATATTCTAATCAAGTTTACAGTAATGGTTCCAATGATTCCTAAAACAAAATACATGGATTTTCTTGCTCTAGGAATGTTCATCTTTAGCATGAACGCACCAATTACTAGGGAGAAGATGATAATACTGTGAACGCCAGCAGAGGGCCAGAATACTTGTAGTGCCATTGAACCATGATCTCCACGTAAGAACATGACATTATCTCTTGCAACAGCAGTACCAAGTTCAAGTGCTGTGATTACCCAAACATTTGCTTGTACAAAATATGGAACGATGTATTGCAGAGGACCTAATGTATCATATGGGAAGAATGCATCAAGTGACAAAATAATTGCAGTACCAGTTAAGAAGATAGGTCCTGCAGGTGCAATTCTAATCCATCTCTTACCAAAGAAGATAGACAGTGCAACAACAATGAATATTGCCATAACAACAAAATCCCACATCCATGTCCACGAATAGATTAGTTGAACATCAAATTGTTCTGCAGATTCAACAATGTAATCTCGCAGGCCATACTCTAATGATATAAGATAGGAGATAGTTAGCAGTGCAATAGGGATTACTGCAAGTAATCGTTTTTTTGAAATTACAATCTTTAGACCAACAAGTTCTGCGACAACAAAAACAAGTGCAAAGAGATATCCACCTCTGCCCTCATTCCAGCTCCAAGCTACAGAATCAGGATATGCGATCATTGAAAATAGAATTGGACTTGCAATTATCAAAATTCCAGCAATCAAATTCAAATTTTGCATTACGTTAAACTTGAAAAAGGCAAATAAATAGCTCGACTTTGAAAATTCTCTGAATTCATTTATTCACAATCAAATGGGAAAAAAGATGCTAATCTTCAGCATCTTCGATTTCATCGGCGTCTGGATCTCTCCTACTTGGCCTAATTGGAACATAGATGAATGTCACACAGACAATACATTAGACTTTAAGATACATCCTAAGGTCGAAAACGTTTGCCTAAATGGTAATTTCTAGTGAATCAAAATCAAGGATCAAATTTACATTCAGTTTTTAGGGATTTTACTGTTGTAAAGTAGGTGATCACTAAAACACCAATTGCAATTATTCTCAAAGGTATTTCATAATTTGTTAAAAATGCGGTTGCTGTTGCCCCAACAGACCCAAATGTAGAGATTACAGCAAAACCAATTGGGCCACAACTACATGCCCCGGCTGCTGCTCCAACAAAAGAGCCAATAACACTACTACCCATTTTCCGTGTTGAGCTTTTCAACACGTTAATTCTAAAAACATTCATTGGCAAAACTAATGCAGAGAGTGCTGAAATTGCCACAATAAGTGCAAAACCAAATTCAGTACCAGTTGGCAGATGACTTACAACATAAGGTTCTAAGAAAATATACTCAGATAATATCAGTAACCCAATTAACATTGGAACAAATATTGCAAAAGAAAGTATGATGTATTTTGGATTTGAAAAGACAAACGTGATTGTGTTTGTCATCTATACCATTGGATCCAGAACTTGTTTAAAGACTGAAAATGGTTGTGCACCGCCAATCTGTTGTTGTCCATCAGGACCTACAATAAAGAATCCAGGAGTACCTCGTACATTGTGGTCTCTTGCTTGTTGTGTATTGTATTGAACACGTTTAGAATACTTTCCAGAGTCAAGACAACTTTCAAACAATTCCATATCCAATCCCATTGAAAATGCAAAAGCCTTTAGTCTTTCATTGTTAGCCCAACCACCATCAATTTTGGATTCTTGTGCGTTATACAACATGTCATGGTATTCCCAATACATTCCCTGATCTTCAGCACAGTAAGTTGCTTGAGCTGCAGGACTAGAGTCTCGTCCCAAGAATGCCATGTCAACAAAAACCAAGTTTGCTTTTCCAGTGTCAATATAATCACGAGTTATAGTAGGTTTTGTGTTATGGAACCAGTTGTAACATTGATGACATTGATAATCACCGAATTCAACAATAGTTATTGGAGCATTGGGATCACCCAAGATTGGAGAGCCCATAGCAGTTGAGATAGTTCCATGAGTTCTAGTCATATCCAGATTTACAGTTTCAGCAGGAGTAGCAGACAAAGATGCAGCTACACCGGCAATTATTGCAATAGCAACGACGCCTATAATCACGCCTTTCTTATTCATGTACAGAAGAAATGAGATGAGTTAAAAAAACTTATTCCAAATTTCGAGAGGATTTTCTCTTAAACAAACTAGTAAATTTTGCAATTGCAGTATCAATTGGACAAACTTCACATTGAACTCCAGAAGAATGGCTGTCAAGATGTTTTTCAAATTGCTGTCTAGATTCAAAAACTAGATCACATTTTTCACAATAAACTTTGGTGACATTATTTCTAGAAGGTCTATCCATAACAGAATACAGGGATTAGTGCTTATAAAGATCCTGTTGAAAATCAACATATGAGAAAAATTCTGGACAAATTTGTTACAGGGTTTTTTGTAGTGACATTAGGAATTGCATGGTATTGCAGTACAAAATTCTACATCAAACCAGATAAGCACTCGATAGTAGTTTACGATGTTTTTGGCAAAGAAGTTAAACTGGAAGGAGTTAGAGTTGATTTTAAAACACAAAATGTAGCACAAAGTTACATTTCTGAATACAAGAAAAGGTTTCCCCATTACAATTTTGCAATGGCAATAGAAATTCCAGAAATTAAAAAAAATACAATTCCTAGAATTTTTAAAAAAATTCAGAGATAATGGATTTTCATATGAGTTTCTAGCTCAACTTGGTATTGAGTTACAAATCCACAATGAGAGCATGAAAACATTTCTTGTGGATGAGGAGGTTCTCTTTCAATAACTTTTCCAGACACAGAAGTAATACTGATCATATTATTATTTCCAATAACTGCAAAGTTTCTTCCTTCATCAATTGAATCTAAAAACTCCTTAATTGCAGTAATCACAGTATGTGTATCAATTACCTCATCATCATCCAAAGTTGATAGAGTAAATTGGTTATTTTTTAAAGTAGGAATGGCTGCAACTTGGTCAGAAACATAAACTACAAGTTCATGTTTGATAGACAAAACATCGGTACAGTCAACTGTAAGCATGAATAATTTGAATTAAATCAATATTTTAGTTTAACAATTGTTGAAAATGATTATTATGGTTCAATATTGTGGTTTTTGTAGATGAGAGATTCTGAAACTTTTGGAGTTGAGAAAGGCCATGGCGAAGAAGTGGTTGCATGGTTAAATGAACATGCAAAAACTCAGAAAATAAAACTTGAGGCAAGGCTCTACGGATACAGTGTAGCCACAAAGAATTTTGGCGAGTTTGAAATGTTCTCATGGATTGGAGATGTACAAGTTGCAAGAAAACTGATAATCAAAGCAAGTAAAAGATTCAAAGTCAAAGTTATCGAAGGCGGATACAAGCCAAAGGACAAAGTTCTAAGTATGAAAAGATTTGATTTTGCCAAAGTCAAAAGAGGAGATAAAACAGTAGGGCAATTGAAATTCTCAGCCCCAAGATTTGGCAATAGTCAATGGGAAATTGAAGATGAGGAGCGTCATTAAGATATGAAAAAAATTGGAATTGTAGGATTAGGGATGCTAGGAAATGCAGTAGGGTTACATTTGTTAGAGTCAGGATTCGAGGTTACAGTATTCAATAGAAGTAAAGACAAAACAATTCAAGCAAAGGAAAAAGGTGCAACAGTTGTAGATTCTCCAAAAGAAGTTGCAGAAAAATCAGATTTGGTAATTATTGTAGTAAAAGATGCAGATGCAGTAAAAGAAGTATCATTTGAAAGAGAAGGAATCATCAAAAGTGAAAACAAAAAATTAATTGTTGCAGATATGAGCACCATAGATCCTTCAGAATCCAAAAATATATCAGACAAATTTTTAGAGTTTGGCATACACAAATTAGACATACCAGTTATGGGAGGGCCCAATGTTGCAATTACAGGTGATCTAGTCATGATGGCATCAGGAAATAAAGAAAGTTTTGAAGAGTGCAAGAAAGTATTTGAAAAAATTGCAAACAAAGTCTTTTTCTTAGGTGAGAAAGGAGTTGCGCATTCTATCAAGTTAGCTATGAATCTACAAATTACCATGTTAGCACTTGCACTATCAGAAGGAATTACACTAGTCAAAAAAGCAGATGTTGATCCTAAAATTTTTCTTGAAATTCTAAATTCTACTTATTTTAAAACAGGAATGAGTGAAAACAAAGCATTCAAGATGATAGATGGAAAATATGACCCAACATTTACACTTGAAAATCTCAAAAAAGACATTATCACAATGACTAATGCTGCAAAATCTTTAGGAATCAAATTACCCATGATAGAAAAAGCAGAAGAAGTGTATGGAAATGCAGTAAAAGAAGGATTAGGTGGAATCGATTATACTGGAATTATTGAATATATTAAAAGAATTAATGAATCCAAATAATCAGGAACGAAATTCAACAAAAATTCTATAAGCAATTACGACCATAATAAAACGTGAAATTAAATGACAAAGTAGCAATTGTTACAGGAGCATCAAGTGACATTGGAAAAGGCATTGCCAAGAAATTTGTCGAAGAAGGAGCAAAAGTAATTCTTATTGCAAGAAATCTAGAAGGATTAGAAAATACAAGAAAAGAGATAGGAAATGAAGATTCAACTGCAGCTATGACTTGTGATTTAGTAGATGAATCTCAAACACTACAAGTTGTAAATCAAATTATGGATACATATGGGAAGATAGACATTCTTGTAAACAATGCAGGTGCAATTAATGATCCAATTCATTTTCATGAAATGCAAAATTCAGAGATTCAAAAACTCATCAATGTGAACTTACTAGGAGTTTTCAATATGACAAAAGCTGTTTTGACAAAAATGGCAGATGTCAAAAGCGGTTCAATTGTAAACATTGGCTCCATCTCAAGTGAGAGAGCAATTCCACGAGTGCACTTGGCAGTTTATTCTGCAACAAAAGCAGCAATTCCAATGTTTACAAAGTCAATTGCAGTAGAATATGCAAGAAGAAACATTAGATGTAATTGTGTCAATCCTGGAATAATCAATTCAGGCTCGATAAAGCCATACCTTGATGACCCACAAGCAAGAAAAGTACTAGAGGAAAGATTACCACTTGCAAGGGTCGGAGAGCCAGAAGACGTTGCAAATGCAGTAGCATACTTGGCTTCAGATGAAGCGAGTTGGGTTACTGGCACGATTCTAAATGTTGATGGTGGAAAGACAGCTTCAGAAGGATAGTCCTTTCTCAAGTAATGTTTTTGCTAATAGTTGAGATACTCTAATCGGTTCAGAAATAGAGCCGTGCAATGTTAAATCATCAAGAAGATGTTTTACTTCAGTTAATGTACATCCTTCTTTTCTAACATAGACATCATGAGATGTACTCAGAGTAATTTTTTCACGTTGTCCTAATTTTTCATAATCTTTTAGTTTTGATTCAAATGAATCTGGGAAATGATGTTTTAGAGAGTCTTCAATTCCTAATGAGTCATGATATGAAACTCCGATAATTGGAATTTTCAAGATGCCAAACAATTTTTTGATATCAATAATGTTATACATTGAGACAATTAATCCAGAAATCAAAACATAGCTAATATCAGGTCTCTTCAAATCATCACACATTCTCAATATTGCATCAGTTGCATCATTTCCTTCCAAAGTGGCATTACCAAAAACAAAACCATCAATAACAAAATCTCTTCTCATAACAACTCCTGCAAGAACAGATTTTGTAGAATTTTGTCTAAAACTTTCAGCGATTGCTAATCCACGTAAGCCCTTTTTTTCAAGATGAAGAGATCTCATGATTATTTTTCCTCACATATGCACGATAACTTAATCCAGTAACAAGCATAATGATTCCAGTAACTACAGACCACATTACAAAAGATGAGATTTCAGATTCATCCATGAAAAATAAGGGAGTTTTGAACATCTAAAGTTTAGGATCAGAGATGTTTTTGTCTCTGAAACATCTAAATAGATTTGATACTGACGAAATTCATGCCTGAATGGACATGTCCAGAGTGTGGAAAACGTCTATTTCATGAAAATGAGACCACATTAGAAGTAGAAAAAACAATTCATTCCAAATTCTGTAGAAAAGAAGGGGGAAGCACCCATAGTTACATGCATAGAGACCTAGCACACATGAACTCTTTTGATCCTGAAAGAGAGAACGATTCAAACGGTGTGCCTGTATTGAAAAAATAATTTTTCAGACCTCAAAATTATATCCTAGATGTTATTGATTCAAACCAATTGTCAGACATTTATGATTTAGTAGTAGTTGGAGGAGGTCCTGCAGGATCATCAGCTGCATACACTGCTTCAAAGAATGGATTGAAAGTAATATTAATTGAAAAAGAAGAATCCATTGCAGAATCAGTTAGAACTAGTGGGGTTACATGGATTCAAAATATTGAAGAGTTTGGAATTCCAGAAGATTGTTACAATCCAGTAAAAAATTTTGAATTTTATTCACCAAACAACAAAGTAAGTATTGGAGACACTGTTGCTCGCTCTGCAGTACTTGATGTAAGAAAGACGTATCGATGGTTGGCATCTCAAGCAGAAGCACAAGGTACAGAAATTGTTGTTAATACTACGGTAAAAGATGTAATTAAAGATGAATCAGGAAAAATAATTGGAGTTAAAGCAATACAAAATGAAAAAGAAATTGAATTTTTTGGCAAAGTAGTCATTGATGCAAGTGGTTTTCAATCAACTGTTGCAAAATCTATGGGTTTTGTAAAACAATGGGAAAGATTTGGTGCCGGTGCAGAATATGAAGCAAAGGTAGAGCATGTTAAAGCAGATACATGGTGGTTGATGGTTGGAGAAAAATACTCTCCTGCAGGATATGCATGGATTTTTCCATTAGGAGACAATATTGCAAGGATTGGAGTAGGCATTGGAAAACCAGATTCTCCAGTTGACCCTACTGCAAGACTAAAAGAACTCATTGAAAACAAAGAAGGACCAATTGCAAATTTAGGCAAAATTGAACCTATAGAATTCCATTATGGATTAATTCCAAATGATGGACTTTCAAGAAAGACAGTTTATGATAATTTGATTTTGGTTGGGGATTCAGCAGGACAAGCTAATCCTTTGGTTTTAGAGGGAATACGTTATGCAATAAAATTTGGAAGAATAGCAGGAGATGTTGCATCAAAGGCAATTAAAGCAAATGACACATCAGAAAAAAAATTATCAGAGTATGAAGATAATTGGAAAAAAGCAATTGAATCTAAAATAAAATCTGCAGGAAAAGTGCAAGACAGGTGGATTGGTTTAACAGATAAAGATTGGGACAAAGAATTGGACATTATCAGTGAGTTAAAACCTGAAGAATTCTTGGATTTCATTAAAGCAGACTTTGGATTATCCAATATGCTAAAACTTGCAACCAATCACCCAAAACTTGCAGTACGACAATTGTTCAACTTAGTAAAAGGTAAAAGCTAATCAAGGGACTTTAAAGAAATCAGTTACTATCAAATCATGATATTGTAACTGAACAACATAGACACCATTTTCAAATGGTTGTGAAATCACTTTGTTGAATAATCCACTTGGATCATCTTTAAGGGCAATTTCTTCTACACGTTCTCCACGTTGATTATAGATATCAATAAAGAGATCTTCACTAAATTGAACAGTTTTGAGAATTCGTCCACTAATGACTAGTTCATTTTCAGCATATATTGCCTCAATAGGAGCATTAGGATTTCGTATTGGAAGATAGCGTTCAATGATGGTTCTCAATTCATCAAGATTATTACCCACACTTTGAGCATCTTTGTCATCAAATCCAGCCTTTATCTCAGTAATTACAGAAGCAAATCTAGAATTATTATCAAAGTTCTCACCACCAAATTTTTGTGCAAACGATTCTAATTCTTCAAATTCACGTGCCAAATCAACCATGTCTAAATCTGAAGAATTGTATGTGTACTCAAACTCTTCTTCAATGTGAACAATCTGAGTAGCTTTGGAATCTTTGTATTGTAACATCACAACATATAGTCCTGACTCTGCAGGCGCATTCCATTGAGTGTAAAAGTTTCCTTGTCTAGTATCAGTGAATTCCATATTACTATGAAGAGTACCATCCATGTTGTATACAGTAACATACAAGTTTTCACGATAATCAAATCTAGATTTTTCAGTAGCACCATTTAGAATCCAAATATCTTTTTCATGATCATAAGAAATATCATACATTATACTAGGAGTTTTCAAAACTAGATAATCACTAAGGTAATCTCCAATTTCTGTAACCTTAGATTCAGCATCTACAAAATTACCAATGTCAATTAACTCATAGGCTTCATTCATTAATTGTTTGTATCCATCAACATGATTTGTAAAATCATTATTGTAAAATGTAGAAGTCATATCAGAATAGGTTTGTAGTCTTTCACGGAATTCAATACGTTTGATTTCATCAACATTATATCCAACATCTGAACCATAAGGATCTTCAACATATTTTTCAGATACAAGAGTCCATTCATCAAATAATTCACGAACTAGTATGTCTGCTTGTTCAAGATCATTTTGAATAACTAAATCTCGGACATTATCTATTTTTTCGTTAAGTTTGTCTGTAAATTCAATGTAATTAGGTAAAAATCGATTTTTAGTCAGACTCAGTTCGACTAGATTTTCAAGAGATTTTGCTCTTTGTAAAATGTCACTTGCTCTAATCTTAAAGGCATCTTTATCATAAGAATCCAAATCCTCTTTGATTTGAGGAGCTTTTTCACTTGCCCAACTTAACAAAACTTCAATCCTATCAATTCTAGTAATAGAGGGATTTCCAGATTCCATTTGTTTTGCAGTCTCTAGTATATTCAAAGCATTATCAATCAAGAACAAGTTTTGATAGTCAGCTTGCAATTCTGCTTTTTCTTTCATACTCTTGTATTCAAATTCCAAGACTACCAAGGGGTTACGTTTTTCCCTAAGTTCAGTCATGGTTTGATCAAATTCAGATACCACTGCTAAAATTTCATCAACAGATTGAGCATTTTCAACTGTTTCTAAAAGAGATTTCCAATCAGATGTTAGTCCAGAATCAACATTACTGATTTGAGAAATTTCAATTATTTTTCCTAGTCTAGAAGAAATTTCAATAACCTGAACCATTTGATCAATTTCAGATTCAGATTCTAAGATTTCATCAACAGATGTAGCTAAGACTAGTTTAGATTCTAAATTATCCCATTCAGGTTTTACCAAATTAATAAGATCAGTGTTTTCTTCAGAATCTGAAGATACAAATCTTTCAACATCAGACATGTCTTTTAGGATAATTGATGCTTGGTGTAATTCAGACACACGGGCACTAGATGCAAGTAACTCAGATATAGATTCTTTTTCAGTAAGAGAAGGTTTTACTGATTCCCAATCATTGTTGACAAGTCTATACAGGTCACTTTGTTTTCTAGAAACAATATCAAGATATCTTGATTTTGAAAGAAGGTCGATTAATTCAGTAATATCATCAGAGTAAATTGGAGCAGTTCCTCTTGCAAAAATAAAGCCAATTTCAGTTTTTACAGATTTACTCATAACAGTATCAGATTTTTTCATCAAGTTTAGCAGAGTTTCTTCTAACTCATCAAATGAAGGAGCCCGTGGAGAAACAGTTTTTTCAGGATTTACATTTGTAATGTCAACAAAAATATCAGATAGTAAATTGATTGCAGTTGTTTTATCATTAATTTCATAATAAAATATTGCTTCAAAAACAGTTCTTTCTATAGATTTTGCAATTTCAAAAGAAATTTCATCTTGGTCCAATAGTTCCTGTACAGAATCCAAAGAATTTACAACAGCAGGTCTTATCAAAGGATTAATTTCAAAAATTAATTCATCAACAAAAAATTCATCCCACAAATCCACGTATGTTGATTTTAATTCAGATAGAGTGTCAGGAATTTCATTAGATATAGGATTTGAAATATCAAATGTTTCACTAATCAATGAGGCATGTTCAGATACCAAGGTTTGTGCTAAGAGAACTTTTTGTTCAGTAGTTGATTCAGAGTGAATATCAGAAGACACATTGAATTTAGTAGATTTTGTGTAATCACCATAAAATAATTTAATTTCATATTCACCAGGGAGCCCACATATTCTACCCTTTAATGGAATGACATCAGTAAGAAACACGCCATTTTCTTGTGGAATTAGTTGTTGGATTTGACATAAATCTCCATGAGGGTTTATGATTTGCATTATCAGGAAAGAATCATCAACCAAATTGGCAATCTGTCCATAAACAAATAGGGGTTCACCATGTTCATAATCTCCAAAATTATCAAGAATAGTTATTCTATCAGGACTCTGAGCAAAGGCATACACAGGCATCAGTAAGATCACAAACAAGCACAAAACAATTGGAATTTGCCTCACAAAGTGAAAACCGAGGCTCATTATACTTAAGATTTAGGCAGTAATCATCAGTAATATCTTGTTTTAAAATCAAGCCATGACAGCTACGTCATAGTAGCTGTCAGACTTGAAAAATGGCACGGTATTGATTTGATTCGTCTCCACAGACACACAAATTGAATGAAATTGCTCAACAGTGCACATAGCACAATCTTGACAAATCATGCTGTTAGGTTTCAAACAATGAGCACATTTTGTATGCTCGGTTAGATTTCCACCACATCTTCTACATGATTCATCAGGCATTTCTATTCAAATATTATTTGTAAAATTTGAATATAAGACACACGTAGGAATCATTCATCCAAATCATCAGTAAGACGAAGGTTATAATGTAAAATAAAAAAACAAAATTCATGGACGGGGTCAGAAGAACATTTGATGAGTGGGCTCAAAATGGTAGAGCAGAATTAATGGAAGTTGAGCACGGAAAAAATGTATCAAAATTTTTGAATTCAATATCATTTGATGGACCATTTACTTTTCTTGACGTAGGATGTGGAAATGGATGGGTTGTAAGAAAAATTGCAAAAGAGAATAATTGTAAAAGAGCAATAGGGATTGATAAAAGCAAGAAAATGATCATTCAAGCAAAAAAGAAGATAGTTAGTAAGAAAGAAGGATTTGTTCATACGGACATTGAATCATGGAAGTATGGAGGAAAGTTTGATTATATTTTTTCAATGGAGGCACTTTACTATTCAGACTCTATAGAAGAAGCACTCAAAAAAATATTCAAGATGTTAAAACCAGGAGGCCAGTTTTTCTGTGGTACTGATTTTTACACAGACAATAAAGCAACTGCAAGATGGAAGGATGTTATGAAAATCCAAATGCACCTTCATTCAAAAAAAGAATGGAAAGAATTTTTCAAAAATGCAGGATTCCAAATAAAAACAAAACACATCAAAGATTTGAAGAGTAGAAAAAAGTGGAAGAGAGAATTTGGAACTTTATTTATTATAGGCACAAAAAACTAAGCAATATTCAAATTCAATAAATCAAAAGCATAGTTATGTGAGCTGGAGCACGACACGCTGCTACGGCAGAGGAAACTCCTCCCTCCATACAGGACATGTGATCCGGAGATGGATAATCAGAGATGATTGGCAACGGAGCAGAAAAAAATCCAATATGGCGCACGGTGATGGTGAAAGCCTGAGGTTTCCATAAAAGGAATGAAAAAGCCGACCCACATGGAGCAAAGCCAAACAGAACTGTAAGTTCCTGTACTAAGTTCAGGTAGGCTGCAAAGCGAAATATCGTGAAAACAGAAGGAGGGTTACTCCCAGCACACATTTTTCAATTTTTAATTTCATAATATTCAACTGGATGAGTAAACTGTCTATTGTAATCTACTTCTCTCCAAAACTTTTCTTCATCAATATTTTTTCCTTCAGAAATCCAAACGTTTAGAACTTTTTGCATGTACATTCGGGTTGTATCATCAATCTCAGGACGAGTTCCAGTTTCTTTTTCTACTTGGTCTCTTTCTTCCTTGAATGTCTTTAGCAATCCTTTGAGAGTTTTACCATTAATTTGAGCTGCCTTTTTTGCTTTTGCAGATTGTAATTCTTTACGAAAATTAGATAGAAACCCCATTAGTAAAAACTAGAAAATATTTTTCTAAAATCTAACTCATTTCACGAGCGTTTTCTTTACAAATATCTGCATTACATGGACATGTTGCATCACACAAACATGCTCCTTGCATTGCACAATCACATTCTGAGCCCATTTCAGCGGATGCTGCACATCCACATGCGGCTTCTTCTGCTGCGGTAGGAGTTGCTTCTGGTTGTGGAGGAGGGCTTTGAGTTGAATTTGAAGAATCATCATACATACTTCTTGTTTGTTGATAATCAGAACCATCTGCTAGTTGTGCTTCACCTCTGTTGGTTTGGTAACCACCAGATGAGACACTAGTTTGATAACCTACTAATCTATTTGGGTCAATTCCTTGTTGACCAGTCTTCTCATTCTTGAGAGCACGGTTACTAAACATAAAGAATGCACCGCCAGCAATACCTGCAATGGCTGCCATTCCATAGATAATCATAACAGGGAAATCACCTGTTGATGTAGTAGCATAATCTTCTGGAGGAGTTGGAGTTACACCTGCAATCTCAACACCATCAAAAATATCTAAAGCACCAAATCCAATTGCATACAAGTTACCTTGGTCTGAGGATTGAACACTTCTAACAATATATAGTTGATCAGCCATTACTTCGGCTTCATAGACTCTTTCTACTTGTCTTCCTTCTCTAAGACTACTTTCACCCATAGTCCAACTAGAAACAACATAACCTGCAATCTCATCACTTAGACCAAATGTTCCAGCATCAACGTTGATACCAGTTGGGTCAAACAAAAAGTGCCAGTTTGTTAATGGTTGTTCCAAGATAAAGTCAGCATCAATAAGATTTCTGTGTAAAACTTCTTCAGCTTCAGTTCCTACAAAGAATGCTGCGGCTTCAGGTTCCATTTCAAGTAAAATGTTAATTGGGAAATTTAGTTCATGTCCATCAATTACAACTTCATCAGTTGCAGTGAGTCCTCTCCATCCTAAATCAATCAGGGTTTTTAGAGAGTCTTGAGTAATTACATAGTTTGAAAGAGTTCCTTCAATGATTACTCTGTAATCGACTGATGTGTTGATGTTTCTTGCTTTAAGGTGAATATCATAAGAGACGTTTAAGTCAGTAATTTGGGCTTGACTGCCATCTGCCTTGATTTTGTTATTTAGTTGAGTCATTAAAGATTTGACGCCAGGATCTGAGATATCAGCTTCGCCAATAACTGACCATTCTTGACCTTGTAAGACATCAAATAGCTGTCCACCATTTGGGTACTCGATGAATACTGTTTTTTGGTAATTCATCTTAAATGGTGAAGTCTCATTGTTTGGGTTAATTCTTGCATCCATTTGGGCACCAAAAACAGAACCAGTAGAACCTACGACGATAAGACCAGCAAGTAATACGGTTAAAACGACTGCCCTAGACACGATCTACTGAGCAATTATTTACAGTAATAAACTTATCCAAGACATAGATCGCAATTTTTTGAAAAAGTAATATGGAGTGAACACGGCAGACTTTGCAGTTTTAGGAGAAAATGATATGATTACAGTTTTAGCAGGAGGAACAGGTTCAGTCAAGCTAGTCAGAGGATTAGTTTCTCAAGAATCCAAAGTCAATGTAGTAAGTAATGTAGGTGATAATTATTGGTTATACGGACTCTATGTGTGTCCAGATATTGATACAATTGTGTACGGATTAGCAGATTTACTAGATCCAGAGAAAGGCTGGGGAATCAAGAAGGATACTTTCAACTTTTTACGTCAAATGGAAGTGTTTGGTGAAGAGACATGGTTTAGAGTTGGAGACAGAGATGCTGCAACTCATCTAATTAGAACAAACATGTTAAAGAATGGAAAAAATCTTAGCGACATTACAAAATGGATGTGTGAAAAATTTGCAGTTAGTGCAAATATTATTCCAGTAACGGACAACAGCATTGAAACAAGAATCATTACAGACAAAGGAGAATTACACTTACAAGAGTATTGGGTGAAACATAGGGGAAGAGACCCAGTTGAAGGAATTCAATACATTGGAGCTGACAAAGCCCGTCCAAATCCTGAAGCTGTAAATGCAATTCATGATGCAGACATGGTAATTTTAGCTCCTGGAAATCCCCTAACATCAATTGGACCAATGCTTCAGATTAAAGGAATCAGAAAAGAATTATCAAAAATTAAGAAAAAAGTAGTAGCAATAAGTCCATTAATTGGAGATAATGCAATAAGTGGTCCTGCTGCAAAATACATGCAGGCTGCAGGCATAGAATCAAATGCATATGGATTAGCCAAGATGTATTCAGATGTATGTTCCAACATAATTATAGACACTAAAGACAGAATGCTATCAAAAAAAATTCAAAGTTTAGACATGAAAGTTTTTGAAACTAAAATAACTATGAAAAATAAACAAGCTGAAGATGCACTAGCAAACTTTATCCTAAAACAAGTACACGTATAATTTGAAAATAGCTGCAATAATTCCTGTAAAGACTTTCTCTAATGCAAAAACTCGTTTAGATTTACCTCCACAAAAAGTTGAAGATTTGTGTAAAGTGATGTTAGAAGAAATTCTGCAGACAGTTTCAATCTCACCTCAAATTGACAAAGTTGTAATGGTTACAAAAGAAGAAAAAGCAATTGAGATTGGAAAAAAATTCAAAGTTCATACAATAATTGATGAGAAAGAAGAAAGTGTCAATAGTGCAGTTGCACTTGCAGACAAGTATCTATTAGAAAATAATTTTGATGCATCAATGGTATTTCCTCAAGATATACCATACATCAAAACACAAGATATTGATTTTATGTTAAACTACAAAATGCATCCCAACTTTGCAATAATCGTTCCATCAAGAAGATTTGATGGAACAAACGCACTTGTTAGAATGCCAATAGATTTGATGGAGACTCATTATGATGAAGACAGTTACAAAATTCACATGAGCACTGCAAAAGAACACACACTAAATGTTGCAATGGTGTTTGTCAAGAGAATCATGTGGGATGTAGATAATGCAGAAGATTTGAAATTCCTTTTAGAACAAAAAGAGAAACCTCACGTTGCAGAAAAAATTAAACAAATTTTAGAATCACCGTAAAAAAATTAAAAAAATACTCAAAAAATTGTCATTTTTTATGTACGATCACCAACAGACTTATAAGTGATGGTTTAGAAAATGTTAAATATTATCATAAAACGATTTGGGAGATATAAAAATGGTTAAAGGAGAAAATCAAAAATACAAATGTCCAAGGTGTGGAAAAGGCACACTAGTTACTGATCCAAACACTGGAGAGAATTTTTGCGGAGCATGTGGATTTGTAATTACTGAAAAAGTTGAAGAGTCAGGTCCGGAATGGAGATCCTTTTCAAATGAAGGTGAAAACAAAAGCAGAGCAGGAGTTCCAACATCACTTGCAATGCACGATATGGGATTAGCTACTGTAATCAATCCTCAAAACAGAGATGCAACTGGAAAACCATTAACAGCTTCAATGAAAAGTACTATTGAGAGATTAAGAACTTGGGATAGTAGAAGTCAAGTTCATGAACCAGTTGACAGAAACTTTAGACAAGCATTTAGTGAATTAGATAGACTCAAAGACAAATTAGCAGTAGGTGATGCAGTTATTGAAAAAGCAGCTTACATTTACAGAAAAGCATTAGAGAAAGGACTAGTTAGAGGACGTTCCATTTCAGCTTTAATTGCATCAGCACTTTATGCTGCATGTCGAGACACTGAAACCCCAAGAACACTAAAAGATATTGGACAAGCAAGTAACATCAAAAGAAAAGACATTGCAAGATGTTATAGATTATTGTTAAGAGAATTAAATTTGAAGATGCCAGTAGTAGACCCAATCAAATGTATTTCAAGAATTGCAAGCAAAGCTGGTTTATCAGAGAAAACAAAAAGAAAAGCAACAAAGATTTTGCAAACTGCAGAAGAAAATAAAATTTCAGCAGGTAAAGACCCAATGGGATTAGCAGCTGCTGCACTCTATGTTGCATGTGTAACAAATGGAGAAAATAAAACACAGCGAGATGTAGCAGAAGCTGCAGGAGTCACTGAAGTGACCATCAGAAACAGGTACAAAGGCCTAAAAGTAGCATTAAACCTCTAGAGAAGATTCCTTTTTAGAACAATACCTATGTAAGAACAACATTCCCACAGACAATATTCCAGATGCTAAAAGTAACAATTCCAAAGTAGACATCAATGAATGTGAAAATGCGCTTTCAATAGATATTGAATTTATCTGAGATAGAAAAGTTGCGTAAGAGAATATGAAATAGTTTGTTGCCCAATGAATCAACAAAGATGCAACAAATCCAAATCTAAGATAGACCCATCCTAAAATAATTCCCCCAGCAGCAGCTTGAGCAAATTTTCCTTCAGTCCATGATTCTGCAAATGCAATATGGGCAAACCCAAACAAAATACCAACAAAAACAATCAGTAAAATTGCCTTTTTTGAATCATAAATGTCAAGATTTCTAGGAGACCACAAACATTTGAAAAAATATTTTACAGAGGTTCTTCTAGAATAAAGCGCAAATAGTGGAATTCCAATCAGAATTAAACGGAATCCAATCTCTTCAATTAAAGGTGCAAGGGACACATAAAAAAATTGTATCAAGTCATTGTCGTCAAGAGGAGGAACGGTTACAATTCCAAATTGTTCCTGTACAAAATTAATCAATACAGAAACTAAAACTAGAATAGATAGCCATTTTGTAACACCAACCATATAGTTTGAGGTTGAATCGTATTTTCCAAAAGATATGATAGAGGTAAATGATTTTAGAAATCCAGTTTTAGGACCCAAGATAGCAATTACAAACAAGACAACATAAAATACCCACAAACCAACAAAGACATCACCAATGCTAACATCAGATGCAGTTTGATATACTGAAGTTCCTTCAAATAATACCAAATGAGTTATTGGAAAGTCATAATTGATATCACCACCAATATCGCTTTCAAAAACAACAAAGATGCCAATTGGAAAAGAGACCAAAAGTAATCCAAAGATTACAGAAAGTAATGCAGTAAAAGGAATACCAACAGCTTGAAGTAATTTATTTTGATTTTGCAATTTGTTTTAGTGTAACTCGATACTTTCTTCAGCAAAGCCTAGATCAGTTAGAGTATCTTTGATGGTGTCACGATGATCACCTTGCAAGAAAATGTAGCCTTCTTTGGCAGTTCCACCACACGCATACTTGCTTTTTAGTTCCTTTGCAACAGTTTCTAAATTATTTAGTTTAGGATCCAAGCCTTCAATCATAGTACCTTTTTTCTTAAACCGTCTTGTTTCTAATCGAATTATAATTTTGGTGCTATCTTTGGCAAGTTCACCGCATGCACACAAGTCTTCAGGAAGACCACAAGTATTACAAATTACTGCCATTCGTTCGAATAAATTCAATTATACGCACTATTAAGCCTTGTTTGAAATACAATATTTTTGAAAATAATTGGATTTTTTAGATAGAAAATTCAAGAAAAATAGTGTCAAAAGATCTTACAAAAAAAGCAGCAGAAATGTTACTACAAGGGGCAACGTTACTCAGTGAACCATGTCCATACTGCAAAGGAGTAAGAGTGATGAAAGACGGGCATGCATTATGTATAAGCTGTGGCAGAGAGCCTGAGAAAAAAGAGATTCCAGTAGTGAACCAAAAGGAGATTAAATCATCACTGTCGGAGACACTAGAAAAAAAACTTGCAGTTTTGTCAAAAGAGTTGGAAGAAGAAAAGGATCATACAAAGCAGCAGGAGATACTAAATTCGATTAATTCCCTACTAGAGGCAATGGATAAGATCAAAAACAAACAATAAAGTTTTTATGTCAAAATCCTTGTTTTCGAGTTAAATGGCAGATAAGAAATCAGCACCACTTCCAGCATCAAGTGGAGGTCTCATGAGGTTCTTTGAAGATGAGACAAAAGGATTCAAGATAGATCCAAGAATCGTAGTATCAATTCCTATTAGTTTAATTTCCATATCATGGGCAATCGATATCTTTTTAGCTCCCTGAATAAGAAATGGAAAAAGAATCAGACGATGTTTCAAATATTCACAATAGGTTTTCCCTTACCCTAGTAAATCCATCATCACATTACTTTTCACTAGTGGTATCACTGGGAGTGGCCGCAATAATTTCACTTGCAACACTCTTGGGGTATTTGGACAGTAGTATTGAAGAAGCATGGTATATTGTACCTGCAGTCATGACAGTACTTTTCTTAACACAATTACTTGATACACGATTCACAAAGAAAAAAGAATACTCAAAGTCATTACATTCCTCATTATTTGCAAATATGTTATGGGCTGCAACAGTATTGTTAGGATTACTAGCAAGTTTTGTCTTATCTAAAGAAACATCATTGTTCTTTGTAACTTTTGGAATGTTTCTCTTTGCAAGTTTTAGAATTGGGATTTACACTACAACGCTTGGAGTAAGTCTCAAGAAAGCATGGGCGATTTGTTTTGTTCAACCATTAGCAATGTTTGCAGTTTTAATCCCACAACATTTGTGGAGTCCAATGTTCAGTGACCCAATGACATTGTTTTACGGGATTTCATTTATGATAATTGCTAGTGTGTGGTCAGTACTTACAGACAGAGCAGGAAGACCAGGAATGGAAAGTACTCATAAAACAATTCAAGCATATCTTGCATCACAAAAAAATGATCATACAGAAGCAGAAGAAATCATGGAAGAGCGCTCTAGTGAAACCAAGGTTGCAACTTCACAAATAAGATTGTCAGCTAATGACGGAGGTAAAGAATTCAGAATGGTTCTACCTGAAATTCATCCAGGTCCATATCATCCAGTAGGGGGTAGCAACATACCATATTTGATTTACAAAAATTTGTCATCATCAGCCATGGTGATGCACAGTATATCAGACCATGCACTCAATCTTCCATCAAAAAATGAAGTTGAAAATTATCTAAAGAATCTAGAAAACAGCAAAGTCAAAGAAGAAGGATTGCAGTGTACAGAACCAGTAACAGTCCAAATCAACAAAGCAAGAGTGATTGGATTGCTTTTTGGAAAAAACCCATTACTGTTCTTGTCACTGTCACCACATGGAATGGAAGACATTCCAAACTACATGAAAAATGATATTGAGCAATATGCTAAAAACCGAAATTATTCAAAACCGCTAATTGTTGATTGTCACAATGCAATGGGAGAAGAAATTTCAAGTGAAGATGGGGAAGATATGCTAAAAGCTGCCAAATCCTGTCTAGACACTCTAATCACAAAAGATAGTTTCCCAATTGAATTTGGATATGCAAATTCAGATGACATGGATGTTTGGACTGAAGACTTGGGAATGGGTGGACTAGGAATAGTATGTCTCAAAATCAATGAAAAAAAATACTTTCTTGGATGGGCAGATGCAAATAATATGGAAAATGGAGTTAGAGAGAAGATCATAGATTTGTTTGCAAGAAAAGACCTTCAACTACTTGAGATTTGCACATCAGATACTCATTATGCACCAGTGAAAGCCAGAAATAGAAATGGATACTACCAATTAGGATTGATTACCAGTGCAGATAAACTTGCAAAATGGTTTTTGGAGATTGCAAGCAATGCTGAATCTAACACATCAACTGCAAAGTTTGAGATTTTAGAAAATGAAACAGAAGTTAAAGTGATGGGACAAGGGATCTATGAAGATTATTCAAAGGCATTAGATAACTCATTAAAAATCACTAAAGGGTTTCTAATTGGAGGAGTAATATTCTTCATAACTAGTCTTTTTCTATAGTTTTCATCTGATCAATATTTCCATAAAATTCATCAACAAATGATGAGAATTGAAATATTGGTACAATAGGCACATTTTCAATAAAATCAACTTTATCTTGATACAAAGTAACAATGACAGGAACTGCAATGGCACCTTCTGTTTTTGCCACATATTGCCTTGTTCTCTCAATTTGTTTTTTAACGACAGATGAAAGTGAGGATACACTATAACGCTTCCAGTGTTTGCAATCAATTAGTATCGCAACACCCAATCTAACTCCAACTACATCAATTTCCATTCGAGGTTTTGTTAAAATCATGTTTCTCATTACAGCAAAATTTTTGGAAGAAAGTATTTCTGCAGTTAATCCTTCAAAATCTTTCCAATCTAGAGCAATAGATATCTCATCTACTGGAAATCCCTTTTCAAGTAAAGATATTGCTATCTTTAGTTTGTCCCCTTCTTCAAAATAGTAAAAACTATCCTGTTTTGTTCCAATGTTGTTTTTGATAAATTCATCTAAAATTGATTTTGATTCATCTTCGCTTATTTTAGTTACAGCTGAAAAATCTTTTGGAGAAACACCACCAATAATTATTCCTTTTAGCCCAGTAATCATTTTTGGATTAATTTTCAATTTAAATTCATGAATCATGAAAGGAATTTAGGTTTTAAGAAATAAAGAACAGGGTATTATGATATAGGTTTTATTATGAGCCTCTTAAATTATTGATATGAAAAATATGCTAGTTGTCATACTAGCTCTTTCAATAGTTATTGTTGGAACAAATCAAGTATTTGCAGAAAAAAATGTATTTGTAGATTCTGTAAAATTTATCCAATATTTAGATGAGAATACTGCGTTAGAAGAAGTTCGAAATGGCAACCTTGACATGTATTATTACAGAATATCTTCAGATAGACTGGAAAACAATCAAGATAGAGAAGGATTGCATGTTTTTGATTCTACAGGCGGGTCATATAGTATTCTAGTCAATCCTGCAGAAGCAGAAAAATTTAATCCGTTTTCAATTAAAGAAATCAGGTTTGCTCTAAACTATTTGGTAGACAGAAAATTGATTGTGAATGAATTGATGGGAGGATATGGTTCACCAATAATTTCCTATTACGGACCTTCAGACCCAGAATATCTAACAATTTTGGAAGAATTGGAGAGATTTAATTTCAAATACAACCCTACACTGGCTCAAGAAATTATCACAAGTGCTCTAAAAGAAAAAGGAGCAGTGAAAATTGATGAAAGATGGTACATGGATGAGTCTCCAATTGAAATTAGGATGTTTATCAGAAGTGATGATCCAGTTAGAAAATCAATTGGAGAGATTTTAGCAATAGAATTAGAGAAGGTTGGATTTTCAGTAAAGAAAGATTTTGGGGATTTGAATAAGGCATTTGTTGTAGTATATGGTTCAAATCCATCAGATTTGAAATGGAGTTTGTATACTGAAGGATGGGCACGTTCAGCATTTGTAAGATATGATTCAGTAGGACTAAGTCAAATGTATTCACCATGGTTTTCAAACATGCCAGGTTTTAACGATCCATCCTATTGGAATTATGAAAATGTAAAGATGGACGAAATAACTCAAAAAATCTACACAGGAGATTTTCAAACTTCGGAGGATAGATCAGTGTTGATTCAAGATGCAGTAGTTGAGGGAATTAATGAATCTGTGAGAATTTTTTTGGCAAGTAAAATTGATCAATATGTTGTAAATGAGAAAGTAAGTGGGGTAGTTAATGACTTTGGAGCAGGAGTGCCAAGTAGATTCACACCAATAAATGCACAAAGTCAAAATGATGAACTAGTAATTGGAGTCAAGCAAATCTATCAAGGTGCATGGAATCCAATCATGGGTTTGACTGATAGTTATAGCAGACATATTTGGGGAGTGGTGTCAGATCCTGGAACATTCAAACATCCATTTACAGGAGAAACATTTCCAATTAGAACAAATTGGCAGATAGAAACTGCTGGTCCAAATGGAAATCTAACAGTTCCAACAGATGCAATAATCTGGAATCCAGTAGTACAACAATGGGAAAACATCAAACCAAATACAGTAGCTAAAAGCAAAATTGTTTTTGATTTTAATTTTGGTAATTGGCATAATGGTCAAAAAATCGACATGAATGACATTATGCATTCTCTATATTTTACAATTGAATGGGGAACACAAACAGACGAAAATGATAAAACGTTTGATGCAGAATTTACCCCTAGAGCTGCTCAAAATATTCAAACAATAATTGGGGTAAACCAAATCGATGAGGATACCATTGAAGTTTATGTGGATTATTGGCATTTTGATGAAGGAGAGATAGCTGATTGGGCAGTTATTTGGAATACAATGCCTTGGGAAATATCTGCAGCAATGGAAAAAGCAGTTCAAGACGGCAAAGTATCATTTTCTAGATCAGGAGCAACAAGCAAGAATGTGAATTGGTTATCGTTAATTATTCCAAATGATGCAAATCTTATCAAAGAGTATTTGCAAGAATTCAGAGATTCAAATCACATACCCGTTTCACTAGAGAAAAATAACTCAGAATCAAAGTATTTCCAAGAAAGATTTGATTCATCTATAAAATGGATTGAAGAAAACAATCATGCAGTAATTAGTAATGGGCCATTTTATCTAGAATCATATGCACCAGAATCACGAACAATTACAATAAGTGCATTTGAAAATGATATGTATCCATTTAAGATTGGAAGTTGGTCTGAATTTGAAAATCCAAAATTTCCAATAATTACAGGAATGGAAATGAACAGTATTATCAAGAAGGGTGAAGAATTTTCAATAAAAATCGAGGCTAAGAATACAGATTCAATCTTATATTTTCTAACAAACAATCAAGGAGAAATGGTTTCATCACAATCATTGAATATGCTAGGAGAGAAAATTAGTATCAACATAGATTCAACAAATTCAGAAAAATTACAAACAGGAACTGGTAATGTAAAGATTTTTGCAGTATCAAACTCAGTGCTCAAACCAGATTTTTATGAAACAAGTTTCATTGTAACTGAAATGAAATCAGAGTTACCAAGTAGTTCTTCTGAAGATATAGAATTTTTTGAGAACAAAACAGGTTATGAGATTTGGATAATTCCAATAGTAATAATTGTAGGGGTCATCATTGTGTTAAAGAAACGTCAGAGTAAACCATAATCTTTAAGAATTAATTCAATTTGTTCTTCGTTTTCTAATTTCAAATATTCATCAAATAAATTTTGATTTAATTCATAGAAAGTATGTCCCCACTTGAATTTTTCAAGTAGTTCTAAACCTTGTTCTTTTTGTCCCAAGATGAATAATGATGCAGCCAATGCTTCAACAGTGGTTAATTTGTTTAATTTTGCATAATTTACAGGATTTCCTGCAAGTAATGGTGGAAGTTTTCGTTTTATTCCATTAAATTTTTTTGAAAATGCTTGATCAGCTAGATTCCAAGAGCAATCAATTCCAACAATAGAGTTGATTAGTGATTTGTCTTTAGACATAAGAGTATTTTTTGAGAAAGGATCTAAAACTAATCCTTTAGTTCCGATTTTTTTAATACTTTGAGCAAGACCAAACTTTACCATTTTTGCAGCTGTGCATTTTTTTGGATCATCTTGATAAAACATCAAAACTTGGAGTTTCATTTCAAATAATTTCAGAGTAAATGGTATTTTGAACTTACTCTATTGTTTTGTAAGTTACTTTGTAATAGAACCTGGATACTTGTTCATCTTTGAGTATTTCTACATTCCAATCAGAATCAGGCAAGAATGATTCAGAAGATTCAGGTAGTATGCTGAATTTTTCTAGGCGTACATCAGGGCCACTATACCTTACATTTAGACTCATTCCATCTACTTCAACGACATCATAAATTTGTCCAGGTTTTCTAGTGGATTCACTAACAAGACAATCAGCATCAGGACCAATTATACAAACACCACTCTCAGAAGATACTTTGAGATTTACATTAGAGGCTTCATCTTTAATTGGAGTAAGTAAGGAGCCAGAAACAACTCTAGGAGCAAAGGTTGCATCATCTACAGTTTTTTCTGGAGTAGATACAGAAATTGTTTTGTCAGGAATTCTGTTTTCTTTTTCAATCACTGTTTCTAATTTAGGAGCAAGAGGTTCTTCTACAACGTTAAATCTAATATGTTTTGTTTCAAAGTCAGCATCAATAGTTACTTCATATGTTCCAATTGAAGATAATGTATTCTTGATTGGGAATTCATGAGTAAAAGAACCAGATGGGCTAGGACGAATGGATTTTACTTGTCCAACATGAGTTCCACAAATAAAAGAACCACAAGTAATTTCAGTATCAGACTTTTTAATGATACTTACATCATAGGCTTCAAGATAAATCAATTTGTTTGGTTTTCCAGAAATAATTACGGTATCACCAGGATAATATTCAGATTTATCAGTTGATGCTAATAACGATACAGGTTCATCAATACCAAATGTAAAATCATTAGCAACACTAAATGTTGATGTTACTTGCTTTGTGGAATAAATTGCTTTTACAGTATACATGCCCTCACTAAAGATAGTTGCAGGTAACTCAAACAAGCTTGAAAATTCACCACCTTGTTTTGGGTAAACAGATGCTTCATGAATTTGCTTGTACGGGAATGTTCCATCCAAAACTTTGATAGTTACACGGTCGGGAACTACTAATCCCTCATCACCTTGATCACGAGGAATAACATTTCCAATTACTTTGAGTTTATCTCCTGCTTGGTACAGAGATTTGTCTGTAGTTATAAAAAGAGGGGTGGCAGATAAAGAATCATTTTCAGGATCAGTAGATACTTTGAATAGTAAATCTTTGCTGTATGTATCACCTGCTACTTTGATTTTATAAATACCGAAATTTGAAAATGTAACACCACGTTCACCGTCAGATTTCAGCGTTTGATATCGTTCTGAAACAGGGGTAGTCCAAGACCAAGAGAATCTTTGGTTATCAACAGCTTCGCCATATGTGGTTTTTGTACCATCAGGTCTTGTAACAGAAATAGTTACAGAACGATCACTTGTCGGAATAATACCACTAACAACCACCTGTTCACCTAAACCATAAACATCTTTATCAAGAGATACCACACCTCCGCCTGCTAAGTCATCAACAATATCAAACGAAGTTGTTGAAGTAAGATCAAGATATTGTGCAGTTATAGTGTACGTACCTTCAGAAAATATACCTCTACTAATGTCAGCAGTTACAGAAAATGTTCCACCAGATTCAGGTATTGCAGTGAACTGATATTTTGCAGTCACACTACCTGTGCCGCCAGCAGCTCCCTGATTAACACCCTCAGGAACACCAATAATAGAAAGGGGTTTACCGTTTTCATCTTTAAATGAAATTAACACGGTAGGAGTTTCAAAACTTGTTCGATCTACAGGGTTCTTTATTTGACCACGGATTACGAGTTCTTTATCCAAAGTGAAATCATAAACAAGCTTGTTTGTTGTAACAATTAGTGGATCAGTGATTGGGACAAAGTTTTCAGGTTCTTTTACTACCATGACAGTCTTTTTTGCAGAGCCAATATCTTTAGAAACTTTGATTTTATAATCACCTAATCGAGTATCCACATCAGGAATTGTAAAAGAATACTTGAATTTACCATCACCGTCAATTCGGACAACATCAAGAATTTTTAGAACATTACCACCACCAAGTTGGCTGCCAGTGCCCAAAGCAAGATTCTTTGTTTGTACTATTTCTAAATCAAGGGAAGCAACCCACACATCATTTAGTCTTCCAGTTATGGTTACTACTTCACCAGTTCCATAAACATCCTTATTAGTCCACAGAGATATTGGAACAGTTTCTTTTGCATCTTCTATTACTTCAAATGTTGTGATTACAGATTTGTCAACATATTCACCAATTATTTCATAAGTACCATATACAGGATTTACAGTTGACAAGAAAATACTGGTTTTAAATTGACCATTTACAGGAAACAAATTTCCATTATACACAATTGTACCCTCAGAATTAGTAACAGTGAATTTCATCCCCTGAAATTCAACAATATCGGTAGCAGTACCGGTAATTGAAACCATTTGACCGGGAATGTATTGAGTTTTGTCAGTGTTCAAATTGAGAAAACTGTCTTGTTGTACTTGTTCTTCAGTAATTTCATATCCCACTGAGAATGACGTATTAACAGTTGATCCTGCATAAGATGCATTTATTGTGTAATCGCCTTCATTGATTCCTAAAACTTTTTGCAGCCCCAAAGTTGTTTTAAAATTTTTGTTTAGATCAGGGTACAAAGTTAATGTTTTGTCAAAATTAGGACCACTAATTTTTACAGTAATTACTTCAGGTTGAAAGAATGGTTTCTCAACAAATACTGCTTTAGAAACACTTCCTTCAATTACAGCAGTTTCTCCAAACAAGTAAAATGATTTATCTGAAGAAAGAGAAAGAGAAATTTCATCTTGTTTTTGTTCTTGTACTAGTTTTCCATTAGTAGAACCAGAGGTAGATGTTACAAATTTCCAATCATCAGGATTGTCCAAATCATAACCATCATAGATCCTTTGCCAAGATGTAAAGTCATTTTTAATATCTGAGAGTATTGGAGTCTTATCAATTACAATTCCATTTTCATCTCGTAATTCAACAGATTCATTGATGTCAGTAAACCAAACACTTTGATAAGAAAAAGTTAAAAATTGTCCAGGTTCAATAGTAGTTCCAGAGCCAATTGTCATAGTTTTCTTTAGAACAGTTGTTGACGCAATTTGCCACCCACTCAAATCAATTTCAGAATCAGTAGGATTGTAAAGTTCAACCCACTCAGAAATGGATTTTGAATCATCGCCAGGAGGATTAATATCAACTTCGTTAATCACAACATTTTCTGCGGTTTGAGCATATGCAGGAACAATTACCCCTACAAGTAAGAATATGAAAAATACAATATGCAGAGTCTGATTCATTGCTGTTTCCTCTTTTTTTTGACTAAAAGGGTCATTTTAGAATGGAATTGAGGAAAAGTTGAGCTTGTTGTTAAAGTTGACCTAGAAAATCCGACTTTTAGGTACGATTTCATGCGTATTTTATGGTTTTTTGAGTATTTAGAGAAGACGTAGGATTGATCTGTTAGGCTCGTTTTACATATCAGGTTTGGATTCTCTGCCAATCTTTTACAAGTAATTCTAAACGAGTGACCTCATCAGGTTCCAATTCACAACTATGTGCAATTAAATTTCTAGTTTTATTGAATTGAGAAAGGATTTGCTGCATTGCTTTTTTCCCCCTTAATCGATCTGAAAACAGATCCCATTGAGATTCTATTATTGGAATTAATTCTCCAAAATTCGTATAAGTTAATGGGTCATCAGCAGAACGAATAGCCATTACAGAATCTTTTTCATCCTCTTGAATTTGTTTGACATTATCTTTGATTCCTTTAGGAATACCTTTTTCCCACCAATCTTTCCCATATTTTTCTGTCAAAGTTTCTTTAATTAATCTCCTCACAGAATTTTCTAAGGAAAAATAGACCACGTAAAAATCAGCCATTCTTTTTGCACTTTTTCTAATATCCGAATCAAATAATTCAGGATCTACATTTTCATCTTTTTTGACAGTGTTTATATGACCAATCTCAATCCCACGTTGTTCTAGTTTTGCTAATTCTGTTTCTAGCATAAAATTACGCATTCCATAGTTTCGAATTTTTTCAGAAAATTTTTCACTCATTTAGAATATGTTCCTTCAAACTTTTGAAGATAGCATTAAAAACTTCGATGTCTGTTGTTGCAGGCAAATTAAGATTAATGGTATAGTTTAATCCAATCTTTGAAGATACAGGAGAAGATCTAATGATATCAGGAAGATTTTCTGTTTCTCCATTTTCATTTTTAGTAATTTCACTACCTTCAAAATCTCCCAGAGTACATAATTCAGCAAATGTTGCAGCTACAACAATTACTGTTTTATCGTCTTCACCAACACCAAGAATTGTTCTAAGTTTTGCTGCAACTTGTTCTTTGGTTAATCTATGAGCATATTCATTAGCAGTAAATAACTCACCATATGCTTCTTTTACTCTCTGTGCCATGATTTTTTTCCCCAAACTTTCATCTCTATAATCTCGATAGTGTTGAGTAGGAACATTTCCTTGATCTAAAAATCCCAGATTTTTCATAAAGGGGATCATAGCATTATAACTTGAAGATTTTAGTCCTAACATTGTAGAAACAAAATCTCGATTAAATTTAGTTGGAACGTTGGCAGTTTTTATAGCATTAAACAAATTTGGTAAAAGACCATATCCATTAACATAAGGAGGATAGTTAACCATAATTCTGTAATTAATCTAAACTATAAAAAAGTCACGTAGGTTATTGCATAATTACCTATTATCATCATTAATTATGAAAATAATAATTTTTATAAAATAATTTTTTAATTCCTAAGATTTTTCTATTTCCTTGTTCAAGATATAATGAATAAAGCCATCTGCTAAATTTCACATAACATATCAAATCAAGAACAAACTTTTTCATAATTGTACATTGCAATCCTTTCTCTTAAAGAACAAATCAAAAAAGTCATTCCTGGAGGGAATTCAATCCTTACAATTCTCGACTCGAGAAAATTATCAGGCAGGAATTAACAGATTTGAGGAATTTTGTAAATTTGCCTATGATGGAAGAGACATCAATGAAATCATAAAAGAACTCAAAAGAATTCCATTTGAGCAACGTGATCAAGCCTATTTTGACGTATTACAGGATTTTGTGAATTGGCTTGAAAATCAAAAATTAGCAAGTGCTACAGTCAAAATGTATTATCAAATTGCAACATACTATTGTAGTTACAATGGAATTCGTGCACACCCAATAGACCTTAAACACAATATCAAAAAACCAAAGAAGATCAAAGAAAAATTACACCCATTATCAAAAGACGAAATTCTCAAACTCTTTGAATTTACTCCAAAATCCAGACTGATGTTGTATCTAGTTCTAATTGGAACTGGTATGCGAATTCAAGAGACGGTCTCTTTGAAAAAAGCTGATTTTGATTTTAGTTTAAAGAGAATTAAAATCGAAATTCCTGGAAAATATACAAAGACCAGAGTATCTCACACCACCTTTGTTTCTAAAGAAGCTGAAAAAATGTTAAAACCTCATTTAGAATCATTATCTGAAAATACTCTTGTATTTGCTACAAATTCTTATCCATTTCATGCTAAAATGACAGAGATTGAAGCATTTGCAAGATATAGAAAAAGAGCAGGTCTAACTGAAAAATACACTTCAGTAAATCGTCATAAATTTACACTCCATTCATTTCGTTCCTATTTCTTTACTAGGGCAAGACGAATTCATGATACTGATATTGCTCACGCCATGGTCGGGCATGTCACATACTTGGATATGTATGACAGAAAAGATGATGATGAAAAATTGGAATTATTTCTTAAAGTAGAACCTTCTCTCAAGATTTTTTGATTGGTTAAGAATTGTCAGATTCAATCATGTCATCTTCAAAATTTTGTGGAACATATCCTAAACCGAGTTTAGATTTGGATGAAAGAAAATCTCGCCCAGAAAACAATTCAAAATTATTGCGATATAGAGAATTCAAAGAGGAGATAGGACTAATTAGAAAATCATGTTTTGGGTGAGATTTCAAAAGACCAATTTTCTTTTTGTCATCAAACCATACAACCTTACCTTTAAGGAATTTTCCAGATAAACGCATTGACTCAGATTTATCTTCATAATGTTTTAGGAAAATGCGTAGTGTATCCTCAGACATATCAAATTTTGTTTTAGAATGTTGTCTAGAATCAGAGTTATGTTTTGAAGACAATTGCAGAAAATGCATAATGTTTGAAAGTTTTTGAGAGTCTTTTTCTGAATTTAAAAATACAGTATCCAAGCTTGTGGCAAGATCCGATAGTTCTTTTTTAATTTTTTCATCATATGTTTTATCTAATTTTTGAGTACTAAGTATTCCATAAATTGTTTCCAAACTATCCAAGATAGTTTCAAATGAATCTGCTTTGGCCAAACCATGTTTTATTATTAGAATAGTAAGAATTTGAGATGCAATGTCTTTTGCAAAACGTAAAATATCAAGATCAATATTTTCTTTTAAAAGATGGAGTGTATGAGAAAGTAATTTCAAATAGATTCTCTCATCAACATCAACTAAATTTTTAAATGCATACAAGCCACGTCTTAAAACCTCATTTCGGCTTATGTCAAATTCTTGATTTTTAGAAATTTTTTCAATATCACGTAATAGGGCATCTTCTCTTGGCCCATAAGTCATCGAAAGAGCAAATTTACTATCTTTTTTTACCATGGATAAAATGCTGCTTATTCTTATATAAAGAATAATATAACTAATAATATAACATTGTATGATTATTCTTCACAATAGGCACGATAATACTGCATAGCAACATCAGCAGGGTCATCATGTGGAAATACTTGATAATTAGTAATATGCCCCCATCCAGTACGAAATTTGAGGTCTATAGCAGAAGGAGAAATATCTTTTATTTTTGACTGGTATTCTTCTTGCTCCAATTGAGTACTGCCAATAATTTTATCAAAATCTACAGCATTTTCTTCAGTTCTAATCATATAATGATGAAAATCATCTTTGAAAAGAACAGACAGAGGATTAGAAAGGGTATTATCAATATTATGGGGTTTGAATTTCCAAGCACTTCGAGTAATTACGACTTTAATTTGCTTTTTAGAATAAACAACAATTACTGGTTCATAATCTTCAACAGGCATAAACCCATCATGAGGCCAATGATACCAAATAATTTCATATTTATCAGAATTTGATTCAACTAATACTTCAAGTAAAGGGTTGTCGGGATTTTTTTTGGTAAAGATAATAGGACTAGTAATCAATTTAGTAACTCCTCAATAGTTTTTTCTACATTTTTTGATAGAGATGTTTTTGAATTTTCCAAGTTCTTTATTAGATGGTTAAGTTCAGATTTAGCATCAAGAATTTTTTTCAAATCATTTGCAATTTTGTGTTGTTTAGAAATTGAAATTAATGGGATTTGTATTTTTTCAAGATTACTTAGACTGATGCCACGAATTGTACTTCCGGTGGTGCATTGTCTAATTTGTCTTTGGCCTAATTCAGAATATAGAAATGATGCAAGATATTGAGAAATTATTTTATCTGAATTAATTCTTATACGTATTATATTATCACTAAAGATTACATTAGCATCCTTATTACATAATCCGACATTACCAACAGTACCAGAACGAGTTATTGCAATATCACCTTTTTGTAACAAATATTTTTCAATAGAAAATTCAACCCCAACTTCAGATGCATTTGATAAATCTACTTCAAAGTCTTTGATTTGTTGACCTTTGACCAAAAGGTATTTTGTATCTTTTTTGAGTTTACTGTTCTTAACACCAATAGTAATGTCTGCAATATCTTTTAACATACACATGTTTGTTTGGTTTCCTAAATCACTAGTATTCTGGAAATAATTTTCATCTAGACGTAAATCAGAATTTAGATTTTGATCAAATTTAGAACCTTTGTTTGTTTGTAAAAATTTGTTAAAATCTTCTAAAATTTTTGAGAAATCACTTTCTTTAGCAAGAATTCCTTGTTTGTCATAACCCAAATTTTTTGCATAGGCGGTAAATATCATATAAGAATTGGAGATGATTTTTGGCCCTAATTTTTCTAGAACCAGAATAGTTGTTTTTATGGAGGAATAAGGAAAAAAGGCATAATCAGGCAAGCTGATAATTCCTAGAACTTTGAAATTTGTAGTGATAAATTCTCTTATTTTTCGAGTAGATTTGTTGGAAGTAATACCCTCAGGTAGAATAATAATTAATTTTCCACCTTCTTTTAACAATTCCCAACTTCTTTCAATGAACAACGATTCCATGAACCTATTCCCAGAAATAGTTAGCATTGAAAAATTGGCATAATCCTTGGTTAAACGTAATCCGAAAGGTGGGTGGGTTAAAACAAGATCAAAGGAATTTGTTTGAATGTTGCCAGAAGACATTTTTGCCAAATTCTCAAGAGGTCCAAGACTGTCAGCACAGATAACAGAAGCATTTTTGATGCCATTCAAATAGCAGTTTATTTTAGCGATATTGGCTATTTGTCGGTTGGCATCAACACCAACAACTGAAGCACCAAATTTTCCTGCATTAACAAGAAACGCCCCACTGCCACAAGCCAAATCTAAAACTTTCATTTTAGAATTAATTTTAAACAGATGGCTCATAAACTCAGAAATAGCATCAGGAGTCAAATAAGCACCAGTCGATTTAGACAAAATGCCTTGTGAAAATCCTAATGGCATATTTTTTAATTGAGATTTTGTTAAAGAATATTTTTGAAGTTTAAAGACAATTTTGGAAATCAAATCATGAGGTAATTTAAAATCAAGATCAAAGATAAAATTATTTTCTTTTGAATTGATTTGATGAAGGAGTTCTTCAAGTCTAGAAACAATTTTAAGATAAGAGTCGTTTTTTCTTGCAAAAAATAATGAGGTACCAGAATTTTTTTCATCAAAAATTTTTGCGCCAATTATTTTATGAAGATCATCAACAATTTCTTTTTCAGTAACATGAAGCAATCTTGGATCATTTTGCAGAGATTCAAAAATACCATAGAAAAATGGTTCAGGTTCATTTAATTCCAATTGAGGAGGATTTTTCTTAGTTCGTTTATCTTTTGATAGTGCAGGAATATCAGGAATCTCATTAAATTTGATTTGTTTTGAGGATTTTTCTATTTCGTAGCATATGTCATAATAACCATTTGTAAGAATTACAAAATTATTTCCCAAAACAGAAGACATTTGTTCCAGTGTGTTTTTTGCCTGTTCAAAATTTAGGGTCAGATCAGTTTTGATTTCAACCAAGACAAATGGTCGATCATCTTGATAAATAATGGCATCAGCGATGAATCGTTTTAGCCCTAATTGTACAGGAACATCGAGTCGAATGTTTTTTTCGTCAAACCCATATTCAATACTCAGTTTAGAAATATACTTTTTGCGTATTTCTGATTCAGTTTGTTGGTGTATACTGCCCACACTATTTTAGTCTTTAAACTAATATTTAAACCTGAGGGTTAAATGCGATCAAAAACGTCCATTTCAGATAAAAGATGGATAATTTTTCACAAGATCTGGTTTGAGTGGGTCTCAAGCCAATTGATTTTTGATTCATAGTTTTTGTCAAACCTACAGAGCAAATTCCAGAAAGCCTTTGAATGATTTTGAATTTTCAAATGACATAATTCATGAATGATCACATAGTCAATAATTCTAGGAGGAGTTTTTGTTAACGCCCGATTCAAAGTAATGGTTCCATTTTTCCCAGCACTTCCCCATCTGGATTTCAGGTTTTTTACTACCACTTTTGAGGGTTTTACACCTATTTTTGAGGCTAATTTCCATGTTCTTTTTTGCATATACAAAGGAGTTTTTTGTTTTGTAGAGAGTCTTCTTTTCTCATGGTCAGCAAATTCCAGTTGCCTTTTGAAGATCCATTGTTTTTTTTCTTCCATGATATTTCTAATCTCGTCTTTTGTTTTGGTACTAGGAACACGCAACACTATTTTTTTCTCATCAACTTGAATCTCCGAAGTCTTTCTTCTCGTACTTTTAACTATAGAATAACCAATGGATTTTTTTCCATATCGAATCTTACCATTCATTGTTATTCACTGCCATTTTGTATACTTCAGAAGCTAATTTGTCTCGAGTTTTTTCATCAAATATTTTTTTATCAAGTGTATCAATTACAGCCAATTCAATTTCGTTTTCTTGCGGTTCCTTGTCTCTCCAGTCTTTTACAGATGCAGCCTTTTTGACTTTCTTGAATATCTCTTCAGAATATTTTTTGTTTTGTTTTAAATCTGAATGTTTTTCTTCTAATAGCATGTAAATGGCAAGTTGAAATCGGTCTTTGATTCCTGTTTGTTTTTGTAATTTTTCAGGACCAGATAGTGCCTCTTCAAAGATATCCCTTATTCCTTCAAAGTATTGTGCATCATCTACTCTTCGTTCCTTTTCGTCTTGGATTAATTTTTCCAGTCTTTCTTTGAGTTTTTGATAAAATGCAGGGTTGTCAGGACTCATTTCACGAATTACGAGTGTTGCTCTTTTCTTTATCAGAGCTGCTTTTGCCCTGTTATCGCCTTTGAATTTTGCAATAAATCCCAAAAAGTTGTCATATGTAATTTCTTTGGAACCAGAAATTTCTGAAATTCCTATAGCTCGAATATGCTTGTCGATTATCTTTTGTACTTTCTTGCCATATTCGCTTAGATCAGCCCTGTCACCATAAAACCAGGCACGGATTTTACCCCTAATCTCATACCCTTTCTTCAAGTCTTTTTCATAGGGGACTGCTTCTTTGTCTGGAAGAACAGCTTCTAGTGCCTTTGCAAAACGCTTGAACGCATATTCAAATTCCTCTTGTTCATCTTCATCTTCGAATCTTTTTGCAATCTCGTTATGATCTTTGGAATCTATTCCTTGGATTTTTTCCATGAAATCTTTGTGTCGTACGTCTAACTCTAACAAATCATCATCAACATTATCCAATGCACCTTGAACATCTTGTTCTTCAAACATCTTTAGTGCATTTTGCAAGTCTCTTGTAACTCCCCAAAAGTCGATAATGAATCCCCTATCCTTGTGTTCATCATAAATTCTATTTACTCGAGCTATTGCTTGAAGCAATGCATGTTCTCGTAGAGGTCTATCAAGATACATCACTTGAACAATTGGTGCATCATACCCAACAAGCAACATATCTACAACAATCAAAAATTTTGTGGGATCATCAGGATTTGTAAATTCCTCTGCTTTTTTCAATGCTTCATTTTGTGGAAGATAATAATCTGCCCAACTGAATTCATCAGGACCAACTTCATCTTTTTTAGAATCCATAATAATTCTGGCAGGAAGTTTTGTAAGATCTTCTAGTTCTCGTTTGTATGTTACTGCTGCTGCTCTAGTTGGTGCAACAATCATTGCCTTGTATCCATTTGGAAGAATCTTTTTTGTGTAATGATCTACAATTTTTTCACAAATCTTTCGTATTCTTGCAGGAGATGATGCAATCTTCTTTTTTGTTGCATATTTTCTTCTAATCTCCGCTTGTTGGGCTTTTGGTAAATGACCAAATAAATTATCAAAAATATTGTTAAGTGAGTTACCACCCTCAATTTCAATCTCTGGAAGCAATCCCATATGTTCTACTTTGACTGTTGCGCCATCTTCTTTAGATTCTGTAAAGGAATACTTGTCAATTAATGGTCCAAATCTTCGGTATGTGTTTTTATTTTCTCTATCGAGAGGAGTACCAGTAAATGCAAAAAATACAGCGTTAGGCATGGCCTTACGCATATAACCAGCAGTCCACTTGTATTGAGACCGGTGTGCCTCATCTACAAGTACATAGATCTTTTCTTTTGTCTCTACAAATTTTTCAGGTTTGTCAAATTTTTGGAGGTTTACCATGATTGTTTTTCCCTTTGAATACTGAAGGGTTTTTGCTAATTGACTTCGATTTCGTGGTTTTTCAGGCTCTGGGAATCCACAATTTCTAAAGGTGTCAAAAATCTGCTTGTTAAGTTGCCTCCTATCAGTAATTACCATGATTGTCGGTCTGCTGAATTTGTAATAGAGTTGAGTTGCAAACCATACCATTGAAAGAGATTTTCCTGAACCCTGAGTGTGCCAAATGACACCACCCTTGTCTTCTACTTTTTTATGATGACTTATTCTGTCTACAGACTTTGTAACTACACGGTATTGTTGATGTTTTGCAACTTTTTTTATTTTTTTATGTTCTTCAATTTCATACAGAACAAAATTTTTGAGCATATCAAGCAGTGTTTCTTTTTTTATCATTCCAGCAAGCATAATGTCTTGTGGTGTGGGTTTTCTTCCAACCAACTTTTCTAGTTCCTTTGTCGTGATGTTTGTAAGACTAGTCCATTTTGCATACTTGTTTGGCAGTGCCTTTAATGTTCCATATCTTGCTTGAATAGCGCTAGTTGCCATGATTACGTGATTAAAGAAAAATAATTTTTCATGACCCAAACTGTGAGAGCCATCTCTTTGATATTTTTCCAGATTTTCTTTCCATACTGTCTTCATAAGATCAATAGTTGTTGGTTTTTTGCATTCAATTAGGACTAGGGGAATACCATTTACAAAAATAACAATGTCGCATTCAATTTCAGTTCGATTGCCAAGATGTTTGAATTGGTTGGTGACAAGATACTCGTTTTTGTCTTCTTTAGTTCCAATTTTTTTAGGATCAAAATCAAAGAATTTTACAGTAGGATATTCAATTCCTTTCTTTCCATACTGTTTTATGGTGATGGGTTGTGCAATTGCGTTTTCTCCTGCACGACCGGTTAGTTTGATTCGAATTTTTTCATTTGCATCAATCATCGGCATTCCAATTGGAAAGTTGTCTTCATGAATCTGGGCGATTGCCTGTTCTATTCCATCATCATCAAAGTCGTTTAGTCGTTTTATTGCAGCCCTGAGCCTAGGATATAGCAGTACTTGCCTGTGATCAGGCCTTTCTTTAGGAATGTTTAGCTCATAATTTGGAATGTATGTGTAGCCTAATGCAGTGATTAGCTCTAATGCAGGAAGTTCAACTTGTCGCCCTTCCTCATTATCCTCTATTCTAAAATTCATAATTTAATACGTTACATATTGTCTAGGATAAAAAAATGCCGCAGACAACACATGGAGGAAAATTACTTAAAATTTGACTCTGATTTTACTGGTCAAGAGTTTTTGTATCAAACCTTTCTTGATTTTGTCTAGTCCAGTTTTTTTTGATTCTAGTTCAAAGAGATGAGAATCAATTTGATCAAGAAAATTTACAATTCTCTTTTGTTCTTTTTGTGGGGGAACAAACATGGAAACTTTTTTGAGAGTATCCGAATAGAGATTTTGTTGTTTTGTTCCTTGTGCAATACTGAAAATGATTTTTTCTCCAAAGTACAGATAAAAGTAAAATAAAAATTCAGATGTAATTTCAGATGAAGGTAAAAATGCCATACATGCTTGATTACAAGTAGATTCCATTTTAGTAATTCCACATTTTCCTCTAGTTCCAGCTGCCTCTAATCCGTATGTCGCAATCAAAAATGTCCCTTTAGGAAGTAATTTCAGATTTGTTTGTTTTACTGCTTCAGGAGTAATTTTTTCTAACGTAGAAGTAATTTTGGAACGATTAAGATCCGTACTTGTTATCCAAGGAATATTTCCAGCAAAATATTCTGGAATTTTCCTAGATGGGGTGCTACCAGATTTTAATTTGAATAAATCTTCAATTTTCTTAATTTCCCATTCTTCAGGAATCTCTATCTCTTTTCCAAATAACCATGGAACTTTCTTGAATTTTTTGTGATCTATTCCTTTTGTTAGTAATTTCTGCATCAAGCCTTTTTTCAATTTCTGGGTTGTTTGTATTGTTTTATCGTATGAAGAAAGCAGGTTATCTATAGAATTTAATACTGATACAATTTTCTGTTGTTCTCTAATTTCAGGTAAAGTAATCTTAAATTTTTTAGTTTTTTCAATTCCAAAAAATTGTAATGCAGTACCTGCATCACTACTAATTACTTGTTTTTTAAAATTTTCCCCTTGAATAAAATAATACAAGTATTTGTTGTGAATGATCTTTGTATTACAGCGAAGTAATGTTAGTTGTGGTCCTATGTTTGCATCATCATATTTTGGAGGCACTATTGCAACAGTTCTAGTTATTCCTCCACGATTCAAAAAAAGTACATCTCCAGTTTCTATGTGAGCTTTTTGTAGTTCGTCATGTTTAGTTTTTGAAATATATTTCACTTTTTTACCATCTATGAAATTTTTGGTAATTTCAGTTCCCCTAATGAAAGGAATTCCAGAATCCAAAAATTCTGATTCTTTGGGATAACTTTCACCATAATTCCCATCTTGTATTTTTGTTAAAAGATCTCCCAGATTACAAATTTTCCATGTTTCAGGAATTTCTATTTCTTTTCCAAAAAGTGACTTTACTAGTTTGTATCCTGGTTTAGGCATAGATTCATGAGAATTTGCTGCGTATTAAGCCGTTTTACAAAAAATGCTATATGAGACTCATAACTGGACTTATTGTTGTCAGATCAGAAACTTACTTTTGAACAATTAGAACAACGTCTTTTTGATGCAGCAGACATTTTACGAAAGCATCTAGATGCAAGTGAAAACAGAAAACCGGTACTTACATTATTGTTTCTAAAAAGACTGAATGATATTTTTGAAGAAAATGTTGAAAAACTGATGAAAGATGAAGGGCTCTCAAAGAAAGAAGCAGAAAACAAAAGAAGGCATCCAATATTTTACTTGCCAGAAGACACCAGATGGAACAAATTACAAAATGTTTCTGAAGATGTTGGGTCAAAAATTATAGAAATTTGTAAAAAAATAGAAGATGCGAATCAGAAAAAATTAGGAGGCACCATGATGGTGTCAGAATTTAACATCAAAGAGAAATATCCAGATACTGCTCTAGTAAAATTAATTGATCATTTCAGTACAACAGATGAAGGATACTTTCGTCTTAGAAATTCAGATTTAGAAAATGAGGATATCTTTGGGGATGCATATGAACAGCTTTTGGAAATGTTTGCAAGTGAGACAAAAAAGAAGGGAGGTCAATTCTACACCCCAAGAAAAGTAGTACAATTACTTGTAGAGTTAATGGAGCCAAAATACGATTACAGGATAAATGATCCTACTTGTGGTTCAGGGGGCATGTTAATACACTCAAGACAATATGTGGAAAAATCTCTAAAAAAAGAAAAAAAATCAAGTAAAGAAATCGAAGAATTATTAAAAAATCTCACACTGCACGGGCAGGATAGTAATATCGATACAGTAAACATGTGCAAAATGAACATGGTTATTCATGGGGTTCCGTCATTTTCTATAGAGTGGGGTGATGTCCTAGAGTCTCCAAAATTTGTTAAAGATGGAAAGTTAATCGAGTATGATAGAGTTTTAGCAAATTTTCCATTTAGTGAAAATTGGGAAGCATCTGGAAAAGAAAATGATGGATATGGACGATTCAAGTACGGAATCGCCCCTGCCAAAGACAAAGCAGATTTTGCATTTATCCTTCACATGCTATCTAGTTTAAATGAAAATGGAAAGGCTGCAATTGTTTGTTCACAGGGGGTTCTCTTCAGAGGTAGTTCTGAGCAAAAAATCAGAGAAAATATGATTGCAGGAAACAAGGATGAAAACTTGCAAGGAGATATGATAGAGGCAATAATTGCATTACCTGTTGCATTATTCTATGGAACAGGAATTCCAGCATGTGTCTTAATCTTAAACAAAAACAAACCAAAGGAAAGAAAAAACAAAATTTTGTTCATTTATGCAGCTAATGAATTTCAAGAAGGAAAAGTAAGAAACAAGTTAAGAGACAAAGACATCGAACATATTGTTAAGGCATTCAAGGCATTCAAAGATGAGGATAAGTATTGTCATGTTGCAGAACTCGATGAAATCAGAGAAAATGAGTTCAACCTCAACGTTCCTAGATATGTGGATATTTCAGAAGAAGAAAAAATCATAGACATTCAGGCAACAATAGATGAACTCAAGAAACTGGACAAGGAAAGAGACGAGCTTGAACTAAAAGTCAAACAAGATCTAAAGGAATTAGGATTCAAGGTCTAGATTGGCAAAAGTAAAACCAGGATACAAACTAGTAAAGTCACTTTTTGGAAAATACGAAGAAATTCCTGAAGATTGGAATTATGTAATTTTGGACAAATTGACTCCAAAAAATGAAAAATCATCAATTCGGATGGGACCTTTTGGAAGTAGTTTAAAGACTCATGAATTATTGAATTCTGGAAAAATTAAAACACTTTGGATTGAAAATATTGTGAATGATAAGTTTACTTGGAAATATCAAAAATTCATTACTGAAGAAAAATATGAGAAACTAAAAGGATTTACTGTAAAACCAAACGATGTTCTAATTACAATGATGGGAACATTAGGGAAAACAGCAATTGTCCCTGAAGATATAGGAAGAGCAATTATTTCATCCCATCTTTTAAAAATTTCTCTAGATCACGAGAAACTTCTTCCTAAGTTCTTGTATTATTTTTTGAAATCAAATTTTGTTTATCGTCAGATAATTAAAGAATCAAGGGGGTTGGTTATGGGAGGATTGAATACCGGAATTATCAAAAATCTGTTAATCAAAACTCCAAAAATTTCTGAACAACAAAAAATTCTTTCCATATTGTCTAATGTTGATAATCTAATCTATTCATATGAGAAAATCATAGATCAAACAAAACATCTCAAGATTGGCTTACTACAGCAACTCCTAACAAAAGGAATCAAACATAAGAAATTTAAGAAAGTATTCGACAGATTTGGAAATTATTTTGAAATTCCTGATTCTTGGGAATATGTGAAAATCAAAAAATTAGTTGATGAAAAGAGAATTCTAGAAATTCAAGATGGAAATCATGGAGAATTACATCCTAAATCTTTAGATTTTATTCAAAAAGGAATTCCGTTTGTTACAGCAGATTGTTTGATGAACGATAACATTAACTATGATTTATGTAAATTCCTACCTGAAAAATTTCTAAAAATACTAAGAATCGGATTTGCCAAACAAAAAGATGTTTTACTGTCTCATAAAGGAAGTGTTGGAAATGTGGCAGTTGTTGGAAATAAATTTGATAGAATTATTCTTTCACCTCAAACAACTTACTATCGATTATCCAGTAAAATTATTCCTAAATTTCTATATTATATTTTTCAAAGTTTTGATTTTCAAAAACAACTAAAATCGTTAGCAAAACAATCTACACGAGATTACATAGGAATAACAAATCAACAAAATCTGTTAATTCCATACATATCTTCAATAGAAGAACAAGAAAAAATCATTTCAGTACTTTCTGATGTTGATTCTAACATATCAAATCTTGAATTAAAAAAGAAATCTCTAGAATCTCTCAAAAAAGGACTAATGCAGAAACTTTTGACAGGCAAAATCAGAGTCAAAGTTTAGGCTACTTTCATAAAATCAGTAATTGTAAAAATTACGAAGTGGGTTCTTGTTCATATTCCCATTCCAAATTTTCTTGATAAACTAACTTATGCCATTCTAATTGTTCAGGGCTGAGTTCATCAAGGTTTTGGGTGAATTGTATATTTATTTTATGAATTCTATTAAACAAATCAACTGTCATTTTAATCCACATACGAAAATCCCAATCCGGCGGAATTATGCGTCGTAATTTTAATTGCCCATATTCAAACTGTAATTCTGGATCTTTGGTGATTTTAGCCGCACCTGAGGCCACATCTTTGTAGACATCAAGCAAAGTCATAGATTCAACAGTATCATCAGAAAAATCTTGTGTGGCAGTTCTTCGTCTAAGAAGTTCTTCATCAATTTCATCAATATATGAAGGGGCAGGGTTTTTGTCAGAATCAGAATCATGAAAAGATTTAGTTTGAATTGGTTCTCCACTCAAAGTCATTTTATGTTTGGATTTGCTATGACCTCCAGCACCGCCTTGATTTTCACCCAATGAAAGTTTACAAGTAATGCAACGAAATTCTTTTGAAATTTTGTTTTTTTGTATGTGAAGATTGTTTTTGTATTGTATCCAAGAATCATCAGTTTGATTTGAGATCGAATCATTCTTTGTAGTGGTATTAGATTTCATCAAGACTTTTGCAATGCACTAGTATTTAAAAAATTGAATGTGACATTGTTTTTAATTTTTAAAATGCTAAAAAAATTTTCAGAAAGTTTAGAATTCAAATATGCAATATGAGCAAAATAATCTCAATAGCCTCAAACTAAAAAACTAAAAAAATATTCCAAACTAATAAAAAAATTGCATAAAAATTCTAAAATGAATTTCTGTGTTTCTGCAACTACAAACAATTTTTTAGAATATTTTTACATCAATAGAGAAATCAGGTTTTATTTTTTACAAATAATTTTTTATAAATTATTTGAAATTTTTTATAAATAAAAATAAGTTATAAATTAATTTTTATGTACAGATGTTTGTGCACAAGTATATAATCTGTTTTAACTTATTATGCATAATTTTTTATAAATAAAAATAAGTTATAAATTTCCAAAAATAATTTATAAATTAATTTATGCTATTTTTTGAAAATACTTTTCTGAAAAAATCTTCTCCAAGTTCTTCAAAATAATTTAAAACAAGTTTCTCTACATCAGGTTTGATTGATTCGTATTCTTTTTGATTATATTCAAGCTCTACTTGTCTTTTCTTTAAATTTTTGATTTCTTCTTCGAATTGTTTTTTCTCTGTATTTTCCTTCTTTAGTTGTTTATTTTCAAGTTGTAATCTTTCATCATCATCTATAGTCAAAAATGGCTCTACTTTCAAAAACCATTCAAGTTTCTTTTCATCAGACATTCGGTCATATTGAGACAGATATCCCCCATGACCAGTCATTTTGTGTGCATATCCTTCACGATTTACGTCTGCTGCAGCACTAAAGAAAAAGGACCTAAAAGAATAGAGGGTGATTTTTCTATAATTATTAGAATGATATCGTTCAACATAGCCTGCATTATCACAATATCTTGAAAATGTCTTTGATTCTGCTTTTTCTGTTTTGCTATAATCTTCATGTTTACCCCAGACTAGATCATCATCACTAATTTGACGTAATCTCATCAAACAGTATCGTGCAGCTTCTTTTGTAAGATATGCTGAACGTCCATGTCGAGTCTTTACACCTTCAGGTTGAATCAATACCTTGAGTCTTTTTGTAGATGTGATAATGTCACGCTTTTTTACCTGTAATAGTTCAGCAGGTCTTGCGCCAGTAGAGACTAGTGCGAGATAGAATCCAATCTTTTTAGGACTAGCAAATTTGAAAATATTCTGAATATGTTGAATTTCAAGTGCAAAGGGTTCGTCTTTTAGATCGCGTTTAAAGTCAAGTTCATCCTTTATCTTTTGAGTTATTGAAATCTCTCTATAATCAAAGTATTTTCCTAGCCATGCAAGATACAACTTTACAACGGATGTTTTTACACCATGAGAATAATGCCAATTAATCCAATTTTGAATCAAATCTACAGTAGCAAGAGTCTTTTCAGCATCTTTTAGAACAGATAATTCATCAAAGATATCGTCTTTTGTTCTACCTCCATAATACTCGCTGCAGAATTTTTCAAAGGATTTGATAACTAAAGTATAACCATCTTTTGTCCTCTGGGATTTGTTGGATAGTTTTTCATCCCATGTTTTTAGGCGTTTTTTCTTTAGCAAGAATGATGACATTACGTGGAATTATGGTAAAAGTGTTAAAAGTCTGACTTTTCGGACCGAGTTTGTTGTTAAAGTCCTATATCTTAAAACCATACAAATTTTGGAGATTTTTCCGTTTTAAGCACTACGTAGGAATTATTCCTTAGAAGAATCACAATTAGGGCATTTTTTTTCATGTATTTTAGCACCACAATCTAGGCACAGTCCTTCACCGACATCTTGTTCCATTAATTGCCGTCTCTTTGCAACATAGAATTTGATTCCAAAATACATGATAATTACAATAATTACAGCGTAAGCGGGGCTCATAAATGGAATTAGCCCAATCATAAAAAGCAAAAGACCGGCAATCAAAATAATATCTCGTCGCTCAAATTTCAATAAAACAAGACCTCAAAGAATTGATAAAAACATGCCGGAGCTCAGAGCCATTAGTTTACTTCATATCAAAGTCATTACTCTAACTCTTCCTCATTGCTTCGGCAATATCAGAGTAGAATTGATTTGATAATAAGATAATGGTGGGATCGGCGAGATTTGAACGCGCGACCTCTGCGTCCCAAACGCAGAATCATACCAAGCTAGACCACGATCCCAGTAAATCCTAAAAGTCGCCCAATTTAAGCTTCACAGATAATCATTTTAAAGGCACACAAAGGAGCAAAAATGTGCAAACAGAAGAATACATCAAAGCAGGAAAAATTGCATCCGAAGTAAGAGAGATGGTCAGAGTCAAAGATTGGGTTGGAAAAACAGTTTATGAAATTTGTGAGTGGGTAGAAGATGAAATTAGAAAAAGAGGAGCAAAATGTGCATTTCCAGTTAATACAAGTATCAATGAAGTTGCAGCTCATTATACTGCAGAACCAAATGATCCAATCACCATCAAGGATACAGATTTGATAAAAATTGATCTAGGGGCACAGATTAACGGATACATTGCAGATACTGCAGTAACAGTATGTTACGATCCACAATATGATGGACTAGTACAAGCAGCTGAAGAAGGGTTGGCAAATGCAATGTCAATGATCAAAGCAGGAGTAAAAGCAAGTGACATTGGCAGAACTATAGAAACTACAATAAAACAAATGGGATACAAACCAATTGCAAATCTCAGTGGTCATTCCTTGGAACAGTATACAATTCATGCAGGAAAATCCATTCCAAATATCTGGTCAATTGGAGGATTTTCACTTTCTGAAAATTCTGCATATGCGTGTGAACCTTTTGTCACAACATCAGAGGGAGGAGGATTTGTTAGAAATGGGCAAATAAAAAACATTTTTGCAATAAACTCTAGAAAGAAAACAAAAAATGCAGAAGCAGATAAACTACTGGACTATATCTGGGAGAATTTTAACATGTTACCATTTGCATTAAGATGGATTACAAAAGATAGAGATGAAAAAGAAGCAAAAGACTTGTTAGACATTCTAGTAAAGAAAAAAGCAGTTCAGGCGTATCCAGTTTTAATTGAAGTAAATGAACAAAGAGTGGCTCAAGCAGAACATACGTTTATTCCAACAGAAGATGGGGTTACAGTAACTACTAAAGCATAGTTTATTGTTCTAGGGTTTCACCAAATATTTTATCAATTACAGTAATTCCGTCACAGGAATTACATTTTGATATTTCTGCAAACAAAACATCACCTTCAGAAAATTTTCGTTTCTTTTGCATGTCACATTTTTCACATTTTTCTACAGTGTAAGCTACAGTAATTTTTTCTTTTGAGAACATTATTGAGGAACTCCTATAGTATTTCCAACACCAATAACAACTACAGATTGGCCTTCCTTGGTATTTTCTAGAATTATTTCATAAACTTGTGAGCGAACATCATCTGCTTGGTCTGCAATTTCTTTTGTCATCAGAGTAATAGCTTCTTTTACTGATTGTTTTACTACAATAGAAAATATTGGAATTTGATTGTCAGTTGCTACAGCTTCAATATGGAATTTTTCAGTTCCAATACCACCAATGGCAGCACCAAATCCTCTTGCGATAGATGCAGAGTCTTCACCCTCCATTTTCAATGCAGCATCAATCATAATTACAGCATCAATTTTATTTTTAGAAACAATTGATTGTAATGCATCAGAAGGTCTGCCAACAGTGGAACCAGGTCCTTCTGCTTTTAATAAAAACAGATTTCGATTTTCAAATGTAGTTTGTGCAAGTGCTGTTTGAAATGAAATGATTTCTTTTGGACTATTTAACATCATTTTCCCAACAACCATAGGACCAATTCCATCACCTACGGGTTGCCCTGTTTTAAATACTGGAATGGCTTCTTTCATTGCTTCTGCCTGTTCCATTATAAAAGGAAGAATCATTTGGAGGGGCAAGATTAACGGATAATTGTTTTGTTTTTTTGCAGTCAAAAACATGTGATTGATAATTTTATGTATCATTTGCAATGAAGATGCAATTTCAAGCAAAGTTTGGACTTTAGATAATTCAATTTCATTAATTTCTGAAAAAAGTGATTTAACATGTTCACGAGTGTAATCTTCTCTTGACCTTACAGTATGTTGTACTTTTTCAACAATACCATTAGGATCCATATCAACAGGCATGATGGTAAAATATTCTAAGAATTGATCAATCTTTTTTTCAGGATTATTTTTTGGGCTGAGATGTTTGTTAATGTAAGTGATTAATTCATTTCTAGATTCTTCACGAAATCCATCTAGTTTTTTTATTCCTTTTTTTATTTCACCTGATGTGACATACAGTTGAATTCGTTGACCATAAAAAATGAAAATAACAATTGGTAGAATCCAAATCAACATCATCAGAGGATTAGAATCGTCTTTCATCCCAAACAATTGATCAATATCAAAATTTGTAAAATCCACTAAATTCCCCGATCGTCAGATCTCAATTAAACCATTCGTCTAATAGTAAATAGGGCCAAAAAGTTGTAAAAAATGCCTACAAATACGAAAAAAGATGGCGAGTGCTTTTATTATAGTTAAAATACAAAAAAATCGAATATGCCACAAACCAAACCTATCGTAAGTGTGGAAAATGTAGTAGCATCAGCATCTGTTGATCAAAAGATGGACTTGAATGAAATTACAAGAACATTTCCTGATGTAGAATATCATCCTGATCAATTTCCAGGATTAGTTTTCAGATTAAAGAGTCCAAAAACTGCAACATTGATTTTCACTTCAGGTAAAATGGTATGTACCGGTTCTAAATCAGAAGAGATGGCAAGAAAAGCAGTAAAAACAGTTGTTCAAAAACTTCGAAAAGGTGGAATTAAAGTAAAGAAAGATGCGGTTGTAGAAATTCAAAACATTGTTGCATCAATTAATCTTGGAGGAAAAATCCACTTGGAACAAGCTGCAAGAACATTGCCAAGAAGTATGTATGAACCAGAACAGTTTCCAGGACTTATTCATAGAATGCTAGATCCTAAAACAGTCATTTTGTTATTTTCCTCAGGAAAACTTGTCTGTACAGGAGCAAAGAAAGAGCCAGATGTTTACAGATCAGTAAATAATCTACATGCATTACTAGAAGAAAAAGATCTCATGATTTATGACTAGTCATAAATCAAACATATTTTCATTAATTTTCTAAATTTTAGTTATAAAGGCACACAAATTTTCAATTGCAATCATCCAATTTAGAACAGCATATTGTCAAGAGAGATTTGAAAAAATGAATTAAACTAAAGGAATTATACAAAAATTATTTGATAGGACTGCCAAGTGGAACGTCTTCTTTAACAGTTAACCAAAATGGTTTATCATCAACATCTGCAGCTAAAAGCATCGCATTAGATTCTACTCCAGCCATTTTTTTTGGTTCCAAGTTTGCAAGAACAATCACAGTTTTTCCAACAATATCTTCTGGTTGAAAGTATTGTGCACCACCAATAATTACATCACGCTGATCATCATTTCCCAAATCAATTTTACCTTTGATAATTCTAGATTTTCCTTCAATAGGTTCTGTGTCAATAATCTTTGCGACTCTGATATCGAGTTTTGCAAAATCATCATATGAAACATGCGACATGAAGTGACACAAACTTTGCCTCTTAAATGAATTTTGATTATTGTAATTCTTTTTTATCAATACCACTAGTTTCAATTTCATATCGTAGTGGCGCAGGGAGTTCCATGTACTTTTTGTTTACCAGTTCTATAATTTGATCTTCAGGGACATTGACTTTTTTCAATAATTTTCCGCGTTGGTGTGCATATGCATTTTTCCAAAAGCCTACACCATCAAAGGTTCCTATTTTTGGCATGTATTTCGAGGGTTTCATTTTCTTTCAAAGATTGATTGACTGTGACGGAAGAATGGCAAATGCCATTAGAACTGGAGTTACTGTTCTGGATTTTAGGCATGTTGCCCATCACAGTCTATTTGCAATAAAGTTGGAATCTAATATATTTAATGCGGAATGAGTAATTATGTCGCATGGCCACAATAGAAGTCAAAGTCAAAATCAATGCACCTGTAGAAAAAGTTTGGACAGTGGTTTCAGATATTGACAATGAACCAAAATTTTGGAAGGGAACAAAAGAAGTTAGAAACATTTCAAAAAATGAAAACACCATCAACAGAGAGATAACAATAGCATTTCGGGATCAAAAGTGTATGCAAGAAGTTACCATAGACCCAATGAAACAGATTCATGCAAAATTTACCAAAGGCATCATTAATGGTGAAAAAATAGTATCAGTAATTCCAGAAGGTGATGAAACTACACTGCAAACAGTGTGGGATGTAAAACTAACAGGAATGATGAGTATGTTTACAGGTATGATAAAAAATCACATAAAAAGTGGTACAGAACAAGCCATGCAAAGCATCAAAGAAGAGATAGAGAGATAGTTTATGGAAATAGCATTTGATGTTTTGAATTATTCATTATCAGCAATCCTAATTGGAATATGTGGAGCGTGGTTATTTTTGATAAAATCAATGGTTGATTCATTTAGATTAACACCTTACTTGGATAGATTTGAAAATACATCAAAGGGATTTCCCAAAGTTTCAATAATTTTACCTGCAAGAAACGAAGAAGAGTTTCTTGGAAAATGTTTGGATTCATTAATTGATCAGGATTACAAAGATTATGAAATTATTGTAATTGATGATTCATCAGAAGATTCTACGGGAAAAATAATTTCAGAATATGCAAAGAAAAACTCCAAAGTCATTCATGTTTCTGCAAGAGAAAAACCTGAAGGATGGATGGGAAAAAACTGGGCATGTATGGAAGGATATAGAAAAGCAACAGGAGAACTATTGTTATTTACAGATGCAGACACTACACATAAAAAAAATGTCATATCACTTGCGGTCTCACATCTTTTATCATTTGAACTAGATGCATTATCAACCATACCAAAAATGCTCACATTTGATTTTTGGACAAACATTACCCTTCCAATGATTTCTACGTTTTTGCATACAAGATTCTCTGCACTAAATGTGAACAATCCATCAAAAAAGACAGGTTATTTTTTTGGTAGTTTTTTCATTTTGAAGAAAAGTACGTATGAACAAGTTGGTATGCATGAGGGAGTCAAACACGAAATAATTGAAGATGGGGCACTTGGAAAAAAAGTAAAGGAAGCAGGATACAAAATGAAGATGGTAAGAGGAGAACATCTAGTAGAAGCAGTTTGGGCAAGAGACAAAAGTACCCTTTGGAATGCACTAAAAAGATTGATGATACCTTTGTATCTTCAAAGTGGGAAAATCGCAATAGGAATTTTCTTTGCAGTATTGTTTTTGCTTTTTGTACCATTTCCAATTTTTGCAACATCTATTTTGTTACCTGCAGAAACATTATCATCAAAAATTCTTTGTGCAACGGCGTTTGCAGCATCATTGTTAATTTACATTGGAGCAGTGATTGAAGCCAAAATAGGATTAGAATTAAAATTTAGATATGCAATATTTGCTCCACTTGGAAGCCTTGTAGTTGTGTTAGGATTTTTGAGTGGATTATTGCAAGCTAAAAAAACATCATCAGTTACTTGGAGGGGAAGGAGTTACTCTATGAAAGATCACTCTCAAAGTTCGATTAGCGTATAGCAAGCCTTTTAGATGTAAAATAGGAAATAAAAAATCTCATGGATAAATCAGGAGTGTTTGTAGGAGGAGCAATAGGTGCCGTAATTGTAGTAGCAATTTTTGCAGTTTTGTTTGTATCTCCACCTGAATCAGTAAAACCCGATATCGTAGTAAGTAACGGTCATGGTCCAAGTACTGTAGGAGAAGTCACTCCAGTTTATTCAAAAGATCTATCACTAATTGAGATATTTGAAAAATCAGAACCAGGTGTTGTTAGAGTTAATGTTCAAAGAGAAGAAGTGTCAGATGTAGGAGGAGTGGGTTCAGGTTTTGTGTTTGACAAACAAGGTCACATAATAACAAACGAACATGTAATTGATGATGCAAAAAAAATCATCATAACATTTCTTGACGGTAGATCATATAATGCAGAAATTATTGGAACAGATGAATTTACAGACCTTGCAGTAGTAAAAGTAAATGCAGATTTGGCATTATTGCATCCACTCTCAATTGGGGATTCTTCTAATCTCAAAGTAGGAGAGCCCATTGCAGCAATAGGAAACCCATTTGGGCTATCTGGCTCTATGACATCAGGCATAGTTAGTCAATTAGGTCGACTACTTCCATCAGGTTCTGGATATTCAATTCCAGATGTTATTCAAACAGATGCTGCCATCAATCCAGGAAACTCTGGAGGTCCACTGTTGAATATGAGAGGAGAGATTGTAGGAATTAACACAGCAATTCAATCAGCCACAGGAGAATTTACGGGAGTTGGATTTGCAATCCCATCACAAACAGTTGCAAAGATAGTTCCAACATTAATTGAAGATGGAGATTACAAACACCCATGGATTGGAATTTCTGGAAGAGATATTGATCCTGATTTGGCTAAAGTTCTAGAACTTCCAGATGCAGTAGGATTTTTGGTTGTGACAGTGATAGAAGACAGTCCAGCATCAAAAGCGGGACTGATAGGTTCAGAGAAAACAATCGATGTTGACGGAGTAAATTATCCAATGGGAGGAGATATAATTTTAGCAGTAGATGGAATTGAAGTGAGAAAAATAGACGATATTTTGATTCATCTTCAAAGAGCAAAATCAGTTGGAGATGAGATGGTTTTAGAGGTTTTAAGAGATGGTAGGACTACAGACATCTCAATTATTCTTCAAGAAAGACCAAATGGAAATTAGTGTTATACAAGCATAAATAGTCATAGTCAAGAACCATTTTGTTGAGCAAACTTGTATTAAATTCTGAGAGTTTAAACAATGTTTTAGACAATAAAGAAATCTCTCGTCACAGTATTTTAGAAATTTATCATAATGCAATAAAAAACCCAAATGAACTTTTTTCAACAGCACAAGTTCTAAGAAAAAAACACAAAGGGAATTCTGTAACATTTTCAAAAAAAGCATTCTTCAACATTGTTAATCTCTGTAAAGACAGTTGTTCATACTGTACATACAAAGCAGAGCCCGGAGAAGAGAAACTATCATTAATGTCAAAACAACAAATTACAGAATTACTAGATCTTGCAAAAAAATACAGATGTGTTGAAGCATTGTTTGTAACAGGGGAACAACCAGAACAAAGATACCAAGAAGCAAAAGACTGGCTAAAAGAAAATGGATTCACATCTACATCAGAATATCTAATTCATGCATCAGAAATTGCATTAGAAAAAGGACTTTTCCCGCACACAAATGCAGGAAATTTGAATTTTGAAGAGATGAAAGAACTAAAGAAAACAAATGTTTCAATGGGCCTAATGCTTGAAAACATTAGTGAAAGATTAACAGAAAAAGGAATGCCACATTATTTGGCAGCTAGTAAAAGACCAAAAGCAAGATTAGAAATTTTAGAAAACTCTGGAAAATTACAAATTCCAATGACTACAGGAATTCTTGTAGGAATAGGAGAAACAATAGAAGAAATCATTGATTCATTATTAACAATCAAAGAGTTACACCAGAAATATGGAAACATTCAAGAGGTAATTTTACAAAATTTCCAACCAAAACAAGACACAAGAATGAAAGATGAACCATCTGCAGATGAAAAATATTTCAAAACAATTGTTGCCCTATCTAGAATAATTATGCCAGAGATGAACATACAGATTCCACCAAATCTATCTCCAAAGTCTTATCAGAGTTTTTTGTCTGTAGGAATTAATGATTGGGGAGGAATTTCACCTTTGACTCCTGATTTTGTGAACCCCGAATTTTCTTGGCCAGAAATTAACAAAGTCGATGAAAATTCAAAAAGTGCAGGATTTGATTTGAAATGCAGATTCCCAATATACCCGGAATTCTTTTCTTTTATTAGTAAAGAACTACAAGAGAAGATGAAAGAGATTCAAAATGAGGAAGGGTTGGTAAAAGAGGAGTATTGGAGATGACACTAAACATAGACTCACTTTTTAAAAATGCAGATCCAGTTGTATCAGAAATTCTAAACCGGGCACTATCAGAAAAAGAGATTACATCAAAAGAAGGATTAGAGTTGTACGATACATCAGGTATTGATTTTCACCTAGTAGGATTAGTTGCAGATGAGCTAAGAAAGAGAAGGGTAGGAGATGTTGTATCTTACGTAGTAAACAGGAACATCAATTTTACTAATGTCTGCATAAAACAATGTGGATTTTGTGCATTTAGCAGAGACTTTAGAGAAGAAGAAGGGTATTTTCTTCCAACAGAAGAAATCGTACGCAGAGCAAAGGAAGCACATCAACTAGGAGCAACAGAAGTTTGCGTCCAAGCAGGTCTTCCACCAGACATGGAAGGAGATGTTTATGAAAACATTTGCAGAGAGATCAAAAAAGAGGTTCCAGATATCCACATTCATGGATTCTCACCTGAAGAGATTCTCTATGGCGCAACACGTTCAGGAGTAGAAATAGAAGAATTTCTAAAACGAATGAAGGAAGCAGGAGTAGATACACTCCCAGGAACATCTGCAGAGATTTTAGACCAAGAACTCAGAGACAAGATTTCACCAGGCAGAATAAGTGTAAAAGATTGGGAGAGAGTCATCAAAAATGCCCACAAAATGGGAATAAACACAACATCAACTATGATGTTTGGACATTTGGAATCACAAGAAGACAGAGTCAAACACATTGAGAAATTAAGAGATATTCAAAAAGAGACAGGAGGGTTTACAGAATTTGTTCCACTTAACTTTATTCATACAGAAGCACCAATGTACAAACATCAATTACATGAAGGAATCAAACAAGGAGGTAGTGGAAATGATGTCTTACTCACTCATGCAATTGCAAGAATAATGCTGAATAATCACATCAATAACATACAAATGTCTTGGGTTAAAGAGGGACAAAAAATGTCTCAATTATTGTTAATGTGGGGAGCTAATGACTTTGGAGGAACTTTGATTAACGAGAGTATTTCGACTTCTGCAGGTTCAGAGCACGGACAATTGTTAAAACCAAAAGAAATCAGACGCATGATAAGAGAAATTAAAAGAATTCCAGCAGAAAGGAACACAAAATATGAAATATTGCGAAAATTTGAAGATGACACAGAGCACGAAGACGAATTAGACAAGATTTCAAACACATCACAGTTTGGATCATATACTGAATTGATTAAGATAAACAAATTCAATTATGAAAACCCAAGGAGAAAATAATTGCCTGCCTTAGAAAAGGCATTACAACATTCAAAGAAAAAACAAATCGATGAGTGTGAAATAGTTTCTGTTAAAAAAAATATCACAACAGTAAGAATCACGGATTCAGAAATTGCAGAGATTAAACAAAATTTTGATGAGAGTTTTGGAATAAGAATAATTCATGGCAAAAAAATTGCATCTATTCAAACCACAAAAAAAGAAGATATTGAAAAAGCAATTGATTCAGCATTTTTGACAATCCCAAATCTCAAACCAAGAGAGTTTTGGCAAGGATTACCCACAACTGTTTCAAGTACAAATCTAGAAGGAACGTTTGATGAGAAATTAGATAAAATTTCAGGCTCAGAGATGATGGATATCACACAATCCATGATAAATTCAGCAAATTCTGATAAAATCGATACGATTACAGGTTCATTGAACATAGTTTCAGAGTTATTTGAGATTGAAAATTCCAATGGGCTTTTCTTCAAAGACAAATCAACATACATTTCAGGAATAATTAACGCTGAATCAGAACATGGAATTTTACCAGTATCAGGAATAGGTCATGCAAGTGGCAGAATTTTGGCAAACTTTGCAACAGAGCAAATTGGTGAAGACGCAAAAAAGATGTGCATAGAATCGATAAATCCTAAGAAGATTGATTCAGATACTTATGATATAATTTTTGAACCATATTCAGTAGGAGAATTGCTAGCATTTGTTGTCTCATCAAATTTTGATTTTAAGACATTTTCAGAAAAAAAGAGTTGTTTTTCAAATAATTTTGATGATGAAATTGCAGTTGATGATTTTAACTTAACAGATGACCCACATATGGCAGATGGTGTAGGAACAAAAGTAGTTGATGATGAAGGAGTTATTACACAAAAAAATAATTTGATTGAAAAGGGGGTTTTCAAAAACACGTTTTCAAATTTGTTTGATAGTTACAAAGAAAATAAAAAATCAACAGGAAATGGTGCCAGAATTGGTTCTCCTATGGGCAGAAGTTCGGAACCAATTTCAATTTCAGCCCCGCATAATCTAAAAATTGATTCAGGAAAAACTTCTCAAGAAGATATGATCAAAGATACAAAACACGGAATACTAGTTGGAAGGTTATGGTACACATATGCAGTAAATCCCATCAAAGGAGATTTTTCATGTACTGCAAGAAGTGGAGTTAGAATTATTGAAGATGGAGAAATTAAAAATCCAGGAAAATCAGTTAGAATAATTCACAATCTTCCAACAATGTTGAAAAATATTTCAGAGATTGGAAATAATCAACAAAATGTTATCCAATGGGCATCATTGCCATCTATCACACCATCAATCAAGGCAGAAAAAATCAAAGTAATCACAATTTAAAGAATACATACAAATCATTTGAAAAAGGTCAAGACAAGATAGGTAACATATCCAATTGCCAAACACACACCCATGGCCCTGTTAATTACGCCTGTTTTTAGTCCAATTAACAATGAAATACTAAACAGAATCATAATTGCATAATCAACATAAACATCATCTGAAATCATCACGCCACCAAGTGCAGCACCAACACCCATTATCATCAAAATATTGTAAATATTACTTCCAATGATGTTTCCAACTCCAATATCGCTATGTCCCTTTCTGATTGCAATGATGGATGTGATTAGTTCTGGAAGAGATGTTCCAATTGCAATAACTGTTAGACCAATAATTTTTTCAGACAATCCAAATTCTTTGGCAAGAATTACAGCATTATCAACTGTCAAAAGTGCACCAACATACAAGAGGCCAATTCCAAGTCCAATCAGACCAATAGACTTGAGATATACATTATTGCCACCTTGTTGAATGTCATCTTTATTGTCTTCTCGTCGTTTCATTGCATCCTTAAAAGTATAATATCCAAAGACTCCCAATCCAACAAGCAACAATATTCCATCATAGGTTGATAGTTCGCCATCAATCGAAATTAAAATCAACAAAACAGAAACACCAAGCATTATAGGAATTTCTTTTCGAAGTATAGATTTGTGAATTGAAAGAGGTACCAAGATTGCAGCAATTCCAATCACCATACCAACGTTTGCAATGTTACTTCCAATGATGTTTCCCAAAATAATTGCACTATGTTCCCCAGCAGCTGCAATACTTGCTGCAAGTTCTGGAGTAGAGGTACCATATGCAACAATAGTCATACCAATTACAAGATTACTAATGCGAAATTTTCGTGCAATGGCAACACCACCACTAACTAACCAGTTGCCACCAAAACACAACATCACTAATCCAACAACAGTTAGAACTGCACTGATTACAATTTCCACAAGAAAGTTTGAAGGTTTAGGGGTTTAAAGGGAATCATTCACTAGAATTTTACAATTCAAGCAATTAGAGTTAATTTCTAAAATATCAAAATCTGCTAGGCACAAAATAGTCAAAAAATAAGCCTAGATTCCTATTTCAGTGCACGTTTTAATTGTGAATTAAGAACGTTTGAGAAACTGATGTGTTTTTGGAATTTTGCAATTTCTTTTGATTGGAGAATATAGATTTTCTTTACTAGTTCATCATCCATCGTAACTGTGATTCGACGAGGTAAATTAATCACCAGATAAACCAAGTTCAGAGCGAACTGCATCAATAATTTTCAGATAATCTGCACGGGGTTCTGTACTGACTAAGAATAATTCACTAGAACTTATTGGAATAGTAATCATTGTGACTTTTTCATATTCTGTAATTGATGAAGTCTCATTTCCTATTCTATATGCCAAGTTTGTATACAAGTCTCGTTTTTGTAAAGCATAGTGAATGGACATTTTAACATCATCTTCAGCAAGTAATTTTTCAACATCATCTTTTTGTCCTCCAGCAACAAGTTCACCCTTATTGTTTGCAACACCAGCAAATCTTACTTGAGGATCTAAAGCAAGAATTTTTTGTGTTAGTTCGTCATAATTATTTCCCAAGAAGATACACCAAATCTATTTTTTCTTTCTAAAGATTTCATCTTTTTCTTGTAATGAATCAGTGTACGTATCCATATCTAGCATGAATTCTTCTTCATCAGAGTATGCCGACTCAGCATGTTCACTTATATCAAGACCAACATCTTCTACACGCGCACTAACCCTAATTCCCATAAGATGTTTGATTATCTGCATCAGTATCCATGTTCCACCAAATCCGATTGCGGCTGCAACTGCAACACCTACTGCTTGAATCCATAGTTGGTCAGGATTGCCAAATAGTAATCCATCAACGCCACCAGGGTTAATCATAGTACTTGCAAAGATACCAATTGCAAGAGAACCCACAATACCTGCAACACCGTGGACTGAGCTAACATCAAGTGCATCATCTATGTGTAATTTCTCTTTGAATAACACTACACCAGAGTAAGAGATTACACCGATAGCAATTCCAATTACAAATGCGTGTTCAGCACTGACAAATCCTGATGCAGGAGTAATTCCAGCAAGACCTGCGATTGCACCATTAATGGTAGCAACAACAGATGGTTTTCCTGTTCTTACCCATGAAAGTCCAGCCCAAATCAAAGCTGAAACTGAAGAAGCCATGTGAGTTACAATTACAGTATTACCTGCAACACCACCAGATGCTGCAAGAGCACTACCTGCGTTAAATCCGAACCATCCAAGCCATAGCAAAGATGAACCAAGAACCGCGAGTGGGATACTGTGAGGAATCATAATAGCAGGACCGTAATTTCGTCTCTTTCCTAATACTATTGCAGCAGCTAGAGCTGCCATACCAACACTAGTGTGAATTACAATACCACCAGCAAAGTCTACAACACCTAATTGGGCTAACCAACCGCCACCCCATACCCAGTGTACAAGAGGATAGTAGATCAACATAGACCATGCAGATATGAAAACAATAAAGGAACTAAATTTCATTCTTTCAGCAATTGTTCCTGTAAGGAGTAATGGCGTAATACATGCAAACATCAATTGGAATTTTACAAATAGTACACCAGGAATAGTTGGAGCAAATGGTAATGAATCATCAGAAGGTACACCTTTGAGGAACACCCATTCCATATCTCCGATTAAACCATGTTCTGAAGGACTAAATGATAAACTAAATCCAAATACAAACCACATGACACTCAAAAGTGCCAATCCGAAAAAGATTTGCATGAAAATTGAAGCTGCATTTTTCTTTCTTAGTAAACCAGATTCAAAAAGACCCAATGCAGGGATCATAAGCAATACAAGACTTCCAGCTACAAGCATCCACGCTGTATCTCCAGAATCAAGTACCATTAGACAAAAAAATTAGTTTTTAATTAATAACAATATCCTAATTTGATTGTCAAATGATAATCATTTGGTATACAAAATCAGAAATTATATTTATCAAGTTGAAATTACAATTATCAAATGCTCAAAATAGAAGCTATTCTCGGCGAAAATGATGTAATGGCAATAAGTGAAGAATTAAAGAAGATTGGAATAGGAGGACTCACAGTTACCAAAGTAAGAGGTAGAGGAAAGAGACCAGCCCCAGAAATTCACGCATCAAAAGGAAGTGAAATTTTTGTCCCACAATTTACAGAAAAATATTTCATCACAGCTATTATTCCAGACGCCAGAGAAGACGAAGTAGTAAAGATAATCAAAGATAATGGTAGAATTGGCAAGATTTTTGTCTCACAGGTTTTGCGCGCAGTAGATATTGCAACTGACACAGAGGGCGAAGAGACTGTTATGTGATTTGGTATGAGTATTCGTAAAAACAATCTATTCAAAAGAGAAAAGATGCAACCAATCAAGCCTAAGGATTATCCAAAAGTTGCTGCAATCATTGGAATAATTGTTATACCACCAATATTATTATTCTTCATATGAAGACTTCTAGAAAAATTTTCATTGCAAAAGTGATAATGGCAGGAGTAGGTTTAACTTTAGTTGGATTGTGGTTGTTTTCAGATTATATTTTCTAGAAATTAAAAATCTCCAAAATTGTTTTCGTAAACAATTGTAGGATTCTTTAGTTGTTTTTCCAATGTTGGAATGTATTTCATAATACAATGATTTACAAAATCACTAAATGATTTTATTCTATAATCAGTTCAAAGAGTTTCTTTGTTCTCCTCATAGATTACTTGTAGTTTATGCAAAGTGAATTTTTGTAATGGAACAAGTCTACTACGTTTTGGTAATTGTACTGAAGAGGGTTTTTCGTCTAGGATAAGTTCAAGATCTTGTGTAGCATCATTTGTTTCCATGTCAACGACTTCTTCCATTTCAGATACAAAGATCTTGCCACCATGGGTTGCAGATAACCCAGAGTTTGTAGAAATCATTTCAACAACTTTTCGTGCATCTTTGTCAGGTACCACCATTTCGATTTTTGCTAAAGGAATTGATTTGAGACCAGTAGAACCTACACGTGAACCTTTTGATTCATCATAGATGTTACTGTCTTCTAAATTTCGTTTATCTATAATGTAACTACCAATAATATGTAAATGAGATTTAATCGTCGGAAAATTTTTTCTCCTAATGACAGCCTCAATTTTTTTCATAAATAATTTTCAAAAAAGGGGGTATTTATGACATTAGGCTATTCCCACAGATAATAGCAGATCGTATTCAGATCATATATGATGAATTGATGTTATAGGCGTCAAATACAAGTGTAAAAAAATCAGCTAGAAAGATCAACAAAGCTCAAGTTAAAGACTAATAAAGTAATGTACCGTACCATACGGTATGATGCGAGCAAGACTAACATACGTACCACTAGAAGTGGCAGAGCAATTCGAAGATTTCATAATCAAAAGAGATGAAGAAATTCTAGGAGCAGTAAAAGCAAGAACTAGAGATTACAGTACATTGTCATTACTGAAATTACTGTATCAATTAAGAGGAAATCCAATGACATTCTCAGAATTGTATTCAAAATCAAAGATCAGAATGAAAAAGTCATTTCTGAACTATCTTCACCTATGTGTTGATTACAACTTTGTCAAAAAAGAAGCAGTTGGATCAAATATGATCTATACAATTACAGACAAGGGCCATACAATGCTGAGTCTCTTTATGCAAAAGAACAACTAAACATCAAGTTTAGGACAAATGATCTTGTGGAGTTACAGAAATAGAAATGGTTTCTGTGTGAGACACAAAGTCTAAGCTAGTTCCAACAAAAACATCTGCATAAAAATTACCAGGAGTTTGTGGAATCCAAGACAATCCCAAATTAAGGACTTGATCTGAATCAAGTTGGCCTGTTATCCACTTTAGAGGTTGAACTATTTGATTTTGTTCATCTTTAATTTCAACTAGATAAACAAATTTTTTTGAAAAATTATCATTATTTGTAACATCAGAAGCAATCTGAACTAATTGACCTGGTTTTAGTGAATGTATTTTTTCACCAAATGCATTTTTGAAACTTGTGTCATCAACAAGAAAATCAGAAATAGTATTTTCAGAACTAGTCTTTACGATTAAACTAGATTCAGATTGTTGTGGAAAATAATATGCAGATGGGTAAAAAGTCAGAGAATCAGCATTCCATTCAATTTTGATTTCATCATCAAGTTCATAGAGAGATGCAAATTCTTCTATTGAGGTAATATGTTGATTTGCTAGAATCTTCAAAACGTCGTCTTTTTCATCAAGAGTGTTTTTTTCAAGTTCATCAAATTTTTCTCGAATATTGGCAATTTGTTGACTGATTGTCTTTTTTGAATCAGAGTCAGAATTTTCAAGAATTTGTTTTTCTTCAGCACGTTTGTCTAGTTCGATATCAGTCATAAGGGAGTCATATTTTGCAAGTATTTCTGAGATTTCTGCTTCATAGTGTGTTTGTATGGTTTTGATTTTAGAGTTTAAACTATCTGCCTTTTGTAAAATTCTGTCTTTGTTGAATTTCTGTTCATTTAGCAGATTATGTCGTTCTTCATTAATTCCATTAGCAAGTTTTCCCATATCATGTCGTACCCACATTTCAGCAGTATATTCAGTAGTGCAAACATAATCATCTGCATGAGTTCTGTAAACTAAAACATGTCCTGTTCTACATTCAGTATCAAAATTAGTTTTGCCAAGATCAGACCAAGAAACTTCATCAAGAGGATTTGCTTCAAAATATGCAGGATTTGTTCTAAAATCTTGATAGTATTTTCTCAATTCTTCCCCAGACAAATCATAGTTGAATCTACCATCAGATTCAAAGAGTACTTGTTGATTGTAGTAAGCATTATTGTTCAAAATATTATAAAATGCATTAACAGACACCATTTCAGCTCTTGTTATTTTTGCAGCTTTGACAAATGCGTCTCTTGCTTGTTCAGAATTTCCCCCTTCTAAGATTACTTTTTGCAAAGCTTCTTTTCCAGCATTAATTTTAGAAGCAGTAAATTTTAGAGGATGATCATAAATGCTAGAAGTGTCCTTTGCAGGACTATTTTCTAATGCTCTTTCAAGTATATTATCAAATGTATAGTAACCCCAAAGTTCTTCCCATTTTCTTAAATCGTCTTCCAAACTTTGTAAAATTTCAGCACGCTTTTGTTCTAATTCTGCTTGTCGTTGAGAATCTTCAAAATTTCTTTGTTCAATTTTTGCAATCCATTTTTTACTTTGTTCAATTTTTTTAAGAATGTCTTGGGCAATAGGATTGTTTTGTAGATCTCCTGACAAAGTTGTCTGATCCCCCACAGTTTGAGCATGTGCGGAATTTAGAAAAATCGTGAAAAATACGCCCATTACAAGCATGTATCCTATGCCCCTCATGCACAAAATTTGGAATTTTGATATTTAGCGGGCACTGATGAATCATTAGTAAAATTTTGAGTTTTACGAACAAAGTAAGGGAAGAGTCAGGCCATTTTTGACCTGACAAAACGCTATGGTCTGGCACAGGATTGATGAATGACTCCCATCAATTGTACAACAATACTAAACACAATTTACATAAAAAAGACACGTAGAAATGATTCATACAAATCATCAGGATATGCTAAATACTATTTTACAAAATGAGATCATAGTTAGAACTGTCACCAAGTAACAAACCGTTTTTGGTCTTAAGTTCTAATTATTACAGAAAGATTACTAAATTCTGTCTAACAAAAAGTGTACAAAATACTTAGTCAGTATAGTAATTAGACAGAACAAATCGACGTAAACAGTGCCAAAAGAATTTCCAGAAGCAGAAGTTTTTGAAATAAAGAAAAGAGAGTTAAAGAGTCCTGTAATTTTTGCAGGTTTTGTTGGTGCAGGTTTAGTGGGACCTGTTGCAATTAATCACATAATTGAGAAATTAGAAATGGATGAAATTGCAGTTATGAGATCAAAACATCTTCCACCATCAACAGTATTTATGAGAGGCAGATTACGTCACCCATTTAGATTCTATGCAAACAAAGAAGGTACAATTTGTGCAATTATTTGCGAAATTACACTAAGAATGGAAGGTCTGTATTCGTTGGTTGCATCAATTTTAGATTGGGCCGCGGCAAAGGGATCAAAAGAAATTGTTATTTTAGACGGAGTTGCAAGTACGGAACACGACGATAAAGCGTATTGTGCTGCTGAAGAAGATTTGGTAAGAACCATGGCCGACAAAGACATCAGTATGATTCCACAAGGATTCATCACAGGAATTCCAGGAGGAATACTAAACGAATGTTTGGTAAGAGAAATTCAAGGATTGACATTGTTGGCAAAGGCAAGTAGAGATACCACAGATTCTGGGGCTGCAGCCACATTAATTGAGGCTTTAAATCGATTCTATGATACAGACATAGACACAACGGATCTGCAAGAAGAAAAAGATAGAATTCATTCAGAGTTTAGTGAGTTGTCTCAAAAATATGTAGAACATAGAGAAGAGATAGCTGGAATGTACATGTGATCGAGATAACGGGCAAATTCTTTTATTCACAACAAGAGGGCAACAAACTATGGCTCTAACCTACAAAAAAGCAGGAGTAGACATTTCCAAAATTAAACAAAGCCAGATGGCAATTGGCAAATTAATTTCATCAACTCATAAACTACAAAAAAAAGCAAAGATAGCACATGGGTTTGGTCATTATGCAGGAATTGTAGAAATTCCAGGAGGAAAACTTTTAGCTACACATACTGATGGGGTTGGAACCAAAGTAGTTATTGCAAACATGATGAAAAAATACAACACAATAGGAATTGATTGTGTTGCAATGAATGTTAATGATATAATCTGTATTGGTGCAACACCAATATCATTTGTAGATTACATTGCTGCAAACAAAAATGATGTGCCAATTTTCAAAAAAATTGTAGAAGGGTTGGTGAAAGGTGCAAAAAAATCTGCAATGCCAATTGTAGGAGGAGAGACTGCAATCATGCCAGATGTCATAGAAGGGAAAGGTTTTGCATTTGATCTAGCAGGGATGGTTGTAGGATTAGTAGAGAAAAAACAGATGGTGCTTGGAAACAAAATAAGAGCAGGAGACGTAATAATTGGTGCAAACAGTACAGGAATTCATTCAAACGGGTATTCACTTGCAAGAAAAGCATTATTGAAAAAATATTCAGTTAAAGACAAAGTAAAAGGAGTAGGAACCATTGGGGATGCATTACTAAAACCAACTGAAATCTATACAAAACCAGTTTTAGAGATGGTTGAAAAATGCAAGATTAACGGTCTTGCACATATAACTGGAGGCTCATTTACCAAACTGTTACGACTAAAGAAAATAGGCTACGAAATAGATTCCTTGCCAAAAATCCCACCAATCATGGGTCTCATTGCAGAACAAGGAGTAAAGTCTGAAGAAATGTACAAGACATTCAACATGGGGGTAGGATTTTGTGTGGTGGCACCAAAAGATCAGGCAACAAAAATCAAATCAATATTCAAAAAATACAAGATCTCAAGTCAGGAGATAGGCCAAATTGTTTCTAAGAAAGGTGTTTTTGTAAATTCACAAAAAATTGCATAATTTAACAATAGTAAAATAATTTTCAACCTAGTATCGCCTTATATTACAGATTTCTCCAGAACAATAAGAGAAAGATGGCTGCAGATGCACATTTCATTGAAACAATTATCGGGATTGGCATACTCCTTTTTGCAGCTAAATTAATGGCAGAGCTTTTCTTGAGATTAAAGCTTCCAATTGTATTAGGCGAATTATTAGCAGGAATGATTGTTGGACCATTTGCGTTAGGTCAGTTTTTCATCATAGATGGAAAACAGTTGTTGCACATCAATGATGAGATAAAAATTCTAGGAGAAATGGGCGCAATTGTAATTTTGTTTATGGCAGGATTAGAAATGACACCAAAAGAATTCCTGAAAGGTGGAAAGGCGTCGTTTACCGTTGGGACATTAGGGGTGGTAGTCCCGTTCTTTGCAGGTTTTCTAATTTTTGGATTTTTTGGATTCGAAGCGTTAGAATCGATGTTAATTGCAACAGCGCTCACAGCTACCAGTATTGCAATTTCGATTCAAGTACTTAGTGAATTTGGTAAGCTAAAGGCACCTGAAGCTAGATTGATTATTGGTGCTGCAGTAGTTGATGACATATTAGCGATTGCAGTTTTGTCAGTTGTAATTTCAATAACAGGTTCAGATGCAGGAATTGAAAGCATAGTAATCACAGATGTGATGATAACAATTTTGCAAGTACTAGGATTCTTTGCAATTATGTTAATTGTAGCAGTAATAGTAATTCCCAAAGTCATCACTCCACGTTTATGGAAGGCAAAGGGTAGTGTTGAAGGAATAGCCACAGCGTCGTTCTTTGGTGCTGCAGCGCTTGCAGGCTCAATTGGATTGTCACCGATTGTTGGTGCGTTTGCAGTAGGAATGGCATTGTCGACTACCAAAGTGTTTGAAAAGGTTGAGAATTATATCGGAAAGATTGGATTGATTTTTGCACCGTTATTCTTTGCAATTATTGGAGCGCAGGTAGACCTACGGGCAGTTGATTTGAATATTTTGATGATCAGTGGAGTAATCATTGCAGTTGCAATTGTTACAAAGTTGTTAGGTTGTGGATTGCCAGCAATGTTCTTCTTGAAAAACAAAGCTCAGGGAATGAGAGTGGGTATTGGAATGATTTCAAGAGGAGAAGTAGGATTAATTGTTGCAGGAGTAGGAGTTACTGCAGGAGTATTAACATCAGAAGTATACTCTACAATTGTAATCATGGTTGCAGTCACTACAATAATTACACCAATTTGGTTAAAGATGGAATACAGAAAAGAGCAAAGAAGTGGAAGTGGTGAACCAGAACAAAGCATAGAACAAAAGCCAGAGTAAACCGAGCAAGTCTTAAATTCTACAAAAATTCGTGAAAATTAGTAACATGTCAGCTGATGCAGATAGCCAATCATTCAAAGAAAGGATGGTTGCAGAGATCAAGAAAATTCAAGATGAATTAAATGAATTAAAGAATCTTAAAGTAAGTATTTCCAAAAAACCAGCTAGAAAGACTACAAAGAGAAAGACTGCTGCAAAGAAAAAGACTGTAAAGAGAAAACCAGTTAGAAAGACTACAAAGAGAAAGACTGCTGCAAAGAAAAAGACTGTAAAGAGAAAACCAGCTAGAAAGACTACAAAGAGAAAAGTAGTTAGAAAAGCATCAAAATCAAAAAAGAAAACTAGGCGACGATAGGCTCAAAATTAGCCAAATTATTTAACGAATTTATGTCCAAATCAGTGTGAGTATCCATGAGTAAGTTAGATTCAGTATTCTCAAAGGCATGTAGTGAAATTACTCAGAATTTGCTTACAATCAATGAACCAAGCAAAAAGCAAGTAAAAGAAGAGATAAAGAGAATTTGTGCCAAATACTCACTTGAAAGAATTCCAAGAAATCACGAAATACTTTCAATGGCAAAAGAATCAGAATTTGATAAACTCAGAAAAGTCTTGTTAAAGAAACCTGCAAAAACTGCATCAGGAGTTGCAGTAGTTGCATTAATGCCAAAACCATATGCATGTCCACATGGAAGATGTACATATTGCCCAGGAGGAATTGAATTTAATTCACCAAACAGTTACACAGGAAATGAACCATCAACTCTAAATGCAATTGAAAACGAGTATGATCCAAAATTACAAATCACAACTAAAATTGATAAGCTGATTGCATTTGGACATGACCCATCAAAAATGGAGATAGTAATTGTCGGAGGGACATTTCTCTTTATGCCCAGAGATTACCAAGAAAATTTTATCAAATCATGTTATGATGCGCTAAATGGTACAGACTCTAAAAATTTGGAAGAAGCAAAATCAAACAATGAACATGCATCAATAAGAAATGTAGGATTTACAATTGAAACAAAGCCAGATTTTTGTAAAAAAGAACATGTTGATTGGATGTTAGATTATGGAGTGACAAGAATAGAGATTGGGGTACAGTCACTGCAAGAAAGAGTCTACAATATTATCAACAGAGGTCACAATTACAATGACGTAGTCGAATCATTTCAAATTTCAAAAGATGCAGGTTACAAACTAGTTGCACATATGATGCCAGGACTTCCTACAATGACGCCAGAAGGAGACATTGCAGATTTTAAAAAATTGTTTTCAGATTCACAGTTACGTCCAGATATGCTCAAAATATATCCATCATTAGTTATCGAAAACACCCCAATGTATCAAGAATACAAGGACGGAAAATACACTCCATATTCAGATGAAGATATGATTCAGGTTCTAACAGAAGTAAAGAAAGACATCCCAAAATGGGTCAGAATCATGCGTGTTCAAAGAGAAATATCTCCAAATGAGATTATCGCAGGTCCAAAATCAGGCAATCTAAGACAGATTGTGCATCAAAATTTGACAAAACAAGGACTAAAATGCAAATGTATCAGATGCCGAGAGGCAGGATTAACCAAATCCAACCCAGAGGAAAGAGACATCAAACTAACACGAATCAATTATGATTCATCAGGAGGAAAAGAAGTGTTCTTGTCATTTGAGGATGAAGATGAATCAATTTATGGATTTTTGAGATTAAGAAAACCAAGTGATGATGCACATAGAGATGAAGTCAAAGACACATGTATTGTAAGAGAATTACATGTTTATGGAAAGTCTCTAAAGATTGGAGAAAAAGAAGAAAATGAAATTCAGCATTCAGGATTTGGTAAAAAATTGATGAAAGAAGCTGAGAAAATATCAAAAGAAGAGTTTGATGCAAAGAAGATGTTGGTAATTAGTGCAGTTGGAACAAGAGAGTATTACCAAAAATTAGGGTATTCGTTATATGGGCCATACATGGCAAAAGAGTTGAGTTAGTAAATGTCTGAACAAGAAATTATTGGTAAAGGGACTTGGATTGACAAGTTAGCATATGAATTACTAGAAAGAGAAAAAGCACTTGGTAGAAATACAGATGTTTTAAGAGTCGAAAGCGGTCTTGGTGCATCCGGAATTCCACACATTGGAAGTTTAGGTGATGCAGTAAGAGCATATGGTGTTAAACTTGCGTTAGAGAATTTAGGATACAAATCAGAATTAATTGCATATTCAGATGATCTTGATGGATTAAGAAAAATTCCTGAAGGAATGAAAGATTTTGGATTAGAAGAACATATTGCAAAACCAGTTTCACTCATTCCAGATCCATATGGAGAACATGATTCGTATGGAATGCATATGAGCAGTATACTCTTAGAAGGACTAGACGAAGTTGGAATAAAATATGAATTCAGACGAGCCAAAGACACTTACAAACAAGGATTACTCAAAGACCAAATCCACACAATCCTCCAAAACAGTACAAAGATTGGAGATAAAATTGCAGAACTAGTAGGACAAGAGAAATATCAAAAATATTTGCCATATTTCCCAGTATGTGCTAATTGTAATCGTCTCTACACAGCAGAAGCAATAGAGTACATTGCTGATGAAAAGAAGGTAAAGTACAGATGCCATGATGCAGAAATCGGTGGGAAAATGGTCAAAGGATGTGGTTATGAAGGAGAAGCAGACATTACAAAAGATTTAGGGAAACTAGCCTGGAAAGTAGAGTTTGCTGCAAGATGGTCTGCATTTGATATTAGATTTGAAGCATATGGGAAAGATATCATGGACTCAGTCAAAGTAAATGATTGGGTAGCAGATGAAATTTTACAGTTCCCACATCCTCATCACGTAAAATATGAAATGTTTCTAGATAAAGGTGGAAAAAAGATTTCAAAATCTCTAGGAAATGTGTTGACTGCTCAAAGATGGATGGAGTTTGGCAGTCCAAAATCAATTCTATTGTTACTATACAAAAGAATCACAGGTGCAAGAGAATTAGGGTTAGAAGACATTCCATCATTGATGAGTGAATATAATGAATTAGAAGATATCTTCTTTGGAAGAATCAAAGTAGACAATCCAGCAAAACTCACAAAATCAAAAGGACTGTACGAGTATGTTAATTTGTTAAATCCGCCAAAGCAAGCAAGTACACATGTAAACTATAGATTGTTAATTGAATTAGCAAAGATATTCAAAGAAAACAGAAACGAAAGAGTGATGAAAAAATTACTAGATTATGGAGTTATAAAAAATCCAGAACCAGAAATTGAAAAACTCATAGATCTTGCAGGTAATTATTCAGATGAATTTGATGAACAAGAGAAAACACAAATCGATTTAGATGAAACTTCAAAAAAAGCATTAAAGATTTTGTCTGAAGCATTAGGAGCAGACGAAGAACCAGAAGATATTCAAAATACAATTTACCAAATTGCAAAATCAAATGATGTGCAACCAAAAGATTTCTTCAAAATACTTTATCAGATTATTTTGGGGACATCTAGAGGTCCAAAGATAGGTCCATTCATTTCAGATATTGGAAGAAAGCAAGTAGCAAAAACAATATCAGAGTATACGTAAAAAATGGCCCATTCTGAGCACAACAAATCAAAAAGGAGTGGAGGATTTGCATTAATCATCTTAGGGGCACTATTACTCATCATAGGCCCACAAGAAGCAATTGTTCCTAAAAGCATGAGCATAGCAACATGGGTTGCAGGTCTGTTAATTGGAGGATTGGGATTCTATCTCAAATTCATCAGACACAGAACAAAACAACCATAAAGAAAGATGGGTCTCTTAGAGAAATACGGTGAGAAATGAATTGGGATTGTTTGGGAAAAAGGAAGACGCAGTATCAGAAAATAATGAAGAATCTGTTCTAAAAAAAGAATTAGAAACTGAAGTTGAAAGTCTACAAAATGAGTTTAGAAGAAAACAAGATGAGTTAAATGATATTCAACAAAAAATTGATTCAGTCAAAGAAGAATATGAAACAGCGGTTAGTAATTTGATGTTAGTTAAAAAGGAACTTAATCAAAAAAAAATGGAGTTAGACATTGTTTTACGAGAATACAAAGAAACTAAAGAAAAAATTATAGAATCAGAGAAAATCAAAAATTCAGAATCATTTGAAGAGTTTACAAAAACAGAAGAGAACTTATCAAAGGTAAAACAAGAGTTAGAAGAAATTACAAAAGAATATGAGAAAACTAAAGAAAGTGTTGCATCAGAGCAATCAATGCTATCTCAAATTAGAAAACAGCAAGTCGAAGCAGAAAAGGAACTAGATGAGGCAAATTCACGATTATACAATGCAAAAGAAGAATTAAACAAAAAAGATGAATTTCAAGATACCAATATTCTTACACCAAAAGAAAGAGAATTCATACAAGGAGATAACAAAAGTTCTGCTGGAGTAATAGAGGCTGCAAGTGCTGTTGTAGGCTCGTTAAAATCAAAATTAAACAATGCACATAAAGAATTAGAAGCAATTCAATTGCTTTTAGAAAAAGAAAGAGAAGAGCATGAAGAGACTAAAAAAGAATTAGACAAATTAAAATCAGAAAAATCATAAACTATCAAAATGCTTTTTCCATTTTGATTTAATTTCCTCTTCACCAATACCCATATCATATAGAGGGGAAGTTACTTCTGAAATTTCAGCCACATCAACTAGAACAATTGAGTTGATTGGACTCTTTATGCCATTATTACGATAATAGTTCAAGATTTCATCATAAATAGTGGAATCTTCAAGGATTTTGGCTGAACCTTTGAATAAAAATCCCTTGCGTAACAAAGGATCAATTACATTAATTTCGACATTAGGATTAGTCTGCAAATTTTTCATGGTGTCAGGAGAACGAATGTCTGCAAATGCTAATTGGTTTTTTGACCATCCAATTATGGTTCCCTTAGGAGAAATGTTTGGCATTCCATCGGAAGATACTGTGGCAACATAACCTAATTTTTGTAGATTCAAAAAGTTCTTGATTTCTTCAGTAATTTCAAACAATATTTTTACAAGTTGTTAGGATGTAATTAATTTTTGAGAATTATCGCATAAATTCTGCAGCTTCTATTGAAAAGAAGAAGAATCCTATTCCTCCACCGATTATTCCAATCCAAATAGCGATTTGTTTAATCCTAGACATATGATAAAATTCATTTCAATCTCATTATTGAATCTAATTGAATCACTTAGACAATTATAATTAGAATGACAACAATAAAGCATCATTGGCAAGCATAAAAGACGTAGGTAAATTTTTTGTGTTTATCGTAGGAGGGCTAGTAGCCATTATCGTAGGCTCATTTATGATCAGAGGAACAATGCACATGTGGGATAACCCAGAAGATGCCAATGATGAGAAAAAGGACTAAAAACAAGGATTCTAAACAAATTACAATTGTTACAAGATTCCACAATTAGAAAATCACTTGATCAATACATAAAAAATAGAATTTTAGAAATTAATTCGGAGATAAAACAAACATTTCCAAACATTAAAAAAATTTGGAAGTGTGAAAATGAAATAGATTTTTTGTATGGATACTATATTGGAAAAATTGAAGAGGGTGCATTGCATTATTTACTAAAAGCAACACGTGCATCAGCTGGAGGATATGTTGATTCATTTGAGATAAGAGGAATCATTGAAGAACATAAAAATGAATTACTTGATACAATAAAATCTGCAATAAATCAGTGAACTAGAAATACTACATCATACATGTAAAAATATGGTAGGACCACAAGATGGAGGTTTTGGATTTGATCAATCAAAAAAATATACATCTGTTGAGAACCTAGATGAGATTTGTGTCCAGTGTCAAGCAGGGCAACACAAGAATTGTTTGAAGAAAGCAGGAAAACAAGATGTTTGTGAATGCGAACATTGTCTAATTTACGGATAAATCAATCAAGATTAGAAATTTTTTAAATAATATTATGTTCAAGAATTGTCCTTGTCAAATGAGTATACGTTTCATTGCAAGTTTTGCGGAAAGGACTTTGGAAGTAGTGTAATTGACCTTGCTACTCACATTGGTAAAGACCATAACGAGTCAAAATAATTTCTAATTTGAGGAAAATCAAAATGAAGTGCAGTAATAATATAATTGGATGTTATCATGATAATTCAATTCATATGGATGGAAATGGAAAATGTATGGTTCGAGGCTGTAAATGTGAAAAATACAAACCTTAGAGTTTAGAGCGAATTGAAATTAAAACAAAATTGAAAACAATACCGTGTTAATTATTTTAAAAAAAAGTTCTAAGCTGCAGGAGGAGCAGAATCGCCAGCTTGGGCAGCTAAGAATTTGTCTACTTCATTAATTCCTAATTTGTCTCTGCCAAGAAGATCAAATTTTTGCAATATAGTTTCAAATTTTGTTTCTTCTTGTACTTGTTCGTTGACAAACCATTCTAAAAATGCATATGTGCAATGATCTTTTTCTTTGTGAGAGAGTTCAACCATTTTGTGAATTGCTTTTGTAACAGTTTGTTCACTTTTTAGAGCAGTTTTAACTACACCTTCAAGTGATTTGTAAGAACTTGTTGGTGCTTTTACTGCAGGAATTGTTGCGGTAGCTCCAATGTCATTTAGGTAATGGATTATTTTTAGCATGTGAGTTTTTTCCTCATCAGATTGTGCATAAAAAAAATCAGCACCGCCTTGGTATCCTGTAACTTCACACCATGAAGCCATTGCCAAGTAGCTATTAGAAGCTGCAGCCTCTAAAGCAATTTGATCATTGAGAGCTTTTTTCATTTTTGGAGAAATTCGCATGATTTTCAAAAGTATTGTGTTATTTTCTATTAAAAAAACTTGCTAAGGCTAAGCTTATGGTACAAATTATGATAAGAATTTCATTGCCAAGAAGAATATTGCAAATCCACTAAGGAATACAATTCCTGCAAAACTCAAAATTCTCAACAGAGTTGAAGGTTGAGATTCTTTTGGAAGATACTTTCCAGTAACCAATCTGAAATTAAATATCGCAATAACTGGCGCGACTACAAAAGACAAAACGGTAGCAAAATCGACTAATTCTTTTAGATTTCCTGCAAATTGGAAAATCACAATCAATGAGCCAACCGACAGAACGATCAGAAAAATAACATAAAATGTCTTGAATTTTGTACGTATTGCCTCTTCTTTTTTAGAAAAAATCAATTCTACAGTTCTTTGTAAGGAACGAGAATACCCATCAAACAACGCAATTATGGTTCCAAACATTACAGAAAATGCAGAAGCTGCAATAACGACATAACTCCACTCACCAATAGTCTGAGTATACAATGTTACAACTTTGTGAGCAAAACTAGAATTACTGTTTGGTAATTCTTCACCTGAACCATAGAAAATGAAAGTACCTAATACAACAAACATGACTGCCAAGATACCAGTTATCAGATAAGCCAATCTGAATTCTAACAGTGTTTCTTTTAATTTTGGTCGATAACTAGTTTGTTTTGATCTTTCAAGTGTCCATAAACTATTCCAGCTAGAAAGATCAAGAGGAGCAGGCATCCAACCCATTAATGCTAATAAGAAAAAGATTCCAGTCAAATTCCAAAGTTCTTTTGGAGCAAATCCAGAAACCTCTTCTATTGGACCATTATACAATGCTAACAAAAAGGCTGAAACAGTTGAGACAAGTAAAACAATTGCAATAATCTTAATCAAACTATCAAGAACGTTGTATTTTCCAACAGCTAGAATCCCAACACAAATTGCAAATAAAATAACTACAGTGAACTCTTCAAGAAAATCAATTCCAAACAAATTCTCGAAAAATCCAGCAGTTACAAATCCTACTGCACCAGTTACAAAAAACATTGAACAGATTGTGATTATAAAATACATCCACAGTGCTGGCTTTCCAAGTTTTTTGTATCCATCAATGATACTTGTTTGAGTAGAGTTTGCATAACGAGAACCAAACTCAAAGAAAGGATATTTGAGCACAGTTGCAAGCACAACAAACCCCAAGATCATTAAACCAAAATCAGCGCCAGCACGAGTCGACTGGATTAAGTGTGAGACGCCTATGGCAGTACAAGCAAATAAAATTCCAGGTCCTGCTGTTTTTGAAAAATGAGAAAGTTTTGAACCCATTATTCTATAACACGTTGATATTCCAAGTATCGTCAACCCAAACACCGATAACTTTAGCACCAGTATTCCAAGATGAAATAACTTCAACACCTTTTTTGATTTGGGATTTGTGTTCTTCATCTGAAACTGGGTTACCAGCACAATCATAGTGACCTGACACTACGATTAGTTCGGATTTGTGTGCATTAATTGAAATTCCAACTTTTGTCTTTATGGATTCAAGATCAGAATTGTCTGAAACTTTTTTATCAACACCTGGTTCTGTAATTGCATCAACATAATCAACAGAATAATTTTCTTTGATCCATTTTGCAAGAGGTAGTTGTATTCTACCATCCATACAAGTTACAGATGTTGCAAATGTTCCTTCTGCCATAATTTTTCAAGATTGTAGGAGAATAAAATCATTTTCCATGCAAAAAACACTCAGTTGTATGATCATTGACCATTCCTATTGCCTGCATTAATGCATAACATATTGTAGGTCCAACAAAACTAAATCCATGTTTTTTGAGGTCTTTGCTAAGCTTTTCAGATATTTCAGTTGATGCAGGTAAATCAGATAATTTTTTGAATTTATTTTTGATTGGTTTTCCATTTACAAAACTCCAGAGATATTTGTCAAAAGAACCAAATTCTTCTTGGATTTTGAGAAATTGTTTTGCATTATTTACTGCAGAATTGATTTTGAGTTTGTTTCGAATTATGGATTCGTCTTGCAATAATTTCAATATTCGTTTTTCAGAATATTTTGAAACTTTGAGGACATCAAAATCAGAAAATGCTTTTTTGTAGCCATTTCGACGCTTGAGAATAGTTACCCATGAAAGACCAGCCTGAGCACCCTCCAGGACTAAAAATTCAAATAATTTTTGATCATTATGTTGAGGTCTTCCCCATTCTTTATCATGATAGGTTATGTTTGGCTCCTCTGTAGCCCATTTGCATCGCTTCATAATTTGCTCAAAACTCTAACAAAATATTAGTTATCAAATTATTGAAAAATCATGAAACTAAATCAGCAGCTACTTAGAATCAACAGGAGTTTTCTCATATGTTTTGTAATCTCTGCATCACTTTCTGCAGTGTTTGCTCAAATGTTATCAGGATACGACAATTATCTAAACACAACCTTTACCATAATTTTTGGATATGTTGTTTATTTTGGAATTTTTTCAGGATTGTTCTATTGGGATAACAAAGATCGTTACAAATCTATGAAAAGAGAATTAATCAAAAAAGAGTTACTTGCATTAATTTCATCATTTGGAGTAGGAGAAATTGTTTACCTTGGAATAAGATGGCCAACTTTTTACTATTTTCTAGAAATTGGAATAGAGCCATTCATAGCATCATTAATTTCTGAAATGATTGCTACTGCATGTTATATGGCATCAGTTACGTTATTTCTTAGAAAGACAAAAACGTACTAGTTACTTTGCTAGTTGATTAACTAAATCAGTAGAAGTGATAATTCCAGTAATGTTACCATTATCAGATACTGCAAGTTTTCTTATTTTTTTACTAGCCATTGTTTCTGCAGCAGCAGATATTGGCTCTCCTTGATTAATTGTGATTAATGGAGAAGACATTATTTTCTCAACAGTAGTGTCAAAAGGAAGATTATTTGCAGCAATCTTTGTTGCGTAATCTCTGTCAGTAACAATACCTACAAGATCATCACCATCTTTTACAATGACTGCACCTATTCCTCCTTGTTCCATCATTTTTGCCACCTGCAATGCAGTTGTGTTAGGATTTACGGTAATTAGTGCACGTGTCATAATGTCTTGCACTTTGATTGATGAAGAATTGAAATCTTCGCGACTCACCATTGTCGTATTATGTTATAATATTTAAGATAATCATATCGTAGGAATTAATGATGTTAAATTGCAGCCTTGACATACAATTGATTGGCAGTAACAGAGATTTTTCTCTTAAATGAAACTCTATAGAAAATCAAAATTCCCAACAACTCCAAATATTCTACAAATCCTACAGTGTAAAAATGCATTAACCATCCATCAAGGGATTGATCAATGGATGCAATCGCTGCACTCATTTTAGGAAATTCAGTCAATAATGCTGAAGGTGCTAACAAGAATCCAACAATCCAATCAGTAGGACTCATTTCAGTTGTCATTTCCAAAACTTGTTCTGGAGAATTCATCATTGGAATAGTTTCAAAATTTTGTAACATGTATTGAGAGTGAATTGAGCTACCTTGATCAATTGCTACAATCATCGTACCTAAAATCAAAAGCAAAAATACAGATTCACCAAATACTACAATTCCACGTTTTCCCTTTTGAAATTTGTAGATTTGTCTCTCAAGCATAGAACCAAAGAATCCTAATTTCTGTTTCTTTGCTAAAATTATGACAGACATAGAAATAGCAGTGATAATACCAAAGGAACCTAACCAATCATCAGAAACAAATTCAACAAAAAGTAATCTTGCTGGCAATAGCAATCCAGTCATTATACCAAATACAATTAGTGACTCAAATATTCCTCGCAAATACAGATCCCCCAAGAAGTGTATGTCCTCATAATACAAAAAACTGCAGGATTGCTTTTAACTAAATTAGAAAAAAGTTTCTAGTGCCAACAATAGACAAAAGATTATTTTAAAAATTTAGAAAAAGTGAGAAATTCCAGCATCAGTATGATGCAGGGGTTGCTTTACCAGAAATGAATTTGACATCTCGATTTTTAGAGAGTTCTTCAATTAATGGTACTGTCATTCGACCAACTAGAGTCAATCCATGCTCACCAGCATTCATTGGGAATCCATATTTTGCTCTAACTGCTTCTTGTTTGTTTTGGATATTTGTGCCGGAATTATAGTCAATAGTTAATTCAACCATTGGAGGAGCATCTGGAAGTTTTCTTTCAAGATACATTATCTTGAGTAAGAGATCGACATCAACATTTGAAAGAGTCTGAGTTATTGAATTGGTAAATTCGTTGTATTGGGCTTCTATTTGAGACATTAAAGAAAATAATTTAAAAATTGATTTAACTGATAGGACTGCACTGTCTTGCACAATCAATTTTCTATGAATCTATCAACAAATACATGGCCAAGGATTCTAGATACATCATCAATCGGAACTTCAATTGGGATAGGATCTACATCAGATTTTAAAAATTGTTGAAGTTGTGTTTTTTTGAACCACTGACTATAATATCCAAGACTGTTTCTAAATGCCAATTTTTCTTCATCAAATGAATCTGTATCAATTTGTTTTACCATACTTTTCATTGGATGATAGATTTGTGGAGATGCAAATGCAAAATCATCGCCATTAAATGCAGACAACAACACAAATCCATCTTTTCCTGCTAGTCTGTTCATATTATCAAAAAATTGTTCTCTTTTTGAAATTGGAATGACACCTACAGTATTGTAAACACACATTGGGATTTTGATAGTATCATCATCAAATAATTCATCTATTTTGGTATCAGTGACATCATAGTTTTGAAAGGAGATGTTTTTCAAATTCAACTGAGATTGTTTTGTTTTTGATAGTTTGATCATTGGTTCTGATGCATCAAGACCCCAGTAAGATATAGAATCTCCTAAAATATTGTACAAAGAAAATAATACTCTACCAGTCCCACAGCCAAGATCAATTATGGTGTATTTTTTTTCAGGGTGAATAAAATTTTTGCAAAGATTAGAAATGATTTTAATTTCTTTATCGATAAAATTGGAAATGACAGAATTAGGGTTATTTTCTACGCAATTATCATATTCAGAAGACATGTCATCCCATGCATCACCATACATAACATGGGACTCTAGAGACGGCTTAATGAATTTTGTAAAAGATGAATAAAGTGGTTTAGAACATTGTTGTAACAGGGATTCAATAGAACGAACTAAATTTTTAGAAAAATCCTAATATCTAAAGAAAATTAGATTATTTTGTGGAAACTCATCTCGAAGTAAAATTACGTGTACGCATTAGTGCAAATGATGTTCATTATGCAGGGAATCTGCTAGATGGCGCTCACATAATGAAGCTTTTTGGAGATGTTGCAACAGAATTGACAATTCGTCTTGATGGAGACGAAGGACTTCTAAGAGCATACGAAAATGTTGAATTCCTTGAACCAGTATATGGAGGAGATTTTTTAGAAGTTGTAGGGAAGATTATCAAAGTTGGTAATAGTAGTAGAAAAATAATTTTTGAGGCATTTAAGATAATTTCTTCATCCAATGATCCAAATCAAGAATCAGCTTGTGATTTGCTAGAATCTCCAATTCTAGTAGCAAAAGCTGTTGGAACTTCAGTTGTTACAAAAAACAAGCAGCGAAGAAAAATACAAGAGATGCAATAAGCGGACCCGACCGGATTCGAACCGGCGACCTAACGCTCCGCAAGCGTTCGCACTATCCAAGCTATGCAACGAGTCCGAAAACTTTGGTAAATGTGTGCTTAATTTGGATTGCGATTACAAAGGTTCAGCAAAAATGTACGGTGTTTCGTCAGTTTCATGAAATGTCCACACAGTGGGGAGAGGAATTGTTTGTAGTTTGTGGAGTTTGTTGCTTTCAATTAGAGTTCCCCATCCAGCCTCATTTTTTGGATCAGGGGCATATTTTTGAGAGAGAGTACCTGCAAAAACCCATCCAGATTGTTTCCAAAACTCTTGAGACATAATCTTTTCAATAACACCAGTTGCCAAAGCAACACCACCCATTTGGGCAAGTCCACCAATAAAGAATGCAGGATTGTTCAGATTCAATGATGTATAATCAAAGGTTGTGGCATCAGAACAAAATGGATGAAAATCAAGTGTTGTAACAAGTAATTTTTGAAGATCTACTAATTGTTCATCAAGTTCTATACTGTATGCTTCCATATCCAATACTTTGGCACAAAATGCAATTCTGCCATCACCTGAACCAATATCAACAATTTCAAAATATCCAAGTTCTTTTGTCATCAATGCTGCAACATAAGCAGACATTATCCAGGTTGGAGAAAAAGGAGCATTACTTGAACCGTGTTGAATGCTATTCAACCAATACCGGTTAATATCACCTTCATAGACAATACATTTTGTATCATTAACTACATCTTCGTACGAATTGTAATAGATAGGATTCTTTGTAGCAAATTGATGCAATAATTCTAAATCTTGTTGTTTTATTTGAAATGATTCAGAAGTAGAAATTGGTATGACTTCTTGCATTTGGCTTTTTCCAGAATAGTTTTTTGCAAATTCTTTTTTTAGAGAAACAAGATTTTGTGCTAGTTGTACAATCATGCCAATCCTTTGTCATATTGTTCAACAAACTCTTTAGTGCTTATTTTTTTTCTTAATTCTTCAAACATTTGAGATTCGTTTTCAATTTGTTCCTTAGTTTTTTCATCAGGGTTTGATTGTAATGTCTTGGTCATATCTTGAATTGATTTTGATAGATTTTCTAAAATTTTGGGATGAGTTTCTTTGTTGAATTTTCCGGATATGAGTTGTTCAGTCTTTTTGATATGTTCTAACAACGTCTTATGATTTTCAGAATCCAATTGCTGTTTAAGCATAGAAATCATTGAAGTCACATTCATGACTTGATAGTATGTCTCTATGATTTCAGATATTCCCATATCATCAGATACATTTGAGAGGAAATTTTCAAATTTTTTAGATTCTGCATCAAACATTGATGATATTTCATCAGCAGAAGTCATACTAGAAAAAATATTTCAAATTTTTAAAAATGTTAGGATTATGCTTCTTTTTCGGCTTTATTGACATAGATGTAGTTCATTATCAAACCAGCAATGATACCACCGACGATTGGTCCTACCCAATAGAGCCATTGTACTTCCCATAATCCGGCATCGCCAGAAAGTAATGTTGGAGACAAAGATCTTGCTGGGTTCATGGATGCACCAGTTAATGGGACACCTACTAAGTGAAGTAAGAACACCATGCCACCAATTACAGCGCCATAAACACTCTTTGGAGCTTTCTTGTGAACGGCAGTCATAAAGATTACAACAACTAAGAAGAAGGTCATAATCATTTCAAGTACTAATCCAGACATCAAGCTGCCACCAAGTAATTCACTTGGTCCGCCATGTGCACCCCAGAAAACAGGTTTTCCAATCTCAGGGAACAAAGCAATTAGAGTACCAGTTGCAATGATTGCACCAATTATTTGAAATACAATGTATCCAATTCCGTCTGCAATTCCAATCTTTTTTGTTATCATCATTGGAATAGTCACTGCAGGATTAATGTGAGCACCAGAAACATGTCCAAATGCATATACCATAAATGCAATTGCAGCACCGTGGCCCAAAGATATCATAATAATTCCTTCAATAGTTAATCCATCACCGAAGACCGCTGCTGCAAGAATCACAGATAAAGGACCAAAGAAGACCAATGCAAATGTGGCAATTGCTTCTGCAAGCCAATTTCTAGGACTAACCATATGCAAAAGCCCCGTCAATTTCCATATAAAAGATTCGGACTAGATTAATGATCAAATGAGGTCAAAAAGTAATTAATTACAGAAAATTAGATCATAGAACATGATTGAAGAAGGAGAAAAGGTTCCAAAATTCGAAGTCAGTGATTCCAATGGAAATAAAGTAAAATCATCAGATTTTAAAGGTAAAAAGCATGTCATCTATTTTTATCCAAAAGATTTCACTCCAGGATGTACAACTGAGGCAGATGAATTTGCAAAAGACTACAAAAAATTTCAAAAGGAAGGAATTGAAATTGTGGGAGTCAGTCCTGACGATGTGGATTCACACAAAAAATTCTGTGACAAAATGGGAATCAAATTTCCACTATTAGCAGATGTGGATAAAGAGATTTCAAAATCATTTGGGGTTTGGGGTTTAAAGAAATTCATGGGTAGAGAGTACATGGGAGTTATGAGAAGCACTTTTCTTGTAGATGAAAAAGGAAAAATTTTCAAAATATATCCCAAAGTAAAACCGGCAGGACATTCCAAACAAGTGTTTGAAGATTTTAAAAATTTAGAATAAAATAAAGTAAAAAGGTGAAAGGTCAGAAACCTTTTGGAAGTGTACCTTTTGGTTTTGCAGGTTCTGGTTCTGGTTCCGGTGCGGGTTCAAAACCTTTTGGCAAGCTACCTCGTGTTTGTTTAGCTCTTGCTTCAACTTCAGCTTCAAGTGCTTCTTGGTAAGCTTGTTCACGTTCTGCTTTTTCTTGTTCAATTCTTTGCAAGTAATCTTTTTCGTACTCTTCTAGTTGTTCTTGTCTTGATTTTCCATCTCCACTACTTGCAGTAGTTTGAGGTTGAGGTGCATCACCCATTCCTTTTGGAAGTGTACCTTTTGGTTTTGCAGGTTCTGGAGGTGGTGGAGGTGCTTGTTGTGTTTGTTCTTTAATTTGAACACCATCAAAACTCATGTTAACTCCACTAAAAGTTCCAAATCTTTTGTCAGCAGGATGATATGCCAATCTTGCTCTTGTTGCATAGTATTGGTTTGAACATGCTGTGTAACCAGTGACTGATGCTTTTTGTTGATTCCAATCAGATGTTGGAACTTTACCAACAGGAGCAGTCATTCTAACAAAGTATCTGTTAGGAGCTGGAGAATAACCTGTTACTTTTGCTCTATACTGATGGAAGTCAGTCATTGGAGCATCATAGTATGCAGATTCTAGAGCTTCATTAGGAGTTGCTGGAGGTTGTGCTGTTGTCTCAGCTGGTTTTGGAGATTCCTCTGGTTTAGGAGCTTCTGCTGGTTTTTCACCCATACCTTTTGGCAAGGTTGGTTTTGGTTTTGCAGTTTCAGCTGGTTTTGTCTCAGCTGGTTTAGTTTCTGCAGGTTTTGTCTCAGCAGGTTTCACTTCAGCTGGTTTTGTCTCAGCAGGTTTCACTTCAGCTGGTTTTGTCTCAGCAGGTTTCACTTCAGCTGGTTTTGTCTCAGCAGGTTTGGCATCAATTTCTGATGATAGTTTAGATAGTTTTGCTTCGAGTTCGGCGATCTTTGCTTCAAGATCTTTTTTTGTACTTGCTTTTCGCTTTGCTGCCATTTCTTACAATAGAGAATACATTGTTTATTTACATTTTGTTCGTGAGAGAACCTTTGATGAAAAAAATTCGTAAAATCAATTGATAATATGTAAAAATTATAATTTCAAATAAAATGATTTTTGCCTAATCTGGTTCCCAAAATTGCATTACATACATGCAATTGTTACATCTCCATATTCGCACATGAGTTCCATTTTCAGTATCAGCAGCATATTGTCCATTATCCAATTTAATCACTCTTGGAAGATAACCTAGTTCTCGATTTTCAAGCCATTCGTTTTGTTTACAATTAGGACAGATAGTTTTTGGAGGCATGTAGAGTATAGAATATGATCAAAGAAAAATATTATTATTAAAAATAGAAAATAAAAGATGTTTTTGAATTAGAAACCTTTTGGAAGTGTACCTTTTGGTTTTGGTGGTTCTGGTGTTGGTGCTTGTTGTGCTTGTGCAGCAACGCCTTCAACAGTCATGTTAACTCCACTAAAAGTTCCAAATCTTTTGTCAGCAGGATGATATGCCAATCTTGCTCTTGTTGCATAGTATTGGTTTGAACATGCTGTGTAACCAGTGACTGATGCTTTTTGTTGATTCCAATCAGATGTTGGAACTTTACCAACAGGAGCAGTCATTCTAACAAAGTATCTGTTAGGAGCTGGAGAATAACCTGTTACTTTTGCTCTATACTGATGGAAGTCAGTCATTGGAGCATCATAGTATGCGGCCTCTAAAGCATCTTGTACTGTTGCTGGAGGTTGTGCGGTTGTCTCAGCTGGTTTTGGAGCTTCCTCGGGTTTAGGAGCTTCTGCTGGTTTTTCACCCATACCTTTTGGCAAGGTTGGTTTTGGTTTTGCAGTTTCAGCTGGTTTTGTCTCAGCTGGTTTAGTTTCTGCAGGTTTTGTCTCAGCAGGTTTTGTCTCAGCAGGTTTCACTTCAGCTGGTTTTGTCTCAGCAGGTTTCACTTCAGCTGGTTTTGAAAGCTGAGATGAAAGTGAGTTTAGCTTTGCTTCTAATTCGGCAATCTTGTCTTCAAGATCTTTTTTAGTTTGCTTTTTAGCAGCTGCCATGAACTGGATGGATAATCTGGGGTTTATGAGCATTTGGGTTATTACCATAGACAAGTTTGATCAAGTTTTATAAGCACAAATTGCTAATGGATCACATGGACGACTTTGAGAAAGAGTTTCCAGATTTTGACTGGAAGAACACACCTGCATACAAACACCCAGGTGGAAAAGACTGTCCATGCCCAAAACACGAATACATACGAGAGCAGATCAACTTTACAAAACAAGTAAACGAGAAGGGTAAAGAACCTGCCAAAGTCACGCTCAAATTTTGTCCCGATCATTACAGAGTATACATGGATGAGGTAATTCCAGCAATGCCATTAAAGTACAAAATTCTCACAAAAATCGCACTGAAACTTGGCGCCATTCAAGTTGAGCAACTAAAGTACATGGAGTCAGAATTATGCTTTTACTGTAAATTCGGCTCTGGAGGACATGACAAAAAGACAGAATTGCCTCCAATGTAATTGAGGTTTTACGTAAACATTCTATCAATTTAGATCTAAAGGGATGTCATCATTTGAAAGTGATTTTAAGAGTTAGGATGTACTGGGATTGAAAAATAAAAAGTAGTTCCTAGGAAAGAAACACTTTCAATCCAAATTTTACCACCCATATCTTGAACTAGTTCTTTGGTTCCCATCAATCCTAAAGGACCATCATTTTGCTCAAAAACTTTCTCTTGTTCTTCTTTTGAAATTCCATTTCCGTTATCTTTAACAAAAAATGTAATGTCCTCATCATCATTTACACCAATCTCAATTTGACCATAAGAGCCAACCAAATGATGAGAAGCACGAATTAAATTTGAAAAAATTTCTAAAATTGGTTTTTCATTAGATACAAACTTCACATTTTTGATTGATGAATCTGAAAAATCAATTTCTTTATCAGTCATAAGTGATGAATGTGTTTGAATACATTTTTGGAGAATTTCCTTAGAAGACAGTAGTCTAACAGAGTCTTTGGGTTCAACTGGTTCAGGTTCTGGTGTTGGTTCAGGTTCTGGTGTTGGTTCAGGTTCTGGTGTTGGTTCAGGTTCTGGTGTTGGTTCAGGTTCTGGTGTTGGTTCAGGTTCTGGTGTTGGTTCAGGTTCTGGTGTTGGTTCAGGTTCTGGTGTTGGTTCAGGTTCTGGTGTTGGTTCAGGTTCTGGTGTTGGTTCAGGTTCTGGTGTTGGTTCAGGTTCTGGTGTTGGTTCAGGTTCTGGTGTTGGTTCAGGTTCTGGTGTTGGTTCAGGTTCTGGTGTTGGTTCAGGTTCTGGTGTTGGTTCAGGTTCTGGTGTTGGTTCAGGTTCTGGTGTTGGTTCAGGTTCTGGTGTTGGTTCAGGTTCTGGTGTTGGTTCAGGTTCTGGTGTTGGTTCAGGTTCTGGTGTTGGTTCGGGTTCTGGTGTTGGTTCAATTTTTTGCGTATGAATAAAGTTCTTCAACTTTATTGATAGAGTTCGAAGTTTCCAAATGGCAAATCCCGCAATTGCAGATACCACAATAATCAATGCAATTAACAAGTTTACAAGAATAGATTGTTCGTCATATGCAGTAGATGGTTGTGTTATAGGAATCTCATCATCTATAGTAGAAGGTTGTGCTATAGGAATCTCATCATCTGCAGGAGGGGCGGATTTTTCCAAAATAGTTTCGTCAGTAGCCAATTCTTCTAAATCAGTTTCAACAAGTTCTATTATCCCAGATTCCATATTTTTTGCATAATTGCCTTTGTACCAAGCACCATCCACAATAGACCAAACAGCATAATTATCAGAGACTAAATCACCAGCGTCGTTTAATTCCAAATTTCCCAGAGCGCCATTGTAAGAAGTGATAGTAGATGGAATTTCTAATGCTAAATCATTTGGATTAGTGCTTGCTGCATCTAACATACTCAAGCCCAATATCCATACAGCATCATATGCAGTAAATGCATAAATGTCTGGTAAGTATCCTAATTTTCCAAAAAGTTTTGTTTCAATTTCTTGATAAGCAGTACTTTCAATATCAGCTGAAAACTGAAGCGCTTTAAATGAAACATTTTGTGCAAATTCAACGGCTTTTTCATTTTCAGTTATTTTTTTCTCATTTGCAGTAAAATCAGTTCCAAACCATATCACATCATCAAGTATATCAAATTGAGTTGCGCGAGATAAAAATTCAGCAGATTCACCAAAGCCAATCATACCAACTCTAAAATCGGAGGTAGTTATTTCTGAGGCAGTTATCTCTGCGGTAATTGATTCAGATAATTGTTGTAAAGTTTGTTCATAGAGAGGAGACACAGGATCATAATGTATTATAGAAACATTTCCTGAATAATATTCTTCAATTGCACTTGCAAAATCATTACCCCATGTATCATCACGAACTAAAAGAAACACAGTAGGACTGCCGGCAGATTCTGCAAGAAGGGCAAGTAATCGAGTCTGATGTGTGTCATCAGGAACAAGTCGGAAAATATTATCTTCGATTGCCAAAGATGGTGCAGTTGAAGATGTGCTAATAACCAATAATCCCTCAGAATCAACATAAGATTTCATAAATTCAAGTTCTGCACTTGTGTCAGGTCCAATGAAAACATCTACTCCATCAAGATGCATTCTTTTTACTTGTTCCAGAGTATGTTCAGGATCAATTTTGAGAGAAACTATCTCAGGAACTAAGATTATTTGCTCATTTTCAATGTATTTCAAATATTCATTGAAATCATCAATAGCAATTAGTGCAGCATGTTGACTTTCAAGTCCATATGTTGAGGCATCACCAGAGGTTGAAAATAACAATCCAACACGTAGATTCTCTTGTGTTGAAGTAGCAAGTGTGTATCCTCTATCAAGAAAATTCTCAAGACTTGAGGATTTCACACATATCGAAGAATCACCAGAAGGTTTGGAAACTAGTTCATAACCTTCAGTACAGCTAACTATTTCAGAAGATTGTTCATTATCAGATTGCCCATATACATCAACAAGAGTAAAAGACATTACAAAAAATATCAAAAAACTCAGAAAGACAATATTTTTCATGTAATTTCTAAGATATAGAATCTATTATGTACTTTGAGAGAATTATTTAATAAAAAAATAAAAACAATTCAAGAATTTATTCATGGAATCCAGTTAAGCTTATACTTGAACTGGATTCAGAATTAATGTGCCAATAGAAGACATTCAAGAGTTTATCTCAGAACTTGAAAAAAATGGAGAATTAAAGAGAGTCAAGACACAAGTGGACTCTAATTTAGAAATTGCAGAAATCATGAGAAGAGAGATGTATTCAAACGGACCTGCAATTCTTTTTGAAGATGTAAAAGATTACGATATGCCAGTTTTAGGAAATGCGTTTGGTTCTATGAAAAGATTAGAGATAGGACTTGAAATGACAGACTTTACTGAAATCGGACAACGCATTGCAGATATGACAAAGATGGATGTGCCATCAGGTTTGTTAAACAAAATAAAAAAACTTCCAGAACTCTCAAAGATGACTGCATCGTTTCCTAAATCAGAAGTTAGTGGACCAGTAACTGAAACTACATCTACTGATGCATCATTTGATGATTTGCCAATTTTGAAATCTTGGCCAAATGATGCAGGACGATTCATCACATTAGGACTGGTTGCAACAAAGCATCCAGAAACAGGAGTTAGGAATCTTGGAGTATATAGAATGCAGATTGTAGACAAGACACATGCATTAATGCATTGGCAAAAACACAAGAGAGGAGCTCATCACGGAGATATTTCAAAAGACAAGGGAGAGAAAATTCCAACTGCAATAATTATTGGTGGAGAACCTGCAACAGTATTTTCATCAATTGCTCCAGTGCCAGAAGGACTAGACAAATACTTGTTTGCAGGAATTACACGAAAAGAAGGTATCAAAACTGTAAAATGCAAAACAATTGATTTGGATGTTCCAGCAAATGCAGAAATTGTTTTGGAAGGATACGTAGATCCAGCAGACATCAGAGATGAAGGACCATTTGGAGATCATACAGGATACTATACACCAGTTGAACCATATCCAACTTTCACACTAACAGGAATTATGAGAAGAAAGAATCCAATCTATGTTACAACAGTAGTTGGAAAACCAATTCTAGAGGATGCATATATTGGAAAAGTAATCGAACGCTCATTCTTACCACTAATTCAGATGTTCCATCCAGAAGTAGTTGATTTCAGTATGCCAGCTGCTGGTTGGTTCCAAGGATTTGCAATAATTTCAATCAAAAAGAGATACCCAGGTCAAGCAAAAAAAGTGATGATGGGATTATGGGGAATGGGGCAGTTATCACTAACAAAGATGTTTGTAGTAGTTGATGAAGACATCAATGTTCATGACATCAATGATGTGATTTGGGCAATTACAACAAGAGCAGATGCAGCAAGAGACACTACAATAATCAATAATGCTCCAACAGATACACTGGATCCAGCATCACCACTTGTCAATCTAGGTTCTAAGATGGGAATTGATGCAACACAGAAAACAAAAGAAGAAGGATATGAAAGAGAGATTCAACAACAAGTAAAAGTTGATGAAGAAACAAAAAATCTAGTTGATTCTAAATGGTCTGATTATGGACTATGATACAGAAATAGGATTATAGAAATTATCTCTCTCTTCAACTGAATAACCAATTTGATGAATTGCATCCATGATTATTTTATCAGTAAGTTCAGTTGAGCGTGCGCCAGTACATGAAACTACTTCTTCTCCAATTAGAGTACCACCAAAGTCATCAGCGCCATACTGTAAAGCTAGTTGTGCCATACCGATACCATTTGTCAGCCATGAGGATTGTATGTGAGGTATAAGTCCATCAAAGATTAATCTAGAGATTGCAATCATTTTCAAGAGTTGAATTCCACCAGTACCATATTCAACTAATCCCTCTTCATGCATCAAAGTATTGTTTGGCTCAAAGTTCCAAGGGATAAATGCCATGAATCCTTTGGTTTTTTCTTGTAATTTTACAAGTTTGAAAAAGTGTTCAACAATGTCATTTTTGTTTTCCACATGTCCGTACATCATTGTTGCAGAAGATGGAATTCCAAGTGAATGAGCTTCATTCATGATTCTAATCCAAGCATCACTAGAGATTTTCTTTGGACTAATGATTTCTTTAACAGAGTCAGTCAAGATTTCAGCTCCTGCACCAGGCATTGATTGTAAACCTGCGTCTTTGAGTCGTGATAAAATTTCTTTTGTTGAGGATTTTTCAACTCTTGCAATCATGTCAATTTCTGATGTTGACAATCCATGTACACCAACTTTAGGGAATTTCTCCCTAATCATTCTAAATGCATCTTCATAGTATTCAATTTTCAGATTTGGGTTATGACCACCTTGAATCAAGACCTGTCGGATCTTAAACATGTCCCATGCGGTTTTTACACGTGATTCAATTTGTTCCAAAGTTAAAGTGTAAGAATCATCAGCACCAGGTGATCTGTAAAATGCACAAAACTTACAGTCAGTAATACAGACATTGGTGTAATTCAAAATAATATTATTGACAAAAGATGCTTTCTTTCCAAATTGCTTTCTTGTCAAATGGCCAGATACAAGTCCCATTAGATGAACATCATCAGACTCCAACAATCTCATACAGTCTTCAGGACCAGGTCTTTTTCCATTAAGAGAATTTTCTAAAATATCTTTAATGTCACTTTTTTCTAATTGTTCTGTTGTCTGACTCAATTGCCTTTCATCCTTTAGAAATTCTATTTAATCCTTGATAGAAAAAACTTTGAGGTTTTGTGCTCAAATTTCAATGAATTTGAGATTAATGGTTCACGTTATTTTTAAGTAGGGCACAAAAAGCAGATCCACTCATGGTATCAGGTAACCAAATTAGACTTAATCGAATTCTTAGAAAAGGAAAGATGTTATGTATTCCAATGGACCATGGAATTTCAAATGGTCCTATTGAGGGTCTTGAAGACCCAGCATCAACAATTTACAAATGTGAAGGTCACGGCCTTACAAGTGTAATAATTAACAAAGGAATTATCAAATCATTACCAAAACCACCCAAAGTCGGAGTTTTAGTTCATTTTTCAAGTAGCACTGCATTATCATTATCACCAAATCGAAAAATGCTCACAGGTACTGTAAAAGAAGCAGTTGCATTAGGAGCAGACGGTGTTTCATTACACATCAACATTGGAGGAAAAGAAGAACCTGAAATGTTAGAACAATTAGGATTAACAGCAGATCAATGTCACAGATGGGGAATGCCACTCTTAGCAATGATGTATCCAAGAGGAGAAAACATCAAAGACCCACATGATCCTGAAGTTGTTGCACATGTTGCAAGAATTGGAGCAGAATGTGGAGCAGATATTGTTAAGACATTGTACACAGGAGACATTGATTCATTTTCAAAAGTTGTAAAGAGTACACCAGTTCCAATTGTAATTGCAGGCGGACCAAAAGCAAAAACAGATTTAGATATTCTTCAAATGACTGAAGATGCCATAGCAGCAGGAGCAAAAGGTGTCACATATGGAAGAAACATCTTTGCACATAAAGCACCTGAAAAAATGGTAGAAGCACTAGCCGAAATAATTTTCAGAAAAGGTACAGCAAAGGAAGCAATGAAGAAAATTGAGTAAGAGTAGAGAATTAATTATTGCCCCAAAAGGTTCTCAGGCACAATTATCCAAACTTTTGCCACAATTAGAAGATGAAGGAATCAAAATGATATATCTTGATCCAAAAAAATTAGGAAAGAAAAAAACAAAATTACAAACAGTTTATCCTTCAAACAATGCCAACTATGTGGTTCTTGAAAAAGAAAATGCAACAAAACCAAAGGGCAAAAAAGTTGGAAGAAAGTTTGAAGTGTTATCAAATACAGATATTGAAAATATCTTAACTATTGCAAAAAAAGGTCTAGATTTTGTAGTTGTAGAAGTTAAAGACTGGAAAATAATTCCATTAGAGAACATTATTGCAAAGCTTCACAAGATACATACCAAAATTTTTGCAGTAGCAAGAACACCTGAAGAGGTCAGAAAGATGTTTTCAATTCTAGAAGTAGGAGTAGATGGGGTAATTTTCAACACATCATCAATTAACGAAGTAAGAGAAGCCATGGTTTACTTGGGAACCAGAAGTTTCGATATGAAACCTGCAAAAATTATTGACATTAAAGAAGTAGGAGATGGTGAAAGAGTTTGCGTAGATACTGCATCAATGCTTCACAAAGGAGAAGGAATGTTAATTGGAAGTAGATCAAACTTTTTGTTTTTAGTCCATAATGAATCAGTTGGATCATCATTTACATCACCAAGACCATTTAGAGTCAATGCAGGTGCAGTACACTGCTACACGCTATCTCCAGATGGAACAACCAACTATTTGTCAGAGGTAGAAACAGGCTCAGAAGTATTAATTCTAAATTCTAAAGGAAAGGCAAGGAGAGCAACCGTAGGAAGATCAAAGATTGAGAGAAGACCAATGCTAATGATCAAAGCAAAGGCCGGAGGAGAGATAGGTGGAATAATTGCACAAGATGCAGAGACAATTCGTTTTGTAAAACCAAATGGACAACTAGTATCAGTTACACATCTTAAGAAAGGAGACACAGTAATGGTCCACTCAAAACCTGCAACAGGCAGACATTTTGGTATGGAAGTTTCAGATGAATATATTTTAGAAAAATAAGATGAAGTACAAAACTTGTGTATCAATTGCAGAAAAAACACCTAACAAAGTCAAACAAACATTAAAGATTGCTTTAAAAAAATCAGATTTTGTTGAGATAAGATTTGATTTTCTAAAAATTGAACAAATTCCACAAACATTAGAACTAATCAAAAAAGATTTGAAAAAATCAGTATGTACCTTAAGACCAAAAACTGAAGGAGGTCAATTTCCAGGAAATGAAAAAGAAAGAATTGCAATAATAAAACTGATTGCAGAGTATAATCCGTATTTACTTGATGTAGAGTTTAACACTCTGAAACGAAATTCATCACTAGTAAAATATCTAAAATCAACAAAAACAAAACTACTTGTTTCATGGCATGACTTTAAGAAAACTCCAAGTTCTGCAGAGTTAAAAAAGAAAATGAATCAGATGAGTAAATTCTCAAATTTTGTAAAAATTGTCAGCACAGCAAAATCAACTGATGATTCAACAAGAATGCTTGAGTTATACAGCAAGAAAGGAAAAAACAACCTAATCTCATTTGCAATGGGCGATTTTGGCAGAATTTCAAGGATTTTGTGCCTGTATTTGGGCAGTCCATACACGTATGTCTCTCTAGGAAAGCCAGTTGCACCAGGTCAGTTCAGTGTTGACGAAGTAAATAAAATCACTAACTTGAAAAAATAATCATCATAACAATTAGAGTTTAAATCAATCATATTACGCGATGATATTATGGGAAAGACATTTGCAGTTATTGGAGATCCAATTGATCATTCTTTATCACCAAACATCCACAGTGCAGCATTTAGAGAATTAAATCTAGATTGCTCATACATTGCATATAGAATTCCAAAAGATGAGTTAGGTGAAGGAATTGAAGGTTTGAAAAAAATCCAAATTGCAGGATTCAATGTAACTATTCCTCACAAAATTGAAATGATGAAATATTTGGATAAAATTGACGAGTCTTGTAGTTTGATTGGTGCAGTAAATACTGTTGTAAGCAATGACGGAGTGCTAAAAGGATACAATACAGATATGGATGGTTTTCTAGAGCCATTAAAGAAACGAAATATAGAGATTGAAAACTCCAATGTACTTTTGTTAGGTGCAGGAGGTGCTGCAAGAGCAATTGTAGCTGGGTTTGCAAAAGAAAAAGCAAAAAGCATTACAATTGCAAATAGAACAATAGAAAAAGCAAATAATCTAGTAGAATTTGCAAAAAAAATCAGTCTTGATGCAAATGCCATAACTATAGACCAAGTTGGAGAATCTGCAAAAGATTACAACATTATTGTAAATGCAACATCAATAGGATTGCAAAATGAATCTAGCCCAATATCATTTGAAGGAGTTAATGAAAAAACAGTGGTGTATGATATTGTGTATTTGCCAATGAATACAGATTTTCTAAAAAAAGCAAAAGAAAAAAACGCCACTATAATTTTTGGATATGAGATGCTATTAGGTCAGGCAGTCAGAGCGTTTGAGATTTGGCACGGCATGGAAGCACCTTATAATGCCATGAAAAAAGCATTGTTAGGAGGATTCTGATGGCAAAAGCAAAAGCAACGGTTCATGGTGCAGTTTCAATAGTAAATGCAATCGCAAATCAAAAAGGGGCAACTCTAGGAATAGACCTAAAGGTTGAAGCCATAGTAGAGACAACTCCGGGAAAAGGCATAGTAATTCAATCAGAAAACAAAACACTCAGTTCTAGATTAATCAACAAAACAGTTGAAAAAATTGTTTCAAAAAAAGACCTTGAGAAAAACAAAATAACCATCACATTAGATTCAGAAATTCCTACAGGATATGGATTGAAGAGTTCTAGTGCAATATCTTCTGCAGTCGCATTGGGATGTGCAAAAATTTTCAAATCTAAATTCACTGATCAACAAATTCTACTTGCAGGAGTTGATGCATCAATAGAATCCAAAGTAAGTATTACTGGAGCATATGATGATGCATGCTCATGCTATTATGGTGGATTTAATGTGACAGATAATGCAAAAAAGAAAAGAATGAGTTTTGAAAAAGGCCCTTCAAATTTGATTGCAGTGATATTTATTCCAAAAAATAGAAAACGCGGAAATCTAAAAAAACTCAAAGTGTTATCATCAGTTTTTGATCATGCTTGGGATTTAGCAAAGAAAGCAAACTATTGGGAAGCAATGATAATTAACGGATTGGCTACAGCATCAATTCTTAGCTCAAATCCAGATGTGATAACAGGATTAATTGAACGAGGAGCTTTAGGAGCATCGGTTTCAGGAAACGGTCCAGCAATTGCAGCAATTACAAAGAAAGAAAATGAATCCAATATCAAAAAAGCATTTTCGTCATTAGAAGGAAAAATTATAGTTGCAAAAGTCAGTAACAAAAAGGCTGAAGTACATGAAGTGTAAAGTAGAAAAATCAAAAATTTCAGGACAAATTGTTTGTCCTTCAAACAAGAGCTATACTCATAGAGCAATATTTCTTGCATCACTTGCAGGAAATGGCAGCAAGGTGGAAAATGTACTATTATCAGCAGACACCATGGCAACAGTTGAAGCATGTAAAAAATTTGGAGCATCCATTGAGATTGAAAATTCATCAATAATTGTAAAAAATCCCATAAAATTTGACAAAATCGTGCCTGAAATCAATACTGAAAATTCAGGAACCACAATAAGAATAGCCTCAGGAATCGCTAGTTTGTTTTCAGAAGAGATTACGTTAACAGGGGATGAGAGTCTTCAAAAAAGACCCATGCAGCCTCTCTTAGACGCACTATCAAGTATTGGAGCACAATGCCAATCAACTGATGGAAAACCACCAATCAAAATTACAGGAAAGATTTCAGGTGGAGATGTTACAATTCCAGGAAACTTTTCTAGTCAATTCATTTCTGCATTATTAATCAGTGCGCCATTGACTGAAAAGGGAATCAATCTTTCAATTAAAGATAATCTAGTATCAAAACCATATCTTGATGCCACCATTGCAACTATGAGAAAGTTTGGAGTAAGCGTACAAACATTAATTCCATATAAAAGATACAACATTTCACCTCAAGTTTACAATGCGGCAACATTTACAGTTCCAATTGATTTTTCTAGTCTTGCATTATTGTTATCAGCAGCAGTACTTAATGGAGATGAAACTGTAATCAAAGGAAATATTGGAAATTTACCACAAGGGGATGAAGTCTTTATTGACATACTAGAGCAATTAGGAGTAACTGTAAATATTGGAGAAGATGAAATTAAAATCAAATCTCCTGAAAAACTAAAAGGAGGAAGATTTGATTTGAGTAATTCTCCAGATCTTTTACCACCACTAACAATACTTGCATTAAATTCAGAAAATCCAATTGAGATTGTAAATGTAAAACATGCAAGACTAAAAGAGACAGACAGAATTGCAATAACATCAAGAGAGTTAGTTAAACTTGGAATTAAAGTTCAAGAAAATGAAGATGGTTTGATTTTAGAATCAACAGAGAATCTTACCGGTGCAGAATTAAATTCTGAAAATGACCACAGACTATTCATGGCGTTTTGTATTGCAGGAATGTATGTTGGAAATTGTGTTGTAACAGATCCTGAATCAGTCCAAGTTTCTTATCCAGATTTCGTCGAAGAGATGAATAGGATTGGAGCAAGAATTCAACCAGAATAATTTTTCAAAAAAATCAACTAAAGGGGGTAAAAGGCGCGACCTTGTATAGGGTGAAAAGCATTCTCCACACCCTCAACGCTTTTGCGTAGATAACATGTCTTTTTCGCAAGGCCGCGCAAATTATGCAGTAAAATTTGCACGTTTTTCCATATATTCTATATGTTATTATTATATTTAAGAATATATTGAAAATATTTCATGAAATATCCCATATTTTGTAAATCTCAAATATGTATAAGATTATTCTAAAAAATTATCAAAGACTAGTCTCAAAATTTATCAAAATTCAGAATGAGGAATTATAAGCATCATTTAGCTTTGATAGTATGTTGTCAGGAAGTTCTATTGGTCAGCGCCTTGTGTTGACAAGTTTTGGAGAGAGTCATGGAAAATCTATTGGGGCAGTTTTAGACGGATGTCCTGCAGGATTAGAGATTGATGAAAAAGATATTCAAAAAATGTTAGACCAAAGAAAACCAGGTCAAAATCTAATTTCAACACAAAGAAAAGAAGGAGACGTTGTAGAGATTATCTCAGGAGTGTTTAGAGGACATACAACCGGAGCTCCAATAACAATGGTAATTTGGAATAGTGATCAAAAATCAAAAGATTATGAAAATTTGAAAACAAAACTCAGACCAGGACATTCAGACTATCCTGCTATGATGAAATATAATCAATATAATGACCACCGAGGAGGAGGACGATTTTCAGGAAGATTAACTGCTACACATGTAATGGGCGGTGCGATTGCACGTAAACTTCTCAAAGTTACATTAGGTATTGAAACAAATTCTTACACATCTCAAATTGGAAAAATAAAGATGGAAAGACAATTCAATGAAAAAATGATAAGTTCAATTTACAAAAACGAAGTAAGGTGTCCTGAAACAAAAACTGCAAAAATGATGAGAGCAAGTATTTTGGATGCAAGAAAAAAAGGAGATTCATTAGGAGGAATCATTGAATCAATTACAACAAATGTACCAGTTGGTTTAGGAGAACCAATTTTTAGTTCACTAGAATCAGATTTGAGTAAAGCAATGTTTTCTATTCCATCAGTAAAAGGAGTAGAGTTTGGTTCAGGATTCAAAGGTTCAGAGATGTACGGTTCAGAAAATAATGATTTGTACACCATAAAAAGAGGAAAAATTGTTACAAAGACAAACAATTCAGGCGGAATATTAGGTGGAATCTCAAATGGCATGCCCATTACCATGAGAGTAGCATTCAAGCCCGCATCATCAATTTCACAAAAACAAAGTACTGTTGACATCAAGACCAAAAAAGAAACCACACTTCAAGTGAAAGGAAGACACGATCCATGTGTCGTTCCAAGAGCACCACCAGTAGTTGATTCTCTTGTAGCACTAACAATTGCAGATCATGCACTAATTTCGGGTCAAATCAAGCCTGTTTTGTAAGAAAATGTCAGATATCAACGACTTACGAAATAAGATGGACGAAGTTACACTTCAAATGATAAAGCTGCTCAAAGATAGAACAGACATTGCAAAACAGATTGGAGAAGTAAAGAAAAACATTGGTAAAGGAGTAACTGATGAATCACGTGAAGATAATCTTAGAGAAAAGGTGATTTCACTAGGTCAAGAGATTGGATTAGATGAAAAAATTGCTACAAAGTTTTTGAATTTTCTATTAAATGAATCAATCAAAGTTCAATCATCAAATAAACAGACTCATCTTTCAATATTTCTTAAAGCTAAAGAATTGGAGCAACAAGGAAAAAATATTATCCATATGGAAGTAGGGGAGCCTGACTTTTTACCACCAACAATTGTAAAAGATGCATTAGAGGAAGTGTATGATAAAGGATTTCTAAAATACGGTCAAGCAAAAGGAATGCCAATTTTTAGAGAAGCATTAGCAAAACATGTAAATAAAAAATTCAATGCAAATGTATCTCAAGAAAATATCATAGTTAGTCCAGGTGCCAGATTCTCAATCTTTACAGCAATCACTACACTCCTAAATCCAGGTGATGAAATAGTCGTAATTGAGCCTGCATGGCCAGCCTACAAAGATTGTGCGTTAAATTCAGGAATCAAAGTTAGAACAATAAACACATCTTTTGAAAATAAGTGGGAACCTTCTATAGAACAAATTCAAAATACAATTAACTCAAATACAAAAATGATTGTTCTGAATTATCCAAACAATCCAACAGGAAAAATTCTTCCAGAAAAATTACAAGATCAGATTATTGAAATTGCAAAAAAGAACAACCTCTATGTATTAAGTGACGAGATTTATTCAGAATATGTAAAATCAAGTTGGAAGAGTATCTTGAGTTACAATTATGAAAAAAGTATTGTAACACAATCATTTTCAAAGTCACATGCAATGACAGGATTTAGAATAGGATATGCAATTGCAGATGCAAATGTTATTGAAAAGATGTCAAAATTAGAAGCATTGTGTCTGACAAATGTATCAGAACCAATACAATACATTGCCATGAAGGCATTAGAAGCAGATACATCCAACAATAATAAAACAGTCCAAAGCAGACTGGATGTATTGATTCAAAAAGCAAATGAAATGAATTTAGATATTATAGTTCCAGATGGCGCAATGTACATCTTTGCTAGAGTCAATAAAGAAGGATTTGACGGAGTTCAGTTTGCAAATAACATATTGGAAAGAGGTTTGGCAGTGGCTCCAGGAGAAGGATTTGGAGATTATAAAAATTTCATCAGAATTTCTGCATGCCAAGACGAGAAGACACTAATTGAAGGAATGAATATACTAAAGGAGATTATGAGTGAAGATCAATGAAAAAAGTCACAGTTATTGGTGCAGGAGGGCAAATGGGACAATGGTTTGCCAAATATTTTGCAGATAAAGGATTCGAAGTAACAGGTTTTGATTCAGAAAATAAAATTCCAGGCAAAGGAATCATACAAGCAGAGTCTCTAGTAGGTGCAATTCTCAAAGCAGATTATGTTGTATTATGTACACCTACAAGAAGAACACCAGAGATTATCAGACTAATTGCAAAAGAAATGAAACGAGGTACATATCTCATAGAAATTTCATCTGAAAAATCCAAAGTTGTTTCAGCACTATCAAAAATGCCTGCAAAAATCAATCCAATATGCATACATCCAATGTTTGGACCAGGTGTAAAAACAATCAAAGGTCAAAACATAATTTCAGTTCCAATCAAAGATGCAAAAAAAGAATTGACGGTAACAAAATCACTATTTGAAGGAGCAAACTTTGTTACTATTGATGCAGTAGAGCACGACAAAAAGATTGCAGTTATTTTAGGATTAACTCATTTAATGAATTTAGTTTTTGCAAACATTGTTTCAAAAGACGAAAAAATGTTGCTTACAGAAAAAATGTCAGGTACAACTTTCAGAGTTCAAAAAACATTAGCAGAAAGTATTATGACAGAATCCCCAGAATTAATTGAAACAATCATTGCAAATCCAGAAATTCGTAGAGTAGCAGAAGAGCTTTGGAAAGATATTGGAAGATTACTAACTGATGTTCAAGAATCTAAAACAGAAGAAGTAGTAAATTACATCAAAGACTGTCAAGAGAGATTAGCCAAACACACAGACATCAATGAATCTTACAAGAAATTAACAAAGATGGTCAAAGCCGTTGAAAAATAACGGATATGCGCTCAACAAAGATAGTTACTTCTTTTATCAAAGATAATGAAAAATTATTAATTCTAAAACGAAGTGCTGACGTCAAAACCATGAAAGGTTTGTGGGCAGGCATAAGCGGAATTATAGAAAAAAATGAAGAGCCACTCAAAAGAGCAAAAATCGAGATATTTGAAGAGGTTGGAATTACAGAAGATGAAATAACTTTACTAAAATCAGCTGAAGAGATGAGAGTTAATTCACCACAATATCAAAATCATGAATGGAAGATTTTTCCATTTTTATTTGAAGCAAAAAACCCAACCATCAAACTCAATTGGGAAAATTCTGATTTTAAATGGATTAATGTTGAGGAATTAAAAAATTATGAAACAGTTCCTAGTCTTGACAAAGTATTATTCAATTTGTTGTAGGTTTTCGTTTTCTTTCTCGTATTTTTTTTGTTGAGGCAACATCATGTAAACACATGCACCTCCGCACATAGTACAAGGAACATTATTGCCAGGGTGTTGGCCTGTTCTACTGTGAATTTTAGCAGCTTCTTCAGGATCAATAGACAATGCAAGTTGTTTTTCCCAATCTAGTGTACGTCGAGCTTCAGTCATCTCCATATCCCATTTGATCGCTTTATCACGAATTTTTACAAGATCACCTGCATGTGCTGCAATTCGATATGCAATTAATCCAGCCTTTACTTCTTCAGCGTTTGGTAATGCAAGATGTTCTGAAGGAGTAAGATAACACAAAAGATCAACACCTTCACTTGCAGATACAGCGGCACCAATTGCACTTGCAATATGATCATGTCCAGATGCAACATCTGTTACTAAAGGTCCTAGAACATAATATGGAACATCTCCAATCAAAGACTTTGCCAGTCTAACATTTGCTGCAACTTCGTTTAATGGTACATGGCCTGGACCTTCAACCATCACTTGAACATCTTGTTCATGTGCACGTTTTGTTAGCTGAGAGATGTTAATCATTTCTTGAACTTGTAATTCATCATGAGAGTCCAAAATTGAGCCTGGCCTAAGAGCATCTCCAAGGCTAAAAGTCACATCATATTTTTTTGCCATCTCCACAAGATAATCATAATGAGTCAAGTAGGGATTTTCTTTGTCATGTTTTAACATCCATGCGGCAGTTATGGTGCCTCCTTTACTGACAACACCACCATATCTCTGAACCTTTAGAATTCTTTTTGCAATGTCTTTTGTAATTCCACAGTGAATTGTAGTATAATCAACGCCATCTTTAGCATTGTTTTCAAATGCGTTTAGATAATCATCTTCAGTTAAATTCAATGGGTTTTTGTGTACTTCAACACCATAGTTGTATGCTTCATAAATTGGAACAGTGCCAAAAGTAATTGGAGCAGTTTCTAACAGAGTTTTTCTTATGTGTTTTACATCACCGCCATCACTAAGATCCATCATAGTATCTGCATGATATTTTACAGCAACTTTTGCTTTTTCAATCTCTTCTTCTAGATTTACGTTTAATGTAGAAGTTCCAATGTTTACGTTTACTTTGGTTTTCAAACCCTTACCAATTCCAACATTATGAATTTTTTGAGGTCTACAGTTATTACTTGGAATAATTATAGAGCCCTTTGCAATTTTTGGGATTAACCAATCAAGAGTAACATCCTCATCTTTTGCAACTTGTTTCATCTCATCAGTTGCAACACCGCGTCTTGCTGCAGTCATTTGAGTTGCCATAAAATATTCTAGGCGTTTGCCTGATTTAAACAATCATAACGTTACAGAATTTTATTGATCGCATGAAATTTTTTGCCACTATATTAAGAAAATAGATCGCCTTTAAATGGAATTATGTGGTACAGTATCGTATGAGAACCATTAGAGAATGCAGACATTGTGGAAAAGAGTTCTACAGTATGAAAGATGAATTCTGCTCTTTTAATTGTGTAACTCAATCATCAGAATAAACTAATTTAGATTCAATTCATTTTCAAGAGGTGTCTTTTCGGATTGAATTTTTGAAATTCTATCCAAAATAGGCTGAATTATACGCTCAGAGTCAGGAGAGTTTGCAAAGTTTTGCCTTATCTCAAAAACTCTCTGAGACAATTCAAGTTCTGCATTAATTAGTGAAATGTATTGACGGAGTTTTTGATTTTCGGATTTTGTATAATCTAGTTCAGTCATTATCTTGGAGGACTCCAACTCTCTTCTACAGAATCATCAACATTATCAGATACAAGGTATTGTTTTCCACACTTGAAACATTGCCACAAAAACTTTCCATCTTTTTTTGTTTGGTATTGCATAGGTAGTAAACATACAGTACAGCGTAATTCTTCAGGAGTGGAATCATCAATTATCGGAATTTCAGTCATAGTGTGAAATAAACTTCAAACTATAAAACAAATATCATAATGTTGAATCAAACTAAAAAGAAAAATAGATTAGTGTTCAAAATGTGAAAATGATATGAACATTCTTTCTATTGGCGGTTCTGATCCGTCATCAGGAGCAGGAATTCAAAGCGACATCAGAGTGTTTTCAGCATTAGGAGTACATACATTAACTGTAATAACAGCAATTACAAGTCAGAATACTTCAAAATTTGGAATGGTTGAGCCAGTTTCATCTAAAATATTACAAAAACAATTAGAATCAGTATTTTCAGATTTCAAAATTAATGGAGTTAAAATTGGAATGGTATACAATTCAAAAATTATCAAAATAATACACCAACAATTAAAAAAATTAAAAATTCCAATTGTAGTTGATCCAGTAATAAGATCAACCACCGGAGGAAGTTTAATAGAAAATAATGCAAGGAAAGATTTTCAAAAATACATCGTTCCACTTGCAACAATAATTACACCAAACAAAAAAGAAGCAGAGTTACTTACAAAAATGAAAATTTCAACAAAAAACACGCCTGAAAAAGTGGCAAAAGAGATTCAAAATATGGGAGCAAAAAATGTCACAATTACAGGAATTGAAGAAAAAAAGAAAGTGTCAGATTTTGTTCTAGAAAAAAATTCAAAATATATCATTTCAGGTGAAAAAATCCCAAAAATTAATCACGGCAGTGGATGCATCCACTCAGCTGCAGTAGTGTATTCACTTGCAAAAAAGAAAAGTATCAAAGAATCACTATATTTTGCAAAGAAATTCACATACAAGTCAATAAAAAATGCAAAAAAAATTGGAAAGGGTATTGCCATTACTGATATACAAAGTAAAAATAAGATTGAAGATGAATTATCATCAGCAATAACCAAATTTATAAAATTAAAAGGAATTTACAAAAATATTCCAGAGTGCCAAACAAATTTTGTATTCTCAAAACAAAGACCAAAATCTACAAAAGATGTTTTGGGGATTTCAGGAAGAATTGTAAAAGCTGGAACAAACGTTCTTGTTGCAGGGGATTTAAAGTATGGAGGTTCAAAACATGTGGCAACTGCATTGTTATCAATGAATAAAAAATATCCAGGAATTTGTTCTGCAATTAATTTAAAATATCAAAGTACAACATTATCAAAAATTAAAAAATCAAAGTTAGAAGTTAGCAGTTATGATCGTAGTAAAGAACCAAAACATGTTAAAATTAAAGGTTCTACGATTAGATGGGGAATAAATTCTGCAATAAAAAATTCGAAAAAAATCCCGGATGTGATTTTTCATAAAGGGGATTTTGGAAAAGAGCCAATGATTATTGTTTTTGGTAAAACTCCAGAAAATGTTTTAGAAAAAATATTAAAAATTAAAGGTTAAGATTTTGATATAAAATCAGCCTCGAACATAAATACTCACATACAAAATGATACTTGTGAAAGCAGTAATTTTAGCAGGGGGTTTAGGCACAAGATTGCGTCCGTTAACGCTAAAAACTCCAAAACCCATGCTGCCATTAGGTAAAAAGCCAATTCTAGAACATCTAATTGATTGGAATAAGAGAAATGGTGTAAAGTCAATAGTTTTGTGTGTAAGTTATCGTAAAGAAAAAATTCAAGATTATTTTAAAGATGGAAAAAAATTTGGGGTGAATATAGAATACGCAGTTTCAAAAAAACCACTAGCTACTGCAGGTCAACTCAAAACTGCAGAAGATTTTATCAACGATACTTTTGTTTGTGTGTATGGGGATTCAATTTTTGATTTTAGTCTCAAAAACATGATAAAACAACACAAATCAAAGAAAGCATTTACAACCATGAGTTTGTATGAATACAAAACAAATTTGCAATATGGGGTTATTAATACCACAAAAACAGGCAAAGTAACTAATTGGGAAGAAAAACCAGAGATTAAAGCAAATATCAATATGGGATGTTATGTTATGGAGCCAAATGTTTTGAAATACATTCCAAAAAACAAACCATATGGAATGGATGATGTAATCAAAAAAGCAATGAAAAATAAAAAAATGATTTCAGGTTTTATTACAAAAAAAGGATTCATGGATATTGGAAACAAGGAATCATACAAGCAAGCAAATGAAGAATTTGCAAAAAAATCTAAAAAGAGGAAAAAATGAGCGAGTCTACCATAAGAAAATTAAGAATTGAAGACTTGGATAACGGTTTTCTTACTTCACTTGATTCATTAAGAAAAGCAAGTGATATTGATAAAAATAAAGCAAAAGAAATTTTCAAAAAAATTGATTCAAACCCAGACTACACCATAGCAGTAGCAGAGATAGAGGGAAAGATAGTAGGTTCTACTACTCTTTTAATTGAACAAAAATTCATTCATCAAGGTGGTCTAGTAGGACATATTGAAGATGTAGTGGTGGATAAAAATTTTCAAGGGCAAAAAATTGGTGAAAAAATTATGAAGTATCTTCTGGAAATTGCCAAAAATCAAGGCTGTTACAAGACAATTTTAGATTGTACTGATGATGTAAAGCCATTTTATGAGAAATTAGGATTCAAACAAGTGGCCAATGAACTAAGGTTTGATCACATTTAGAAATATTCTTTTTTTGGACGAGGTTTTCTGACTTTCATCAAACGAATTCCAAAGAAGAATATAGGAATTGACAATCCCATAAACAAGGGCGGTAAAATTAAGACAGTATCTGTAATGTATGGTTCAGCAATATCATCAATCAGAGTCTGACAAAATGCCATTCCACCAAGTAAGACAAGTCCATCTATGATGAGTAACGCACCAATTTTTTTGGAGCCATAATACTTTGACAATATGAACGCAACAGCAGCTAAAATTCCTCCAGGGGCAATAGTAATTGAAATGAATTGGAGGAGTTTTGGATTTGCAAAGTTATCAGGATCTATTGGAAGATCAGAAGTATTTGGATCATCAAACATGAAAATGTAAAGTGAACTTACTACAAGAACAAATAATACAAAAAATGCAATACTTCCAAGACCTAACCAATACTCAAGTTGCATAATTTATCAAAGATGTTAGTTGAATAATAAACTATTCAAAAATCACACAATTCCAACTAGATTAGCCAGTTCCTTTCTGCAAGCAGCACCTAGTTTTTCTGCAGCCTCTTCAGGAGAGATATCATTTAAGAAAATTCCATAACCACGTTCCAAACCAGACCAAGATTTTGTGATTGGGTAAATTTCAATATGCCAATGAATTTGTCTACTATTCTTTTTCTCAGGAGAAAGGTGGAATACTAGATTGTAGGACACATTTTTGATAGTTTGAGACAAACCACCAAGAGTAGCTCTAAGTATCAAGGACAAATCGTTAATTTCTTTTTGAGTAATCTTTGAGAAGCTAGTAGTGTGTTTCTTGGGTGCAATCCAAAACTCATATGGATAGGATGGAGACCAAGGGCAAAATGCAATAAAACCTTCAGTTTGAAGAACTTGCCTAGGACCACCAATTTCCTCATTTACAGTCTGACACATTGGGCATACACCCTTTTCATTTAGAATTTTGTGAGATGCCTCTGCCTCTTCTTCAATAATAGGAGGGATTGTTGAAAAGGTAAGAATATTGAGATGAGGGTGAGAATTTGCACTGCCAGAAAGTTCTCCTTGATCAGCGTAAATTGAAACATATGTTACACCTTTTTGAGTGTAAAGCCATCTCAATCTATCTTGAACTACTACTAAGATGTTTGACCATTGTTCAGTGTCAATGGTTGCAAAAGTATCCTTTGGATTTGGAGATGCAACAACAACGTAATGATATCCATATGCAGGTTCGCTGTAAAATGGTCTATCACTGTAAGAGTTTTCAGTATCAACTGAGACGATTGGATTTTTACTTTCAAAAACTCTGATTGACCATCCTTCAACAAATTCATCATCACTGTCTTGTAGTCTTTGTAGCATTCCATCTTTTGCAACAAGAGACAATACAGAAGGATTTGTCATAGATTCATTTCCAGGAGCAAAAGGAGATTTTTTTGGATCTTTTACTTTGTCTTCTTTTTTTGAGACAATCATGAAACGCTCAGAAACATAGTCTTTGCGCATATCTCCCATAATTGTAATTTGCAGTAAATGTCTGTTAAAACGTTTACTAAGATCTAACTATATCGCAATTTGAAAAATATTTTTGTAAAGATTTTGTAAAAATAATAAAATACGAATTTCATCAAAAAATATTTCTCAACAGAAATGAAAAAAGTGAAACTTAATTGTTATTTTGATCGCAAAATATGTTGCAAGCTTTAAAGGAGAGCATCAGATCTTGGATAAACAGGGAAGATCTTGGATAATTCAGATGTTCACATGATTTACGTTCTATTAGATGGTGTAGGAGACCTTCCACACCCAGATTTAGATGGAAAAACACCATTAGAGGCTGCAAATACTCCAATTTTAGACAAAATTGCCAGTAATGGAGCAATAGGAGAAGTAATTTCAGTTGGAAAAGGAATTGCCCCTGAATCAGATATTGCAGTTTTCAACATGTTAGGATACAAATTCAAGCATGAAGATTATGCAGGTAGAGGAGTTATTGAGGCAATAGGAATCGGTATTGATTTTAAAGATGGAGACCTTGCACTAAGAGGAAATTATTCAACATTAGATGATCAAGAAGTCATCATAGATAGAAGAGCAGGGAGACATATTGAAAAAGAAGATGCGGATGGAATAGCCAGAGAAATTGAGGAGAAGATAAAATTCTCAAACCAAAACACATCTGTTGTCGTATCACCAACAATAGGCCACAGAGTAACAGTTAGAATCAGAAACAGTGCAGAAAAATTATCATCAAAAATTACAAACACAGACCCAGCATACAGCAACATTGGAGGCATGGGAGTTGCAAAAGCTGTTGGAGACTTTTTGAAAATAGAGAAATGTTTACCGTTAGAAGATGTTGAGGATGCAAAAGCTACTGCAAATACTGTAAATGAATTTTCAGATCAAGCAATCAGTATTTGTAAAGAAAGTCAAATCAATAAAAAACGTGAAGAGCAAGGAAAAAAGAAACTTAGTTGCATCTTACTTAGAGATGCAGGAAACAAGTATCCAGATGTGATTCCAATTAATGAAAAATATGGTATGAATTTTTCATGCATTGTAGACATGCCAGTAGAGTTAGGTATTTCAGAAGTACTAAAGATGAAAGCATTTGAAGCTGGAGGACTGACTGATTATGAAGAAAAAGCAAGGGTTGCTGCAAAAGCAATGGAAACACAAAATTCAATCTATGTTCACCTTAAAGGCCCTGATGAATTTGGACATGATGGCGATGCCATAGGTAAGATGAAAAACATAGAAGAGATTGACCAAAGATTCTTCAAAACACTTGTAGAGAATATAGATACAAACAAGGTTGCAATAGTAATTTCTGCAGACCATTCAACTCCATGTATCAACAAAGGACATAGTGATGATCCAGTTCCAGTACTTGTTTCTGGAGATTTTATCAAAAAAGACGGAACAACAAGAATGACTGAAGCCCAAGCAAAGAAAGGAAGTATTGGTCTTCTTCAAGGGGCAGATGTCGTTACAAAATCTCTAGAATTAATTAAATCTCAAACGTAGTTAGTTTATTTTCTTGTTGCATTTCAATTGCTTTAGTTCTAATCATATCCACATCAATTGAATGATAAGTAGAAGGAGACGTTCCTAATTTCTCTAAAACTCTTCGAAGCATTCCAATTCCAATACTAAGCTCATCTTTTTGAGCATGTGCAAATGCAACGGCCATTAAGATAATTCCTTGGACAACTTCTTTTTCTCGTCCAAAGCATTTTTTCCAAACACCTTCAAATGCTTCATGGCTTTCCCAAAATCTTTCATTGTTAAAATAGAAAATTCCATCGGTAATCCCTTTCTCTTTATCAATTTCTTCTTCAAAGACATGACGAATGTTATCAATAGGTCCAATTGGAGATAATTTTTCAATTAATTTATCGAGATCGTCTTTTTCAACTGAAACATCTAATTCAACAAATTTTTTGGCAATTCGGGCAACTCTAATGGAAGCGTTCATGTCAGATGCAAGATCTCTTGCCTTGTAAACAACCTCACGAGAATTTTCTGGGCCATATCTAGTGTTTTTCAAATGAAGCATATATCGTTCCATAGTAAGAATTACCCAAGATTTTCTTAAATTTCTTATCTATTTCAATCAAGGTTTATATGAAATATCTAAAGGATTTTGGATACATGTCCATAATTGAGACCGTTACAGACGTAGATAACACCTTCCTATCTAGAAGAGAGCTCACATGTAATTTTGCAGGATTGGCAGGAAAACTCAAAAAACTTGAAGCAGTAGACATGATTACTAAAGAATTCAAACTTGACGGTAAAGTGGTAATTCCAATGAGATTACAAACTCATGTTGGAAAACCAATTGTTACGGGAACTTTCTTTGTTTATGAAGATGAAGGATTGGCAAAAAAACATGTCAACCCAACAATTTTCTCAAGATTAGAAAAATCAAAAGCAAAACTTGCAGAAGCTGAAGCAGCAGCACAAGAAGCTCCTGCTGAAGAAGCAGCATCTGAAGATGCCCCTGCTGAAGATAAAGCAGTAGAGGCACCTGCAGAAGAATCTAAAGAAGAGGAGAAATCTGAATAATGGCAGGCAAAAAAGGCTCTAGTCCAAATGTCTATGCATATTTCAAAGTAGACGGTGACAAAGTATCAAGAATTAAAAAAGTTTGTTCAAGATGTGGTAAAGGAACCTACATGTCAGAACATAAAGATAGAAACACATGTGGCAAATGTGGTTTAACAGAATTCAAACAATAAAATATTTTAAAATTAATACAATTTCTTTTTACGAATCTTAGAACTCTTTTCTTCTAGTTGTTCAATTTTAGAAACAAATGTAGGATCAAGTTTAATTTTTGAAAGAGCATCTGCAGATAATTTTACAGTGTTTGAATCTAAAGAGATATTTGTTTTAGGAAGATTTTTGTCAATCCAAAATTTTGTCACTTTATCTTCAAGTTTATAGTCACGAAATCCCGCAGGGAATTTTTTTGTTATATGATTTAACAATGTACGATCTTTGAAAACAACTCTAGGTTCAAACAATCTAGTTTCATCACTGTATACATTTTCAAACAAGTTTCCAGATATTTCATCTGAAAGCAATTCCATCTTTGAGATTTTTCGTATCAGTTCTAGAAAATGTAAAAATTCATGTGCTAAAATTGCATGTATGGTGCCTTTGAGACCATATGCAACCAAAGGGGCAGAAATTTGAATTACAACCTGAAATTTTTCTTCAAATACCACAGGGATGGTTCTTGCAAATAGAATTCCATATTCATAAGAATTAGGGTTAGGGGCAGATATCACAAGAGATGGTTCTACATATGCAACAGGATAACGTATTCCCGATGCTTTTTCAATTCTATTAATTCCTTCAACAGTAATTGGAAAACGTTTGATTGTAAGGTCATACACATTATCAGGGATTATTCCTTTAGAATGCGCGTCTTTGAAACGTACCAGCGGATCCAACATCATCCCTCGATAATTTTGAATGTAAAAAGGTTGATTTGGTTAGGATCTAGGTTTTCCAGCTTTTGCCTTCTTTTTTCTTCTTGTTTCTGCTCTTTGATCAGCATGTCTTTGATGTTTACCTTTTTTTCTTATTGGCATGATATTTTGAAATATTCAGAGCTAGTTAATTGTTATCATTTAACTTCAACATCATGAAAATCAAATTCAAGACATTTACACGACATATCAAGAATTTGGCTTATTCCAGGAGAAACATCATCACCAGTAACAAAACGTTTTACAGGTAAACCACCTTCAAATTTGAAAAATAATGTAAAGGAAGTTTCATCAGATTTCTTATATTTTATGGAAAGTATTCTTTTCTCAGATCGTTTTCCAGACTTTTCATAAACTGCAATTGGTTTTTTTGTGAGATTTTTTAATTTTCGTAAAAGTTTTGCGTCAATGATTGAAGATGTAGAAATTCTAGCTTCAACTGAGGAATTAAATTTTAATGGTTTTTTTGGAGAGTCTGCAACAATTTTGAAATTACTAACTTTGATGTGTTCTAGATTTGCAGATTTTGCTCTCAATTTTCTTTTGTGAGGGTTCTGGATCTTGACAAAAAACGGTCTTCCTGTGCCTAGAATCAAGCTTGATTTATCCTCACCACCAATCCAGGTGAATTTAGCAGTGGTGCCACCTAATTTTTTAAAAAGAAATTGAGAAATTTCTCCTTCAACACTATCAAATTCTTTGATGCCATGAAAATCACAAATTCGACACCCCTTACCAGAACAATTTGAACAAGATTTTTGTTTTTGTAAGAAACCTCGTACGGGTTTAACATATCTGCCTGAAAGAGTTAATGATTTGGATCTAATGTCACAAAATTCATCTTTTAGATTTACAGTAAAAACAATCTCAGGATCTAAAGAATCAAAGGATTTCTTTGTTTTTTTAGAAAATAATTTTCCCAGTTCTTTTGTTACATCAGTCTTTATCCCATCAATTCCTTTTAGTTTGTATTTAGAACGAATTACATCATCTCTGTCAATTATTGAAGGCTTTATTGTTGCGCCAACACTAAATGACGAATAAGAGTAATGAGATGCAGAATCAATCATCATATTCAAAAAATAATTCAAATTATCGAATAGATTTTTACAGATATAACATCTTTGAGAAGATTTTGAATTTTTCTTTAATTTTTTCCCAAGGAGTTTATTTGATGAAAGATAAAGCTGTTTTGTGAAAAGTCTTCCAAGGCAATGATCACATAAATCATATTTTTTTAATATCTGATTTGCAATGGGAATAATTTTCTGATAAGTAGTCATTTTAGAATGAAATTTGTTTGTGTTAACCTAATCCCATTCTTCTAAGAGTGCCTTGCATTTGTCTTCCTTTTGAGGCCTTCATCATATTCTTAGAGTTTTTGTAATTTTTCATCAATTCTTTAACTTCACCCTCAGGCCAGCCTGAACCACGTGCAATTCTTTTGATTCGAGATGAATTCAATAGGCCTTCAGGGTCTGCCTTTTCTTGAGTGGTCATACTTTGGATAATGTATCTCCACTTTGTAACTCGGTCCTCCATTTGATTTACTTGATCATCTTTTACCATTCCAGAGAGACCAGGCATGCTTTCAAGAATTCCTTGTAATGAGCCCATTTTAGTAACTTCTTCTAATTGAGAAAGAAAATCTTCCATGTTCATTTTTCCACTAGAAATTCTTTTCATTCTGTCATCATCATTTTCACTTTCCAAACGTTTTGCTAAATCCAATACAGCTTGAACGTCACCCATTCCCAAAAGTCGTCCAACAAATCTTGTTGGAGAGAATTTTTCTAGATCATCAATTCGTTCGCCAGTACCAATGTACATAATTTGTGCACCAGTTGCAGCAGATGCAGCTAATGCGCCACCACCCTTTGCAGAACTATCTAATTTTGTAATTATTACACCACCTACGGGAATTGTTTTATGAAATGCTTCAGCTTGGTTGAAGCATTGTTGCCCAATTGTTCCATCAATTACGAGTAATGCTAAATCAGGATCAGCAACTTTATTGATTCTATCCATCTCTTCAAGTAAGTCTTGTTCTTCCTTGTGACGTCCAGCAGTATCAATTAAGATAACATCTAAAGATTGATCTTTAAAATAATTCAAGCCATTTTTGACTATACTAGGGGAATCTTTGTTGCTTTCTTCACCATATACTTCAACATTAGATTTTTCACACATTGTCTTGAGTTGCACCAATGCACCAGGTCTGTAGGTATCTGCACCAACAACACCAACTTTGTATCCTTGTCCAGTTAGAAATTTAGCAAGTTTTGATGCAACTGTGGTTTTACCACTTCCTTGAATTCCAAGTAAGATGATTTTGTTCTGTTTTCCAGGTTTAAAATCAAACTCAGATTCATTTCCAAGCAGATTTGAAAGTTCGTCATATAGTATTTTTACAATGTGATTCTTCCTAGATAGGCCAGGAGGAGGTGTTTCATTGAGGGCACGCTCTTCCAGGTGTTTTGTGATTTCAAGTACTAATCGCACATTAACATCAGATTGTAATAATGCTCTTTGAACATCCTTTGATAGTTCCTTGATTAGTTCCTCATCTATTCCAGATGATTTTACAATCTTTTTGATTGCATCACCCAAACTACTCTTAAGTCCATCAAGCATTGTAATTCAATTCCGCATCCACTATTTCAAACCTTCCTCTATACCCATCCCATTTTTTTTCACTTTGATTAATCTTGATCGAATTGGAAAACAAAGGACAATCAATAACAAATGTTTCAGACTCGCCACCTTCAAAATTTAGATTAAATCCAAATTTATCGGAAAGTTTTTTCAGAGTTTTAATTTCAGAATCTCCAATTGTTTTTCCTAGCCAAGAATCATCTAATCCATCAGAAGATACAGTAATCATAATAAAAATAAAATTCGCTTGTAGTAAATCACCCATATATTGTTCAGGTTCTAAATTCCACAAAGGTGCAACTACAGTTAACCCATATTTTGAGCAAACTTGTTCAAATTTTTCTTTTTGGAAATTACTTTTGATGCCACCATGCACTAATCCTTCAATGCCATAATCATCTTTTGCAGTTTTTAATAGATTTTCTAATAGAGAAAGTTCGTCATCGGTATCATCAGAAGTGGAATTAATTGTAATTTGTGGAATTTTCATTGATTCTGCTTGTAGTTTTGTCCATTGTATGTTAGGATGATGAAGTAAATGACTTTCGTCAGATTTTGTAAATATACTTAGAAGACATTTAATTTCATGTCCATGTTTTTTTGCCAAGTATATAGCATATGTGCTATCTTTTCCACCTGAAAAGAGAGAAGCAAGTTTCATTTTATAAAAAATCAATCCAACAATTGTTTAAGTTTATTCAAAGGACGCTTCAACACTCATAATCGTCATCATAAATCAGACGGCTTTTCCGATAATCATCAGCATCCGCACTATGTCTTAATGCGCATGATTTTAGTTTTATCCATTACAACCCAGTATTCTACATTTTGTCCGTTTTCCAATTTTCCTTGAACTTCATCATCAATCAATGTAACATCGATTGTTTCAAAAGTTTCAGAATCCATCAACTGAACGGTGTCACCAGTCATAGAGATAATCTGTCCTACTTTTTTGTTAATCATAGGAACATGAATTTGCATACTGACAGGTCCTACATGAGGTCTTTTTTGACCATCAAAAATTCCTTCAGCAACAATTCTTGCTTTTGCTGCACCATGTTTTCCTGGTTTTGAAGTATCATATTCAACAATTCTACAAGGTTCACCACTTGGTTGATCTGAATGTGGCAATAGAATGTAAGAACCGATTTTTAATGAACCAAGATCAGAAGGTTTGCTCATGCAAAAACAGTTTTTGCTCGAATATTTAACTTTTCTACTTTAGTTGTTCTAAAATTGAAAGACTCATTAAATTGGTCATGGATAGACCTTTTCGGTTTGCATCTCGTCTTGTTTGCTCACAGTATTTCTTAACACTTTGATGACTTTTTTCACTTGCAACCTCAATGACAATAATATTTTCAGAGTATGGGAATGTAAATTTAGAAGGATTTTTACAAAAAGTTTCCATGTTTCCTAGTCCTGCACTCTCAATTTGATCTTTTTTTACCAATAAATCAGCAACTTCAGATATATCTTCATCGTCATTATATTCTAAATAATAAACAGACACAAAATTAACATCTCCAATAACTTCATGTTGGAAAAGATCGTCTTTTACATTAAAGACAAAGGAAGTTTTTTCTTGATTATGTTCAACTAGATCATCTGCAATTTTTGAACTGTCTTTGAATTTTGCTAAAATATAGTGATTTGTGGAATCTGCAAAGTAGGGTTTACTTTCAGAGGAAAATGTTCCAGTAACAAAGTATAATCTTTCAATATTTTTTGATTTCATCCAAGATTCTTTCAATTCAACGGATTCATGAGTGTGAAGATAAGGTGCACAAACATAACCAGAATAGGAAAGCTTGAGTTCGGACATGAATCAACAAACACGTTTGTAGGTATTTATGCTTATAGAGAATTCTACGATCTTAACACACGTTCATCTACGATAGTTTTTTAATAGCAGTAAACTTCGTTTTTTTTGTCCCGTGGTAGCTCAGCCTGGTAGAGCTTCCGGCTGTAGTTGTTGGCTTTAGATGGCTGACCGAATAACAGCATATCAGGCATACAGAAACCGGGTTGTCGGTGGTTCAACTCCGCCCCGCGGGACCACAAACTTTTGATTAAAAATAATTGTAAAAATAATAAAAAGATAGACTAGCTTAAGAAAACATAAGATGAAATCTTAAATTAAAAATTCATTGTCTACTCTGTTTTTTTGACTTTTTGTGCTGCTGGGCCTTTTCTGCCTTCACCGACTTCAAACTCGACTTTATCGCCTTCGTTGATGAATCCGTCAACATCTGTTTTGTGAACAAATAGATCGTCTCCACCTTCTCTTTCAATAAAACCAAAGCCCTTAGTACGGTTAAACCATTTTACGGTACCTTGTTCCATTTGGTTTTGAAATAATTTGTTCACTATATTAACTAAGGTATTAAATTAGAAATCTTTTGGAATGTGTCCGTTTTCCTTTAACCATTCGACTTGAGGGAGTGTAAATCTCCAAACAATATCACCTTTTTCAGCTTCATTAAAGTCCCATGGCGCAATAATTACAATATCATTATCTCTTATCCAAACTCTTCTCTTTAGTTTACCACGGATTCTACCTCGTCTTGTGACATTATCAGTACATTTGATTAAGACATTTTCACCACCAAGCATCTTGAGAACTCTGCCAAAAAGTTCCCCTTCTTCAGGAAGACGAATTTCTTTTAATGCACTTTCACTTTTTACTTGGCGCTTACCCATGAAAGTAATTCACATAATGAGCATATAACTGATAGGTTTTTGATTTTTCATAATGAGTTTTATGCGTCAAAAATAGAAAGAATCTGTGGAATTCAGGTGTGTTGATGAGTGTTCCCAATGTTGTATTGAAAGAGAGTATTATCCAAGTAAAAAATTTGGAAAGATTGGAGTTTTGATATTACCCGATGAAAAAGAAAGAATAGAAAAACTAGCAAAAGAAAACAATCTAGATATCAAAATTTTACCAAGAATAGGAGTATCAGAGAGTAGAGATTCTGGGCCATCAAAAATTTTAGCATATCAAATGATGGGTGTTGAAAAAAATGGAAACACTTGTCCATTTCTAGATACAGAAAGTGGAAACAAATCACCTCACAATGGATTTCCATGTAAAATTTACAAAAACAGACCTCTTGCATGTAAAACATATCCTTTGATTGAATCAGACCCAATCACACTTGATGAAAAATGTAAATTTTGTAAAGAACACAAAACAGCAGATGAAAATCTAAATTCTGAAACAGAATCATTGTTGAAAATTAAAGAACAAATGAATACAGAATTGCCATTTATCTGGAGATTTGCTACAGAAATAGGAGAAGAACAAGATAATAATTTGTTTGAGTCAGGTTGGATATTAGAAGAATAATTAATTTTTGAGATAATAGAAACTAGATTAGTTAATAGATAGACACAAGTTCATAATTAAATGCTATTTGTAAATGTCTAGACAAGGGATTTCTGTAATTGCATTTATTTTCTTAGAATATGTGTAAAATTCCTTTAAACTAGATATTTCTTTAATTCCTATAGAATAAGACAAGCCAGCAAAATACTGCGAGATGATTTTTTTGTCAAGATTAGTTTTTTCGGCAGCATAATCTATAATTTCATTCAGATTATCCTGACCCCATTGATATGATAAATGAATAGAATCTAAAAGAGTCTCAATTTTCTTTTGAGGAAGATTTTTTCTTGATGCCAAAACACCAAACACCATGTTTTTGTTTGAGAAAGTATTCCATGCTTTACCCAAATCAAGAACATGTTTTGGTTTTTTGATTAATTTTTTCAAGGCTTGGTCTCCTATCAGAAGTTCAGCATCTCCATTTTTTCCATAACTTACTTTTTGTTTGTATGCATAACGCATCAAGATTTTAAGTAGTATAACAGAGGTAGCAGCTTCTGTTGAAAGTTGAATTGATTTAATTTCTTCAAATGGAACTTTTGAAACCAATACAACACTCATTACAGTTTTTTTTGAACTTATACAATAAGGAAGTAAATTGTAATCACCACGTGCATATTCTATAGAGGAGATAAAACCAACATCAATAATTCCTTGTGATAAACTAGAGTTAAGATTGGTTGGAACATCTCTAATTATTTTTCCATCAAATTTTACCTTATTCTTTTCTAAACCATATACTACAGGAAGCATGTTGATATAATCAACAATGCCTAATCTCATCATGGATTGATGACTGCACGTCCAAGGATTTTACGATCTTTAAGATCCTGTAATGCAGAATTTGCTTCATCAAGAGAATATCTTTTTGAAATAACTGGGTTTATGGTTCCTTTTCTTGCAAGTCCAAGTAGTTCAACCATGTCATTGTAATTTCCAGTGTATGCACCTTGAATGGTAATTGATTTTAGAGGAATTGTAACGAGAGACAATTCTAGTGAGCCACCAAATAATCCAACTAGAACAAGATTTCCTCTTTTTCTTAACACTGCTAAGCCAGTCTTTACAGTTGGTGGAGCATTAACAAAGTCAACAACACTATCTGCACCCTTATCATTACATATTGACATTATTTTTTGAACAGTTTCAGAATCTTTAGAATTTACAGTAAAATGAGCACCCATTTCTTTTGCCGTTGCTAATTTTGCATCATCTAAATCAACACAAATGATTTTTGCATTAGTAATCTCACTAGCAATTTGAACTCCCATCAATCCCAATCCACCAGCTCCTACAATTACAATGAATTCTGGAGAATTTTGATTTGCTTTTTTGATAGCAGTGTATGCAGTTAATCCAGAACATGCAAGTGAAGTTGCAGCATCAGGATCAACACCATCAAGTTTTGCTAAATATTTAGAATTCGGAACTAAAACATAATCAGCATAACCACCATTTTGGAAAAGCCCCATCGATTTTGGAGCATCACATAGATTTTCATTACCAACTTTACATGCAGGGCATTCACCACAGCCCATCCAAGGAAAAACTAGAACATCATCACCTACAGTTACATTTGAAACATTTTCTCCAATCTCTTCAATAGTTCCAACAATTTCATGTCCAGGCGTTACAGGGTATTTTACACCACGATCAGTTACTTTCAAAAATTGACCATCTCCAAGGTCATATCCACCTTCCCACAGATGCAAATCACTATGACAGACACCTTCAGATTTTACTTTAAGTAATACCTGGGTTCCAGATGGTTTTGGGTTTTCAGTTTCAGATATTGTTAGAGGTTCATTTGGACCTGGGATTTTGGCGGATTTCATAAATTTGCTTTTGGTACTAACAATATAAGAGTTGACTGGATATGAGAAAAAAATAGAGCCCTTAGATATTATTGAATAGGAAGAAAATATTCGTGTGAGTGAGTCACCTACACCCAACAGTATTTCTCAAGAACCAGTAAACATTCTATTTAGTCCTCAGTCAGTTGTCAAAAAAGACGTCTGGGAGATTGATTTAATCCAAATTTTGAATTTATTGATAAAAATTCTTGAAAAATCAGGTAAGAAAGACCTCAAAGTAGCAGGAATGGCTGCATTGTCATCTTCATTAATTTATAGAATGAAAGTAGAAAGTATTTTCGCATTACAACGAGCAGCAATGCAGAAAAAACCAATGCATCAAAGGACAGATGTTGATATTGATTTAATTGATATGCCATACAGACATGAATCTACATATCCAGTTTCACTAGACGATTTGTTAGGATTGCTTCAAAACCTTATTGGAACAATTGCAAATCCTCAATCAAGAAGAAATAGACAAGTAGAGATAGAACCAATTGAAGCACCAGACTTTCAGGAGTACTTCATTTCACTTGAAAGTATTATTGGAAAGTATGAAGACTTGGTTATGAAGAAAATTGCTAATACAGGTCATGGATTACTACAAGATATCATTGCAGAATTAGATCCAGTTGATTCAATTAGATGTTTCTTTGCAATATTGTTTTTGGCAAGAGACCAAAAAGTAGATTTGGAACAAGTTGAAGACGATATCAAAATCACAGCCATAAAAGAAGAATTAACAAACTGATCAAAAATGAAGAAAGGATTTCTTTAACTATATTTTGGAGGGATGAACGAATAATTGGCCAAAATTGAGAATATAGATGAAGCAACAGCAAGAGTAGAGGCTGCACTTTATTCAGCAGGTAGACCACTCCGAATAGAAGACATAGTCAGAGCCTCAGGCACAGAATCAAGAACAAAGACGCTAGATATTCTCCAAAACATTATGAAAAAGACAAAATCTGCATTCAAAGCATTAGAAGTAGTCATACTTCCAGACGGTTCCTATGTCATGCAACTCAAACCAGAATATAGTGCTACAGTCAAGAAATACGCATCAAAACCAGTTCTTCCAAATGCCACTCTTAAGACATTATCATACATTGCATATCAACAACCAATATCATCAAAACAACTTGTAGAAGTAAGAGGATCCGGAGTTTATGCACATTTGAAAGAACTCAGACAATTAGATTACATTACTCATCAAAATGTTGGAAGAATCAAAATTTACACCACAACAGAAAAGTTCCAAAAATATTTTGGAATACAAGGAGATGTAGAAGATCTAAAACAGAGATTATTCTCAAAAGTAAGGAAAACAGCAAGTGCAAGACAGACAACTCCTGCACCTCAAATTGTAACAGAAGTAAACTAAGTCAATTTTTTACTTTAAGCCTAATTTTTTGCGTTTTGTATAAATTAGAGTAATTTGGACCAGTTTTCGTGAGAAAATCAGTAGAAAATTTAGCAACCAGTAAAACAACTGGAGGAAGAAGACATCCACTTAGAATTAGAAGAAAGTATGAAACTGATAGATATCCAAATGAAGCAGTAACAGGAGCTCAAGTTACAGTAACAAGAACAGTTCGTGGAAAGAATAGAAAGACAGCTGTTAAGACAATTGATTTTGTTAATCTTGCAACAGGAGATGCAAAAGTAAAGAAAGCAAAAATTCTCAAAGTGTTAGACAATACAACAAACAATGATTACAAAAGACGTGGCATTATTACAAAAGGTGCAATACTAGAAACACAAGAAGGTAAATGCAAAGTAGTTTCTAAACCAGGACAAAACGGAATCGTTAACGCAATTTTAGTAAAGGAATAAAATGAAAGATTACGAACACATCGTAATCTGGTTGGATTATTTCAACAAGAATTTAAAAAAATCAAAAGGTAGAAGACTAGGATTAGAAAAATGTGTTTTCGATCCTTCATTAAAAGAATTGACAGATGCTGCAAAAGCTGCAGGATTTGAAATTACAGAATCAGATGACAAAGTAAGATTTCCAAAAAGACCATTTGTTAGGTCAGGGTATGTTGTTTTGCCAAAAGGATCCTCCAAGACAAAAATTCTTAACAAAATTTCCGAAAAACTTGTTGCAAAAAGGTCCAAACAATCAAAATAAAATCAAATCTAGCTCTTAGCTAAAGTAAAGTTGACAGAAGTCTATGATAAGAATATCATGATTAGTGTTTTTAATTGCAGGAGGTAGGCGAAATAATGCACCTAGCCGGTAGTGGTAGGGTAATCATTCAACTATCTAACAAATTGGTTGAAGGACAAATACTCTGCGACGAGAAGGGAACTAGAGTTGCGAAAGTAATGGAATTAATTGGTCCAGTAAGGAGACCATTTGCATCCGCAACTCCGTTAACAAACAACATCAAAAGATACATTGGCAAAAGTGTTTTCGCAACAGAACATTCTCCTGACAATTCAAAGAAAAAATTTAGGAGAAGAAAAAAATGAACGCACTAGAAGAACAAAACTGTCCTGAATGTCAAGCAACAGTAGTTAATGACATGCAGAATGGTGAATTAATCTGCTCTGGTTGCGGTGTAGTAGTCGCAGATCAAGTAGCAGATTATGGTCCAGAAACAATTAGTTCGAATCTTGAAGACAAGATGAAATTAGCAAGAGCAACCGGACAAACAACATATTCCCAACACGATTTGGGAATTACGACTGAGATAGCAATTAGTACAAAGGACTTTAGTGGAAAAACAATCAACCACGAAGTTGCAAACCAAATGCACAATCTCAGAAAGTGGCAACAAAGAGTAAGAGTATCCTCACCAAAAGAGAGACGACTTGCAAATGTTTTAACAAAAATGGGAGAAACATGTGACGGTCTAGGTCTTTCAAAAAATGTGTTGGAGACTGCTTCTATGATATACAGAAACTTGGACGGACATGTTGATGTGAAGGGAAAATCAGTAGTAAGCATTACAGCAGCTACAATTTACATGGCATGCAAACAATGTGATGTAGTAAGATCACTAGAAGAAATTATTCGTGGAATTTGTCCACCAAAAGACGTAAAATCAAAAACAAAACTTGCAGCAAGATACTACAGAACCATGGTTATGGAAATGGGACAACTAACTGCTCCAGTAGTAACTATGGACAAATACATCTCAAAGATAGCAAACATGACACAAACTGAGGTTAGAGTAGAGAGACTAGCCTTGGAAATTGCAGAAAAAACAAAAGACAGTAGTATTGCTGATGGAAAGGCTCCAAATGGAATTGCTGCAGCATACCTGTATGTGTCATCAGTCCTGCTTGGTCAAAACGTACTCCAAAGAGACGTTTCAAGCATTGCAGGAGTAACTGAAGTTACTATCAGAAATAGATGTAAAGAGATTCTAACAAATTACAAACTCAAAATTACTTTGAGACCATCTCTGGCCAAATATTAACACCCCCCCCCCCTCTTTTCATTTTATTATCAAAAACACACGTTAGGATCAGCTAAATTTCGTCTGTATTATATATAGAAACAAAACATTTTGCAACATGGCAGTTCTTGAGATTAAAGACCTTCATGTAACAAGAGAAGGAAAAGAAATACTCAAAGGAGTTAATTTGAAAACAGGTCCTGGAGAAGTTCATGCCATTATGGGACCTAACGGTTCAGGAAAAAGTACGCTAGCTTACACATTACTTGCACATCCAAAATACGAAGTTACACAAGGAGATATTTTGTTAGATGGTGAGAGCATTTTAGAATTAACTGCAGATGAAAGAGCAAAGAAAGGATTATTCTTAGGATTCCAATACCCAACAGAAGTTTCTGGTGTAGGTTTCTCTCACTTTCTTAGAACAGCTTACAATTCTCTAAGTAAAGCACTTGAAGGTGATGATAGAGAAGTGTTCATCACAGTAAGAGAATTTCAAAAATATCTTAAAGAAAATCTAGAAAAAGTTGGACTAAAAGAAGAGTTCCTTTCAAGATACCTTAACGAGGGTTTCTCTGGAGGAGAAAAAAAGAGAGCAGAAGTTTTACAGATGGCAGTATTAAAACCAAAAATTTCAATTTTAGATGAACCAGATTCTGGTTTAGATATTGACGCAGTTCAAGCAGTTGCAAAAGCAATCAGTCAAGTTTCAGGTAAAGATGCAACAGTAATTGTCATTACACACTATGCAAGAATTCTAAAATTCTTAGACAAACTTGATTATGTTCACGTATTTGCAAGAGGTCAAGTTCTCAAAACAGGAGATGCATCTCTTGCAGACAAACTCGAATCAGAAGGATATGATTGGGTTTTAGAACAAACTGCATAAATCAAATTTTAGAAATTTCACAACAGAAAATCTAGTTTTTGTTTAAATAGGGTTTTCAAATTGTACAGAACATGTCAGAAGATAATGAACAATATTATTTCAATTTCTCATTTTTCAAAGTTGATCCTAAATGGAGATGGATGGCAGATTTGGCAAAAGAAGAATCTGCAAAAGAAGTTGAAAATATTTTAAAAAATTCAGGAATAAAATACAGAGCATATTCTAATTTAGGATTAAGAGATGATGCAGACTTTCTATTATGGTTTGTTGGAAGTTCATTAGAAGAAATTCAAAAGGCGATAGAAAAATTATACAAAACAGTTTTTGGAAAATACATCATTCCATCTAGGACATATCTATCATGTTCAAGACCATCAATCTATGTTAAAGGACAAGGGAAAGAACATGGATTCGTTACAGGAATGGATCCAAAGAAACACGTCATAGTTTATCCATTTACAAAAACTCGTGAATGGTATCTCTTACCTCAAGAAAAAAGACAAGAGATAATGGATGAACATATTGAAGTGAGTAAAAAATACCCACAAGTAATTCTAAACACAACATACTCTTTTGGAATACATGATGAAGATTTCATGCTAGCATTTGAGGTAGACAATGTTAGAGACTTTCAAGATTTGATAATGGATTTGAGAGAAACTCAAGTTTCAACATACGTAAAAAATGACATTCCTATGATTGTATGTATCAAAAAGGACATTGTGCCATTAATTTCCAGTCTAGGTTAGAATTTCAAAGGTGCAAATTGCGGATAAACATAAATGAAGAAATTTCAAATATCTCTTAAAATCAAGGTGTAAAAGATGAAATACAAAAAACTAGGCAAAAGTGGAATCGAAGTTTCAGAGATAGGTTTTGGTGCATGGAGTATTGCATTAGATTGGTGGGGAAAGAAAGTTGAAGAAGATGAAGCAAAAAGAATGCTAAAAAAAGCATATGATTTGGGAATTAATTATTTTGAAACAGCAGACATGTATGGTAAAGGGAAAAGTGAGAGACTAATTGGTGAAGTATTCAAAGGAATGAGAGATGAGGTAGTAATTTCAACAAAATATGGTTACGATTTTTCAGATGTTGAACAAATTGGACATGCAGAATTACCACAGGACTACAGTCCAGAATATACAAGAAAAGCAGTTGATGCATGTTTAGAAAGATTACAAACAGACTATCTTGATTCATTAGGATTGCATAATCCAAAATTACATCATGTTAGAAATGATGAAACCTTTAACACCATTGATGAATTAATGGATGAAGGAAAAATCAGAGCAGCCCAAGTTGCACTTGGTCCAGCAATTGGATGGACTCAAGAAGGACTAGAAGCAATGGATAGAAAAAGTGTATCATCAATTCAAACAGTTTACAATATTTTAGAACAAACTCCAGGTAATGAGTTAATTCAGAAAGCAGAGCAACAAGACGTAGGAATTCTTGTTAGAGTTCCAGACGCATCAGGGATTTTAACTGGAAAAGTAAAGGCAGATACAGTAATTCCAGCAAATGACCACAGAAAAGATAGAAAAGTAGAATGGAGAAAATCAGCACTAGAAAAAGTAGAACAATTCAGACCAATTGCAGAAAGAAACGGATTAAACATTACAGAATTTGCAATTAAATTCATCTTGTCAAAAAACAAAATTGCATCAGTATTACCAACTGTTGTAAGTGAAGAAGAGATTGAAATGTTTGCAGCAATTTCTGATGGAAAATATTTGAGTTCTTCAGATATGAAAGAAATTGATGACTTGTACAACACATGGCCTGAATACGAACTAAAGGCAACACCACAAGTAAACTAGTGTACAAATGGATTTTCCAATAGATTCTCAAAAAACTCTAGAAGTTATAGAAAGAATGAAGCTTGCCAAAATAGGCGAATATAAAAAATGGGAAGTAATTATCAAAAAAATAAAAAAAGATGGTCCTTTGAATCAAGGAGAATTAGAATACTATACCAACCTGACAAGAATTTACAAGGATTCAGCAATCACAAGTAGAAGTAAGATTTACCATACTAAACTATCAGAACATGATGAAAAACCACCTTGCAAAGAATGCGGTAAAAATTCATCATTCTACTGTAACATGAATGACCAGTATTTTTGCACAATTCATGTCGTAGGACATGATGAAAATGAGATTTAGGAAGCAGGAACTGTTTCTTCTAATGAGAAAGAATTCTCAACAAAATATTCAACACGTGTTTTTTTGAATTCACGAGAACTAAAGAGAATTCTGTAGTCATCAACATGGATTTGATCCTGAATAGTTTTTGCCATTTCATTTGCTTCATCATGGGTTTTACAATGAATCATAGAAAAGACATTGTAAGGCCAATCAGGGTATGTAGGTCTCTCATAGCAATGACTTACTTGAGGAAATGCACCTAGTTGTGCTCCAACATCAGTAATCTTATCTTCAGGTACCTTCCAAACAATCATTCCGTTTGCAGTAAATCCAACTTGTCTATGTCTTAAGATAGCAGCAAATCTTCTCATCACACCAATCTCTTCATAATGTTTCATCTTTTCAAATAATTCATTTTCAGTCATTCCAAGATTATTTGCAGCTTTGACAAAGGGTTCATCGATAACATCCATATCTTTTTGTAATTCACGGATGAAGTCTTTGTCTTCTTCAGTTGGTTCAAATTTTACATTCTTGATTTCTTTCTTTTCTTCAGTTGGAGCAACATCATGTTTTTTTTCATCAACCATGTCAAGTTTTACACCAATTTTGAATAACTGTAAGGTAGGAAGCATTCGTACTTTTTTGATTCCTTTTAAGACATTGAATTTATCAAGTTCTGTTTTCAAATCAGATCCAGGAGGAACAGCCAAAGTAAACCAAAGATTGAATTGATGATCACGTTCATAGTTATGACTAACACCAGGGTGACGATTAATTTGACTTGCAACATATTCCAATTTGTCATGTTCAATCTCCATTGCAACCAATGAACTAGTGTAACCCAGTTTTCTAGTATCAAAAATTGCACTAAGTTGTCTCAACACACCGATTTCTTTTAGTTGATTAAGACGTTCTTTTACAATTTCAGGAGTAGTATTGAATTTTTTTGCAATTGCATCAAATGGTCTAGTGACAAGAGGAAATGTCCACTGGATTTCATTTAGAAGTTCTTTGTCTAATTCATCCATAGAGGTCATATGACAAACACACTCTCATTCAATTAAAAATGTAGCTGGATGCATAAACAGGATTTTAATACATAAATAGAAATCGAAAGGTTTTTGATCGATGATAGTAGACCTGAACCTTCAAGGAAAATCAGTGATTGTGATTGGAGGTGGTAATGAGGCACAAAAAAGAATCAATTCTCTGATAAAAGAAAAGTGCAATATCATAGTAATTAGTAATAAAGTAACTCCACAAATTAGCAGACTTGTAAAATCAAAGAAAATTCAATTAAAAAAACAAAATATTCAAGATACAAAATTCATTTCTAAACTCAAACCAGACATCATCATTACAACTACTGATGACAAAAAACTTAATCAAAAAATCATCAATATAGGAAAAAAGAAAAAAATTATCACATATAGTTCAGATAATCCAGATGAGAGTGACTTTTCAAATCCAGCTATAATTGATTTTGAAAAAATGATTCAGATTGCAATTTTTACTGGAGGTCGAAGTCCTGCAATGTCAAAAAAACTCAAAAGAAAATCTGAAGAACTCTTTAGAAAAATTATCACAAAAGAAGACATTGGTCAAATTAAAATTCAAAAGATCGCAAGAGGTGCTGCAAAAGAGAAGATTCCCACTCCAACAGAACGAAAAGCATGTCTTCGCAGTATCATGGCTGATAATGAGATTGATCAGTTAATAAAAGACAGTCAAATGAAAAAAGCTGAAAAAAGAGCCATTACAATAGTGAGGAATTGGAAATGAGTCAAAACATCATTAATGCACGTGTAACTTTTCGTAATTCACCAATCCATATTTTAGAACGATTTACAATAAAAGATATTGAAGAGGCATATGACCAATTCAAAAAACATTCAGGATTGGATGAGTGTGTCATAATTCAAACATGCAATAGAATTGAATTATTTGGAAAATCAAAGAGTCAAGAAGTAGACAAGATAAAGAAGACATGGGCATCACTAGCAGGATTAGAAGAGCAAGTTTTTGATGAAAACATGGAAGTTGAAGAGAACCAAAATGCTTTGCACCATTTATTGAAATTAACATCAGGTTTGGATTCTATGGTACTAGGAGAAGAACAAATTTTGGGTCAAATTAAAAATTCTATCACATCTGCAAGAGAAAGAAAAGCATCAGGTCAGCATCTTAACACATTATTTGACAAAGCAATCAGAATAGGAACTAGAATCAGAAACAATAGTGGGATTGGTAAAGGGGGAATTTCAGTTGGTTCAATGGCAGTAAAGCTTGCAGAAGAAAACATTGATGAATTAAAAACAAAAAAGACATTATTGATTGGAACTGGAGAAGTATCCACATTAGTTGCAAAATCATTACAGAGAAGAGGTTATGCATTTGATGTTACCAGTAGAACACTTAGCAGATCAGAAACATTTTGTGAAACAATGGGAGGAACCCCAGTTAAATTTGAAGAAATTCTTTCAGGATTTGACAATTATGATGTAATTTTTGTTGCAACAACCGCACCATATTTTCTTGTAACATATGAACGAATTACAGAAGCAATGAAAGATAAAAACAAAGGCATGATGATTTTGGATTTATCAAATCCAAGAACAGTAGATGAGAAGGTTGCAACCATAGGTGGAATAAAACTGATGAATCTTGATCAAATTGCAGAAATGGTTGAAAAGAACATGAATGCTAGATTAAACAAGGTCAAAACCGTTGAAAGTATAATTAACGAAGAAGTATCTGTATTAGAAGCCTCGATGAAAAGACTAGAAGCAGAACCATTAGTAAAAGATGTATTCAAGAATATTGAATCACTTAGAGAAAAAGAGTTACAAAAAGCACTTCAGATGTTAGATGAAAAAGATGAGAAAAGAATCAAAATTATTGATGAATTAACCAAAGCAGTAGTAGAGAGTATTGTTTCAACACCAATGAACAATATCAGAAAAGCATCCGAGCAAGGTAATCCAGAGGTAGTTGACTTGGCAAGCAAGCTCTTTGACTATAAAAAACAAGAACAGGCTGACTAAGATTATATTTTACCAAAAGAGAATTCGGAATATGTCATTTCCTACTAGACGTCTAAGAAGACTAAGAACATCAGAGAAGATGAGAGAATTAGTTCAAGAGACTAGACTGTCTCCAAGTGATTTGATTTGTCCAATTTTTGTTCAAGAGGACATAAAAACTAGAATCAAAATTGAATCAATGCCATCAATTGAAAGACTTCCTTTAGACGATGTCACAGACGAAGTTGGAACTATTAGTGATTTAGGAATTCCTGCAATCATGTTATTTGGAATTCCTAGTAACAAAGATGAAACAGGTTCATCAGCATTTGACGATAACGGGATTGTACAAAAGGCAATTTCTCAAGTTAGAGAGAATTTTGGAGACAAAATAGTAATTATGGCAGATACCTGTCTATGTCAATTTACATCTACAGGACATTGTGGAGTTATTTCTAACAATAAAGTCGATAATGATGCAAGTCTTGAACTTTTAGCAAAAACAGCAGTAAGCCAAGCAAAAGCTGGAATGGATACATCATCACCATCAGCAATGATGGACGGTCAAGTTGCAGCAATAAGAAATGCATTAGATGATGAAGGTTTCTCAGATGTTTCAATAATGTCTCATGCTGCAAAACATCGTTCAAATTTTTATTCACCTTTTAGAGATGCAGCAGCATGTGCTCCAGAATTCGGAGATAGAAAAACATACCAAATGCCTTACACCAACGCAAGAGAAGCAATGATGGAAGTTGAAACTGACATTAATGAAGGAGTAGACATTGTTATGATAAAACCAGCATTATCTTATTTGGATTTGATATCTGAAACAAGAAGAAGATTCAATATTCCAGTAGCTGCATACAGCGTTTCTGGAGAATATGCATTGGTAAAAGCAGCTTCACAATTAGGATATGTAAATGAAAATGAGGTCACTGATGAGATCTTGTCTTCCATTAAAAGAGCAGGGGCAGACATGATTGTTACTTATTTTGCAAAATCTGCTGCAAAATTCATGCAAGAATCATGAGAAACGACGAGCGTTACGAGATTCAAAGGGCATTTGATTTACTCCCACACGTAATTGGGGCAAGTTGGGCATCAGTTGAATTTAGGATGAAAGGAATCAAAAAACCAACAAGAGAAGAGTTTCGTGAGAAAACTCTACAATATCTAAAGATGGTAGAGCCAGTCTTTGAATCATATCCACAAGATGAAGAGTTTGATGCAATTCGCAAGTATATTGATTTTAGAAAAAATGAAGAATATGAGAAGATAATTTCAGGTTTGAATAAAGAGATAGAGAAGAGATACGACAGATACGTCGATTATGGTTAAACTTCTTGTTTTAGTTGTTTTATATACTCTTTTAGAATTCTCGTTCTTCTTTTTGCTTCTATTTTACCAGATTTTGTATTCATTAGAGATTCAAGTTTGAGTAATTTTTGGAAGAAGTGATCAACAGTCCAGGTCTTATCATCAGGAATTCTATTTTTACAAAACGGGTCATCAATATTGTAAAAGGGTCTCTTCAAAGAACCACCTGTAGCAAAAACTCTAGCAATTCCAATTGCACCTAAAGCATCAAGTCTATCAGAATCTTGTAAAATTTTACCCTCAATGGTTTTGGGGATTTTCTTTTGAGAAAAACTATGATCACGAATGGCGTCTGAAATTATAGTAATTTCATGTTCATCAAAATCATATTTTTTTAAAATTTGTTTTGATTTTTTTGCACTTTCAATAGAAGACATCTTGGAACGTTTGTCAGATTTTGGGTAAGAGACAATATCATGTAGAAGTGCAGCACTCAAAACAAGTTTTTCATTTGCTTTTTCTTTTTTACAAATTTTCTGACCATTTTTGTAAACTCTCATAATATGTTCAAAGTCATGAGCAGGATCATTTTCCATTATTTTTTTTACATCTTTTTTGAGTAATTCGAGAACTTTCATTTAGAATCTCCATATTTTTGGTTTAACGAATTTAATTTTTCTCTGAGTAATTAATACTGTCCAATTAATAGACGCAAAGAGAACAATCACTCCAATTCCCACACCATCAATTAGTAAGATTCCAGTTAGACGGTCTTCAAAGATTTCTAAGAATGGTTGCAAAACGGCATTGCCAAAATAAATCATTATGATGTAAGAAATAGTTCTACCAAACCAAAATCCAATATAGATTCCAATACTTTTTGCACGCATTAACCCGTATGTGATGAATAACATATTGCTTGGTAGAGGTGTTGCACCAAAGAGGAACGATGCAAGGAGATAACCATATTTTTTGTGATTAAGATAATCACCAATTATGTCAAGATTGGATTTTTGTTCTTCTCCAACAAATTTTCTAAATAATCCACTGATCTTTTTGAGAAAAAATCTACCGATGGTAGCACCAGTAGCACCAACCATTGCAAGAAATACAATATTCAGACTAGGATCAAGAAGATAAAATGATGTTAAAACAATCCAGCTTGGAGGCATCAAAATTGGAGATGCATTTACGAGAATCAGCACAAGAAAAATTCCAAAATAGGAAAATTCTGCAAAAAATTCGAAAATATCTACCATCTTTCAAAGAATATGCAGTGTTTTTTGCTTCTAAACCCTTGGATTATGGTTTAGTCACAAAAAAATTCTATTGTGATCTAAAAAATTAAAAAAATTACATCTTTTTCAAAAGAATGATCAGGTATTGTAACAAATTGGATCAATCATGCAATATCTTTATAAGCAAATTATGCCTATTGTTAGGCATGTCTGAGATGGTTTGGAAATGTTTTAGATGCAATCTAACTTTCAAGGACGAAAGTTTGGCAGAAATGCACAAACAAATTTCAGAACATTCTGTGAGTAAAGTCAAAGCATTAGTTGCTTAATTTCAAAAATTTACAATTTTATGTAAAATTTAGTGCAGAGAGTGGGATTTGAACCCACGAACTCCTGAGAGAAGGGATTTCCTATTTGGAAGATCTTGAGTCCCTCTCGGTTGACCGGGCTTCGATATCTCTGCAATGAGAATGGATAAAGAGCAGTATTTTTCGATTACTATTTTGAAAAATTTCAAAATGATCTATCAATTTGAAGAAATTTTAACAAAGCTTATAATCGTGCGTAATAGATTCAAAAATACATGGCAGAATTCATACCAATTTCACAAGTAAAGAAAATGCGAAGTGGAATAAATGCTAAAGCCGAAGTAAAAAGCAAAGGAGACCCAAGAACTGTTAATCTGAAAAGTGGAGGTACAGTAGATGTCTGCGATGCAGTTATTGCTGATGGTGAAACTGAAGATGACCAAATGAAATTGACATTGTGGGGAGATGATATCAAAGCAGTAAATGTTGGAGATGTTGTCGTAATCACAAATGGATATACCAATGAGTTCAAAGGTGAAGTATCCCTAACAAAAGGCAAATTTGGTCAGATGGAAGTAAATCCTCAATAATTTCTTTTATTATCATATTTGTTTTTCAGATCTACTAACACTACAATTACACCAATTATTGAAACAGTGATCCCTAAAACAAGCAAAATACCAGAAACCATCAAGGGTACAACCATACTCATAACAGGAGAATCAGGATTTGTAAAGGATTCAGAGTTTTCTGGATCTTCAGAAAACATTGTGATGATAGTAACATCACGAGCACCTAAATTTTCGATTTCAAGATTTAATGTATCAGATTGAGATATTTGTAATACTTCAAAAAGAATAGGTTCATTTTGAATGAATGTTCCATAATCATCACCAAAAATATTTGAAATTGTTATGGATAATTCATCACCAGCCTGATAATCAATGATTTGAATTCCCCACAAAATTGGGACGTCGGAAGAATATGTTGTGTAAGAAAAATGTGCAGAATCTTGAGGCATAATGTGAATTTCATTAGAAATTTCATCAAACATTTCTTCAAATAATGAAGATACAAAGAAATCACCAGGGCCAGTAACATTAGTAGGAATTGCAGAAGCAGCAATTGAAAGAGAAATTATCACTAAAACTATTCCAGATATAGCAATGATTGGTCCTCGTTTTTTCATTGTAAAAATTCACATAAAACCTACTTTAATGTTATAGGAAAGTAAAGAGAAACTATTTTTCTTTAACGTCTAGTTTTCTTTTTAGCTGCTTTCTTCTTTGTTGTTTTCTTTTTAGTTGCAGTTTTTCTTGCTGGTTTCTTTTTAGCTGCTTTCTTCTTTGTTGCTTTCTTTTTAGTTGCAGTTTTTCTTGCTGGTTTCTTTTTAGCTGCTTTCTTCTTTGTTGCTTTCTTTTTAGTTGCAGTTTTTCTTGCTGGTTTCTTTTTAGCTGCTTTCTTCTTTGTTGCTTTCTTTTTAGTTGCAGTTTTTCTTGCTGGTTTCTTTTTAGCTGCTTTCTTCTTTGTTGCTTTCTTTTTAGTTGCAGTTTTTCTCTTAGCCAACAATTCTTTTAATTTTGAAGAAGCTTTTTCCAATGTTTTCTTTGCAGATTCTTCAGATTTTGTTCGTCTTTCTACTTCTTTGACAAATTTTTCTGCTGCTTTTTTACTAGAAATCATTGTTTCACGTAAGGATGGTTTTGATTGTGATTGTTTTTGTATTTTAGTTGAAATTTTGGATTTTATACTATCAAATTTAGTAACATCTTCAGCAATTTTTTTGGCAGTTTTTTGTCTACTTTTAATCTCATTAGTTAATTCTTCAACATGGTCTCGTAGTGAGCGTAATCTGGACTCTGCGTATTGTTTTTCCTCAGGATTTTCAGAAAACTCGATTTCCTGTTCAGTTTGTTCAATAGCTTCTTTTTCTCTAGATAAACGCTCTTCAGCAGCCTGAACTAATCTTTCAATACTTGCTAATTGGGAATTTTTTTGATTCAAAACACCTGAAACGTCTGAAACATCCTCTCTCTCAGATTCTATTTTTCGGTCAATAGAGTTAAGACCAGAAGTAGAACGTCTTTGAGCTGAAAGAACTTCTTTGAGTTGTTTTTCTGCTCTTTTTCTTAGCTTAGTTGCTTCTTGTTGTTTTTTTCGCAATTGCAAAACTGTTTTTTCTAATGATGCCAATGATTCAAACAAATCAAAAGAGTCGATTAAGTTGTTAATATAATCAGGATTTGACTTGTCAGTTAAGAAAATTAACTAATATTGATCGCAAATAGCATTTTTTTAAAAAATATTAGTCAATATATCTGACAATTATCATGGATTTTCATCCAAAAGACTTGCCAGTTTCAAAAACATATGATCTCAAAGATGAGAAAGATGCATCAAATGCAGTTGAAGATATGGTAAGTATTGGATTTCAAGGAAAAAATGAAGGATTTAGAGTTTTGATGCCAAAAGAATCAAAGATTGCGAAAAGAATTGGGTATACAGTGACTACAGGAGTAACTCATGGGTTAAGACAGAAAAATGAAATTCGAGATGTGAGGTATTGGACATATCATCATGATGATGACCATTATGCAATAGTTTTGATTAGCAATACTGCATTAACAGAATTAGGTTTTTGATTTATCAAAAATTTTGTAAAGTTTTGTTCTGTTTGCCATAACACCAGCTAACATAATTCCAATAACTGTTCCGCCTATCACATCCATAGGATAGTGTTGTAAAACATAGACTCTACTCAATGAGATCATTACAGGATACAAAAGCATTAAGTAAGCACCTCGTGGGAACCGCTCAGACAAAGCATATCCCAAAATAATTCCAAATATCACGGCCCTAGCAGCATGACCAGATGGGTATGATGCATCAAATCCACCCTCACAGAACAAAGCAAAGGTATCACGGCTAATTTCTACAGGGAATTCTACACCCTCATAATCAAAATCAGGCCTATCACGGTCAATTCCACATTTTATGTATCCAGTTAGAAGGGTGGATAATACAATCAATATCATAAGAGTAATTCCTATCCTTCGAGTTTTTGGAATAATTAACATGACAATTCCAAATACCAGCATGTTAAAGACATCGCCACTTTCTGTGATATACTGCATTACGATGTCAAGGGTAGGATTTCCAACATTTTCAGCGAAAAACAAAGTTATACTTTGATCAAAACTTTCAGTAATTCCAGAATAGACTAACCAAGTTAAAATCAAAAATAAAATTGTCAGTAATACAAATGAACGAGACCTGATATCAAAAAGCCAACTTTGCAATTAATCAAACTCCATATACACATCTTTTAATTTTTGTCAATAGATAAGTTTTGGAAATCATTATTTTTGAAATTAGAGTTAACAGAATAATTCTGATCGGCTCAAAGAATTTAACCAAGTGCATAATAGAAAAGGCGTGAAGGTACTCACACTAGATGATTTTGATTTAAAAGGTAAAACTGTTTTTTTAAGAGTGGACATGAACTGTCCAATCGACCCAGAAACAATGGAGATTTCAGGGACTAAAAGAATTGAAGAAGCCATAGAAACACTACAATCACTAAAAGATGCCAAAGTAGTTGTTGCATCACATCAGGGAAGAGTTGGAAATAATGATTATACTGGAATGGACAAACATGCAAAAGTTCTTGAAAAATTAATGAATCGTGAAATAAAATATGTTGAAGACGTAATTGGAGAAGCTGCACAAAATGCAATTAAAAATTTAGAAGATGGAGACATCCTACTTTTAGACAATCTCAGATTATGTGCTGAAGAAAATTATGAGTTCACCCCTGAGAATGCATCTAAAACAATCATGGTTACTCGATTAGCAAAGTTGTTTGATCTATGTGTGTTAGATTCATTTCCTAGTGCACACAGATCACACCCATCAATCGTTGGATTCCCACAAGTACTACCTGCATGTGCAGGAAGAATTGTAGAAAGAGAAGTCAGAAACCTAGATGAAATCATGACTGTGGCAAAAGCACCACATGTAATAGTCTTAGGAGGATCCAAAGTTCCAGATAGGCTTGAGGCAATCAAATTACTTATTCAAAACGGTAGAGCAGATCACGTCTTACTAACAGGATTAATTGGAAATGTGTTCATGCGAGCACAAGCCAGAGTAAAATCATCACTTGGAATCAAAAGAGAAGAAGAAGTTGTTGCAAAAGCTCACACATTGATAGGAGAACATCCAGATGTATTTGCAACACCAGTGGACATTGCAATTGACAAAGATGGTGAAAGAGTAGAGATGGATGTAAGAGAGATGGGTAAAGGAGATAAGATTTTTGATTTAGGTCCAAAAACTGTAGAATATTATTCAAAATTAATTGCAGGTGCAGGAACTGTGTTTATCAGTGGACCAGCAGGATTTTTTGAAAAAGAAAATTTCAGTTATGGAACAAAATCATTATTAACTGCAGTAGCAAATTCAATGGCAACAACAATTGTTAGTGGAGGTCACTTGACAACCGCATTAAAACAGCAAGGATTGGCAGAAAAAATTAATCATATCAGTACTGCAGGTGGGGCATTAGTTCTCTATCTTACAGGTGAAAAATTGCCAATGATAAAAGCATTAGAAGATGCTAGAACAAGACACCAATCTAAATAGTGGATTTACATGAAGAGTTTGGACAGACTCTGTCCTCAGATTTTGCAAGAAACACATCTTGATTACAAGCATTACAATGTAGTTTTTCAACTTCATCAAACAATTTGAGATGGATGGTAGTAAAATTCTGAGCAACATTTCTTGCAAGACCTGAATCACAAAGGTTATTGACAAAAGATTCGATATCATCAATTATCCATGAAGGGTCAATATCACCATTCTCTTTGAGAATTTCAAAAATAGAATCATTTGTAAAAATAGTGTCTACCTCATTGAATTTTTCAAAGATAATTTTTCTAATTTGAAGTTCAACTGGGATTTTAGGCGTAAAACTCATACTAGTACAGGTTTGCTGCCTCTTCTTTTAATTTATCTACATCCTCTGAACTTTCAAGATGTTTTGCAAGATATGTGTACAGAGCAGATTTGAGTACCTTTAGAGAAAGCAGAGCACATTTGATTCTGACTGCTTGCAAGTGTTCCAACCCTAATTCGCTTAGAACATCATTTTTTTCGATGTTTTTTACATCTTCAAGACTTTTGCCTTTAGTGATTTCAGTTAAAACTGAAGAGCATGCCATACAAATTGCACATCCTTTACCATGGAATTTGATATCAGTAACTTTGTCGTCATCAATTTTCATATCAATGTCAATACTATCACCACATAATGGATTTGCATCATGAAATGTTACATCATGATCTTCTATCTCACCATAATTTACAGGATTTCGTGAATAATCCACAATCATTTCATGGTAAATGTCTGCATTACTACTCATAACTTGAACACCTTTGCCACAGTATTTAATGAATTAACTAGTACATCAATGTCTTCTTTAGTATTGTAAATGTAGAAACTTGCTCTTGAAGTAGCAGCTACATTTAGTCTCTCCATCAATACCTGTGCACAGTGATGACCAGAACGCAATGCAATTCCCTCTTCATCAATAATTTGTGCTACATCATGAGGATGCACATCTGCAAAATTAAATGAGATGACGCCACCACGTTTTGAGACATCTTTAGTTCCATAGATTTGTAGTCCTTTAATATTAGAAAGCTTTTCCATAGCGTATTTTGTTAGTTCAATTTCATGTTCACGAATATTGTCCATTCCAATTTTAGTCAAATAATCAATTGCAGCTCCAAATCCAACAACATCTGCAATGTTAGGAGTTCCTGCTTCAAATTTGTAAGGCAAATCATTCCAAGTAGTCTCATACTTGTGAACTTCACGAATCATGTCACCACCACCATGGAAGGGGCTCATTGTATTGAGAACTGATTTTCTGACCCATAGAACACCAATTCCAGTTGGACCTAACATTTTGTGGCCTGAAAATGCAAAGAAATCACAGTCTAAATCTTCAAGATCAACTTTCATGTGAGGAACTGCCTGAGCACCATCAACTAAAGTAGGAACGCCTGCAGCTTTACATTTTTCAATAATTTTTTTGGCATCAGTAATTGTACCAAGTACATTTGACATTAGACTAAATGTAACAAGTTTCACTTTACCTGTTGCAAGATGTTTATCAAGATCATCTAGAATCAATTCACCATTGTCATCCATTCCAATGTATTCTAGTTTGGCACGTTTTTCTTGTGTAAGAAGTTGCCATGGAACAATGTTACTGTGGTGTTCATATTCAGTAGTGACAATAATATCACCTTCACTAATGTGAGGTCTACCCCATGCATATGCAACTAGATTAATTGCTTCAGTGGTTCCTCTAACAAAGATAATTTCTTGTCTGTCTTTAATGTTAACAAAATTTGCAATTTTGTCTCTTGTTTTCTCATAAGCTTCTGTTGCTTCTTCAGCTAGAGCATAAACTGCTCTGTGAATATTTGCATTATGATTTTGATAGTAATCAGTAATAGCATCAATTACTTGATTTGGTTTTTGTGTAGTAGATGCATTATCAAGATAAACTAGATGTTTGTTATCTCTAACAGTTCGTTCAAGGATTGGAAAATCTTTTCTTAAGTTTTCAAATGAAGATTGAGTACTTTGCAAGTTCTAGTTTCACCTATCTGTATTTGTAGTGTTGTTCAATTTCAGCATCTTCGTTGTATCTTGTCTCTTCAATCTCAACGAATTTTGCTAGTTCTTCATCAGTGTTAATTGTTAATTCACGGTTTTCCCATTTGGATTCAATAAGATATGCAATCCAGGCTCTTACTTGGAAAGACATTTTTCTTGATAATGGCTCCAAAAAGCCTTCAACAATAGTTCTTTCAGCCTCCTCGTGGCTCAAACATCTGCTTTTCAGATAGAAGATTTGTTCTTCATCAATTTGTGCAACAGATGCAGAGTGAGTTGCTTTAACATCGTTTGTTAGAATTTCAAGTCCTGGAATTGCATCAGATTTTGCATTCTTATCTAAGAGAATAGAACGACCTGACAAAAATGAGTTTGATTTTGCGGCATTTTCTTTAATTCTGATCATTCCTTTGAAGAGGGATTTTGATCTGTTTTTAAGAATAGATTTTTCTACAACTCTGGCTTCAGTTGCAGGACTTTGATGATTCATGTTTGTTTGAATATCGAAATGTTGATCATTATTTCCAAATACAACTTCAGATTCATTTGAAGATGCACCAGTTCCATTAAGATAGTAATCAATTTTGTATCTAGACAATACAGAACCAAATAGGCCAGAATACCAATTTACAGTAGCGTCTTGTGCCAAATCAGTTCTCCTAGTAGAAAAGTTAACAGAGTTTTGATCCATCATTTGTAAAGTTGTAAGGCTTAGTTCTGCATTTGCAGCAACATTTGTGTTGAGTAATTCAAGATATGCTTGTTGAGTTTCAGTCTTTGGAGAGTATAATTCTTGAACAATGGATGCTTTACTACTTTCATCTGCAAAGATCACATTTCTAGAGATTGTAGATAATCCATCATCAGACAAACAAGACAAGAAGTGAATTGGTTTTTCTAAAACAAAGTTTTTTGGAATATGGATAAAAACTCCAGAGTTAAATGCAGCGTTATTCAAGGCTGTAAACTTGTCATCATTAGAATTTGATGCCTCTAGGGCTTTTTTTACAAGTTCAGAGTTATTTTGAATTGCATCAGAGATAGAAGAAATCACTAATCCCTTAGATTTTAGATCATCAGGAAGGTTGATTTTGTGAATGTTAGTTCCGATTTGAATAATACAAATTTCATTTTCTAATTCACCTAGTCTTTTTTGAAGAAAATCTGGAATTGTGTCTTTGGTAGAAGATGCAATGGATATTTTTTCAGGATTTAGTCTTTTTGCATCAGTGTATTTGTTGTAAAGTGGAGACATCTCAATTGGAAGAGTAGAGTAAATTGAAAGAGAATCTTTTCTGTAATCTTTCAACCAATCAGGTTCATTTCTTGATGAAGAGATTTCATTGATGTGAGATTCATCAATTTTAGATAGTGTTTCTTGAGACATTTTACCACAACCAATAGGACTATCCTACAGAATCATCCATCTCAAGTTTGATGAGACGGTTTAACTCAACTGCATATTCCATTGGAAGTTCTTTTGTAAATGGTTCCATGAAACCATTAACAATTAGGGATAATGCTTCTTCTTCAGAAAATCCTCTACTCATCAGATAGAAGATTTGTTCATCTCCAATTTTTCCAACTGTTGCTTCGTGAGTAATTGTTGCATCTTCTTGATTGATTTCCATGTATGGATAAGTATCAGTCTTTGATGTGTCATCAAGGAGTAATGCATCACATCTTACAGTAGACTTTACGTTGGTAGCACCTTTTGCTACATTTAGTAATCCTCTGTAAGTTGAACGACCATCCAATCTGCTTACGGATTTGGATGTAATTTTAGAGGTAGTGTTTGGTGCCATGTGAACCATTTTTGCGCCTGTGTCTTGGTGTTGTCCTTTGCCTGCAAATGCAATAGATAGTGTTTCACCATAAGCACGTTCGCCCATAAGGTAGACTCCAGGATATTTCATTGTAAGTTTACTTCCAATGTTTCCATCAATCCATTCAACTGTTGCACCTTCATATGCATAAGCACGTTTTGTTACAAGATTGTAGACATCGTTACTCCAGTTTTGGATTGTTGTATATCTTAGATGTGCATCTTTGTGTGCAACTAGTTCAACAACTGCAGAGTGTAATGACTCTGAAGAGTAAACAGGAGCAGTACAACCTTCAATGTAATGTACATCTGCACCTTCATCAACAACAATCAATGTTCTTTCAAACTGACCAATGTTTTCAGCATTAATTCTAAAGTATGCTTGAAGTGGCATGTCAACTTTGACACCAGGTGGAACGTAGATGAATGAGCCACCACTCCAAACTGCACTGTTTAGTGCTGCGAATTTGTTATCCTCTGGAGGAATAACTTTTCCAAAGTATTTTTTGAAAAGTTCAGGATGTTCTTTTAGAGCTGCGTCAGTATCTAAAAAGAGAACACCTTGTTTTGCTAAATCTTCTCTTAAGCTGTGGTATACAACTTCTGATTCGTATTGTGCACCAACACCTGCTAAGAATTTCTTTTCAGCTTCTGGAATTCCTAATTTGTCAAAAGTGTTTTTGACATCTTCTGGAACATCATCCCAGTTCTTTTCTGTTTTCTCAGATGCTTTTGCATAATAGTAGATATTTTGAAAATCAATTAGACTAAGATCTCCACCCCAAGTTGGCATTGGTTTTTTCATGAAGACTTCGTAAGAACGTAATCTAAAATCAAGCATCCATTGTGGTTCATCTTTCATTTTACTGATTTCGATTACAGTTTCCTTAGTCAGGCCTTTCTTGCTAAGGTGGACATACATTTCTGTAGAGTCCTTAAAATCATATTTTGAATAATCCATGTCAAGGTTTTCAGTTGCCATGAGCGAAATAACCCCGTTATATTATAAATACATGAGGAAAAATAGGCAGAGCTAAATAGGATGAGCTAAATTTTTCAGGTTTAGATTATTTCTTTGATTTCTTTTTTGATTTTTTCTTATCCTTTTTCTTTTCTTTCTTGTCTTTTTTCTTATCTTTCTTCTTGTCTTTCTTTTTCTTCTCTTCGATTTCTAGCTCGATTTCAATTTCAGTCTCTATTGCTTTTTCACAATGAGGACATGTGATATGGATCTTCTTTTTAATTTCATACTCCATGATTTGAAAGGAATTTCAAAGTATTAGAATTTGATCATTAATTATGCAATGGTAAGAGTATTTTTCATTGCTTCAAAGGCACCCGCAACAGTATGAACCTCAGCAACGGTATTCTTAACTTTGAATTTCTTTAATTCATCAGAAGTGAATGGTCCGATGGAAACTACAGAAAGTTTGGCTAGATTATCTAATAAAGAATTTTCATCATAATCTTTAGTCATTATCTCAAAGAATCCTCGAACTGAGGATGCACTCGTAAACACCACACCATCAACTTTGTTTTGTGAGAATAATTCTCTAAATCCATTCCATTGAGATGTATCTCTAAATGCACATACGTCATAGAGATGAATTTCAGATACATCTATTCCAATTTTGTTTAGTAATTCTTTGAGAAATGGTGTAGATGCACCACTTCTAGGCACTATAACTTTTTTCCCAACTGCATTGAGTTGCGTAAATAATTCTCCAACACCTACAGAAGAGAATGTTTTTTCAGGTTGATGATTAACTTTGATGCCTTGTGTTTCAAGAGCAATGGTTGTTTTTGGACCAACAGAGATTACAATGGTATTTGCAATTGCCAATTGAAGGGTTTCTAGTTTTCCTGATTCTTTTGCAGTATCAAAGAGTAGTTTCACAGCCTTTGAACTCATAAAAACAGAATAATCAGGATTGTATGTTTCTACAGAATCCAGAAACTCATCAACAATTTTCTCACCCTTACTAACAAGTTCAATTGTCGGTAAGGCTATTGGTGTTGCATTGGTTTGTTCTGCAAGAGAGATAAATTCAGAAGCATCATCAGATGAACGAGTGATTGCTATAGTCTTTCCATCAAGCATCATTTCCACCCAATAGTTTCTGACAAATCAACAACATTTCCAATGATAATATTAGCAGGAGGAGTTATTTTATTTTCTTTGACTTTTTTTGCAATGTTTGTAACAGTTCCTTTAATCATTTTTTGTTTAGGAGTAGTTCCGTTTTGAATTACTGCAACAGGTGTTTTTTTATCCATTCCACCTGCAATGAGTTGTTTACAGATAATATTGATTCTAGATAATCCCATCATAATTACGATAGTATCTACTGACTTTGCAAGTCGTTTCCACTTTACAATTTCTTGTTTCTTTTCAGGATCCTCATGACCAGTTACAAAGACTACTGATGATGCATGTTTTCTGTGAGTGAGTGGAATTCCAGCATAAGTGGCAGAACCAATTCCAGAAGTGATACCTGGAACGATTTCGTACTTTACCTTGTTTTCTTTAAGAAATTCTGCTTCTTCTCCGCCACGTCCAAAGATTATAGGATCTCCTCCCTTTAGTCTAACAACATTCTTTTTTGATTTTGCATATTTTACCATCAAATCATTTGTAGTATTTTGATGAGTGGTATCATCACCTACTGCACGACCAACATAGACTTTTTTGGTCTTTTTTGGAATCATTGAGATGATTTTTTTGCTTACCAATCTATCATACAATACAACGTCTGCTTTTTTCAATAGTTCAACTGCACGAAGTGTGATTAGTTTACTGTCACCAGGTCCTGCTCCAACAAGATACACTTTTCCTGTCATGTCTTATTCCATTCCTCCACTTTTTCTCTCCAATTTAATGCAAGATCATTTACTCCCTTCTCACGTAATTCTTCTCCTGCACTTTGACCAAGAGATTTTGGATTGTTTTTATCGCCAGTTTTACTTACGTGAAGAAATTGCTTTCCATCAACAGAAAATGCTGTTACAGTCAAAGTCATCTCAGAACCATTAGACTTTGCATATGCACCAACAGGGAATCTACAACCAGAATCAACAAAGTCAGAAAGTGCACGCTCTGCTTCTATTTCTAAACGAGAATCAGGATCTTCTATCTTTTTGAGCATCTCAATTGTTTTAGAATCATCTGCTCTTGCAACAATAGCAATTGCCCCCTGACCAGGAGATGGAGAAAAATCATCAGTTGATAATTCAGTATACTTTACATCAACTCCCAATCTAGAAATTCCTGCCTTTGCAAGAACGATTGCATCATAGTTTTCTCCAGATGCTTTTTTGATTCGAGTTTCAATGTTTCCACGAATTGGCTTTACTGTAACATCAGGTCTTTTTCGTGATACTTGGACTGCTCTTCGAAGTGAACTTGTGCCAATTACTGAACCAGGTTTTATAGAATCAAGAGTGGAACCGTCTGGAGAAATAAACACATCATTGACTGTTTCTCGTTTAGGAATGCAAGCTAATACCAAGTTATCGTCTAGTTCAGATGGAACATCTTTTAGACTATGTACTGCAAAATCAACTTCTTTTTGTGCAACTGCTCTATCAATCTCTTTTTCAAAAATTCCTTTTTGGTCTATTGTAAATAATGGTCTACTATCAGTGTCCCCCTTTGTTGTAATTGTTTTAATTTCATATTCTGTATCGGGATGTGCTTTTTTCAGCTCTGCAATTACCAAGTTTGTTTGAGCAACTGATAATTGACTTCCTCTAGCCCCTACAATGTACTTCAATTTTTCACCGATTTTAGTGCTAAATGATATGCATCAAGGGTCTTGTTTAGATCGTTTTCAGTATGTGCATCAGACAAGAAGACTACTTCGAACTGAGAAGGTGCAATGAATATCCCTTTTTTGAGTAGTGTACGGAATAATTTTTGGAATTTCTTTGCATTTGCCTTCTTTGATGTTTCATAGTTTGTAACAGGCTTGTTTGTAAAGAAAATCTGGAACATTGAGGCTGTAAAGTTGATTTGATGAGGAATTCCCATGTCAGTTGCCATATCATCAAGGGCAGTAGAAAATAGAAGATTGAATCTCTCAAGTTTAGAGTATAGTTTGTTTTTGAGTTTGTTTATGGTCTTAATTGATGCAATTGCAGCACTAACTGATATTGGATTGCCTGCAAAGGTGCTTGCTTGATAGACCTTACCACCTGGAGAAAGTAAATCCATTATCTCCTTTTTGCCCCCAACTGCAGAAATTGCAAATCCATTGCTTAATGCTTTGGCCATTGTAGTAATGTCAGGTTTTATTCCAAAGTGTTCTTGTGCACCACCAGGGGCAACTCTGAATCCAGTGACGACTTCATCAAAGATTAGTGGAATGTTATTTTCTTTAGTAATTTTTCTTAAATCAGATAAGAAATTTTTCTCAGGTAAAATCAGTCCCATGTTAGCAAGAATTGGTTCAACAATAACTCCTGCAATGTCTTTGTTTTTCTGAATTGTTTTTTGTAAATCTTCAATGTTGTTATATTGTACCACCAAAGTATTCTTTGATACTTCATCTAATCCACCATCAGAAACTGAAATTCCATTGTGTGCTGAACCAGATCCAGCTTTTACTAAAACAGAATCATGAGCACCATGATAACATCCTTCAAATTTGATTATCTTTTTCTTTTTTGTAAATCCACGAGCTAATCGGATTGCAGTCATTGTTGCTTCACCACCAGTGTTCATTAATCGAACTTTGTCAATTGATGGGAAATTACCAATGATTAATTTTGCAAGTTCAGTTTCTCCTTCAGTAGGAGTACAGTAAAGAGTACCTTTGGTTAATTGTTTTGAAACAGAATTAATAATCTCCTTTCTTCTGTGTCCTAAAAGTAGAGCACCATAACCATTACAAAAATCGATTAATTTTCTATTGTCTACATCCCAAATGTATGCACCATTTGCTTTTTTTGTGAAAAATGGATATGGTTCAAAGTATCTTACAGGACTATTGACGCCTGAAGGAATTACTTTTTTGGCATCTGAGAACAGTTTAGAATTGCTCAATATGAGAGAGTAATTTTGGTTATTATTATTCGTAATTTGAGGCTCGTTGGGCTTGGAATTTGCCACGAAATAGAAAAGCCACAATCATGGTTCCAATAAAAGGTGCAGTCCAATATAGCCACAAATCACTAAAAGTACCAGATAGTAATGCAGGAGCAAGTGCTCTTGCAGGATTCATAGAAGCTCCTGAGATAAATGCTAAAAACAAAATATCCAATCCGACAATTCCACCAATGGCAACTCCACTAAATCCTTTCAGTCCTTTTGTATACACCACGTAGAAGATTACACCCATAAGCATTGCAGATGCCAATACTTCAACTGGAAAAATCAAACCTAACGAAAAATCATAGTTTGGTGCATTGGCTCCAAGATTTGCTTTTTCTCCAATAACTTTCATGACAAATAGAGAACCTAATAGTGCACCAATAATTTCAGCTGCAAAATAATACAAAATCTGAATTTTGGTTATGTGTCCTGTGATATAGTATCCAATGGTTACTGCAGGATTGAAATGTGCAAGAGAAATTTTACCAAAAGAATAGACACCAATTAGTAGTGCAATGAATGGTGCAATGGCAGCAAATGGAATTCCTAATTGTCCATCAAAAAATTCTGCATCATAAACAATGGAACCAGTTGCAAAGATGACAAGAATAAAAGTTCCAATTAATTCCACAGTAAAAATCTGTAAATTTGAATACGCCAAAATTATTCCTCAAGGGATTTTACAAGATCCAAAACTTCTTTTAAGATTTGATCACGAATTTCTCTTACATCATCAATTGACTTTTCTTTAGGATCTAAAATATTCCAATCAAGAACATCTTTTACAAATAATGCAGGACATGATTCTTTATCCATGCATCCCATGTTGATTGTTTTAGAAGAATTTTCAATCATTTCATTGGATAGTGTTTTTGGAGATTGTTGAGTCATGTCAATGCCAACTTCTTTCATAACCTCAACTACTACAGGGTTTAGTTGAGAAGACGGAGTTGTGCCAGCGCTAATCACATTGTATTTTGCAGGACCATATTTTCGAAAAAATGCCTCAGCCATCTGACTTCTGCCCGCATTTTCTACGCACACAAATAGCACATTTTCCATATCATCACATAAATAGCAGTTTATATAAATCTAAATTGATATGAATGGAGTCAATCTACTAAAGTGTATTTGCGATGAGACAAGGTTTGATATTTTAGAATTGTTACAAAAAAACAAAGAATTGTGTGTAAATGATTTTGTAGAAAAATTAGAAAAAGATCAACCATTAGTATCACATCATCTCAAGACACTCAAAAAATGCGGAATTGTAAAGTCTAGAGATGAAGGAAAAAAGGCAATGTATGCAATTTCAAACAACCAGTTATCAGAATTAATATCAAATGTCACAAACGCTAGCAAAAAGATGCCAGTTTTGTGTTCAGATGATTCTTGTTGTTAGAATTTTTCAGGTCGCAGTACGCCAACGTCACTGACATAAAGAACAATAGCATAATTTGCAAATAGAGTTCTAGATATTTCTTCTACAATGTCTTGTAGTTTTTCTTCCCTCATAATCACTTCTACCTTGACATTCTTTTCGGTTTTCAATCCTTGGCCACGTAAACCACGTGCACCATTTCCATCAACTTCATAGGTGGTATATCCAGTGATTTCATGTTTTTTGAGAATCTCTATAATATTTTCTTGAGCTAAAATCTCACAAGTAATTGTTAGTAGTTTAACATTGTATAGTTTCATTAGAATCCCTCCGTAATGAAATTGAATAAGTCTATCGCTCCTTCTCCACTATGAAGGAATGTAGATAATGTAAACAGTATTGGTAATGTTACTATGATGTTAAATGGGAATGTAATTCCTAATGCAGATGTGATATACAAACTTGGTTTTGCTTGAGGAATAGCATGGCGTAAAACTGCTGGAGCTGCAATAAATGAAGCACTGGCCATCAGTAATCCAAACATAACTGCACCACCCACGCTCAATCCTAGTGCAGTTGAGACTAGCACACCAATGGTTCCATTGAATAGAGGAATAATTATTGCAAATGCAGTAAGAAATACACCTACCTTCTTGATGTCATCTAGTCTTTGACCAGCAATAATTCCCATCTCAATCATGAAAATTACTATAGCTCCAGTAAACATGTCATCAAATACAATCTTGATTGGCTCAAATCCATCCTTGCCAATGATATAACCAATCACAATACTGCCAAGAAGAATTACGATTGCTTTTCCAGTGATTGATTCATGTAAGACTTTGGAGAGTTTTGTTTTTGTTTGGTTTAATCCAATATCGATTTCTGTAGAATCATCAGAGAAAGACTGTTTCTTTGTTTTGATCTGTTTTGCAACTGCCATGTTTGTCATGAAAATTGCCAAAATGAATGCTAATGGTTCTAGTACTGCAAGTATTGCTGCAATGTATCCTTCAGAGGATACGCCTTGATTTTTCAAGAATGAAAGGCCTACTGAAAAGTGTACAGCACCTACTGCACCGTATGTTGATGCAAGTGCATAAGAATCAAAGAGATTGAATTTTCCTAATCGTCTAAGAATTTGATAATGATTTAATGTAAACAACAATGACAATCCAATTGCAACAAACATTGGAATCAACATGTTTTCAAATCCAGTGTTTCGCATTTCTATTCCACCATGAAGACCGATTGCAGCTAGAAGATAGATTGGCAAAAATTCTGAAATTGCTGCAGGTATCTTCAAGTCAGATTTTATTCGAGCTGCAATAATTCCAAACAAGAAGAAAAGAATTATTGGAGTAAGAAGATTAGCCTGGATTAGTTCTAGTATTTCCATTTGAATATTTCAGCCAATTTTTGCTTGAATAAAAACCAAGTTACGCCTAGTCAGACTTTGTGTGTGAGGCTATTCTTTCTTCACTTGGTCTGTGTTTTCCAGTAACGATGTAATTGATTGCATCACTCATAAACACAGCATGATCACCAATTCTTTCCAAATATCTCAAAAGCAATGCTTCAGCTAGAGCACATTTTGTATTATTTGATTCAATAAGTTTTGGTAATCTATCTTTGTAGATTTGATCAATTACCTTTTCATCTTCGCGGATTTTAACTGCTTTTCTCACATCAAGTTCTGCAAATGACATTACTGCTTCTTTGATCATATGCTTTACTTTTTTTGTTGATTCAATTAGGGATGCATTTGTACATTCAGAAACATCTCCAAACAAGTCACGTACTTGGGTGATATCATATGCGTATCTACCAAATCTAGAAAATGCATAAGAGATTTCAGTTGATGAACGAATCAATCTAAAGTCATCAGCTACTGGTTGAAATTTCAATAACATATCAAAAGTCAAATCTTCTACTTCATAGTATTTGGAACGAATAGAATCAGATAATGCAAGGACTTTATCCATTGTATTTGTTCCATCAAGATACGAATCAATTGCAAGAGATATGGATTCAATTACCATATCACCCATCTCTGCCATGATAAAAGACAGTTTTTGTAAAGATGGATCAATTAAACGAGTCATTATCCAAACTGGCCCTGAACATATTTTGCAGTAAGTTCATTTTTAGGATCTGTAAAGAGTTTCTTTGTTTCTCTAAACTCTACCAAATCTCCAAGATACATGAATCCAGTATAATCAGAAACTCTAACAGCTTGTTGCATGTTATGTGTTACAATAATTATGGTGTACTCTTTTTTGAGTTCAGTAATTGTCTCTTCAATTTTTTGAGTAGCAATAGGATCAAGCGCAGATGCAGGCTCATCCATTAGTAGAACTTCAGGCTGGATTGCCAATGCTCTTGCAATACAGAGACGTTGTTGTTGGCCACCAGATAGTTCAATTGCAGATTTTTTCAAATCACCTTTTACTTCATCCCAAAGATATGCCATCTTTAGTGAATCTTCTACAATTTCATCAAGAATTCTCTTATCTTTAACACCATTTAGTTTTAGTCCAGCAGTTACATTATCATAAATTGACATTGTTGGGAATGGGTTTGGTTTTTGAAAGACCATTCCAACTTTTCTTCTGTGATAAATTGGATCTATTGATTGATCATATAGATCAATGTTATCAATCATTACTTTACCGTCAACTTTGGCATTTTTTGTCATATCATGCATTCTGTTTAAACATCTAAGGAAAGTTGTCTTTCCACATCCAGATGGACCAATCAAAGCAGTAACGGATTTTTCTTTAAATTTCATAGTGATGTTTTTTACGGCTTGAATTCCATCATAACTGATTGTCACATTCTCAGCAATCATTTTGTATTTTTCAGAATCAATTGTGTCAGAAGGATCAGAGATTATCTGTTTTTCAATGTTTTCAGATTTTGTTGCCAATGCTGTCAATTTGTTCCACGTACTCCTTTCTTAATTAATTGTCCGAAAATTCTTTGTTTTCCTTTTTTACTTGAGAAGTAATATCGAACACCAAGATTAATTCCAAGAATAATAATTATCAAAACCAGTGCAGCCCCCCATCCCTGTAGTTGTGCACTATCATAAGGCAACAAAGACAGTCTCCAGATTCTTAATGGAAGGGCATCCATTGGGACATCCATGCCACTAAAGAATTGACTACTACCCAGAATCGTCATGATTAATGGAGCTGTCTCACCACCAATTCTAGAAACAGACAAGAGAATTCCAGTAATCATACCATTTTTTGCAGCAGAAATGACAATTCTTGTAGTGATAACCCACTTTTTGAGCCCAAGTGCAGTTCCCGCCTCACGATAAGTCATTGGAACCATTTTCAAAGATTCTTCAGTAGTTCTTGCAACTATAGGGAACATAATCAAAGATAATGCAAAAGCTCCAGCCCATATTGAGAAATGACCTAAAATTAAAACAATTACCAAAAATGCAAAAATTCCCATTACAATTGAAGGGAATTCCATAAAGACATCATTGAAGAATCGGATGTTCTTTGCAAGTTTGTTATCACCATACTCTGAAAGAAATACCCCAGACATAACACCAATCGGGACACCAATGAGACTGGATAATCCAATTATGATCAAAGTTCCTTGAATTGCAGGTCCAATTCCACCATCACCAGTACCAACTGCTCCAGGAACTTCAGTTAGAAATTCATAGCTAATAGCTGCAGCCCCATTTTTGAAAACTTCTAACAAGATACTTCCAAGAGGAACAATTGCAATAATCACACAGGCAAATACTACTATTCTAACAGCTTTGTCAACCATTAATCGTCTCTCAACATTTTGTTTGAATAATGCACGATATTCTAATCGTCTTTCTCTAGTGGTGGTCAATTGTTGATAGCACCCTCCTTGACTTTTAGCATTCTAGTTACAAGAATATGTGCAACCACATTGATTGCAATAGCAATTAACAACAACACCACTGCAACACCAATTAACGCAGGAAGATGTAATGTTCCTAAAGAGGCTTCATTGAATTCATTTGCAATAATACTAGACATTGTTTGGCTTGGATCAAACAGAGAATCAGCAAATGCATTTGGTCCAGTTGCATTTCCAATCAACATTGTAACTGCCATTGTTTCACCAACTGCTCTACCAAGACCAAGAATAGATGCACCAATCAAACCAGTTTTAGAATATGGGAATACAGCTAGTTTGAACATCTCCCATTTTGTAGCTCCTAACATGTATGCTGCTTCTTTTTGTTGTTGAGGAACAGCTTTCATTACTTCTCTAGAGACTGCAGAAACTGTGGGAATAATCATTATCGCTAAAATTACACTGGCAGTAAGGATGTCAAGACCAAAAGGTGTTCCTGAAAAGAGCCATATACTATCACCAAATGTGTTATGCAGAGGTTTTTCAACCCAATCAACAAAATATACACGAAATACAAACAATCCCCACAAACCATAGATTACACTAGGCACAGCAGCCAAAAGTTCTACAAGAAAACCTAATGGACCGCCAATTTTTGAAGGAGCATCTGAAATGAACATGGCAATTCCAATGCTTAGAGGGACACCAATTACCATTGCCAGGGCAGAAGTGACTAGTGTTCCAAATATGTAGGGCAATACGCCAAAGTCTTGACGATCGTCAATAGCATTCCATTCTGATTTTACAATAAAGGACAAACCATATTCATCCCATATTGGAGCAGATTCTGAAATTAATTGAAACGCTAACAAGACAATCACAACTAAAACATAAACTCCAGCTACAGTTGCTCCAACTTTAAAAATTTTGTCAGATATTGGTCTTCGTCCCACTTTAGGTGGATTTAGTTTAGGTCTGCCCACAAATTTTTGGCGTGGAAAATTGCATATCTAAGATCCTACCATATTTTATGAGAAGAAAATAGTTCTATATAGTTAGATTAAAGATCGCTGCAAAAATTAAATTGATTTCAAATACGCTTTTTACTGGTAATTTTTACCAAATAGCATGAAAGCCACTGCTAAACAAATAGCAGGAATAAGTATGGTAATTTTGTTTTCAATCTTTTTTGTTTTGTCATTTGTTATTTTTCCTGAAACAGGAGAAAAAATTCTATATGGAAAACATCCACCAAATAAAAAATCAGAACCATTAGAATATAGTCAAATTATTACATCAGGGAATTACCAATGTATGGAATCTGCATCTCTAAAAACAAATGGAGATTTACCAAATTTTGTAACAGAATTCAACAAATGTAATTCATAAAAAAATAAAAGAAAAAATTTAGATTTTGAGAATACCTTGTGTGATGAGGTATTGAAGTCCATTGATGTAGTCTTCATCAGTTATCAAACCTTCTGACCACCATTTTGCATTGTCTCTAATCCACTGAGGAATTCCCAAATCAGTTTCTTTCACAACTGATTCATAATCCCAAAGAGATTCTCCATCAAAAGTTACTTGAGACAATCCATTCTTACCTATCTCTATGACTTTGTCTGCTAATGGAACATAGAGAAGAGATGGTGCAAAGTCTTGTCCATCAGTAATCATCCAATGAATCATGTGAATCACAACTTTTGCTTGTTCCTTGTTGTCAGTGACTGATTTTAGATCATCATACACAAGCAAGTATGTGAAACTTGCAAGGGGATAAGAATCAGAACCTGGTGCATTGACAATAGAAACTTCACTCCAACTTTCATCAGCTGAAGGTAAAGAGTCTGCAACTCCACTTGATGCAGCAGAAATTGTGTCTAAAGTAGGCTCAATGAATCCACTTTTGTCAGCATTTTGAACAAATGCATAACTCATTCCGGTTTGGAAAGCATATGCAAGTTCAATGTATCCAATAGAGTATTCTGTGGATTTTACAATACCTGCAACACCTTCGTTTCCTGCAGCAGCAAGACCGGTAGGCCATGGTACAGATTTACCCTTTCCAACTTGGTCATACCAAGTAGGACTCACAGTAGAAAGATAATCTGTAAAGATGAACGTTGTTCCAGAACCATCAGATCTGTGTGCTGAGACTATATTTTTGTCAGGAAGATTCAAACCAGGATTTTCATCTGCAATAACAGGATCATTCCATTTTGTAACTTCACCTAAGAAGATTTTAGAAACTGCATTAGCAGTTAGTTTCAGCCCTTTTTCAGGGACTTCAGGAATGTTGTACACTAGAACTACACCTCCGATTGATTCAGGGATGTGTAATGTTCCAGGAGCTAATTCTCTTTCAGAGTTACTCATTGGTTTGTCAGATGCTGCAAAGTTTACAGTTTTTTCAATGTGCTGTTTGATTCCACCACCACTACCAATTGATTGATAGTTGAGATTTACATTGTTGTATACTTTGTTGTATTCAACTCTCCACAAATCAATGAGTGGGAATGGAAATGTTGCACCAGCTCCAGTGATAGTAAAATCTACATTTTCTGGAGGAGCATCAGGCATTGAATCAGCGTTTGCATTTAATGGCGGTACGATTGCAACAAGAGTTGCGATCAACAGTATTGAAGTTATTTGTTTTCTCATTAGTGAATGGTTGTTTCTAATTTAGTTATAATTATCAATTATAGAATATGGAGTTACAATGTGACTATATTTACTATATAGCATTGGGCTCAAACAGTTCGATCACTTTTAGAAATAAGCTAATTTGTCAACAATTTAACAAACAAAGATGATTTAACAAATTACTACCTATATACTGGACAGTGATAGAGTGGTTCTCTCAAGTATTGTGTTGGAAACATGAAGGAATTATAGACTCATCAACGATTGCAAATGCATACATCTGGTTGACTGCACACTTTGGCGAAGTTGCAGGATATGCTAGCTGTAACGCAAATTACATAATGACTATCTAGCAGCTAAACTAAAACAAGTAAATAATTTTTCTAGTGTAAACTAAAAATAAAAAAAGAAAAGACGAATCTACTGTGCGTAGAAACCGTTACCCCAGTTTTGGGTATCTCGAAGATCTGCTGAACTAATGTTGTCTGCAGAATCTACTTCAAACATTGCGTCATACATTGGATTGTTTGGAGTGTATCCTTGGCATTCAAAATCAAAAACGTTTTCTAATGCAAACTTGTTTTTGACATAACTTTCTTCAGTATTTGGATCTGTTTCAACAGTATAATCTGTTGCTCGACAGTTAGAATAGTTGAATCCACGAATTGTTTCACCATTAGATACAATTTCAACATCAATGTCTACAAGATCTTTTAATGCTGTACCCTTAACAGTTTGGAATTGAATGTTATGATCTACATGATTATACAACATCGGATAATCACCAAGAATTCCTCTTAATTCCAAAGTTGGAGCAATTGTTTTTCTTGTAAATTTTTGAGCAGCAACATCTTTGTCGCCATTTTCATTGTCAACATTTTCAGTTGCAGTCAATACTTCACCTTGTTTGAACATTGAAAATTCTATTGTTTCAACACCATCGGGGAAAGTAATTGTTGTAATTACATCTAATCCCTTGTCAGTATTGTCCATAGATTCCATGTAAACATTTGAAAGATCAGTAACTTTCCAGATAGGAGTATCTCCACGTAATTCATCATAATACATGTTTATTGGAGAAAGTCCAGAACAGGTAAAAGCCATAGTATTAACTACGGCAAATCCACTCTTTCCGGTAAAACCTTCTTCTTTGTCAGTAACTGTATGAACTTTGGCATCATCTACAAGACAGTCTCTAAAATCAAATCCTCTCAAGGTTTTTTCACCATTAGAAAATTCTACGGTAGCATCAAAATCTTCATTTGATGCATAACCAGTTCCAGAAATTGCTCTCGCATTATCAATTGCATTAAAAAGCAACGGATAATATTCCAAAATTCCTTCTACTTGAAATTGTGCAACAACATTTTCAGAGGAGTCTTCATATGCAGAAACTAGATTAAACACAGGAAATTGTATTTTTTCTACACCGTCATCAAATATGAAAGTTACAGAGGTACTCATGTCTTTTGCAAATTTGAATCCAGAATCACCAAAATCAGTAATTGGTTCAGTTGGCATTACAAATTCATGATTTGAAGTTATACCACTACATACAAAATCTATCTTGTCAACAACAGCAAATCCAACCTCTTTGAAATAGCTTTCATAGTCATTTGAATCTAAAGTTTCAACTTGATAGTTATCAACTCTACAGTTGTTATAATCAAAAGACAGTATGGACTCTCCTTCTTTAATGAAATCAGCAGTTACATCAAAGTATTTCAACTGATAGTCAAATGCAGCATTTGAGAATCGGTATTTGTATGCCTCATCCATTGCAGCATGTAACAATGGAGCATCAGTAACAGTTCCTTGAACTGAAAAGGACACGCCAGAATCAGCTACGATGTTCTCACCCATATCAAAGGAAGGGAATGAATGTATTTCAACACCATCTCTAAAGGTAAAAGTTAGCACAGGTACAACATCACCAACCATTTTGTATTGTCTTTCTTCTTCTGCAAAAACATTAGAAGTTCCAAATGATGCTAAAGTAATTGTTGCAATAATGCTAAACATTGCAATGTTTTGGATGTTTTTGATAGTCATTAAGGTGCAAAAGGTGGATTAATACTATAAGCTAAAACATTATTTTCTATTTGTAGAACATAGTGGTATTATATGAAATAGATTCTATATAGAAATTCTATTCGTTGCAATTAAGAACAACATTTTCTAGTGAATCATAGCAGTTGTCATTCTCAGAACCGCCATCAAGTACATCAGAGCCTGATCCACCATAGATTACATCAGATCCAGAATCTCCTTTGAGGACATCATGTCCACCGTTTCCACTAATGGTGTCATATCCATCATCGCCATAGACAATATCATCACCATCACCGCCAAAGATACAGTCATTTCCTTCTAACCCACTAATGATATCATTTCCTTCTAACCCAAAGATTAGATCATCACCAGAGGTTCCCAGAAGAACATCATTCTCATCAGTTCCAACTATCATGTTGTAATCAGAATAGACATGACCACATGCAAAGACTGTAACTGTTTGATAGTCTTCAGCAGTGTTTCCAGCATTATCAAATGCTACCCAAGTTACCTTGTTTACACCCAAAGAGAATGCCTCAGGAGCATTATTCAAAATAGTTTTGATTCCACTCTGCAAGTCATTTGCAACAGCATCACCAATAGGTACAGGAGTAAATAGATCAGTTGCTTCTAATTTTATGTCACTTGGAGCCATAATTGTTGGATCAATATCATCAGATTCATAACCTTCAGTTATTTCTGGTGCAATAATTTCAGTTGTTTGAAAAACTTTTGTTTCATCATAAAATGGGGTTTCAAAGGATTTTACTTTATGAGCAGCAGAATCTACTATCAACAAGTTACCTTGAAATCCAAAGGTAAGATCAGTTGGAGCAATAAAGGAGTTACCAAATGGTCCAAGTTGCTCAAATACACTTAGACGTAAATTATCATCAAGTTCAAGATACAAAATCCTGTTTTCTGCAGAGTTTATGACAAATATTTTCCCATCAGAATCAACAGTGATTCCCGTAGGAGCAAATACATAGTTTGTACCAAATAGTGGATAAGATTTAATCAAAATTCCATCAGAAGTAAATTTTTCAATTTTACGGTTTCCTTTGTCTGTGATGTAGATATTTCCATCATCATCAACTGCTATTCCAGATAAAATAAGAAATTGATCATGATTCATACCACCAGAACCAAAAGATAATACAAATTCTCCATCAGTAGTAAATTTCTGGATTCGATAGTTATCAGCATCTACAACATAAAGAAAATCAGAGTCTACTGCAATATCTTTTGGGGACTTGAATTGACCATCTTGGTTACCGTATTTTCCCCATTCATCTACAAACACTCCATCAAGGGTAAATTTTTGAATTTTATGCAAATTTTGATCTGCCACATAGACAAAATCAGAATCAACTGCAACACCGGAAGGGTGATGGAATTGGCCAGAGGATTTGCCACTTTCTCCAAAGTTAAGAATAAACTCACCAGAGCTGGAGAATTTTTGTACACGTTTATTTCCTAAATCACTAATGTATGCATTCCCTTCATCATCAACTGCGATAAATTGTGGGTGTGAAAGGTGTCCAGGAGTAGATATTCCAAACTCACCCCATCCAGCAAGAAAATCATAATCACCTAATGCATATGAAGATGGAGCAAAAGTTCCAGATAGCAAAATTGCAGTAATTACGGCTACAGCAAGTGAAATTGTTTTCAACAGATATAGATTTCAAAATTTCTCAAAGATCAACAGAGTTAACAATTGTTTGATTTTTTGTCAACTTTATCTCAAAATGGCTTGTTTACCTCACGAGTAAACACATAGCTTGCAAGCCCAACCATCACCAATACAAAGACAAAGATAATGCCAAGGCTGAGAAGAACAGACACGCCTCCTTCAGACACACCCGTCATCATCTCTCTTACAAGCAATACAGTATACGTGACAGGGTTTAGTTTTGCAACAGTTGCAAGCCAGTTAGGCAGCAACTCTAATGGGAATAATGCAGGGCTCAACATGAATAATGGCATTCCAAGGAAATTGATTATTCCCCAAAAGGTTTCTTGAGACTTTGCAGTAGCTGCAACCATCACAGAGATTCCAGAAAATCCTAAAGAAAACAAAATAACAATTGCCATGATTGGAGCAATCATTATTGGATTTGGAAATGTTACACCAATCGCCAAAGCAATTCCCAAAATCAAACTAGCTTGCAGAGCTGCAATTAATGAGATTGCAGACATTTTTCCTAATGCAATTGCAGAACGAGAGATTGGTGATGTTAATGCTTTATTCATAAAACCATAGCGTCTATCCCACAAAGTGTTTACACCACCAAAAATACTTGTAAAAATTGCAGTAAGTATAATGACACCAGGTGCCATAAATTCAATGTATTCACCTTCAAAACCAACTGACTGTATCAGTGGTTGAGTTCCTGAAAACGTATTTCCTATAACTATAATCCAAATTGCAGGTTGTATCAGTCTGATTAAAACACCACTTCGAGATTTTTTGTATCTCTTTAGCTCTCTCCAAAAAATTGTGTAAGAATCATACATCAAAGTATTCATGCACGTAACCTCTTCATTTTTGCATGTTCTCGTTTTCGATTAAAAGTTCCATCATCATCTCGAATTTCATGTCCAGTGTAAGAGATAAAGACGTCATCAAGTGTTGGTTGAGTCAACGAGATAGAAGTAATTTTGATTCCAATGTTTGATGAAATCTGAAAGACTTTGGGAATTACTTCAGTTCCATTTGAGACAAAGAGAGTAAGTTTTGAATCATCTTCATTGATTTTGTTTACAGATTCTATTTTGTGTAGTTCAGATAAGAAAGAATCTCCAGAGTCACTCTCTTCAATTACAATTGAAATGACTTCATTTCCCATAGCATTTTTCATGTTTTTAGGAGAATCAATTACTTGGATTTTTCCACCATCAATAATTCCAATTCTATCACATAGTTGATCAGCCTCTTCCATATAGTGAGTTGAAAGGAATATTGTCATCTCAAACTCATCATGAATCCTTTTGATATACTCCCAAATTTTTCTCCTCGTTTGAATATCAAGGCCAACAGTAGGCTCATCTAAAAACAAAACCTTGGGACGGTGTAATAGCCCACCTGCAATATCCAATCTTTTTCTCATTCCACCAGAGTAGGTTACAACTGACTCGTTTTGTTTATCAGATAATTCAATTAAATCTAAAACTTCATCAATTCTTGAATCAATCTCATTTTTTGGAATATGATTGAGTTTTGCTTGTAGGATAAGATTTTCACGCCCTGTAAGATATTCATCAACAGTAGTTTCTTGTTGGACATATCCAATGTTTTGACGAACATTTTTTGGATTTGCCATTACATCATACCCAGAAATCAAAGCTTGTCCTGATGTTGGTTTTAGTAAAGTTGTTAGAATCATCATTGTTGTACTTTTTCCAGCACCATTAGGTCCAAGAAATCCAAAGATCTCACCGCTTTCAACAGTAAAGGAAACATCGTCTACTGCAGTAACATCACCAAATGATTTTGTTAGAGATTTTGTTTCAATTGAATACAACACATAGATCGCATTTTTCAATTATAAATTGCTAAGGATCTGATTTCAAACCATAAAAAAATTTAAGGAGTAATTTTAGAGTTTTTTTATGAAAGGATTATGTCAGAAATGTCACTCATCAAATGTTGAGGTTACAGTAATGGAAGGAATTCCTGTTTGTGAGAGCTGTGCTAAGAAAACAGAATAAGTGAATTTTTGAAAAAAGAAATTAAAAAAAGAATCATTCAAGATTCTTGAATTCTTCTTTGGTCATTCTTAAAATGACTTTTTCTCCAATTCCCCAAATTTCTGATTTGGATAGAATCTTGGAATGCATCAATCCATCTGATACTTCAATTGATTCTAGCTCATTGGTATCAGGATGTCTATGCAGTCTCTTTACCTTACCAATTTTATTTTGGTCAATATCAGTTACAGGAATTCCTGTTCTTACAGGAGGTCTACTAAGAAGTAGTGTCTCTTCAGAGAATTTGTCAATGTAATCATCTGAGAGAAAGTAATCCTTGTTAAATCCCTGGTGGATTGTAACGCCAGATACGATAAGTGTGTCTTGATTGATGTGAATATGTTTGACTTTACCGTACTCTATTCCTTCTCTGTCTATGACTTTTTTTCCAGTAAAGGTATCTGCAGTAGCCAAGTTTGATGGCATGCCTTCTAGTTTTACTGACATGGTTTGAAATGATGAGATTTGCTTATCAGACTCGATATCAGAAATTTCTATCAATGGGGTTAAATTACTTGACAGAAGAAAATTACGCATGAAGATTTCAGAAGAATTGTTTCGACCAATCTTAGTTACAAAGGGAAGAAAGACAGGAAAGGAACACAGCGTAATGCTTAGAGCAGTAAACCACAATGGAAAAATCTATTTTTCAAGACATAGACCTGATGGAGACTGGTTTCAAAATGCCATCATAAATTCTCAAGTAAAAGTTCAGTATAATGGTACAGTTTTCACAGGACATGCAAAACTTGTAGAAGATGAAGAGTTGAATAAAAAAATTTCAGAATTAAAGTATCCTGGAGAAGAAAGAGCAAAAGAAAAAAGAGTTACAATTGAAGTAACATTAGATTAAATGTTTTTTCTTGATTTGAGAAAATAATACAATGTTAGTCCACCCAAGATTATTGTAATTATTACAAAAGGTATAGACAAATCAATTCCAGAAACACCTGAATCAATTGCTTTTTCAGTAATTTCCATACCTGCTGAAAGATCTTCAGATTCAGTATTAAGATTAGGAGCAGATGTAACAAAGGATTCTGCAGATTCGTCAAATGATTCCATACGCATTGATGGTTCTTTAACTGCTGCAAATTGTCTTGCACTTTGAACTGGAATGGGTTTGTTTTGAATTTGAGATAAAGAGAACATCCCTGAAATGCCGGTTGCAATAGCAAGTCCTGCAACTTTGTAGATATGTCTAAATGAACGAACCAAAAGTTTGCTTTCTTTAGTTTTTTCAGACAGTTTTGGAGGAACGATGACAATACTGAATTTTGTTGCAGAGTAAACTTTCATGTCTTGAGATTTTGAATTCTTTTCAACTTTTGAAATCTTTACAACTCCTAAATCCTGCAATTTGTTGAGATGGTATTTTACTAGTTGAAGTGAGATGTCTGTCTTTTGTGCAATCTGATTTGCAGTCATCTCTTCGTTGAACAATAACTGTAAGATTTCACGACTAGAATCATTCGTAAAAAGCTCTCCAAATGACTTTATTTTCTCATCATCGGTGGCTAGAATTTTGATTTTTTCAGTTAGTACGTCATCTGGATTTTCAGCAGACATTAAGATTGATTATGAGAATCTTGAATATGTAAGTTGTTTGGTAAAATCTCAATTTCACTAATCCTTTTATCCCAAACTACCAAAGAATAGTAATCACTAAAACTGATAAAACAAAAAAGATGATAAAATTGAGTTCAAAAATAATAATCCCAATTGCAGTAGCCATTTCGGTAATAGTAACAGCAGGAATAATGTATGCAATTGGTTTTGAACAAGAACCACAGATTGTAGAAGTTCCAACTCCTGAAATTGTCTATGTAGACAAATCAGCTTCAGAGTTTTTTGAAGGAACAAACGACATCAAACAAATATCATCACAAGAAGAACTAGTATCAATTCTTGAGGCATCATCATTGTTTGGTGGGGGATTTTATGATACAAGATCCATCAGAACTATGGTAGTAGCAGAATCTGCAATGTTTGATAGTGTAGAATCTGTTGCAGTATCAGCACCACAAGCAGAATTCAAAAGTGATGACGGAGGATCAGATTATTCAACAACTAATGTTCAAGTAGAAAATGTAGATGAGCCAGACTATCTGAAAAATGATTCAAAATATGTATACATTGTTTCAAGAAACACATTATCAATAATTGATGCATATCCAGCTGAAGATGCAAGATTAATTCTAAAAATTGCATTAGACATTGAATCACAGTACATCCAAAACATGTTCCTCAATAAAGACAGACTAGTGATATTTTACAATGGACAAAGTGATGAGGAGATAATCCCACAGTTTGACTTTATTCCAAGACCATCATACAATCCAGTCACTCACGCATTAATTGTAGATGTGTCTGACAAGGAAAATCCAACCATTCTCAAAGATTACTCTATTGATGGCCATTTTAGAGATGCCAGAATGATTGGAGATTATGCATACTTTGTTACAAATAATCACATCAACCACCAGAATCCCAGACTTCCAATAATAATGGAGGATTCTGTTAGAATTATGACTCCAGACGCATTTTATTTTGACAATGTTGAAGAGTTTTCAAACTTTAACACACTAACTGCAATTGACATATTTGGAGATACAATAAACTCTGAAACCTTCTTGATGGGTTATTCAGGAACATTTTACGTATCTGAGAATAATTTCTACTTGACTTATCAGCAAAACATGCCATTTGGATATTATGAGAATTCATCACGCGATAGATTCTACGATGTAATAGTTCCATTACTTCCAAATGACATCCAAGATGAAATAAAGAGCATCCAAAATGATTCTTCATTGAATTCATCTGAACAATGGGTAAAGATTTCAGAATTGATGCAAAATTCCTACAATGAAATGAGCAAAACAGACAAGGAAGAATTGTTTGAAAAGATTAGAGAAGCACTAAATGAGTATGATGCAAAGATTCAAGAAGAAAATAGAAAGACAATCATTCACAAAATTTCAATTGATGAAGATAAAATAGAATATGTTGCAAAGGGAACAGTACCAGGTAGATTACTAAACCAATTCTCAATGGATGAATCAGGAGATAGATTCAGAGTTGCGACAACAATAGAGTATTACATTCAACATGAAGGAACAATCCGCTCAAATGCAGTATATGTCCTAGATGAACAACTCAACATAGTAGGAGAACTAGAAGACATTGCACCTGATGAGAGTATTTTCTCATCAAGATTCATGGGAGACAGGCTCTATTTGGTAACATTTGAGCAAATCGACCCATTCTTTGTAATTGATCTATCAAAGGATACACCAAAGATTTTGGGAGAATTAAAGATACCAGGATTCTCAAATTATTTGCATCCATTTGATGAGGATCATGTAATTGGAATTGGACGAGATACCAAAGTAGATGAAAATGACAGAGTTCAACAATTGGGAGTAAAGGTTGCATTATTCAATGTGGCAGATGTGAGCAACCCCAAAGTGTTAGATGACTTTGTAATTGGAGACAGATCAAGCCATTCTGAAGCACAATACAATCACAAGGCATTCTTCTTTGACAAATCAAGAAATGTATTATCAATTCCAATAAGTGGAGATTCAGATAGATTAGAGCACATTACATCAAAGATGTTTGCACCAGAATACAACCGTTGGAGTGGATTCTATGTATTTGATGTTGATAGTACAAATGGATTCTCCATTAAAGGAACAATCACACATTCAGATAGTGACTCCAGATACTATGGAATGGGAGATGCAAGAACATTCTACATTGACGATGTATTGTATACAGCATCTCAAGGATATCTAAAGATGAATTCATTTGAGAATCTAGAAGAAATCAACACAATCAAACTTGAAAACACTGGCAAGTTTATTGATTATTTAGAAGAACCAATGATGGAAGTAGAACCTGTTAGATAAATTTCAAATCAAACAATGTGAATTATTGTACTGAGTCCTCGTTTTTCCATTTCAACATCATTTTCCATCTCATAGATAGTTACAGTAAATGAAATGACATCTCGTTGTTTTGCATTTTCTGCATGAATTTTTAGGTGAATGTCCATGAAATCAAAATCATCTAGCGGTAGATTTGTTTCATCCATGTATGCTCCACAGGTAGACTCGATTCTAAATCGGTCATCTTTGAAATGATATCCTAGCTTGACTTTTCTTCCTTCTCTTCCACTTGCCTTTACATTTACATCAATAACACCAGGCTTTGATTCAGTATAACTAGGAGTTTTGTTTACAAAGACTCCAATTTGCAATGGCTTTCCAGCAGTGGATTCAGCCATCTTTTGAATACCGTCATTCATCACAACATCAATTGCAGGAATGGAAGTTGCTACTTTGGCAATCCAGGTGTTTGTTTTGCTAATGGTTGCACGGATTCCTTCTCTTCTTCGTTTGTCTTCATCTTCAGGCAGTTTGTAATAATCAACCCAAGCCTCATAATCATGAGAGATATCCTCAATGAAATCCATGCATGTTCGTTGATACGAGTTTACATCAGTTGTTCGTTCTGATTCATCATCAATCCTCATAGAGTCATCAGTTGGCATTGCCATACTCTAAGCCAATTAAAGTTCTAAAAAAACCAATCTGGGAGGAGATTAATGATTATAATAGGAATTTCTTTTCAAAGTAATTATGATATTTTCAGAATTAATTTCAGACCTTCAAGATGCATTGAAAAAAGACTTGGCACAGATTAGATTTCTCTTAAAGAAGAATCCTGCAATGGGATATACAAGAATTGTAGAGATTGGAAAAGAGGTAGGAAAAAAGTACAACATCAAACTTGTTGTGAATTTTCCAAAAGAAGGTAGAATTGAAGAGTTTGAGATGTATGGAAAAAGAGATTTGAGTTTAATTGTAGATTATGAAAGAAAGAGATTTCCAATTGATAGAGAGCAAATCAAACAAAAGGCATTAGAATTCTTAGGAAATGTTCAGACTGAAGATGCATACATGTATGAGAATAAAGAGGGAGTACGAGTCTTTGGAGAAAATTGGAAGATAGACATTTTGCCTCATTCAGTACATATCTGGACAGAGTTTGATGATAAAGTCACAGCATTTTGTGATTGGTTAATGGAAAATGCATACCAGATGAAAAAGAAATAATTTTACAGTCTTTCTAGTTGATCAAGCAAATCATGGGCTTCATCATTTTTTGGATCAATTTTTAGAATGTGTTCACAACAATCAATGGCTTCAGATTTTTGCTCCAAAGCCAAGTGGACATTAGTTTTGAGTCTAAGCATCTCAAGGTCATCAGAATTTAGTTGGAAAGCTTTTTCAAAATATGGCAGAGCATTTTTTGGTTCATCTACTAAAAAGTAGACACTGCCCATGATGAACATAAAGTCAGAATCATCAGAATATTCAGATTCCAAACTTTTTCCTAATTTTATGGCATCTTCATAGTTTCCTTGTGCAGTTAATTTTCTAATTTTTCGTTTAGGATGTTTGAAAAGACCAACCATTTTTCTTCAAAAATTTTTCCAGTATTCACAATTTGAATGTAGGTAATTAAGAAGAGATACTCATTATTCCTTCTTTGATTAAGAATTGGATTCCTTGAACAAATGAACCATCATCAATTGCACCTTCTGCCCACCATGCAGCATTTTGCTTTATCCAAGAGGGAATTTCATTAGAAGAACTAGTTCCTTGTGTAGTTGGAGGAATTTGCATAATTCCTTCTTTGATTAAGAATTGAATTCCTTGAACAAATGAACCATCATCAATTGCACCTTCTGCCCACCAGCCTGCATTATTCTTAATCCATTCAGGTATTTCCTGAGATGTTGTTTCAAAAGGTGGAGAAACTACCGGAGTACTTCCTTCACTGGCAAAAACAGTTACAGGAATTTGTAAATAATCTGCAGCAGAACCAGGTACTATTCCTTCAGGAGCTAATCCATAAACCCAAATAACATAGTTTACTTTGCCAGGTGGTTCTTGGACTACCATATCAAGAATGTATTGTCCAGATGGAGAGTAGAGATACTGTCTTCCTTCATCTTGAGCCATTGAACGTAATGGAGTCAAGTTATCATCTACTACTAGAAAATCAAATTGGACTTGGTTCAAAAATTCAGTATCGTCAAATTTGCTGATAAATTTTATTAGCCATTGCATCTCACAACCTTGTACTGGTTCTTCAGGTCCATAGAATACATGAATTTGATAATCAAAGTTGTTTGTAGGTTTTTTTATAGTGACATCTCGTTCAAAATCAGTATCACATCCTTGTTCTGAAAAAGTGTCAACAGTAGATACAATTCCTGAAAAAGGGCTTGTTGAAACGTTTTCTTTGTAATCTAGTAATTCAAATTTGTATTCAGCTGGAGGAATTCCCTCTGAAACATGAGTTAACGTATGGGCTTTTACAGGAAATGGAAATTCATCTACAATCCAAACTTTGCTTGTTTGTCCACCAGTACGCCATCCCATTTGTACAGTTTCCCAAGTTCCAGATGAAATAGTAATTGTTTCAATCTTCATGGGAAGTACTTGTTCTCCACCAATGTTTCCAATCTTTCCCCATGAAGTTGCACTAAATGCCTTTGGTCCTTTTCCACTAGTTCCAGAATCAGATGTTGCAAATGCAGATAACCATGCAACTGAAGATTTGAATGCACCTCTATACACACCTAGTTCTTCACTTCCACCAGTTGGTTCAGGAGCAATCTTTCCTAATTCCATTTCACCGACAACAACTTTGTTGCCATCATATACAACAACTTCAGCTAACCACTTTGTTTCACTGCCAGATTGAATATCTCCTTTAATCCACATATCTAGACCAAATTCAGCACATTCCTTATAGTCAACATGACAAAGATTGTAAGAAAAATAATCGCCGTGTTTGAGGCCTTCACCAACATACCATGTTCCAGGCATATCTACACCTCCAGATTGAAATTGTGCAAAAGCTGAAGGCATCATCAAAGTACCCAAAAATACCGTCATGAAAATTGGAAGAATTAACAGTTTATTCAAATCTAAAAAAAATTATCAAAAGAGATAGTTAAACGTTATTCAACTTGCTTCAAATAAGCAAATATAGAGGAAAATTTAGAGACTGGATAGACATGTGCGAATGCTCCAAAGTTCACTTGTATGAAGTGGAATTCAAACTAGATGGAATGAACGTTGTTCCAACACACAAGAACTGTGGATACGCACTAGATGCAAAACAGAATGACAAATTCCAAAAAGAGTTAGTAAAATCTTGGGGATTTGAGGAAGAGGAAGAATAATTTTAAAAATAAAAGAAAAAATTGGAAAAATCCAATTACATGTCTTTAGTAGCTTCTTTACAAACGTCAGTACCACATTTGCAGTCTGCGCTACAGATACAATGACCTTGCATTGCACAATCACATGAGTAATCAGGATCGCCGCTATCAGCTTCGCATCCACATGCTTGATCTGTCATGAGAAAACATAATCATACTTGTTTTAAAAGGTTAGTACATGAATTAAGAAAATCTATTTGGATGCAGCCTCAAGAATTGCATTACATGATTTTTTAATAAGATCAGATTGTTGTTTTAATAATTCTAAATCAGCTTCGACATCAAATGCCGTTTTTAATACATGAATGAGATCATGATTTTTGCTCAAAGTATTTTTGATTTTTATGAAATTTTCTTTATTGACATATCCCAGGTAAAAATAACAATCAGAAAGCATTGAATTTTTCACAAAATAGTCATGTGTTTTTTGAATAATCTGAGAATGATTGTTTTTTTCAACCATATCAGAAAATCCCACGGTAGACTTTACCATACGCTCAAGTAAAACAGGAGTTGCTCTCTCTATTCCGACTGTCTGAGTTACAACAGAGATGTGTTCATTAATTGGGCTTTTTGCAAACTTTCTCAAAAAATCAAGCATATGTGAGGCACCCAATCTTTTGTTATTTAGCGAAGTAATTGCATCAGCCAGATAAAATGATGCACATTTTTGCCAACAGGGGGCAAAGTCATCAGAGTTGTCAATGGATTCTTTTGCCTTTTGGCAGCAAAACATAGATTCAATCAAAGAGTTTTTTGCATAGTCAGCAAACAGTGCTGAGTGCTTTTCTTTAATTTTTGATAGAAACATTCGAAGATCCCAGGAAGCATCTTGAATTATTTTCAAATTATCATATTGCAAAAGTTTCTTTGAATTTGTTTCAGAAAATGTTCCATGATGAAGAACAAACATTTCATTATCAATTGAGACAATTTTATCAGGCTCATCTTTTTCATCAAAGACAACAACGTCATATCCACAGGAATCAAAAAAATGGTCAGAAATTCTACAACCACCTAAACCTACAGGAAAATCAGACAACCCTAATTTTTCAGGAATTTTTTGCAAATCCATGGAAAATAATATGACAGATTTTCTATAAATGGCCTAACTCACAAAGTTTAACAAATTCATGTAAAGTCAAAACATTTCCTTTAAATTGAGACAGGATTGTTTTTGATTAAGCTCCCATAGTGTAGTCCGGTTAAGCATACAGCCCTCTCAAGGCTGTGACCCGGGTTCAAATCCCGGTGGGAGCACCATTCTGTTTAATCCAAACTATGAACGAAAAAGGATTATGCTTTTTGGATTACTATAGAAGTTGCATTTTCTAGTTCAGTAATAATTTCATTTATGATTTTAATGTCAAAGGGTTTGTGAATTATTGCCGATGCACCATATTTTTCCAATGTATCTTCCATAGATTTTGACATATCCCCAGTTACCATTACTACCTTTACATCCTTGTCAATTGTTCTAATTTCTTTTAGTGCTTGATCTCCATGCATTTCTTCCATATGCACATCCATGAAAATTACATCTGGTTTGAATTTTTCATACATTGTTATAGCATCGCCGCCATCATATCCTTTAGAAATAACATCAAATTCTAGCATCTCTAAAAGGTCAGAAAATACCTCAACAATATCATGATCGTTATCTACAACAATTGCTGTCTTCATGGTATTATTTCCATATCTGGAAATGATATTTAACCGTTAGTCATTTTTTACTGCGTAGTAATAGATTATTGGTTTCATACGGTATAATCTTAAGAATTCAACAATATTTGATTGAATTTAGGAATTTCAGGTATCTAATTAGGATAGTTTTGTGTTAGATTAGATGGAATCAGATAATGAATTAAAATCAGTTATTTCTCTATTCCAAAATCTGTAACAATGAATTTGTATCTAAGCTTTGATGGTTTGAACAAATAAGCTCTGCTCATTATCCATTAACTGTAATTCCACACTTGTCTTTTTATTTTCAATATTAATTCGAAGATTACTAAATGAGCAGACATACTTGTTGATTTTTTTATTGTCACGAACAATATGTCCTGTTTTATAGAGTAAACCGTCATCGATTAAACTGTTAATTTTTCTGTAACCAGATGTCTGAGATAGATTACAATCTTTAATGATGTCAGTGATTATTTTTGGAGTTTCAGTAGCTGATTCTAAAATTGCCTTTTTTTCAGGATCACCAAAAGACTGTAGAATCATTTGTGACAAGTTTTCATCACGTAATTGGTACCATCCATCCTTTGAGTTCTTTGATTTTGATTGAAAGATTGTTTCAAAGAATTTTTTCTCTAAACCATCTGTTCCCTTGCCAAAGAATTCCCTTAGAACTAGATCTAATTTATCAAAATTCTCAATTGACTGAGCAAATGAAATACCATATTTTTCAAACAAACGATCTTCGATTTTTTTAACCATACCTTTTCCAAGATCTTTTGTAATGGATTCCTTCAAGGAGTTAGCAAGAAGACTGTCTAATCCAGGCATACTATTGATATTTTGTTATTAGTTATTAATATTATGCAAGGGAATCAGAGTTATTCTTATAAGATAGTGGTTCCCGAATTTGGGAATATAAATATAAGAACATCATACCTTAATCAGACCCCACCCTATTACGAAGAACAAACAACCCAATTAGCACGCTAGATGTAGATACAATATTCAAAATTGTAAGCCCTTCAGATAAAATCAAAATTGAATAGACTATGCTAAATATAGTCGTAGATGAGTAAATTAGAACAGTCCTTACAGCACCAATTAATCTTAATGCAATGACAAAAAACATCATAGTAACACCAATTCCCAAAAATCCAACAAAAGACATTACAGATAATTCCTCAAACGAAATATCAAATGGGATTTCAAAGAACAACATTAATCCCAAAGTCATTATTGCACCAGTGCAGGACATAATGTGGACTATATGACGAGTTTTGATGGAATCATCTAGTTTTTTGGCAATAAAGGTGTCAAGACAGTAAAAAAATCCAGACATAACAATAAGTAAATCACCCATCATGAAATCAGACAATTCCCATTCGTTGTTTTGAATATCAGCACCAACGGGAATCAAGATTGAACCTGCAACAATTAGGAAAAATGGCAAAACTTCTTGTTTACTTAATTTTTCTCTAAAGATCATAATGCCTAGTAAAATGGCAAAAACAGTTTCAGAATTTACTAAGATAGAAGCATTTGTTGCACTAGTTTCTTGGAGTCCAAATGTATAAGTTAATGTTCCTGAGGCCTCTACTGCTCCAAGCAATATTAACAAAAACAAAGTCATTCGACTTGTTTTTTTTACTTCATGTTCTCTTTGAGACTTACGAAATGGAGAAAACAGTAAACTGTTTACAACATAAATCACAAAAACCAACATCAGGGGATTTGGAATTGTTGAAGTATCTACAGCATGTGCATCCAAAAATGACTTTGGTATAACATTAGGTAATGCCGAAAATGCAGCAGCTAAAATAGCAAATAAAAAACCCACACCGACGGTTTTACTTTTTAATTTTGAAAATAGGGAAATTTTATTGATTTTTGATTTTCTTAAGTTTTCATAGGTGGGCTGGAATTTAGATACCACGCTCATTATTGATTTGACCCATGAGTTCCAATAATGGGAATAAGCATATATCTATATCCTAATAATTTGCCAAAAATTGAAATAGTAGTAAATTCACATGTTATCACCTACCATGAGTACAGTCAATATTCCAGACGAGTTTGATAAAATTATCAAGGCTATGCCACTTGAAGAGAGATTTTTGAAATTAGAAGAGATATTCAAGACATCAAAAGATGAATCTGAAAGATGGGATGCCGTATGGCTTGCAGGAGAAATACCAGTGGAGGTTGGTCTTAAAGGACCACTGTTTGAAAAGACGACAGATTTGTTTGCATGGGTTTTGAAAAATGATGATAATGATGTTGTACGCCATGAAGTATGTTATCAGATAGCAGCTAGAAACATGAGAAGAATTATTCCAGAACTTGCATATGCTGCAAATTATGATCCTAGTCCACTAGTACGTCATGAAGCAACTGAGTGTTTAATGATCATCAGAGCAACTGATCAGATAGATGCAATGAAAAGATCATGTCAGGATGAGAATGAAAGTGTCAGAAATACTGCAGAGTTAGTGCTAAAAAGAATGAGGAGATACAAATCAAAATTCAATGCAGAATCTGAATGGGTATCAATCTAGGTAGTTTTAAGCTGTTTCCATAAAGCATAGATGATGAACATATTTGCAACATACCAAACAGTAGTTACAGGATGAGCATCAAAATACAGGCCAAATATTTCTAGATGATAGTACCAAACATCTCCAGCAGCATTAATCATCAGTCCAATAACGAGTAGCAACCAAACTGCGCCCAATATTCCTTGTCTAAAAATAGAAGCCCCCAAAATGGTAAAAGATAATGTGAAAGATGCGCCAGTTACAAAAATAAAACCATAGTAAAAGTCAAAATTCAATTCAGCATCAGGGATGCTTAGAGACAAAGCAACATAGACAATTAATGCAATAATAGGGATTATCGGAATCCAGATTTTTTCTAAAGTGGTGTAACCTGAATGAAAATATCTGATGTTTAAGAGCAGATGGCCTAGAACAAAGGGATAGAGAGCAAAAAAGAAGATATCAGCAATTGAAGGATAAGCCTCAATTCCCAGGATTAAGTCAAATGTATAATACAATAATTCAGCCACAAGATAGGAAGTAAATCCTAAGCCCAAGGAAAGATAAGATTTGGCTAAAAGGCCTGTTTCGTGTTTCTTTGATACAATGAAGCAAAATATAGAAAGACAGATTGTAAGTGAAACCGAGATAACAAATGCAAAAATGCTCACATCATCTTCATTGAACACATTCATTGATGTGAAAATGATAACTCCCGCTACCAAAATTCCAAAAATGATGTATCGATTTAGAGGATTTGATAGTCTTTCAGGTACAACATCGGGTTCACCCATAATTTATCAATCAATAACTGATTCAAGTATGTTTTCATTATCATAAGTTATGAAATACATAATCCCTATATACAAGTCAAAATAGTATGAGCATATGCCATTGAGGATAAGATATAAGTTCAAAGGCGATCCTCAGTCCTACTCTTGTGCAGTAACATACCCACAATACATCAATTTTAGAAATTTATCTGCAATTGATGAATGTGAAATAACAAACAAGGATGAAGTATTACAGCAAAGTATGCAAAATGAAATAGAAGAGGCATTATACATGGCATGTAAAAACGAGTTAACACCCATCAAGAAACTGTCATGTCCTGAAAAATACGTCTAGCTACATTCTCAAAAAAAAGAATAAAGTGCAAGTATAATTAATAGCACAAGTTAATTAATAGCGAAACTAAATATGTTAATATGAGGCTCATATGTTATGGCATTTAAAATAAAATATAGATTCAAAGAGGAAGACAATCATTATACTTGTACCGTCACATATGAACAATACAAGAATTTTCAGTCACTGCCACTAGTTGAAGAATGTGAGATAATTAAAGGAAATCAGAAAAATGTTGAAGCATATCAAAAAGAGTTGCAAAGAGCATTAAATCTGGCAAGTGAGCAATCAATAAAAAGCCATATCAGAAAATTGTCTGAAAATGCCTAAAGTCCCAAACCTATCAATTACAGAGTCTTTGATAAAGTTAGAGATATGACAGTAGGATTGGTTTTTGCTGAAATTTCACCACGATGTTGTTCTACAATATTTTTACAGCTTGCAAGCCCTAAACCAGTACCAACTTGTTTTGTAGTAAACAATGGTTCAAACATTTCTTCAAGAATGTTAGGAGGGATTGGAGATCCAGAGTCTTCAAGCTCTATCTTCACATGAGACGTTTCATCAAAAAAGCGGATTTTGATTGTTCCATTTTCTTTAACAGCATCAATTGCGTTAGATAGTAAATTTACAAACAAAATATCCAGTTTATGGGCATCACATCGTAGTTTTATGTCGTTTTCAGGCAATTCAATTGTAATTGAATCATTTTTAGTTGTTCTAGATATGGAGGACTGTAAGAGTTCCAATAAGGAATGAGTTTCGATTTGAAGATTTGAAACTCGTACAAAATCCATTACGTCATTGATTTGATGAGTCATTCTCAAAATTGCCGCATCAATCATTCTAAAGCGTTTATCAAGACTTTCATCTTTTTCTTGCAAATCAGTTTTCATCAAATTTACTGCACCCTGAATAACAGCTAGGGGATTTCGCAAATCATGAGCGAGTCGAGTTGCCAGCTCACCAATGTTTTTGAGTTTTTCTTTTTTGATTAAAATTTCTCTAATCGCATCAAATGATTTTGAAAAATCTCCCAATTCATCATTAGAATTGATATCTATTTTTTGGGCATAATCTCCTTCTTTGAACTGTTGAATGACTTTTTCTAATTTTGATAAAGGGTTTAAAACAGAATTTAGGATAAGAAATGCCAAAACCACTGCAGATACGACACTAGCAACAAGCACAATAATGATTACATTTCGAACAAGTTCTTGATTATTCAAAGAGTTTTCCAATCGTTGTTGTGTGTTTTCATTTTCAATTTGAATAAATTCAGAAAATTCCGTTCTTATCTCATCAAGAATTCTCTTTCCAGTTTCTTTTTCAAGTAGGATTGAGGCTTCATTCAAATTGTAATTTTCGACAATATTTCTTCTAGACTCAATGTTGGGATAAACGACTTCTTGATCCCATTTTTGATATAGTTTACCAATGGAGTAAATCAACTGGAGGTTCTCTTCATCATCTTTTAGAATATTTTCTAAATTCTGAATATTTTCACGTAATTCTATTTTGACACTATTAAATGAGACAAGAAAATCTTCGTTTCCTGAGATCAAATATTCTCGTTGAGATACCTCAGTATCATAGATATCTGCCTTGATTTTTCCAAGTAGCAAAAATCCATCCACATTTTCAGAATCTCGTAAATTTCCTTCCAATAACAAAATTATTTGATATATTTCATCTAAAATTATATCAGATTCATTAGACAATATGGATTCCAGAGCATCATCTTGGGAAGAATGGATTTGTCTTGCAAGTTCAATTTCAGGAGAACCAGCAGATTCTATCCAATCAGAAAATAGTTGAGAAATATGTTCTAATTTTTCTACTTGTGATGGATTGTAAGACACCAGGTTTTTTTCTTCTTCAAGTAAAACAAAGAATTCATCTACACCTCTATTGTATGGTTCCAGAAATGATTCATTGCCAGTAATGATAAATCCTCTTTGACCATTCTCAGAATCTACAGCAAGTCTTTGTAGTTTTTCAGCATTTTGTATAACTAAAAGATCGCGTTCGGCAATGGATTTGAAATCATCTGACGCAATATTTGATTGAGAGTTTGTCAATATTCCTAAAAATAATGTGATTGATACAACTACTGCAAAACCAAAAAATAGTTTTGACTTTATTTTCATTAAAAAAAATCTACATCAATGTTATTTATCTTGAATTATTTTTCAAAAAAAATGAAACATATTTTTCAAAATTAAACTCAGAAGTATTTCCCAATGTTGGGAAATATTTGAAAAATAATTTTTAGCCACAGATTGGATTTTTCCATCAATGGGAAATAGAAATTAACTATATTAACAACAGTACAAGTTTTTTGTTTAATGTACAAGATAGCTTCTATGGGACTACTAGGATTAATTGCAATTCTAGTAATTCCCGCAGGAACACAATCAATGACTAACGATGGCTTTAACCTATACGGACAAGCCACAATGACATATCACGATGCAAATGGAAATGAAATGCTTTCACAAACAGTACACAATCAATTGTTTGATGAAGGTGAAGATCTTCTAATTGCTAATGCATTTACCGGAGTAACAGATATTGGTACTGACGCTACACAAATTGGTGCAATCTGCCTTACAACTGCAACAGCTGCAGAATCATATGCTGAATCAACCTCAAACACTACATTCAACACAGACCATGATGCAGCAGAAGGTGGTGCTGATGATGAAGAAAACTGTAAAACAGATGGTTCTGTTGACAGTACTTCTCAAATTGCAACAATAGGACCATTAACATTTACAGCAGGTACTGGTACTGGTAACAACCTATTTGCAGGCAGCACTGTTGAAGCAATAGGAATTTGTGATGCAGACTCTTCAGATAATGATGTTCGTGATTGTACAACAACATTGTTTGCTGTAGTTGACACATCAGATGTTACTTTAGCAAGTGGTGAGACAGTAGATATCACATACACATTTAATCTACAGTCAGATGGAACTTAGTCAAAATACATTTTTTTTATATTTTTATTAGTACCAAGTAAGAGGACAGTACGTTGAGCTCAAAAAATGACAAAATCGTCTTAATAGGATTGGCAATAGCAGCGGGATTAATTTTGATTTTTGCTACAAATGAAAATAGTCTTGTGTTTTTGTTCTTTAACCAATACACACCAGTTGTTTGGGAGGAAGTGATTGAAAGAAATATTGTTCGTTCATCCATCCCAATTGAAATTTTAGATACAGAGAACGACAATTGTATAGTTTCTGCTAAAAATTTTGATAAGATAGTCGACCATCAATATTTTGTAAAATCTGAAAATATCATTGAAGAACTAAAGTATGATAGAAATGATGAAACATTATCAATACCATGTGATCTATTAGAGGGAGACAAATCTAGACTCAATGTTTGGTTTGTGGTAGAAGAATCACCAAAACACCCAAACAAATACGAATATTTTGTTTCACCATGGGAAGAAATAACAGATTCTAAGTCATAACTTTTAGACTATATTTAAGGAGAAACTACAGGAGATGTTTCTGCCACTAAAGTATAATGACGTTTACCATCTTCATTTACAGCATAATTTTCATTTTCAATACCAACAAGTGCACCATCATCAATATGAGGACTGCTAGGTTCAACGGTCATATCTACAACTGATTCAAATTTTTCAGAGTCAGATGTATTCACAGAAGAATATGAAGCTGCAAATGCAATTCCAACAGATACTGCGATTGCAAGTCCAACAAAGATTCCAGTCCTACTATTCATCATCAGTAAGGACCATCGGCATTATTTAAATGCGATTTGTCATTTTTTAAGCACGTGATTTTTGTAACCAAATTCATTAACGAATTCACAATATAGGGATAACAAGATGTCAACTACCAGTTTATCCATATCTTATTTTCACAAACTTAGAATTTCAACAGTTTTGTGAGAACCTCAAAGAATTCAGATATTGAATCCAACAAAGATTTTGGTTTGTTTACATCAATACCAGGTTCTGGGTCCATCTGCAAGTTTACATCAATACCAGGTTCTGGGTCCATCTGCAAGTTTACATCAATACCAGGTTCTGGGTCCATCTGCAAGTTTACATCAATACCAGGTTCTGGGTCCATAGGAATTCCTACATACGTTCCAAGTTCAGGTTCAGATGGGATTTTAATTTTTTCTGATTCAGGTGGAAGTTCTGTAGATATGATTTCAGATTCTGATGGGTCTGCTGGAGAGACAATTTCAGATTCTGATGGGTCTGCTGGAGAGACAATTTCAGATTCTGATGGGTCTGTTGGAGAGACAATTCCGGACTCAGTGACATTGCGTTCTTCAGAGGATGATTCTCCTTTTACCACCATTAATGCATCAGACAAATGTAATTCAACTGAATTTCTATTTTTGTCCCATACTCTAAACAAGACATCAGATTGTTCAATTTCTTCTTCAAAGAACACTTGGAAATAAAATTGAGATTGAGTATCTAAAAGTGTAGGCAATACAGTCGCATCAGAAATTAGACCATATGGGTCAAGAATTTCAATGCCAGTAAATTTGTCATAGATAATAGCAGTCTCAGTTCTGTCATTAAGGACTCTAGGACCGAAATGATTGACATACATTTCTACATGTTCAATATTTTGAGCACCTGAATTTTCATAAAGACTCAAAATTACATTCAAGGGTTGCTCTGTTTCAATGACTGCAGTATGAACAGAATTAAAGCTATTCTCATCATAGCCAATTCCATCAAATACAAGTGGATAGTTTTTGATTTCTGCTCCAGGAACTAATGGTTGATCAGTATTTCCTATAATTCCTCCAAGACCACTATCAGTAATAGAAGGTCCAATACTAGTAGTTATAGAAGGAGCAGAATTATCACCACTGGAACCCCCTCCTGAACTAGAACTAGTCGAGGTAGAGGATAATGTACCAAATACTGTAAAGTGAGTAGTCCAGATTATCATATCAGATCCATCTACAAAGTAACATTCTCTTGTACCATCACTAGATATTGAGACTCCATTGACTTCTGCAGTGTTAGCAGCATCACAAAGTGTAGATATCGCATTCCAAGTAGTATTATCAGTACTGTAATAAGGTGTCAAAGAACCTTCGCCAGGAATTGTAATCTTTACAGCCTTGTTGAAAGTTAATTCGTCATCAGACAATCCTATAGCAATACAACTTACTATTTGACTACCATCAGGGTTTATTGGACATGAATTGTTTGTCTTTGGTTCAGGTAAATCTATGGAGCCAGTAAATTTATCTTGAGGACCAGATACCAAAACATCTTTTGGAATAACTATCTGAACTTCTTCATCAGTTCCATCTGAGGAAGTGATTTTCATTTCATTTGTAATTTGAACTCTATTCTTAGTTACACTGTTTTCTGTTACGGTAGTTTTTGTTGGAGATTTACTAAGATCAAGTTTTGCCTTGACATTTGTTTTGACCAGAATTTCTTTAATTTCAATTTCTTCAGTTGTAATTACCAAATCTGTAAAATCTTCATCTAATTCTACAGGAGCTTCCTCAATATTGGATATTACAGATACAGGATTGTGGTTAGTGTTAAATGAATTACCATTTGTGTCAGTCAGACCAGATGAAATCGTAATAGTGCCATGAGCACGTGCAGTTATATCTGCAGAATTTACTGTTAAGGTCACCACATTATCTGAAGCAGTATGACCAGAGATTGTCTTGGAAGTTCCTGTTGGAATTTGTAGAGAGGAATAATCAGATAGTTGTGAAGTAACATTCTTGTCAAATATAATCACTATACTAGACTTTGTTGTAGCATAAGCTTTCTTTACTTTTGGTGGAACTTTGTCAACCGAAGTAACAGTTACACTATCTACAGTGTTTCCATCCGTATCTTTGACAGCATTACCAGCAATTGCAATTGTTGGGGTTTGGCCAGATGTGATTGCCGAATCTAGTCTTAAAGTTATTACATTGTTTGTGGTTTTTACACCCTTTATTGTAGCGGATGGATCGGTCAAAACAAAATTAGCAGGTTTTACAGATTTACGATCTATGTTTCGTTCAAAAGCAATATCAATTTGAGTAGTAGATGTAACATTGGCAGATGTTATTCTAGGAGGGATATTTCCAGAATGAGATATTTCTGGGATCGAAGTTGTTTCAAGTGTATAATGTCCTGCGATTAATCCAAATTCTGTAATTCTAGGTGTTGAGGTAGCCAATAGTTTAGAGTGTTTTGGTTTTCCAACAGATTCTGAAATAACAGGTACATCTATTGCATTAATTGCATATCTCTCAATTTGATCAATTGATTCTGTAAGACTTGGGGCATCAGATGTTAGTAAGGCAAATACTGTATCACTTGTTGCATTGTCAGATAGTACAGGAGTGGAGTTTGCGTTGATGGTGAACATTCCAGTGACTTGAGCATTGTCAGATAGTACAGGAGTGGAGTTTGCGTTGATGGTGAACATTCCAGTGACTTGAGCATTGTCAGATAGTACAGGAGTGGAGTTTGCGTTGATGGTGAACATTCCAGTGACTTGAGCATTGTCAGATAGTACAGGAGTGGAGTTTGCGTTGATGGTGAACATTCCAGTGACTTGAGCATTGTCAGATAGTACAGGAGTGGAGTTTGCTGAGATGTTAAACATTCCAGTTATCTGTGCATCATCAGATAGAACTGGTTCAGATGTTGCGTTAAGTATTCTCATGACAGTTGATGTTGCGTTGCTTGATAGTACAGGAGTAGAGTTTGCTGAGATGTTAAACATTCCAGTTATCTGTGCATCATCAGATAGAACTGGTTCAGATGTTGCGTTAAGTATTCTCATGACAGTTGATGTTGCGTTGCTTGATAGTACAGGAGTAGAGTTTGCTGAGATGTTAAACATTCCAGTTATCTGTGCATCATCAGATAGAACTGGTTCAGATGTTGCGTTAAGTATTCTCATGACAGTTGATGTTGCGTTACTTGATAGTACAGGAGTAGAGTTTGCTGAGATGTTAAACATTCCAGTTATCTGTGCATCATCAGATAGAACTGGTTCAGATGTTGCGTTAAGTATTCTCATGACAGTTGATGTTGCGTTACTTGATAGTACAGGAGTAGAGTTTGCTGAGATGTTAAACATTCCAGTTGTAATTGCATTACTGGAAACAACCGGACTGGAGTTTGCAGATAATATGTGCATCACAGTTGATGTTGCGTTACTTGAGAGGAATGGTGTTGATGAACCAGATAGTGATACTGTTGCGTTACTTGAGAGGAATGGAGTGGTGTTAGCTGATGCTACAAGTGTTCCATAAGTTGCGTTACTTGATAGTACAGGAGTAGAGGATCCAGATAGCGATACTGTTGCGTTACCAAATAGTGATGGAATTGATGTTGCGTTAAGATTGAACATTGCAACAGTGGTAGCGTTACTTGATATCACTGGTTCAGATGTTGCGTTGAGTATTCTCATGACAGTTGATGTTGCGTTACTTGAGAGGAATGGTGTTGATGAACCAGATAGTGATACTGTTGCGTTACTTGAGAGGAATGGAGTAGAGTTGGATGAGATGTCAAACATTCCAGTTGATGTTGCGTTACTTGAGAGGAATGGTGTTGATGAACCAGATAGTGATACTGTTGCGTTACTTGAGAGGAATGGTGTTGATGAACCAGAGATGTCAGCTGATGATGTTGCGTTACTGAATAGTGATGGGATGGATGTTGCGTTGAGTATTCTCATGACAGTTGATGTTGCGTTGCTGGATAGTACAGGAGTAGAGTTGGATGAGATGTCAGCTGATGATGTTGCGTTACTGAATAGTGATGGGATGGATGTTGCGTTGAGTATTCTCATGACAGTTGATGTTGCGTTACTTGAGAGGAATGGTGTTGATGAACCAGAGATGTCAGCTGATGATGTTGCGTTACTGAATAGTGATGGGATGGATGTTGCGTTGAGTATTCTCATGACAGTTGATGTTGCGTTGCTGGATAGTACAGGAGTAGAGTTGGATGAGATGTCAGCTGATGATGTTGCGTTACTGAATAGTGATGGGATGGATGTTGCGTTGAGTATTCTCATGACAGTTGATGTTGCGTTGCTGGATAGTACAGGAGTAGAGTTGGATGAGATGTCAGCTGATGATGTTGCGTTACTGAATAGTGATGGGATGGATGTTGCGTTGAGTATTCTCATGACAGTTGATGTTGCGTTGCTGGATAGTACAGGAGTAGAGTTGGATGAGATGTCAGCTGATGATGTTGCGTTACTGAATAGTGATGGGATGGATGTTGCGTTGAGTATTCTCATGACAGTTGATGTTGCGTTGCTGGATAGTACAGGAGTAGAGTTGGATGAGATGTCAGCTGATGATGTTGCGTTACTGAATAGTGATGGGATGGATGTTGCGTTGAGTATTCTCATGACAGTTGATGTTGCGTTGCTGGATAGTACAGGAGTAGAGTTGGATGAGATGTCAGCTGATGATGTTGCGTTACTGAATAGTGATGGGATGGATGTTGCGTTGAGTATTCTCATGACAGTTGATGTTGCGTTGCTGGATAGTACAGGAGTAGAGTTGGATGAGATGTCAGCTGATGATGTTGCGTTACTGAATAGTGATGGGATGGATGTTGCGTTGAGTATTCTCATGACAGTTGATGTTGCGTTGCTGGATAGTACAGGAGTAGAGTTGGATGAGATGTCAGCTGATGATGTTGCGTTACTTGTTAGAAGTGGAGTAGAGTTTGCTGACAAAGTGAATGCAACAGTTGCAGTACTAGATACAGATGGAATAGTTGATGGATCAAGTACGAACATTGCAACAGTTGTGGCATTGCTAGAGAGAAGTGGAGTAGAGTTGGATGAGATGTCAGCTGATGATGTTGCGTTACTTGTTAGAAGTGGAGTAGAGTTTGCTGAAAGAGAAAATGAAATTATTCCACTACTTACAATGTCGGGTGTTGTTGAATTTGATATAGTATAATTTTTAAATTCAGTATTTTGTTCTGCAACATCTAAAATATCAGATGCAGTTCTTGTATATTGTGCAACAGTATTTCCAGAATCAGAAACATTTGGAGTTGAATTTGCATTTAGGAAATATCCTTTTAGTGTAATAGCAGAAGAAACTACTAGTGGAGTTGAATTTGCATCATCGATTATAGAATTGCCAGTTGTTATTACTGAATGTTCAAATATAGGAGCAGAAGTTCCAAATATTGCATATTTTTTAATTAAATCTACAGATTCTACAACATCCAAAGTATCTGAATCAGAAAATGCTAATTCGTTTGATGTGTCAATAGTAGTAATGAAACCATCTTCAGCATTTCCTCTATGTGCAATTGCAAATGTATTAAGATCAACTCCAATTAAGCTAGGGAAATATCCATTTGATGTGTTGTATTCAAGTGATTCAACAACAGAGTTTCCAATGTTTCCTGCATCATCAATTGTTACAATTACAAAAAATCCATCATTACTATTACCACGATAAGCTATTCCATAATTACCAGAACCAAGACTAACCATGTCAGGCTCTCTGCCGTTTCCAGTATCAAACTCAAGTGAATCAGTGATTGAATTGTTGATGTTTCCGGAACTATCAATATCAAATGTTTTGACAAATCCATCAGAGCCTGGACCTCTGTATGCTACTGCAAATGTGTCATCATCAATCTTTACGAGAGATGTTTCATAGGCAGTGGATGTATCAAATTCCAAGGTGTCAATTACACTGCTAATTACACCTGCGCCAGTAATGTCAACCGTTTTTACAAATCCGTCATTTCCGTTACCAGTGTAAGAAATCACAAAAGTGTCTGAATCAACTGCAAGGATATCAGGAAATATTCCAGTTCCAGTATCAAATTCTAAGGAGTTTCCAGTGTCAGTGATCGCACCTACTCCACTAATATTTAAGGTTTTAATGAATCCATCAGTATCTGTTCCAGTATATACGATCGCAAATGTATCTGAATCAACTGCAACAATATCAGGATAAAGCCCATCTGCGATATCAAATTCTAGGGAGTTTCCAGTGTCAGTGATCGCACCTACTCCACTAATATTTAAGGTTTTAACGAATCCATCACTGTCAGTTCCATTATACACAACTGCAAATGTATCAGTGTCTACAGGCACAATATTTGGTGTCCATCCATCTGCAGTATCAAATTCTAGGGAGTTTCCAGTGTCAGTGATCGTGCCTGTGCTTGTGATATCTACTGTTTTGATGAATCCATCATTATCAGTTCCCTTGTATACTACTGCAAACGTGTCTGTGTCCACCTGAACCAAATCAGGTGTCTCTGCATCGGCAGTGTCAAATTCAAAGGTATCATTGGTCTTGATAGTAGAAATTGTCACTTCATGGGCAGGAATAGGCGTGGATGAGGCATAAATTCCCATTTCAAATCCATGTGTAGGATTAACGGTGGATGCAGGGAATAACTCCGGATTTATAGAATTTAGACCCTCACTGACGACTACAGGCGTAGAACTAGCCATAATTATGGCAGTTTTTGATGAATCATCAACCTCTACAAAAGAAGGAGTATCTGTGCCTGCAAGTTCAACATCGATAAATATGGTATCCAAGAAACCATCATTTCCTCCACCACGGCTAGCAATTGCTACTGTATTTCCATCTATACTGATTATTGATGGGAAACGACCGTTTCCAGTATCAAATTCATAGGTATCAGTTACGGTTCCGATATTACCGGAGGCAGTGATAGGAATTGTTTTGATAAATCCATCACTTCCTGCTCCCTGATATGCAATCACAAATGATTTGTCATCTAATCTCTTGATGTCAGGATGTTGTGCAGTGTTCGTGTCGTATTCATATGTCTCAACTAGAGTAATAGAGCCTGAACTAGTAACATCAAGCGTGGCTAGTCGACCATCACTGTCAATGTCTCTATATGCAACTACAAATGTGTCTGAATCTACCTGGGCAATAGCATTATGATATGCATCAAAGGTAGGCTCAAACTCTAATGTGTCTTCTACAGAATTAATCGTACCATCAGTTGAAATGTTGATTGTTTTTGCAAATCCGTCAGCTTCAACACCCCTATACACAATCAAAAATGTGTCTGAATCTACCTGTATAATGTCATTGTCTCTACCTTCATTTGTATCAAATTCAAAACTATCTTCTTCTGAAATGGTTAGTCCATCTGAAGATATGTTTAGTGTTCGCAACCAACCATCAGCACCACCACCTTGATTCACAACTGCAAATGTATCTGAATCTACTGCAACTATTTGAGGATCAGTACCTGCAGTAGTATCGAATTCATAATTTGTTCCGTTTGTAATTACACCAGCTCCAGTAATGTCTACTGTATGAATAAAACCATCAGCATCAGTACTTCTGTAAACAATTGCAAACGTATCTGAATCTACTGCAACTAATTCAGTGTATACAATTGCATCAGGATCAAATTGTAATGTGTTTAGTGATGAAATGTTTCCTAGACTATCAATATCAAAAGTTTGAATGTATCCAGAAAGAACACCAGATCCTTGTCCCTGATAAGATATTGCAAATGTATTAGAATCTATTTGAATAATATCAGGGTATGAACCTGCTTGATTATCAAACTCAAATGAATCAACAAGAGATTTTGTAATATCACCAGAGGCTGCATATGCATGATTATAAACTGGAACAATTAAAACAACAAACAACAACAAAACAACGATAATTTTTTTAGAAACAAAGAATTTCTTGGAATTTATTAATACATTAGAACAATTTCGATACAAAACAGTTGAATTGTTTTGTAATTTTGTATTTGATGAAGATAAAATAACAAAAATTTCTTTTAGATTAATTTTGTTCTCTGAAAATAATGTTTGTGCAAAATTATTTTTCAAAAACAAATTGATGTAATCAGATGCAAAGGTTTTTAGTACAGATTGTTTTACTTGCAAAACGAAATTGCTACGATACAGTAAAACTAACAATAACACGAACAAAAAGAAAACAAAATACGGATCTTGTTCATCAAAATCAACTTCACGATTGTATTTAGAAAGAGACGTTGCAACAACATCAAATGATGAAATATTTTTTTCAGGAGTTAGAACATAATGTTTCAAACCATTTTCATCAATTGTAAAATTACTATCAACGACGGGAAATGACGAAAAAATTCCGAGCAAAAATACGAAACTTACCAGTAGAGGTATCTCCCATTTCATAGAAAAAAAAATTTTTTGACGACTAAAAAGGCTTGAATGTACTTTCCACAAATGGAAAATTTTTACAAAAAAATTTCCAAAGTTGGAAGTTCGCCCATAACTATATTAGTAAATTTTCGATTTTCACAAAATATAATGCAAAAAAGAACATCCTATACGATTAGTGCCGCAGTACTTTTTACAGTATTTACAACAGCTGTAATTCCATTTGATTTTGAAAAAAATGATTTTGAACAAAAATTTTACGGGTTTGCAACAATTGAAAAGATAGATGCGAATGGAAACAATGTTTTCACACAACAAGTTCACAACAGGCTAGTTGATACAGGTGAAACTTTTCTCTTGGAACAAACATTTCAAGATTCAAACAGTGCATCAGATAACACACAGATAGGTGCAATTTGTGTTAGTGATGAAGCACAAACACCAGCAGAAAGCGATACAGCTTCAACATTTGATAGCGGAAACTCAATTGCAGAAAATAATTGTAAAGAAGATACTTCAGTTACAATATCATCACAAACTGCACAGGTTGGTCCTTTGACTTTTCAAGCTGGTTCAACAAATGTAGCTAATGGAGATACTATTCGTTCAATAGGAATATGTACAAATCGTGCAGCAAGTGATGCAGATTATAATAATTGTGCAACTGCTTCAGGAATTTTGTTTTCAGTGATTGATACTTCAGATGTTACATTAAACAGTGGTGAAACTGTACAAATTACATATACATTTGACATCACATCAGATACAACATAAAATATTTAGTTAAAAATTATTTTTTATTCTTGAATTATTGGAGTGTCTCCAACTTCAATTGAGTATTGTTTTTTTCCATCTTCATCAACAGTAACAACTACATCAGATTCATCAACAGAATTTGAATGAGATATTACTGGGGAGTCAGGATAAGTTAAACTCAATGAGGTATCATGATCAACTGATAAATTACTTTCAATTGAGGGAGTCATTGATTCATCAAACTGTTGTGTAGATGACATGTATGCAATACCTACAAGAGATATTACAATTACACTAATTACAACAATTCCTTTTGAGTTCACAGTTCTACAAATTAGTACAAAGCTAAAAAATGTTATTATTGATTTGAGTAAAACAGTTTAAAGAATATCAAAAAGGGAGCTTGATTCAAATAATTTTTTAGTGACAAATATTTCTAATGAAAGATCATCTTTCTTTACTTCAAACAGGATTTTATGATAAAATGTTGTGTATTGATCAACAGGACGTCTGTTTTCAACCATTTTACGTTTTGTTTGGATTAAAAATCCATCACGAATTAGTGCATTAACTTTTCTATATCCAGAAGTTGTTGAAATTTTTCTCAATCTTAAAACATCAGAAGTAGTACGATTCTTGTCAGTCATTGCTGTAAGAACTTTTCTTGATTCATCATCACCAATTGTATCCATTAATTTTCTTTTAAGAAAGTCATCCAAGATTGTAATTATGTAATATTTTCCATCATCAGATTTTCTAAAAATACAAATTTTACTCAGATATTTTTTTAGTTGGGAATAATCAGATTCGCCAAGAAGTTCTTTTCGAACTTGATGTAATTTTTCAATGTCTTCTATTGATTGTCTAATGGAAATACCAAATTTTTCAAACATGGTTTTTTTCATCTGATATTCTGCCTCTGCTTTGAGGTTCTTCTTGATTGCAATCTCAAAGGATTCAGATAAGAAACGGTCAACACCGGGCATAATTTAATAACAAAGATTTTGTTATAAAAACATCATGAGTGATTCCACAAAGAGAATAACAGGAATTGTTGTTGATGATGAGCCTGACATAGTAGATGTATTTAGTGAAATGCTAGAAGACAGAGGCATCGAGGTAATTGGAAAAGGAGGCAATGGGAAAGAAGCAATTGATCTTTATTTTGCAAACAATCCAGATATTGTATTTGTAGATATGATGATGCCAGATGGTTCAGGATTCTATGCAATTAAAAAAATTCGTGCAAAAGATTCCAAAGCTGTAATAATTGCAGTAACTGCAGATGTCACATCATTAACTGAAGAAAAACTCAAGAAACTAAAAGTAAATGGTATTGTTTACAAACCAATAGACATGGACAATCTAATGGAAATTGTAAAAATATCTCAGATTTCCAAGATTAGTAAATAATTAAGACAAGTGCGTATGCAAATTTTTGAAAAAATATTTCTTTAAATAACAAATTCAATAGTGAATGCTGTGGGATTAAGAGACATAGAACTAAAAGAAGAGTATCGTTCTGACATTGATGATATTGTTGCAGAGTTTTTCTTTCCATGTCTTGGTCAATGTATAGAATATGACAGATGTGTAGATTTTCTATCAATTCAAACATTGGCAACAATTGCAATGGCATTTGATAATTTTGCAATAGGAAAAGCAAAATTAAGAATGGTTACAGGTCACAGATTCAGAACAGAGGATCTTAATTTGTTCACAAAACTATTTTCTGAAAAATATACAAAATCATTTGAAGGAAAGTTGATCAAAGATTCTAAAATACAAAAGCTGCAAAACATTGTCAACAAAGGACAAATCGAACTAAAGATTGCAATTCCAAATTCTGAACAAGTAGCTGATTCTTTTTCAGAAAGAATTGGAGTATTTAGAGATGACAAAGATGATGCAGTTGCATTTACAGGAACATCAAGAGAATCATTTTCAACACAAACAAGAGACTTTGAATCAGTTGACGTGTTTACATCGTGGAATGATAAATCAAGAGTACAAAGAAAGATGAAAGACTTTGAAGAGTTGTGGGAAAATCAAACAAAACATTTGGAAGTTTATGATTTTATGTATGCAGAGGAAAAAAACTTGCTAAAGTATTCTACAGATTGGGTTCTCAAAGATTAAATGATTCTTCCAGTCTTGCTTTGTTTTCATAAAAGTTCATTTTGTTAATTTTGTAATAGATAACTTCACCACGACGTTCAATAACTGCAATTATTGGTTCTTTTCCCATTTGAGTAATCTCTTGAATCTTTTTTTGTAGTGCACCCATCTTTTCTTGTTGGCCTTCATTTAGACCAAATATCAAAAATTTTGCTCCTTTCTCACCAAAGTGTCCTCTTTCATACACTCTAAAGTCAGAACCAAATCCAAATCCATCTTTTACAACATATCCACGATTCCTAAGGTCACGGTATATCAAAAATTTAGTTAGAATTTCAGAATCATTCTTTTGACAGACATTCATGAAAAAATCAAAATCAATTTCTTTTTTGCCTTTCTTTAGAATTAGTTTGTTAGTATACAGAAGATAAAGAGTTTCAAATTGTTTTAAGAAGAATTTTTCTTTTTCAATTTCCCCATATCCCTTTAGTTCAAGTTCATGAATCATTTTCTTATCAGAAATACAGGCTTGATCTGAAACCAATGTGCCACGGACCAAAGGGGTTTCTTCCATGATGAAAAGAAAACCAAATGATTTCCATATAAGCATTGGAAAATACGAATAAATCTCTTCTAACCGTTAAAATATGGGGATTCAGGCGTTATCATATCATGCATGGAGCCAATTACAGAGAAGGAAATGGCCAAGTCTTTACCAGAAGAAAGTACATCAAAGGTAAACCACAAATCAAAATTGCAAAATTTCAAGGTGGTAAAAGAGGAACTTACCAATATTGTGTACAATTATGCATTAATGAAAAAATGCAGTTAAGACATATGGCAATTGAATCAACAAGATTGGCAGCAAACAAAACACTAGAAAAAACAACTGGTGAGTCAGGATACTATTCCAGACTTAGAATTTATCCACACAACATGTTAAGAGAAAATAAACAAATTGCAACTGCAGGTGCAGACAGAATTTCAGAAGGAATGAGAAGAGCTTGGGGAAAAGCAACCAGTTTAGGTGCAAGAGTAAGAGAAGGTCAATGCATTATGGAACTTTACGTTAATGGTGATGCACATTTAGCAGCAGCAAAGAAATCACTCAAAAGTGCATGTGTAAAATTACCAGGAACACCAACAATCAAAGTTCTTGATTGGAATAAACCATCACCATAGATTTTCCAAATCAGATTTCTTATTTTGAATATATTCTAAAAATTCTTCAAATTCATCTTTTGTTGGTTCCCGATTCAAAATTCGTTTTGATTGATAATAAAATGCATTGTATATCCTACCAACAACAATACCCAAAGCAAAAGATTTGGAATTGTCAATAGTAGACAATAGAGAAATTAATTGTTTAATGTCATCTTTGTTAGAAATTGTTTCTTGAATTTTTTCATCAATCTTTTTTAGAAGAGTTTTATCCATAGTTAATCTTCATTAAAATAGTTAAAAACAGTTTAATATCCAAATTCAGCTTCTAGGTTTGTTGCAGTTATAGTACAGTCTGGTTAGTACTCGTGCTTGCCAAGTACGTGACCCGGGTTCAAATCCCGGTAACTGCACCATCTATTGATTTTTAGGCACAAGAGCAGATTTTATGATTTCTAGAGCATCATGGGCTTTTTCTGGTCTAGGTAATTGAATTGCAATGACATTATCTTTACCATATTGGGATTCAGGAGAATTGAGTACAAACATGGATGTTTGAGCAAGTGTTTCAAAGAATTGCAAATCAGTCTTTGCATTTACAAGATACTTTTCAGAAATATTTCCAATTGAAAAAGTCAAAACAACTTCAACAAAGACATTTCCCAATCCATCTTGTAAGATATTCAAATCAGTGTTTACTGCAAATGGCTGTCCTTCAACTTTGGCTCTAATGTTTTCATATTTTTTTGCATCAATTACAATACAAGGAGTTTCTTTTCCTTCAAAATCAAAAGTAGTAATGCCAGTGTGAACTTGCTCTAGCATTCGTTTTAGTTCATCAGACATCTTCTTCTTCTAATTTCTCTACGACTTTATCTCCTGCTTTTACAAAGAATGGTGAAAGGAATGCGGTAATTATTGAGATGATGCCTATCAATGGGAACAAGAAAGCACTAACTGCACCAATGTCAACGCCAGCTTTTACAATTACAATTGAGAACTCTCCTCTTGGAGCACCTAAAGTAAATGCTGAGCGAAGTGCCTTACCACGCTTTTGTCTGAATATAATATTTCCAATCATGTTTCCTCCAAATTTCATACCTGTTGCAACTGCAATCAATGCAATTGCTATCCAGATGTAATCTCCAAGTTGTGAGATATCCATCAAAGCCCCAACTGAGATAAAGAAGATTGCAACGAACATGTCTTTAATTGGACTAGAAAGGAGTTTTGCTACTTCAGCAGATTTTGATTCTGCTACCAAAACACCTGCCAAAAAGGCACCAATTGCGACTGATAATCCTACAATATTGGCAAATAATGCATATCCAAAGCAAACGCCAAGAACACTAAGAAGTAAAATTTCACGATGCTCTGCAGCAGCAACTCTGTCAATTAATGGTGGTATTACACGAGTTCCAATAGTAAATGTTCCAACAATTAATCCAGTTGCAACTAGAACAACTACAATTATTGATTCAATAGAAACACTTCCGACTAAAGCAATTGATTGTAAAGATGAAATCAAGATAACTGCAATAACGTCTTCTACAATCAAAATACCCAATACAAGAATAGAAGATTCTTTTTTGATCCTCCCCATATCTTCCAAAATTTTGACAATGATTGCAGTACTGGAGATAGATAATGCAGCGGCAATAAATAATGCATCCATAAATTGCAGACCCAAAGCAGTAGCAGTGTAAAATACCACACCCAAAGTTGCGAACAAACCAAGAGTTCCAACCCCAACTGCAACTCGCCCTATACTCTTAATTTTTGCATAAGGGAACTCAATTCCAATTACAAACAAAAGTAAGATCACCCCAATCTCAGCAAAAAGATGTAATGCAGAAATATCAGATAAAATTCCAACACCCTCTAAAACATCACCAGGAGGTCCACCTTCAGGTAGTAACCAAGACCAAAATGGGGAAAGAGGGCCAAGGAGCATTCCTGCAAAAAGATATCCAATGATTAGTGGTTGCTTAATTTTGAAAAATGCAAGAGTAACAACTGCACCAATAATCATGATAAAGGCCAAATCAGTAACAAATGATGTGTGAGGAAGTTCAGGAGTAATCTGTTCAATCAAGCTAGAAACTGTATTGTTAAGTGAGCTTTGGATTCCACTAGGATTTAGTTGCAGTGGAATGTTTTGCATGTTTTCAGTTAACAAATTTGTTTAAAAATCATTGCGGATTGAAAATTCGAAAGTAAAATTACCTAAACTGCTAATAATTGAACACAGGCTCAAAATAATTTCAAAATGTTAATCTCTTTATTCCAAGGAACAATTATCAAAATGCAGAGTGATGATTAGGTCAACTGAATCAAATGTAGAGATATGACCTGGGGTATCTGACTGCATAATTGGTTACGTTGTCATTACCTTGATATTAATAGTACGGTACCATACCGTACTATATGATTCAATGTGAATATTGTACAAGAGGTTTTATCGAAACAGCAAATGGTTTGGCTGAAAAAACCTTCCATGAGTTACTTCATGAACCAGAAGTTGTAAACAAGTAACTCTTTACATTTTTTATTTTAGACCTAACTTTTTTATCGTTAAATTCTGTTTCAATTGATATGGCTACAAAAACTGCAAAGAAAAAAACAACTCCTAAAGCAAAAAAAGAAACAAAAAAAGTTACAAAAAGAGAACCAAGTCCATCAGTTTTACTAAAAAAAGTAGCATCAGTATCAGATTCTAACAAAGCATTACAAAAAGAGATCAAAGTAATGTCAAAGATTTTTGGAGAAAATCAAAAAGTTCTAGTTTCTATGAAAGGTATGATCGATTCATTAACATCAGCATTAGAACATATTCAAAAACAATCAAAACAACTTAACTTAATTGAAGACGACACACAAAAGCTATATGCAGGACTAAATCAAGTAAGAACTCAATCAAACCTAGTAACTAAGATTAACAATCAAACTGCAAAATTACAAGAAGAGATCAGTAGAATTTCTGAAGAACAAAAATTATCAAAAACTCAAGAAATTTCTCAACAAGTAGAAGACAGTATGAATTCTATTAGAAATAATTCACAGATGATCATCAAAATAGCTCAAAGAATTGATGAAGTAAGAGATGATTTAAGAAAAGTTTCAGGTAAAACAGACTCTTTCTTAGAAGTTGGTTCAGAAATGGACAAACTAAAAAACAGTATTGAAGAGATTTCAGGTAAAACTGCAAAACTTGAAACAGGTTCTCAAATTATTGAAAGTCTAAAACAAGAACTCTCAAAAATAACTGACGGGGTTTCAGATAGTTCCAATCTTAATTCCGAATTAGAAGCAATAAAGATCACAATTGATGCAATTTCTTCTAAAGCAGCAAAGATTGACTCACTTGGAGGCGTAATTGAGGGCCTAAAACAGCAATTTGAAACAGTTGCCACAAAGGCAAATTCAGTTGATAATGTGAGCCTAGAATCAATAAAAGAACTAGCAGGAAAAATTGACAAGATTGAAACTGAGATAGGGGCACTATCACATAGAGCAGATTCAACTGCATTTGTGGGTGAAGGTCTCAAATCGGTTCAAAACGACCTTTCAGAATTCAAACAAAATGTATTTGATAAAACTAACAGCATTGAGCAAAAAATTTCATCAGCAGCAGATATCATTAAAAGACAAGATGCTGCATCTGCAGAATTTCATAAAAAGACTGAAAAATTGTTTGAAGAGATGCAGTCAGTTAGAAGTGTAACAAACAAAGCTTCAGATGATTCATCAAAAGAAATGATGGCTTTGCTAAAACTTTCAGAGTATCAATCAAACATCAGGATGAATGCAGAATCAAAATACGGAGATGCAAAAGATCTTGAAAAGATGGCAGAACAAACTGCAGATATTGTGAATTTATTTGATAGAATCTCGATAGAATCTGGAGAAAAGATTCCACTACCACATGAAGTAAGACAATGGGCAGTAAGCAAAATTCTTGATTGTGCAGATAAGTGGGAAATTAGATTTAGTGATGTATATTCAATTTTGACAAATGCAATTGGAAGAGATTTGTTAAAAGAAGCAGTAAGAATTCAGCAAGTTAGAGACATTTATGGAATTAGAGCTGTTGATGAAATTAGAAAAGATCTAAATATTTCTTAGACTCCAACGTCGTCGACTTCTTTTAGTTGGTCTTTCTTTCTTTTTAGTGCTGCAAAGATTCCCAAGATTGCTGCAATCCAAATGGTACTAAAGGCAATATTTTGAATACTGACATACATGTAAGGAGTTGCATCCATGATGTCAGTTTGCAATGAAACAGCTCTACTGTTGATATCAAGCATTCCGGTATGATATGCAGAACTATCTTTTGGCACTGTAGAAATTTTTTCAATACTTGCAGTCATTGTTTCTACAGCATTTTCAATTCTAAGGAAGTTTGTAGATTCTGTTGGGAACATCCAAACAGGGTTTTTAGAAATAACCTCACCATTAGCATTTGTTGTTTCAGGTAAATTCTCCATAACAACAGTCAAATCAGTTTGAATTGCCAATAGATGAGCCTTTATTGCAGCAGGATCAGATGAGCCAATAATTCCATCTAGATTACCTCTCATTCTATCAAGGGGATAAATATCAGTGCTATAACCATAGATTGCCATAGAACCACCAAAGATTATGATGGCAACAATACCTACCATGGAGAGTTTGTAAACCAGATTAGCCATTTTCTCTTTCTTGCTTCTAATTTTTGGAGTACTTGATTTATTTCTTTTAAATCGAGTGTGTGAGAGGCTCAGATATGCAATATAGAAGAATCCTATTGCTTGCAATGCGATAATTGGTGCAAATATGGGATTGTTTGAAAATATTGAGATAAAGATTCCTAAAATTCCATACACACCAAAGAATAGTTCAAGAAGAGTTACTTGAGAGAAAGGTAAATTGTATGCATTATCTTTCCAGTCATCTTTTTTCTTGAGAACACCATACTTTGGAGTTCTAAGAAATTCATTCTTTTTTCCAAGAACTGCATCAAATACTGCAACAGTATTGTTAACTGACATCCCAGCATTATACACCAATAGTGCAGGTAGTATCTTTGCTTTTGACTTCCACGACTTGTGATACATGCTTTGTATAATCATGATGTATGCACCAGGTCCCATTGCAAGATATGTTGCAATTGTTAATGCAGGAAGAAAACTAATCACATAAAGATTGACATTTGCAGCTAACAAAATTGGTAATGATAGAAATTGAATTAGCATTAATGGGTAAACAATATGACGTGTAAGTTGAATGAAAGCTTGAATCTTTGCCTCAATTGCAATTTTTCTTTTTATTGTAATATCAGTTAGTAGTTTTAATGCGCATTGGATGGAACCTTTTGCCCAACGAAATTGTTGTCGTTTTGCAGCATTCATTTGAACAGGTAGTTCTGCATCAACTACGACATCAGGCAAGAAGACACACTTCCAACCTTTCATTTGAGCTCTATAACTAAGATCAAGATCTTCGACTAAAGTTGCAGTATGCCAACCACCAGCATCTTCAATACAATCACGTTTCCAGATTCCAGCAGTGCCATTAAAATTCATGAAAAGATGTGAATTACTCTTTGCCTTTTGTTCAATTAGAAAATGAAAATCCAAACTAAGTGCTTGAGCTTGAGTGATTGCTGAATAGTTTTCATTTACATGCCCCCAACGACACTGCACAAGACCAATGTTTGATTTTGCAAAATGAGGAATAGCACGTTTTAGGAACCATGTTGGGGGAATAAAGTCAGCATCAAAGATTGCCACTAATTCAGTATCAGTTGACTGCATTGCATACTTTAGTGCACCAGCCTTGTACCCTTTTCTGGTTCCACGTCTCACATGCTCGATTTGGAATCCTTTCTTCTTATAATCATCAACAGTTTGTGCCAAAAGGTCAACAGTATCATCATCAGAATCATCTAACACCATTATTCTCATTTTGTCTTGAGGATAATCCAGATTACATACTGAATCTACTAGTCTTTTTGCGACATACTTTTCATTGTATATTGGTAATTGAATTGTAATTGACGGAGTACCCAAGTCAGCTGTTTGTAAATTGTCTTTTCTTTTTCGAGACAAAAATGCAAGATAGTAAAAATTGCAAGTATACGCAGTGATAATTACAGCAGATATAATGAATAGATCAAATACAAATGCAGTGAAGGGGTTGATTGCCATTTTTCCCTAGCTCTGAGAATCACTGTTCGCTATTTATACTTGCAATAAATTTCCACTATTTTTGTTCGAAGATCTTGATTGCTTGTGGCGGACATACACCTTCACATGCAAGACAGAATATACAATCAGGTTCTTTTGACATTAGTGGTTTCTTGTCAGATGCAGGGTTTCCAGGAGTATCAAACCACTCATACACACCTACTGGGCATGCTTCAATGCATCCACCATCTGCTACACAAATATCATAATCTACTGAAACAAATTCTCCCCAAACACCCATGATTCCATTACTGGTGCCTTTTCTACCCCAAGTTTTGATTGTGTGTTCTGCTGCTTCATATGCTGTAGATGCTTTCATTTTTTGTTTGTAATCAACATCAATTGGTCCAGGCTTTGCACCATCTGGAATCTCCATATCACCTTCATCTTCTTCTTCAGCTTCTTCAGTAGCCTCAACTGGTTTTGGTTTTGCACCAAGAACAATCTTTGCTAAAGGAGTAAGGTCTTCAAGTTTTTGAATAGCTGCAACTTCAGAAATTTTTTCTGCTTTTGCAAAGTAAGAAATCATCTTGTCTGCCAAGATAGTGTTACGTAAAATAGTATCAATTACCATTTTTGCAAAATGGTCTGCTTTCTTTCTATAATCTTTGACCCAATTAGGATCACCGAACTTTTCAATTGGGAAAATCTGATAAATAATATCTACAACTTCACCAGTGACAATTTCAACTGTAACTGATAGTTCTACTTCTTCGTATCCCTTTGCATCAGGATCATCCATGTTTTGTTCAGTCCAGCGATATGTTGCAAAAACTCTATCAGCGTACTTGTCCATCTCAAAAGCCTTTTTGAGACCATCATGGACTGATTTTATCTCATTAGGATCTTCAAGATTAATTGGCAATCTATACAATCCAAGTTTGAATCCATGTAATGGATAAACTCCACGTTTTGCAGTAGGGGCTTCCATTGACCAAACTCGATCTTTGAGAAGTAAAGACATCTGAGATTTCTCAATCGATTTTATTTAAAAAGGTTATCAGTCATCATCGTCAGGACATGTGAGTTCACGTAATTCTGTGTATTTTTTTTCCATTGTTTCAGCATGTATTGAAACTGCATCAAGATCGTAAGAATCCTTTGGGAAATACCATCGAATTGGAACCCAATGGCCAATACCATCCATATCGTGAATCATACCTTTGTCAGCCTTGACATTTAGTTTTTCATCAACGGAGGTCTCCTTTACAGTAAGGCCTCTTTTTGTCTTGTCTTCCATAACAAGATCGGTGTCAGAATCTTTGATAAAATAAAAAGATCCCTTTTTTAAAACAGGGAGGTCTAGTAACATTTTATTTTTCCACAGGGTTTCCTATCATGTTTCCCCATTCAGTCCAAGAACCATCATAGTTTCGAACCTTTGGATATCCAAGTAGGTACTTTAGAACAAACCAACTGTGTGAAGAACGTTCACCAATTCTACAATAACAAATTACATCTTTGTCAGGTGTAACTCCTTTTGGTTCATAGTTTTGTTTTAGTTCATCAACTGTTTTGAAAGTTCCATCAGCGTCATTGACGGCAGTTGCCCATGGAATATTGTTTGCATCAGGAATGTGTCCACCTCTTTGTGCATGTTCCATTGGATACTCTGGTGGTGCAGTAATCTCTCCTGAAAACTCAGCTGGAGATCTAACATCAACCATTACAGTATCTTCTTTTCCAAGTGCACGGCTTACATCAAATAGATATGCACGTAATCCTTCATCTGGAGGTTGTGCATCATATGTAACTGATTCAAATTGTGGTTCATCAGTTGTATAATCTCTATTTTCTAATTCCCATTTTTTTCTTCCACCATTCATAATCTTTAGATTTTCATGTCCATAGATTTTGAAAACCCAGAAAACGAATGCTGCAAACCAATTGTTAAAGTCACCATAAAGAACTACCTCAGTATCTTTTGTAATTCCATTTTTTGCCATTAACTCTTCAAATTGTTTTTTGGAGATAATGTCTCTTGTAACTGGATCATTAATGTCACGTTTCCACCAGATAAGACTGGCACCACTAATGTGACCTTTTTGATATCCATTTACAGGATCATAGTCGACTTCAACTAATTTTCTATTTTCGTTTGGGGGATTTTGTGAAACCCATTCCGTATCAACTAATACTTCTGGATGTGCGTAACTCATGAGTTAATCGCAATTGTTTTCATAATTAATTGTTTTTCCAAAAAAATATCATTTTTAAGTAAATGCCATTTCTAGAAAACTGCTTGAAACTACAAAACGTTGCAGTGGTAAGTAAAGTAGGAAACAAAGAATCTGAAAAAGCTGCAATTGATGTTGCAAAAAAATTGTTGGCAAAAAAATCCAAAGTGTACACCATATCACCAATTCAAGTTGAGGGTGCAAAGCAGATTGAGACATTAGAGGAATTAAAGAAGGTAAAATTGGATTTGGTAGTCACATTAGGTGGAGATGGGACAACACTTCGTGTTTTTAGAAATTTAGAAAATGAGACTCCAATTTTGACAATAAATGTAGGTGGAAACAGAGGGATTTTAGCTGAAATTACAATTGAAGAGATAGATGATGCACTAAACCAAATTCAAAAAGACAAATTTTTCTTAGATAAGAGAACAAGAGTAGTTGCATCTTGTGGGGGAAAAGAATTTCCGCCAGCATTAAATGAAATTTTCATTAATAGAGCAAACTTGACAAAGACTGCAGAAATTGAAATCAAATTCCAAAACGATACTGTAAAACAAAAAATGGATGGAGTGATTGTTGCAACACCAAGTGGTTCAACAGGACATTCATTTTCATTGGGAGGACCAATTTTGCATGAGAGTTTAGATGTATTGATAATTACACCAGTTGCACCAGTGTATAGATTAGAATCAATTGTAGTTCCAGACGAAAAGATAGAGATAATCAGCTCTCATGATTGCAACATTGTAATGGATGCACAAGTTGTAAAAAGTGCAGGGTTTGAAGAACCAATTACTATCAAGAAATACAAAAAACCTGCCGTGTTTATCAGATTAAAAAAACGCGGGTTAAGACAAATGAGTAAACTTGGATTTTAGAATTTTAGATGCTAGTGCATTTTATGCAGGTGTTCCATTTAGATCATCTAATGATTGCTATACAACATCACTAGTATATGATGAAATCAAACACATAAAGAAAAATCATGACGCATTAGGAACTTTACTTGAAACAAACAGACTCAAAATCAGAGAGCCTGATGCAGAATCAACAAAAACTGCTACTGATGTAGCAAAGAACACTGGAGACTATCCACAGTTATCAAAGCAAGATTTGTCAGTAATCGCATTGGGTATTGAATTAGAGGGGGAGATAATCAGTGATGATTTTGCAATTTCAAATGTTGCAAGAAACCTAGGCTTGAAGATATCATCAATAATGACACAAGGAATAAAGGATGTTGGAAGATGGGTGCATTACTGCCCAGGATGTAGAACAAATCATGAATCAGGAAAAGAATGTCCAATGTGCGCCACACCACTAAAAAGAAAATTACTCAAAGAATAGCATTAAGATATAATTTTTTTAAATTCATTGAGTTTTCGAATTCCTTCAAATTCGATATCAAATTTTGCTTTTTCTTTGAATGAAAAATCTAATTCAATTACTTTAGATAAGATTTCTATTCCTTCTAGAACTCTTCCAGATTTTATCAAAGATGATGCTTTGTTGTAAAGAGTAGTTGGGTTGTTTGGTTTTTCTTTCAAGACTTGCTCATAGCAACCTAGAGCAACATCAACTTGTCCCAAATAATGATGAGCCAACCCTTTGTTCAGTAATGCTAAGAGATTTTTTTCTTGAGAAAGAACATTGTCATATTGAACAATGGCATCACCATATCTAGCCAATTGTCCCAAGATATGGCCCTTCTTCAGTAATGCTACAATGTGTTTTGGATCCTGTGCAAGAATTTTGTCATAAATTACAAGTGCATCTTTTGGATTTCCCAAATTCATCAGTGTTTGACCACTATTTAGTAAAGATTCGATTGTTTCAGTCATCATGCAAAGTTTTTTGATTTGATTTTTTGAGATGTTTACTTTTTGTGTCAAGAACTTTTTTGATTTTTTTGGCTCTTGCATCTCCTAAACCTTCAACTTTAGATAGCTCTGCAGTAGTTGCGGTAAATACTTTGAGAGGAGTACCAAACTTTTCAAGCATCCTTATTGCAAACTTTTCTCCAATTCCAGGTAAACTGCAAAGAGAGGATAATTGTTGTCTCTCTAAATCAGATGATTTTTTTATTTTCTTAAGATAAGGCCCTTTTGGAGCATCCTTTCTGGAACACATCGATACTAACAACTTAGCAGTATGTGTTGCACTAGGAGTAGGAATTACTGGAATTTTAAAATCAAGAACCACGGTAGAGATTGCACCATAAAATATCAAAGGGTTTTCTGTAATCTCTTCAATCTCATCTACATTTCCTTCCATTAGTACAACAGGATTCTCAAAATGCTCCTTTAGTCTAGTACATTGATCAAAGAGTCTTCCATCAAATACGGATGCCATCAAATCACGAATGCTTTTTCTCTCCACAACAGTTTCAGGTGCAACAATGTAATCACCGATTGGAAGAGTCTTCATCTCAAGATTAAGGCCAACTGATTTTAGTAATTCGGGAATTCCACTTTTGCGTTCCCTTTCATCTACAATAATTCGGAGGTTTTCTAAATTCACAAATACCTTTGAAAAGAATTGTTAATATCTTATATGAAAATGGTTTTTGAGATTATTTTCTAGGATTATCTTCTGCTTTTGGAGGTTCTTGAGATCCACTCTTCATCATTTCAGTGATCTTGGATTCTTGTTCTTTGAGAGTTTCTTTGACACGTGTTTCTTGTTTTTCAAGTACTGTTGCACGGGTTTTTGCCATCTCTTGTTTTTCTTCTAATTCATCAACGAGTTCCTTTTTTGTTGATTTTAACAAGACTGTTCCTGCTTGCTTGTAAACTGCATCAGCATCACCAACTTTCTTTAATTCTTCAAGGGCCTTCTCAGTTTCTGCCTTTTCCATCTCAAGATGTTGTTTTTGAGTCATGATAGATTGGAGATTTTGTTGAGATTGTTGTAATTTCATCAATTGTTCTTGAAGCCATGGTGGCATTTGTCCTGCTGACATTATTTATCACAATTTTTGTTTCATTATATCTTTACCGATTCTATAGTCTCATTACTTGCTTGAATCAATCTCAAGGTAGAGTTGAGATTAGCCCTCAAGTGGGGAAGATGCTCAGATTCTACAGAAATTGTCATTTTCTTGTCTAGTTTGATTTCAGTCTTTACAGGGTTTTCAGGATAAAACTCGTTATCGGTATTTACTGAATCAAAAATTGCTTTTGTTTTGTCTTTTGCATCAACTGTAATTTTTGCACTAAACTTTAACGTCATATGCGGTTCCAGCTATTTTGAAGCTGCATTTTTTGCAAGACCAAATTCCTACTGCATCTCTACCAAATGTTTTAGAACCACATTCAGGACATGCTCTTTTTTCTTTTAATTGAAGATGAATTTTGGTATATTGTTTTCTAATTTTAATTCCGTATCTTGCACCAAGACCTTTGAGTGATTTCTTGCCCTTTGCCATTTTACTGACCTCCTTGCTGAGCTGCTTTTAATTTTTCTCTTATTTTTGCGCCTACTCTGACTGAGATTTCACCGCATTGAACGATTTCATCTTGTGTGAACCCATCATCTCCACCTTTTTGTAAGGCACAGATGTTTCCATCAGAATCACTAGTAATTGTAATTCTTGCATCCATACTTGCCCATTCATCACCATTAGGATCAACTATGATGTGATTTCCAATCTTTCCCATGGTTACAGATACAGGAATTGTAGTGATTGGAACATCAACTTCTTCACCTTCAACTAGTGCAGGTGCGTCGTCTACCCAATTCCATTTAGGACTTTTTGATGAGAGTAATGCGGCAGTTGCAGCATAAGAACATGCATCAAATAGATTACCATCATAATCAACAACAACATTGTCTGCAAAGACACCAATTACAGATTTGTCTTTTTCAATAACTAATTGAGATACATCAATCATGTGACTTTCTCTGATTCCTCTATCAACAACTCTAGCTAGTTCAATTACTTCAGGTCCCGGAGGTCCTGTTTCAACTGTAGGATGTGAAAGTGGTAATAGTTCAGCAGTACAAATGAAAAGTCCTTTGTCACCAGTGTCTGGAAAAGGTCTGTCTGGTTGGATTTTAACGCCACATACAACTTCAGTATCGCCTAATCGAACTCTTGCAGAACCGTTTGCTTTTGGAATGGCATTAGTTTCAATAGAAACTTCTCTTGATTCATCAAGAGCTCTACCATCTACTCTTTTTCCTTGTTCTAATAATTCAAGAATTTGGTTTCTCTTTAGTTCGTCAATAACTGTATGTGATGTCATTTCTAATCTCCCTTGTTTCCAAAGTATTTGTCGTTGAGTGCTTTCTTTTGTAATTCATAAACTAGTTTGCATCCATCAACTCCAACTTGAATACATTTTTTGTATTCTTCAGGAGTAAGAACGCCATCTAATTGCAATAGTGTAATTTTTTCAAGATTTGGCATGTAACCAATTGGCATGTCTGCTTGACCTGCTTGGTCTTCTTCATTGTTAACATCAAGAATCACAGTATCTGCAACTTTGCCTGCAGCAATTGCTGCAACCATATCTCTCATTGGAATTCCAGCATCAGCTAGTGCGACAGATGCTGCTGTAAGTGCGGCACATCTAGTTCCACCGTCTGCTTGTAAAACTTCGATAAATACATCAACTGCAGTTCTTGGGAATTTTTCTAACATGACTGCAGGCTCTAATGCTTCTTTGATTACTTTGGAAATTTCAATCTCTCTTCTTGAAGGTGCAGGATTCTTTCTCTCACCAACAGAGAATGGTTCCATGTGATATCTAACTCTCAAAATACCAGTGTCAGTATCAGACATGTGTTTTGGATGAACATCTCTAGGACCAAATACTCCAACTAGAATTTTGTTATCACCAAATTCAATGTAAGATGAACCATCTGCATTTTTGAGTCCACCAGCTTTAATCATAATTCGACGTGGTTCATCAACTGTACGTCCGTCACAACGTTTTCCATTTTCGTCCATAAGGACCATTGTTGCTTCTCGTCCACCCATTATGATTCACCTTTTTTATCTAACATTTCTTTCACTTGATCAGTCAAATTTGCAACGTGTGCTTGCTCATTAACCATTTGAATTGCTTTTTTAGCCTTTAATAATCCCTCTGGGGATTCACAGGAAACTACAACCCAACCGTTTTGTCCAATTGTTACTGCAGCATCAGTAGCCTCTTCAATCATCTGAATCATACTACCTTTCTTTCCAATTAGGCGTGGAACTTTGCTTGGAGATATTTCCATAAGAACGCCAGAATCAATCTTTCCCAAGTCTCTATCAGAGATGGAGACTAATGGATCTCTTGTTCTATCAAAGTTTGCAATTCTTGCAGCAACTAGATCTCCTGTTCGGAGTTTGGTTGCAAGTTCATCAGCATGAGCAGAAAAGTCACGTCCAAAAACATCTTGTGCTGGCAAAAATCCAACATAGCATGAATTGATATCCAATTCCCAAGACAAGGATGTGTGGGAGTTGACTTTGCCAATTACAAGATCATTAATTTTTGGAATATATTTTCCAGTTAGTGGAATTACACGAACAGAGTCATCATAAATTTCAGAAATACCAATTGTTGTTGAGATTATTTTATTTCCTTCAAGTACTGTGTTTTGTTCAGGTCTGAAAGGTCCTGTGGTTACAACATCACCTGGGATAACGTATTTTCTCTTATCTGCCATTATTGCATTACCTCAACTGAAGCAGAACCTTTGGTTATAGAACCTAATCTGTCTATCACGTTTGGCCTTGCTGCAGCGGGTATTTCAAGTATTGCTTTTAGAGAACCATTATTTTGCCATTCTTCTTTTTTCAGAGAACCTACTGACTTTAGAACAGCATATGATTGTGAAGCATATTGTGCAGGTATGATAATCTCTAATTGCAAATTCTCAGATTTTAGAGCAATTATTGAACGAAGTTTGTCTACAATATCTTTTACTTGTTCATCAACACTTTTCTGAGGATCAACTGAAACTCTTCCATCTTTCATTGCTTGCTCAACTCTCAAAGGTGGGTGAGGTAAGTGAGTTTTAGGATCGACATAGGTCTTTGCAATGTATGCTACAATCTGTTTTTTCTTGTCTTCAATCATCTTTCGTCTTTGATCAGTTGTAAGATTAAGATCACCTTTTTGCATAATTATTTGAGCAATTTCAGTTTGATCTTCAGTTTTGAAAGCTTTGAGTAGTTTTTCAGTAGAAGGTTTTGTTCCCTTTCCTGAATCAGTGTAGATGTCTTCAGAAACCAAAATTGCAGAAATATCTTTTTTCTTTCCAAGCTTGTACTCTAGTGCTGGATCAGGTTTTACCAATATCTCAAATTTCTCTCCTTCAAAAGAGAATCTTGCAACTGTTACATCGGCCATTTCTATTTTGATGTATGATAATTTGGTATTTATCTCTACACACTGTAAATTGTGCAGAAATCATTACAACAACATCACAACATCAATTCAAAAGAAAGATTCTCTAATTGATAATTAGTTCAAGTATTTTTTTGATAATACTAGTATGATCAGCATCAATCTCAGTAGTAATCATCAAGAGGTGTTTTTCGTCAACTGGAAATGTAATTCGTTTGATTTTGTCGTATTCTGCTAGTGCGTACTTTGCAGGACCAATTTTGTGTTCAATATTTTTTCTTGTCTGCCATCTTTGGGATGCATAATAGTGCATCATCTGTAATTCTTCATCACTTAGAATTGGAGTGACATCGGATCTAAAACCACCGGCAATCTTGACACCAGTATTATTTTGAATTGCAGCATATCTGATGGAGGAATCTAAATTCAAAATATTAGAATACAATTTTTCAAAATCCATGGGTTTTCTAGAAGAAAATCGGACTTAAGCATTATCTCAAAATAGACACATTCCATACACAAAACTAGCTAGATTTTTATGTGGACTTTGAAGATTTTCATCAAGATTTGTCATCCTTAGAAGTAATTAGCAAAGATAATCAAAAAATAGCTTTAAAGCTCAAAGGCGTACCATTACAATATGCAAATGCCCTAAGACGTGTTTGTCTCAATGGTGTTCCAGTCTTTGCAGTTGACACAGTTGATATTATTGAAAATTCATCAGTTTTACCAGATGAAGGTTTAGCACATAGGTTAGGTCTCATACCACTCAAAACGGATTTGAGCAGATTTAACGAGCCATCAAAGTGTGAGTGTCAAAGTGAAACAGGATGTTCAAATTGTAAGGTAATGTTAGTTTTAGATTCTGGAGATTCAGATGTTACAAGAACAGTTCTATCAAACGAACTATCATCTGAAGACGACTCTATTACTCCAATATCAGACAAAATTCCAATTGTAGAACTTGCACCAGGTCAAAGAATCAAAGTTGAATGTTATGCAAGACTTGGACGGGGTACAGAGCATGCAAAATGGAATTCTGCAAATGTTTCAATGTTAACTGAAACAGACAAGGATGATGAGAGAATTCTTACTGTTGAATCAACTGGAGCACTTAATCCTGAGCAAATTATCTTGTCAGGAGTAGAAGAAGTAGGTCATAGATTGGCCGAATTCAAAGATACAATCGACCAAATCAGCGAATAGAAAGCATATACGTTATATTTGGGTTTTAAACCGCATTATTCACATGACTAATCAAGTAGTTATACGCATGGCAAAGGATCTAAAGTCTGCATCAGCTAAAAACGATGCTCCAATTTGGGCAAAACTAGCAGAATATGCACTAAAACCATCTATTGCCAGAAGAGACATTAACTTGAATAAAATCGCTAAACTAACTAAAGAAAACGACACTGTCGTATTTCCAGGAAAAGTTCTTGGAACAGGCAATGTACCTCACAAAATCACATTATGTTCATTTTCAATATCAAACTCTGCAGCAACCAAAATTATTGAAAATGGTGGAAAACTAATCAGTTATTCAGAATTAATCGAACAAAACCCAACTGGAAAAGGAGTAGTATTACTTGGCTAGTCAAGAGACAGTTGTTAGAACTGACAGACCAATCGTAGTAGATGCAACCAACCATATTGCTGGCAGATTATCATCAAATGTTGCAAAATTACTAAAACAAGGACACAGAGTTTCAATTGTAAACTGTGAGAAGATCATGTACAGTGGAACTAGATCAAACTTGATTAAAGAATATAGAGAATTTTTAGAAATTAACAGTATCATTAATCCAAAACACGGACCTGTACACTACAGAAGACCAGATACAATCATCACAAAAATGATTCGTCAAATGTTACCATACGATAGAAAGCCATCAGGTAAAGAGTCAATTAAAAGACTAAGAGCATACATTGGTTCTCCAAAAGAACTAAAATCACTTGAGAAGATTCAATTTGAGAAAGCAAAAATTAAAAAATCTCCATCAAACTACACCACGATGGGAGAATTATGCAGAGTAATAGGGTGGACTGAATGACAACACCAAAAACTGAAATCTATTTTGCAACTAGAAAGACATCTAGTGCACATGTTTACATTACTAAAGGACAAGGTAAAGTTAGAATTAACAACGTACCAGTTGAAATGATTCCTCAAGAAACTGCTCGTGAAGTAATTTTAGCACCACTTGAAATCACTGGGGATTTGAGAGACAAAATTGACATCTCTGTTAGAGTAAGAGGAGGAGGTTTCATGGGACAAGCAAGTGCTGTTGCAACTGCAATCTCTAGAGCACTAACAGGATGGACCAAATCAAAGAAAGATCCAAAAGATCATCCATTCCCAAAATCAACCAGAGAAGACCTTAGAAAAAGAATCACAGATTATGACAAATATCTAATCAGCGGTGACGCCAGAAGAAAAGAACCAAAGAAGTTTGGTGGACCTGGTGCAAGAAGAAGAAAGCAAAAATCATATCGTTAGACTGTGAAGGCAATAATTTTAGCCGGTGGCAAAGGTACACGAGGCAAGCCATATACAGAATTCTTTCCTAAAGCAATGACACCAATCGATGGGAAACCAATGATTGATTACATCATAAAATATCTTCAAAAATACAATTTCATAAAAGAGATAATCATAATTTCAGATTTTAACGGTCTTGGAGGACAAATCAAAAACTATTACGGAAACCAAAAGAACATCTCTTTTGTTCAAGATTCTCAAAGTGGAACTGGAGGAGATTTGTTACACATTGAGAAAAAACTAAAAGGTGAATCTGAATTTGTGTTGTGGTTTGTGGATAATCTGTGTGCAGTAGATCTCAAAAAAATGAAAGAGACATTTACTAAAAAGAAGAGTTCTGCATGCATTGCAACTAGAACAAAGAGAAGAGAAGAGACAGGATTTGCAGTGGTGAAAGATGGAATAATTACAGAATTCAAAGAAAAACCAGTTATGAAATTACAATTGTCTGAATGTTTTGGAATCTATATGCTTGAAAAAGACATTATCCAAAAAATAAAGGCAAAGAAGAAACAAAAAGAGATCAATCTCTCCTACGACATATTACAACAATTATCAAAGGAAGGAAAGATCAGTGCTTTTGATGTTGGAGATAAGGAATGGATTGATGCGGAATCTCCTTCATATTTGGAGAGAAATCAAAAAACTGTAAAGAAGATCATAAAACAGATGGGACTGTAGACTGTTTTTCAAATTCAGAAATCTTATCTTCAAATTGATATGTTTGTGCAATATCATCCAATCCCTCTAAGAGAATTTTCTTTTTGTGAGAATCTATCTCAAAATGTATTTCATCTGAAGATGTTTTGATTATTTGATTTTCTAAATCAACTTCGATCGGTTCAGACTCTTGTTGTAGTTTCTCAACAACACTTTGCTCTAAAGAAATTGGCAAGATTCCATTCTTGAAGCAATTGCTAAAGAAGATATCAGCAAATGAAGGGGCAATAATTACTGAAAAACCATAGTCTTGGAGTGCCCATACTGCGTGCTCCCTACTAGAACCACAGCCAAAATTGTCGCCTGCAACCAAGATATGAGAGTTATCATATTTTGAGTCATTTAAGACAAAATCAGATTTTGGGTTTTCATTTTCATCATATCTCCAGTTAAAGAACAAAAATTTTCCAAATCCAGACTTTTGTACTAGTTTTAGAAATTGTTTTGGTACGATCTGATCAGTATCAACATTAACTTTGTCAAGTGGAGTTACAATGCTTGTTGTTTTCTTGAAAGGTTCCATATTAACTCAAATCCATCTTCCTTACATCAACAAAATGTCCATTGATTGCAGCAGCAGCTGCCATTACAGGACTAACCAAATGAGTTCGTCCACCAGTGCCCTGTCTTCCTTCAAAGTTTCGATTAGAAGTACTTGCACATCTTTCTCCTGGAGATAAAATATCAGGATTCATTCCAAGACACATACTACATCCAGCTTCCCTCCATTCAAAGTTAGCATTAGTGAAAATTTTATCAAGACCCATCTCTTCAGCTTGTTTCTTTACCATTTGAGAGCCAGGAACCACCATTGCACGAACATCTGGAGAAACTTTTTGTCCTTTGACTACTTTGGAGGCTTCAATCAAATCTTCAAGTCTTGCATTAGTACAAGAGCCAATGAACACTCTGTCGATTTTAATTTCTTCAATTGGTGTTCCAGATTTAAGGTCCATGTAATCAAGTGCCTTTTCTGCACCCTTCTTTTGATTGGAATCGCCTTTTGAAAACTCGTCAGGTGTTGGAACTGTTTCAGTTACATCACAAGTCATTCCAGGATTTGTTCCCCAACTTACTTGAGGTGCAATATCATCAATGTGTAATGTGAATTGTTTTTCAAATTTTGCATCATCATCTGATTTTAGATTTTCTCGCCAGTATTCTACAAGAGATTCATAGTTTTTTGGAGTGTATTGCCTATCTCTAAGATAATCATAAGTCTTCTCATCAGGGGCAATCAATCCAGCACGAGCACCAGCCTCAATTGACATGTTACATATGGTCATTCTCTGCTCCATGGAAAGGTCCTCTATTCCCTCACCACGGTACTCTATTACAGTTCCAGTCCCACCGCCAGTTCCAATATTTTTGATAATGGATAGTACGATATCTTTTGCAGTAACAGCATGAGGGTTCTTTCGCTTTCCTTCTACTCTAATTTCAAAGGGTTTTGGTTTTTCTAGCCACAAAGTCTGGGATGCCAAAACATGTTCTACTTCGCTTGTTCCAATTCCAAATGCAAGAGCACCAAATGCACCATGAGTAGAAGTGTGACTGTCACCACAAACAATAGTGGAACCAGGTAAAGTGATTCCAAGTTGAGGCCCAATGACATGAACTATTCCTTGATTAGGACTGTTAATATCAAATAGTTTAATTCCGAAATCTTGGCAGTTTTTTTCTAGTGTTTGAATTTGTACAGATGATGTTTGATCTAAAATTGGAAGCCCCCTATCAGTTGTAGGAACATTATGATCCATTGTTGCAATGGTAAGATCAGGTCTCCTAACCTTTCTGTTATTCATTCTAAGACCATCAAAGGCCTGAGGAGAAGTTACTTCGTGAACTAGATGTCTATCGATGTAAATCAAAGATGGGCCGTTTTCTTTTCCAACTACAACATGTGCATCCCAAATTTTTTCAAAAAGTGTTTTTCCCATTTTGAATCCTATGGTTTGTAATTAAAGAGACCACCAGCTTCAATTATTTTTCCAATAATCTCAGAGAATGGTTTCATCTTGTATGTTTGATTTTTTGTCAAGTTATTGATTTCGTTTTTGCTAATGTCAATATCAATTTCATCTCCTTCAGAGATTCCATTGTATGCATCTTCTTCAATTTCAATTGGTAACAAAAATGCACCATCAACAGAATTTCTGTAAAAGATTCTGGCAAAAGATAACGCAAGTACTGCCTTGACGCCAGAGTGAGACAATGCAATTGGGGCATGCTCACGTGATGAACCACAGCCAAAATTCTTTCCAGACAAGATAAAATCACCTTCCTTTACTTTGGAATGAAAGTCAGGATCTAGACCTTCCATTGCGTGAGTTGCAAGTTCAGCATAATCATGAACCTTGAGGTATTGTCCAGGAATAATTACATCAGTATCGATGTTGTCTCTTTCATATTTTATGACGTTTCCTTTCATTACAAATCCCTCGGATCAGTGATTTTTCCAGTTACTGCGGAAGCTGCAGCAACCATTGGAGATGAAAGATATGTCTCAGACTCTACATGACCCATTCTACCTGGGAAATTTCTGTTTGTAGTGCTTATGCAGATTTCATTTTTAGCCAAAACACCCATGTGTGCTCCACAACATGCACCACAAGTTGGTGGACCTACAGTAACGCCTGCATCTAAGAATATGGTAAGTAATCCATTTTCCATTGCACGCTTGTAAATTGAGATAGATGCTGGAAGAATTTCTGTTCTAATCTTTACAGTCTTTCCTTTGAGAATCTTTGCTGCAGCTTCCAAGTCTTCATACTTTGCCCCAGTACAAGAACCGATGTAGGATTTGTCAAGTTCTACTGAAGGAGCTTCTCTTACTACTGCAATATTTTCAGGAGAGAATGGTTTTGCGACAAGAGGTTCCATTTCAGAGGCTTCATACTCATACACATTTGCATACTGTGCATCATCATCACCTTTGAATACTTGTGCATTTGTTGCACCTCTACTAGAAAGATAATCTACGACTTTTTGATCAGCTTCAGCAATTCCATTCTTTGCTCCAGCTTCTGTTGTCATGTTACATAGTGTCAATCTGCTTTCAACAGACATCTCATCAATCCCAGTACCGCCAAACTGCATTGTTCTGTAATTTCCTCCATCAGTTCCAATATCGCCAATGATTTTCAAGATCAAATCTTTAGCCATTACATGATCTGGGAGTTTTCCGTTTAGTTTGAAATAATCAGTCTCTGGCACCTTAAACCAGATTTGTCCATTAAGCAAAACATATGCAATATCAGTATGACCTAACCCACATGCAAATGCACCAAGTGCACCCGTAGTGTTTGTGTGAGAATCACCGCCAACATAGACATCACCAGGCATCACCATTGCTTCTTCATGAGATAATGTATGGCAGATTCCATACTGACCCATTCCATATTTGAAGTGTTTTTCAATTCCATAGTTTTTTGTGAAATTTGATAATTTAACGATATTTTCAGCAGATATTTTTTCTGCAGAAGGAACAAAGTGATCTTCAGCAACCCATACCTTTGTAGGATCCCAAAGTTTGCTGACATCAACACCTTTGTTTTTTAATTTATCAAACACCTTGAGAACTCCAGGTCCAGAAACATCATGAACCATTACCTTGTCGACCTTTGCAAAAACTACATCATCAGGGGCAACTTGCGATTTTCCTGATGCACGAGCAAGAATCTTCTCTACAATGTTCATAATCAAAAACCACCATTTTAGAGATTAAAAGCTTTTCAGAACAATAAAAAAGAAAAACCACACTCACAATGTTGTGCAATTAACCGTTTTACCACTTTTAGCAGATAGAATGGATGAAAAATTTGATGTTTTTGAGGTATTTTTGAAGACACTTGAAAAAAATGAGACAAAACTAGAAGATGGTGATGTTATAGTGATTTCAACAAAATACATCTCAAACTCCCAGGGAAGAATTGTGGATATTGAAAATATTCAAATCTCCAAAGAGGGACTAGATGTTTCAAAAAAATATCAGTTAAAACCAGAGATTGCTGAAGTCGTAATTAGAGAATCAGATAAAATTTTTGGAGGAATAGCAGGATTTGTTATCACATCATCAGATAACATCATGGCACCTAATGCCGGAATCGACAAATCAAATGCAAAAAAAGGTAAAGTCATTTTGTATCCAGATAACCCTTACTTGGTAGCAGAACAACTGCGAAGAAAGATATTTTTGAAAATGTTAATTCATGTTGGAGTTATCCTAGTTGATAGTAGGTTAATGCCTGCAAGAATTGGAACATCAGGTGTTGCAATTGCATGTGCAGGAATTGAGCCAGTATTAGATATGAGGTCAAAAAAAGATCTTGATGGCAATCCACTCAAAGTAACATTTCAAGCAGTTGTAGATAATTTGGCTACAATTGCAAATCACAAGATGGGTGAAGGCGCAGAGTCAAAACCATTTGCAATAGTTAGAAACTCTGGGGCAACTCTTACAGATAGAAAAATCAGTTCTTTTGAGATGGCAATAGATCCAGATCAATGCGTGTATGTTAGAGGTCTATCAAATCCACCAAAAAATCAGTAATGTTGTTGTTCTGCTTTAAATAGAGGTATTTTGTCCACCAAAATATTGGAATATCTTACAACATATCCAAAGACAGTATCATTTCTTGATGGATTAAAGCACAAGATTGATGTTGACAATAAAGAAGGGGTAGAACAACTTCATGTTGTTGTAAAGAAGAGTTTTGAAGAAATGTTAAAGATCTTTACTGAAGAGGGATTTACCAAAGTAAAATTTGAACATAAACAGCCTGACCAAATAGGACATGGTCTTAATTTGAAACTAAAGAAACCTTGGGAGATGCATGTAAGAATGGTAGACCTCAAGAAAGGACTAATTGGAATTCATGCAGAAGTTGAGGTCTCAAGAGATTATCTTCAACACTTGTTTTCTCAAAGAACACCTGTTGTTTATGAAGTAGAAGAGATTCTAAAGAAATACCAAGTAGAATACAGTATCTGGCATGATAAAATTAAGAAAAATGTTCATGCAATTGTAGACAACTATAAAGTAAAACTTGCAACTCCAGCACTTCCAGTATTTGCATGGAAACCAATGTTATTTGTCATTGGAACTGTTGCAGCATTTTACGGTTGGAAATATTTCAACACAATACTCTAGGTCATACGCCAAGAGATTCTGCTTTACTTAGTTCTAGAAAGACTTTATCTCCAACAGAAAGACCCATGTCTTTGTATTCATGCATCTCTAGTTTTAGTTGAGTAATACCGCCTTGCATTCCCATACCGCCCATTCCAGATAGCATTTTGTTGAGATCCTTCATCATGTCATTCATGTTTGAAAAACCCATGACTTTTGGACTACCAAATGGAGATTGTGGATTTTGTGTTCCTTCTTTGAGATCCTTTACAGAAGATAACGATACAATGACATATGGTGCACCATCAGGGGCAGCATCAATACTTCGTACTACATACTCTTTTTTCATATCTAAAATGACTGACCTTCCATCTAATTTTAATTTTAAGGTCAATTTCTTCTAGTTTTACAATGTTGAAGCTTTAATTACAATTTTTGAGTCTAGAGATTATTGGCTGACAGTCTAACTACAACATTGCGATATTATGGAATTTCACCTTGGGAAATTGAAGTTTTGTATGGGTTTCTAAACTCACATTTTACTATTAACCAAGAGGAGATAGAAGCAGATGATGAAGATTTTGTTAGTTTTTTAGATGTAAACATTCCACTTACGTTCAATGATGCGTTTTTTGAATGGTTTGATTTCAAACGTTGGGAAAAAGTCAAGGCAGTATTCAAAGAGATGAAACGTAGAAGGGGTAGCGGTAATGCCATAAAGATTGTAATCAATTTTTCAGGAATTCCAAAAATTGGATTTACAATTGATACACAAGATAAACAGTGGTTTGATAATGCCATAGAAAAAATTGATTCAGTTTTAGAGTTACTTCCTTATCATCTTGATCCAGAAAAGATTCCAGCAGAAATAACTGAAGTCTATTACAAGTTTGATTCAAAAACAGTTAGATGGAGATTAAACACAGCAACATCCCCACAAAAACAATTTTCGTTTAAAGGCGATGTTTGGAAAGAAATCAATTAAGATCTTTTTGTAGTGGTTCAAGTAATGCGTGTAGTTCTTTGTATTTTGACTCTAGAAACTCTATAGCATTATCAAGTTTCTTTGATTTTCCGTATTTGTAGCGAATTAGTTCACGATGATGCCAGTATGTTTTACCATCATCAACTGAAAGTGTTGTAAAGTAATCAGTTCCCTTTAGGTTGTCAGGTAATTTAATGTCATGGGGAAATAACATATCTACAATAAACCACTCATCACCATCAGGATAGTCAGCTCCAGTTTCTACATCAAAGAAGACATGAAGTAAATCAGACTGCATAAGACCATCATCACTTATTGCAGGGTGTTTTACAGATGATTTTTTAAAATCAAGATTTACTAGTTTAGGTTCAAAAAAACCCTTAATGATGGATTTTCTAAAGATAGTGTTTGCCTCATTGATGTTCAAATGCAAAATACACTGCTACAAAACTTGCCTATAACCTGTTTGGTTTTAGAATAGACTAAACTTCAAGTGAGTCCAAGATGTGTGAAATATTAGTATTAGAGATTCCATTTTTTGAGATATTTTGTTTTGCGGGGGGGTTTTCCAGATAATTTGGAATCTTATCTTTTAATCTAGTGGTATAAGGAGTAATGATTTCATTTTTGTAAAATACTCCAATTGGAATCTTGTTTCCCCATTCAAGAGATTTGATTAGAGCTTGAGAGAGCCTTTCATTGACTTCTGCTTCTTCATTGTAATGGACTTCAGGATCATAACCGTGTTCTTCGAGTTTGTAAATTCTTGAATGCCTCTTTTGAGCTTCGTCCATTAAATCAGTTCCAGCATACCAATCTCTAGTGTTAAGATCGTTGTATGTTGGACATGGTTGTAAAACATCCAAAAATGACAATCCCTTGTGATTTACTGCTTGAATAATCAAATCTTTGAGATGTCTAACATCGTAAGAGTATCCACGTGCAACAAATGTAAATCCACTTGCAACAGCTAATCCGATTGGATTAACATTGTAGTTGGTGTTTGGGGATGGGAGGGATTTTGTTTGCTCACCAAGTTTTAGGGTTGGAGATGCTTGTCCCTTTGTTAATCCATAAACTCCATTATCAAATATGATGTATGTCATGTTTACATTACGTCTTCCTGCTGCAACAAAATGACCTGCACCAATTCCTAGACCATCACCATCACCGCCAACTGCAACTATAGTCATCTCAGGATTTGCAATCTTTGCACCTTGTGCAAATGTCAGAACTCTGCCATGAAGAGTATGGACACCATAAGTATTGATGTAGTGAGATGTTTTTCCAGAACAACCAATTCCAGAAAATATTGCAGTCTTGTCTCGCTCTACGCCCATTTCAGCAAGAGCCATCTGAATAGCATTTACAATTCCAAAATCACCACATCCAGGACACCAGTCATTGTGGACATCTGTTTTGAAATCTGCCATCTTAAGCGCCATGCATCAAAACCTCCCTCTTCTCAGCCTTGTTTTCAACAATTTTCTTAAGTGAATCATAAACTTCAGTACTAGTCATTGCTCTTCCAGTGTATTTTAAGATAGAATAGTCAATATCTCTTTGTACATTTTGTTTGAATAATTTTCCTAGTTGTGCTGAATGATTTGCTTCAACATCAATGATTGTTTTTGCATCTTTTAGTAAAGAAGCAACATAATCACCAGGAAATGGATGTAAGAGTTTAATCTGTACAAGGCCAATAGATATTCCGTCTTTTTTGAGCATTTCAATTGCATCAATGATTGGTCCTTTTGAAGAACCCCATGTGATTACAGTAAAGTCTTCAACACCAAAAGACACTGCCTTTTCTGCTTCTGGAATTTCTTTTAGAATCAAATCAAGACGGGACATTCTCTTATCCATCATCTTAACACGCAATACTGGATCTTCTGTGATGTGGCCTTTTTCATCAGATTCATCACCAGTGTCCCAAAATATTCCGTTGTCGAGTCCTAATTTAGAACGAGGAGATACACCATCTTCAGTAAATGCAAATCTTTCGTATTCACCTTCAACTTTGTCTAAGAGTTTTCCTCGATTAATTGTAATTTTAGAAGGATCAAATCTTGTACAAGTAACAACAGAACTTGCAATGAATTTATCCATCAAATGAATTACTGGAACTTGAAAAATATCAGCATAATTGAAAACGTTTCCAGTGTCATAGAAGCTCTCCTCGACATCACCTGAAGCATAAACAATTTTTGGGAAATCTCCATGTCCTGCAAATACAGAAAATAGTAAATCATCTTGGCCGTGTCTTGTTGGCAGACCAGTTGAAGGACCACTTCTTTGATAGTTGGTGATTACAACAGGCACCTCATTTATGCCTGCCCAGCCTAGCATTTCAGTCATCAGAGCAAATCCAGGACCAGAAGTACACGTTGCAGAACGTGTTCCAGTTAATGCACTTCCTATAGTCATACCCATTGCACAAATCTCATCTTCAGTTTGAATTACTGCTGTAGAACCAGGACGGTCATCAATTATTTCCAAAATTTCATTTGATTCTAAAAATACAGATTCATCTGAAGCTGGAGTAATTGGATAGTAAGGTTGTACTCGACAACCACATGCCATCTTTCCTAATGCAGTTCCTTGGAATCCTTGAACCAAAAGAGTTCCAGATTCTTTTTGAATTCCAGTTAATGTATGATGAAAATCTTCAAATTTTGCAGTTGCATAATTGTAAGAATAGTTTGCAGTTTGTTGATTAATTTTTGCAATCTCTTGTTTCTTTGAAAAAATTGTTCCGATTGTTTTTTGTAAAGAGTCAGGAGGCATCTTGACTAGACCCAAAGACAAAGAAACACCAATGACATTAAACATTCTAACTAATCCCTTGAGACGAGGATTTTCAGTTTCTTCTGCAAGTGTTTCAAGAATGGATTTGAATGATACAGGATATAATTTCACACCGTTTTCTTTTGCAATTTCCAAAACACCTGCGATGGAAAATGGTTTATTCTTTGATTCTAGTTTCTTATGTAGTCGTTCTCTAAATGGTGCATCTAGTGTATGTACTCTATCAGTAGTAACATCATCAAGATCTGCATCATAAATTATCCCACCATCAGAAACTACTTCATCATAATGACGAAAGATAGTTTCAGCATCAAATGATGCCATCAATGTTACATCATTTACATTTGAATGGATTTTTTCATCAGATATTCTTACTGCAAAGTAGCTGTGTTCTCCTTTGATGTTTGAGTAGAATTCTCTCTTCCCAAATACCTGATACCCCATCTCAGCACAAACTCTAGAGAAAATATTAGCACCAGATTCGACGCCACTACCTTGAGGACCTCCAATTAGCCAAGTAAAATCAGTAGAACTCATAGCAAGTCACCTATGAAATGAATAGTAATAGCCAATTTTATCAAATTGTTATCCTCCAGTTGCTGCATCAAATAATGCACATTTACACTTGTCTCGTTCTCCACAATAAGGGCATACACAAACACATTTTTCAATAGCATTTCCACATTCTACACAAATAGCAAATTCTTCTTCCTCTTGTGTTTCAGAAGACATAAAGAAATTAGAAGGAAATCGTATAAATGGTTTGAGATAAATCTCATCTTTATGAGAAAGAAAGTGTTTCTAACAAGAACACTTCACGATTTTGCTTTAAAGGAATTAAAGAAAAAATATCAAATTGAAGTACATAAAGGAAAGATTCCAGTTCCTCAATCAAAGTTACGATCAAAAATTAAAGATGTAGATGGATTGATCTGTTTTCCATATGACATAATCAATAAAGAAACAATAGATTTGGCAGAGAATCTCAAAGTCATCAGTACATACAGCGTAGGTTTTGATCATATTGATACAAAATATGCAAAAGGAAAAAAGATCAGAGTGGGATACACTCCCGAAGTATTAACTGATGCAACAGCGGATTTGGCTTTTTCACTATTACTTGATTCATTAAGAAGGGTTTCAGAGGGAGACAGAATAATCAGAGATGGAAAATGGAAAATGATCTATGGAGCACATGACTATGTAGGAGTTGACCTACAAGGAAAAACTATAGGAATTTTAGGATTAGGAAGAATTGGACAAACACTTGCAAAGAGAGCTAAAGCATTTGATATGGATATAATTTATCACAATAGAAATCGTCTATCAAAGACTAAAGAGAGAACATTGGATGCAAAATACGTCTCATTTGAGAGGTTAATTTCTCAAAGTGATGTCATTTCAATCCACGTTCCACATACAAAAGAGACTGACAAGATGTTTAACATGAAAATCTTCAAAAAAATGAAAAACACTGCATTTTTGATAAATACATCAAGAGGCAAAGTGGTAAATGAAAAAGACTTGGTTACTGCATTAAAAAAGAAAATTATTGCAGGAGCAGGACTAGATGTCTTTGAACAAGAACCAATAAGCAAGAACCATCCACTGACAAAATTGCAAAATGTGGTACTGGCACCACACATAGGGAGTTCGACTAAGGAGACCAGAGCCAAAATGGCAGAAATTACTGTAAGAAATCTCAATCTAGGAATGAATGGAAAAAAACCGATCTACTCAGTAGGATATTGAATTTCACGCCCAAGTTACTATGAAAAGAAATGTGGAGTTTTTATATCTAAACGGTGAATACCAATCAGATTGAAAAAATTCAAACATACAAACGAAGAATTAGAATTAGCTAAACTACAATCTGAAAAAGAAAAGAAGAAGAAATCTCAAGAATAATATTTTTTCTCCTTGTCTTTTTCAGACAAGGTTTTTTTTAAAAATTAATTTTAGAAGAAAACTTTTCGTTTAGTTGTTCATAAATTTTTTTTCGTTCAGGAATTAATGTTTTAGAATCATCATACATCTTTGTAAAAAAGGCTGCCAACACTCTTTGGTTATCTTTATTGTAAAATCTAACACTAAAACTTGTACGTTCGGGTTTTTCTTCTTGTACAAATTCTGCATAATTAATTAGTTCTGAATCAATATGCATATGAGCGGGATCATCATTTTCACCAAGTGTAATCCACTTTTCTCTTTGTCGAATACTAAGAGGACTTCTAACCTCACTTGTTGCGCCACCGCTTTTTACAACAAACAAGATATTCTCAATTTTTACAATATCAGATAATAACTCAAAAAGCAATACATCCAAAAAGATTGGAAATTATTTCAGTTTTTACTTCGATTCATGTCAATTTGGATAAAATCATCCTCACCACCATGAATACAGTCAGTTCCAACTGCTTTGACAGGCGAAAAACTTACTGTTCCTTCATGGATTTTACCTTCTTTTTGCATAAATTCAATTTTTCCAGATACAACTTGCTTGTGTCTGCCACATGTAACTCCAACCATATACTCATCTTTTCCATCAACAATTGATACAATAAATTCAGGAGGACTAGGACACTGTTTTCCTTCTTTGCTTACAGAACACTTGTCAGGTAACATAGTTTGATTTTGAATTTTATTAGATATTAACCTTGATTGTTATTGATTCCATTTATTATCCACTAAAACGAAATTAAAGCGAAAATACTTGGCAAAGAATTTTGATGTTGTAATTATTGGTGGAGGCATTCTTGGCACATCCATCTCATATTTTCTATCACATCTAAACAAATCAAAAAAAGTAGCAGTTATTGAGCAAGCCAAAAATGTTGCTTTTCACACTAGTGGTAGAAACACAGGTAAAGTACATGCTCCCTATCTATACAATCCTGAAAAGAAAAAGCTGTTTGCAAATGCTGCATTTCATGGATTTGACATGTGGGAAGAATATTCCAAATTACACAACTTGCCATTCAAAAAAGACGGAGTAATAGAAGTTGCACTAGACAAAAAAGGAATCAAAGTTCTTGAGAAATATCTCAAATGGGCAAAACAAAACGGATTGGAAGAAAAAGACATTGAATTGATGGACAAATCAGAGATTAAAAAAATAGAACCAGAGATAAAATGCGAAGCCGCATTATACGTTTACAGAGACGGCTCAGCTGATTATTCCACATATACAGAATCATTAATGAAAGATAGTAAAGAAAACGGAACAGCATTTCTTTTAGATACCAAAGTTACAGAAACAAAAAGAGAAAATGGAAAATGGAAAATAACATTAAATGAAGAGGATGAAATTTTTACAGAATTTTTGATCAATGCTGCAGGTGGAGAGGCAGTAGACATTGCACATGATGTAGGAGTTGCAACAGAACTAACCGATGTTCATTTTAGAGGGGAATATTGGAAGGCACCAAAACAATACAATAACCTAACAAAAACTAGCATCTATTCAGTACCAGAGTTTCCAGACTATCCATTCTTGGATCCACATTGGATAATTCGAGTTGATGGAAATTGTGAGATAGGACCAAATGCAGTACCTGTCTTTAGCCCATACGGGTATAACAAAGCTGAAAACATCAAGGAATTTGTCCCAAAAATGTTAGAGATGCTGGGGTCTGGTGCACGAAAGGCAATCTTTGACAAACAATTCCAAGAGCTTGCAATGAATGAGATACAATCATCAATGTCAAAATCAACAATGGTTGAAAGAGTAAGAAGATTTTTGCCGAAGATTGATGCAGAAAAGATTACAGAGAAAGGAACAGCAGGTATTCGCTCATCAATAATTAATGAGAAAGGAAAATTTGAACCAGATGTGATTTTGCTTGATGACGAGTCATCATTTCACATCCTAAACTATAACTCACCTGGAGCAACTGGAGCATTACCATTTGCAGCACATGTTGTGAACCATTTACATAATTCAGGGCTATTACTAAGTGAAACCACTGATGGACAGTGTGGACCATGGAAATTCTCTGAAATCATAGAAAAAATAGAAAAAAAGTAGTGTTATGATAGTTCAGCACTACCAAACAATACGCTAAATGCTTGACACCAAATCAACACCTTGTTGTATTTGGTCAAATCAGCATCATCTGGGATTTCGTAATTTTGATTTCCCTTGTTTGCTTTGAGTTCACCTAGATTGATAAATTCAGAAGCATCATCATCAGTTGCCAAATAGACATACAAGTCAGGGCCATTAGTTGATTGGAAATTTTCTAATCGCAAGACATCACTACCATCCTCAAGTGGAATAGTATATGCATCACCTTGGGCGTCATGAATTCCATCACCAACACCGATAAAAGTTCCTGAATAAGAAACAGGAGTCATTTTCTCCATCATGGTTTCTTCCATCATAGGTTGAACAACTGCACCAGTAGGTAATGCCTCATCAATACTAGATTCTGTAAAGTATGGAGATATTGCAAATGCTGATACAGAACCAACTATTGCAATTGCAATAATCGGTATCAGGTATTTGTTCATGAGAAAAAGATTGGAATTTTAGTATAAAGAGGATTTTCCAAATGATTACCAGATGTTTTCCAAATCTTCAAACATGTTTTTTGAGAATATCAGTAACAGTTTTGGAAAAACTAACAGCTGTTGCAGTTTTTTTTATTTCTGCAGCTTGTTTTGAACGTAATTTTTTGTAAAGATCATCATCAATTAGTAGAGTAACCCTCTTTGACATGTTTGTGTTATGCGTTTTCTGTATTTAATGGACACGTGTTTTTACTAATCTAGAAAATCAACATGGGAATTTAGATTGTTTTCAAATTTTCTACAACATCAAAAAATCTAGTGGTAAGATCAAAGTTCATCAAATTAGAAAATAATGGCGCCGGGAGGGAGATTTGAACTCCCGTTCCCTTGCGAGAACGCGCTTTATGGTTAACAATTTCCAGGCGCGCGCCCTACCAGGCTAGGCGACCCCGGCACAAGTCTTGCGACAAATTTAGTTTTTAGAATCTGATTATAAATGGTATTACTACTTCCAGATCGTAATAGTAGTTGAACGTTCTACTTTTTCTCCATTCTCATCAAATCCTTTTGCTGAGATCTTGTAAAGACCTTCAAGAGCTGAATCTCCATCATTGTTAATTTGATCCCAAGAAAATGTAACCTCTTCATTTGGTTTTAGTTCAGATAACACTTGTGTTGATGTTGGAGAATACATTAGCATACCAGAGAGTCCCGTAATTCTTAGACCATATGATGCATCAGAAAATGAAATTGGAACAGTTCCAGTATTCATGATTGTAATTTTAATCTCTTCGCCTTTTTTAAAATCAAACTTTTCAGTGAGAATTGAAATTCCAGAACCTTCAACATAAACTAGTTGACTGGTGTTCTTGACATCAATAAGATAAATTCCAAATAACAATCCAGAAATTATTCCAATTCCAACAAAGATAACTAAACTTTTTGAGAGCAATTTTTATTCTTTAGAAGATGGTTTTGTTCTCCATTTTTTAGGATAAGTGTTTGGAGCCATGATAATTCTCTTTGTTTCAAATGCATATCCTTTTACTGCATCTTGAATTTCCTGACCAGACATTGTTGCTTCGGCTAATGCAACTGCTTCTCCTTTTTGTGTGTAAATTCCAACAATGTCACCTTTGTTCAAACTAGGAGATATTTGTAAAATTCCAGGAATTGCTAGTTGTGCACCATGGCACATTGCATCAATTGCAGAATCACGAATTACTACTGATTTTAACTCACTTAGTGCATGTTCTACAGGCTGTATCATACTCTTTAGTTTAGAATCATCTTTCTTTTCTTCCCATAAAGCAAATGCGTTTGCAAGTTCATGGAGGGTCACCAATCCATCAGTTTCTCTGAATTGATCAACTCTAGTTCTTCTAAGCTCAATCATGGTTGCACCAGGTCCTAGAATTTCACCTAGATCATAGTATAATTTTCTAATGTATGTTCCAGCCTCACATAGGACTCTAGTTAGTAACAGTCTTTCTTTTTGTTCTAATACTTCAAATTCGTAAATTGTTCTAGTTCTTGTTTGTCTAACTACTGCGGAACGTTGTGGAGGTTTTTGGTAAATTTCTCCAGTTAATGATTCGATTACCTCATGTAGTTTTTCTTTTGATGGAAGCGAGTGGACACGTCCTAGTGCATGGTATTCTTTAGGTCCAAACAGCAATACACCTAGAGCTTTTGTTGCCTCACCCAACCCTAAAGGAAGTACTCCTGAAACTTGTGGGTCTAGCGTTCCACTATGTCCAATCTTTGGTAATTTCAAAATTCTTTTGGTCCATGCTACTGTCTCATGACTTGTAGGTCCAGGAGGTTTGTCTAGTAAAATAATTCCATAGTTTAGTAATTGTTCTATTGTTCTTTTATCATAGTATGTGCCATATGCATCATCAGTAATATCTTGATCAACTTCAATTAGATTCTCTAATTGTTTTAGAGTCATAGTAGTTTTCTCACCGTTTCTTTTGCAACATCAATTACTTGTTGTGCTGTAAGATTGTCAGTATTTATTATAACATCAAAAACTGATTTGTCATCACCAAAATCAAAATCATAGAGTTTTTTGTAAAGAGCCTTGTTTTTGTCAAACCTCTGTTTTGTGATTTGATAGGCATCCTCAGAACTCATATCATCTCTAGTTTGCATTCGTTTTGTGCTACTCTCATGAGACCCCTCAAGCCAGATTCTAATCCCATCTTTGATTAACCAAGGGAGTGTATAGCTGGTGATTACCATTCCACCCTCATTGAATAGTTTTGTTAGTTTTTCATCCAACTTTTTATCAAATTCAGAATTTTTTTCGCGTTGGTTGAGAAACTTCATTCCTTCTTCTGTGTCCCACCAATCATCACCTGCAGAATCAAAACCTTGTTCTTTTGCCATCTCTTTGAGGACATCACCGCCACTAAGATATTGTAATGAAAATTCTTCTGCCAATCCTTTTGCAACAGTTGTCTTTCCTACAGCAGGAGGACCTGAAATTACAATGGATTTTGTCAACTGAGATCCATTGATGTTTTGGTTAGTCGCATAATAATGCCACTAAATGCAATTGAAGACAAGAAATACCAAGCCCAAAGATATAACGCATTTTCTGTTTGACAAACATGTTCAGGGTCTGCTGCTTGTTCTGCAGTACAAGTAAGTTGGAACATATCTCCAGGAATCACATTTAGAGGAATTGGAGAGACAGCTACAGTGTAAGCAAATAGTTGTGGCAATACAAGATAAAATATCAAGATTAATGGGACAAAAGTAATCATCATTGGTCTCATATTCATTTGCATCATTTCCATTGACATCTTGTTCATGTATGCAGATTTTTTGTTGAGTTCAGCTGCTCTTGCAGTATCTTTTGAACGCATTGCTGCCATTCTTTCTTTTTGCCATCCACGAGTCTCTTTCATTATTCGTTTTAGCTTTACTTGATCAACCATCTTCTTTCTAACTGCGGCATTGAAGATGTTAAGCAAAATACCAAACCCAGTTACTGCAAACATTGAGAGAATCAGTCCTTTGATTATTGGGTCATCACTTCCGAGTGCACCCCTTTCACCTCCAAAGAAATCAAACTGGAGAGGTATTGATTCGATAAATAGTAGAATAAAGCTAAAGTCCATTTTTTACAGTCCTAATGAATTGATTATCTTATTTGCTGCTTCATCAACCTTTCCCTCACGATTGAGTATGTACTTGACTGGTGAGCCTGTAATTACTGCACATGCTGAAATCATACCTGATTGGACATCTAGCTCTTTCTTGACATTTGCAAGGGTGATTTTATCCCGATTTCTAGTGTCATCGCTCATTCTTCGGCTATAGATTTCCTCAGGCTTTGCAGATACTGAGACAAAGTTTGATGGTTTGATAATTTTGAGAACATGTTCTGGTAATCCAGGATAGTATCCTTCTGGAGAGCTGATAAATGCATGTGTGTCAATGATTACAATTTCTTCAGTGTGTGCTGCAATCTTTTCAGCTGCAACTTTTTGTAGTTCTTGTTGTTTTCCGATTGGGAGTTTTCGTAGTTCGTCTCTATCATTAAGACCATTTTCTTTTGCAACCTCAAACATCAAAGTTCCATAACTTACAACACTGATACTCTTTTGATGATCTTTGATGTGATCAACAATTTTAGATAGTAATGTAGTCTTCCCAACTCCTGGGATTCCAACTAAAACAATTTTCTTACTTTCTGCCAAGTAAAGCACCCAATCGCGGCATTACAACTTCGACTTGTTCTCTAACTAATTGTGTGTAATAGTTGATGAGAATATCTACCATAAGTAAAACTCCGATACCAGAACCAAATACACCCAAGACATCAGATGCACCTGCTAACAGACCCAGAATAGCTGAGCCAATAATGGTGACTGATGGAATGTACTTGTTCAACAATGCTTCAACGGGTTTGTTTGATCTTCTAAATCCAGGAATCTGTACATCTGCATCAAGCAAGTTCTGAGCTGCACTCTTTGGTGAAAGACCACCTAGCTCTACCCATAACCTACCAAATACAATTACAATTCCAATCATGAATAGGACATAGCCAACTGCACGTCCAGGATCCAAAGCTGCAACGTCTAGACCTCTAGGTGGTGTGATGTAATAGATAAGACCACCAATTGGGGTCGACGGACTCGTCGGGTCGAATTGCGCTATGAAATTCATAAAGAAATTATTGTTACGCGGGTTCGCATTGGCCCACAACATCTGGAAGATAAAGACGGCGTTTGCAGTAAGTGCAGATGCCAAGATAACTGGAATATTTGATACATACATCATCTTGATTGGATAGACTGCAGAGAATCCTCTGTATTTTGTAGATACGATTGGAATCTCAATCTTCATTCCTTGTGTGAAGACAAGTATCAGTATAACACCTGCCGTCAGACACAGACCGAAGATGCTCGGCAACTGGTTTGAACGGAACATGATGTTTGACAGGTCACCTGCCATGATTGATTGTCCAATGTATGGAATGATACCAATAGTTCCTCCATCTCCTGCAGGCAATGGGCTGAACAGACTCCACAGAATTTGTTGAGCAACACCTGCCATAATGAAGAGACTGATTCCACTACCAAGGCCCCAGCCTTTCTGAATTAATTCGTCTAAGAACATGATAATAATCGACGCGGCCATAAGCTGCCCGACCATGACATACAGTATCGACGGGTCAGAGACTCCAGGACCATAGACTGCTACGCCATATACAATAGATTCAGCTACAATTACAACATAAGTTACCATCTTTGTTGCAGTTTGGAATACACCTCTTTCCTCTGGTTTCTTAAAGTCAAATTTGAGAATGTCTGAACCTCTCAACAACTGCATCAAGAGTCCAGCTGTTACAATCGGCCCAATACCTAATTCAACAAGGGTTCCTTGTTGTGATGCAAAAATTACTCTAGCAAATGCTAGGAAGTCAAATTCAGGGGTTGTTGCTCCAAATAATGGTGTTTGGCCCATTACCATGTAGATAAGTAATGCAACTCCACACCAGAGCAATCTAGTGGATAATGGAATCTTCTTTTTTGGTTTTGGAACTTGAGGAAGATATGGTTCTGCTTTAAAGACCATCTTTCGAATGATGGTGGTAACTGTACCCTCAGCCATCTTCTGTAACTACCTCTTCCCCATCAGATTTTTCTTTTGCTGCAGAAATTACTTCTCCGCCAACAGCCTTTAGTTTCTCTTCTGCAGATGCAGTGTACTGTGTGACTTTGACAGAATAAGCGTTTGATACTTTTCCGCCGCCAAGGAGTTTCTCGTATCCTGCATTTTCAAGGTCTACGACTTTTTTTCCTCCTTCTTCTTTACCGAACTTAGTAAACAAGTCATCAAGATCACGGACGCTAGCCCATTTCTTGGTAATATTTGGGTGAGGTGGTTTAGTTGAATCATGGCCATAATGATCTGGTTCATCTTTTAGTGTTGTACTCCAATGATGTTTCATCATTCCAGTAACTCCAAGACCACCTTTGTGACCACTTGCACGATGTTGACCTACTTGGCCCCATCCCATGTGGCGTCCTCCCCTAAGTCGTCTTGTTTTTCTTAATCTTGTTGCCATGTTAAATCATATTCCTAACAATTGTTGCGAGTTCTTTGTTTCTTCCAAGAATTCCTTTTTGTCCATACAATCTCTTTGTACTTCTTTTGAATCCGTGTCTTGGTGGTGCTAATGCAAACCAAGGTTTTAGTGGTTTTAATTTTGATAACATTGTTTTTCCTTCAGTTAGTGCTGCAGCTAGTTCTGCAGAACTTGCATAACCTAATTCTTTAAGATCTTCTGGCGTTACTTTCTTGTATCCAGACTTTCTTGCTTTTTTGTCAATGAGTTCTTGTGCCAACTCTGTGTCAAGATCAACCCAAGCAACATAGTGTTGTACTTTTTTTAGCATACCAAGTAAGTTGTCTTTTGCAGGAAGAATTACTGCACGATATTTTCTTTCAAGTTTTAGCAAATCCATTGTAGTTGATGCCCAATAAGGACAGTCTGCTTGACCTTTGATTCTAACAACTAGTACTGCATTTGCCATTTCTCATCAACCCTGACTAAATGTCTGTCTAAGACAGTCCAAGATAGCTTTTGAAGTAGAGTTCATTGTAGGAGTTGAACCTTTTGCAGTAGTCCAAGCGTCTTTTAGACCAGCTAACTCCAATAATCGTTTAATTTTACCACCTGCTACAAGACCTAATCCACGAGGTGCAGGAATAATTTCAATTGTAACACTTCCACCTTTACCCTTTACTTTGAATGGTACTGAATGTTTTTGATCACATCTGCATTCCCAACTGCCACAGCCCATCTTGATTGGATTGACGTTAAGATAAGCAGCGTTTGTTGCCTTTTCAATTGCAATTCTCATTTGTTTTGATTTTCCTTGTCCAATTCCCAAGTAACCGTTCTCGTTTCCAGTTGCAACGATTGCTTTGAATCTTGTTGATTGACCGTTTGATGTCATCTTTTGGATAATTCCAACATCAACGACTTCACTCTTCAAGTCAGGCAGTAATTTTTTGATAATTCCTGCTTCTTGAATTCTTAATCCTAATTCAATAATTTCTTCTAGTGATGAAATTTCTCCTGATGCAACTTTTTGTCCAAGAATTGTTTTTGGAACCCAAACTTCTTCTTCTGGTTCTCTTCTTCTTCTTGGTCTATCTCCACCTTTTGCACCATCAGGTCTACCTCCGCCATAAGTTGGGGCACCTTTACCTTTCTGTCCGCCTTGTGGTTTAGATTCTGTTGTTTGACTCATTTCATTTTACCTCAGTATCAATTGTAGATTTCATTTTAGAGACTTCGTTTTTAACAGTAAGATGTTCTCCGTTAATTCTTTCTTCAGATGGAAATGTTTCTTCGTTTGCTGGAACCTCTAGACCTGCATCGATAACTCCTTTGAGAGCTGCTGCCATTCTTTGGGTGTATCTTTTAGTTCCAGTATACAAGATTGCATCCTTTGCACCTTGTCCAAGTGCTTTCTTTCCTGCCAAGTATCCAGTAAGATATGCCGCTGGGACACTCTTTCTAGAGCCCTTCCAACCTTTTTCAAGAAGATATCTAGAATGTGCAGATGCAACAACCTTGTCGCCAGTCATACCAGGTTTTAGAATTTGGACTTGAGTATTTTCATTAGTAATATTTACAGTGATAAAGTCACGCTTACCCATCAACATTGTACTACGTTTACGATAATTGGTCTTCTCCTCGCGCAGTCTCCTTAATATTTTTGAATAGGCCATGTATAGAATTCGAGTTTGAACGTGCTCTTATATACGTTAAGCGCGAATGAGCGAGGCAAGCAATGCCTTTTGAGAATGAAGACGATTTTCTGCTTCATCCCAAACAACAGATTGTGGACCATCAATTACTGACGAAGTAACTTCTTGATCTCGTTTTGCTGGAAGACAATGCATAAAGATCGCATCTTTCTTTGCAGACTTCATCAATTTGGGGTTAACTTGGTATTTCGGAAGGAATTTTTTGATTCTCTTTGGATCATTGTTATGAATAGAAGAATAGGTGTCAGTTACTATAACATCGGCATTTTTTACTGCCTTTAGCGGATCAGTCGTTAGTTCTATAATGGTTGACTTTTGGGCTTCTTTGACGGTCTTCTTGTCCGGCTCAAAGCCTTTTGGAGTTGCAATAGACATTGTTGCACCTGCCAATGCTGTACCATAAATCATAGAATTGCATACATTATTGCCATCACCAATCCACGCGATCTTAATTCCTTTGATTTTTTTCTTCTTTTCTTTTATTGTCATAAAGTCTGCCAAGATTTGACAAGGATGAAAAGTATCAGAGAGTCCATTAATGATTGGGACAGTTGCATTTTCAGATAATTGTTCTAATAATTTGTGATCATAGACACGAGCCATTATACAATCAGTATATCGTGAAAGAGTCTTTGCAGTATCTTCAACTGACTCACCTCGTGACAACTGCATGTCATTTGATGAAAGATTAACTGCATAACCGCCAAGTTGTGACATTCCAATTTCAAAACTAACTCGTGTTCGAGTAGATGGTTTTTGAAAAATCATCGTTAATGTTTTGTTTTTTAGAATAGGTTTGTTTCCACCTTTCTTGAGTTCTTTTTTTAGTTTAAGTGCATCATCAATTAGACCCACAAATTCCTTTGGGGACAATTCCGCTAAAGTGAGTAAATTTTTTGTTTTTAGTTTCATCTTCTAAAGAACCCGAACCTACCTTTTTTCTTTTTTGGTTCTTCTTTATCATGTTTTTGAATCTCTTCTTCATCTTCATCCTCATCATCTTCATACTCATCTTCATCTTCTTCATCTTCGTCCCCTGGTTCAGGTTTCCCATCTTTAATCCATTGACGAATTTTTTTGCCTAGTTTGAAAGCCTCATCATCGTTTTCTGGTGGAGGAACATCAAACAAATCTGAATAAGTTGCAATCTCATCATCTTTGATTCCTTCAAACGGATCATCAGAAGTTGGTTCTGGTTCTGGTGTTGGTTCTGGTGTTGGTTCTGGTGTTGGTTCTGGTGTTGGTTCTGGTGTTGGTTCTGGTGTTGGTTCTGGTGTTGGTTCTGGTGTTGGTTCTGGTGTTGGTTCTGGTGTTGGTTCTGGTGTTGGTTCTGGTGTTGGTTCTGGTGTTGGTTCTGGTGTTGGTTCTGGTGTTGGTTCTGGTGTTGGTTCTGGTGTTGGTTCTGGTGTTGGTTCTGGTGTTGGTTCTGGTGTTGGTTCTGGTGTTGGTTCTGGTGTTGGTTCTGGTGTTGGTTCTGGTGTTGGTTCTGGTGTTGGTTCTGGTGTTGGTTCTGGTGTTGGTTCTTTCTTGATATCGACGTTATCCAGATTTCCAAAAACAGTTTCAAGAAAAGTTTTCTTATCAAAGGGTTTCAAATCAGGATATTCCTGTCCAACTCCAACATACATCACAGGGGTTGAAGTGACTTTAACAATAGATAGAGCAGCACCTCCTCTTGCATCTGCATCACTCTTGGTAAGAATTGAACCATGGAAGTTTGTATGCGCATGAAATTCACGAGCTTGATTGACAGTATCATTTCCTGCCAAAGAATCACCAACAAAAATTTTTAGATCAGGATTTACAACTTTGGTAATTTTTTCAATTTGTTGCATCAAGTTTTCACTTGTTTGCATTCTTCCCGCAGTGTCAATCAAAACAACATCTGTTTTGTGAGATTTTGCATACAGTACTGCATCACGTGCAACAGCTGCAGGATCAGAATTGTAATTTTGTGCAACAAGTTTTAGATTAAGTCGATTAGTGTGTTCTCGTAATTGTTCAATTGCACCAGCTCTAAATGTATCAGCAGCTGCAACAACAACAGAATATTTTTCTTGTTGTAACATGTGTGCAACTTTAGCTAGTGATGTTGTCTTTCCAGTTCCATTAATTCCAAGGAATAAAATCAGAAATGGTTGACCTTGTTCCTTTTTTTCATTAATTTTTCCAAATAGATCAATTTCTCCAGCTGCATCAAAATGTGCAGAAATACTAGAAATCAAACTGTCTTTAACAAATTTTTCTATCTCTTTTTTGTCAACTTTGGAGCCGACCAGTTTTTCTTTAAGATCATCTTTGATTGAATCAATTACTTCAGTTGCAACATCAGATTCTAAAAGAGAAATTTCTAATTCAAAGAGAATGTCTTCTATGTCTTTTTCATTAAGTTCTTTTTCACCAAAACTTTTCGCTGCATTAGAAAATGCACTACGAAGTTTATCAAACATTGTTTATCCCGATTTTGGAGGTTGACCAGATTGTTGCATGGCTTGCATCAGTTGGTTGACTTGTGCTTTGCCTTGCTCCAATCTTTGAGCAGCATCTTGTTTTTTTGCTGCAGTATCTTGTATTGCGATTTCAATTTCTTTGATTCTCTCTTCAAGATAATTAATTGCAGAAGGAAAGTCTTTTTCTACTGCCACTCCTGCGCCAATGTTTAAAATTATTTTGCTATCGGATGAAATTTTTGTTGGGACATATGTTCCAAGTCCAATTGGAACAAGAGTGTCGGATTCAGGGTTTTTACTAAGAGATTTTATGGATTCAATAGCTGCAGTTGCTTCTCTAAATACACCAAGAAATGTATTTTCTCTTTGAGATAAGTCTGCAAAATATGTTTCAAGCATCTGCATTTGTTGCATTAATTGTTCTGCTTGTTCTTGACTCATTTACAACATGACTTTCTCTTATGGTTATAAATTCATTCATAGAAAGCGAATCAAAAAATGAATAAAAAATAAAGAATGAACTTTATTTTGCTTTAGAGAATCTGTTCTCTACCTCATCCCAGTTAACTACGTTCCACCATGCTTCAATGTAAGCAGGTCTCTTGTTTTGGTAGTTGAGATAGTATGCATGTTCCCAAACATCACAGCCTAACAATGGAACTAGTCCTTCAGTTCTAGGACTTGTTTGGTTTGGCATTGATTTGTACTCAACCTTTCCAGAAGAAGGGTTGTATACTAACCATCCCCAACCACTGCCTTGAATTACTGCTGTAGTGGATGAAAACTTCTCTTTGAAGTCAGAAAAGCTTCCAAAAGAATCGTTAATTGCATCAGCAATTGATCCCCCAGGTTCTCCGCCTCCATTTGGTTTCATGTTATTCCAAAATAGCCTATGGTTATCATAACCACCACCGTTGAAATTAATTGCACCTCTTTTGTCTTCTGGAACTGAATTGATATCAGACAAGATGTCAAGAATATCTTTGTCTTGAATTTCAGCTGGACATGTTTCAAGAGCTGCATTTAGTTTGTCAGTGTATGTTTGATGATGCTTTGTGTGGTGAATCTCCATGGTTCTTGCGTCAATGTGAGGTTCTAATGCATCATAAGCATATGGCATTTCAGGAAGTGTGTATTTTCCCATAAATTTATTTGAAAATTTATTCCATTTATTGGTTTACAGGTAATCATTTTTACTTGCTAAAATTGTTAAAAGATTTGTGAAATTCTTAGTGATTTTTTCTTTTATTGTTGTAATTTTGATGGGATTAATTTTAACTCAAGCAACTGATTCTAAAAATCAAATTCATACATACTTGGAAAGAAGTGTCCCATTTGTTGGAACAGATATTCCAAGAATAGATGGAATAGATGGAACAGGAATCAAAATTGCGATTATTGATACTGGTGTAGACTTTAATCATCCAGATTTGTTTGGTTGGGGTCATGATGGAAAAGTTGTTGGAGGATACAATTTCATTCAAGAGGGTCAACCCCCTATGGACAATAATGGACATGGCACACAAGTTGCAGGGGTCATAGCTGCTGATGGGCAAGCAACAGGTGTTGCACCCAAGGCAAAAATCCTTGCCTACAAGGTATCTGAAGATGGAGAGGGAGTATCATCAGATTTAATCATTAGAGCAATTGAAAAAGCAATTGAAGATGATGCAGACATTATCAATATCAGTTTAGGAGTAAACAAAACAAACACAAAGATTGAAAGAGCAGTAAATCAAGCACTAGAAAAAGAAATCTTTGTAGTAACTGCAGCTGGAAATGACGGTCCAGAATTAGGAAGTATCGGAAGTCCTGGAAGAAACTTTGGGTCAGTTACAGTTGGTGCAACTTACAACAATCTTACATCAAGTTTGGTTGCAACATTAGAAGTTAATGACAAGCCATATACAGTAATTCCAATGGCAGGAAATAAAAAAACGGAAGACGCAATTTCTGGAAAACTAGTATTTGGAGGATTTGGAAAAGTAGATGAATTAAAAGATCTCGATGTCAAAGATTCAATATTGATTGTTGAAAGAGGCAGTGATGTAAAAGAGGAATTGTTGTATTTTTCAATAAAGGAAACTAATGCAGCAGACGCAGGAGCAAAAGCAATGATTGTTTACAATAACATTCCAGGAATTTTTCTTGGAGAATTAATTCATGAGTTTATTGAGCCAAATTATTCGCCTAGAATTCCAGTTGTATCAATTGATAGAGAAGAAGGATTAGAGATTATTGAATCGATTAATGGAGATGAAGCTACATTGAATTTGTTCTTTAATCCAGATTATCTTGCACATTTTAGTTCAAGAGGACCAGTATCTCCATTTTATATCAAACCAGAAATTGTGGCGCCAGGAGCATACATCAATACCACACAAAACAATGCAGGATACAATTTTACTAGTGGAACCAGTTATGCGGCTCCCCACGTAAGTGGTGCAGCAGCACTATTACTACAAAAAAATCCAGAATTGCACCATCATGAGATAAAGTCATTATTACTGACCACAGTTGAGCCTGTATCTGATGCCTACGGAGATGAATTCTCCATACAAGAAACAGGCGCAGGCAGGCTGAACATCGCAAAAGCATTTGATGCAAAATTGATCATAGAGCCTCCAAACTTTGTAGGACTAGCATCATCAGATAACAAAGTCGTTGAAAAACAATTCCAACTAAAATCGCTTGATGGGACATGGGATGGATTTGACATGACATTTGATGGGCCAGAGTTCATAAAATTTGGAGGAGAGTTAGTTGATGAAAATATTTTGAATGTAAAAATGAGGGTACTAGAAGACAAGTTTGGAGAACATGAAGGAAAGATAAAGATAAGTCATGAAGGGATACAATATGTCATTCCATTTGTGTTACACTATACACAAGGGTCAATTTCAATAGTTCAACAAAACGAAAAACTATTCTTTGAAATCCATCACCCAGAAGAATGGAGTTTTGCAAAGATTTCAGTTACAAACAGCAAAGACGGAAGAATTGATACAACAACTGTAACACCAGACAAAGCTGCATCAATTGATGTCTATGAGAATGCAGAATATTGGGTGGATGCAAAAATTAGAATTAACGGAAACACATCAAGTGCATACAACACAATAGAAATCAAAACGCTTGAAGAAAGAAAAAGACTAGACTTTGACATTCCAGAAAGACAGATGGTAATAATTGCCAGTGCAGTAATTGTAATTGGAATAATAGGTATTGTTCTAAAAAGAAGATAGTTTATTGTGGTGGTTTTGGACCAGCGTCAATAATTTCTTGTGAGACTCCATCAAACTTTTTAAAGTTCTCAACAAACATTTGAGCAAGTTTCTTTGCAGACAAATCATATGCATCTTTGTCAATCCAAGTGTTTCTAGGATCTAAAATCTCAGAAGGAACACCTTCCACTTCTGTTGGAACATCTAGATTAAACAAATCATTGTGAGTATACTTTACAATATTTAGACCACCAGAAAGTGCAGCAGTAACCATTGCACGACTATACTTTATCTTGACTCTCTGTCCAACTCCATATGGACCACCAGACCAACCAGTGTTAATGAGGTAGACTACAGTATTGTGTTCGTTAATCTTTTCACCAAGTAATTTAGCGTAAACAGAGGCAGGTCTAGGCATGAATGGGGCTCCAAAGCACTGAGAGAATACAGATTTTGGTTCCTTAATTCCTCTTTCAGTTCCTGCAAGTTTGCTGGTGTATCCAGACATAAAGTGATACATTGCAGCTTCTTTGGTAAGTCTTGATACAGGAGGTAATACTCCCAAGGCATCTGCTGTCAAAAATATAATCACTTTAGGATTTCCACCAACACTTGGAATTACAGCACCTGGAATGAAATCCAAAGGATAACCAACTCTAGTGTTTTCAGTTAAAGTGTTATCATCATAATCAGGAACGTTGTCATTTAGAACTACATTTTCTAAAAGTGCACCAGGTTTGATTGCGTTCCAAATTTCTGGTTCTGCCTCTTGACTAAGATTGATACATTTTGCATAGCATCCGCCTTCAAAGTTAAAGGTCCCATTATCAGACCAACCATGTTCATCATCACCAATTAGTTTTCTGTTAGGGTCTGCTGAAAGTGTGGTTTTTCCAGTGCCAGACAATCCAAAGAATAAAGCAGTGTCTCCTTTTTCCCCAATGTTTGCAGAACAGTGCATTGGGAAAATTCCTTTATCAGGTAAGAGGAAGTTCATTACACCAAACATTGACTTTTTCATTTCACCTGCATATTCAGTTCCACCAATCAAGACAATCTTTCGTGTCAAGTCAATGAGGATGAATATGTCAGTTCTGGTTCCATCAATCTCGGGGTCAGCCTTAAAGTCATTAATACAAAGAATTGTAAATTCTGGTTCGTGGTTTTGTAATTCATCACTTGTTGGACGAATAAACAAATTGCTTGAGAACATATTTTGCCAAACATGATCATTGATTACTCTAATTGGTAAACGAGTACCAGGATCAGCTCCTACAAATCCGTCAAATACAAAGAGTTCCTTGTTATCAACAAAGTTTTTCATTTTTTCTAAGAGTTTTTCAAATTTACCACTTGGGAATTGATGGTTAATTTTACCCCAATCAATTGTATCATGGGTTTTATCATCATATACGATAAATCTGTCATCAGGTGAACGCCCAGTGTATTTTCCAGTATTTACTGAAAGAGAGCCTGTAGAGTTTACCACGCCTTCTTTTCTCTCAACTGCTAGATTCACCATCTCATCTGTACTAAGATTTCTGTGGACTTTGGATGGATTGATCCCAAAATCTTTGAGTTGGGCTGAAAACTTGTCAGTTGTGGCAGTACCAACTACTTGTGTCAGAGTATTACGCCTCCAAAAATAATGTCATTAATCCCAGGCTTGTTCATGAGATATTTCGATCCGCCTTCCATTTCCTTATTATCTCTTACCAATTGAAATTATTTTGACTGTCTAGGAACGTATTTATTCCAAAATTCAAGAGTCAATCTGATGCCGATCAACAAAGACAAGATTGCAAAGAGACAGGAGATCAAAGAACACAATCCTGATTTTGAAAGACCAGAGAGTTGGCGTTATGTTAGACTTCAAACTGGTTGGAGAAAACCAAAAGGTATTGATCATCATCAGAGAAAACAGTGGAGTAGAGGTCGTCCAGGTCTAGTCAAAGTAGGATTTGGCGGACCAAAAGATGCAAGAGGATTACATCCATCAGGATTTACAGATAATTTAGTTTACAATTTAGATGACTTGGCAAAACTTGATCCAAAAAAGGATGGAGTAAGATTAGGTCACAGTGTAGGTACTAGAAAAAGAAAAGAGATTGTTACAAAAGCAGTTGAGCAAAAATTCAAAATTTTCAATGCGAGAGTGAGTGCAAGTGGTAGTAAATCTTAAAGCTAAGAAAAGACTAGCATCCAGAGTAACTGGTGTTGGAGTCCACAGAATAAAATTTGATGCAGACCATCTTACTGATGTAGCTGATGCAATTACAAGAGAAAACATTCGAAGTCTAATTACAGCTAACACAATCAAAATTGATTCATTTACTGGAACATCCAGAGGAAGAGCACAAACTAAAAAAGCTCAAAGAAACAAGAGAGGTACTAAACAAGGTTCAAAACAAGGACGTAAAGGTGCACGTGTTGGCAAAAAAGAAATCTATGTTGCAAAGGTTCGTTCATTGAGAAGACTGCTAAAGATTGCAAAAGATAGAAAAGAATTGACGAATCCTGAATTTTGGGCACTCTACAAAAAAGTAGGTGGAAATACAGTCAGAAACAAGGCCCACTTGAGACAATTAATGGAAGAGATTGTCGCAAAAAGAAAGAATTAGAACTTTTCAAAAATCCTTTTAATTCAAAAGATCCAATTTAGACTATGACAGACATACTCAAAGCGACATCCATGGATCATGTCAACATGAATGTAAAAGACTTGGCAAAAACAGTAGAATTTTACAAAAATTTGTTCGGGTTTGAGATTAGAAAAGATGACAATTCACCAAACAAGATGGGTGCACCTTCAAAAATTATTGGAAATGATTCAATCAAACTTTGTTTGTATGAAGACCCACAGGTAACTCCTACTGGAGGAATTGCACATTTTGGATTTCATGTAGAGAATTTTGACGACATTATGCAAAAGTGCAAAGAACTTGGAGTCGAAGTACTTTATGACGGGCCTGTAGATTTTGAGAAATCAAGTTCAGTATACATCAAAGATCCAACAGGGTATGACATTGAATTAAGCAAAGTATCAGGAGGAGGATTGTAAATTAGAATCGATAAACAGTCTTTTCCCAATCTAGAATTTTACCATTTTCAATTTTGATACCCTCATCATTAAGCATCTTTGTTTTGATATGCTCACCATATGCATATCCACCAACTTTACCATTAGACATAACAACTCTGTGACATGGAATGATTACAGGGTAAGGATTCTTGTTCATTATTCTTCCAACTGCTCGTTGCCCATTCTTTAGACCAACAGCCTTTGCAAGTTCACCATAAGTCGTGATTTGGCCTTTTGGAACTTCTAGTAATTTTTTGTAGATCTTTTTCTCAAGATTCAAAGTTTGATTACCTCAAGTTCTGTAGATTCTAGAAGGTCAAGAACTTTTTGCTTGTTTGGTCCCAGTCCATTCCAATCTAGCAGAGCAAATTTGGCCATATTGTTTTGCTTGAGAATATGGGAGAACAATTCTTCATCAAGATTGTCAAGTGCGTGTTTTGGAATTACAGTTCCAAGTGCATATTTGCCATCAAGTAGTTGTTCTGTAAACTTTGTAGGATAATGAGTTCCACCAAAACATATCGCAACGGGGTTTTTTGGGATATCATTTGACATTACTTCATGAACAAATTTTGCAACTCTATGACACAGATTCTCATCAGTCCACTGTTTTTCAGTAGTTCCAATCTCAATGAAAATTGAGGGTTTTTTGAGATCTGTAGGTCCGTGGTGTGTTGCTTCTATTGTAATGTCAAACTCTACAAAATCAGATTGATGATCACGTAAAGTTTGGAGGTATTTTTTTTGTAAGTCAGGATGAGGGATTGCTACTTGTCTATCTTTTCCACCAAACTTTGCCTCTGAAAAATTCCCAGTGCTATGACAAGTGAGTGCAAGAACTCCAGATTCAGCTGCATGTTTTGATAAAAATACAAATCCATCATAATCATATTTTTCTTCTAACCAATCTGCAGAAATTGCAGGGGTTGGGATAATTATCAAATCATAATACTTGCCTCGAAATACATCTCCATCTTGAGTCATATCTTTGCAAAGAAATTTTGCCATATTGTGACCTGCAGGATCATCAACATACGCAACTAGCAGTTCCATGAAATAAGAGATATAAAGAGACCTTATTAATTTCCACCAATGAACCCGAAGCAGAGATTGAAGGATATGGCAAATACCTTGAAAATGGCAAAAAAGCCAGACAAAGATGAGTACAAACAACATCTTAGATTGGTTTTGCTAGGTATCGGTGGTATAGGAACTATTGGATTTATCATTCAATTTGTCTTTTCGGTGATCACATTTGGAAGGTAAAATTGTCAGAAGAAGTAAAATCACATTTGTTTGCAATTAGAACCACTGGTGGACAAGAAAAAGTGGTAATGAGATTATTAGAAGCAAAAGCTAATGCAAATCAAATCAATATTCAATCAGTATTTTGGGTAAATGATCTTAAAGGATATGTTGTCATTGAAGCAATCAATCCAAGTGATGCATACATGGCAGTAGAGGGAGTAAGACACATCCGAGGTCAACTAAGAGGAGAATTAGAATTTAAAGACATAGAAGGATACTTGGTAAAGAAATCAACAGTTTCAACATTAGCAGTAGACAATGTTGTAGAAATCACCGGTGGTCCATTCAAAGGAATGAAAGCAACAATTACCAGAATTGATTCAGATAAGGAAGAAGCTACTGTTGTTTTGCTTGATGCATCATACCAACTACCAGTTACAGTCGACGCAAACTATCTAAAACTGTCAACAGAGGGTTAGGAAGGATTAAATTTTCATTTTGAGGCGATAAAATATGGGAGAACAAAAAATTTCATCACTTGTAACAGGAGGAGGAGCATCTGCAGGTCCACCTTTAGGTCCAGCACTAGGTCCACTTGGCGTTAACATCATGGAAGTCATTAATGCAATTAATGATAAAACAAAAGACTTTGAGGGAATGAAAGTCCCAGTCACCGTTATTGTAGATAGTGATACAAAAAAGTATGAGATTGAAATTGGAATCCCATCAGCAGCTGCACTCATTATGAAAGAAGCAGGAATCCAAAAAGGGTCTGGAGCTTCTGGAACTGAATGGGCAGGAGATGTAACAATGGATGCAGTTGTTAAAGTTGCAAACACGAAACTAGAAAATTCTTATGCATCATCATTAAAATCAGTCGCAAAAACCATAGTTGGTACATGTCTTGCTTTAGGAGTCAAAGTAGAAGGAAAGACCCCTAAAGAAATTACAGCAGAGATCAATGAAGGCAAGTGGGATGAGAAATTCCAATAGTTAAACTCGGGTTTCATCTACATCATCTAAAATTTTCTGCATACAATTATGACAAATCACGTCATGACTAGACAATTTTTGAATTACATCATGATCTTGAACTCTTGAATCATAAGTTGCAGAAATTACTATCTTGTTACTCCAAACTTCAAAGTCTTCTTTTTTCTTGGAGCACATAAAGCAATTCATGATACAGTTACAGGTTTTGTGTATAAAACCTAAACATCATTACCTGTAACTACCCATTCAAGTGCTCTGAGAACACCTTGATAGTACTTCATTGCATCCATAGATTCAGTACTAACCAATCTTTGTTCAATTTCCTTTCTATATTCTGCAACTTCATTTTCTGTTTTCATAAAATTTGTAAAAAATGCGTCTAGATAAATGGGTTTTTGATAAAACCGTTTGCCAAAAGAACCACAATCCCTACAGCAGTTCCGGTACCTCCAAGAATTCCTATCAAAAAGGCAGCATCACGTTTGTCCATTTGAAATGATTCAAAATTTTGCAACTTATGAATTTAGAGTTTTGGGAGTTGGCCTGTTTTATCCAGATTTGATTTACATACCTTACAATACAGTCTAACTTCAGTTGAGGGGAATTCAGAACCACAATTTTTACAAATGTAAAGTTTGGTTTCACCCATGAATCTATAATGTGTATTACAGACTTAAGCATTGATAATTTCGTATTTATCGTGTTTTTTCAGATTTTTCTTGTGCAGTATCAATTCCATACTGTTCTTTTCTCTTCTTGTTTGATAACTCACAATAGAAAATTTGTTTATCTTCAGACATTATGATTACTAATTTGTTTGATTATTAATAGATGATGTATTATGTCAATTCATTGAGATATACTGGATCTTTGTCAGTCTTTTGTAACTCTACAAAGGTCTCTGTATTTTGAACACCTTCGATTTTTCCAATCTTCTCAATTACAACAGAGTGAAGGGATTCAAGATTCTTGGAATATACTTGGATCATAATATCAAATCTTCCAGTGACTTCCGAAATTGATACAACCTCAGGTGTTTCCATGAATTTTTTGTGAATTGCCTCTTTAAACTTTGGATCTCTGTTAATTCCAACATTTGCTTTTACACCTATTCCTAACAAGGAATCATCAATTTCGACAGTGAATTTCTTTATGAGTTTCTTTTTGACTAGTCTCTTGATTCGGCTATAAAGTACAGATGCGTTGATTCCTAGTTTCTTTGAGAGTACTGGAACTGAGATCGAACCATCTTTTGTTAACTCAAAAAGCAATTTCATGTCTAATTCATCGAATCTATGCAAGATATTCGAAAATTCTCGTTGTGATTTAATATATGTAGGTTTTGAGAGGAATTTGATGTTGATTTTCAATTAATTTGGGGAAAAAATGAAATTTTTTAAAATAATCTACATCAAGAGAGTCTCTGCCTCTAAACGATTTTAAGTAGGCTTTCTCGAAATTGTTCGTAATGATTACAGAGGCTCAACTAGTTGACATAGTAAAAGAAGCAAAGGCTGCAACCAAAGCAAAAAAGTTCAAGCAGTCAATAGAGTTGATTGTCAATTTCAAAGATATTGATGTCAAGAAAGGATTTGCACTCAATGAAGTTGTTCAACTTCCAAAGACCAGTTCTCCTGCAACAGTTTGCGTCATTGCAACAGGAGACATGGGAACAAAAGCAAAAGCAGCAAAAGCAGACTCTGTTATCGGAAATGAAGAACTAGACAAATTTGGAGCAAACAAAAGAGAGTCTAGGAAATTCATCAACAAATATGATTTCTTTTTGGCAGACACACAAATCATGCCAACAGTTGGTAAAACTTTGGGTCAGCTATTAGGTCCTAGAGGAAAGATGCCAACACCAGTTCCATTTAATGCACCTATTGAATCATTTTTGTCTAGATTTAGATCATCAATTAAAGTTAGAACAAGAGCATCACTTTCTGTTTCATGCAAGATTGGAGATGAAACAATGGAAGATGCAGACTTGGCAATAAATGCACATGCAGTTCTAAGTGCAATTGAAAAGAAATTACCAAACGGTGAGAAGAACATGAAAAGAGTCATGATCAAAACCACAATGGGAAAACCAATCAAACAACTACAAGAGGTTAAGAAGAAGTTTGCATGAAAATAGAACCTCTTATCCAAAGAGAAAAACACAGATGTATCAGCAATTACAAGAGCTACCAAAAAAATACAAAGTAATGGCAATTATCAAAATGAACAAGGTACGTTCTACTCAGATACTACCTTTAAGAAAAACTCTCAAAGACGATGTAGAGTTTTTCAGTGTTAAAGACAAAGTTGCACAAAAAGCATTAGAGAATTCAGACATTCCTGGAATGAAAGACATGATTGGAGAATTCAAAGGACAAGTAATGATCATGTTTACAAACATGTCACCATTCAAACTTAACGTACTCTTGGCAAAGAACAAAATCATGATGATGGCAAGAGGTGGAGATATTGCAAGTGTTGATGTTGTAGTTCCAGCAAAGAACACGGGAATCGCTCCAGGACCAATGCTTACAGAATTCAAAGAAGCAGGAATCCCAACTAAGATTGATCAAGGTACAATCTGGATTGCAAAAGATTCCACACCAGTACTCAAAGGTGAGGCAATCAATGAGAAACTTGCAGCAATTTTAGGTAAATTAGACATCAAACCGGTAGAAGCAGGAATTACATTATTCACAGCACTTGAAGACGGACTCAAGTATGCTGAAGAAGAGATGATAATTGATGTTGAGAAAGTAAGAGACGAATTTGCACAAGCACACCAAGAAGCAATTTCATTATCTATTGAGGCAGCATATGTCACACCAGAAAACATCGAACAAATATTGGCAAAAGCAGCACAATCAGCACGTTCTGTTTCTGTTGAATCAGGATACATGACTGATGAGACTAAAGAGCAAATCTTGCAAAAGGCAGATGCTCAAGCAAGAGCAGTTGCAGGTCAAGCAAAAGATTACACCCCAGCATAAAACAAAAACAATTCTTTCAAGTGGCAACTAGCAATTAAAGTAGAATCATTTATGAACATAATAACTATGGTTTGAACTGTTGGCAACAGAATATTTGCAAAAATCTCAAGTGAAATTTCCTGCAATTGTATTCCTTGTAGCATTATCTGGAACTACACTAGCAATGTGGGGGGCAAGTTGGGATATCACATCACATTTGCTAAGAGAACCTGAGACATTCTTTACACCATCACACGGAATTTTGTATCTTGGTGTAGGAATTAGTGTAATTAGTGCAATAATGAGTTCTGTTGTGTATCTCAGAAGAAAGGAACTCAGAACAGAGTCATTTGCAATGGGACTCAAGCTAATCATAATAGGTTCAATGATTCAAGTTGCCGCAGGGCCAGGAGATTTTTACTGGCATGAGTTATTTGGATTAGATGGACTGCTTAGTCCAACTCACATTACACTTGCATTAGGAATTCTAACTACATTGGTAGGCTCTGTTATTGGATTTTCACGAATTAATTTCCACTTGGAAGAAAAAAATTCTTTCTTTAAAATAATCTTACCAATAACATATGGAATTTTTTGGTTTAGCATAATGTGGTTAATCTTCTTTTTTGTGTTACCAATTTCAGAAGGAGAAACTCATAATTTCAATCCTGACCCCAATGTTGCAATTGTACTAAGTTTTATCTTAATTCCATTTGCATATTCTCTAATATTTTGGACATCATCAAAGACACAGAAAAGATTTGGTGCAACAAGTGGTGCAGCACTAACATTTATCGTGATGAACATATCATCAAACATATTTACATCTGAAGACATCATGTCATATCTTCCATGGTTTGCAGCACCAATGATTAGTGCAATTGTTGCAGACTATATTTTTAACAAAAAATGGAAATCAAAAATATTACAAAAACATTCAGGAAAAATTGCAGGTGCAATACTGGGTTCAATGTTTTTTGCATTTAGTTTTCCAATGCTTTCAATGACATTTTTAGAAATTTATCTGCACAACGACATATTCCCATACGATGTTTTGCCAACATCATCGGATGTTGTTTTCAAACATTGGATGATGAGTGTTCCAGGAGGAATTGTTTCAGGAATAGTAGGAATGATTCTTGCACCTAAAATACTAAGATTCAACTCAGAGTAATATGAAAGCGATGTTCTTTGCCATAGTAGTGGCAATTATTGCTTTTTTCTTGCTTCAGACAGTTTTGCCTTTTCCATACGGATTGGTAGTGGGTTTGGGACTCGTGATAGGCATAATTTGGTATGCAAAAAAACAAAAAACATTCCAAAAAGATTCGGTTCTAAATTACAGAAGAGTAGATCCAATTAATGAAGAAGAACGGGCACAAAATGATGAGGCATTAAGGATTTTAGAGAAAAAATACATTGAAGAAAAAATCTCAAAATATGAATATCTGAGACTAAAAAAGGAATTTGAAGATTTAGAATACAATCCAAGAAAATGTGAATCATGTGGTTCAGAAGATTTTGAGTTTATCTCAGAAGAAAGAATTGAAGAGCCAGGAGAACATACATCAGATATTGGATATTACAAATGCATGAGGTGTGGTAAAAGATGAAGAAAAAAGAAGAAAATGAAATTCTAGAGCACATTAGTCAGAAATTTGAAGATGATGTTCCAGGAATTGTCAAAATGTTAGTACGAAAAAAAATTGGCAAGTTCCAATCATTTGATGTAGAATCTTTGCCTGAATCACTACGAACATGTACAGTTGAAGAACTAATTGATATTGTAAAGAAAGGGTTAGAATCAGGCAAACTCAATATATGATTTAGGTACAAACTTGGTTTTTGATTGATAACTGTTACTACACATAAGATATTTTCCTTTAAATGTAAAAATTTATCCATCAAACTAATGCAGAAATTACTTCCAATACTTGGATTATTTGCCATTTTGATTGTAGGATTAACTACACCGGCAATGGCAGAATATGATGAGTGGGATGACAAATACGAACAACTAGAAGATGAATTTGAAGACAAAAGACATCAGATTGAAAAAGAGTTCGAGCAAAAATATGACGAGTTAGACAAACATTATGAAGAATTAAAAGCAGAAATTTATGAAAAAATAGATAGTAATTCTGATCTTAGTTATTCAGAAATTGATGCAATGTTTTACGAATTGTTTTTAGAATTTGAGGAAAAAGAAAAAGCTTTGGAATCAGAAATGATAAAACAATTTGGCGAGCTTGATGAGTCATTTGAAAATGAATTACGCAATCTTGATGAGCAGTCAAGACAATACTATGACGAACATGAAAAAGAAGATGATGAATTTTATGAAAACGATCCTGAATGGAAATCAATTGAACCACTAGTAGACAGAATTATGAAATTAGTATCCATGGAGAAGATACAAAGACTCTGGGAAGCAGGTGAAATTGATCAACTAGTAGAACTAATCGTCTCTGAAACTGACTTGAGTCACGAAGAAGCAAAACGAGTTGTAATATTCTTTGAGAAATATGAGGATGAAACACATGATGAGGATTACTATTATGATGACGACTATCCAGAATACGACTACAGAGAATATGATTTTGAAGAGTACGAATATCCAGAATCATATCCTACAGATAACGAACAAATTCTCAGACTAGAACAAAGAATTGCAGAACTTGAAGAAGAAAATCAGATGCTTCTAGAGACAATAGAAGAATTGGAAGAAAAAATAATTCAGGTAAATGCAATTATGATGGAACAAGTCAAATTCATCTACGAATGGGTGCAATCCCAATAACTTTTCTTTTTTAGTTAGAATCTAGTTCCAATTTTAATTCATTTTTTAAAATATCCAATAAAGTATTCATTCGAAATGGTTTGTGAAGAACAGCTGAGGGTTTGAATTCCAATAATTTGTCAATCGCATCATCATCTCCGCCAGAAATCATGACTACAGGTATATTCTGATCAATATTTCTGATTTCCCTCAAAGCATAACGACCATCAAATTCAGGCATCATAATATCTAAAAATACTAAATCTGGAGTTAATTTTTTGAATTGTTCAATTGCTTCTTTGCCATTTTTAGCAGTTCCAACAACATTGATTTTACATATATCTAACAAATCTACAAAAGTGTTCAATACATTCTGATCATCATCAACAACTAGAGCCTGTATTGTCATGATTTTCCAGTATGAGATTTACTTAAAAATGTGTATAACAAATGATGGAAAAATAATGGAATTGTATCTGTAATTAAATTGCTAAAATAATAATTTAAAAAATTGAGGTTATTTTGGGCACATTTTATTCAAGATTCCTGGACTTTTGGCAAATTCCAATTATACTTCATTGCAAGTAATCTAATTGCAGTTGTGATAGATATGCCAACAACGGACGCAGTTTGAATATCTATATCAGATGAAAGTATTGCATAAAACACTACAATACCAATTACACTTGCTACAGCATACACTTCTTTTACAAAAACAATTGGGATCTCTCTGACAAATACATCACGTAGTATTCCACCACCAATTGCAGTTATTACTCCAGCTAACAACATTGGAAGAAATTCCAGACCAACTACTTGATGTGCAATTGAAGCTCCCAAAATCGAAAAGACACCCAATCCAACTGCATCAAAGACTAACCAAGTACCCATTCGTTTTTGGAGTTTTCTATACAAAAAGAACATTGCAATTCCAACTGCTACAGTTAATCCAATGTATATTGGATCAGAGAAGGCATTAGGAAATCTTCCAAATGTCACATCACGTGTTATTCCACCTGCAACTCCAACTACAGTTGCCAAAACAATTATTCCAAAAATGTCAGCTCTATGTGCAATTGCTTTTGAAGCTCCAGTTACTGCAAAAGCAATTGTTCCCAAATAATCTAAAATGGTGATAAACGATCCAAGTTCAGAAGAATAATCTACCATTCAATGCAAACATCGAGATATTGGTAATTAAGAATTGATAAAAATGGAGATCAAAAATAGATTTTGAGAAAAGTAAACTCGTTTAGCCAAATAATGAAGATAATCCTTCCATGGCTGCTTCTTCGGTTTTACCTTCTTCTTTAGGTTTTTCCTCTTTCTTTGCTTCACCACCGGCTGCTGCATCTCCGCCATCTGCGGCTGGTGCGGCTGCTGCTGCGACTGCTACAGGTGCGGCTTTAACTGCCTCATCGATGTTAACATCGGCTAAGGCTGCAACTAGTGCTTTAACTTGGGCTTCATTAACTTCAGCACCAGATGCTTTAACAACTGAGCTGACGTTTGCCTCGTTAACTTCTTTCTCTAGCTTGTGAAGAAGTAAAGCAGCGTAAACATATTCCATTGTATCGGGATTTTCATGCTCGATAATATAAAACTACTGTGAACTTGTGCCTAATTTAGAATTTTGAGGCTTCGACAAACAGAATAAAGTGTTCGTTTTAAATTCTTGTCAATCAGAGTATCCATTCTATTTTTGAGTACACGTTTTGCCTCATCACGTTCTGCACCTGGAGGCAAAGACAAGACAGTATTGATAAACTCAGGTAGGGATTCACGAATCCATCCATCTAGCATAGTATAGACCTTAGGTGGAATGAGATCACATTTGTCTTGGTCAAGATCCAATACATCTGCAAAGTTTTCATGTTCAACTCTGTACACTAGAGCCAAAACAACATTGTCTGGAGTGGGATTCTTTAGAATTTCCAATGAACGTTCTCCAGTCTTTCCTTGTTCTATTTTGTTTTTCAGACCAACTGGATTTACTAGAACTCCACTGACCCCAACTTTTCTGCCCTCAACACCTGTAACTGTTGCAAAGATAAAGTCCTTGAAATCACCATTATCTCTTACAGAAAATACATGAACTCCTTCTTTGAGTTGAGGTTTTCTACCAAACATGCATACATTGTGTCATGTTCTGTATTTATGGGTATCAAAAAGGATTCAATTTATACGGTTTAAAAAAAAGATAGTGTAGATGAAAAAGGCCAAAAACCCATGGGGTTTGATCATATTTTCCATTATTGCAATTATAGTTATTGGAAGTTGGGTATTAGTTGCAACACAAATACTGAAAAATAGTCCTGCAACATTTGAGAATGTTCAGCAATATATTGGAGAAGTTAGATATGCAGGAGAAATAGGAAGAGAATTATCAAAACCAGTTATCTCAAATGATTTTTCAGAAGATAAAATTGTAAATCAAAATGGAAACATCCTGGAAATAGAATCATCTTACGTTGTCACAAACGTCATTACAAGTGAAACAATAGGTGAAAATGAAAATACATACTATGTTGATGTCAACACAAGAAAACATGCAGATAACAACCAATGGTATTTCAAATTTCCACCAAACGTACAAAAACAAGATTATGTTCTATTCCACCCAAATATGGGGGTCCCAGCTATGTTTGTTTTTGAAGGAACAAAGGAGATAAACGATGTTGAGCTTTACAATTTTTCATGTCAAAGTATGAGAGATGATTTTTCTCATGCATATGAAAGGTTTTTACCAGAAATTGTGTATGGTGATCAAACATGCATAACTAGCATAGAACCAGTAACAGGTAAAACTATAGAATTTACAATTTCATGGGATCTGTATGTGATTAGAGATGGAGAATATATTTCAGTTGAACAAGGTGAATCAGAAACTTCAGAATTTTCAAAGAGTACGCAATTACAATCAGCATTAGATACAAAGCAATTATTTTTCATCTATGATTATGTTGTTCCAGTATTTTTGGTTCTAGTCTTTGTATCAGTATTTTTTACAATAATGTACATTAACAAATCAAGCGAGAGAGGACAAATTATCATAGAGCAATTAGAAGAGATGCAAAAAACTGAAAAGATTACTACAATAGGACATTTAGCATCACGTCTTGCACATGACATCCGAAATCCACTATCAGTTATCCAAATGACTACGGATATTCTAAGTAATAACCCAGATATTTCAGAGAAATTCCAAAAATATGCAGGCTCAATTACTGAGTCCATACAGAGAATAAGCCATCAAGTAAACAACGTACTTGATTATGTACAACAAAAGCCTCTAAATCTAACAAAGATACCAGTATCAAGAATAATTGATTCAGCAGAAGGCAGCATAAAGATTCCAGAAAACATAACAATTGAAAAAACCACAACAGATGACGAAATAGTATGTGATTATCATCTAATCGAAATTGTTGTTATCAACATTATAACAAATGCAATCTACGCAATAACTCCTGAAACTGGAAAAATAAAAATCGAGATAAGACGTGAACATCATTTAATCAAAATAGAAATTAGTAATACAGGTGAACCAATACCAGAAGAATCACTAGAGAAAATCTTTGAACCATTATACACTACTAAGCAAGAAGGAACTGGACTTGGACTCGCAAGCTGTAAGAGCATCATAGATCAACATAAAGGAACTATTTCAGTTAAAAACGACCCTACCACATTCACAATAAAGTTACCAAGGAATCTAGAAAATTGATAAAAGTCACAGACTGTTATAATTTGGCAAATAACTAAAATGAATTCTTAATGTATGATAAGATAGATAAGCACAGTATGAGAAACATCATCTTTGTTGTATCTATAATGATTTTACTTGGAGGTACAAGTGCATATGCAGAATCTTTTCCAGAGATTGGGGTAAAAGTTGATGTGATTGCAGACAACCTCAAAATTCCATGGGGAATTGACTTTGCACAAGATGGACGAATTTTCTTTACAGAAAGACCAGGTACAGTAAATGTGATTGAAGATGGACAAGTAAGCCAGATCATGTCTCGAGGTGTGGGAGGAGGAGAAGGCGGAATGCTAGGAATTGCACTAGATCCAGAATTTGAGAAAAATCACTACGTCTATGTGTACTATACGTATAATGAACTACTTGGAATCAAGAACAGATTAGTACAATATGTTGAATCAGACAACAAACTAAATCATGAGAAAATTTTGCTTGAAGATATTCCTGGTGCACCGTATCACGATGGTGGTCGAATAAAATTCGGACCAGATGAAATGTTGTATGTTACAACAGGGGATGCAGTAGAACCAGAACTTTCACAAAACTTGAATTCAGTTGCAGGAAAAATCTTGAGAATCAAGTCAGATGGAACAATTCCTGAAGATAATCCGTTTGGTTCAGCAATCTACTCCATTGGACATCGTAATCCGCAAGGAATTGCATGGGACAAGTCTGGAAATTTAATTGCAACAGAACATGGACCTTCTGGATGGCGTGGAGTTGCACATGATGAAATCAATTGGATAGTATCAGGTGCAAACTATGGATGGCCAGATGTTATTGGTGATGAAACATTAGAAGGTGCAACAAATCCAATTTTGCATTCAGGTGATGATACTTGGGCTCCTTCAGGTTCTACATTTTACTATGGAGACGACATGCCAATGTTTGATGGAAAATATTTTGTTGCAGCACTTAAAGGACAACATATTCACGTCATAGAATTTGATGAGAGTTACAATGTGTTATTTCACGGAGAATTATTTTCAGGAGAGTTTGGAAGAATTAGAGATGTTGCAAATGGTCCGGATGGATTATACTTTATGACAAGTAATCAAGATGGAAGAGGCAATCCAAATCTCTACGATGATAAAATTTTGAGAATTTCTCCATTGTATAACTATGAAAACAATTCATGGGTACAAAACATCTCAGAATGGTACATGAAAGGAGAAATTTCAAAGGAAGAATCAATTAATGCTCATTCATATCTAATTGAAAGAGGAACAATTTCTCAAAATTAAAGACTATCAAATTCAGACCAATCACGACCTAATTTGTTTAGAATATCCCAGGCAAATCGGTCTATGTTTATGCCAGGATTTGCCATTACCAGTACAATATATTTTCCAAAGGGAAAACTCAACATGACTGCATTTTCTCTTCTTGATGCAGAATATTTTACCCTGCCAAGATCTGCATCAAATCCTTGTCTATTTGCAACTCTGTGTGCTAGTTCTTGATACAGATGCTGTCTTTGTTTATCATTTAACATTGGAACTATATTACTAGCAAATCCACCTGCAATCAATTCACCTTTAGGATCAATTAATCCGCAAAATCTAATCTCAGAGTCTAACAAAACGTTATCCATTCTTTTTCGGACATCATCAAGTGAAAATTCTCCCATCATAAGAGATAATCACATTTTTCTATATTTAATGAATGCCTAATTCCAGTTATGGTTTTAAGAATACTTTGAGTGTGTCTGGTTTTTTTGCATGTTGTATAGCATCAGAGAATTTCTCTAATGGAAAAGTAGAATACACCATAGAGTCAACGGATACAATTCCAGTTGCAAGGGCATCAATTGCAGGTTTGAATAATCCACAACGAGAACCAATCAAAGTAATCTCATTTACTACAGTTGGAGTCAAATCAAGATTTTCTCGTGATGCAATTGTTGATTTTAGTATTACAGTCCCACGTGGTTTGACTAGTTTCATAGTGTCTGCAAACCCAGAATTACTTCCAGTAGCTTCTACTACCAAATCATATGATTGTAAATCAGAGTCAATGATTCCAATTTTAGTTTGAATCTTAAATTTTTCCAAATGTGACAGTTTGGTTTCATGTCTTCCAAAACAAGTAACATTAGGACAAGATAATTTTAAGACTTGACAGATCATCTGTGCCAATCTCCCATCACCCACAACTGCAACTTTCCAATCAGGATTTAATGACACTTGTTCTTTGATTTCAAATGCAGCAGCTAATGGTTCTACAAATACTGCTTGTTCATCTGAAATTGAATCGGGAATCACATGTAGATTCTCTTCAGGCAATGACAAAAATTCAGCAAATGCTCCATCTCTTTTCAAAATACCTAAAACAGTTCTATTAGGACAGTGTCTTTGTAACCCCTTTTTGCAAGAATCACACCTATTACATCCAGCATTAATTTCACCCACAACTCTCTTTCCAAGCAAATCAGAATTTTTTGATTTTTCTACCACACCAACAAATTCATGACCCAATACACCATTGTATGCCATATACCCATCTAGAATCTCCAAATCAGTTCCACAGATTCCAGCAAGACTAACTCGTACCAAAGACTCACCAGGTTTTGGGTCTGGGTAATTTTCATCATAGATCATTTTATTTCCATCAAAGGATGTGGCTTTCATATGATTATTTTTCATTCATTCCATTTTAAAATATAGAGATGAGTATTAATCGACAGTTCTTAATATTGGAATATGGCAGGCATCAACGTTGGACAAAAAAGAGATTCTAAAAGAATTTTCAGCAGATCCTGACAAATATTATAATGTCAAACTATTCCAAGAACAGGGATTTATCAGAAAGTCTTGTGCCAAATGTGGCAGATTTTTTTGGACTCTAAATGCAGACAGAGACTTGTGTCCTGATGACGGATTGGATACTTATTCATTCATCGGAGAACCACCAACTTCAAAGCGATTTGATTATACACAATCATGGAAACAAGTTGAAGAGTTTTTTGTAAAAAATAATCACACTTCAGTTAGCAGGTATCCTGTTGTTTGTCGTTGGCGTGATGACTTGTACTTTACAATTGCATCAGTTGTTGATTTTCAAAGAGTAATGGGAAGCAAAGTTGTCTTTGAGTTTCCTGCAAATCCTTTGGTAGTACCACAGACATGTTTAAGATTCAAGGATTTGGAGAATGTGGGTGTAACTGGAAGACATTTTTCATCATTTTGTATGATAGGACAACACAGTGTTCCTGATTTGGGTGGATACTGGAAAGATGAATGTGTTGATTTGGATTATAGGTTACTAACAGAACAATTTGGAATTAACAAAGACGAAGTAGTCTTTGTTGAAGATGTATGGGCAGGTGGGGGTTCATTTGGTCCATCATTAGAATATTTTGTGCAAGGATTAGAGCTTGGAAATGCAGTCTTTACTGAATTCCAAGGCGAATTAGGAAAACATACCACCCTTGACCAAAGGGTAATCGATATGGGTGCAGGTCTTGAGAGATTTGCATGGATTACCATGGGAACACCTACTGCATATGATTGCTGTTTTGGTCCAATTAATGAGAAACTGTTTGGAACAATTGGAATTGATTCGGATTCAGAAATTTTAAGAAAATACTTTACAGAAATTGCAAAAGAGATTGATCATTACGATGACCTCAATCAAGTAAGACGTCTTGCAGTAAAGAATGCAGGAATTACAGATGAGCAGATGCAAAAGATGATCACACCACTAGAAGGAATGTATCTAATTGCAGATCATCTAAGAACTTTGATTTTTGCAATTACTGATGGAGCTCTACCAAGTAATGTAGGTGGAGGATACAACTTGAGAATGATGTTGCGAAGAATCAATGCAACCATATCAAAACTAAATTTGAAATTAAACATTGATGACTTGATTGATTTGCATGTTGATTATCTCAAGGACACATATCCAGAACTTGATGAAAAGCGCGATGATGTGAAATCTATTCTCAAGCTAGAATCTGCAAGATATGAAGAGTCCAAAGTTCACATGAAGAAAAAAGCAGACAAGATCAAAGAGAAAGGAGCACCATCAGTTGATGAATTAATCACATACTACGAATCTGATGGTATTACACCTGAATATCTTAAAGAAGTGGATGCAATTTCAGAAATTCCATCATCATTTTACTCAAAACTATCTGATTTACACCAATCAGACAAGAAAAAGGCAATTGCAGAACTCCCACTAGAAGGATTACCAGAAACTGAAACTCTATTCTACCAAGATGACCCAATGGAGTTTTCAGCCAAGGTTCTCAAAGTGATTGATGATATGATAGTACTTGATAGAACCTCATTCTATGCACGAGGTGGAGGTCAAGAGCCTGACTTTGGCAGTATTGCAGGATTCAAAGTGATTAATGTCGATAAACATGCAGACATTATTGTTCATCAGTTAGAAGGTGGAGTTCCAAAAGAAGGAGAAACTGTTTCATGTAAAGTTGATGAGACAAGACGGTCCAACATTACAAAGAATCACACTAGTACACACATCATCAATGCATCATCACGTAAAGTATTGGGTTCATGGATTTGGCAGCATTCAGCTTTTAAAGACGATGATCATGCCAGATTAGATATTACACATCACTCTTCTCTAAGTAATGACGAAGTGCAAAAAATTGAAGATGAGGCAAATGACATGATAAAGAAAAACTATCCAGTAAAAATCAATTATTATGATAGAGGAACAGCAGAACAAAAGTACGGATTTAGAATTTACCAGGGAGGTGTTGTTCCAGTAAAGTCTGTAAGGATTGTATCAATTGAGGATAAAGATATTGAAGCTTGTGGTGGGACACATGTCAAAAAAACTGGAGACATTGAACTAATTAAAATTACAAAGACTAAACGTATTCAAGATGGTGTAGTTCGTTTAGAATTTGTATCAGGTCCTAATGCATTTGAATATGAAAAACAACAAGAACAAGAATCAAAACGCAAAGCTGAAGAGGCAGTTGCAAAAGAGCAATTAGAAAAACAAAGAGAGGAAAACAAATCTAAAGCTAGAGAAAAAATTCCAGTTCTATTGGAAAAAGTTCTTGCTGGAGAAGATGTAGAATCTGATGGAATCAATACCAAAGGAAAATTGTGTTTTACAGCAAGTTCAGATTATGACGATTATTTTCATCAAAACTTTGGAAAGAAGCTAGTAGGCAAAGATAGTACTGCTGCATTTTGTGGGGTTTTCGAAGCAGGTCCTACAATTCGAGTCATGGTGTTCTCAGGAGAGCAATCAGGCGTAAATGCAGGCGAAATTGCCAAGAAAATAGCCTCAATTTTGGGAGGTTCTGGTGGAGGAGATGCCAAATTTGCTCAAGGAGGAGGAAAAGACACATCTAAAAAAGACGAGGCAATATCCAAAGCAAAATCTATGATTTTAGGGTAAGAAACAATGACGATTAACTGGACTGATATTGAAACAAAGTGGAGAAACAAGTGGCAAGAAAACAAAGACTTTGAAACAAATCCAAATGACAAGCCAAAAAAATTCATTACAGTAGCTTATCCATATCCAAACTCACCACAACACATTGGACATGGAAGAACTTACACACTAGCTGATGTTCATGCAAGATTTTACAGGATGAAAGGATACAATGTGTTGTTCCCAATGGGATTCCATTACACTGGAACTCCAGTACTTGGTATGGCAAAGAGAATTGAAGCTGGGGAGAAAGAAATTCTAGACGGTTTACGAAATATTTACCATGTTCCTGAAGATGCAATCAAAACATTTGTTGAACCAATAAAGATTGCAGATTATTTCCATGAAGAGATTAAATCTGGAATGATTGAGATGGGTTACTCTATTGATTGGAGACGAGAATTTACCACGATAGTTCCAGGTTATCAAAAGTTCATTGAATGGCAGATTACAACACTCAAAGAAAAGGGTAGAATCATTCAAGGTAGTCATCCAGTTGGGTGGTGTCCCGTTGATCAAAACCCAGTATCACAACACGATACAATGGGTGATGTTGAACCAAAAATTGATGATAAGAATTTCTTGATTAAATTCAAGTTGGGTGATTCAATATTTCCAATTACAACATTACGTCCTGAAACAATCTTTGGCATTACGAATCTTTGGGTCAATCCAAACACTGTTTACAAAAAAGTTTCAGTTGATGGAGAAGAGTGGATTGTGTCTGAAGAATGTGCAAAAAAGATTTCGTTCTTTGAGAAAAAAGTAGAGATTACAGGTGAAATTCCAGGTTCCGAGATTATTGGCAAAACTGCAACTAATCATGATGGACGAGAGATTCCAGTATTGCCTGCTGAATTTGTAGAGCCTAGCATGGGTACAGGATTGGTAATGTCCGTGCCGGCACATGCACCTAAAGACTATCAAGCACTAATGGATTTGAAGGCCAAAAATCACGAACTAGCCTCAAAATTAGAGCCTATTCCGATAATAGTTACAGAAGGATACGGTTCCATTCCTGCAAAAGAGATTTGTGAAAAGATGGGAGTCTCTGACCAGTCTGATGACAAGTTAGAAGAAGCCACCAAGGAATTGTATCTTAAAGAATTCACTGACGGAAAACTCAACGACAAATGTTTACAGTTTGATGGAGAAAAAGTACAGTTTGGACGAGACAAGATTAGAGCTTGGCTGCAAGAAAATAATCATTTAGAAAAATTCCCAGTATTAGAGAATGCGCCAGTTAGATGTCGTTGTGGAGCTGAATGTGTTGTTAAAGTATTGAACAATCAATGGTTCTTGAATTACGGTGATGAAGAATGGAAAGAATTGGCTCGCAATTGTCTTGATGAGATGAATATTCTACCTAACAACATCAAGACAGAGTTTGTTGAAGTAATTGATTGGTTGCATGAACGAGCTTGTGCAAGACAACAGGGATTAGGTACTAAACTTCCATGGGATAATGATTGGATTGTTGAATCCCTTTCGGACTCTGTAATCTACATGGCATATTATACATTGTCTAGATTTGTAAATGATGGAACAGTACAGCCAGAGAATCTTACTAAGGAATTATTTGATTATCTGTTGTTAGATAAAGGAGATGTTTCACTGGCTACAAGCACATCAAAACTTTCTGAAGACATAATCAATACAATGAAAAAAGAATTTACATATTTTTATCCAGTTGATTCAAGACATTCAGGTCGTGATTTGGTTCAGAATCACTTGTCATTTTTTGTTTTAAATCATGTTGCAATATTTGAAAAGAATTTGTGGCCACAAGAGATTGTTGTTAATGGTAGTGTAATGATGGATGGAGCTAAAATGTCAAAGAGTATGGGAAACATCATTCCATTACGAGCTGCAATCAAAGATCATGGTGCAGACCCAATCAGATTAGCTATAATTTCATCAGCTGAATTGCTCCAAGATGCTGATTTTAACATGGAATCAGTTTCAGGTATTCAAAGCAAGCTTGAATCGCTTTTAGAGGCATGTTCTAGCCTCAAAACAAGCGAAATTGGTGAGTTGCAGGCTGAAGACAGGTGGATTCTCTCCAAAACTCAGAGCAAGATTGCAGAAATTACAGAAGCAGTTGAGAAGATGAGATTACGTGAAGCACTACACGATATCCTCTTTACATTTGAAACTGATTTGAGTTGGTATCAAAAGAGAATTGCAGCTAAAGGTCGTGATGATGTTTCTGGAATTTTACATCAAATCAACTCATCTCGAGTTGCAATGTTGTCTCCATTTGCACCGCATGTAGCCGAAGAGATGTGGAAAAATCTTGGAAACTCGGAACTAGTTTCAAAATCACAGTGGCCGGAATATTCAGCAGACAAAGTAGATGCTGCATCAATTCAAGCTGAAGAGTTATTGAAGAATACAATTGACGATATTGCAAACATTATCAAAGTTACAAAAATTACTCCAAAAAAGATTGTAATCTATGTAAATTCAGATGAAACAAAGTCCAAAATCTATCGCAAGATGCTAAGCATTATGGTGGGAGGTCAAAACAACATGGGAGTTGTAATGAAAGAACTCATTGCAGATCCAAATACTACAGATGCCAAGAAAATGCCAGACTTTGTACAGAAAACAATTAAGGATTTGCATTCAGAGTCAGAGGAAATCAAAAAGATGAAGCTTGAAGCAGAAAGCTTTGATGAAAAAGAGTTCCTAAAATCAGAAATTGCAAGTATGGGACAAAAAGAGTTTGGAGTAGATATTGAAGTTTATTCAGAAAGTGATTCTAACATTTATGATCCTAAAGGAAAAGCTAGACATGCAAGGCCTTTCAAACCAGCAATACTAATTGAATAAAATTCAAAAAAAATGAAAATAGAAACTCTCAATAAAAAAATAAAATCATGTCAAAGATGTACAAGATTATCGGCATACATTAGAGATGTTGCCAAAAACAAAGTTAGGCGATTTAAAGATGAAACATACTATGGTAGACCTCTATCAGGATTTGGGGACATCAATGCTAAATTACTCATTGTAGGATTAGCTCCTGCAGCTCATGGCGGAAACAGAACAGGCAGGATGTTTACGGGAGATTCTTCAGGAGACTGGCTTGCCAAAGTAATGCATAAGACAGGATTTGCAAATATTCCAACTAGTCAAACCAGTGATGACGGACTAACACTAAACAATGCCTACATTACAGCTGCAGTAAGATGTGCCCCACCTCAAAACAAGCCAACTAAAGAAGAGATGCAAAATTGCTTTTCATTCCTAGAGCAAGAGCTCCAAATTCTAAATAATGTTACAACAATCCTGTGTCTAGGAAAAATTGCATATGATGCAACCTGTAAGCTGTTAGATGTAAAGCCAGGAAAATTTGGGCATAATCAAGTGTTCAAATATAATGAAATGCAAGTTATTACATCATATCATCCATCAAAGCAAAACACACAGACAGGAAGACTACTTTGGAAAGATTGGCATGCAGTTTTCAAAAGAGCAAAAAAATTGTGTACATAATTACGTGAATTAGAAATTTAAATTAATAGGATAATTTTCAAATCACAAGAAACCACAAAACCAATCAAATTAGAAAGACGCGTATCATTATACATGTCAGCAATACCAAATAAAAAAATCAAAAAATCATCAGATTACAAATCCTTGGTAATCATAATAGGAATAGTTTCAAGTATTGGACTTGCAGGATTTGCATACCTGATGTATTATGTTGAACCAGTTGAAGTACTAGAGACCGTAAAAATAGTTGCAGTTACTGATAGTGGCTGTATCGCTGAAACTCTAGACGGTCATGCAGTAAACATTGGAGAATGTAATGCAGAACCTGGTCAATACATTAGTGCTCTAGTTGATCAAAAGGTCAAAGAAAGAGCAGAACTAATGAACCCAACAAACTAATTTTTTCTTTTTTAATTTTCTTTTATTCTTATTTCATCCATACATACAGGACAAATCTTTTCATTCTCATATTCAATCAAATTTCCTCTCATATGAGCAGGTTTGCCACATTTTGCACAAGTAATGGAATAATATTCATCAATCTCTGAAATGCAAGCAGAACAAAGTAGTTTGTCTACTTCATGTTTGTTATATCTAGCAGTTTCATCTACGGATTTACTGCATCTCTCACAGATTTCAGCCATAAATCAAATATCAAAAATTTACAAGATAAAGGCTAGAGTTAATTCTCATCAGTGGTATTTTCTACATCATATCCGCCAAGTGTAGTGTGTGCATCTTTCTCTATTACAAATCTTTTAGATTTTAGAGCATCTTCTGAAATAATCTCTAATCTACCAATTATGATATAGTCTGTCATGTTTTGATAAGTTTTAGAATCTGCAGGATCAGTAGCATATACAATCTGAATGTATGCCCGTAGAGGATTCCACATTGAAGATTTTTTTTCAATCATCTGTTTTATTTTGCCATAGGTTCCTGTCTGACTCATACCAGATCGATAAAGTCCAATATTTTCACCCGAATCAGCCTCTTGGTAGATACAAATGGCATAATTGCCATCATCTTTTTCAATGAATGTAAGATGGATGTCTTTTGGCTTCCATGTTTTAATAATATCTGCAATTTTTTGAGATTCATCTTGTTTTACAAACAATGGAACTGCAATTGGATTTCCAGCATGAGTTCTCCAAGCAATTCCATAAAAGTTACCATACCATGAGAATTTTGCATCAGCCATTAATCATACTAGGAAAAACTGTTAACTTAAGATTGTTGATCATCTATTGCATCTTGGATAGAATCAACCCAACCACCTACATTAAACACACCAAACTTGTAGGTTTTCTCACCATCAGTGGTTCTAGCAGAGATACAAGCTTTTTTCATCAATAATCATTCACGCCAGGTATGAGATATATCATTCAATGGAATGTCAAGTATTGTCTCACCCATGTGTTTTGAAAAATCCATAATTCGAGACCTAGTTTTATCAAATGCAATTCTTTTGTTAGTTAGTGTAAGAACTCCTTGACCAATACCATCCTCATGACAGTCTTCTTGTTTGAGTTTTTTCTCATCCATGTCTTTCCTTGATAATTCTTGTAACTTCAGATACCAGTTCTTCATCTTTTTTCACTAATTCTTGCAAAGCCTGTCGATATTCTTCATCACCCCATTTGTTTTGGGCAAACATTTGTTTTACCAAATTTACGATATCGGATTTATTTTTCTGGTGATCATGTTTTGCGTTATCTAGATTATCCATAATTCTCACACAAACTTAATCAGATTAAATTCCTTCTTCATTGACATCAGGTTCAGGATGCACACTCTCAAAAGTCATTTCTTTTTTCTGACATGATTCACATTTTTCCCACATACCAAACTCGTTTCGTACTTTTCCTTTCCCATCACAACGTAGACAGGGCATAAATTCTATAGAACAATTTTGAACTTAAGGATTTAGGCACAAAAACCTCATCAAATTTCTCATAGATAATAAAAGATCCTCTACAAAGATACGCATCTCTTTATATCAAAAACCCTAAAAAAATTCAATGAATAGTACACAACTTCTAAGCGTTGTTTTATCCATGATTTTGGTACTTGGTGTATCTGCAGGTCCTGCTTTTGCACAAGTAGATGATGACATGGATGATGATAGATACGATGACGATGATAGATACGATGACGATGATAGATACGATGACGATGATAGATACGATGACGATGATAGATACGATGACGATGATAGATACGATGACGATGATAGATACGATGACGATGATAGATACGATGACGATGATAGATACGATAAACATGCAGATCTTGATGACAGATTAGAGCATTTCTGTGAGATGACTGATGAGGAAAAACGTCAGTTCTTTGCAGACCATCCAAGGATTGAACAGTTTGCAGACAGATTAGCAAATTATTGTGAAATGTCTGAAGATGAAAGAGATGATGCCATTGATGAATTTATCAGAGAGAATTTCCCTGGAGAAAAAGAACATGATGGTGAATATGATCTTGGAGATTTGTTAGACAGATTTTGTGCAGCTACCGATGAGGATAAACGCAAATTATTTGCAGACCGTCCCATACTTGAGCAATTCAGAGATAGACTAACAAACTATTGTGAAATGTCTGATGAAGAACAAGATGCAGTTGAGGATCTTTTGGAAAATTACAAAGGAGAAATCAAAACTGCCATCAAAAAATATGCAGCTGACTACAAAAGAGATCATGCAGTAGATTTTAGAGAAAAACTAGAGAATTATTGTGTAATGTCTGATGAAGACAAAAAGGCATACATTGCTGAGCATGACAAAACCGAAGAGCACCAAACAAAGATGAATACATATTGTGAAGCTGACGAAGCTGAACGAAAAACATTCATCAAAGATAATCTAGAGACATACAAAGCACACATGAAAGAAAAAATGCATGAGAAAAAACATCATATGAATTATGACAAACTATGTGCAATGTCTGAATCAGATCGTGCTGCAGAAATTACAGATGCAGTAAAACTCGATAGAATTTCTAATTGGTGTTCTATGACTCCTGAAGAAAAAGCAGACTACAAAAAGAAACATCATGATTCCATGAAGGAGAAAATGATGGAAAAACATCATGACATGAAATTTTCAGAAAAATCTAAACATCTCAAAGCAATGATCATGACAAAATATGACATCTCAGATGAAAGAATGGATGAAATCAAGAAAAAATATCGTGAAAAATATGGTGATCTTGACAAGAAACATTCTGAATTAAAGATGAAGTTCAAAGAACACATGAAAAAGATGAAACACAGTGTCTCTGATGAAAGAAAATCTATGATTCATGATAGAATTGCAGAGATGAAGGCTTTCAAATCAGAACTTCGTGAAAGAGCAGCAGAGATGACTAGTGAAGAGAAACAACAACTTAGAGAAGAATTCATTGAAAAGGCAAAAGACATGCAACTAGCATGGATTTCTCCACGAATTCAGATTGCAGCTGGTGTTGATGCATCAGAGGTAGAATGTCGTGAAGGATACAGTCTTGTCATGAAAACATCAAATGGTGTAGCAATGTGTCTAAAAGCTGATACTGCACTAAAGATGATAGATAGAGGTATTGCAGTTCCTGCAAACTAATCTTTTTTTCTTATTTTTTAAAATCAAACTTTTTGCCAGCAGTTAGTTGCATTACAATGACTGCAACTTGCCTTTTCATTCCATTTTTGAAATGGTTTGTTAGATGGAATTTTGACTACAGTGATTCTTTGGCATCCAGTACATTGTACTTTAACTGGAATGTTCTCAGAATTTCCACCAACAAAAAGGTCCTTGAATCCCATGGTTTAGTTTACACCCTTTCTTCTAGAAAGTTTTTCGCCTGAAAACTTGCTAGTTCTCTCAAACTCTTCAGCTTTTGCCTTGATCTCATCTCTCTCTTCTTGAGTTTGTTCTCTAATAATCACATCCTCAGCATCAGCATAATTTTGACATTTGTTGCATAACCACAAAGTTCCCTTGTCGTCTGCGCTATACTGAGGATAGCGTCTCTCTTCACATTGTTTACAATAAAGGGGCATGTTTCGGGTAAAATATTTCTCAAATTAAGCGTATTGGATTCAATCTAGTTCAGATAAGATGAGGGCACGCTTTTTGTGCAGATTATCCAAGTTTTTCTCCAGTCTACATAATGTTTCAGAATCAGAGTCTGGTTTTTTACTCTCAGATTCTTTATGTTCCTCAAGTTTCTTGATTCTAGAATCAGTGTCATTCAGAGCTTCTCTTAGCGCCGTTACATCCTTTTCAAAAGACAAGTTACAAAAAGTGAATCAATTATCAAATTAAGAGTTTATGGATAAATGTCTCTTTGACTCCATTGCTCCTTTTGATATTCAGTTCCAAATACATCAAGGGATTTTGTAATACATTCTTCCTGATTTATTCCCTGTGGGAATAATTTCTTGCAATCATCTACTGCGAGTTGAAGATTTCTCTGATCACGTTCTGCAACATACACATCATAGTTTGAGCTGCCTAGAATTCCAACAATAGCTGCAACGACAATTACAATAGATAACGGGATTATTGGTCTCATCGTCCTGAAATATAGGCCACATACAATGCTATGGAAACAACACTGGAAATACCAATAATAATTCCAAGTTCCTTTTTAGAAAAAACTGCAGTTCTATAACTCAATGACTAATTTACATCCTAACAGAATTTAGGGTTTAGGGTTCATTGTATTATTTGTGAATTTTTCAATTATGATGATTTAGAAAGAATTTTCAAATGCAATCTCGTTCAAAGGTAGCTGGCCTCCACGTTGCGCTGCATCTTCAGATCTTTTTCCAACTACAACCATCATTACAATCAAGTGATTTTCTGGCAGATTGATTACTTTAGCAAGTTCATCATACTCAAAACCAACCATTGGGCAAGAATCAAGTCCCATATCTCTAGCAGATAACATTATAGTTTGAGCTGCCATTCCACATGAACGAATTGCTTCATCTCTTTGAGCTTGAGTGTCAGTAGAGTATTTTCTTTCAAGACTAGCTTTTACTAGTTCTTGTTTTTCAGTTGGATGATTCTTCCAATAACGTAATGGTTCAGTCTTCCATGCGGTCATATCACCACACAATACAATAACCAAAGAACCGTCTTTTGGTTGTGCTTGTCCACGAGCAGCTTCTGATATTTTCTCTTTGACGTCTTGATCAGTAACATAAACAAATCTCCAGTTTTGTTGGTTGTAGCTAGTTGGAGACAGTATAACATGCTCCATGAGTTTCTTTACGTCATCAGAACTCATCTTGTGATTTGGATCAAACTTTTTGATTGCACGTCTTGTTGATACAGCTTCGAAAACATCCATAGAATCAATTCAAAATTAATCTAAAATAAATTAAACGAAAAGACAATCGAGATTAAGACCAAGACCAAAAGTGTCTTGATGACATCTCTTATCACTTAAGATCAGAAACGGTTGTCCTCTGATGACAGTGATTTCATCTTAAGGTCTGAAACGATTGTTTTCAGACGACAGACTTGTCTTTTCTTAATCAGTTTATGTGAATTTGATATTTAACAGGTACTGATAATTTCTACTAGTGGCAAATAACCTGAACAAATTCAGATAGTCTATTTATTACACCCCAGAGATTCAGAAAATATCTTGAAGATTGCAGTAATGGGAATGGGTGTAGCAGGTTCCTATCTAATGGCCAGGCTCAAAGACTCAGAACATGACGTTACAGGATATGAACTAAATCCAAAAGAAAGGCATGATTCTATTTGCGCATGGGGTACAATCAAACCAATACTTACTGAATACTGCAAAAAAACTGGCAGAGATTTTAACGACTTTCTAATCCACGATGGAAAAAATATGCATGTTAAGATGAACAATGATGTAAAGTTTGACATTGGATTACATGGATTGTGTACATATGACAAGATTGGTTTAATCAAAGATTTTATCAAAGATTCAAAAATTATCTACGGTAAACCACCATCACTTGAAGAATTAGAAAAAGAGTACGACATGATAGTGGATTGTACTGGATTTCATAGAGTGTACTTACCAAAACTCAAGGAAGATTTCTTTTTGCCAACATACGAATACAAAGTAGAATATGAAAATGGAGTTCCATATGATGACTTTTACATTGAACCATTTCCTGGAATGTCAGGATATTTCTGGTATTTCCCTCTAGGAGAAAAATGGGCTCATATTGGAGCAGGGGATTACAATAAAAATCACATCAAAGCAACTGATGACTTTTTGAAAAAACATGGTGGCAAAGTTCTCAAAACAAAAGGAAGACCAATCAGACTTGCAACTCCTGATAGATGCAAACCATACTATTCAGGAAAAGTTGTTGGTGTTGGAGAATCAATTGGGACAGTCTATGCATTATTAGGTGAAGGAATCATTCCATCAATGCAATGTGTTGAATTATTCCTGAAGAACATGAATGATTTCAAAGCATATGAAAAAGCAGTTGAAGAACACTACAAAGTATATGCCAAAGTCTTTAATTTTGTTAGAGCTAAAATCAAGAAAGACTTCAATTTCTTCAAATCATTGCCAGACTTTCTTGCAATCTTCCGTTACATGAAAAAGAATGAAGACAGGTTTGGAATGGATATCAAAATTGCCGATTTGATGAAAGTAGCTAAAGCATAACTTAGAGATTCTTGGTAAAAGAAAGCGAAGATTGTTCAAATCCTAGATGTTTGTAGAATTTGTGAGATTCTTTACGTTGATTTCCAGATTCTAGTCTAATTCTATGACATTTTTTCTCAATAGCAAAAGTAATGCAGGAATTGATCAGTTTTTTCCCTATTCCCTTACCTTGATATTTTTCAAGAACAATTAGTTCTGGAACATACATTTCCAAGGTATCACGATTAAGTCTTGGCAAGAGCATCATACTAATCATACCAACAATTTTCATATCATCAAGAATTGCAACAAGAAGTTTTTTGTCAGATTCTTGAATGTAGGTCTTTACAAGTTTTCTAAATGAATCAACATCAGAATCTTGTTGGGGTTTTGGACGTCCAAGTTCATATAACAATCCAAGAATTATTGGAATGTCTTTATCTGTTGCTTCTCTAATCGTCACGTTTGTCATTTCAACTAAAACTTACAGAACCAAAACCCTCTCTGTTTGTTCTATTTGATGCCATATTGTAATCATAGATTATCTTCGAGTATTCTTTGAACTCTTCTTTCATTGGTTCCAAGTCTTCTGCCAAATAAAATCCAGGACAGTCTCCTGTGAATTGATATGTTGCATGAACACGTGGTTTTCCTTTCTCATTTTCAAGCCAGCTGGAAAATGGATACAGGTAACACACACCAGGTCGGTCTGGATGCATAGAACATCCACCTTCATCATTCAAGAACCTACAAGAAATGTGGGTACCATCATCTGCTTCAGTTTCATCTGTTTTTCTTTTGAGATTTATTGTAGTCATTGTAGTCATCTGCCCAGAAGGTCCTGGCTCAGAATAAGTGACAGTCAAAGTTTCATTTTTAATAAACTCTGAAGGTTTTTGGTATTTCAAACCCTTGCCAATTGTAATCAAATCATCAGAAGTCAGTGGCAATCTTCCTTGTCTATCACAACAATTATGGCAATCAGGCCAAAAACACTTCCACAAAATGAATTTTTTTTCAGAATTTAGATAAGGTACATGAAATACAACATCTTTTACTTTAATTGGTCTATCAGAAACATCGGTAATTTTCCCTAGCATAAAATTTCGAAGTGTTGGATCAACATCCCAATCTTTTTGCAGTAAATCTAATGATTCCTCAATCTCTTTTTGGGACAATAAGTTATAACATCTTTTGCAGATGTTATTAATGTTGAGTGAAAAAGGCAAATATGCTTCAGCTACAGAAAACAGAAGATTTGTTTGGTCAGAAATAATTTGGCCTTTAATTTTAGAATTAAACGATGTTGTGTTTACTCTAAAACAATTCCAGGACAGACGTGATAAAATTTGTCAACAACACAATCTATCAATCAATGTTCCATCACGAGGATTAGCATCATTACAACAAAAAGGAATCATACTCAAAGAAGGAACAATATACTCTATCCACTACAAATTAATTCCATATATGAGATTAAGAGCAAGATGTGATTATGCAACTGCAATTAGAGAAGTTAGACTAAAGTAATTACAACAAATGATTATATTCTGAACATTCAAAATTTCTTTCAAGTAGCCCGATAGTCTAGCGGTCAAGGATTCTGCCCTCTGGATCTCACAAAGTGGATATAGGCGGAGACGGCAGTTCGAATCTGCCTCGGGCTACTGGAATAATTTTTAAAAATTCTATCTTGATGCTTGTGCGATTCTTTCTAATTCATTCTTCTTCTTTACAGAAGGAGCATTAGGATCGTTTTCTGCAGCCAAGATTAGTTGTTCTGCCATGTGTTCTTCAATTGGTTTTGGATTGGAGAATGTTGATTCTTTGATTGCATCAGCAATGAATCTCAAAGCCAAGTCAACTCTTCTAATTGGTGCAACATCAACTGATACGTGGTAAACAGTACCACCATAAACAATTCTAGTTGTATCTTCATTAGGAGCTGAATTTTCAACTGCTCTAACTAATACTTCTACGGGATTTTTACCAGTTTTGAGTTCAATAATTGTAAATGCTGTTCTAACTGTGTTGAGAACTTTGGTTTTCTTTCCAGTCATTCTACCAGTGTTCTTTGCATATTTTTTACCAAAGTGCATTGTCTTGTTGATTAATCTCTCAACAATGTTGACATCTGCCTTGTTGAATCTTTTGAGTGCAGAACGACCAAAAGTGTATGGTAGGATTTGTTTTCTTAGGGAAATTGCAGTTTTAAGACCTGGGTCCTTGACTTCGATGTCAGACAAATCCCATTTTCTAAATAGTAACAAGTTTTTTGTTTGTGCCATTTCTATCTCCTTGGTTTCTCCTTCTTTCCGATTACTAATTCATGAAGTGAAGTACCATTTACTTTGAATACTTTGAATCTAACACCAGGAATATCACCCATTGCACCACCTTGAGTTGCACCCATTCCTTGAATGTGAACTTCATCGTGTTCATCAATAAAGTTCATTGCACCGTCTCTTGGCAAGAAGGCTGTAACTGTTTTACCATTTTTAATTAATTGTACTCGAACACATTTTCTAATTGCAGAGTTTGGCTGTTTTGCTGCAACACCAACTTTTTCTAAAACGATGCCTCTTGCTTGTGGAGCACCACCAAGAGGGTCTGCTTTTTTATCAATACCTAATTCTCTTCTCTTGTAAGTAGAGATTGCCCATCTCTGTCTTTTCTTTTTAGTAGTTAGAACTCTGCCTGCAAATAATCCAAGTGGTGATTTTCTCATATTCTACATCTCCAAAGTTTGTCTTTCAGGACTGTTAATCAAGACACTAGTAATATCAAAATATCGTTTTGCAAGCATTCTTGCCTTCTCAGCATTTCTGCCTTCTCTTCCAACAACAATACCTTTCTTTCTTGGGTCTACCATAACAATTGCCTGTTTTGTCCCGTCTGCCCGTGTATTTATTTTTACTTCAGATACTAGTTTGGAATTAAGCAAATTGGACAAAAATTTTGCAGGATCTTCATCAAATTCGACTAGTTCAACATTTCTTTTTACAATGTTTTGTAATGATTTGATATGCATTCCACCCTTGCCAATTGCAAGTCCCATTTTTCCGGTATTTACTACAAAAATTACTCTATCTTGTTTTTCATCTTCAACGCAATCACGTGCTGTTGCACCAGTAACATTTTGGAACAAAGACATCATTCTCATTTGATCCGTTGTTAGTTTGATTGATTGTGTCATAATTCTTAATGTCTCCAAACAAAAAATGTCTCATTTAAACTTTCAATAGTTCTAATCATTTTTTTCCTCAGCTTCTGTATCTTTTAAAATTGATTTGATGTTTGCGTCATCAATTGATGTGAATGAAATTGTTGAAATTCTAAATTGTAAGCCACACAATCTACCCAATGCGACTGAAGTTCCTTGGAAGTTCACTAAAGGTATTTTTTCTTTTTTTGCATCTGTTTCAATTTGCTCAATCATTTCTTTCTCTACAGATTGAGACAATACAATTAGCTTGGAATTTTTTACAGAGTTCAAGACTTGTTTAGTACCCATTGTTAATTTACCTTCTTTATGGGCATCCTTCAAAGATTTTTCAAGTATCTTACTCATGTTTTTCCTTATGAGCATCGTCTCAACAGGGCTTTATAGGTTTATGGAAAAATTACGCACGCAAAAAACAAAGATCACTCAGTAAAACCAAACAAAGATGAAAATACACGAGTTAATTCTTCAAAAAAGTTTGATTGTGTTTCATTTTTGTTTTCTGTTGAGATTGTTTTTTCAGGGAAAATGTTTTCAGGTGAAGTATTTTCAGGTGAAGTTTCAATTTCAGATTTAACAGTACTTATCACATCAGAAGTTTCAGAAGTTTCAGATTTTAGTAATAATGCAGTATTGAGATTTGTTCTTGCAGTATAGTAATTCGTATTTTCCTCTAAGATTTCATTGTAGAGTAAAATGGCATCATCAAGATTTCCAAGATTAGCCAAGGCATTTGCTTTGTTATTTTTTGCAGGCAGGTATTGGGGATCAAGAGAGATAGCATGATCATAATATGCTATTGCTTCAGAAACAAATCCAATTTTTCCTAGTGTAGACCCTTTATTGACAAGAATTTCAACATTATCAGGATCACTAGTCAAAGACTCATTAAAAAAATTCAAAGAACTATCAAATTGACATAATCTGTAAAGTGCAGGACCCATACCATCATAGTAAGAAATAGTATCAACAAAAGTGCTAGAATCACAATCGAGATTAATTTGATTTAATAATTTTCCAAGCTCAATATCTTCTACAGAAAGATTATCATGTTCTTCATTTTCTAAAATATTTTCAGAATCATTTTTTGTTTGAGTTTCTTTTGTAATAATTTTTGTTTCAGTTTCTGTTTTTTCATTTATTGTTTCAGTTATTGCTTCATTTTGTGAAACTATTTTTTCTTCAACAGATTCTCTAGGTATATTGTCTTCAGTTGTTTGTGTTGTGTCTTCAGTTGTTTGTGTTGTGTCTTCAGTTGTTTGTGTTGTGTCTTCAGTTGTTTGTGTTGTGTCTTCAGTTGTTTGTGTTGTGTCTTCAGTTGTTTGTGTTGTGTCTTCAGTTGTTTGTGTTGTGTCTTCAGTTGTTTGTGTTGTGTCTTCAGTTGTTTGTGTTTCTGTAGATGATTCTGCAGAATATTCAAAGAAGTATTCTACACTAGTTTCAGCATAATGAGCTTTAATCGAGTAAGTTCCTTCAGCTTTAAAATTCACTCCATCTTTGATTAGAAAGTTTGTGGAAAACTCCAAGTTATTGTTTATATTTCCAAAATAAAATCCAGCAGGAGTTCCAAATGGATCATGAACTCCTATGAGAATAGTAGGAGAATCTATGGATGACACAGTTCCAAAAATGTTGACTGTATCACCATCAAAGTAATGCTCTTTTTCAGTATAGAGAGACATAATTTCAAGTGCAACAACCTCCTGAGGAGCAATTTCAGATTCAGAAATAATGTCACCAATTACAAAGTTATGTTCTTCAGTGACTTGTCCATAGTCTAATTTTATGAGATAATCTCCAGACATTTCATAAAATGGAGACTCTAAAGGAATGGTTTTTGAGAAACTACCATCAGAAGAAAGTTCTAAACTATTTGCAGTGAGGATTTTTTCATCAGGATCAAATATACTCATAGCAATGACAGGCATTCCAAAATCAATTATTTGACCAGAAATTACTAGTGTGTCACCAGTTTGATAACTATCCTGATTAAAACTCACATTAAATGAATCAGCAAAAACATCATTGAATGCAAGTGGTGTAAAAGCTGTTAACACTAGGGTGATTCCTAAGATTAATCGCATTACACCAAAAAACACATAATTTTCTATTTAATAATCACGTATAATTGATACTTTTTCATTCAACTGAAATTAATCTTGTAAGTGGATCAGACAATGCAGTTGGATCTTTTAGTGAAGTCCAAACAAATGTTTCAACAAAGTAGTCTCCAGAATTTTTTGGGATCCAAGATTGAGATACATCAAGATTTTGTCCATATGATAATTGACCTTGAATCCAAGAGAGGGATTCAATATAGTTTTGAGAGTTTTTTATTTGAAAGAGATAAACGAATTTTTGATCAAATTCTTGCATGTTTGATAAACTTCCGACAATCTGAATTTGCTGATTAGAAGAAAATGAAGTGAGATAATTTCCAAAACTATCAGAAATATTAATTTCAGAATTTTCCAATCTCATTGTTGAAGGAACAGATGATTCAACTCTTGATTGAGCCTGAATTTCCAAATTATCAGATTCAGAATAGGGCTTTGGTAAAGTATGATCACTGTATCTAGCAGAAATTTCATCTCCAGGAACAGCGTAGAGTCTGTTTCCGCTTGATGCAGAGTTTTGAGTAAGTGATATTGTAGCTACAAAATAACCAGAGCTTTCAGAGGTTTCTATTGCATTTGCAGTAATTCCACCAACATCAGAATCTGAAAAAACTTCTACAGGAACATGATCAATCGCTTCAGGGTTTAGATTCATGTCAAGATCAATTATTCTAACTGTAACAGATTCATCATTAAAGAAAACATCATTTTCAAATTCTATTGTTCCAAGATTCCAAGACACAGGTACAGATTCAGATAGCACTACACCATCAGCAAACTCAAAAGATACCGTAATTGCTGAATCTCTTTCAACCTCCAAAAACCCGCTAGTAGGACCGGTACCAATAGTCCTAGGAGTTGTGTCATAGTCACCATCACCATCTGCATCATGTAAGAAACCAGTTAGGATAATTTCGCCAGTAAATATTCCACTTGACACATCTGTTTCAGTTAGTCTGTATGGTTCTAGCGAGTGACTTCGTGTTGATATTTTTATGGGATTATCATTGTTATCGCCAATTGAATCAATCAAGTCTTTGTCTGTGTTCCAACTAGGAGCAATTATTTTGATTTGTATTTTATCAGTCCAAGAGTAAATTGGTTTATCAAAGAATATTGGAGCATACGGTTTGTCATAATCAGGAATTTCCTGAGCTGTTGCAAATGGCAAAATAAAAATTAAAAATAAAAAATCAAACAATACTTTTCATATAGAAGGTTTCAGATTTATGGTTTGTTAGTTGGATTCTTCCTCAGGAAGAGAAATTGCTAAAATATTATCGCCACGAAGCAAGACTTTGCCTATAGGATTGGGTTTTTCTTCAGAAACATCCTCAGCGTTTTCTAATGTAAGATTCATGTGAATATCAAAATCTTTGAGAGTTCCTTGAACTGTTTTATTATTTCTTAGTCGAAGCAATACAACTTTGTCTTTGGAGTTTGTCATTAGTGTTGAGATTTCATCAGCCATAATTTTCATCCAACTATTTCTTCTTGCTTACTTGCATGTACAAATCAACTGTACCACTTCCAATTGGAATGTTACTACCAACAATTACGTTTTCAGTAATACCTTTGAGTTGTTCAATTTCTCCACCAAGTGCAGCATGTGCAATTGTTGGAACAGTAATCTCAAATGCAGCTCTTGCTAAGACACTATCTTTGGTTCCAGCAATTCCATGTCTTCCAATTTGTTGCATGTAACCGCGTGAACACATCAAGTCAGCTACTAACATGATGTATCTATTATCAACTTCAAGTCCTTGGTCTTCCAGAGTACTGTTAAGTTCATTGATTAATGCATTTCTTGCAGCTTCAATTCCAAGAGTTCCGGCAATCTCAAAGACGTTGTTTGTTCTAACGTTTCTCTTATCAATTCCTTTGACCTCTAAGACTTTGGCAACATTAGAACCAGTTGTTTGAATAACCCACTCATCATCTTTTTGGACAAGGGTTACACGTTCAATGTCAGGTACACCTTTGACAGTGGTGTTGAGAACCTTGTTTCTGATTGCAATTACTGTAGCAGTATCAGATTCCTCAACTAGTTTTAGGGTGATTAGTTCGCCAGTTGTTTCCATCTTGAATTTCTTGTTAGAGGACAAGGCAGCTTCAACTTCTGCAATAGAGCATCCTCTTTCTCTGAGCCTATTTTCACTCAAAATTAGTTTGATTTCAGTAGCATAATCAGTCTCACTATCTGCAATCAAGGCGCTAACTTTGGTTTGCAAAACATTTCTTGCAACCTCAATTGCTTTTTCTCTTGATTTCTTTGATTCATCATCAAGATAAATATCCATAGTTGGTGTTACTGGTTTCTTTCTTGCATCAACGAGTTCAATTAATCTTGGAAGACCTAATGTTACGTTTCTTTCTTTAATTCCTGCAAAGTGGAATGTTCTTAATGTCATCTGAGTACCAGGTTCACCGATTGACTGTGCAGTGATAATTCCAACTGCTTGTCCTGGTTCTACTTTTGCTTTGTTGTAAAGTAACAGTCCTTTCTTACATACTGCTTCAACACCATCTTTGCTTAATTCAGAATTTTGTAATGCATCAGTTACAAGTTTAGTTAATCTTGGATTGAATGTCTTTGTGTATTTCTTAGCTAGTGTTTCAATCTCTTCTTTTGTTGCCTTTTTGCCAGAATCAATAATTTTTTGAGATTCAATTAATCTGCTTGGGTTAAATGCTTCACCGTGATCACTCTTTTGCACATCAATTCCATCTTCACCATAAAGGAATTGTACAATGTGGCCGTGTGGATCTCTTACTGTTCCATCATATTCTAATCTAATGTGCTCTAATGCGTTGATTAATCTACGCTGCATGTAACCACTTTGTTGTGTTCTAACTGCAGTGTCTACAAGTCCTTCACGACCTCCCATTGCGTGGAAGAAGAATTCAAGTGCAGATAGACCCTCTCTGTAATTGGATTTTACAAATCCATGTGCATCAGGATTATCATCATGTTCTTGATAGTGAGTTAATGCTCTGTTGTTGTAACCCTCATGGAGTCTGTTTCCTCTTCTTGATTGTTGTCCAAGAGCCCCGGCCATCTGACCTACGTTAAGTGATGAACCTCTTGCACCTGTTGTAGCCATGATTTTTCCTGCATTGTCTGCTGGAAGACAGTCATTTGCAGAAGAGCCTGCCTTGTCTCTTGCTTTACCTAATTCATTTACAATGTATGCCTCTAAGGCTTCTTCAGGTTTCATACCTCTAGTAAGCTTGAGTGTTCCTTTCTTGTATTGATCAGTCAAATCACTTACAATATCATAAGTTCCTTGAATATCATCAAGAATCTGTTGTTTGTCTTTGTCAGGAACAATAAGGTCACCATAACCATAACTGAAGCCATAGTGGGTGATGAATTGTTTTACCATAATGAGAATAGAGTTGAGGAAACTTTTTCCAACTGCATTACCGTAATCTTTTGCAATTCTGTGAAGAACACTTTCTGGTTCTTCTGCACCAATTGAAGATTTGTCAATGACACCGCTGATTAGTTCACCATTTTTAATTACAACATCTTTTGCTTGTCCTTTTGTTCCCTTTGACCATTTTGATGTAATTACATAGTTGAAGTCTTTTGGTAAGAACAACGAGAAAAGTTGTTTACCAGTGTATGCCGGACCGTCTTTGGTTTTGGTTCCGGGTTTTGGTAAAGGATCTGTATAACCACCAAGCATTGCAAGGTTTGAGAATTCTTGAACAGTCAATACTGTATCGTCTTTAGTTAGAAGATATGCACCAGTTACAAAGTCTCTTAGTGCACCAATAATTGGACCACCATATCTTGGTGAGATTAATTGGTCTTGAACTCTCATTAAGAGAATTGCTTCTGCTCTTGCTTCCTCACTTTGAGGAACGTGGAGGTTCATTTCATCACCATCAAAGTCTGCGTTGTAAGGAGGACAAACGGATGGATGTAATCTGAATGTTTTTCCTGGGAGTACACGGACATAGTGCGCCATGATAGACATTTGGTGAAGTGATGGTTGTCTGTTGAACATGACAATGTCACCATCTGCAAGATGTCTTTCTACCAAGTAACCAATCTCAAGTGTTTCAGCAATTGTAGAGCGATCCTCTACGAAATCAAGTCTAATCTTTACACCATCGGGTCTGACGATATAGTTTACGCCTGGGAATTTCTCAGGTCCATTAATTACAAGTTTTCTCATTCTTTCAATATTCCATTCTGTAACGATTTCAGGAATGGTTAGTTTCATGGCTACTGCTTCTGGGACACCAACCTCACTCAAGTCCAAGTTAGGATCAGGAGAGATTACAGTTCTACTAGAAAAGTCAACTCTCTTTCCAGATAGTGAACCTCTGAATCTTCCTTCTTTTCCTTTGAGTCTTTGAGTTAAGGTTTTGAGAGGACGTCCAGAACGATGATGAGCTTGTGGAATTCCAGATACTTCGTTATCAAAGTATGTTGTAGTGTGATATTGTAATAGGTCGACCAAGTCTTGAACGATTAGTGGAGGGGTACCAGCATCTTTACTTTCTTTTAATCTCTGATTAACTCTGATGATATCTACCATCTTGTGAGTCAAATCATCTTCAGATCTAATTCCAGTTTCTAGAATGATTGAGGGTCTAACAGTTACTGGGGGAACAGGGAATGCTTGTAAGACAAACCATTCAGGTCTTGCAGTTACTGGATCATATGATAATAATTCTAAATCTTCATCAATGATTTGTGAGAATCTTTCTCTGATTGTTATTGGGAGTAATCTGTGCTCTCCAATTTCTGTTTTTTCTACAAAGATAGTTGGTTTTGTAAAGATTAGTTCGTATTGTGTTTTACCACAGTGAGGACATTCTTTTGCTTTCTTTGCTTTTTCAATAATTTGTTCTGGAATACGTTTTTGAGAAATTACAGTATAAGCTGCGTGTTTCTCTTTAATAGTTTTGAAAACATTAAGATCTTCTTGTGGAACTTTTAATCTTGCACAAGAACGGCAAGTTGATTGTAGTAATTTGTAGATGTTATCAATAAATGCAATATGTAATACTGGTTCTGCTAATTCCAAATGTCCAAAGTGTCCAGGACATCTTGCTGCAGTGTTTCCACAAGTGAGACATTTTTGTCCAGGTTCAAGTGTTCCAAGTCTGCCATCCATCAAACCTCCTTGAACAGGCATTCCATCTTCATCATAAGTTTCTGGAGCAGTGATTTCTGCAACAGAGTATTTTCTGATTTCAGTTGGAGACCAAACAGAGAATCTGATTCCATCAATTGCTTTTACTGCTTGAATCGACATTATAGTTTCTCCTTGATTAACAATCTTGGTGCGACGTTGAGGCTCTGCATCTCTTGTAAGAGTAGTTTGAATGCATAAGCAACTGAAACTGATGAGACTTTGGCTTTATCACCACAAACTCTGCAAACATATTTTCTTTGTTTAACATCATGATAAGCAACAAGACCACACCTCTCACATACAAAAATATCAGATTTATCAGACTCGTCAAGTAATCTGTCTTTAAGAATCATAGAAGCGCCATAAGCAATAAGACAATCTCTCTCCATTTCACCGAATCTAAGGCCACCACCTCTTGCTCTTCCTTCTGTTGGTTGTTTTGTTAACATTTGAACTTGTCCACGTGCTCTTGCATGAATCTTGTCTGCAACCATGTGGTGTAATTTTTGATAATATACAACTCCGATGAAAACTTCGACTGGGAATGATTTTCCAGTTCTTCCATCATACATTATTTCTTTACCAGAATATTCAAAGCCATGTGCATCCATTACTTCTCTTACTTCATCCATTTTTTCTCCAACAAATGCAGAACCATCAAATCTCTTTCCACGTAATGCGGCAGATTTTCCACATATGGATTCCATCATCATACCAACAGTCATTCTAGATGGGAATGCATGAGGATTAATCAAAACATCAGGAGACATTCCACTTGCAGTATATGGCAAATCTTCTGCTTTAGCTAAAATTCCTAAGACACCTTTTTGTCCATGTCTTGATGCAAACTTGTCACCAATTTCGGGAATTCTCATATCTCTTGCTCTAATCTTGTACATCTTTCCACCTTCATTTGATTGGGTCATAACTACAGTATCAACAACACCAGTTTCTGAAGGTCTAACACCAATTGATGTATCTCTTCTGTAAGGACCAGATGATTCAAACTCTCGGTATTCTTCCATAAATCTTGGAGGACTAGTTTTTCCAATTAAAATATCTCCACCTTTTACTGGAGCTTCTGTTGCAACAACACCATCTTCTTCTAAGAGTCTGTATGCACGTTCTCCCTTGTAACCTCTGATGTTATCTTCAGCATTTGGAATTTCAAATGCGTCACGCATTCCACCAGGATATTGTTTTGCTTCAGCATCATAGATTCTAAAGAAGAATGTTCTTCCTAATCCTCTATCAACTGATGCTTTACTAAGAACGATGGCATCCTCAATGTTGTAACCATCAAATGGTAACACTGCTACCACACAGTTCTGACCTGCAGGTCTATCTTCTAATCCCAAAAGTTTCATTGCTTTTGTGTTAACTATTGGAACCTGAGGATATAGCATAAAGTGTTGTCTAACATATGTACTTGTATTCATCATAGGGGTTGAGAATCCTAAACTCTGTTTTGCCATTGCAGACTCGTATGTGTTTCTTGGAGATTGGTTGTGTTCAGGATATGGAATGATTGAAGCACCTGCACCAAGGATTGCTGGTGGGAAGACTTCAAGGTGAGTGTGTTTCTTTGTATCCTTTTCATCTAGTGTGACATAACAGTTCTCTTCTTCATTTGCATCAATCATTTCCAAAACACCCATTCTCAAGAGATCAGTCCACGAGATGAGTTTCTTTGAAATTTTGTCTAGTAAATCAGCAGTAAGTAATGGTTTGTTATCTTTAATGATGATTAGTGGTCTTAAAACACGTCCTGCATTACAGTTTACGTAAAGTCTTCGGGTTGAACCTTCAATTTCAGATTTGTGGAAGGATACACCAACATGTGGATGAATCTTTGAGTTTCTTCTTAAGTCTCTAAGAGATTCTGCTAGTTGTTCACCATCTTTGTAATATCCAATTAGTCTACCATCAACAAAGATTCTAGTTCCGTCTTTCTTCAAATCTTCTTTTGCATCAAAGAAGTGGACAGTTCCAAGATCATAGAGTTTCTCTACAATTTCTTCAGATGGTACGTTTACAGAAATTATTCCAGATAATGCAAGATTCTTTACAAGACCACAGTTAGAGCCTTCAGGAGTTTCACTTGGACAAATTCTTCCAAAGTGTGTTGCATGCAGGTCTCTTGCTTCAAAGTTTGGCTGAGTTCTACTTAGTGGAGACTGAATTCTTCTAAGGTGACTAATTGTAGAAAGATAGTTTGTTCTATCAAGTAATTGAGTAACACCTACTCTGCCTCGACCCCAGTTTCCAGTGGCAATTGCGTTGTTTAGTTTATCAGTAATAATTCCTGGACGAATTGCAGCAGCTACTGCATTAATTCCACGTTTTTGTCCAGAACGTTCTAATTGATATTTCATATCACGGACAAGATTTCTAAATGCAGTTCTAAACAAGTCTGCAAGCATCTGTCCTGCAAATTTAATGACTTTGTTTCCATAGTGGTCTTTGTCATCAGGTCTAATCCAGTCAAGTTTTAGTTCTAATAATTTACAAGCTGCTTCTCCCAAGAATTGCGCTTTTTCTTTTCTATTTTCAGGGTGTTTGCCCAAGTGAGGCAACAAACCCCAATCAAGTAAAGTCTCAGCACGTTTAATCTGAAATTCTTCAAGCATTCCAGGGGCAATTCTCTTACTGATGTAAACAATGGCATCTTTTGCAGTTGGAACATCTCCTGCTTTTTCAAAAGATGCTTCTAGTTCATCTTGGAGTTCATCTACCAATGAAACTGCTGCTGCAATCTCTCTATCAGATTCTAAACCTAGAGCTCTCATCAAAGTAACTACTGGAATATCAACTGGAGAACCAGGAATTCTGGCAACAATTAGTCCATCATTTTTCATGACAAGTTCTAATTTTGCACGATAGCCAACAATTGAAGAATAAACTTTGGCTTTGTGTACAATGTTTCCACCTACTGTTTCTCTATCAACAATGATTTTGTTGTAAGAAAGATCTTCTAATCCAACAATTACTCTCTCAGAACCATTAATGATAAAGTAACCACCAGGATCGTTTGGATCCTCACCATGTTCAACTAGTTTTTGAGTAGAAAAATTGTGTAAGATACAAGCGTTTGATTTTGCCATAACGGGAACATCACCAATGTGGACAAATCTTGATTCAAGGATTTTTCCATCTTCAACAACACTTGCTTCCATCATTACAGGTGCAGAATAAGATACGTTTCTCAATCTAGCTTCTGCAGGAGTGATATGAGTAATAGAACCATCAAGTTCCATCATTCTTGGTTGTTGTAATTTGACTTTACCTAGTTGAATTTTGTAAGGGTACTCAGCATTTTCAATATCGATCTGACCAACCTCGTTGATAATACTTTGTAATCCTCTTTCTAAAAATTCATCAAATGAGTTTAGGTGCTGACGTGCAATACCCTCTCTTTTCAAAATATCTTGAATTACTGGCCAACGTTTTGTGGATGAATCTGCCATCTATACTTCCACCACGTATCTATAATAGAGACCTTCACCGGCAGTTGGACTTTTTCTTGTGATCTTTATCATATCACCTGGTTTTACACCAAGTCCCAAAATTGCAGGATCGTTTACAAAGATTAATGGTAATTCGGTTGGTTTACAATTGTATTTTTTTAAAACTTCTTCAGCTTCTGTTTTTGAAATGATTTCATGTTTTGGAACATAGATATGATCAGGTACAAGAATTTGATTTTTCTTAGTTGCCAATTACAAAACCCCCACGTCGAACATTAAATGTAACAGTAATGAATACACACAAACTGTCAAAATCTCACGCTCAGGTTAATATATATCTAATCTGAAATTCGTCAAGAAAGTAGTTATTTTTCTATTTAGTCAATTAATCTTTTCACAACCTTAAATAGGATAAATTCAAGCGTAAAATCAATGAAATCACAATTGATGGTGTTTGCCTTATCAGCAATTCTAGTTGCAAGTATTGGTATGGCACCAGCATTTGGACAAATACAAAGTACGATTATTGTTACTACAGATAAGACATCCTATTCAGAGGGTGAAACTATCATGGTAACAGGTGAAGTCAGAGATCTATATGCAGGAACTCCTGTTAGCCTAATTGTTACATCTCCTAATGGCAGCATTGTAGCCATTGATCAAATAACAGTAGGTGCAGATAAGAAATTCAGTGCTGAAATTACTGCTGGAGGAACAATGAAAGTGGAAGGAACTTACACAGTAATTGTAACATATGGAAGTGAGAATAGATCCGCAGAGACCACATTTGAATTTGGAGGTTCAACAGCACCACCAGTTGAAAATGTAGTCAATCCAGATGTCACAGATACAACCGCTGCAGTACAGGGTTCATCTGATTTGGTAGGATATGAAATCACAGGTGGTAAATTACTTGGAATTATGCCTGATGTGGATGCAAATTCACTAATCGTTTCAATTGATGGTACGGAAGATGGATCAATCACACTGACAATTCCTAGATCGGTGTTGGATGCAACTTTCCCAGATGGTGCAGATGATGATTTCTTTGTCTTAATTGACGGAGAAGAAGTTGAGTTTGATGAAACAAAATCAACAACAGATAGAACACTAACCATATCATTCCCAGCAGGAACTGAACAAATTGAAATTATTGGTACCTTTGTAGTCCCAGAGTTTGGCACAATTGCAGCCATGATTCTAGCAGTAGCAATTATCTCAATAATTGCAGTATCTGCAAAATCAAGACTTAGCATTATGCCAAGATACTAAAATTTCATCTTTTTTCATTTTTTAAATATACATAAATACCAAGGTAACTTGGGGAAAATTAGGATGAATTTTAAACGTTCTACAACATCAATGGCAATAGCCCTTTTGGCAGTGTCATTAATTTCAGTGACCTCAATTCAACAAGATGCATTTGCTCAAACACAAGGAATGACCCTAACAGCTATGGCAGACAGTGGATCTAAAACAATTACCGTAACAGGTAAAACGATTTCAACATTCACTGATGTTTCATTTACTGTAAAGTCCCCAAGTGGAAATAATGTAGTTGCTATTGGTCAGACAACACCAGATGCAGAAGGAATGTTTGGTACTGAATTCAAGATAGGCCCAACATGGACCGAAGATGGATTCTATGAAATCAAAGCACAACAAGGCAGCGCAGCACTATACACAATGGAAGTTCTTGTTGAAGTAAATGGTGGAATGGCAGAAAAAACTGCTGTGACTGAATCCAGTTATAGTTCAGATATCTTTGAACCAATAAAACCAGTTGTTACAATAGATGCAGGAATTGAAATTAGTACCGCCAAAACTGAAATGGGATCTGATACAATTGTAGTTACAGGAAATACAGATAGAGTAAGTGCAGACATTACATTAACCGTAACTGCTCCAAATGGAAATGTAGTATCAGTTGATCAAGTATCACCAATGCTTGATGGAAAGTTTACAGCAACAATCACAACAGGTGGACCATTATGGACACAAGATGGTTTTTACACTGTTACAGCACAACAATTTAACGATCCAAAATATACTGCTTCAGCTGAGGTAGATATTCAAGACGGCGTGGTAGTCCCAGAGTTTGGCACAATTGCAGCCATGATTCTAGCAGTAGCAATTATCTCAATAATTGCAGTATCTGCAAAATCAAGACTTAGCATTATGCCAAGATACTAAAATCACATCTTTTTTCATTTTTTAAATATACATAAATAGAGACAGGTTCAAATCGCAACAAGATGAACAGCCGTACGTCGTTCGCGCTACTAGCCGTTTTGACTGCAGTCGGTACTTTAACCATGTCAGCAGCATATGCAGATGAAATTCCACAAGCATGTGTTGGATGTACCATGGCAGATGCAAGAGCAACAGCAAATGAAATGTTGCGTGCAGATATCCCAGTATCTGTTTGGACAGATAAAACAGGGTATGACCAAGGAGACATGATTTCAGTACAAGGGCAAGTAGCAAATGTAGCATCTGGATTTCCAGTTACAATTACTGTTGTGAGTCCTCTAAACTCAATCATCACAGTTGATCAAATCGCTGTAACAGATGAGGGTAGTTTTGAGACAACATTAAACACAGCAGGTGCAATGTGGAAATACAGCGGTACCTACACCATTAAAGCAAACTATGGCAGTGCTGAAAAGAGCAATAGTGTCAAAGTTCAATTAATGGGAGGAGTTGCATATACACCAACCTATGAAACACCACAAAAGTCCAAACAATGTGGAGCTAATGAGATTACTGCAAATGGTTATTGTGTACCATTTAGTATTTCAGGTGGTGCAGTTACAAGTGCAACTCTCAATACAAATGACAACTCAATTGTTGTCAACATCAGCTCTACTGATGATGGAACATTAACTGTAACACCATCAAAAACAGTCCAAGATGGTATCTTCATGGTACTAGTTGACGGAGAAGAATGGGATGATGTTGAGATTGTTGCAAACAAAGTAACAGTCATGTTCCCAGCAGGAACTGAACAAATTGAAATTATTGGTACCTTTGTAGTCCCAGAGTTTGGCACAATTGCAGCCATGATTCTAGCAGTAGCAATTATCTCAATAATTGCAGTATCTGCAAAATCAAGACTTAGCATTATGCCAAGATACTAAAATCACATCTTTTTTCATTTTTTCATTTTTGATAGTAAAAGAAATATACAAACATACCATTCAAAACTTGTGAATTCTAAAATATTTTATGGTGTAATTTCCTTATTGATAATTTCTACAAGTTTTGTGTATGCACAAGAATCTCCAATTACTGTACAAACAGATGATAATAATTATGATGAAGGAGACACAATTGTTGTTTCAGGAAAAGTAAATACAAAGATAGCAGGGGTAGATGTAGTACTGCAATTATTTAGAGAAGGAAACATGTTAGAAATTGCTCAAATAAAAGTAGCCCAAGATGGAACATTTTCACACACAATTCTTGCAGAAGGACCATTATGGACCAATTCAGGAACAATACTAGTAAGAGCATCATATGAAGTAGCAGGTGGAACTATAGCTGAAACTGAATTTAGTTACACTCCAAAATCAGAAGTGGTGACAACTACAACCAATTTTGAAGTTGACGCTGGAAGTCATGGGACATTTGATGTAGAATATTCAATTAAAGGAGGAGAAGTTGAAGACATGGTGGTCGAATCAGAGAATTTTGCACTAGCAATAAGCATCAATTCTACAGATGAAGGTTCAATCACATTAGAATTACCAAGAGAATTCATAGGTGCTGAAAAACAAGATGGGAAAGATGAAAAATTTATTATCTTAATTTCAAGTCCAGATAATCCAAATGGAATCGAGGCAGATTATGAGGAAGCACCAGTCCATTCAGATCATAGAACAATTACAATTAATTTTGAGCAAGGAGATACAGATATTCTAATTATTGGAACTTATGTTGTCCCAGAGTTTGGAACAATTGCAATGATTGTTTTGCTAGTCGGAATTATGACAGCAATTATTCTAACAAGAAACAAATTTCAGATTAAAATTTAGTTTTTTGAGAAAGAATATTTTTCTTTAAATGGAGACACAGATCTTAGTTCTTCAACAACTCTTTTCAAAATTTCCACAGTTTGTTCAATTTCTTTTTGATCATTAAATATTCCAGTTGTCAATCTTAATGAGCCAGTAATTTGCTCGTGTGAAAATCCCATTGCTTGTAATACATGAGATGCCTTTTGAGTATGAACAGAACATGCCGAACCAGTAGATGCAGCAACACCATACTCATCAAGTTTTATAATCAGATCTTCGCCATTTACACCAAGAAAAGTAAAATGAGCATTATTTGGCAAATGACGTTCAGGATGACCATTAACAGTTACTTGAGAAATTTCATCAGATACAGTTTGGACCAAAAGATTTCTGAGTTTTTTCATATGAGAAATATTCTCATCCAAATTTGATTTAGCAATATCACATGCCTTACCAAAACCAACAATATTTGCAACATTTTCAGTACCAGAGCGTAATCCATGTTCTTGCCCACCACCTAAAATCATTGGATTAAGAAGAGTGTCTTTTTTGATATACAGAGCACCTATTCCCTTTGGTCCATATAGCTTATGAGATGAAATTGATAGTAAATCCACCCCTAATTCATGAACATCAATTGGTACTTTCCCTATTGCCTGTACAGCATCAGTATGAAGTACCACATCGTGTTCATGACATAATTTGGCAATTTCTGCAATTGGTTGAATTGTACCAACTTCATTATTACCAAACATAATTGAAACAACTCTAGTTTTTTCAGATAGAGAATCTTTAAGGTTAGAGAGACTAATCATACCAAAGTTATCTACAGGAAGGTAAACTACATCAAATTCTTCTTGAGATAATTTTTTACATGGCTCTAAAATTGCATCATGTTCAATTGAAGAAGTTATGATTTGACCTGAAGAGTATTTTGTTGCAATTCCTCGTAACGCAGTATTATTTGATTCGGTACCACCAGAGGTGATAAAAATTTCAGAAGGATCTGCATTAATCAAAGACGCAATTTGTTTTCTTGCCTTTTCAATTGCCTTCCGAGATAATCTGCCATAACGATGAATGGAGGAAGGATTTCCATATTGCTCTTTAAGATATGGAAGCATTGACTCTAGTACATCATCGTGAATTTGAGTTGATGCTGCATTATCAAGATAAATCAATCTGCAATCACGTTAATTTTTCCTGGTTTATACCCTTCTGGATCAATTTCAACTGAAGTAAATCCAATCAGCTTTAGTTTTTCTGTGATTTTATCTAATACAAGATTATTAAATTCAGAAATATCGTTTTTTTCTACTTCAATTTTTGCAGAACCATTAAAATCACGAACACGAACTTGTTTAACTTTGGTTAGTTGTTTGACAACAGTCTCACCAAATTCAATTCTAGCTAATCTCTCAGCAGTAACTCTTTGACCCCAAGGTATACGTGAAGCCAAACAAGAGTTTGAAGGTTTGTCATGAACTGATAGTCCGACTGACTTTGCAATGTGTCTAATTTGTGATTTTGAAAGATTTGTTTCAACAAGAGGACTTCTAATTCCATTTTGACGTAAGGCATCAATTCCTGGCCTATATTCACCTAAATCATCTAAATTAGTTCCATCAACAATTACATCTACGTGATGTTCTTTTGCCAATTTTAAGAGATGAACTCCTAATTCGAGCCTACAGTGAAAACATCTAGTTGAATCATTTTTTGTAAATTCTTCATTTTCAAGTTCGTCATAATCTAAGAAAAATTGAGTTATTCCTATTTCAGAGCAAATTTGTTTAGCAGTTTGAAGTTCTTCCTCAGAAAGGGTTTTGTAATCAGCAGTTACCGCAATTGCAAAATCACCTAATTTTTGATAAGCAGCATATGCAACAAGAGCACTATCTACACCACCAGATAATGCAATCATGACTTTATTTTTATCAGCAAACCAATTTTCTAGTTCATTTAATTTTGTCATTTAGTTCTCCAACTTTTCAATTTCTTTTCGAAGTAATGATTCTATTTCTTTAATTGATTTTTCAACGGTGTTTGAAATATCCTTAAGATCATCAAATTCTATTTTGAAATCAGTTTTTCCCTTAAATGTTGATTTTTTGTATCTCACATCAAAGGAATTTCCATCAATTGTTAATGAAATGTTTTCATTTGTTCTTGGTACAACAAATCTATTTGATTCAGATATCCTAATTCCCAAAGTACCAGTTTCTAATACCAATGTATCAACAATTTCATCAATATTTTGATCATCACATATTACAGATACCAAATTTGTAGGTCTTCCTTTTTTTGTAATTCCATGATAAATTGAAACATCTCTAGCACCTTTTTGCATGATCTTTTCAATTAGATTTCCAAGTATTTCTCCTGAAATATCATCAACGTTAGTTTCAAGAATTTTTACTGAGTCACTTTCCAAGTTATTTGTAGAGCCTCTAACTAGTTTTAGCACGTTTGAAAAATTTTGAAAATCTTTTTGCCCTGCACCATAACCAATTGAATCAATTTTCATTGCAGGATAATAATCCATACAAGTATTTGTCAGATTAGCCAAAATACACGCCCCCGTTGGAGTGGTCAATTCCGCATTTGCATCATTACCTTTAATTTTCAGATAAGAATCTTTGAAAATCTCTAAAATTGCACTGGCAGGATTAGACATAGTGCCATGGGAAAAAGTTACGCTTCCACCACCTACAGAAACAGGCATGCAAATAATTTTTTCATCAAATAATCCCAAATCATCTAAGGCAATTGTAATTCCGACAATGTCAACTAGGGTATCAATGCTAGAGGCCTCATGAAAATGCACAGAATCCTCTGGAACACCATGAATTTTAGATTCTGAAGAAATGAGTGAATTGATACATGATTCAGCAAATATCTTTGCTTTATCTGATAGATCTAAATTTGATGTAGAGTCATTAATTGCTTTTTTTATTTCAGAGCCTTTTTTTTCATGAGAATGTTCATCTATTTCTAAAACGAGTTGAATAGCTTCGATTCCTCTTTTTTTGGTTTTTTGAAAATCGATTTTTGTAATAGTAGAATCTGAAAAAAATTGTTCAGATTTTTTAATTCCATCAATTATCTTTCCCTTATCTGCGCCCAAATCAATTAATGAAGAAAGAAGCATATCCCCAGATATTCCTGCAATTTGAGGATCAATTACCAAAACCATTGATTAAAAATTATTGAAAATGCTTATAAATTCGTCTGATCGGTCTGAAATTTCATTAGATTTAATTATTGAAAATTAACAGCGATTTTTATGATTACTATAATTGGTTCAGGAAAAGTAGGCGGAGATGCTGCATTGTTTTCAGCACTAAAACGATTAGATGATCAAATTTTGTTATTAGATGTTGCTGAAGGACTTCCTCAAGGCGAAGCAATGGATATCAACCATATGCTTTCAGAACAAGGAATTGATGTTGAAGTAAAAGGTTCCAATAATTTTGAAGATATGAAAGGTTCCAATATTGTAGTAGTAGTTGCAGGTTCTGGACGAAAACCAGGAATGACCCGTATGGATCTTTTGAAGATTAATGCATCAATTGTAAAAAGCGTGGTAGAAAATGTGAAAAAATATGCAGATGATTCCATGATTATTCCAGTAACTAATCCATTAGACCCAATGGCATACATCACATACAAAGTATCAGGATTTGATAGAAGTAGAGTATTTGGAATGGGAGGTATGCTTGATTTATCAAGATTTAGACAATTTATCCACGAAGCAACTGGACACTCTCGTGACTCAATTAGAGCACTAGTAATTGGAGAACATGGTGAAAACATGTTACCTTTACCAAGATTTTCATCTGTTTCAGGAATTCCACTACCATCATTGCTTCCAAAAGAAAAATTAGAGGAACTAGTTCAAAACACAAAGCAAGTTGCAGCAAAAGTAATTGAACTAAAAGGTGCTACAGTACATGCACCAGGAAATGCAATTTCTGCAATTGTTGAAGCAGTTGTAAGAGACAGAAAACAAGTAATTCCAGTAGCAACTTATCTTGATGGAGAATATGATCACTCTGATGTTACCATTGGAGTTCCTGCAGTAATAGGAAAGAATGGTGTAGAAAAAATCATAGAATTAGATCTAAATGATGAAGAAAAGCAAGTCTTTAACAAAGCAGTAGAGAATGTTAAAGGTGCACTTTCAGGTGTTGAAATCTAAGCCTTTTTTTATCCATAAAACAAAAACCCATTATTGGAAACTCATGAAATTCTTAAAGCCGTAAAAACAGGAAAAATTTCAATAAATGATGCAAAAAAACTTTTGTCAATATATTCAATTGAAGAGATAGAAGGAATTGCCAAAATAGACATCAACAGAAGAAAAAGAAGAGGGATTCCAGAAATAATTTTTGCAGAGACAAAAGAACTGGAAGATATTAGAAAAATCATAAAAAGGACTTTGCAAAAATCAAACTCAGTTATTGTTTCAAGATTAAAGAAAACAGATTATCCAAAGATTCAGACGTTTGCAAAAAAACTGAAAGTCAAAGTCAAGACAGGAAAAAAATCATCTACCCTATTGTTATTCAAAAAACCAATTAAATTTCAGGGAGGAAAAGTAGGTATTCTAACTGCAGGTACTTCAGATATTGGAGTAGCTGAAGAAGCCAGACTAGTTTGTGAGGCAATGAATTGTAAATGCATTACAAGTTATGACGTAGGAGTAGCAGGAATTCAGAGAATTTTTCCAATTTTAAAAGAAATGATAGAAGAAGATGTTGATTGCATCATAGTAGCTGCAGGAATGGAGGGTGCACTAGCCACACTAGTTTCCACACTAGTAGACATTCCAATTATTGGAATTCCAACATCAGTAGGGTATGGGTATGGAGAAAAAGGAATTGCAGCTCTTGCTTCAATGCTTCAGAGTTGTTCATTAGGACTATCTGTTGTAAACATAGACAATGGTATTGCAGCAGGGGGGATTGCAGCCAATATTGCAAACAGAACAATAAGAAAAAAAGAATAAGGAAAATTTACAATTCAAGAGGCAAATTAACCTCGTAAATGATATATAACATAGTTAAACGAAATGTGATAGTTGTCCGGCAAACGTGTTGTACTTACTGCTGATCGTAGTTTAATGACAAATTACAGGGGAAACTTTCTGTATGGATTTATTGCATGTGGACCATATGAAGTTCTGCCAGAATGGGTTTTTGACAAAGTGTTTTGTCCATCAGTTGAAACAGATCCAATCACGGGGGAAGCAAAGGTTGCACAAATTGGATTAAGAAGAATTGAAAGTTCATTGATTCAAGGAGGTTACAATAGAGAAGATGTATTCATTGGACACCCAGATATGTTGCACAAATCAATTGGTCCAGATACCAAAGTTGTAGGAATCAATGTGATGGATCCATTGGGAATGGCACCAGTTACCACAACAATGTCACCAGAAAAATTGTCGTATGTAGCAATGAAATTTAAAAAAATGTGTGCAAGTATAATTCAGCTCAAAAAGAAATATGATTTCAAAGTTGTTGTTGGAGGAAACGGAGCATGGGAATTAGCAAAATCAGATAGAATGAAGATTCATGGAATAGACACAGTAGTAGTTGGAGAGGCAGATGAATTAGCAGTTGATTTGTTCCAAGATTTGGAGAAAAATGATGCACCAGAATTGATGCACTGTTTTGTAAGAAACCTTGAAAATATTCCAGTTATTGAAGGTCCTACAATCAACTCATTGATTGAAGCAATGAGAGGTTGTGGAAGAGGTTGTGATTTTTGTGATGTAAATAAGAGATCAAAAAAAGATTTACCTATAGATAGATTACAACACGAAGCAAAAACTAATTTAGATTACGGTTTTGACTCAATCTGGTTACATTCTGATGAAATGTTACTTTATGGATGTGATAACAGAGACTTTGTTCCAAACAGAGATGCAATTACAGATTTGTGGAAGTCACTAAAAGGACTAGGTGCAAACTTTATTGGAACTACACATATGACATTTTCTGCAGTTGCTGCAGATCCTACACTAATGCAACAAATTTCTCATGTAAATGGACAGGACCAATCAGGAAGATGGCTTGCAACCAATTTAGGAATTGAAACAGTTGCACCAGATATGGTAAAAAAACACCTAGGTGTTAAAACAAGACCATTCTCAACAGAAGAATGGGGCAGTGTAGTTAGAGAAGGTGCAAAAATTCTTAATGAGAACCACTGGTTCCCAGCAGCTACAATCATTATTGGTTGGCCAGATGAAACACCGGATGATATTCAATATACAATTGACATGATGAGCGACTTTAGAGAAATGGACTTTAGAGGATTAGTAGCACCATTATTGTATCAAGATTTTAGTGAAAAGAATTCAATGCACTTTGGAAACTTGAATGAAGCTCAATTTACACTATTTTGGAAATGCTGGGAAAACAACCTTAGAGTAATTAATGACATTATTCCAATTATTCTCAGAAACAAGACCTACGGTCCACCAATGAAAGTTTTCATGTATGGAATTTTGAAGGCAGGAACTTGGGCAATTATGAGATATCTCAGAGGATTGTGCAAGGATCTCTTTAATGGAAGAACTCCTGATGAGATAATTGACAAATATGCTAGAAGTAGATCAGTATCTGCTCCTAAAATTCAAACAAAGAAATTATAGATTTGCAATAGCTGTATCTGCAATCGTATTTCTTTTGGGTGTCAAAGAGATGAAGTAAACTTTGTCTGCTCTTTCAATATTGTCTACTTTTTTGTAAGATTTTGAAGGAACATCAAATTCATAGATTCCAGGTTCCAATGAACCTTTGACATACAACATCAGATATGTTTCCCCAGTAGAAGGACTAAGTGGAATAAATGACATTACATGTTCCTTGTAAGAATTGATTGGAATGGTATTTTTCATGGGTGGGGCAGCTGATGCCAAATACATGAAAAAATCTTCAACAGAATCAAACTCCTCATATTCAATATGCATGAAGTAAGATAATGTGTTTCAGTATAATAACCTAGAGTAATTCTAGAAGATTATTTTCTAGATTTGAGTGATTTGTGGACTTTGAATCCAATTAATGCAGGTGCTGCAATGTACATTGCTAAATTAAGTGCAATAACAGAGATTCCTAATCCTAATACTTCAACTTCTGAACCATCGTCAGCCAATGTCATAATAGACAATGTTGAAATCATTGGTGTGATGAATGCTCTAACTGATTCTTTAAACATAGGATTTTCTCTTTCCCAATCAGCAACAGTTGGGGCAAATGAATAGTATAATGTGTTAAATCCAGTCATAAATGTAGCTCCAGAAGCAGTGGATAATACAGTGTTATCTCTAACTTCTCTAAGTAATTGAATTTGAGGTGCTAATTCAGTTCCATATGCTGCAGTTGCAATAAGACAACCACCACCATCTTCAACACATACTCCATCACGGAATGAGTATCCTGCTGGACATTGTGGTTCTGGTTCGGGTTCTGGTTCAGCAATGACTTGACAAATACCATTAACCATTTCAGTTCCAGCTCCACAGGTTATTGGTTCGGGTTCTGGTGCAGTTGGTTCTGGTTCTGGTTCTGGTGCAGTTGGTTCTGGTTCTGGTTCTGGTGCAGTTGGTTCTGGTTCTGGTTCTGGTGCAGTTGGTTCTGGGGTAGAAGGCGTATCACCACCAGCATAATTTACTGTAGCATCACCTTTAGTAGGACCATAGAAAAATTTGACAGTGTATTCACCAGCGGTTTTCCATAAAGGACCACCGGCAGTAAGGTTCATTTCAAATGTACCATCAGAACCTATGTTACCCATTACTTGACCGATTTGAACTATGCTGTTATCAGGAGATATAATTTGGAAAGTAAGTGCGTGTCCTGCATCTTCATAGTCTACAATGCTCCCAGATATAACAAGAGGATCACCATTGCCAACACTTCCAGAGCTGGATGATGCTTCAATGAATGAATTAGCTGCAAAGGCAGAATTGTTTACACCATAAGATAGAATTGAAATAGATAATAATGTAATTGCTAAAATACTTGCTACTTTCATTTTCATTTTTTTCATGGGTTGTGGGTATTTATGTATTAAATGAAAGAAAAATTGACCAGATCATACCTGAATTATACCTTTTTTGACCAAATATTGAATCGATTTTAAGAACTCATCTTCTGGAATCTGATCATCTGCCCACCATCTTGCAGTATTTTTTATCCAATCGGGAATTTCTTGTTCTGTCGAATTTTGTTCAGAGGAATCAATAGAAATTATTCCTGTCTCAATTAGATGTTCTATTCCACCAATAAATTCATCATCAGATATATTGTTTGAAGACCACCAACGAGCATTATTTTTTACCCAATCAGGAACATTTTCAGAAACTACATCAAATGAGAGAGTTCCAAGGTTTTTACCATCATATGAAAGGGATACAAAATATGTTCCAAGCAAAGTATTTGGATTAATAGTGAATACAGAACGATAACCTCCGCTATTACTTAGAGACGCGCCAAAGTTTTGTTTTGTGTAATCAGGATTTGTAAGTTCAATAGATAATGGAATTCCTCGTTTATGATTTTCAATACTTCCTGTCAGAACTATTTCTTTTGAATCACTCATAGGAAGTACCATTTTTTCTAGGCTTAATTTGGCAGGAGTGTAAAATGATACAGATGACTTTGAATCAAGCAAACTGAAAATATTTGCATTTCCAGAAGCATCACGAGAGTCATGATAACGAACATCAATACTTCCACCAGAGGTATAGATTAGTTTTGAGCCTGTTTTGTCACAAATCTGAGATGGCATTTTGAACACTCCTGCAAATATTCCAGTGCTAGGTCCTGTTTCTACAAGTGTAAATCCAGTAGAGGCTAAACCACCATGCTCAACTCCATTGACAGTACATCGTTTGTAACGAATATCTTTGATTTTAATCTCTAGTAAGATTTCCCCGTCTTTACCTACAGTATCAACGTTGGCAGAGTTTGAATCATTGATCACTGAATAAATTTCAACGGTATCACTTTTCAAATTAAGATCAGAGTCGCTAAGTGTAATTGTTACTGGTTGCCCAAATCGAAATGTTGTTGAATCTAGAGAAACATTTCCTGAATGCGTTGCAGCATCAGATTTACTTGTAGTCGTTGTTGTCACGCCAGATGAATCTAAATCAGCATAGGAGATTGCAATTCCTTCTTCATCAATTAATCTATCAGTAATGATAATTTTTATTTCATCATCGATTGTTTGAATAGTTTGAATAAAATTTGGATCAACTATGTTTAGTTGATTTGTAACTGCATATTCAAGACTACCTTCAAATGTAGATGAATTATCTCGAGTCTCTTCTAGTTCAAAACGATAAATAGAATTGTTTATACTATTATCATTTTTTAATCCAAATGAAAAAAAGTCAAAAACCATTGGAAGTTTGTTTGATTCATTAGAAATTGTAACTGTGTCAGAAGAATCAAAATCAATGATTAGAAAAACATTGCCAGTTTTTGTTTTAATGTTTTCAACATCATCATTATCAATTTGAATAAATCCTTGAGAAGACGACACATCACCATCATCTACAATTACAATCTGAGTAGAATCACGGGTTCCAAATGCAAGGGCAAATGTAGTACTGCTAAAATCAGAAAGTCCTAGTTCATTTTCAAGAGATCTTAGATCATAATTTATCCAGTTTGTTCCATCAGTATTAGATTCTGAAGAATCTATGAGTGAGGATGCCAAAGACAAGGCAGAAATACCCAGATTAATCGATATCATCTCATAAGAAGCATTAGAGACATTTGAGGTGTCAATTAGTAAGATAGCAGAATTTGAATCAGGAACAGATGAATTAGAATCATCACCTCCAGAGATAGTAGGAGAAGTAGAATGGAATTCAACACTGTTTGCATTCTCCAAAGTTATGGGATTCCCTATTGTGAGTGTTGGAATAATTGCAGAGTCTCTAAAGACATCAAGATCATCTCTAGCACCAGTATTCAGATTTTGATCAGGATCAACTAACAATACAGGATATTCAGTACCAGGCCTAAGTGAGTCACCATTTCCTATTGTTAAAACAGGTTTATCATCAAAAGAAACAGAAGCTGTAGAAGAACCAGAGACTACCGAAATAGATTTTTGGTTGTATGTTATTTGTCCAGATTGTCCTCTAGGTGCATCATCTTTGATACCGATTACTGATTGATCATTAGAATCAGAACTAGAGAAGATTCCAGAGTTGGGTCCTTGTTCAACTAGGGTTACAATTTTAGAAAACGTATTTGACACTCCATCAGCATCAATAGAAGAATCAGGTTGGTCATTGTTTGTTTTTAATTCCATAATATTTCCAAGGTTGAGAGATAATTTTCCATTATCGTCAAATCCTAAATTTGAAAGATGTGGAACAAGATTTACCAATCCAGCATTTCCGTTTGCATCATCATTTCCAGAATTATCAAATGCTTGATAAAATGTACTTACAGTAGAATCAACATTAAATGTCCAAGAGTCTTCATCAGTTGGATCTTGGTTTAGCTGAATGTCATTAATAGTTAGAAATACTTCAGAATTTTCAGGATACAGTTCCCTATCAAGTCCTAAACTGATATTCTCAATTTCATCATAATCAAGATACACTTGTTGGGAAGGTCCGCCAGGATTGTATTGTATTGTTACGTCATCAAAAGAATAAAGTTGAATTAATGGCCATGCATCAGCATCTAAACCAATTTGACCAACAGATATGTTAGAATTTGTATTGATTGATTTTGCATTTCTAACGACATTGTTATGATTAGAAGTGGTTGTAGGACTTGAAGTGCATTCAGAAAAAGATGAGTTGCCGTTTGTAGATCCAGTAACAGAATCAGGCCTAGGAATTGCAAAACCATCAGTTTCACTTAGAGATATTCCAAAAACAGATGTTGTAGTATCACGACTACAGAATTCTCCAAAGTCTAATCCTTTACCAGTTAAACCAACAGTAGCATCAGCAATTTTTGCCTTGTCAACATTTGCAAAATATGCATACCAATTTCCATCTGTAGCTTGAACCATACGTAGTGTTTTACCATTAATGGTGACATCAGGTTCGCCTTTGCCTTCATCAGTGTCAGAGATATTGGAATCACGAATAACTACTTCAATTACCATAGATCCTGCAAAAAGATTACCAAATTCTGAATTTTCAGCAGATACTGAAAGATTTGGATTACTAGATGCATCAGCATTCATGGATGGAATTAGAATTAATGAGAAAATTCCTAGCAAAAATAGCCAATTTTTATCCAATATCAAAAAATGAAGTCTCTTTCCAAATAACGTTATCGTATGATTCCTACTTAGAAACTTGTAATACGTGATATAGATTATTAGAAAATAAGATGTTTGTACAAAGAACCAAGGTATTACAGATTTCACTTTTGGCTATTTTTTCAGCATTTTTAGTAGAATTGGTTTTCGGTCTTGTTTCCAATAGTTTGGCACTTATCACAGACAGTATTCATGCATTACTTGACAGTGTAGTAACTCTTGTGTTACTTTTAGCTGCAAGAATGGCAATAAAACCACCAGATGCAGAACATACCTATGGCCATGGAAAAATTGAATCATTAGGGGGATTAATTGGAGGAATAGCAATTTTTCTGATTGCATGTTTTTTCATTTACGAGTCAATTCACAGAATTCAAAGTCCACCACCAAACATACTACCAGGAATGTTTGCAATAATTGGCGGATTATACACAATAGGAGTCGACATATTTAGAATAATTCTTTTGAGAAGATCAATCCAAAAAATAGGAGGTACTACTCTCAAAGCAGATTTCTATCATGCATTTATGGATCTTGGTTCAACACTAGTAGCAATTATTGGAATTGTTTTGGTGTCTTATGGTTTGTATCATGGTGACTTTTTTGCAGCATTAATTTTAGGTGGATTATTAGCAGTACTTAGTGTCAAACTAGTTTACAAAACAGCTCTTGATTTAACAGATATTATTTCACCAGAACTTGTCAAAAATGTTAGAGACATTGCCACATCAACTCAAGGAGTTATTGGTGCAGATCCAATACTAATGAGACGTTCGGGAGATACAACTTTTGCAGATGTTACAATATCATTAAGAGGAGACACAAGTTTTGATAGAGCGCATGAGATAAGCAGTAATGTAGAAAAAAATATCAAAAATAAAATTCCAAATGCTTCAATTACAATCCATTTTGAGCCCAATTGGGAAGATGTTCCATTAGATGCAAAAATTCTAGATATTGCAAAAAGTGTAGAAGGAGTAAGAGGGGTGCACAATGTAAGTACTCATAAAACTAAAGGAAGAACATTTTCAGATTTGCATGTAATGGTTGATAGAGAGATAAATCTATCATTAGCTCACAAAATCTCTGAAATTATAGAACAGAAAATACAAGAAAATATTCCAGAAATAGAACACGCCACAATTCACTTGGAACCATTTGTTACAGTTCCAGAAAATTTTGATCTAGAAGACAAAATTACTGAGGAAAAAATAAAGATAATTTTAGAGAAATATTCTGAAATTAAGAAAATTGGAAGAATAGTCTCACTAAACTTTAAAAATATACTCAAAATTGACATTGATTGTTCATTTGATAAGGAACTATCAATTGAAAAGGTTCACGACTTGACATCAGAGATTGAGCATATTATAAGAGAAGAAATCAAAAATGCGGTAATTACAATTCATCCAGAACCAGAATAAAAAACCTAGAGATCATATCAAGTTGTTGAGTAGTTCTTTGCCTTTTTTTGTCCTAGTACTGTTAGAATTAGATTTCCACTAACATCTTTTTCTATAAATTTTTTTTCTTGAATAAATTCACTTAGTTTTTTCGAGTAATCTATTGTCCACCCTAATGCATTCGATAAAGTTGAAGTGGATACTTGACGATTAGCGCTAAGCTCATCTTGAATGAAAGTTAGAACTATTCCCAAATCTATTTCGAATCTTTGTTTTGTAATACGTCTCCATCTGCTAATCAAGCCTCGATTTGGTGCAAATACCCAGATTAATCCAAATATGGCACCAGCAATTGTGGCCATTGAGCCTGCTATCGACACATCAAGTAAGACTGCAAACAGATAACCTGCAATAGCACTAATAGTTCCCAGTGTTACAGATAGTGCTATCATATGAGATAATCTATCGGTTAACAGATAAGCTCCAGACGCAGGAACTATGAAAAATGCAATGACAAGTATTGCACCAACTGATTCAAAAGCAACAACAGCAGTTGTAGCTACCATTATCATTAACAAATAATGAATCAACATGGGCATCAATCCAACACTTACTGCAACTGAAGCATCAAAAGTGCTAATTTTTAGTTCCTTGTATAGAATTGCAATAAAAGAAATATTTGCAATTGCTAAAACGCCAAGAACCCAAAGAGATTTTGAACCTATGTTAATTTCATCAAGATATAGTGTGTCAAATGGTACAAATTCAATTGAACCATACAGTACATGTTGTGCATCAATGTGTACATTACCAGCTTGTGTGACAAGTATCACACCAATTGCAAAAAGAAATGGAAAGACGATGCCAATGGAACTGTCTTGTTTTAGTTTACCTGTACGATAAAGCATCTCTACAATTGAAACAGTCAAGATACCAGACAGTACACCTCCAACTATTACGGGAATAGTTTCTCGACCTCCAACCATAAACACGGCAATTACTATTCCTAATAATACAGCATGACTAATGGCATCAGACATCATGGCCATTTGTCTTAAAACTAAGAAAGTTCCAATTGATGCACAATTTGCTGCAACTAGTACAGCAGTTCCAATAATAATTAGATCATTAGATATCTCTATCAATTTGAGTTTTCTCCTGAAATAGTATTGATTTCATTAAAGTTACTTTGACGCTGTTTTCTCTTACGGATGTATTGGAAAAGATATCCATTTTTTGGAGAAAAGAAAAGAGAGATGCCCAATATGGTAGTAATTGTAATTACAATAACAGGGCCTGTAGACATTCCTTCTGTAGTACTACTAATCATAGAACCAATCACACCACTTACACCTCCAAATATAGCAGAAAGAATCAACATACTTTTCAAACTAGATATCCATTGCCTTGCTGCAGCCGCAGGAGCTATAAGCATTGAAACCATTAAGACTACACCAACAGTATGCAGACCAATAACAACTGCTACAACTATTACAGATGTTAATAATGCACTAAAGTATTTTGTTGGAAAACCTAAACTTTGTCCAAATACACTATCAAATGTTGCAATTTTTAGCTCTTTGAAAAATATTATCAGAACTACAAAACATCCTGCTGCCAAAATTCCTAGATTTATGATATCTGTTTCTATCAAAGCAGCTGCTTGTCCAAAAAGAAATCTATCCAATCCACCTTGACTTGCACCTCCAATACTCTGCAAGTATGTAAGAAGAACAATTCCAAGACCGAAAAAAACTGAGAGGGTTATTCCAAGTGCTGCATCTTGCTTTATTCTTGTAGTACTTGTAATTGTCAATGTAACAATTCCACCAAACCATGCAAACACTGCAGCTCCCAACATCAAGAGCAGTGAATCTTTTGTTCCAGCAAAAAGATACGCAAATCCAATACCTGGTAATGCAGCATGAGCTAAAGCATCCCCAAACAAGCTCTGTTTTCGTAGAACAGTAAAACATCCCAAAGCACCACTAGTTATTCCTAAAATAGCAGAACCAAGAGCAACATACCTGAGAGTATAATCAGTAAAAATCCCTACAAAGATAGTCAGTATTTCTTCTAAAACCATTCTACATCTTTTATGTTATTGAATAGACATGCGTTGTTTTTCTTGATACGCAATATCCAAATTTTCTTTTGTAAATACTTCTTTTATTGGTCCAGCAGATATCAGATTCCTATTTAGCATTACAACCCAATCAAAATACTTGTCCACAGTTTGCAGATCATGATGAACCATCACAATTGTCTTTCCTTCTTTTTTTAGATCCTCAAGAATTGAGAGTATTGTCTCTTCTGTAATTGCATCAACTCCGTTTAATGGCTCATCCATAAGATAAATTTGAGGATCCTGGGCCAAAGCTCTTGCAAGGAATACTCTTTGTTGTTGGCCTCCAGACAACTGACCAATTTGTCTATCTGCATAATCCTTTAACCCAACTTTTTCCAAACATTCTCTTGCTTTCTCTTTTGTTTGAGAATTAGGACGACGTAACCATCCAAGTTTTCCATAAAGCCCCATCTCTACAACATCTAATGCATCAGTAGGGAAATCCCAATCAACAGTTCCACGTTGTGGAACATACGCCACTTTGCTTCTTTGTTTTGAATATTGTTTTCCATAAATGCTTACTTTGCCTGCAGTGATTGGAACCAATCCCATTACTGCTTTTATCAAAGTAGATTTACCTGCACCATTTGGACCAACAATTGCAATTAATTGTCCTTCAGGTAGATTTAGATCTAAATTCCATAATGCAGGTTCAGTACGATAGGTAACAGAAAGATGTTTGATTTCAATTGGAAATGTTTGTTCGTCATTCATGTTTCTTCGAACCGATTTTTGCTCCATCATTTCAATGCATTCACAATTGTCTCAACATTGTGTGTAAAAGCTCCAACATAGGTTCCTTCACTAGTTCCCTTTTCACCTATGGCATCTGAGAATAATTTGCCACCAATCACAACATCATGTCCTTTATCCTGAACTGCAGCAGTCAAAGCCTCAATTGTGGCAGGAGAAATAGTAGTTTCTACAAATACGGCTTTTATCTTTCTCTCAGATATTTCATCAGCTAAATTTTGAATCTCTCTTATTCCAGCTTCACTATCAGTGCTCCATCCCTGAATTGCCATCTCCTCTAAACCATAAGCATGACCAAAATACTGAAAGGCATCATGAGCAGTTACAAGAACTCGTTGTCCTTGGGAAATAGAATTCATCTTCTCTAAACTATCTTGATCAAGTTCTTCTAATTGTGTCAAATACTCTTGAAGATTTTTTTCATATGCTTGGGAATTTTCTGGATCATATTCACTTAATCCAGTTGCAACAACTTTAGCTGCCTCCATCCACAATTCTGCATCCCACCAAATATGGGGATCAAAATGACCTGTATTATCAAGACTCAAGAGTGATTCATGGGAAATATTTTCAGATACAGCCCACACTGCTGTTCCTTCTCGTCCTATTTTTACAAATATGTCACCCATTTTTCCTTCCAAGTCTAAACCATTGTAAAATACAATATCAGCATCCTGAAGTTTTTTTACATCATTTGCGCTGGGACGATACAAATGAGGATCCACGCCAGGTCCCATTAATCCGGTAACCGACACATTGTCTCCACCAATATTTTCAACAAGATCGGTTACAACATTGGTGGTAGTTGTAACCATAATTGTTTCAGTATTGCCAGCAGATTGTTCTGCATCACTAAGAATAATTTCATCAGAACTGTTGTTTTGAGTAAAAACAGTAGATGACAATCCTGCAATTATTGCTGCAATTACTACAGTTGTAATAATGATCGGTTTTTTCATTTCTAAAAAGAAGTTGTGAAAAGTTTATTTAAATTTAACCTAAGCTAACTTTCTTAGCCCAATCTAACTTTGTTAAACAGGGCTAAATTTTGAAATTAGAAAAATTAGGTTTAAAGTAAAGAAAAAGGTGCCAAAAATATGGAAAAGGCTGGAATCATCCTAGTTGTTTCAGGCACATTAATTGTGGTTGGATTAATTTTGCTTGCAGCTGGAAACCAGGTAATTCTAGAAGGTGTTTTCCAAGGTAATGGGAAAATCAATTCAAGTCAAGATCTGACTATTTCAGGAGAATTTAATTCAGAAGAATCTGCCACAGGGGTTTTTGCAGTACAAGTAATGGAGTTTAAGGAGAATACAGTTTCAGCCAAAATTTTAGATCCGTTTGGTAATGAAATAGTATCAAAAAATGTAGATGAAGAAACTATTGAAGAAGAATTTGACATTACGGACACAGGATCTTACAAATTAATCATTCAAACTGATTCAAATGAAGATATTCAAGTATTTGGTGCAATAGGACCACTTCCAGATGCTGGAAAGAAATCACTTAGTTTTGTTTCAGCATATATTTTGATAATTGGAATGGTTGGATTGGTAGGTTCTGGTATTTACAAAATTAAAAGTAAGAAAAAATCAGTTTAGATAACTATCCATTTTTTCAAGACTGCTAATGGTTTCATCAAAGTTATCTCCACTCTCAACGATACTACTAAGTTTTTCAGAATTTGCAGAAAGAGTAGTTTCACCATCAGTATTTTTTATGATAAATTCATGTTCTATCAAATAAGACAGTCTTTCCAAAACCTCAGATTCAGAAATAGATGCTTGTTGTGCCAAAGATGAACATGTTTTTTCACCGTCTTCTAATTCTGCTAAAATTGAAGATGTCACAGGATCAAACATGCAATCTACAACTTTTTCGCGATCAAAAGTATCTGCCATTTCAATAGAGATGAGAATATTGAAAGTTATAACTTTTCAAAATTCAATAAGATAATTAAGAAAAAAGCCCCATTACCACAGTATGCAAAAACTTTGTCAAAATGACCCATCAGGGAAAGGAGAACATTGTTACTGCATAGATATTGATGCCCAAAGAGGGGTCAAAAAATGTTGTCAGTGCAATCAGTGGAACGTACAAGGGAATGATTGGACTGAAGATGAGGACTTTAGATAATCTAGCAGATACTTGTAGTCAAGCATATAATGCATAAAATCTGAAAATCAACCTAAAATGGTGCCTAGCATGGTTTTTATCGGGGTTTTCTTGAATTTTGGAATACTTGAGCACTCAAGAATATAGACACATTGTTAGGATTGTGGGAAACGATATCCCAGGAGAGAGAAAGATGCTAGTTGGACTCACTCAGATCAAGGGGATTGGATATAATTTTGCCACAGCAATTCTAGACACATTAAACATTGATTCAAACTCAAACATTGGTCACCTTACCGATGAAAATGTTCAAGCAATTGAGAAACTAATTACAAATCCAGCTGAAGGCAACTTTCCAACATGGTTCCTCAACAGAAGAAAAGACATTGAAACTGGCAATGATTTGCATTTGCTAACATCAGATATTCCATTTACATTAAGAAATGATATTGAAAGAGAAAGAGTTACTGCAAGTTGGAGAGGTTATCGTCATCTTAGCGGTCTCAAAGTAAGAGGACAAAGAACAAGAACATCAGGTAGAAAAGGTGGAGCAGTCGGTGTTGCAAAAGGTGGTATGGCAGCTCCTGCAAAGAAATCATCATCTGATGCGCCAGCAGCCGCAGCAGCTCCAACTACAGATGCACCAGCTGCAGAAGCAGCACCAGCAGAAGCAGCACCAGCTGCAGAGGAGAAAAAAGAATAGGTGTTTTGAATGGGAGATCCAAAATATCCACGTAGAGTTTGGAGAAAACCAAAGAGACCTCTTAATTATGAATTAAAAATGGAAGAGTTGAAAACTCTAGGAACTTTTGGATTAAGAACTAAAAGAGAATTATGGAAAGCACATACAGAACTATCCAGAGTCAGACATCAAGCAAGATCATTACTTGCATTAAGACAAGAAGTTAGAGCAGAAAAAGAACCAATTCTAATGAAATCATTAGCTAGAATAGGACTGGTTAGTTCAGATGCAACACTAGATGATGTACTTAACTTGACTGCAAATGATTTGCTTTCAAGAAGATTACAAACTATTGTTACAAAGAAATTAGGATTCAAGACACCATACCAAGCAAGACAAGCAGTTATTCACGGTCACATTATGATTGGTGAGAGAAAAGTAGACATTCCTTCATACACAGTTACAGTAGAAGAAGAAAACAGTATTCACTTTGCACCAGAATCAAAGATTCCACAAGTTTTAGAAAAGACAAAGAGTGAGGCTCCTGCTGAAGAGACAGTAGAGGCTCCTGCTGAAGAGACAGTAGAGGCTCCTGCTGAAGAGAAAAAAGAAGAAAGTCCTTCAACAGAATCATAGAATAATTAGATTTTTCAGTGAAATAACCACACCGCGATAAAATAATAATTACTTAAGCAGTAAATAACCCCCAATTACAGGTAGAATAGACATGTGTTCAATTATCGGCTATTATGGAAAAGAAACTGCAGCACCCATAATCGTAAAGGGTCTAAAGAGAATGGAGTATAGAGGATATGATAGTGTAGGAGTTGCAACAGAATCAGAAAACCAAATTGGATTGAAAAAAGGGACTGGAAAAGTACAAGAAGTCAATTCAAAAGTACAATTAGAAACATTACCTGGAAGAGTTGGAATTGGTCATACCAGATGGGCAACACATGGAAAGGTAACAGATGTAAATGCTCATCCACATCCTAGCAATTCAGGAAAAATTGCAATTGTTCATAATGGAATTATAGAAAATTTTGAAGAGTTAAAAAAAGAATTAGAAAGTGATGGATATGTTTTCAAAAGTGAGACAGATAGTGAAATAATTTCAAATTTACTCCAAAAACATCACGACCAAACAAAGAATGTCAAAGAAACAATTCTAAAAACAGTTTCTCAACTAAAAGGACATTATTCATTTGTTGCAATGTTTGAAGATGGGCAATTAGCAGCTGCAAGATTTCATGAACCATTAATTATTGGAGTAGGAAAAGATGATTACTTTTTGTCAAGTGATGTACTAGGATTTATTGAATTTACGGATAATGCAATCTATATGGAGAATGGAACTTTTGTAATATTTGATAAAAACAAATTCCAAATTTCAGATTTTAATGGAGAACAAACAGGGTATGAAATTACCAAAGTTTCAAAAGAATTTGGAGATGCATACAAGGGAGATTATGCACATTTTACACTAAAAGAAATTTACGAACAGCCTGAGACAATTTTGAAGGCAGGAGAAAAGACATCTAGTGAGATAGAAGCAGCAACAGACTATATCAGACAGGCAAAAAATATCTACATTACTGGTAGTGGAACAAGCTACAATTCAGCACTAATTGCAAAGCAGATTTTGTCAAAATATGTCAAAATCAAGACTGAGTCAATCATGTCTAGTGAGCTTCAGTTTGATCCAAACATTATTGAAGAAAATTCCATCCTAATTGCAATATCTCAGAGTGGAGAGAGTGCAGACGTTTTAGAAGCAGTAAAAATTGCAAAAAATGCAAATTGTAAGATTATTGCAATTGTTAATCTAGTGACATCTTCGCTTGCACGAGAAGCAGATGTTGTGATTGGTTTGAATTGTGGTCCAGAGATTGGGGTTGCTGCAACTAAAAGTTTCACATCACAACTTGTAATCTTGTACAAAATTGTGCAAAAATTAAGCAATAATGACATTACAATTAATTTTGAAGATTTCTCAAAGTCAATTTCAAAAACATTGGACAACCCAACCAACATTCAAAAAATTGCAAAAGAATTGAAAGAAATTTCAGACATTTACATTCTAGGTCGAGGAATCAATTATCCAATTGCAACAGAATCTGCACTAAAACTCAAAGAACTGACATATATTCATGCAGAAGGAATTGCAGGTGGCGAACTAAAACATGGACCTCTTGCCTTAATGGATTCCAATGTATTTGTGATCATACTAAATCCAAATGATTCAACATATTCAGATACTCTTACCAGTGCAAGAGAAATTAAAGCTCGTGGTGCAAAAATTATTGGTGTGTCAGATGTGAAAAGTGATGTTTATGATTATTGGATTGAAATGCCAAAAATTAATGAAGTGTTATATCCAATTTCAGAGATAATTCCAATTCAGTTGTTGTCATATTATGCAGCACTTGAAAAAGACACAGATCCTGATTATCCAAGAAATCTTGCAAAATCAGTTACAGTCAAGTAAATAGTCGTTGGTATTCTTTTTCAGCTAAATTCAACAAAGTTTCAGAGTTATTACCAGTTTTCAGCATTGAAGAAATAATACTGCCACCTGCTCCAACTCCTTCTTTCGCAAATCCTTCAGAAAATGCCCTTAAACCAGAAAATTTGGAATTTTTCATGCCTGGATCTACAGAAAGAATAGGGATATCTGAGATTTCATGAATAAGTTCTTTGAAGTTTGCAGTTTCATCATTTGTAATGTAAGATGTAGTTCCAATTGCAGTGTTTTCTTCATTAAATCCAATTTTTGATGCAAATGCCAAAACTGCAGCCATTTGTGTACCACCTGCCAACATTACTTTAGACACACTAGAAGCAGAACTTAACATTCCAGCAACAAAAGGAATCATCGGATCACCAATTTTTGCAACAATACTGTAGGGATGTTCTGAATCAATTCTTTCAAGTGCAGATGTTACAATTTGATTTTTTAATTCAATAGGATTTTCAGGAATGCTCGAACTAACCTTTGCGTCATAATCTAATGCTTTTAACAATGCTAAAGCAGTAGTTGTTCCACCAGGGATACATTCGCCAATCAATAAACAATCAGTTAATGATGCTAAGATTCTTCCAAGAATTTGACCATATTCAACTGCATGAGATACAATTGTATCATTCATTGCATCTTGAACTAAAATATTTTTTCCAAAAGGCAATCCGGATTCAATAAAAGGTAATTGAGGAACGATTTTACTACCAGCATTAATTGTCAAATGAGAAATACTTGCAGATTCTAAAGCAGTTTTAGTTAATAATCCAGGAGTGGGTTTTCCGTCAGGAGTCATTGGAATTTTATCAATAGTTTTACAATACCCATAATGGAGATATTCTGCATCAGCTGGAGGAGTATATTGAATTGAATCCTTATCAGCACCTGCAAAAGTTATTCCAGGAATTTCAGAAGTTTCAGTATATGAAATAACAAATGAAAAAAGAAATCTACCAGATTTTACAGAATCAATGAAATTTTGAGCCAGATCAACATTTCCATATAATTCAAAATCTTTCAACAAATCACTAACCCATCATATCAAGAAATTGTTGTTCAGTTCTCTTTTGCATTACCATATTTGTTATCTTTTCTTGTCCAAGTGTAGAAATCTCTTTGTGACCATAATTGTGCCCAGAATATAGGACCAAATTATCATCTAATGAATAAAGGATATCAAATAGGCTGTGATAGAGTTCTTTTGCGCTGCCACCAGGTAAATCAATACGGCCACAGTTTCCAACAAACAAAGTATCACCTGAGAAAATTTTTCCATCACCTATCAAACAAATACTATCCTTGGAATGGCCTGGAGTGTGAAGTACTTTTAATTTTGAATTTCCAAATTCTATGACATCACCATCTTTGACTGTGATATCATGTTTTAATTCAGAATTTTCATGTTGAATAATTGGTGCTTTGGTAGATTCTGCCATTGCTTCGTTTCCAATGGTGTGATCAAAGTGATGATGAGTATTAACAATGTATTTTATTTTCAAGTCATTTTCTTTGATTACCATCTCTAACTCAATGAGATCCCAAGATGGATCAATTATGATAGATTCGCTTGTGTCTTCATCTACAACAATGTAAGAAAAATTTTGCATGTTTCCAACTTGGATTTGATGAACTATCATAGAATTCCCTCTTCTGCTTCTGGAGGAATTCCAATTTTTTCTGCAAATAATTCACCAGTCAAGTCCTTTCTTTTTGGAATTCCTTGTTTCATTTTGTGAAATGTCACAGTCATGTCACACTTTGTAAAGATATTTGCAGTTTCACCTGTTTGAGGATCCAATCCAGATGGGACATCCACAGCAAATTTGTAACAATCAGTCTGATTGATGTAATTAATTGCAGATGCGTATGGTTCTCGGATTTCTCCAGATATGCCAGTTCCCAGAATTCCATCAACAATCACATCGGGTTTAAAATCAAAATTAGTAGTTCCTCCAGTCATTAGTTTTACAGAAGGCATTTTCTCTAGAATTGACCAATTCCAATTACTTTCTTCAGTTTTGATATTTTCAGGATTTCCAAGAAGCATAACTGTAACTTTTGCATTGTATCCAGCAAGGTGTCTTGCCATGACTAATCCATCACCACCATTGTTTCCCATACCAACAAAAATCAAAATATTTTTTGAATCTACATTTCCAAGTTTTTCAACTAATCTTTTTACTGCGGCAGCACCAGCATTTTCCATCATGAATTTTTTTAAAAATCCCATATCATGACCTTTATTTTCAATATTGTACATTTGATCAACTGTTATTTCCATAATTTACGTAAGAATCATATCCAAAATAAGAGTTTAGAAAACGGCTTTATCCAAGGTATTATGAACACCAGATATGACATTAAAAAATGTAAAACCATCATTGAATAAAATTTCAAAGACTTTAGGAAACGTTCAAGATTCAAGAGAATTTTTACTGAAAAACACTAGAGAGATAATCGTTCTTTGTAGTAGATCAATAATTGCAATTCATAAAAATGATACAAAGACAGGAAAGAACAATCTAAAAAAAGCAGAATCACTATTAAAAAAATACAAGAAAAAAGCTACAGGAGATTTAAGAAGATATATCATTACTCCCGAACAAGAATTTGTTGAAGCTGCATGCCTAATTGCAATTGTAGAAAAAAAAGAAATCCCATCAGATAAAAAATTAGGAGTGATGCCAGAATCATATGTTTTGGGATTACTAGATTGTATTGGAGAATTAAAAAGAATGGTTTTTGATAAAATCAGAATTGGAGAAATTGAAGAAGCCACAAGAGTTTTTGAAGTAATGGAAAACTTGTATCTGCAACTTTACACTTTCTCGATGTATGATAAAGTGGTAAAAGAAGCAAGAAGAAAAATCGATGTAAATAGAATTTTAGTAGATGATGTGAGATCTGCAATTACTGAAGAAAAAAGAAGGACTGAATTAATTAAAACACTCAAAAAATTTGAAAAATGATTTTCAAAGTTTGTATGCGGGCGATGGGATTTGAACCCACGAACTCCTGAGAGACTAGCCCCTCAAGCTAGCGCCTTTGGCCAGGCTGGGCGACGCCCGCAAAGAAATTTCCATGTATGGTTTTTATAATCCTTGATTACTTTTTCGTTCGTATGTTAATTCCTGTTAGATGTTTTACATGTGGAAACCTAATTGCAGACAAATATGACGATTATCAAAATAAAATCAAAGCTGGAGAAGATCCAGAGAAAACTCTAGAATCCCTTGGAATCGAGAGATATTGTTGTAGAAGGATGTTACTAACTACGGTTGAAACAATTCAACAAGTAATTCCATTCTATGAAGCAATTCAGAGAAGAAAACAAGAAGTTCAATCTGAGTTAGAATAACTTGGCCAAGATCACTTCGATTGAAGGACGTATTCTATACAATAGTAGAGGCAGCAAAACAATAGAAGTAGATGTTGAATCTGAGGGAAAATTTGTAGGAAGAGTTTGTGCCCCATCAGGTGCAAGCGTTGGCAAATATGAAGCAGTTAGTTTCCGCAATGGAAGGCCTGAAGACAGTCTTCAAGTTTTGAAAGAAAATTCTCAAAAATTTATTGGGTTAGAGTCATCTGATCTAAAAGGAATTCATGATACACTGAAAAGTTTTGATAATTCATCAAATTATTCAGAAATTGGTGGAGCACTTGCTTTTGCAGTAACAATTGCATCCATGGAATCAGCATCAAAAGCACTAGACCAACCACTATTCAAAACACTATCAAATGAATCATCATTCAAATTTCCATTTCCTTTAGGAAACATCCTAGGTGGAGGAGCTCATGCAGGGCCAGGTACACCAGACATTCAAGAAATATTGATTTGTGCAACCGGAGCAAAAACTATTGAGGAATCAATTGAAACTAATTTGGCAGTACATAAAGAATTGCGTAGTGTTTTAGAAAAAGAAGATCCTAATTTTACAAATGGAAGAGGAGATGAAGGGGGATGGGCACCAAAGTTAGAAAATCAAAAAGCATTAGAAGTTTCTGCAATGGCTTGTGAGAATTTAGGATTTACTTTAGGAAAAGAAGTATCTTTAGGAGTAGATTTTGCATCATCAACACAATGGAATGAAGAAAAATCAAAGTATGTTTATGACAGAGCAGGTTTTGAAAACACAACATCAGAACAAATTGATTTTGCAGCAGACATTATTGAAAAATTCAAATTAATTTATGCAGAGGATGCAGTTCACGAAGAAGCATTTGAAGACATGTCAGAATTAACAGCTAAATTTCCAAATACGCTAATCACAGGAGATGATTTGACAGTAACAAACAAAGGTATTCTTTCAAAAGCCATAGACAAGAAATCATGTAATGCAGCAATTTTGAAAGTTAATCAAGCAGGAAGTCTTTATGATGCACTAGAATTTGCAAACTTGGCAAATGAAAATAACATTAGATTAATCACATCACACAGATCAGGTGAATCTACGGATTCACAAATTTCCCATATTGGTCTTGCAACAAAGTCAAAAATGCTCAAAGTTGGCGTTGTTGGAGGAGAAAGAGTGGCAAAATTAAATGAATTATTACGCCTATCAGAGCATGATTTAATACGCGGTATGGCAGAGGTTTAAAATCGCTATGAGCCAACAAGCAGAAACAACAGACATCAAAAAGAAGATCCTATCTACAGGAATCAGAGTGGGTACACAAGTTAAAACAAAATTCATGAGACCATTCATCACCAAGGCTAGCCCAGAAGGACTTTACATGCTTGATTTGGATATCACACTGGACAAAATTAAGACTGCTGCTAAATTCATCAACAGATTAGGTGTAGAGAATCTTATTGTATGCTCAGGCAGACAATATGCAGAAACACCAATTGAAAAATTCTGTGAAACATTAGGTTCAAAGAAATTACTTGGAAGATTTATGCCAGGAACTCTAACAAACCCATCATTACCATATTACATTGAACCAAAATTGGTTTTAATTTCCGATCCTCAAGTTGACGAACAAGCAATTACTGAAGCAACTAATGCAGGCATTCCAGTAATCGGAATTGCAAATACAGATAATATTACATCAAATCTAGATGTAATCATACCAGCAAACAACAGAGGAAGAAAAGCGCTAGCTACAGTTTACTGGTTATTGGTACGTCAAATTCTCATTGAAAAAGGAGAACTAAAAGAAGAAGACCCAATGAATATTGAAATTGATGATTTTGAAACAAAGATTACCGAAGAGGAAATCGAATAAATAAATCAAAACTCTAAAGCATTTACTTTTGAAATCTAAAGCCTCTGCTCCTGGAAAAGTTATTCTTTTTGGAGAACATTTTGTTGTGTATGGAGTTAAAGCGATTCTTTGTGCAATTAACAAAAGAATCGCAGTTACTGCAGAAAAAATTGATGAAAGAAAAATTTCAATCAAATCTAATATTGGTCACCTTGAATTAGAACCAAACAAACCAATTTCAGAAATTAATTCACCGCTAAAACCATTTTATTATTTGGCAAATAAAATAATTCAAGATAAAAATTTTGGAATCAAGATAGACGTTGAATCAGAAATTCCATTAGGTGTTGGTTTAGGTTCATCATCTGCTTGTTGTGTAGCAGGAGCAGCTGCAATTTCAAATCTATTTGAAAATAATTCAAAAGAAGAGATTCTAAAACTTGCAATAGAGGCAGAAAAAACAATTTTTCAAAACACATCAGGTGCAGATTGTACGGTTTGCACTTTTGGAGGATTAATGGAGTACGACAAGGAAAATGGGTTTTCCAAAATAGAATCTGAGCCTAATTTTCATCTAGTTATAGCAAATTCAAATGTTGAACATTCAACAGAAAGTGTTGTGGCAGGAGTAAGAAAATTCAAAAAAAACAATGAAGCAGAATTTTCAAAATTATGTAAAGATGAATCACATCTTATTGAAAATGTATTAGAATTGTTAAAAGAAAATAACATTAGAGAACTTGGTGAGAGAGTAATTAAGAATCAAGAGTACTTGGAGAGAATTGGAATTTCAAATGCCAAACTCAGAGAGATGATTCAAACTGGACAAAATTCATCATTTGGTGCAAAAATTACAGGTGCAGGAGGAGGAGGATGTATTTTTGCCCTTACAGATGAATCAAATTTAGAAAATACGATCAAAGAATTCAAAGAAAAAAATCACGAATGTTTTTCTGTAAAAATTGATTTCAAAGGACTGGATACTTTTTAATTATATAGATAGTTTGGAACAAATATGATTCTAATAAAATTAGGTGGTTCAATTATTACAAATAAGGAAAAACCACTGTCAGCAAGAAGAAAGACAATAGATAATCTTGCAAAGAGTCTAAAAAAGATCCAAGAGCCAATAATAATAGTTCACGGAGGAGGATCCTATGGACATTATTGGTCTGTTAAGTATGACATGCACACTAAAGAAAGAAAATACGATTTGAGAGGAGTTTCAATTGTAAAAAATTCCATGATTGAACTAAACAAGATAATTTTAGATTCATTTCTAAAAAATAAATTAAAACCATACTGTCTACCACCCACAGATTTCATGACAGGGAACAAACCAATACCAAAAAAAGTAAAAGAAATTGAAAAAATCTCAAAATCAGGCTTGATTCCAGTCACTTTTGGAGATGCATTATGGTATGGACAAAACAAGACATTCATTTTATCAGGAGATAAAATAATGACACATCTTGCAAAAATTCTAAAACCCAAACTTTGTATTTTTGCATTAAATGAGGACGGAGTGTATTCAGATCTTAAATCTAAAAAATTAATTCACGAATTAAAAGGAGAACGTCCATCAATTTCTGAAAATAAAATGGATGTAACAGGAGGAATGACTAGAAAAATAGAAGAGGCATCAAAAATTTCAAAGATGGGAATGAATGTATTTTTTGTCAATGGGAACAAACCTGAAAGAATAGTGAAAGCGGTTAAAAATAGGAAATTTGAAGGAACATTGTTCAGAGGGAAATAATGGCTGAAGAATTTGTTATCTTAGTAGATGAAAACGATAATCCGATTGGAAAAGAAGAGAAAGTAAAATGTCATTTGCCAAATGGAAAACTACACAGAGCATTTACTGCATTATTGTTTGATGATAGTGGAAGACTGGTACTAACAAGAAGGGCAAAAGAAAAAATGTTATGGCCAGGAGATTGGGATGGAACATTTGCAAGCCATCCTAGAGAATCAGAAACTTATGTCTCATCAGGTGAAAGAAGAATGCCTGAAGAATTAGGTATTGAAGGAAAATTAGATTATTTACACAAATTCGAATATCATGTGCCATACAAAGATGTAGGTTCAGAAAATGAAATTTGTGGAACATTAATTGGAGTAATTGACAAATCGACAGAACTAAAAGAGATTGAAGGCGAGATAGACGAAATAAAATGGAGTTCAGCTGATGAATTACTTTCAGAAATCAAAACAAAACCTGAAATTTATTGTCCATGGATGTTAATTGCATTAGAATTACTTGAAAAATCAGATAAATCTGTGCTTGAAAAACATGCAAATATCTTATCTACATGGATGACGAATGAGGTTCATGAAGGATTGCAAAATGCAATCAAAACACATTTGCCAGAAGAAAAATGGAGATTAGTAAATGAAAAAAACTAAACAAATTGAAAAAAATGCAAAAACTGTAAACAAGTATCTTAAATCAAAACTAAAAGGTAATCCAAAAAAACTCTATGATGCTGCAGGTCATCTTATAGTTCATGGAGGAAAAAGACTCAGGCCATACATGGTAATTAGAAGTTGTCAAATTTTGGGAGGAAAATCTTCCAATGCAATGCCAGCAGCTAGTGCAGTGGAAATGGTTCATAATTTTACTTTAGTTCACGATGACATTATGGATAATGATGAAATGCGTCACGGAGTTCCAACCACACATAGAAAATACGGCATGCCGATTGCAATTCTTGCAGGAGATGTGTTATTTTCAAAAGCATATCAAGTAATTTCAGATACAAAATTATCACCAACTGCAACAACACATCTTATCTCACGACTTGCAAAAGCATGTGTAGATGTTTGTGAGGGACAACTACTTGATGTCAAAATGGCTGAAGAAAAAAAAATTCCTACACAATCGCAATACATTACAATGATTGGAAAGAAAACTGCAGCATTGTTTGATGTATCCTGTGCAATGGGAGCAATATGTGCTACAAATAAAGGCAAAGACATTTCAAATCTTTCATCATTTGGAAGAAACCTAGGAATTGCATTTCAAATTACTGATGACTTGATTGGTGTGATGGGAGATCCAAAAATTACAAAAAAACCAGTAGGTAATGATCTTCGAGAAGGTAAAAAATCACTTCCAATACTAATGGCAATAAAGCTCGCAAAAGGCAAAGATAAAAAAATTATTTTAAAGGCATTTGGAAATTCAAAAATTTCAAGAAATGATCTGAACAAGGCAGTAGATGTAATTCGTTCTCTTGGTATTGAAGACAGTGTCAGGAGACAGGCACTAAAATACGCTGAAAAAGCCGAAAAATCACTCTCAAAATACTCTGGTTCAGCAAAAACTGAACTTATTGCATTATTAGATTTTGTAGTTAAGAGAAGTGTCTAGACATCATATCAGGTAATTACAATGGATGAAGAAATAAAACACGAGATTAGAAAAATGGCTCTTCAGAATGCTTTTGAGCATGGAGGGCAAACTCAGGATAAAATAATTTTAGGGAAAATTCTTGGAACAAAACCAGAATTTAGAACAAAAGTAAAAGAAATTTCAGGAGAGATTTCAGAAATTGTTGCATCAGTAAATCAACTATCACCAGAAGAACAACAAAAAGAGATGGAAGAGAAATTCCCAGAAGCATTAGCACCTAAAGAAAAAATAGAAGAAAGGGAAGGATTACCAGAACTGAAAGATGCAATACAAGGAAAAGTTGTTACACGATTTCCTCCAGAACCTAATGGTTATCCACACATAGGACATGCAAAAGCTGCAATAATTAATTCAGAATATGCAAAGATGTATGGAGGAAAATTTATACTCAGAATGGATGATACTAATCCTGAAGCTGAAAGAATGGAGTATCATGCTGCAATCAAAGTAGGGTTAGAATGGTTGGGAATTGAATTTGATCAAGTAAAAAGTACTTCTGATGACATGGAAGTATTTTATGAAAAAGGAATTGAATTAATTAATTCTGGTAAAGCATATGTTTGTACTTGTAAAAGAGAAGACATTAGTCAAAATCGTAGAGAAAGAAAAGCTTGCAAATGCAGTATGGAAGATGTTGGGAAGAACAACAAAAATTGGGAAAAGATGCAAAACAAGTTCAAACCAGGTGAAGCAATAGTTAGATTTCGTGGAGATATGAAAGCAGATAATGCAGTTATGAGAGATCCCGTACTATTACGAATCATTGATGAAAAACATTACACAGTAGGTGACAAATACAGAATTTGGCCTAGTTATGATTTTGCAGTGGCAATTGAAGATAGCATAGATGGTGTCACACACGCATTTCGTTCAAAAGAATTTGAGTTGAGAAAAGAACTCATAGATGCAATTTTAGATGCACTAGGCATGAGAAAACCTCAACAAGGTTTTTTTTCCAGGCTCGAATTCAAAGGAATGCCCATATCAAAGAGAATAATCAAGCCCCTAATTGAAGAAGGTAAAGTTTCATGGTATGATGATCCTAGACTTCCAACTCTAGAGGCACTAAGAAGAAGAGGAATCAAACCTGAGGCAATTAGAAAATTTATCATGTCTTTGGGACTAACAAAAGCAAATACACTTGCACCATTTGATGCTCTTGAGGCATTCAATAGGAAATTTGTAGATGCAGATAGTATGCGATTGTTTATGGTTAAAAATGCTAAAAAATTGAAAATAAAAAATTTGCAATCAACAATAGTTGAAGTTCCTAATCATCCAATAAATGATTTGGGTAAAAGAAAAATCGAAATCACTGAAGATTTTTACATTTCTGGAGACGATTCAGAAGCAATCAAAGAACAATCAACAATCAGACTTTTAGGATTAGGTAATGTCAAGATTACAAAAATCGGTAATGAATTAGAAGGAGAGTTTGAGAGAGATGGAGATTCATCAAATATATTGAAAATTCAATGGGTTCCACAAAAAACAGCACATGAAATTAAAATGATTATTCCAAAAATTTTATTCAATGATGAAGAATTTAATGAAGATAGTTTAGAAGAATTAGACGTTTATACAGAACCCCAGTATCTTCAATTAAAGGAAGGAGAAGAAATTCAATTTGTTAGGTTTGGATATTGTAGAAAAGATTCACAGAATCAGGCAATTTTTACACACAAGTGATTGACATGAAAATAGCACGATTAGTACATGAGAATAACGAAACGTATGGATTTGTTAAAGAAGATAAAGTTGCAACAAAAGACGAGATAACATACCTGACAGGTGTTCCAATTCCACACAATGTCAAAGATTTTCTTTTTGATGGATGGTTTGATGAAATTAAAAATAAAATACAAGATTTGCCTTATGAAGAAAATCTCTCTAAATTCAAATTATTAGCACCGATTCCAAATCCCAATAAGATAATTTGTTTAGCATTCAACTATGTAGATCATGCAAAAGAACAGGGATTAACAGCACCAGAGGATCCTGCCATTGTCATAAAACCAAGAACTGCCCTTAATGGAAATAATGCCAATATTGAATGCCCAGATTTTGTTACACAGTTAGATTATGAGGTTGAATTAGCCTTGATAATTGGGAAAAATTGTAAAAATATCAGTGTCGAAGAAGCACAAAATGTAGTTTTTGGATACATGGTATTCAATGATGTGTCAGCCAGAGACATTCAGTTTAAAGACAAACAATTCACTAGAGGGAAAAGCTTTGATTCATTTGCACCATGCGGACCATGGATCACAACTGCAGATGAAATTCAAGAACCGCAAAATTTGAAATTAACAACCAAAATCAATGGAGAACTAAGACAGAATTCTTCTACAAGCAACATGTTTATCAAAATACCTGAAATAATTTCAAAAATCTCAAAAGTAATGACATTAGAGAAGGGAGACATTATTTCTACAGGAACACCTGCAGGAGTTATGTTAAACAAACCAAATGCAATCTTCTTAAAAGATGGGGACAAGGTGGAGATGGAGATTGAAGGTTTGGGAGTTTTAAACAATACAATTAAAGTTATAAAATCAATCTAGAGTTTTTCTCAACAAATGAAAAGAAAGCTTATGATCTAAAAATTCTAAATCAAATAATTTTTCTGTACTCAATATTTGAATTCGATTATAGTTATTTTCTATAGCATAGTTTTGTAAGAACAAGATTATTTGTAAAGATGTTTTTTCTGAGCCTGAAAATAACGTAACAATCAGTGTATTATCAAAATGCTCAGAATCAGAAAGAATTGCAGTGGAAACTTCACCATTAATTTGTGATTGAATTATTTTATTTTGTTGTACAAGTTCAGACACTATTGTATTATCAATTGGAAGCCATCTCCACGACTTTACGTAATGAGGGTAAAGAGAAGCATCTAAAGATTTTGCAAAGATGATATCAAAATTAGAGTTTTTTTTAGGCTCAAGTGAATAAAAATTCCAGATTTCTAAGAGTTGATATTTAAGAGATTTAGCCATAGAAAGCGAAATTGAATTTTCAACATCTATCAGCATGAATGAAAATAATGCATTATTTTTTTGTCCTATCGATTCAACATGACTTACAAGTTCAGATGCGATTTTCTGTTTTCGAAAATTTGAGTCTACCCTAATTCCTTCAATCCATATTTGGTTCTTTGAAAAAAATGCATGACAAATACCAACAGGAAATTGTTTTTCATAAACAAATAGCAAATCCTCATTTAACCAATAATCCCAAACATGTTCTACATAATCACCCCAAGAAAAAGTATTTTGGCAAAATTTCAAAACTTGAGATTTGTCAGAAGGTTTTGCATTTCTAATCATGTATTACGAAAAAATATTAAGCATTATTAAATAAAAACTTCAATGGGAAAAATTATTGCAGGAAAAATATCAGATATTCCTCCTGGAAAAATGATCAAGGTATCTATTGACGGAAGAGACATACTCGTTGCAAATATCGACGGAGAGTATTGTGCAACAGATGACTCGTGTACTCATTCTGGTGCAAGTCTTTCAGAGGGAAAATTAGACGGCTGTGTTGTTACATGTGGATGGCATGCTGCAGAGTTTGATTGTAAAACAGGAAAACTAGTAAAATTTCCAGCAAAAATTAGAGATTTAACATCATACAACGTGACAGTTGAATCAGATAGCGTATTTGTAGAGATGTAACTATATACTTCTAATTTTTAAGAAAAGGTGGAAAAATGGCAGACGAGCAACAAAACAAAGAATCAATGAAAGAAGCAATTGAAACACTAAATCAGATTATTGGCAGTAACTCAACCCCAAAAACAATAAAAAAATCTATTACTGATTTGATTGCTGATTTGAATAATGAAGAATATTCGTTGTCAGTGAGAGCTGCAAATACAATTAGCTTGCTTGATGATGTAACACAAGACCCCAATATGCCATCATATGTTAGAACCCAATTATGGCAAGCAGTTTCCAAATTAGAAAGCATAAGAGAATAAATTCTCGTTTTTAAAACAAGTATTATTGAGAATTGATGAGTATTTAGATACATTACCAGAAAATTTACTGAACGGGGAGGATGTTCAACTACCAGAAAAGTCTCTAAGAAGCATTTTCAAATTTGTAAAATTGACAAAAGATGATATTTTTTATCATCTAGGATGTAGTGATGAAAAAGGAATAGAGATAGCAGTAAAAGAATTCCAAGTAGAAAAAGCAGTAGGAATAGACAATAATTGTGAAAAAATTGAAAATGCAAAAAAAAATCTTGAAGAAAAACAAACCAAAGCTGAATTAAGATGTCAAGATATTTTGGATTCAGACATTTCTGATGCAACAGTAATTTTGTTTTGGTTTACAGATGAAAATATTACAAATCAAATGTTAAAAAAATTTGAAGAATTAAAATCAGATACAAGAATAATTACTATTTGGGGGCCATTACCAGATTGCATTCCAGATAAAGTAGACTTTCCATACATCGTAAACAAAGTACCATTTACAAAAGCAAAGAATATGCAAGAACAGTTGCTAGCAGTGTTTGGTGTAAAATGTGTAGATTTTGTTACAGCGTGGGAATTTGCAGAAAGATACACAAAAGCAATTGGTTCACCTGAAATCAAAAACGATCGATTTCTCACAATTATTCAAACTCTAGTAATCTGGATCAATGCAAAAAAATTAGGAGTTGCTTGCGGAGAAGAGATTCCAGAGTCAATTCAGACATACATTAAACTCATGAAAATGAATTTTGACATAGATTTTGAACCCATGTTAAAAGAATAATTCGTGTAATCCTTTTATTTTGTTTAAACACAAATCAATTATGGACGAAAGAATGCACATTAATGTATCAGCAGTAGATTATGACAAAACAAGCAAGGCACTAACTAGACAATTATCTCTATTAGAGGAGATGGTTCATAGTGAGGAAGATTTTGTTATGACAGATTCAGAATTTGCATTTGGATGGCATTTTTTTGTATTAAGTGTGAATAAGTCACTAGTTCAGAAATTAGTAGATATGATGGGTCCTGATTTTGACAAATTGAAGGGCAAAGGTACTGAAAAGAAATTCCTGACTTGGTTAACCAATAATTTGGAAAATAAATCACCTAGATTCAAGTTGGCCATAAAAGAAGAGATGGAATCAAGTAAATTTGGAATATTCTAAAATTGTCGAAAATGGGAAATTCAAGATATGTATTTTAGTGATTAAGTGAAAATGAGATGGTGGAAGATTACAAGAGCTTTTTAGAAGTTTTAATGGTGTCAAATAAGAATATCAGATTTTCAGCCATGTGTAATCTAAAAGGGGAATTATTGTTTCAAAAACGTCGAGATGACATTAGAGAATTGTTTTCTTTAGAAGAAACTAAAGAGCAATTAAGTCGAACAATAGAGTCATGGAAATCACGTGTAGAAATCAAAGACAAAGTTGGAAGACCTCTATACTCAGTTACATCATATGAGAAGATTAAGAGAATGACCATCCCGATTGATGAAGAGCATTTACTCTTTATCAGTATAGATAACAAGGAAGAAGAAGTAGAGATGTTCAAAAATATCAACATAAAAAATATTTCATCTTTGTTGGATATTGGACCAACAAAATCCTAGTTCCATAATCAAATAATCTGTTTAGAATCATTCTAATTCATAAAATAAAAGGAGGGCCCTCGAGGGGAATCGAACTCCTGTCCGAGGATCCACAATCCTCTATACTAACCACTGTACTACGAAGGCCACAGATAAAGAAAAGAGATCATCCAGTAATAATCTTTGATTTTTTATGAAAATTAGACTGTAGATTTATTATTAACCATGTAAAATTTCTATTATGAGATTTTGGTGGGTTGCAATGGCCATTACAATCGGACTGACCTATTACGGTGGAATGTATTTACTTCCTTACAAGTAGTAGAGCCTAAAATTTTAGCACAGTTCTTTATTTTATAATCAACTATAGATTTTATGTAGGCTTTAGCGATCGCTTTAAATTTGTTGTATCAGGGTACCTTTCGACATGAGAAAAGGATTCATCTCAAATAGATTACGCTCAGGTAGGAAGAATATAGAGGATTCTATTGAGAAAAAAATTGAAACAATACATGCAGAGAAATTTGTATGGATTGATCTACAGAATCCAGATAGAGAAGAAGTTGAAGAATTGGCTGAAAAGTACAATTTCAATGCTTTAAACATTGAAGACTGTATGACAAAATTCGAACTTCCAAAATTAGACAGTTATGATGATCATTTCTTTGTAATTCTTCACTTTCCACCACTTACTCAGAAATTAGGAATTTCAAAAAATAGTCAATTATCAATATTTGTAGGAAAAGACTTCTTGGTAACAGTTCATCAAGGGGATCTCAAACCACTTGTAGAGTTAGTAGATATTTGTAAATCAAATTCAGATGAACAAAGAAAAAATAGAATATTACAAAAATCATCAGGATTATTGCTTCACGAAATCATAGATGTGTTAGTAGACGACCTTTTACATACTTCAAGAAAGATCATTGCAAATCTAGATGAAATTGAAGATAGAGTATTTGATGAAACAAAACCAGTAGCAAGAAGCATTGCATTACTTAGACGAGAAATTAACAGACTAAGAAGAATAGCCAATCCATTAAAGAAATTTGTATTAGAAATTACAAAAAATGTAAAAAAATTTACTGAAAGAAATGAAGAAGATCTTTCATTGTATTATGATGATATTATAGATCATATTGATAAAGTAATTGAAACACTTGAAGAGTCAAGAGAAACAATGGAAATTTACAAAGATACTGATTTTGTACTAAGTACAGAAAAAACAAACAAGGTATTGGCAGTATTGACAATAATATTCACACTGGCAATACCAGCAACAGTAATTGGGACATTTTATGGAATGAACGTAAATTTGCCAGGAGGAGTTGATGAAAATCCAATGTTCTTAGGTCCATTTACAACTTTCATAATTGTAATTCTTGCATCAGCAATCCCTGCAATTATGATGTTTACATACTTCAAGAAATTAGGTTGGATCAACAACTAGTAGTACTAAGATCTGATCTTATTCAAAAATGAGCTTAGATAAATACCAGAGAATTTAACTAAATTTATGGGCAAAATCAGAATACGAACTGGAAGGGGAACAGGAACTATTGAAGTTGATAATGACCCCAAAAAATGGTCCGGTGACGAATTTAAAAAAATTCAAGAAGCAAGAAAGAAGGCTGCAGGTAATACTAGAGTATCATCTGGTAGAGGAACCGGCACAAGAAAACTTAGCGATATGCCTGATCCAAAAGCTCGTCCAGATACAAAAGGAATGACTAGAAGTACTGGTAGAGGAACTGGTTCAAGAAAAAGCAGAGGCTAATAAAATCCTCTCAAATTTCATTTTTGTAATTTTATTTGTATTAGATTTTGATATCAGGATTTTCAGCTTTGACTTTTTCCCAATCTTTGAGGAAATTTTCTAAACCAATTTTTGTCAATGGATGTTGAAGCATTTTATCTAAAACTCCAGGAGGTAAAGTCACCACATCAGCTCCAATTTTTGCAGCTTCAACTACATGCATTGGGTGACGTACACTTGCAACCAGAATTTCGGTTTTTAGATGAGGGTAGTTTTTGAAAATATCTTTAATATCTTGAATCAGATTCATACCATCTTGACCAATATCATCTAATCTTCCAATAAATGGGCTAACATATTTTGCGCCAGATTTTGCAGCAAGTAGAGCTTGGTTTGGTGAAAAAACTAATGTCACATTTACAGGAATACCTTCAGATGAAAGTGATTTACAAGCTTTCAAGCCATCAGGAGTCATAGGAACTTTAACAACAACATTGTCACCATATTGACGTAGTCGTTTTCCTTCATCAACCATTCCAGAAAAATCAGTGCTGACAACTTCTAGACTCACATCACCTTTGATGATTTTTGTAATCTCTTCCATTGCATCTTTAGGATTACCTTTTTCTTTAGACATAAGAGATGGGTTTGTAGTGATTCCATCAAGTAATCCCATGTCATTGAATTTTTTTATTGATTCTAAATTGGCAGTATCAAGAAATATTTTCATAATTTTTTGCTCCTAACTTCTTTGACTTGTTTTACCATATTAAAAGATGTTATTCCATGCTTTTCTAAAAGTAAAGGAATCTCTTTGTCTCGGGCAGATTCACCAAACATATCTTGAGCACCAATTCTCTTTATGGGTACAGGATATGATTCAGAAACAGATTCTGCGACTGCAGAACCCATTCCACCTACAATATTATGCTCTTCTGCAGTAACAATACATCCAGTTTCACGAGCAGCTTTTTCTAAAGTTGCATTATCAATTGGTTTTATAGAAAACATATCCAATACTCTACAAGAAATTCCCTCTTGTTGGAGTGATTCAGCAGCTTCCAATGCCATTCTCACAGTGATTCCACAAGCAGCAATTGTACAATCAGAACCGTCTCTCAAGGTTATTGCTTTTCCAGTTTCAAAGTTTTGAGAATCTGAATGAACCAAAGGTGTTTTGGATCTTGCCATTCTCATGTAAAATGGTCCATATTCATTTGCCATCAAAGAAGTTAGTTTAGAAACTGCAATTGTATCTGCAGGAATGAATACTCGGAAATTTGGGATAACTCTCATTATTCCAATGTCCTCAATTTGTTGGTGTGAACCACCATCAGGTCCAACTGAAAGTCCTCCATGAGAAACAACAAATTTTACATTAAGACCTTTTTTTCCAGGTGGGGAAGGATACGCCACATTGTTTCGGATTTGATCAACTGCTCTTCCTGGTAGAAATATAGCATATGTACTTGCAAAAGGTATTTTTCCAGATACTGCCAAGCCGGCAGAAGTTGTAACAAGATTTGCTTCAGCAATTCCAACATTAAAAAATCTATTTGGAAATTCTTTTCCAAAACCAGATGTTTTTAATGAATCAGTAGTATCAGCTCCCAATACAACAACATTTGGATTCTCTTTTCCAAGTTGAATCAGAGATTTTGAATATTCTGAACGCATGTCAGTCATTACTGGTTCATTCAAAGGTATCCTCTCTCCTCTGCAATTTTTTTAATTTGTTCTTGTTTTTCACCAACAACATGCAATCCAATCCATTTGTTAACTAATTCAGTGCCCCCTAGATCATTTGCTTTGTCAAGCAATAGTTGTCTTCTAGAAGACAATACTTCAGTTCTAAAGTCTCTAATTGCAGCACGAACATCTTGTTGTCCGATAATTGCTCCTCCTCCAACAAAAGCACGTGCTCCATCTGCAAAAACCGAGCCTATATTTTCAAGATTTACTCCGCCATCAGCCTCAATGTATCCGGAAAAATTATGCTCGTTTAGAATAGTATTCAATCTAGCCATTTTTGCATGAGTTTCCTCAATGTATTTCTGACCAGATTTTCCGGGAACTACAGACATCACAATAAGCTGATCAAGTGAAGGTATGAATTTGTAAGACCATTCAGGTAATTCCGTATCAGGATTTATTGCAAAACCAATACCAACTTGATTTTGTTTTAATACATCATGAATTTCTCCAAAACTAGATTCATCAGTTACTTCTGCATGTACAGTAATGATATCACTACCTGCATCAATGTAATCTCTAACATGTTTTACAGGTTCGTTAATCATCAAATGAGAATCAAATGGGATTACGGTAAGTGGACGTAATTCTTTGATTTTAATATGATCAAATGTTTTGTTTGGAACAAATTGACCATCCATGACATCTAGATGAATGTAATCAGCTCTTCCAGAAACACATCTCTTAACTTCATTTTCAAGATTTGACATATCACCAGCAATAATTGATGGTGCAATCATAAACTGAGAATCTAATTCCATGTTGATAATTGGAACAACATCAGAATCAGGTGCCTTTCCATGCCATGCAGGATTATCTTCCATATGTTCAACAGCTTTTCCTTTAATTGTTCTTGAGATAATTATTGTTGGGACACCTTTTATCGTATTTGCTTTTGTAATAGCTGCATCAATCTGTTCAACTCGATGACCATCAATTTCAATTACATTCCAACCAAAAGATCTCCATTTGTCACCTGTTTTCCATCTAGAAGCATCTTTCCACATTTCAGAAAGATCATCAGTTTCTAACTTTTTGTCAAGTGGCATAATTTTTTCAGTGTAAGAATCTTGTTGGATAAAATTCCTGTCAAGAAAAACAGTAAGATTATCAACTTTGTATTTTGCTGCAGTCATCGCAGCTTCCCAAACCTGACCTTCATCGGATTCTCCATCTCCAATAATTGTATAGACATGATAGTCTTTAGAATCAATTTTTCCTGCAAGTGCAATTCCAACAGAATAGGATAAACCAGTACCTAACGAGCCACCACAAAATTCAACACCAGGACATTTCAAATCAGGATGACCTTGTAGTTTACTTCCAAATTTTCTCAAAGTTTCAAGTTCTGATTCTGGAAAATATCCTGCAACTGCCATATTTGAAAATAAACCCGGGGCAGCATGACCTTTTGATAACACTAAACGATCTCTATCTTCCCATTGTGGATTTTTAGGATCAAATTTTAGATATTTGTTGAATAAACAACCTAAAATTTCAGCCATAGAAAATGAACCGCCTGGATGACCTGAACCAGCAGTATTTGTGGCTTTGATAACTAATTTTCGAGCTCTCAGAACATGTTTCTTAATTTGATAATAATTGAGCCCCATATCGATCGTTTTGACTCCAAATTTAATAAAAATCTACTTCTAAAACACATTAACGAAAATCTAAGAGAAGATCACGGTATTAAAAAAAGAATAACCATAAGAAAATATCAGGAGTTTACAATAGTTTAATTACAGTATATTGTTTCAAATTTTTGAAAGATATGTCCTTTGGAGAAGAAAGAGAAATGCACACAGCAACATGTGGTGATTGTGGAAATGAATGTCAAGTACCATTCAAACCTAAAGAAGACAGACCTGTTTATTGTAGAGAATGCTTCCCAAATCACAGACCTCAGAGACGTAGTGGGGATAGATTTGGGAGATCAAGATTCAATAGACAAAGAGAGATGCACACAGCAACATGTGGTGATTGTGGAAATGAATGTCAAGTACCATTCAAACCTAAAGAAGACAGACCTGTTTATTGTAGAGAATGCTTCCCAAATCATAAACAAACTCCTAGTGTTTAAAATTAGAATAATTTTTAATTTAAACCAATTTTTTGTGCGTAAAATATACAAAATTTGTTGATTTTTTGCTAAAGGGAAATGTATAACATTTAATGAAAAAACTTTGCAGGTATTTTTTCATTGATAAGAGTTATTTTTCAAACAAAAAAAATCCCAAAAATGGAAACAATCAATCAACATACAGAAAATTGTAAATTAGTCAAAGCAGTTTTACTTAGAAAAGTTGATTTTATTTCCAAAAGTGGAAGTATAAAAATTGAAGATGAAGTTCACATTTGAATACTAAAAATAGGTTTTAATAATTAAAAACAAGATTTTATTCAAATGGCAGAACGAAGAACAATAATGATTGATGACGATGTAGCAAAAAAAGTAAGAAATCTTCAAGCAAAGAAAATTAAAGAAACTGCTGGAACTGTAAGTTTTTCTGCAGTGATTAATGAAATGCTAAGAGAATGCACATAATCATAAATCTAAATATGACTATGAAAATCATACATACGTATGAAAATTAAAGTACAAAACACCCCAAAGAAAACACAACTTCTTTGTGCATTTGCATTAGAAAAATCAGATAAAGTTTTAGGATTACCAAAATTAGACGCAAAAACATCATTTGTAGTTAATCAATCTCTTAAAGACATAGAAGGAAAATTAGGCAAATTAATGGTTATTCCATCTACAGGGAAAAAACAATTTCAAAGAATCTTAATTGCAGGAATTGGAAAAAAAGAAGACATTACAAAAGATACTTTCAGACAAATTTCAGGTAAAATTGCTCAAAAAGCACGTGAATTAAAATTAAAAGAATTTTCAATAATCATACCTCCGACATTTGTCATAGAGCAGGTTTCTTCTACAACACAAGTTGTAGAAGGAGCAAAGATGGCATTATACAAATTTGAAAAATTCAAGGCTGAAAAAGAAGAAAATTCACCAGATATGACAATAATCGTTCCAAAATCAAACAAGGTTCTAAAATCAATAAAGACAGCAGAGATTGTTGCAGAGGGGGCAATATTCACAAAAAGTATTGCTAATTTACCTCCAAACGAGTGTACACCATCAACACTAGCAAATTTTGCAAAAACTATATCAAAAAATAAAATGAAATGTAAAATTATTTCAAAACCAGAACTGAAAAAGAAAGGGTTTGGAGGCATTACCGCAGTTGGACAAGGAAGTAAAAATGAACCAAAATTAATCATCATGGAACATAATCGAGGTTCAAGAAATGAAAAACCAATTGTACTTGTTGGAAAAGCTGTGACATTTGATACTGGAGGAATTTCATTAAAACCTGGAGCAAATATGGATGAAATGAAATTTGATAAATGTGGTGGGTGTACAGTATTAGGAATTATGAAAGCAATTTCAGAATTAAAATTACCAATTAATGTAATTGGAATAGTTCCATCTGTTGAAAATATGCCAGGAGGAGAATCGTATAGACCAGGAGACATAATAAAACTGTACAATGGAAAGACAGCAGAAATTCTCAACACGGATGCTGAAGGAAGATTGATTTTAGCTGATGCATTAGCATATGGAGAAAAACATTACGCACCCAAGGCAATTATTGACTTTGCAACATTAACTGGAGCATGCATCATAGCATTAGGAACTAATGTAGCCGGAATGGTTTCAAATAATGAAAAGTTATCAAAGAAAATTTTTGAATCATCAAAAAATACTACAGAACAGATTTGGGAGCTTCCATTAAATCAAGAATTTATGGATATGATAAAATCAGATGTAGCAGATATGAAAAATATGGGTATAGGAAGAGCAGCTGGAACAATAACTGCTGCAGCATTTTTGAGAAATGCAATTGAAGATACCCCTTGGACACATTTGGATATTGCAGGTGTAGCTTGGACACAAACAGCTACAAAAGAAAAATCATACAATCCAAAAGGCGCAACTGGTTTTGGTGTTAGATTAATTTTAGATTATTTACAAAAGTTGTAAACTAGTAACCTCTACTGTTTCTATCAGGTTTTCCAACATTTGGATTTCTCCATCCATGTTTTTCCATCATGTGATTCATCAATCTAATATCGTTATCACATATTTCTCCACAAACAGAACAGTTTGGCATGTAAGGTTTTGAATAATTTCATTATTAATAGATTGTAAATGAGAAAATGCCAGCACTGTTGCTTCCCAAGGGCTCTCGCATCTTAGTAGCACAACAGCGACGTCAGGTTTGACTTCCAAGTTCGGAAAGGGATTGGGTCGCACCCTAACGCTATGGCCGGCTTGAAAATCAATGTTAAAATCTCAATTATTAACGTAACGAAACCGGATAATGGCTCCAAAATAGGTATAAAACAAAGAGATGACCGCTCTAGCACATGACGCATAGAGTCGGAGTTTTAGATCACGAACTCTGTCAGCCTAAAAAATGTGGTTTAGAGTGCATAAAATACTGTCCAGTGAACAAATCAGGCGCAGATTGTATTGTACTAAATGAGGAATCAAAAAAAGCTCAGATTGATGAGGATATCTGTAATGGGTGTGGAATATGTGTCAAAGTATGTCCATTTGATGCAATTACAATTGTTAATTTAGCAAGTGAATTAGCTACTGATAAAATTCACCAATATGGTCCAAATTCATTCCGATTATACAAATTGCCAACTCCGAAGAAAGGAGAGGTAGTCGGATTACTTGGAAGAAACGGTATGGGGAAAAGTACTGTTGTAAATATACTATCAGGTAATCTAAAGCCAAATCTTGGAAGATATGAAAATCCTCCAGAGTGGGATGAGATATTGAAATACTATAGTGGAACAGAGTTAAAACAACATTTTGAAAAAATTAAACAAAATCAAATTCGTGCATCAATAAAACCTCAACAAGTTCATCAGATTGCACAAGCATTTGATGGAACCGGTAAAGAACTCATTGAAAAATATGATGAGAGAGGTGTATCAAGAGAATTAATCAAAGAACTTGGATTACAAAACTCTGTTGATCAAAGCTTAAAGGAGTTAAGTGGTGGAGAATTACAAAGAATTGCAGTAGCTGCTGCAGCTTCAAAAGATACAGAATTTTACTTTTTTGATGAACCATCATCTTACAATGATGTTTTTCAAAGAACAGGAGTAGCACGGGTTATTCAAAGTCTTGCAAAACTTGGAAAAAGTGTTATGGTTGTAGAACATGACTTGACATTACTTGATTTTCTTAGTGATTATATTGAAGTACTTTATGGAGAACCATCAGCATATGGAATCGTATCAAATATTCTTTCAACCAAAGTTGGAATCAATGTTTTTCTTGATGGATATTTACCAAACGAAAATGTAAGATTTAGAGACAAAGCATTTTCCTTTGATGTTTCATCTACATCTACTGATGAATTTCAAGAAGGAAGTGAAATTGTAAAATATCCAAAATTAACAAAAAAATATCCTTCATTCTCAGTTGAAGTTGAGCCTGGTCAGGTAAGGAAAGGAGAAGTTCTTGGGATTATGGGTGCAAATGCACTTGGAAAAACAACAATGATGAAGATGATTGCAGGTGTGGAAAAACCAGATTCAGGAGAAGTTGATAAAAAGATCAAGATAGCATACAAACCACAATATCTTCAAAATGATGTAGATGTAGAAGTTGTTGCATTACTAGATAAAGCAAATGGAAGTCCAGTAGAAGGAAGTATGGAAGAAGAACAAATCCTTGATCCTCTAAAAATCAAAAAACTCTATACCAAATCAGTAAAAAATCTCTCAGGAGGAGAATTACAAAAAGTAGCAGTTGCATCTTGTCTTTTACAAAAAGTTGATTTGTATGCATTAGATGAACCATCAGCATTTTTGGATGTTGAAGATAGAATTGCAGTTGCAAAATTCTTACAAAAGTTTGTTCGTTCATTTGGAAAATCAGCTATTGTCATTGATCATGATTTACAGTTAATGGATTTGATTTCAGATACGATGGTAATTTTTGAAGGTGAATCAGGGGCTGCAGGAAAAGCTACATCGCCACTACCAAAATCAGATGCAATGAACAGATTTCTAAAATCACTTGACATGTCATTTAGACGGGACGAAAAGAGTCTTAGACCAAGAGTAAACAAGTTAGAAAGTCGATTAGACAAAGACCAGAAATCATCTGGAAATTTCTATTACAAAAATTGACTCGAATGCTAAAAAAATCACTGGAAAGTATACTTTCACCAAAAGAAAGCGAAGAATTGATTTCAGCCTTTGATCAAATTGGCGAGATAATCATTGTAAGAATTCCAGATTCTCTACTATCTAAGAAAAAGATTATCGGAGAAACTCTATTGAATGACGTAAAGATTGTAAGAAGTGTATTTTATCAGGCATCAGCAGTAGAAGGGGATTTTCGTACAAGGAATCTTGAGATTATTGCAGGGGAAGATAATACCGAGACAGAATATCGAGAATTTGGCTGTAAATTCATTGTAGATGTAGAAAATGCATTTTTTTCTCCCAGATTATCTACTGAAAGGGATAGAATTGCCAACCTGATTCAAGAAGAAGAAATCATGACAAACATGTTTGCAGGTGTTGGAATGTTTTCAATAATAGCTGCAAAAAAGAAAAAATGTACAGTGTACAGCCTTGACATCAATCCAATTGCATCAGAATTGTGTGAGAGAAACATAAAACTAAACAAACTTGCAGGAGAAGTTATTTCCATTAACGGAGATGCAACACAAACAATCAACGAACAATTGGTAGATAAATCAGATAGAACTTTGATGTTGCTTCCTGAGCGTTCTGATGAATTTTTAGAATCTGCAATTAAAACCACAAAAGATGGTGGTATAATTCACTATTATTCTCACATACATGCAGACAAAAAATCAGATGCAGGAAAACTTTCAGAAGAACATTATCTAAAAGTTTCACCAATAAAATCAGAGATATTAGGATCAAAAATTGTCAGACCTGTTGGCCCAAGATATTATCAAACAGTTGTAGATGTTAAAATTTTCAAGTAATCTAGTCGTCTGAAGTAATTGATGCAGGAGAAGGTTTTGTTGTTGCCATAACATATCCTATCCATGCAACAACTCCAAGAATTCCTCCTGCAATCATTAATACAGATAGTTGTAAAACAATTGGACTCCATTCAGAAAGCATCAATAAGTAAGCATATAGAAAAAATCCACCAATACAAAGAACAAAAATTGTGATTCCCATTCCTTTGCGTTTGTCCATGGCGGGAAATTTTTTGAGAGTTATTTATTGGTTTTATCTAAGTTAATTCAATTGCCATAAGGTATGCGTCTTCGCCATCACGATAATAGGCGTTTAGTTGTTGTCTTATTACAAATCCAAGTTTTTCATATAGCCTTACAGCCTCAACATTACTACATCTCACTTCCAAATAGAATTCATCACATTTTCGCAATTTGACTCCATTTACAGACTCTTCAACGAGTGCTTTTCCTATACCTCGTTTTCTATAATCATCAAGAACAGCAACTGAAACAACATGTCCTTTTTTTACAAACCCGAGTTTTTTGAAATTTGAGAATCCATATTCAGTTTTACACATTATGTATCCAACATGTTTACCTCCAATCTCTGCAACAATAAATGCCTCAGGTAGTTCTGCAAGTAAACTCTCATAGAAATAATCAGAATAATGTTCAGGAAGTGTTTTTAGATTGATTTCCATGACAGGTATAAGATCGCTTGATTCAGCACGTCGTATATTACAATCACCTAATTGCCTTAGAATTACTTGCATACTAAGAGATAAGACCATCAATATTTAATTTTAAACCAAAAGACCATTTAATGGAAAGAATTAGTCATAAAGAATGGACGAGGAATCTCAAGACGACATAATTTCTTTAGTAAATTCCATCTTTGATGTAAGTGATTTTATAAAAACTGAATTTTCAATGGAGTTTCGAATTGAAGATATTGAGTTCAAATCCAAATTTGAAAAATTAGCAAGAAGATTAGAAGGAATGAGTTTTGCATGTAGATTAGAGCAAAAAGATGGTGGAAAGTTTGTTATTATTCAAAAGTTTGCGATAAAAAAACAAAGAAGGTGGATGAAAACTGCATGGACACCAAGAGCTTTGTTTGCAATTGTAGTTGCATTTGTTATGGTTGATGGATACTATAGAACATCTGGAACAAATTCTATTGTTGAAATTGGAGAACCACTTGAGATGGCAGCAGTTTACACATTATCTTTGCTAGGAATTTTAGGAATTCATGAACTAGGACACATAATTGCAGCAAAAGCCCACAGATTAAAAACTACATGGCCATACTTTATTCCAGGTCTACCAGTAATAGGAATCCCAACATTTGGGGCATTTATTCAATCAAGGGGATTGACCATCAACAGAGAAATTTTGTTTGATGTTGCAATAGCCGGTCCAATAGCAGGATTAGTGATTGCAGTAATTGTTTCAATATATGGAGCATATACTGCACCAATTTTAGAACCTGAAATTGCTGCAGGGTTATTTGAAGAATCTAGACTAATGGAATGGGAGCAAGGAGAGCCATTGTTAATGACTGCAAGTCTTGCAATGTTTGGAAAAGGAGGTTCAGGACATGAAGTAATTATGACTCCAATAATGTTTGCAGCATGGATTGGATTTCTAATTACATTTTTGAATTTACTTCCAGCATGGCAACTAGATGGAGGTCATATGGCCAGAACTTTGTTGGGTCCAAAATTACATAGATATGCAACTTTTGGCAGTATGGCAATTCTAGTTTTGTTAAATTATTGGTTAATGGCAATTTTAATTCTAATAATGAGTTCAAGAAATCCTAGTGCAATGCCATTAGATGATATTTCGCCACTTTCAAGAAATAGAAAATTAGCATATATTGGAATTATTGGATTGGCAATTTTATGTGCACCATTACCATCAGATTTTTTGCCTAATTTCCTACCTTAGCAACAGTCTAGCACCGTCTGCAACTACAGCAACTTTTTGTCTTGGACCTTGTGTCTTTAAGATATAATCCATAGAATATTTTATTCCAGGCAAAGAAATCATGTTTAGTTTCTTTGCATAAAATTCAGGTAGAATTGAAACTAGACCAATCTGAAAATTTTTTTGTGTTTCTGAAAGGAACAGAAGATCTTCCATACCACTAACATATTTGGTAGGATTTTTCAATTGTTCTAAAGTCAATCTATCTTCAATATACTGTTGAATTGCATCAGAACCTAATCCACCTTTACATTCAGCAACTAAAATTGCAAGTCCATCTTTTTTAATTGCATTTGAACAATTCCATAAAGATGAAAAGGATTTTCCAAGATTATCATTGCTTGCATCTTTACCAGTACTAATTATCATTGTTTTATGTTGACCAACATCTTTGATTGAATTTGATTCTAGAATCTTTGTGTTAGACATAGTTTCTGAAGGATGTCCAATTGAAAAATCTACAATGCCCTGAGAATTTGCAACAATTTCAATTCCTTGAATTTCAAAATTATCAGAAAATTTCTTTGCTTCTTGAAGATTTTCAGGATATTGTCCAGGAACAGGAAGATTTCCTTGTCTTTTTGCATATGCAGAAAGCATGGATTCCAACCCAAATTTTTTGATAAGACGAGTAGAAACTGTCTCATAACCAAAAAGACCATCAAATTCCATTTCGCCCATAAATACAAGATTAGAATTGGTGTTTTCCATATTATCAAATTCATTAATTGAGCTGCCCTCTGGAAGTCCTGCTTTGACTTGATTCAGTATTTTTTTATCAGTAAGGATTTTTGGAAAAGGTTTTGATTTTTGCTCACATAATGTAAACATAGATGAGATTATTTTTTGAATAGATTTTGAATTATGTAAAACCACAAGTTCCATTGGTTTTGAATAATCTATTGTACTCAGTTTTTCATTGATCGCTGAATCATCTAAAATCTTACCATCAGAATCAATTTTTTGCTCTAAATTCTCGGCTCTTATGTCCAAAACGACGTCTGTAATACCATAATTTAACCAAATTTCAGGCATAATTCATTCATAATACAAACCAAAATAAATCCAGTGTAGTTAATTTTGGTATGGAATTTGTAAAAGAGTTTGCAACCTTTTTGCATCAAAAGGGCATCATAAAATTTGGAGATTTTACACTAGCCAGTGGAAAAAAGAGTTCATACTATGTAGATCTAAGACTAGTTCCAAGTTATCCTCAAGAATTTAGGAAAATGGTCAAATATCTAGAAAATGAGATTGCGCAAAATATAGGATTAGACAAGTTTGATTCAATAGTTTCAGTACCTACAGGAGGTTTGGTTATTGCATCAGCACTGGCAATTGAAACAGTAAAACCATTGATCTATGTTAGAAGTAAACCAAAAGATTATGGAACTTCAAAATCAGTTGAAGGTAAAATTCATGATGGAATGCAAGTAGTTATGATAGATGATGTTGCAACAACAGGAGGTTCTGTTGTGAATGCAATCAAGTCATTAAAAGAAGTCAACATTTCAGTAAAAGATGCTTATGTGATTGTAAACAGAATGGAGGGAGCAGATGAAGCCTTGAATGAATTAGATGTAAAAATGCATTCAATTCTGAATATTTTACAAATTACAGAAGCATTACATGAACAGAATCTAGTAGATGACGAGATTTTGGAAAAAGTGAAAAATCAAATTGCTAAATAAGTTTGGCAGCTCAGACAAATGCCTTCCAATCATCATTCAGATATAACTCTGATTCTTCATTGCAGCCAGTAAAATTTGATTTTGCTTATTTTAAAACTAATTGAAAATAATGGGCCCGAAGGGCTTCGATCCCTTGGCTCACCGGTTATGAGCCGGTTACTCTACCAAGCTGAGTTACGGGCCCTAAGCAGATGAATTTTTTCTTAGGTATAAAATGTTATGAGATTAACAGTATTCTTCAAAACAACTGTCCAATAACAAATTTTGTGCTGAGATAGATTTTTCTGCTATCTCAATTAATTTGTCATAATCAGTTGAAGATTTTTCAAGAATGTTTCTCCATGATGCTGCGTGTCTAATGTCAGCTTCTGTATGTAGTTTGAAGTATTCTGTTGCTTCATCACTAGTCATACCATAGAATTCTGCTAAACCATCAAGTTTTGTTTGACTGATTTTTGGAATTTCTTTTTCAAATGCATACATTGCACATGCGCCACCTTCAAAAGTATCCATTAATTCATTCAAATCAGATACAGCTTTTCTTGTTTTTGGTAAACCGGAATATGATAGTAATTCTTCTTCAGAGATTCCAAGTTCGCCTGCAAAAGCAATCCAGGGTTTAATATGATCAGATTCTTCTTGTTGATTTTCAACTAATTCTTTTACAACTGACTCTGGAGCTTGTTGAATAATTGGAGCCATAAAAGATGGAACCTCTTTTACTAGTTGGAAATATTCTTTAGAATATCCGGCTAGAGATTCTTTTGTTAATTTTCCATCAGACCATGCTTGGTAAAATGGATGTTTTAGTAAACTTCTTTCTTCAATCATTTCATCAATTTTTTGAGTTATGTTCATGGTTTGACTCCAAATTTGCCAATAAAAAAATCTTTGTGGTTTACAAAAGATTTTATGGTCAAAATACAGAATTTTCTTGGGTTCCAGTGGTGTAGACCGGTCAAGCATACTGCCCTTTCAAGGCAGTGATCCCGGGTTCAAAATCAATCGATGAAAATCCCGGCTGGAGCACCAAGATTTAATTAACAATGAGAAAATTTTTTCAATAGAGGCCATCTTGGACAGAAAAAACATCGAGATTAATCCTTTACTTGAGACATATGGAGAATATATCAAAAAAATTGATCAAGCTCTAGATAAAGAACTAGATTTGTATTCAGAATCAGAGTTCATTGAGCCTTTGAAATATTCTCTAGAAGGAGGAAAACGAATCAGGCCGATTATCCTCACACTATCAGCCGAAAGTATCGGGAAGGTTGATGATAATACGTTTGCAGCATCATGTGCAGTTGAATTTTTGCATATGGAATCCATTATCCATGATGATATTATTGACAATGAAACAATGAGAAGACAAAAGGATCCATTCCATATCAAATATGGATATAATACCAGTGTGCTTACTGGAGATTTTGTTTTAGGATTAATTTTAGCAGTATGTTCTAGATTAGATAATCCTAGAATAACAAAAGATTTGGCAACTACTGCAATGCTAATGAGTGAAGGAGAAATGATTGAAAACAGGTTAGAAACAAGTGAAGATGTTACATTTGATGATTATCTCAAAGTTATAGAATACAAAACTGCAACTGCATTTGAAGTAGCAGCTAGAACAGGTGCAATCATTGCAAACGGAACAGAAGAACAAATTGAAGGATTAACAGAATATGGAAAAAATATTGGAATTGCTTATCAAATTAGAGATGATTTGTTAGATTGGAAAAACGAAGACAAATTGTTCAATATATTGATTAAAAAAAGTTCAGACCCAAGAGATGTCTTTAACAAAATGGAAGAGTTGTTAAAGGAATATTCTGAAAAAGCAAGAACAAGTTTAAGAAAGATTCCAGATAGTGATGCAAAAATAAATTTAGATAATTTAATTAAATTTACTTCATTTAAGGCATAAGTCCTAAACTAACGACTGGTGTTGCAAACTCTACAAATTTGAGTAGTGGTTCTGGATAAACACCGAATCCTACTAAGAAGATGATTGAGAATATCATTACTGCTACAATTGATTTTGGTTCAGAAACTCTCTTTTCGGTTTCTCCTTCAAAGTACATCTTTCTTGTAATCCAACCATAGTAAGCAAGTGATAATGCACTGTTAAGAACACCTGCAATTGCAAGCCATGGAGCCCACCATAATGCAGTACTAGCATCTAATGCACTTCCAAACAACATCAATTTACTCCAAAATCCTGAAAGTGGAGGAACGCCTGCAAGAGCAAATAATGAAATCACCATACCTAAAGCAGTGATAGGCATTCGTCTTCCAAGTCCTTTGAGTTTATCAATATGAGTTACAGCAAGGGTTGTTACAATTCCTGCAATTGCAATAAAGGCAGCACCTTTCATCACGGCATGGTTGAATATTTGATACAAGGAACCTTGTAAGCCAAGAGAGCTGTATGGAGCAACTGCTAATCCAATCAAGATGTATCCAGCATGTGCAATACTAGAATAAGCCAACATTCTTGAGAGATTCTTTTGCATGATTGCTGCAACATTACCGATTGTCATAGTCATCACAGCAATAATTCCGAGAGCTAAAGTCCAATCAAGATTTAGAGCCATCATTCCAAGTACTATGATTCTGATAGCAGCAGCAAATCCTGCTTTTTTGGTTGCAGCTGCAAGAAGTGCAGTAACTGGAGATGGTGCACCTTCATAGGTATCTGGGAGCCATTGATGGAATGGAACAAGTCCCATCTTGAATCCAAATCCTGCAATAAACATTCCAACTGAGAGTAATGCTAATGGCAATAGGGATGGATCAAGTGTTGAGTATCCTTCAATAACTTCTCCAATATTTGTAGAACCAGTTAATCCATAAGATATTGCAATTCCGTAAACGATTATTGCAGAAGACAGTGCGCCAAACAAGAAGTACTTTAATGCGGCTTCATTTGAGCTTGGGTTCTTTTTCATATATCCAACCAAAATGTATGTTGGAATACTCATGAGTTCCCAAGCAACAAACAACATTACCAAATCAGTTGAATATGCAACAAGAATCATACCGATTGTTGCAAGTAAGATTAGTGAATAGTAAACAGCAGGAGAGTTGTGTTTTCTCATATAATTAAAGGAGCCAACTGTTGTGAACAATGCAACAATCAACATTGCAATTGCAAAGAATCCACCAAACGCATCATCTACAATTACATCATCAGAAAATAGAGCAGATGCAGCAACGTTTTCATTAATGAATTCATAGCCAACATAGGCCATTGACACGATTAATGCGGCAAATGCAATTACAGCATAAAATGAGTTAGAGCCTTTTTCTTTTCTTGCAATGCTAATAATTGGAAGAATAACTCCAACGGTTCCTAAAATTGCAATTAGTATTAATGGTGTGGAAGTAATTTCTAACATCTCATATCTCTCCTACATCAACAATATCAGAACCACGAATAGTAATCCTGCTCCAAATACGAATAGATATGATTGGGAAACACCAGTCTGAGTTCCTTGTACAACTTTTGCACCCCAGGCAGTTGCTTTCTGGAATCCGTCATTCATACCGTAATCGATAGCTGTCTTTTCAAAGTATCTGAATACACCTCTTGCTAACCATAATGGGGCTATTACAAAGCACCAATACACTATTGCATTGAGATACCATCTGCTTAAGATAACTTTGTGAATTGCGTAAAAGAAAATGTTTGAATTTACAAATTTGACAGGATCAACCCATCTACCAATATAGAATATGTAACCTAATCCAATACCTATTGCAAATGCAACAAGTGAGGCACCAAGTGCTACTGGATTAATTCCTTTCAAGAATTCTGGCAATATTGAGGCTTCAGCTTTTGCATGTTCACTGTGAATTCCAAATGAATCTTCAAGATATACCTCAAACATATGGTGCAATCCATGTTCTGTAGATAATCCGATTAATCCAATTCCAATAGTTAGAACTGCAAGAATTCCGTATGGAGCCCACATCGATAATGATGCTTCATGGATGTGATGTCCTTCTTCTTCCATCTTTTGGATATGTTTGCTCTTGTTACCAAAGAAGACCATACCAATCATTCTTGTAGTATAGAATGCTGTAATTATTGCAGTTAACACTGCAATTGCAAATAGCGGTAATGCCCATTCATTTCCAGAGGTATAAACTGCTGCAAAGATTGCATCTTTACTCCAGAAACCTGTTGTGATAAATGGCGCTCCCATTAAACCAAGACCGGCAGCCCACATGAAAGCATACGTCTTTTTCATATGTTTTCGCAAACCACCCATATCTGTCATGAAACGAGAACCAACAATGTGTAACAGAGAACCTGCTGCCATGAATAATGAGGCTTTGAACATTGCGTGAGAAATTAAGTGGAAGAATCCTGCAGTATAACCATCAACATATTGATGAGACAGTCCTGCAACACCTAATGCCATCATCATGTAACCAATTTGTGAACCAGTAGAATATGCTAGAACTTTCTTGATTTCTGGATTAACCATACCTTGAGTTGCAAGTAATAATGCAGTTATTGCACCAACCCATGCAACAATCTCAAAGAATTGGTCTGCCATAATTCCTGCAGCGCCTAGTGCAAATACAATTGGTCCAATTCTTGCAACTAAGAATACACCAGCTTTAACCATTGTTGCTGCGTGAATTAATGCTGAAACTGCAGTTGGACCAGTCATTGCTTCTAAGAGCCATTCGTTTAATGGGAATTGTGCAGATTTACCTATTGCACCACCAAATAGCAACACAAATGCAGGAACCAACATACCTTGAGCATTCATAGCAATAGCCCATTCATGATCTCCCATCAGTTCCTTGAAACCAAATGTTCCAGCAAACAAAAATATCAAAAGCATACCCGCAATCATCATCACATCACCGACTTTGGTCATGATGAATGCCTTCATACCAGCATGTGTTGGAGCATAATAATCTAACAAACCAAGAACGGTACGTCCTTCTTGTCCAACATGATCCTTCTTTTTATCACGATACCAAAAGCTGATCAATGCATAAGATGCAAGACCTACACCCTCCCATCCAAAGAATACTTGGAGTAAGTTATCAGATAACACAATAATTTGCATTGAACCAATAAAGAACATCATCCAGAACCAGAATCTTGTTATATCTTTATCGCCTTTCATGTAACCTGTACTGTAAATCATAATGAGGAATGAAATCCATGCAACAACATTTGCCATAATTACTGAAAGTGGATCAGCTAATACACCACCTTTCAAACCAATTGCCTCAATCCACATAATTTGATGATGAATTTCTGAAGCTTCAATTGCAACTGGTAACAAAGATGCAGCTGATAGTGCACTCATTAATGCAAATCCAACTGCGACGTAACCTGTTGCTCTTTTTGAGATTTTTCCAATACCAGGCATGATGAGTGCGGCAGCAAATGGCAGAATCCAAACTAGCCATGCTGCAGCAGATGTTGCTTCAAATGGTAAACCGATAGATTCAGTTGCCATATTAGATTCCCAACACTCCGTTCATGTAAGGTAAGATTGTCTTCAAGAAAATATCTGGATAAATTCCAAGTACAACAGTAAATCCAGCTAGTACCATCATTGGTGCTGTCATATACCAACTTCCTTCTTTGACTTTCTCTAGATGTTCAGGTGTCTTACCAAAGAAGACACGTTTTAGCATCCATAACATGTAAGCCATTGTTAGTGCAGTTGCAACAAGTCCAAGACCAAATGTTACTGCTCTAAGTGTAGAACCTTCTTCAATAGCAGTTTCTAATGCTCCGTAAAATAGAATCCATTCTCCCATAAATCCACTGGTTGGTGGAACACCCATAATTGTAAGTGCACCAATAACTGCACAAACTGCAGTAATTGGCATCTTTCCAGCAAGACCACCAAGTTTAGAGATACTACGTGTACCGACTTTGACAATTATAATTCCAGCCATCATGAAGAGAATACCTTTTCCAAGTCCGTGAGTGATGTACATCATCTCAGCACCTGCAAGACCCATTGCAGACATGGAGCCAATACCAAATAGCAGGTATCCCATCTGACTGATACTAGAATAAGCAAGTAATCGTTTTAGATCATCTTGCATCAAGGCCATTGCACCACCATAAAGCATTGTAACAAGACCCCAAATGTGGAACCAAATAGACAACTCTGCAAATGTGGACGGTAAGAATTCAACAATTAATCTAAAGACACCATATGCACCAATTCCGATCATTGCAGGGGACAAAAGTGCACTAATTGGTGTAGGTGCTGAACCGTGGACATAAGGTAACCAAACATGGAACATAAAGACAGCCAGTTTTACTCCAAGACCAATCGCAATAGCAATTGCAGAAATCATTACGACATCTTGAGGAATTTCAGATTCTTTGATATCAGCAAAATCAAAGCTACCAATCGTCAGTCCAATCATTAAGAATCCTAATAGTAAAACAACTGCACCAGCGTGAGTCCAAAAGAGGAACATTAAACCAATCTTTCTTCTTGGACCATCACCCCAAAGAGCAACTAAGAAGAAACCAGGAATCAACATAACCTCAAAGAATATGTAAAATTCAATCAGGTTTGTGGACATGACAGTTCCAAGCATTCCCATTGCAAATACAAGATAAAGTGCAAAGTAAAGACCAGATTTTGCATTTACATAATTAGAAAGAGCAGAGGATTCAACAACAGAACTTTGTCCACTTGAAGAAGGATTGATTTTTTGTTCTTCTTCAAATTGTTCATGGAATTTGTGAATCATGTATGGTTTTGAATAAAGTACCAAAATTGTGGATAACACATAGATGATTATTGCAAATGGAGATGCCAAACCATCAAGTAAGAAACCAAATTCACCAAATTGTTCAGTCCATGGATAGTGTTCTTCTACAGTTCCAGATAATGCTGCATTAACTACAAGGATTGTGGTGTAAAGTAATATTGCAAATGTGAACCACATGGCAGGAGTTGGTCCTACTTTTCTTCCCAAGATGTAGGCTATTGGAGATAAGAGTAGTGGCAAGAAAACTGCCTGTAATAATGCGTATTCCATTATCCTTTCAAGCTCCTAAAGTCTGCAATATCGACATTTTGATACATACGATATGCTACAATGATTAATGATAGTCCAACTGCCACTTCTGCAGCTGCAATTGCAATAGAGAATAATGCTAATGTTTGACCACCACTATGTGGCAAAAATCTACCAAATGCTACTAAACTGAGATTTGCAGCGTTAATTACAATCTCAACTGCAAATAGCATTCTGATAAAATTACGTTTAACTGCAAGACCATAGATGCCTATACCTAACAAGGCAACAGATACAAGGGTAAAATCAATCAGTTCGTTGGTCATTTTCCACATCCTCTCGTTTTGCTAATACAAGTGCACCAGTAACAGAACCAGCCAGAATTAATCCCATCAAAATTAGTGCAGGCCAGTAGTATGTTACAAAGTCTGTACCAATGTCTCTAAAGTCAACAGGTGGTTCATCAGTTGTTATTGTTTTAATTCCAGAATCTAAAAAGACTGCACCTAATGCAACCATAATAACAAGCATCAATCCAATTCCGGCAAACTTTCTTCTTTTATCTTCAATTTTTTTGAATATGAGTTCTCTTTTTACCAACATTACAGTAAACAGGATAAGAACAGCAATTGAACCTACATAAACTGCAAGTTGGAACAATGCAACAAATGGAGCATCTAGTAAAAAGAAAAATCCGGCAATACCGCCAAGAGTTCCCATTAATGCAATAGAGCCATAAACCAATGATCTTAATTCAAGTGCAGCAATTGCAGAACCAATTGTAATGACAGTAAGGGCTAAGAATGCAGCATCAGCCATGTGTTGCACCTCTATCAGTAATTTGAATTTCACTGTCTTGTGTGAGATATGGTTTTACTGCAAGTTGTGCAGGAGTGTAAATCAGACCTTCTTTAGTAAATGAAGATAATTCATAATCATTTGTCATGTAAAGCGCATAGAAAGGACATGCATCAACACAAAGACCACAGAAAACACATTTTCCATAATCAATTTGAGGCATGATAGATTTTTTATTTTGTTTTTGCTCTTCAGGAACTTTTACCATTGCAATGGCTTCTGCAACACCTTCACAAGCAATTGAACATAATTGACATCCAGTACAGTGATCATGAAATAACATGTGTCGTCCTTTGAGTCCAGCTATACCAACACCAGTTGAAGGATCAAATTGGTAACCATCACCTACAAACTTGAGTTTCTCTTCAGGATAACGAAGTGTAAATCGTTTAATTGCAATATGTTTGATTCCCGAGTTTAATGCACGAATAATTCCCGTTGCAGTTCCCATTATTGTAATCCTCCTGGTCCCAAGACTCCAGCGTAAAGCAAGCCTAGTGCAATAAAGATGTTAACGAAAGCAAGTCCAATTAGTTTGGTCCAACCAAGACTCAACAACATATCAATTCTAATTCTTGGGAAGACACCTCTTGGTAAGAGAATAAAGAAGATAACTCCAACAGTTTTGAGAACAAACCATAATGTTCCATTTAGCATTTCTTGATCAAACAATGGCAATCCAGGGAATGGACCTACAGTAAGTGGACCCATTTCAACTCCAGTAAGGAATTCTTCTGGGAATGGAGGAACAACCATTGGACCGTTCCAGCCACCTAAGAACAAAACAACAAACAATCCTGCAAATGCATAAAGTTTCAGATAGGTTCCTAATTGAACTAGACCATACATCATTCCAGAGAACTCAGTTAACCAACCGGCAACAATTTCACTTTCTGCTTCTGGCAAATCAAATGGAATTCTTTCTAGTTCTGCAAGCATTGTGATAAAGAATACAATTGCGCCAACTGGCAAAAATATAATCCATGGGAAGTTTGATTGGCTAGCTGCAATTTCAGATAAGTTAAGAGTACCTGTAAGAATTACAACTCCCAACAAGGACAATATCAGTGGAATTTCAAATGAGACCATCTGGAATAGTGCTCTAATACCGCCAATGAATGGGAATTTACTGTTAGCAGACCATGCTGAAAGAATTGTTATGATTGGGAAGAAACCAATTACTGCAAAAACACCTAGCAATCCCAAGTCTACATCTGCAACTACCCAACCAGGAGCTACAGGGATTAACGCAACAAATGCTGCAGCGGTTGCAACAAAGATTACAGGAGCTGCCCAAAATATTGGCTTGTCAGCCTTTGCTGGAATAATAATCTCCTTTGAAATTAGTTTTAGACCATCACCCATTAATTGTAAAATACCTTCAATCTTTCCACAATAGAAGGGACCAACTCTAAGTTGTAATTTAGCAAGCATTTTTCTTTCAACAAAAATTGTTGCAGCAGCTATGAGTGCTGCAAATCCAAATCCTGGAAATGCCATTACTCTAAAAATATCAGTTGCCATGAATGCTTTGAGAATTGGTAAACTACGTGTAGGATCTGCCAACCAAGTCATTGCAAGGAATGGTGTAAGTAATTCGCCATTGATTACAGGCATTTCAATGTAGAAGAATGCTACTTGAATTGCAGGTAATCCAATTAACGATACTAGCAGAACTACCCAAAATGCATTATCAAGAAGAGATTTGATAAACTCACTTAGTTTGAATTTTGGTGCCAGAGCTGACATTTATCTATCTGCCTCCACTGGCCAATAATTAAGACTCCAATATACTGATGGCATGTTACCAAGTTTTTCACCAATCAAAAGATTTGGCATTGCAAGTAAGTTTCTAAATGAAGGAACACTCATTTTTACTCTGTAAGGTTCAGTTTTACCATCAGATACAATATAACATCCAAGAGAACCTCTGCCAGATTCTACGCGTTTGTATACTGTAGCAGGTCCTTTTGTCTTTGGGTTTGGTTTTAGTTTTGTTCTAACAGAACCAGACTTTGGCATTTTTTGTAGTGCTTGTCTAATGATATTGCAACTTTCCATCATGTCAAGCCATGGTACTTTAGAACGAGCATAGGAATCTCCTTCTTTCAATACGTTAGTATGAACATCTAATTCATCATAGACATCATATGGTGCTTTAACTCTCAAGTCATAATCTACACCACTTGCTCTAAGAACTGAACCAGTTGTTCCATATCTGATTGCATTTTCACGTGACAATACACCAGTGTCTTGTGTTCTTGAAATCAAAATAGGATTATCATAAAACACTGCAGCATATTCTTTGATACGTTTCTCAAAGTAATTTACTTGACGTAAACAAACATCTTCAAAGTTTGCAGGTAAGTCATTTCTTACTCCACCCGGAATAAAGTGTGCATGTGTTACTCTAGCACCAGATACTTTTTCCATGAGATCAATTAAGAGTTCTCGGTCACCTGCAGGCCACATGAACATTGTAGAGTGACCTAAGAAAATTCCATAAATTGCAAGCCAATACATTGTATAGATACATCGATTTAGTTCTGAACAGATTACTCTAACATATTTTGCACGTTCTGGAACTTCAATTCCAAGAATTTCTTCAGCACCTAAAACGTATGGATAAAGAACATTACATGAATCATGAATAACAGGTCTTTCTAAGTGAGGCACATTGGTAATGTAGTTTCTATACTCTGCCATCTTTTCTTCTCCACGATGTACATATCCTGGATCAGGATCACATGCAACAATATAGTCACCATCAATTTGAACAACAATTCTCATGTGACCAGAACCTGGATGTTGTGGTCCAACATTAAGAGTCATGATTCTCTCATCAACTTTTTTCAGTGCTAATCCTGGTGGCATTATATCAGTCATTGTCATCTACCCTTTATTGCAAAGTCCTTTCGAAGTGGTGGCAAATCTGCCCAATCTTCAGGCAAAAGTAATCGTCTATTATCTGGATGACCATCAAAGTAAACACCTAACATTTCAAAAACTTCTCTTTCACCAAATTCCACACTGTAGAATACATCTCTAAGACTTGGTAATTTTGTAGAATCTTGTCCTGGAATTGGAGAGGATTCTCTAGGAGCACGTGTAGATAATGTAAGAACTTGCCTTGCAAGAGAAGAATCAGTATAAGAGCCAAGATGATAAACTACCTCAATTTCATTATCTGCAGGATAATCTACGCCTGAAACAGATTCTGCATGGTCATAATGTAAGTCATCACGAATGAATTGTGCCACATCATGAACGCTTTCTTTACTTGCTTTAATTCCAACTCGGTCTTCTTTTACAAAGTCTACTTCAATTTTATCGCCAAATTTTTCAACTAGTTTATCAGAAATTCCTTTTTCAAATGCAGGAAGTTCTACAGGTTTTTCTTCAGTCTTTGCTGCAGGTTTTGGTGCAGGCTTAGGAGGAGCTGCTTTCTCTTCAGGTTTTGCTGCTGCTGGTTTTTCAGAATCACTACTCATTATACAAACTTCCTAGCCTTCATTCTCTTAATTTTCTCTTGTAACAAAATACATCCTTGTATGAGAGTTTCAGGTCTAGGTGGGCAACCTGGAACATAGACATCAACTGGAATTACTCCGTCAATTCCTGGAAGTACATTGTATGAATCGAAATACAATCCTCCAGTAATTGCACAAGCTCCCATAGCAATTACGTACTTTGGTTCTGGCATTTGATCATAAACTAATCTGAGACGTGGTGCCATCTTTCTTGTAATAGTTCCTTGAACAACAACTAGATCACATTGTCTAAGTGATCCAAATGCTTCGATGATACCAAATCTTTCAACATCGTATCTTGGACTTGATGCTGCGCCAAATTCTACACTGCAACAAGCTGTTTCAATGTGGACAGGCCAGAGTGACCAAATTCTACCCCAATTGATGGCGTAGCCCAATGGTTTATCGATTGCTTTTTCTAAAATATCTCCGAGTTTTCCTACAAAGACATTTGCGTTTTCTGGTGTTACTAAGTCTTTAAGCAATCTTATCTCCTATCCCCGTTAATTTGATTTGTATAAAAAACTACCATATTCTTCGTCTCCCTGATTGGTATAACGCAAATGCCATTGCACCAAACATTATAGCTAAAAATCCTATCATTGGCAAAGTTGCACTCTTTGGAAGTTCTAACAGTGCACTTCCCCAAGCATACAAGAAAATTGCCATTACATCAAAAACAACAAACATGAGAATGTACGGATAATACTGCATCATAAAATGAGTTCGGCCTTCACCAGACGGAACTTGACCACATTCCATCGGCAAGAATTTTACAGGGTTACTACGTTTTCGAGGAGAAACCATTCGTGAAATAATCAATGCAGGTGCCATTGCTGCTATACCAAAGGCAAACATCAATACCACAGTACTGTAATTGCCCGCTAATTCCCCGACCAATTTAGCTTTTCACCCTGATTTTTGTATAAAAAGGTATGTTTCAGATTTGGGGGTTTGGATCGAAAAAAAATATTTTTTGTAAACTACTTTATAGAACATTGGCAAAATGCGATCATGTCATTGAATGTTGGAGATACTGCTCCAAATTTTGAGCTTCCAGATACAGAACTAAAATTGCGGACTTTGGATGAATTCAAAGGAAAAAAGATCGTTCTCACATTCATTGTGGCAGCAAGCTCTCCTGTTTGTGAGACAGAATTGTGTACACTTAGAGATTCTTGGCAAGAAATTGCAGATACAGGTGCACAAATAGTTGCAATTAGTAACGATGGACCATTTGCAAATAAAGCATTTGCAGAAAAACACAACTTCAATTTTCCATTGTTAGGGGATTACAACAGCAAAACAATTAGCGACTATGACATTTTGATGAAAGACTTGCTTCACATCAAAGACTACAACGCAGCAAAACGTTCTGTATTTGTAATTATGGAAGACGGAAAAATTGGTTACAAATGGGTTTCAGAAGATCCATTAAAAGAGCCAAACTATGAAGAGATTAAAAATTTCCTCAAGTAGGAAAAAAATTTCTTTTTTATTCTAAATCTGCAATAACGTCGCCTTTTGCGACAGTTGCACCTTCTTTAATTTTGAGATTTTTAACTTCACCATCTTTGTGTGCCTTTATTCCAACTTGCATCTTCATTGATTCTAAAGTACAAACTACATCACCTTTCTTGACAGAGTCACCTTCAGCAACTGCAATTGACACAACTTTACCAGGGATTTGACTTTTGAGTGCTACTTGAGCACCACCTGCGCCACCACCGCCAGAGTTTTTGTAAACTATTTCGTCAAAGTGAGTATTCATGTTTAATGTAACTGGAACATTATCAATTACAAGATTCATTTCATTAGTTGCAGTCTCAAGATATTTTGCTTTATGATATTGTTGATCTAAAATGAATTCTATACCTTTTGCATTCATGCTAAGGATTTTCAATTGATGTTCTTTGTCATTGATCTTAATCACATAATCATTATTACCTAAGTTTTCAGTAATTTTTCCTTCAAATGATTTTTCAACATCAGCTATCTTATAGTCCATTAATCATCAATCCAATTTATTTTTCCAAGTTGCACTGCTTGCGTTATCATTTTGAACTCTGTTCTTAAAGTATTCAGAATGAATAATGGCTGCAGCCAAAGCAGCTTCACTCTTGTCTTCTTTTTCTTTCTTAAGGTCTTCAGATAGTTTATCAATCATGCCATAACGTTTCAAAAAGTCAGTTGATAGTTCACCGTTTTTGTATTCTTCAGAGTTTAGAATTGTTTTGTAAAGTGGAATTGATGTTTCAACACCTTGAACATACATATCATTTAATGCAGTAAGCATTCTAGTTCTAGATTCTTCAAATGTTGGTCCCCATGTACAGAGTTTTGCCATCAATGAATCGTAAAATGGAGATACTGTACATCCAGGATATAGATAAGTGTCACATCTGACATTTGGTCCTGCAGGAATCGTTACATCTGGAACAGGTCCAGTTGAAGGTGCAAAGTCCAAAAATGTGTCTTCAGCATTGATTCTACATTCAATTGCATAACCATTCATCTTTAGATCTTTTTGTTTGAATGGAAGTGTTTCACCGTTTGCAATATCAATTTGTAATTTTACAAAGTCTAATCCTGAAACCATTTCACTGATTGGATGTTCTACTTGGAGTCTTGCATTAATCTCAATAAAGTAAAACTCACCATTATCTGCTCTAAGGAATTCTGCAGTACCAAGGTTAGTATAATTGACAGCTTCTGCTGCTTTAACAACTAATTCACCAATCTCTTCTCGTTTTGCTTCATCTACAACAGGGGAAGGAGTTTGTTCAATTAGTTTTTGATTTCTTCTTTGAATAGAACATTCTCTCTCAAAGAGGTGTACAGCATTACCATGATGATCTCTACACATTTGATATTCAATGTGTCTTGTTTTTTCTAGGAATTTTTCAACAATGATTGCAGATTTTCCTACAGCAGCAATAGATTCAGAAGTTACTGTTTCAAAACCTTCTCGTAGTTCTTGATCAGTGGTAACTAATCTGATTCCACGACCTCCACCACCATAAACTGATTTCAAGAGTACAGGATAACCAATTTCATTTGCAATTTTTTCTGCTTCTTCTGCGGTATCTACTAATCCTGGACTTCCAGGTACTGTTGGAACTTGAGCTTTTAACATTGCTGCTTTACATTCCATCTTATCACCACATAGATTCATGGAGTCAGCAGATGGACCAATGAAATTAATTTTATTTTTTTCACATAATCTTGCAAAGTCATCATTTTCAGAAAGGAAACCATAACCTGGATGTACAGCATCTGCACCAGATGACAGCATCACTTCAAGAATTTTTTCTTGATTAAGATAAGATTTTGCAGGAGCTGCTTCCCCAATGTGATAAGATTCATCAGCTTTCTTTACATGTAAAGAATTGTAATCCTCATCAGAGTATACTGCAACAGTCTTGATACCTAATGCATTACATGTTCTAATTACTCTGAGAGCAATTTCTCCTCTGTTTGCAATAAGTACTTTCTCAATCATTTTAATCACAAATTGATATTTCCATGTTTTCTAGGAAGTTGTTTTTCTCTTTTGTTTGCAAGCATTTTGAGGGCTTTAATCAACATAGGTCTTGTTTCTGCGGGATCAATTACATTATCAACTGTTCCGTGTGATGCTGCAACGTATGGGTTTTCGAATTTTTCTGTAAACTCATCAATCAATTTCTTCTTAAGTTCTTCAGGATTATCTGCGTCTGCCAAATCTTTTCTGTTCATGATTTTTACAGCAGCTTCACCACCTAGTACAGCACAACGTGCAGTTGGCCATGCATAATTAATGTCAGTTCGAAGGTTCTTACTTCCCATTGCAATGTATGCGCCACCATATGCCTTTCCAATTACAAGTGTAATTCTTGGAACGGTTGCTTCACAGTATGCATAGAGCAATTTACTACCATGTCTAATGATACCGTTGTGTTCTTGATTAGAACCTGGCATGTAACCTGGTGTATCTACTAAAGTGATAATGGGAATGTTAAATGCATCACAGAATCTAATGAAACGTGCAGATTTATTTGATGAATCAATGTCAAGTGCTCCTGCTAAATGCATTGGATTGTTTGCAATTATTCCAACTACTTGACCATCCATTCTAGCATAACCTACGACAATATTTGGTGCAAATAATTCATGAACTTCAAAGAACTCATGATTATCTACAATAGAATTGATAATTTCTTTCATATCATAAGGTTGTAATGGATTTTCTGGGATAACATTAATGAGATTATTATCTAATCTGTTTGGATCATCATCGGTTTTTATTTTTGGTGGTTCTTCAGAATTATTTTGTGGTATGTAAGAGATTAATTTTTTGATGTAATCCATACATTCGTATTCGTTTTGTGCAACAAAATGTGCAACTCCACTTTTTGAACCATGTGTCATAGCTCCACCAAGATCATCCATTGAAATTTCTTCACCCAAAACTGTCTTTACAACATCAGGACCAGTAACAAACATTGATCCTGCCTTTTCCACCATTACGACAAAGTCTGTCATAGCTGGTGAATACACTGAGCCACCTGCAGAAGGACCAATACTTGCTGTAATTTGAGGAACAACTCCTGAAGCTAATTGATTATGATAAAAAATATCTGCAAATCCATCAAGACTCATTATTCCTTCTTGAATTCTTGCACCACCAGAATCCATGATTCCGATAACTGGACATCCAGTTCTAACTGCATGATCCATTAATTTAGTAATTTTTTTGGCACCCATTTGACTTAGAGTTCCACCAAGAACAGTGAAATCATAAGCAAATACGAAGATTTGTCTACCGTTGACATTTCCATAACCACCAACTACACCATCAGTAAAGAACTTCTTTTTCTGCATATCATATTCATGATAATGATGAGTTACCATTGGGTCGATTTCGGTAAAACTACCCTCATCTAATAGAAGATCGATTCTTTCTCGGGCAGTTAATTTGCCTTTATCATGCTGGGCTTTGATCCTATCCTGACCACCGCCTTGTTGAGAAGTTTTGTGTTTGTTGTTATAATTTTCGAGTTTTTCAGAATGCATGATAGTGATCTAGTCCAAAACGATTTCCTATATTAATTTAGTTTACAGAAATTTATTTTAAAAAAATTTAGAAAATAACAGACAAGTTTGAAAAAAAATTGTAAAATTATGAGTTAATAATTGGGAATTTTTTGTTGGTTGTTTTCTGGTAGGAGTCAAAGGGGGTTTTTTGCTCACTGCAATTCTTACACATACAAAATTGAGATACATTTGCAATATCACAGATTTCCTGAAACTCACACTGTTGACATCCTGCAGGACCACCACATACTATACACTGTAATTCATTGATTTCAGCACATTTTTCATGTTTTACTCCTAGTCCTTTAGCCCAAAGACCGATTTCATTGATCTCAATTTTTTCATTACATACAATACAAGTTCCTGGGAACTTCATTGGTATTTTTCTCCAACTCATTGTATCAATTCAATCTCCTTTTCAATAATATCACCAAACGTTTCTTCTAGTTCCAGTTCCAACGCATTATTTTTTATACAAAATAAAACAAAAGGCAATCCAAATGTAACAAATGCACTAGATGACAAATGTAATTTTTTTGCCATAACAGATGAAAGTGATTTTATTTTTGAACCATCCCAACGAATTCTATTAAGTAAAGGCCACGAAAGATTGTATTGTGCATATCTAACCCTATCATCATCATGATAAAGTTTGATCAAAATGTCGTTAAGATATCTGAGTAATCTCCAATTTTGCGTTCTAACAATTTTTCCATATAACATATCAGCTTCAGAAATTATTTCCAAATATTTTGCAAGAGTTTCAGGATCTAAACTACTCATAACAATGCTAGAATAAAATGCATTAATTTTTTCTCTAGGATCAATTTGCATAGAATATAAAACACCTCTAGCTTCATCAACAGATTTTGATTTGAAAAATGCATTAACTCCATCTTCAACATCAATATTTTCAAATGTTGTTTCTGTTTGGGGATTAAATCCTGTAACCATGGATTGTGTTAAATTGATCATTGAACGTATGTCGCCTCTAGATTTGTCGATTACTTTGATTAATGAACCAGGACTAAGTTTAGCACTTTCTTTTTTCAAAATATTTTCTAAATAAACTCGAAGAAGACGTGGAGGAATTTTTTTGAAAGAAATTGTTTTAACAACTTTTTTGATATTTTTCATTTTATCAGAAGTGTCATCATTTGCAGCAAGAATAATTGGAACAGTTGGTTCTTTTAGAATATCAACAAGTGCTGCAACCCCGCCATAGTCTCCACGACCATGAATTCCATCTACTTCATCAACAAATATCATTGGAGTTCCAAGAACGCTTACATTTCCTAATACAGGAGTAAGAATTTCATTAATTCGTGATTTACTTCTAACATCACTTGCATTAAGTCCAATCATATCGTAGCCAAATTGTTTGGCAACAAGAAATGCCATAGTGGTTTTTCCTATTCCAGGAGGGCCAGCCAAGAGTAGAGGTTTTGTGCCTTTTTTCCATTTGGCAAACCATTCCATGATTGCTGCACGAGACTCTTCGTTTCCAACCATGTCAGAAATAATCTGAGGTCGATATTTTTCAGACCACATCAATTTTATCACTTTCTTGGAAGATTTTTGTTCAAATCTGACCAAATGTTTTCTTCTTGTAATTTCTTATACCAAAATTGATTATAATGTTCTACAGTAAGAAATAGGAATTCTAAAAATTTAGTATGTGAAAAATTATCAGGTAATTTTTCTAGAGCATCTCTTGCTTCTCTCAAATAAGATTCACTATGTTTCATTGTTTCTTCAAATCCACGTTTTGCATCATTCATTTTCAATGAATAAAATAATGGCCAAGAAGGAATTTTTGCAGCTTTATCCCTAATACTATCTTCAATTTCATTTCCACATCCTACAGATTCAGCAGCTTTTGCCATTCCCGTGTAAAAAATATCAGCTAAAGGTGCTCGATTTAAAGCCATATTTCTACCGGCAGTTCCCATAACAGAACGATATTTTTTGTAACTTTCAATTAATTCTTCTTCAGTAATTTCAGTAGGTTTTTCTTTTAATTTTGTATCAAGATATTGTCCAATTCTTGCTTGTTTAAAACCCTCTTCAAATTCTTTGAGTACATCTTCGCCACCTTTTGAAATTTTTTCTCTTGCAAGTTTCAAAATATATGGATTCATCAATTTGTAATCATCCAAGTATTCCAAGTCTTCATCTTTATCTACAATTCTATCCATTGGTTCACTAAGATCAATTGCAATAATGTGACCATCAACAATATCTTCTCTCATTGTAGTGTTTTTATCATCTTTGAAATAATCTGTAGATGCGTCAAAAAGACCATTAAAAACAGGAAATGTCATTTTGACAAAATTAGAATTTAAAATTCTAAGTACTCTATCATGTAAGGTGTCAAAATCTTGTAATTTAGATTTGATAGGCTCAATTTCAGATGCATTCAAAATAATTTCAGTAGAACCTACTTCTTCAGCAAATTGTTGTTGTGTGGTATTTGGAGATTGATCAGCATTAATTTGTTCAAAGAGATTTTTTGCAAATCTTTGAGCAAATGGAGTGAATCCATCTTCGGCCTCTTGCTTATATTGATTAAATAATTTGAATCCTTTGGATTTGAATAAACCTTGTTTGATGATTTGTTTTCCAGGTTTTGTTCCCATTAAAGCACTTTTACTAAAAATTGATTCATCTTTTCCGCTCACATTCAAAATTCAATGTGTTGTTATTTATGCTTTCAAAACAAATATTTTCTTCACTTAAATTACGAAGCAAAAAATATTGTTTGTGGAAGTTATCGAAATTCTTCGTGAAGTTTCAAACAAGATTTACGAAAATGTAAAAGATCTTGCAGGAACTGAACATGCTGCAGGGGATTTTGGAAGAGGTGCAGGTGGAGATATTTCAAGAAACATAGACATTATTGCAGAAAAAACGGTTCTAGATTTTTTAAAAGAAATTAATTTTCCATGCGTAGTTTTAGGTGAAGAATGTGGTAGAGTTGAATTATCAAAAGAACCAAAAGGTTATGTAATTATGGATGCAATTGACGGTTCTGCAAATGCAGTGAGAGGAGTCCCTTTCTTTTGTAGTTCATTAGCTTTTGCAACAGAAAACAAACTTAGCTCCATCACTGATGGAGTTATCACGAATCTACATAATGGTGAAATGTATTGGGCATCAAAAGACAAGGGTTCGTATTTCAATCAAGAACAAATGAAAGTACATAACAAAGATCCAATTTACAAAATTGTTGGGATTAACACATCAGGTGCATCAACTGAATTAATGAAGAAACTTCATCCAATATTTGAAAATCATAATCATACAAGACATTTTGGTGCTAACGCGCTCGAAATGGCATTATTTGCAAGAGGATTAATGGATATTTTCATCGATTTACGGGATAAAATTAGAATTCAAGATATTGCAGCAGGTTATTTGATTGTCAAAGAAGCTGGAGGATTATTACTGGATGCAAATTTGAATCCACTAGATGCGGATCTAAGCTATGACACAAGAGTTTCTTTTATTGCAGCTGCAAATCAGAAAATTCTTGATGAAATAATGTCACAAATGAACGAATAAAGTTTCAAATTTTCGTTAAGAAATTAATTTTTTCATCAGATATAACAGAAATATATTTATCCAAAGTAGCGAAAAAACTTGTGGTATGGTTAGTGAGACAAAGGCTAAGGTAATTTACAGAGAATTATTAAAAGAAGATCTTGTAATTATCAGACTACTTCCAGAAGGAGGAATGCCAGAATATCATACAGGTCAATTTTTGACAATCGGTGTTCCAATACCAGCAGAAAAAAAAATTGTTAGAAGAGCATATTCCATTGCATCACATGCAGAAAACAGAGATTATTTTGAATTTGTAATTAGATGGGTAAGAAAACCACTTCCAGGAAGAGTTACTACAGAATTATTCTATGCAAGTGTTGGTGATGAAGTTTGGTTAGGTGATCCTAGTGGAACTGCATTACAAATTAGTGACACGCTTCCAAATGGAGAAGAAGATAAAAGAAGAGTAATTTGTGTTGGTGGTGGTACAGGTATTGCACCATTTGTTGCATTTGCAAAACATTTCCACGATGTAAATGACAAAAGAGAAGTGGTTGTTTTACATGGTGCTAGTTATGTTGATGAGTTAAGCTACAAACGTCTCTTTACAGATTTAGAGATGGAAAGCGAAAGACGAGGAAGAGATCAATGGAACTTTAGATATAGAGCAGCTATTAGTAGACCAAAAGAATTTTTCAATAGATCATGGAATGGTCATGTAGGCAGAGTAGAATCATTCTTTGCACCTGATAAAAAGACAGGAATGTCACCTGTAGAAGAAATGGTGGGAGAAAAAATTACACCTGAAAATACTATCATCTACATTTGTGGTTATCAAGGCACTATTGATGGAGTAATTGATTCTTTAGGACCACAAGGATTTGTTACAGAACACGAAAAGAAGCCAGACGGAAGTTTTGGCATCAAGTTTGAATCCTACGGATAAAGAACAAGTTTTCTTTCCAAGATCTATTATCACTATACCAACATTACCTGTGGATTTTTATAGTGAGACTTTTTTTCCAAAAGCATGACAGAACTCAAGTGTAGAGATTATGGTTTTGAATGTGATTTTGTAGCTGATGGGGAAACAGAACAAGTTATTGAAAACTTTAGAAATCACACTGAAGAGGAACATGGAATCGACTACTCTAAGGAAGCTATTATGCAATTCCTATTGAGAAAACAGGGTCTTTAAGAAAATTAATTTTCTAATTTTTGCATTCTAACTGACAAGACAGGAAGTTCTTTGTCTATGATTTTTTCAACTGCAGGAACAATGCCTTTTCTAGCTTTAACACTTTCTTCGTAGAGTTCAGCAATTTGATCTCTAAATAATAATTTGATTCCTGGAAGAGAGGTGATATCCTCATTAACAGCTCTTGGTTCTGAAATATCCATGATTAGAGTACCTTTCTTCTTTTCTTCCATAACTAGTCTAATTCTTTCATGAGTGATTATGAAATAGTCGGCAGTTGTTGCAACAAATACAATATCATACTTGTCTAAACCTGCCAATGCATCATTAAAATCAACAGGAGTTCCACCCACAACAGTTGAAAAACCTGTAGCCCTATCAAGAGTTCTGCTAGCAACATCATAAGGAACTTCTTTCTTGTTGAGAGTCTTTGCAACTTGTGCTGCAGATTCACCAGTTCCCATTAACAATACCTTCTTTTTAGCATCCAAGCCAGCTTTTTCATCTACCAGTTTTACTGCAATATCACCAAGAGAGATAACATCTTTTTCAATTCCAGTAGCATCTCTCATTTTTGTGGCTAGTCGAACAACGCTATCAAATAATTTATTCAAAATCTTACCAGAAGTTCCTGCTTGTTTTGCTTTCTCAAGAGATTGAACTATTTCATCATACACTTCTCTCTTACCTACAACGAAAGAATCAAGTCCTGCAGCTAAACGTAATAAATTAAGATAGACATCATTGCCTTTGTAAACCTCAATTGTTTGATCAAAATGATCAATGTCTATTTGTTCTAAAGAAGATAATGATACCCAAGTGTCTTTAACTTGATTTAAGATAAGACCTTTTGCTTCATCTCTTCTTGCATCAGGAGAATCATCATCTTCAACATTACTTACTGTAAAGATTTCAACTCTACTTGCAGTTTGAATAATTATACATTCATCAACGCCAGGAATTTTTTTGAATTCTTCACATGCAGCAGACACATCTTTGAATTCAAATTTTGATAAAGAGTGAATTGGTACATTTTTGAAAGTTACTCGTGCATTCATTACATCAAAACTTACGTTACCCAAAGCACATCATCCTCATTTAGCTGTTATTTTACTTCTACCGCCGTGAGCTGTTCTAAATACATTCATTCCAATAAAGTAATTTTCATGTAAAGATTCTAAATAAGTAATTTCATCTTCTGTGTCTTTGATATCTTTTTCAGTTGCATCAGGATTATTCTTTAATGTTTCAAGTTTTAATTTTGCAACTTCTAAAATTTCACCTACACCTCGTTCATAATTTGATTTTCCTTCAAATTCCGGACTAAGAACATTTTCTGGATTATAAGCAGGAGTTTGATCTTGTGGAATTTCTACTTGTCTAGTAACAGATTCTTGTTGTTCAGCAGTTAAAATTGGTCGTGGGAAACGATCCTCTTTTTCTAACCAAAATTCAGGTTCTCCCATTTCACGTCTAAAGATTTCTTCACCTTGTCGCTTAAAGGTGTAATTAGCTGCTTTTGCAGCATCTGCTTTTACTTCAGCTGCAATTGCTTTGTATTCTTCTTCCGCAGCAGCTTCAGCTTCTTCTTTTGCAGCTTGAGCTTTTGCAAGAGCTTCTTTAACAGCGTTTTCAGCTTCTTCTACTGCTTTTGCTGCAGCTTCTGCTTTTGCTGTTGCATCAGATGCTTTTTTTGCATCTTCAAGGGCTTTTTCAGCTTCTGCTTTTGCAGTGTCTTCAGCAGATGGTTTTTCTGATGCGAAATCTTCAGCAGGTTTTGCTTCTACTTCAGATTCTTTTTTCTCTTCAGACAACAAAATAATCAAAAATTTGCCTGAATTTTAATATTCTTGTGATATAGACTACAAATCATTAGTTTTAGAACGAAAAAACAATTGTGATCGGTTTGAAAATGATTAAATGAAAATAATGGCGCCCTCGGCGGGATTTGAACACGCGTCTCAGCCGTGACAGGGCCGAATTCTAGACCGGGCTATACTACAAGGGCACAAGTTCAATGAATCAGATTGCCAGATTAAAAGTTTCTGTCACAACAATAAATTTTGTAAAAGACTAAATTATACACGTAAAGCATTTTTCGTGAGGGTCTATGGCGCAGCCAGGTAGCGCACCGGACTTTTAATCCGGTTGTCAAGGGTCCGAATCCCTTTAGACCCGCTACTTTTCTTTTTCATTAAATAATTTCATCAATTTGTTTTTTCAAATCTTCAAGAGAAGAATTGATTTTGTTTTCTCTATGAGTAAGATCAGTTCTAAAATCATTAATTTTTTTGAGTCTATCTGAAATCATTCGTTTTTGTTCATCGTATCCTGAAGAACCATATGATTTTCTCTCCTTTAAAGAGGATACCACAGTTATAGAAGAAATAATTTCTAAGACGAGTTTAGGATCAACTTTGGTGTCAGCCACAGATTTTTTGATATCAGATGGAGTAAGTTTTGAAATCGGTTTTTTTGATAAATGTGCCAATTGGGTTAAAGAGCCAGCAATTTTATGAGTTACACGGAATGGAATTCCTTCTTGAACTAATTTTTCTGCAATATCTAAAGCAATGAGATTACTAGATTCTGTTACTTTTTTCATTTGTTTTTCATTTACTTTCAAAGTAAGAAGCATTGATTTGAAAATTAAAAGAGCACTGATTGAAATCTTTGAGGTAGACCAAATTGAAGATTTTATCTGTTGTAAATCACGTCCATAACCAGAGGCCAGTCCTTTAACAGTAGTTAAAATTGCAGTAAGATTTCCAATAACTTCAGATGTTTTTCCACGAGTTAGCTCTAAGATGTCAGGGTTTTTCTTTTGTGGCATTACACTTGATGGTGATGTAAATTCATCAGATAATTCAATAAAAGAAAATTCAGAAGTAGACCAAATTACAAAATCTTCAGCAATTTTACTAAGATTAGTCATTAAAATTGAGACCATTGAGACATACTCTGCTACAAAGTCACGTGTGCTAGTTGCATCAATTGAATTTTCAACTACATCATCAAAACCTAACATCTTTGCAGTGCTGCGTCTATCAATTGAAATACTTGTTCCGCCAACAGGTCCTGCACCTAATGGACTTTGATTAATTCTTTCAAATGTTCCATAGAGTCTTTGGAAATCTCTTGATAAAACATCTGCATGTGCAAGAAGATAATGAGAGAATAAACCAGCTTGAGCTTGTTGAAGATGAGTATAAAGTGGCATGATTGTTTTTTGGTGATTTTTAGCCACAGAAACTAGTGCTTCAATAGTATCTAAAAGACAATTACAGATAATATTGATATCATCTCTAATTTTCATTCTAATATCTAAAACAACTTGATCATTTCTTGAACGTGCAGTGTGCATTTTACCTCCACTGGACATTCCAGCCCTTTTGATTACTAGTGCTTCAATTAATTCATGAATATCTTCAGCACCAGATGATGAATCAAATGTTTCATCTTTCAAGCTCTCCAAAGAAGAAAGAATCTTCTTTGCATCACTTTTTGTGATTATTTTTTGTTGATATAACATCAAAACATGAGCTTGACTTCCAACAATATCATAAAAAGTGATTGCAGCATCATCATCAATGGATGAAACATAATCTAAAGTAATATCACTCAAATCATTTCCAAGACGTGAACGATACATTACCTAAGGTTCTAGAATGGTTATATATAGCATCGACGCTTTTGCCCACATGAGTCAAGATATCAAACAGCTTCGAGTAAAACTATTCGACGAGTTATCAAAGATTGTAGATCCAGAAATTAACACATCAATTGTAGAACTAGAATTAATTGATGAAGTTGATATCAATGGTAGCGATGTTAAAGTTGATTTGCACTTAACAAGTCCATTCTGTCCAGCAGTGTTTGGTTTTAAAATTTGTCAAGATATACATGACAATCTTTTGAAAGTAGATGGCGTTGATGATGTTAAAGTGAATGTATCAAATCACTTTATGGCAGAGCAAATTAACAATCAAGTTAACAATAGTCCAAATCCAAAAAAACTTGGTTAACTTCTAAAACCAAGCATATATCCTCTAAGAAGTTGAATTCCCATTGCAGGGTCAACACCTTTTGGACACACCTGACTACAAGAGCCTGCGAAATGACATCTCCAAATTCCGTGAGATTCATCAATGATTTTTAGTCTAGAATCTTTTCCTTTGTCTCTACTATCTGCCACATAACGATAGGCTTGAGCAAGTGCTTGTGGACCTACAAATGAAGAATCAGTAGCCATAGTAGGACATGCAGAATTACACAATCCACATTTGATACAATTTGCAAATTGGATGTATTGTTCTAATTCTTCTGGAGATTGCAAGAATTCTTTTGCATCAGATTCTAATTCAGTATCATCCCTATCAAGATAAGGTTTGATTTTATGATGAGTGTCAAATAGTCTTTCAAACTTAACAGCCAAGTCACGAATAATTGGGAAGTTGTTCATTGGTTCTACAGTTACAATATTTGAATCAAGTTCACTAATTTTTGTAAAGCATGCTAGTCTTGGTTTTCCATTAATTATCATTCCACATGAACCACATGTTGCTTGTCTGCATGAATAACGAACTGCAACAGAATGATCAAAGTGTTTCTTTACATCAAGAATTGCTTCAAGTACAGTAGTCCACTTTTCATAGGGAACAGTGAATTCCATGAATTGTCGTTCACTGTCTTTTTCAGGATTGTATCTTGCAATTCTAAGTGTGATTGATTGAGAAGATTGGTCATCTGCAATACTAGAAACTTGTGCCATCTCTATACCATCCCCATGTTAGTCATAATAATTGTTCGTGAACCATATGCAATTAGTGCAAACATTGCTGCAAGACAGCCATAAGAAACTGCTTTTTCATATACACGTCCTTGTTTAAGTTCCAATAAGATCACTCTTAGTCCATTAAATCCATGCACTGAAAGCAAAACTAGGATTAATTCTAACATTATAGCATAAGGAATGAATTTGTAATTTGCAAGAACAGTTTCATATTCTAAAGAGTCAGCAAAATTCATAGTCATACGCATCAATATGTGAACAGCAACTAAGGCAACTGCTGCTAAAGCAGTTCCATAGTGGATTTTCATAATAGTACTTTCTCTCATTTTACTCACCAAACATTACGGCTAATCCGTACATCATAGCAATTGCAGCAAGAATTATTGCAGAATAGATTCCTATCTTGTGTCTGTAATTTTGAGATGCTGGGTCATATGGATAATCAGGTCTTGCAGGTTTTCCAACACCAACTCCACCATGTCCCAACATTACTCTAATTCCATTAACGGTATGAAAAACACACATTGCAATTACAATTGCCAAAACAATGTGTCCTTCAGTGGTTTGAGTTAATTCGAGAAACTCATTCCATCCTACACGTCCGCGTAAAATATTACTAGTTTCATAAATGTGACCGATAAAATATGCTAATAATCCTAAACCACTTAATCTCATTAACCAATAAGCTACTCTTTCAATTCCATAACGACTAGGATTAGCCATTCCCTTGAAACCTTCTTTGTGTTCGTCTTGAGTCATCTAGTATTTCCTCTCCACAGGCTGATACTTAGTGATTGTCACTGGATGCGTCTTCATGATTGGTTCATTTGGATCATAATATGCTAATGTGTGATGCAAAAAGTTTGCATCATCTCTTTTAGTATAATCAGTTCTTGCATGAGCACCACGAGATTCTTTTCTATTAATTGCACCAATTAATACAATTTCAGCTACTCTGAACATAGAATCAAGTTCCATAACATTTGAAAAGTTAGTGTTGTACTCTTTTGCTTTATCATCAACATGTTTCCAAGTTTGTGCTTTTAGTTCACGAATTCTCTTAAGACCTGCAACAAGATCAGTTTCGTTTCTGTAAACATATGCTTTGTCATTCATGACATCAGTTAACTCTTGTCTAATTTCATATGGATTTGCATCACCATTTCCTCTAAAGATGCCATCATAGATTCTCTTTTCTTCTGCTGCAACCAAGTGATGTGGCCATTGATCTGCAGTTGTGTTTTTCATAGCATACTCAGCTGCAAGTTCACCTGTGATTTTACCCCAAACAATGCACTCAGAGGTAGAGTTTGCACCTAGTCTGTTTGAGCCATGAACACTGTTACATGCAGCCTCACCTGCAGCCCAAACTCCTTGGATTTCTGTTGCTCCATCAATATCAGTATGAAGCCCACCCATCATGTAATGGCAAACAGGTCTAATGTCAAGTAATTCTTCAGCAGGATCAATTCCTGAGAATTTGATAGAAATTTCTCTAATTCCACCTAACTTTTCTTTGATTTTTTCATCACCAAGATGTCTCAAATCAAGTTTCATACAATCAACTCCTGTTTCATGTTTGAAACCACGACCTTCTTGAATTTCTGTCATAATAGAACGAGAAACAATATCACGTGGAGCTAATTCCATTTTTCCAGCTGCATAAGTTTTCATGAATCTTTCACCTTTGTTGTTAAGAAGATAACCACCTTCTCCTCTTGCACCTTCAGTGATCAAAATACCAGATGGCAAGATACCAGTAGGATGAAATTGTACAAACTCCATATCTTTTAGTGCCATACCGGCACGCAATCCCATGTCTAAACCATCAGGTGTTGATGATAAAGCATAAGTTGAAAAACTGTACAATCTTCCAGCACCACCAGTTGCAATGATGAGAGCTTTACCTTTGATTGTGTAAAATGTTCCAGAACCTAATTCAATTGCCGTAAGACCCATGAATTTTTTACCATCATGAACAATAGATGTTGCAAACCATTCGTTAAGATATTCTATATTTTCATGTTTTTGACATGTGTCATACAATGTTTGCATTTCAAAGAAACCAACTTTGTCAGATGCATAAGTTGCTCTTGGAAAACTATAACCACCAAAGTTTCGCTGATCAATTCTTCCATCATCTTTTCTAGACCATGGCATGCCCCAATGATCTAACTGATGGATTTCTTGTGGCATCTCAACACAAAGTCTTTCAGCAACATCTTGGTCTGCAAGAAAGTCACTGCCCTTTACAGTATCATAAACATGGGATTCAATGGTATCACCTGCATCTTCTTGAATAACTGCAGCAGTTCCACCTTCTGCAGAAACAGAGTGAGAACGCATTACTTGTAATTTTGATACAATACCAATTTTCAGATTAGGTCCTTTTTTCGCAGCTGCAATTGCTGCCCTAAGACCAGCTAAGCCAGAACCACAAATTATCAAATCAAACTCAATTGAATCGACCATTTTAAGACAAACTTGCTTAGGGCGGGATAAATATGTAGTAATTGCTAGGCGTGATCCAAAATGCTCATATATATCACTAGTGATATCACTAGTGATGATTTCTGAGTGGTTTCAAAGAGTAGGAAGTTCAGTTCCAAGAGGATTTTCAAGATACTTCATTCTAGAATTATTGAAGAAAAAAGAGCAAACTGGAAAAGAGATTATCGATTATGCAGTTGAACAAAGTAATGGAATTTGGAAACCATCACCAGGTCTGATCTATCCATTGTTAGGAAGATTGTTAGATGAAGGATTAATTCAAGAAACTAAAGATGGAAAGTATCAACTAACAGAGAAAGGTGCTGAAACTGCACAAGACGTAGACAAAGTCAATGACATTGTAAAAAAGCAATTAGATGTTCTTTTCAGATTAGGAAATGTTGGAAGATTTGTAGCAATGGACTTGTTGGAAAAAATATCATCAATGGGAGCAATCTTGAGTTCAAATGTTGCAAATATGACTACTGAAGAAACTGAAAAATACAGAAAATTTCTTCAAGAAGAACTAAAAAAGATTGATGCAAAAGATGTTGAAAAGAAAGGCAAAGAGATCAAAATCGACTAAATTTTAGAATTCACAATCTATAGCGATCAATTATTTCAAAGAATTATGATACTGAGGTAGAAGAGAATCAAAAATAGCATATGTCGCCATAATGTAAAATTTTTTGATATTAAGAAATTGTAAAAAACTCATGGGTACAAAAGACAATAGTAAATTAGATAGTTGTTTAAAATCATAAATAATTCAGAAAAAAAGTAAATTTATGAAAAATTTACGTAGTATGCTAAAATCTAACAAGCCTTTGATTATTCCTGGAGTTTATGATGCAATTGGTGCAAAAATTGCAGAGAAGGTTGGATTTGATGCAATGTTTCAAACAGGATATGGTACATCAGCTACTCTCTTTGGAATGCCAGATTATGGATTCATAGGTGCAACAGAAACAGTTGACAATGCAAGGAGAATTTGTAGAGCAGTTAAAGTTCCTGTAATAGTAGATTCAGACACAGGTTATGGAAATGCACTAAGTGTGTGGAAGCTTGTAAAAGAATTAGAATCTGCAGGGGCATCAGGAATTTTTCTAGAAGATCAAAGATGGCCAAAAAGATGCGGACACATGCAAGGAAAAGAAGTTGTGTCACAAGAAGAATATACTGAAAAGCTTGGTGCAGCAATTGATGCAAGAGAAAGTAAAGATTTCATAATTGTTGCAAGAACAGATGCAAGAGCAACAGAAGGACTGGATGCAGCAATAGAAAGAGGATTACAAAATAAAAAAACAGGTGCAGATGCAGTATTTGTTGAAGCACCAAGATCAATTGAAGAGATGAAACAGATTGGAAAGTCAATTAAGGCACCACTAGTTGCAAACATGATTGAAGGAGGAGCAACTCCAATAAGTTCAGCACAAGACTTGCACAAAATGGGATTCAAAATAATTTTGTACCCGTTATCAGTATTGTTTGCAAATACTTTTGCCACAATGAACATACTTCAAGAATTAAAGAAAACAGGAACGACTTCCAAATACAAAAACAAAGTAGTTAATTTTGATCAATTCAATGATCTTGTAGAACTTTCAAAATTCAGGAAGATGGAAAAGAAGTACGGATTTTCAAAAAGAGAATAAAATAAAAAATTACAAGTAAAGTCAGTTATGCCTGATTTCTCTTTACTTCAATTTCTATTGTTGAAACGTTTCTTGTTCTACCGTCTTGTGACTCTAAAGATTCGGAGCCGATTTTGATTTCTCCGATAGAGTATCCTGCATTTTCTGTTTTTCTTGCAATGATTTGAGCTACATCCACAGCACGTCCAATGCTGAGTCCTCTAGCTTTGATGTTGACGGATGGTATGTTTGCCAATTGAATTAATGTTGATGTAACATATGCCATCAATGGCTTTTTACCAATGAATATGGTGTCTCTTGCTTCGGTCGACATGGAAAATTTGGTATTTAAGGATAATTTAAAGCTAAAAGTGTTTTTTCTAGTCTAAACAAATTTTTTTGAAAGATTTGAACTAATATTAACTAGAAAACAGGATTTTATTTAGAATTTGGAAAATATTGTAAAAGTTCTAGAATCTGGAAGTAGTGAAGAAAAAATCAAAATTTTAGAAACACTAGATAAAACAGACAGTCCAGAAATTTTAGAAAAAATCATTTCAAAATTAGATGATGATGATATCAAAGTACGAGGAGAAGCATTTAGCTCACTTGTATTAAATAAAAATAAAATTTCAGATTTTTTAATTCAAAATTTGAATTCAACAAGTAAGAATATCAGAGGTTTTGTCGCACTAGCATTAGCTAACAGAAATGAAACTGATGCGATTCCCAACATAACAAAACTTGCGAAAGATGAACGTTCTATGGTAAGATCATGTGCAATTGGTGCACTAAATCATCTAAAAGCTAAAGTAGCAAAAGAAATTTTTCTAGAATCAGTTTTAGATACAAATGTAGAAGTAAGAAAAAGTGCAGTACATGCAATAATTAATCTAAAATTTTCAATTTCTGAAGAAAGAATCAAAGAAATTTCAAAAGATGCAGATTCTGAATTATTGAAAATGCTTTCAAAATTAAAAAAGTAAAAGTGGACCGGAAGGGATTTGAACCCTTGATCCGATGCATGCCATGCACCTATCCTACCAGACTAGACGACCGGCCCATATTCAGAATTCTGAATCACTAACATTTTTCAAATTGGTTATTAACGTTTAGCGGTCAAACACAAAATCGATGTATGAAATTAACACAATATATTTAACCGTCAATATTATGATTGAATCGTTATGGTAGTAGATAACAAAGCAACAATCACATATGTTCAGTTATTAAAAGAAGATCTCGTAATTATTAGATTAGTTCCAAAAGAAGGTCCAGTTCCAGAGTACAAAGCTGGTCAATTTATCACACTTGGATTACCAAATCCTGTTGAAGGCGGAAAAATTGTAAGAAGGGCATACTCAATTGCATCACATCCAGAAAATAGGGAATATGTTGAACTTGTAATCAGATGGGTAAGAAAACCACTTCCAGGAAGACTAACTACACAATTGTTTAATGCAAAAGAAGGAGATGAGATTCTCTGGTTAAAACCAACAGGACGAGCATTGTTAATCAATGAAGAACTTCCAAATGGAGAAAAAGACAACAGAAGAATCATCTGTATTGGTGGCGGAACTGGTCTTGCACCTTTTGTGAGTTTTGCACAGCATCTACATGATTCAGGAGACAAACGAGAGATTGTGGTATTACATGGTGCCAGTTATGTAGATGAATTAAGCTATAAGGATCTGTTAACTGAATTAGAAAATGAGAGTATTAGAAGAGGAAAAGATGAATGGAATTTTAAATACAGAGCAGCAATAAGTAGACCTCAAGAATGGTTCAATAGATCATGGGCAGGTCAAGTAGGCAGAGTTGAAACATTCCTAAGACCAAGAGATAATGGAATGTCACCATTAGAAGAATTGATTGGAGATAAGATTACTAAAGAAAATACAATATTCTATGTATGTGGTTGGCAAGGTACAATTGATGGTGTCATGGACTTCTTAAAACCAAAAGGCTTTGTTACCGAACATGACAAACGTGAAGACGGAAGTTTTGAAGTCAAGTACGAATCATACGGATAGAATTTTTAAAAAAATCAATCATTGAAATATGAGATTTGTTTAGTGAATCTAATTGATTACTGCACTATATCTTGCACATCTCAATCCTGTTACAAAAGCTCATGTAGAAATTATTGAGGAATTAAAAAAAGATGCAGATGTTGTGAAGGTAATGCCGGTAGTTTTCAAAAATAATGAAAAAGAGATTAACAGTAAGAGTTTTCCATTTAGTTTTGAAGTTAGAAAGAAAATGCTAGAATCAGAATTTGGAGATTCTATTGAGATTACTGAAGATTATGCATTTTTTGCCCCATTCAAAAAATACATTCCTCCATTACTATCCCCAAAGTCATGGAAATTAAGAAAACAAGTGTTAAGAGGAGTAAAGGGAGATTATTTTTCCTATACGGGTGACAAAGCAGAAGGATTAATGTTAAAAATTTACAGACTAAATCCAAAGATAGGGGAGAGAAAATCTCTTTCAGCCTCATCTGTAAAAGAAAAATTGTATGATGCAGTATCTGGAAACAATACATCATGGAAAGATGATGTGACTGAAAATGTTGCAAAAATTATTGAAGAGAATTGGAAAACAGTAGAAGAATTTGCAAATGTTGAAGATACAACTAGAAGAGTTGCAGGAATGAAATTTCCTAAAGAAGGATGGTCAACAGATTAATTTGATTGAATTTTTAGATCTAATTTATCTTCTATAATATGAGTTATAGTTGAAACTTCATATGGTTTATGAATTACAGCATTTGGTTGTAATTTTTCTAGAATGGCTTCACTTTCAGATGAAGTATCAGCTGTTACCATTACTACTTTAGCGGATGGATCAATTTTTCTAATATTTTCTAGGGCATACAATCCATCAAAATCAGGCATCATAATATCTAGAAATACAATATCAGGTCTTTGTGATTCAAAAGAGTCTACAGCTTCTTTGCCATTGACAACTTTAGATAATATAGTGACATTATTTAGTTCAAGGATTTCTGAAAATAATTCTAGGTTTGCCTCATCATCTTCTGCAACAATTGCAGTTATTGCCATGAAATGAAAAGAGAATAGTCTTTTTAAAACATTGTTGGTGAGAGAAAGCGAAGTGAAAATTCCAATAATTTTAGCAGTAATAGTGGTTGGAATTATTTCAGTTGCAGCGGTTTTTTCTTTAGAATCAGGTGAAATGACAAATTCTGATGAAATAACAGTTCAAGACGATACCATTTTGCAGGATTTGCCACTTGAATTTGATGAAACAATCACGATTGGAACAATTCATAGAGATTCAGTAAAAATGACAAAAAGATATCAGCCATTAGCAGATTATGTGGCTGAAAAACTAAGTGATGAGAATACCACATACAAGGGAGTTGTGAGAATTATTGGAACCGAAGAAGGGATGATAAACAGTGTAATCAATAAAGAAATGGACATTTTCTTTGATAGTCCTCTAATTGGAATGAAAGTAGCAGAACAAGCTGACATGAATCCATTGTTGTTGTCATGGAAAGAAGGGTATAGAGAATACCACTCTGTATTCATAGTGCCAATAGAATCAGAGATTACTTTTGATGATCTGAATGGAAAAACCATTGTTTTTGAGGATACAGAATCTACATCTGGGTATTTGTTGCCACTAACGCACCTTCAAAATGCAGGTTATGTGGCAGATGCCTCATCAGAAAACATCACACCTGTATTTAGCTTAGATGATGAAAATACTCCAATATGGCTTCTAGAAGGCAGAGGGGATGTTGGTGCCACATCTAATTTAGATTTTGAAGACATACCAACCAACATTAAAGAAAAAGTAAAAGTGATTGAAAAAACTGGTTCCATACCTAGACAGATGGTTTTTGTTGGAAATCATATTGAAGATCAAGAAAATCTGAAAACAATCTTGTTGGAAATGAATGAAACTCCTGAAGCACTTGAGATTCTTGGAAAAATTTCACGCACATCACAATTTTCTGAAATAGATTTGGAAAAAGATCTAGAACAAGTTAGAAAAATATTGGAATCATTGAGATAAAATGAAGTTAACTCAAAGGATTATACTAATAACAATTTTACCATTAATAATTTCTACATCAGTTTCAGCGGCAATCATTTCAGAAATAGCAAGTGATCAGTATTTTGAACTAACAATATCAAAAGTTCAATCATTAAGTAAATTGACTGAAAGTGAAATGCGAAATCCAATGCATCAATTAGATTTTGATGCATTAAATGAGATAGTAGATAACTTGGAGGGAGATGAAAATATTCAGCAAGTTTTAGTCCTGTTTCCTGATGGACGTTTACTAACGGATGGAACTGATAACGATTACAATTATGGGACAACTTTTGAGGATAAATTTATTCAAAATGCAATAACAAGTAATGAAGAGGCAGTAACGATTGATAATAACATAATTCGTGTATCAAATTCAATAGTTCTTAATGAGAAAATTGGGATTTTGGTAATAGATTATTCAACAAATAGTATTGAAAAAAGTATTCAAGAAACAATTACTGAAATTATTGTAGTAGCAGGAATAATTATCGGAATATCTATTTTTGTTGCAGTATATCTTAGTCGTTCAATTAGCAATCCAATTCTAATAATTAAAGAAAAAATAGATAGTATTTCAAAAGGAGATTTACAAAAACAAGAAATTAAATCAAAAATTCCCGAAATCAATGAGCTTTATGATGAAATTATCAACATGGGAGAAAAAATTGAGAAATATCAAAATGAATTAGTAAAAACAGAGAGACTCACCACTATCGGGGAAATGTCTGCAAGAATTACACATGATTTGAGAAATCCGTTAACTACAATAAAAAATGCAGTAGCAGTTATGAAAATGAAAAATCCTGAAAAAATTAAAGAAAATCAACAATATTTTGACATGATACAAGATGGAGTAACTCGAATGAACCATCAAATTGACGAAGTGCTGGCATTTGTTAAAGCAAAAGAACCTGAAAGGAACTTTGTGGAATTTTCTGAAATATCAAATAATGTATTAAATACAATCTCAATACCAGAAAATATCAAAATATCAATTTCAGAAAGTAATGAAAAAATTTGGTGTGATAAAATTCAATTACAAAATGTTTTGATCAATATGATCTCAAATTCAGTTCAAGCTATTGGAAAAAATCAAGGTGAGATAATAATTGATTATAAAATAGAGGGAGAATTCGACAAAATTACAGTAAAAGACAATGGAACTGGAATACCAGAAAATTTACTGGACGCAGTATTTGAGCCACTTTACACTACAAAACAAGACGGCACAGGTCTAGGGCTAGTTAGTTGTAAAAATGCTGTTGAGGCTCATAATGGCAAAATTTACGCTCAAAATTTAGATGAAGGAGGGGCAATTTTTACAATTTTGCTACCTAAAATTAAAGAGACAAAATAAATTGAAAATAGATTAATACGCATCCAGCAAAAAATTTTCTATGAAACTTCCACTTTCAAAATATGTTTGGTTTGATGGAAAATATGTTCTAACAGAAAAAGCACAAGTTCCAATCACAACACATGCAATACATTATGGAACATCTATCTTTGAGGGAATTAGAGCATATTGGAATGGAAAAAATCTTCATGTGTTTAGATTAGATGAACATGTAAAACGATTTAGAAGATCAGGACAGTTTTACAATATTTCATTAAACTTTTCAGACAAAGAAATTACAGAAGCAATAATTGGAATATGCAAAAAAAATAAAATCAAAAAATCATGTTATATTAGACCATTTTATTTTGTAGGAGATTACGGAATAAATCTTCACGTTACTGAAAAAGCTCCAACAAATGTTGCAATGTTTACGTTTCCTTTTGGGGATTTATTTAACAAGAATGGTATCTCTGCAGGAATTGTCTCATGGAGAAAATTCTCAGACATGTCAACTCCGCCTCAAGCAAAGATGGGTGGAAATTATCTAAATTCAATCATTGCAACACAAGAAGCAAAAAGAAACGGAGTAGATGAAGCAATATTACTTGATCATAACGGAAATGTAAGTGAAGCACCTGGTGAGAATATCTTTATTGTTAGAGAGGGTCAGATGGCAACACCATCATTAGCATCAGCTGCACTAGAAGGAATTACTCGCGATGCAGTTATTAAAATTGCAAGAGATCTGGATATTGAAATAGTTGAAAGAGACATTACACGTAGTGAGCTTGCAATGTCTGATGAGGTATTTTTAACAGGAACTGCAGCTGAGATCACACCCATAATTTCACTTGATGGAAAGAAAGTCAGTAATGGCAAACCTGGAGACATTACAAAGAAGATGATGGAAGAATATACAGACATTGTAATGAACAAAAATGACGACTATTCTCATTGGTTAACTGCGGTGTATTAGATGAAAATTGTTCAGATTGGTACCGGAGGATGGGGCAAGAATCATGCTAGAATATTATCAGAATTAGGAGTGCTAAGTGCGATTTGTGATGCAGACACACAACGCAGTAAAGAATTTGGAGAAAAATATTCTGTCAATCACTATGAATCTCTTGAAAATATGATTTCATCTGAAGAATTTGATGGTGCATTTGTCATTACACCAACATCCACACATGCAGAAATTGCAAAAAAATTACTTGAGGCAAAAAAACATGTCTTTGTTGAAAAGCCTCTCACATACAAAACTGAAGAAGGTGAAGAACTTGCAAGACTTGCAGATAAAAACAGAGTAATTCTAACCTGCGGATATATTGAGAGATTTAATCCTGCAGTAGGAATTGTAAAAAATCTTGTTAAAGAAAAAAAATATGGGGATTTGATTATGCTTGAATTTCATAGAGAAAACAGAATGCCACTTCACATTAAAGATGTAGGAATAATCTATGATACTTCAGTACACGATATTGATACTGCAAATTGGTTGTTTGATGAAATGCCAAACGTTGTATTTGCAAGATCAGGACAAATCAAACATGAACATGAAGATTTTGCAACAATCATGCTAGGATACAAAGATAACAAAGTTGCAATTATTACATCAAATTGGATTACTCCAAAAAGAATTAGAAAATTTCATGCAATTTGTAATGATGCAAGAATTTCATCAGATTTTATCACACAAGAAATCAAAGTAGAAAAACAAGAAGAAATAGAAAATATAGAAAATGAAAAACAAGAACCCTTACTATTAGAAATTCAAAGTTTTCTTAATGCTGTTGAAGGCAAAGATGAACATATTGTAAAAGCACAACAAGCAGTAAATGTTTCAAAGATTGCTGAAGCTGCACTTTTATCTAGTCAGAAAGGAGTTCCAATATACTTAGATCTAAAATGAACAAAACTATGACGGACATACTAGCATGTCCAATTGACAAGAATCACCCTTTAGAATTGTTTGAGATAAATGAAAAAAGTGACATTGTTTCAGAAGGGGTTTTGTTTTGTCCAAAATGCACTAGATTTTATCCTATAATTGAAGAAATTCCAATTATGCTTCCTGATGAATTACGTGATAAAAAACAAGAAATGGAATTTTTAGAAAATTTCAAAGATAAATTACCTGAAAAAATTATTACAAAGGCAAAACCATGGCACTTATAGAAAATGGTTACAAATTTTATTTCAGATAAAGCAAAAATTGGACAAAACGTATCAATTTGGCATTTCAGTTATGTTGGAGACAATGTGGAGATTGGAGACAATGTCAAAATCGGATCTCTGGTTCACATAGATTACGATGTAAAGATTGGAGACAATACAAAGATTGAAGGTTCAGCTTACATTCCACCACTCTCAAGAATTGGTAAAAATGCATTCATTGGACCAGCTGCTGTTTTAACAAATGATCCTTATCCAATGTGTGATAAAATGATTGGAGTTACAATAGAAGATGGTGCAATAATTGGAGCACGTGCAGTGTTAAAAGCTGGAGTGACTGTTGGAAAAAACAGTGTTGTTGCAATGGGATCAGTTGTAACCAGAGATGTTCCTGAGAATGTTGTTGTAATGGGTTCACCAGCTACAATTAGAAAAACTAGAGAAGAGTACGATAAAAAACAAAAAGAATGGTTAGAAAGTTAAGATTTTATCTCTTTTCTGAAAATCCAATTCTTCATCTTAGTTAGAATCAAAATCCATGCAATAATCAAAATCATCGCAATTCCAACTTTTATTCCCGATGCAATCATCCAATTGAATTCTCCAAATTGTTGAATTGTGAAGGGACCTAAAACAACTACCATAATTCCACCACCAATTAGAATTAAAATCCACATTGCAAACAAAAATCCATAAATTCCAGCCTTCAAAGAGAAACCCCCATCATGAATGCGGTGATTACAGCCAAAATTCCTGAAAATACAGCCAGTTTAAAGATTGCAAATCCCACTTGCTTTTCAGACATAGGTCCTCCTGCAAGAATTAATCTCACCAAAGTAACAGGGGCTGTTTTATCATCAGTTGCTTTTAATTTGAAACCTTCAGTATGTTCTACAGGTTTTCCTTTGACTTGCCTGTGTTCTACTATTTTCTTTACGCTTGAGAGGAACAAAAATGAGTTAATTACTGCAGGAAGTAATGCAACTGCTGCAATAATTTCTACACCTCCCACAATTGCTATAGAGCCATACATTGCACCCAAAGTTAAAGCCCCAGAGTCACCTGGGAAAATTTTACTTGGTATCTTATGATATTTGTAAAATGCTAATGAAACAAATCCCAGAGGTAAACTAACAATTGCAATTTCATAGTTTTGTATTATGAATAAACAAATAGACAACGAAAAACTTGCTATCACCATAAATCCACTTGCAACTCCATTTAAAACATCAATAGAGTTGATTGTGTTTCCAGTAATTGGAATCATTAGAATAATCAATCCAATATAGAGAACAGGAATTTGTACATCTCCAAATAATGGAAATGCCAAATCAGTTTCATATGCACCAAATACAATTATTGGAATTGCAGCGATAGCAAGCGCTACAGGTTTAAACCACCCTCCCATAACTTTTCTATCATCAACATATCCTATTGCAAATGCAGCACTAGTTGTAATGACAATTGCAATAATTTCATTTAGTTGTAAAAATGCATACAAAACAATTTCTGAAACTATTATTCCCAAAATTATTGATGGTCCACCAGGTCTTACAACCATAACGTTTTCCTTTTTGTTCATATCTTTTACTGCCATGTTTCTTTTTTCTAAAAATCTGATTAGTGGAGGCGTAGTAACAAAAACAACAAAAAATGCAATAATACATGAAACAATTGCTGGAATAACTAAATTAATCAATATCTAACCCTTCGTAACTCTGTCTTGATGTTATCCGCAATGGTTGAACCAATTTTATCTATTTCTGCCAATTTATTCACAGGAATTTTTGCCAGATCATCAAGATTTTTGATTCCATGTTTGAATAGAATTCTTGCTCGCACTCTACCTATTCCTTTGACCCTAACTAGATCAAGTAATTCTTCTCTAATGCCATAAGATATTCGTCTGCGTAAATCGCCTAATTCTTCAAGCAAATCTGCCCGTTCAACATGTTTTGCAATCTCTCTTAGGCAGTAACAAAGCCAATTCCCAGTTTCAGTCATTCTATGCATATCACCAGACTCAATTCCAAGGCTATCAGAGAGGTTTAATTCTGTAGATTCAGTAATCCATGACTGAAGGGCCAAAAGACTTCTAGAGCAATCATACTCTGAAATTGGTTCTAAGAGTTCTGACGAATTGTTTTCTATCATAAGACTTGCTGTTTCATAGTCTTTTTGCCTTAGAGAGAATTTTGGGAAAAATTCTTCACAATTTGAAATTAAATGCAGGAATCCAAATGTGTGTTTTCTTTCTTCAGACACATTTTCAAGTGCATCCCTAAAGTAAGTAGCTGTAAGTGGATCAATGTATAGCATTGAAGTTTTTTTACCAAATTCAGTTGCAGCATATCTTTCACCTTTTTTGACAATCAAATACTGACTAGAAAGAAAGCGTAAGGAAATATCAATTGCAAATTTTACAGTTGCTTTACGAGATTGCATACCACCAAGCGTTTGCAAAAAGAATTCTAGAATATCTTCTTTTTTAATTCCAGGATTTGTTACAATAACACTAAGCAAGTGTGTTCTTAATGATTTGTCATCAGTAATTTTAGATTCAATGGGTTCAGGTTCCCCATGAATGTAATAGTCAATTAAATCATCAGTATTTCCATTACCAACAATAATTGATTCTCCATGATTATCATATTGTGGTCGTCCTGCTCTTCCACAAAGCTGTTTGTATTCTAGAATACTAATTGGTCTATTTGCACCAACCTTTGCATTGTATCTATTTACATTAGAAATTACAACTCTTCTTGCAGGTAAATTAACTCCTGCAGCTAAAGTTGGAGTAGATGATAGCAATTTGATAGTCCCATTTCTAAATTCTGTTTCTATTATTTCTCGACAGTTTTGATTTAATCCGGCATGATGAAATGCAACTCCTTTTTTTACCAGAAGAGCCAATGTTTTTACCAATTCTGTATGTTCATTTTCAGATAGGATTTTTTTTGAAGTTTTTTCTAATTGAGATATTTCTTTTTTCTCCAAGATTTGAGATATTGCATCTGCAGCTTTTGTTGCAAGAGATTTTGAGCGGGTTCTGGTTTCAGCAAAAACTAGTGATTGTCCGCCATCTTTGACCGATTGCACGCCTAAATCAATAGGAGTTCCACGTATACTACGCTCAACTTCAAATACAGTGCCATCAGCCATAGTTACTTCACCTGCATCACATACTCCTTCTGAAAGTGGTACAGGTCTCCAAGAATTTTCTACTAAAACACATTCAAGCCAATCTGCAATTTCATCAGAATTTGTAATGGTTGCACTAAGACCAACGATTTGAGGTTTTGTTTCCAAGAGCTTGAGTTGAGTTAAGATCATCTCCAATGTTGGACCTCTACTTTCATCACCAATTAGATGAACTTCATCTGCAATTACTAAACCAATTTCATCAATCCATTCAGCGCCATGTCGTATTATAGAATCCATTTTTTCATTAGTCAAAATCAAAATGCTATTTTTTTCTAGATTTTTTTCAATATTTTCAAAATCACCAGTAGATATTCCAACTTTGGTTTTATTTCCCAATCCAACTTTTTCTAATTTTTTAAATTCTGAGAATTTTTCAGCAGCCAAAGCTCTCAAAGGACTGAGATAGATCACTTTGCCTTTATTTTTTGAAATGTAACTCATCATTGCAAGCATTGCAATCAAAGTTTTTCCACTTGCAGTTGGAGCAGATACCAGTATATTTTTTCCGTCAAGTAATCCAGATTTTACGCTATCAGCTTGTGGTGGATATAATTTTTCAAATCCTTGTGATTTTAAAAATTCAATTGCAGATTCTGGAAGTTCTAGTTTTTCTATTTTCATACTCGGTTATAATGACCGGGTTTTGATTCATAAATAGATGCTTCTCTGAGCATTCTTCTAATGTAATTTCTTGCTTCTTCCTCAGTGAATTTTTCACTCTTTTCAAGTTCTTTAACAAATGCTTTTTCTTCAACAGGAATCTTGTTGTCACCTTCTAATCCTTTGAGAATATCCATGAATAACTGCATTTTAGAGACTTCGCTTCTAGGTTTTCCTTGTAGAACACCAAGATCGACTTTTCCAGTATTAACATCAACACCAGCATCTTGAAGCATGCTTTGAATCAGGAATATTGCACGCTCAGCGTCCTCTTCTTCTACCTTATCTTTCATGAGTAGTCTTGCTCGAGCAGTTGAAAGTCTGATAATACCCTCAAGTTGTCTAGGAGTAACTGTAATCATTTCCTCAGATTCAACGTTTCTCATTTCTAGATAATAATCAAGAATTTTTTGTTCTGCCTCTTTTGTTAGATCTGGAGTACCTCGTTTAGCATATGAGAGATATTTTGTAAGTAAATCAACATCAACTACAGATTTTTTATCAGTTCCTTGAGGAGTGTGTAATTCTATAATGTGTCTTGCAATTTGTTCATCACGTTCTTTGGTTGGAATGTCCCTAACTACAAAGATCAAATCAAATCTTGTCAAAAGAGGAATTGGTAAATTGACATTTTCAGTGATGTTTTTGAATGGATCATATTTTCCATACATAGGGTTTGCTGCAGCTAAAATAGATGTTCTTGCGTTTAATGTTGCAACGATACCACCTTTTGCAATACTTGCAGACTGTTGTTCCATGACTTCGTGCAATGCACTTCTATCCTCAGGTTTCATCTTATCGAATTCATCTATACTTACAAGACCTTGATCACCAAGTACAACTGCACCAGCTTCTAGCATCATAATTCCTGTTTTGTCTCTTACAACTGCAGCAGTGAGTCCTGCTGCAGTTGAACCTCTACCAGAAGTATACAAACCACGTGGAGCTATTCTAGAACAAAATTTTAGCATCTCACTTTTTGCAGTACCAGGGTCACCAACAAGAAATACGTTAATGTCTCCTCTAATTTTACTGCCATCACCTAATGGTCTTTGATTAGAACCTACAATTAGTAACAAAATGGCTTCTTTGATTAATGATTGTCCTTGGATGTGTGGAGCAAATGAATCAATTAATCTTTGATAAACATCAGGACTAGCAGCTAATGCTTTAATCATTTTTTCTTCTTCAGGAGAAATTTCTTCTCTTTCAATTTTTCTTGAAGTTTTTGAACCACGTCCACCCAAAAATTCAATGTTATTTCCTTCAATTCTCAGTCTATACAGTCCACTATGACCACGAGTGACACCGGTAACAGACTCTTGTTCTACTCTAACTACCCCTGTAAGGACAATTCTGTCTCCAGGCCTAGCATTATCTACTAAATCCTGTCTAACAGTCACATCAATATAGTGAGGGAGTTGTCCAGGAGGCAGATCTTCAGGAAGTTCTTGTAATCTCATTATCTGAAAATCAATGAATTTACTTGCTTCAGGTTTTAAATCAAAATCTCTTTGTTTACAATTTGGATTATCACAAACAACTGGAACCTTTACATCCATTCCTTTAATCTGAATCACTTTAGTCTGATGTTCATCAGGACAAACAAAGATCAACTCTTTTGCAAGAGGTTTTACTTCAGAAGCTCTAACTACCATTCCGGAAACACTTGTAATGGTTCCAATAGTTTCAGCATTAATTTGTCTAAGACTTCGTTCAGAAGGATAATTGACTAACCTAACACGAACTTCATCTTTAATTTTTTCAGCATAATCAGGGAATCTTGTTTGTAACGCTTCTTTTATTGCTCTTGAGAATGCATCAAATATTCTATCAGGATTTTCTGAGAATATAGATATGATTTCAGGTTCAACAATAAGATCATTGTAATCAACGATAATGTATTTTGAATTCTTTGGCATCATCTCATCAATTTCTTGTACATACTTGTATTCACCATTAGCATCTTTGAATCTAGTCAAGAACTCTTTTACTTTGTCAGATAACGCTGAATCAGTAAACGTACTAGTTTGAGCACTACTCATCTTGTTCACCTTTTATTTGATTTTCAAATTCTATACTATTTTCATAGATGGTTTTGTAAAAAACAACTTCTTCAACAGTTAGTTTGTTGTACAAATCTGAATTTAGTTTTATAGAGTCAGCTAACTTTACTAACTTTCCTCTCCTCATTCTAAATAATTCCAACATCATACTTTCGACTTTATCAAAATCATCTCTGTTCAATTCTTTCATAGATTCCTTTAGTTTAATGTAAAAGTGAGAATCAAGTGTAGATATTTGATATTCTCCAACCATTTTTTCTTTTGATAATGCTTGTTTGAGTTCAGTAATCATATCAGGAGAGTCAAGAACTCCCAAATTATTGTCTGCTAAGATTTTGCCTACCCACTGAGGCATGTTGTTTACCTCACCTTGTTTTCCTTCAGCCTTGAGACCAGCCACATTGAATTTGTAGTCTTGGTTAACTGTAACTTTAGCATCCTTTAGGCGGTATCCAATCGAATGTACTTTTTCTACTTTATCTATTTCCATTAGAGATCACTGATCATCTTGAAGATCCTCAAGTTTCGGATCGATCAATTCTTTTTACAATTTGGTGAGATCAATTGATCTAAATTAACTTGAGCCTGATCGCACACAAGTTTACGAATAATTTTGATTTGAATAATGGGGGATGATACAATAACCAATTCGGATTTATTAGTGGGAATTGCTTCCATGTACTCATATGGCTGCAACTGGAATGTGGGTAGAAAAATATCGACCAATGAAACTTTCTGAAGTAGTTAATCAAACAGAAATTATTGGAAGTCTTGAAGCTTTAATCAAAGATCCTACAGATATGCCTCACCTATTATTTTCTGGATCAGCTGGTGTTGGAAAAACAACAACTGCATTATGTATCTCCAGACAGATTTTAGGGGATTATGCTAAGGATTACACCTTAGAACTAAACGCATCTGATGAAAGAGGAATTGGAATGGTCAGAGAAAAGGTGAAAAAGTTTTCAAGATATGCAGGCATGGCAGATGTTCCATTCAAAATTATAATTTTAGATGAAGCTGATGAAATGACTTCTGATGCTCAAACAGCACTTAGAAGAATTATTGAAGATACTGCAAAAATATGTAGATTTATCTTGATTGCAAACAACATCTCAAAAATTATTGATCCTATTCAGAGTAGATGTGCTACTTTCAAATTTACGGCAGTTCCTGAAGAAGATGTCATAAAAAGACTAGAAGAGATTGCCAAAAAAGAAAAGGTAAAGGCAGACAAAAAGGGGTTAAAGGCAATTTATGATTATTCTGAAGGGGATTTGAGACATGCAATAAATCTCATGCAAGCTACTGCAAGTTTAGGTTCAATTTCAGAAGATAACGTAAAAGCATCTGCTGGATTGACAAAAACTACAGATGTAGATGAAGTTCTAAAAATTGCATTATCAGGAAAAGTTCCAGAGGCCAGAGAAAAGATGATTGAATTAATCAAAGTTTATGGAATGTCAGAATCAGATTTTTTGAAATATTTGAATTCCGCAGTCTTCAAATCAAAACATGACAAGTTATCAGATATTTTAGAAATTATTGCAAAATATGATTATAGAATTTTAGTTGGTTCAAATTCTGAAATCCAACTATCTGCAATGCTTGCAGAACTTGCCAAAGTAGAAAATTAAAAACGCAGAGAGAGGGATTTGAACCCCCGTATGCTTGCGCACACAGGCTCTCAAGGCCCGCGCCCTACCGAGCTAGGCGACCTCTGCAAAAAATTATGGATTATAGACATTAAAATTTGTTGAGTCTGTATTGAATTTGTAAAAATAAGAAAAAAGAAAAAATTTCTTTAATCGTGTGCGTGTGGATTTACAGAGCTTGATTCCATTTTTACATAAGAGCCATCAGCTTTTTCGTGATACTCTTGGTAAGATGGTTCAATCAAGATTGCGTGTGTTGGACATGCTTCTTGGCAAGCCATACATTGTGTACAATCGTGTTCTCTGATTGGTTGTGATTTATCTGTATAATCTAGACGTTCATCTTGTTCAGTTAAACCAGTTCCGTCAAAAGTTGCACCATTGACATCTTTTGCTGGGATATCTTTTTCAGTTCTATACCATTGGAAGGTTTGAACAGGACAGACACTCATACAAGAACCTGCTGCAACACAAGAATCCCAGTCAACTGCTACAGTTGTACCGTGAATTCCAAGAGGAACTTGTTCTTCTCCTCTTGCTTCATATGCTGCTTTGACATCATCGTTTGAAAATGCCTCACCATCAGTTCTGCCGCTACCCCAGATGAAGTGTTTATTTTCACCATCTGAGTGCAATGTCTTTCCAGTGACTTCTAGATTTTCAACAAATTTCTCATCTATTGGCATGAAATATTTTATTTTAAAATATTATTTAAAGCTAGATAAAATTAGTCGTGACTAAACTAGAATAGATCGACAAAAATCAACAAAAATAAAAATTCTAAAAATAATTTTAGATTCTACAGGGTTTTTGCAGCACTTTCATGTTTTTCAACATTTGATTGATCTACTTTGATTGCTTGTGGAGGACAAACAGAAACACATGCCATACACCATATACAATCATGTTCTCTAATTGGATCTGCCTTGTCAGTCATGTCTTTTCTTTCATCTTTGACAGAACTTCCAGTTCCCTCAAAAGTTTGACCAACTACATCTTTTGCAGGAATATCTTTTTCAGTTCTATACCACTGAAAAACTTGAACAGGACATGCTTCAATACATGCACCATCTGCAACACAAGAATCCCAATCAACTGCAACCATTGTTCCGCTTACGCCAAGAGGAACTTGTTCTTCTCCTCTTGCTTCATATGCTGCTTTTACATCAGCATCTGAAAATGCTTCAGCATCTGATCTTCCAGGACCCCACATAATGTGAAAGTGTCCTTCTCCATCTGAAATTTTTCCTAATGGTTTTAGTCCTTCAGGGAAATTTTCTGCTATTGGCATGATGTGAGTTTCTCTCAGTTATTATTTAAAGCTAGACTAGTTAAATTCTATAATTCTACTCATGAATAGATCCCTTACGTTCATAACGCTGTACGATCAATTTTGTGGATATGGATATTATCAAATTTGATGTGTATCGTGGTCCAAACATTGGAGTTTACATTAGTGTTAACGATAATACAATTTTACTTCCAATGGGATTTGCAAAAACCAAAGCAGAGAAACTGGCAAAATATCTTGGAGTAAACTATCTTTTCACATCAATTGCAAACACCAGATTAATTGGAGCATTGTGTATAATGAATAACAAAGGGATTTTGTTACCAAAAACGGCATATCAAAATGAATTTGATTTTCTCAAAAAAGAATTGGATTTAGAAGTAGGTGTGTTAGATTCAAAATTAACAGCATTAGGAAATGTAATTTGTGCTAATGATAAAGGAGCTGTGGTATCACCATGGTTGTCAAAAGAAGATTGTCAAACCATATCAGATGTATTAGGTGTTGAAACGATTCAGAAGAAAATTGCGGGTTTCAATCAAACAGGAGTCGTAATGGTAGCAAACAATTCAGGAGCTGCTATCCATCCAGAAGCAGATGAGGAAGATATGAAGACATTTTCCAATTTATTAGGCGTAAAAATAGAACAAAGTTCCATCAATAATGGAATTCCATATGTATCATCAGGCATTCTAGCCAACAATAATTGCATCATAGTGGGGTCATTAACTACAGGTCCAGAGATCATGATGTTAACTAGAGCTTTTCTAAATTAAGAACAGAATTAGGATCTTCGGTTAATTTTTCTAGAGAGATAGTACCTTCTTTTCCATCTTTCATGTCATGCAAGACAACATTTCCATTTTCAAGTTCTTGAGGTCCAACAATTATAGAGTATCTAGCAGTTCCAGCATTATCCATCTGTTTTTTTAGATTACGTCCTGCAAGATCAATATCAGCAGGAATGTTGTTTAACCGCAATAATGATGTGATGGAGTGAGCAACTTTTTGCATCTCTTCATTGATGTAAACAACTGCAACTCTATTTTGTAAAATTTCAGGAATTATTTTTTGTTCTTGCATTGTAAGAATAATTCTCTCAACTCCACCTGCAACACCAGTAGCACCAATATCATCTCTTCCAAATGCTTTTGTTAATGTATCATATCTTCCCCCACCAGCTAATGCACCAAGTTTTGAATTTTTATCAAAAACTTCAAAGACCATTCCAGAATAATAATCCAACCCACGGACTATACCAAAATTAATTCGAACGTTGGAAACTCCTCTATTTTCTAATGAATCAAAAAGTTGTTTTAATTCATCCCATGATTCTAGTTGTGTAGTATCAAAAATTTTTTCAACTTCAGAAATTGTACCCTTTACTTGAGAGAATTCTAGAATTTTTTCAAGTTTGGCAGTGTCGTATCCTTTTTTAGTAAATTCAGTCAAGATTTCATCTTTTGATTTTTTAGCAATTTTGTCTATTGCTCTTAGAATATCTGTTACTTTGTCAGAATCTGTTATGTCAAATATTTTGTTAATGTATGATTCAACAAGATTTCGGTGATTAATGTCAATTACAATATCCTTAAGCAACAAAGAATCAAACAATCGTGAGGTTAATTCAATAATTTCAGCCTCAGATTCTAAAGTTTTCTTGCCATAAACTTCAACATCCCATTGATGAAAATATCGATATCTTCCTTTTTGAGGTTCATCATATCGAAATACTCCTCCAAATGCAGAAATTTTTGCAGGAAGTTTCATTGATTTTTGAGCAGTTGCATATCTTGTCAAACCCATTGTAAAATCAAAACGCAAAGCAACCTCACGATCACCTTTATCTTTGAAATAATAGATTTCGTCTCTTATTGCAGGACCAGATTTGGTTTCAAGTGTAGATAAGGATTCTAAAACAGAGGGTTCCATGAATGAAAAGCCATACAAATTAGATAATTTTTTGAAATGATTTCTTACATGTTCAATGTTTGAATTTTCATTAGCCTCAAAGTCTTTCATACCTCTTGGAAGTTCCATGATGATTATTTGATAAGGTGTTATGATTTAGATATTTCTTTACTGTAAAATCAGATAAATATCTCGAAAATTTATGAAAAGTATGGCAAAAACCATTAGTTGTAAAGATGCAGGCAAAGATTGCGGATGGTCAGCATCAGCAGATACTGAAGAAGAATTGATGACAATAGTTACAGAGCATGTCTTAGCAGAACATAAAGAAATTGAACTTAACGCAGAAAGTATTTCTGGCATAAAGTCACTAATTAAAGAAAGCTAGTTGACATAAATATGCAGAACTAGGCAGTTTTCAATTTTTTTAAAATAATGAACGATTGATTAGTAATTTCTTTTATGTAATTATTCCATTAAAAATCATGTTTACACAAGAAGATACAGAATTTATTGAAAAATTGGCAAAATGGGCCGAATTAATTGGAGTAAATTTAGACAGGGATTTTGAACAAGTCTAAATTTGACTAGTTGCAAGTCCCATTGCCTCTCCAAAATAATATCCAGATAAAATGGTTCCAGTAGACCAAATACAAGAACCTGCAAATGTATACAAAATGAATTTTGGGATTTTCATTTTAAGTAATCCTGCAGGAACTGAAATCATTTCACGCATAACAGGAACCATTCTTCCAAGGAAGACAGCCTTATCACCATATTTTTCAAACCAATCCTCAACACGAACTAATTTTTTTTCAGATATTCTAAAGTGTTTTAGATAACGCAGTAAAACGGCTCTACCAAGTTTTAGGGCTATAAAGTAAATCGAAGAGGTTCCTATCGTAGCACCAGTTGCACCAAGAATTATCATAGGTATTATACCAATAAGAGGAATTCCTTGTTGGGAAGCTAGAAAGCCAGCTGTTGGAAAAACTGCCAAAGTAGGAATTGGAGGAACTATAGTTTCAACTAAAGCTGCCAAAAAAATACCCTCATAGAGATGATTCCCTAAAAATTCTGTAATAAATACAAGAAATGAATCAAATGGTTCCATTTGATTCTGAAAATAAAATCGTATTAAATTACTTTACGAGTAAAAAATAGAATTAGAAATTATTTTATGACTAGAAGTTGGGAGAGAATTATGCCAAGAGTTTCACATTTTGATATTCCATCAGACAATCCAGAAAGAACTCAAAAATTCTACAAAGAAGTTTTTGATTGGAAATTTGAAAAGTGGGACGGACCAATAGATTATTGGGTAATCAACACAGGTTCTGAAGAAAAACCTGGAATTAATGGAGGATTGTCAAAGAGAATTCCGGGGCAAATAGGCATAACAAATACAATTACGGTTCCATCAATTGATGAATTTTCAAAGAAAATTGTTGAGAAAGGTGGACAGATAATTGTTCCAAAAATGGCAATTCCTAAAGTGGGATGGTTTGCACAGTGTACAGATACGGAAATGAATGCATTTGGAATCATCGAGATGGATGATAAAGCAAAGTAACACCAACTAGATTAATAATTAGAAAGAGGTCAAAACATACAATTGAGTTACAAGTTTGTAGACCATGCAACAGATGCAATCATTGAAGTTACAGCAAAAGATCTTCAAGAAGCATTTTCAGTAACAGCTGATGCTGTAATTAATTTAACACTTGATCAAGACAAAGTAGAAGAGAAAGAACAAAGAAAATTTGTTGCAGAAGGAAAAGACTTGAGATATTTGTTATTTAGTTGGTTAGAAGAAATTCCTTTTTTGTTAATTACAGAAGGATTTGCAATTAAAAGAATAGAATTTGATATAACTCAAAACCAAGATTATAAAATAAATGCAACAGCATATGGTGAACCGCTTGATTTTAAAAAACACAATTTCAAAGTGGAAATAAAGGCTCCAACATTTTATGACATGGAAATCAAACAAAATGGAGGGGTGTTTATGAGATTTTTGCTTGATTTGTAATTTTTGTGAAGATTTCTTTGCAAATCTCTAGAAGAAATTATACGTGTTTTTTAAAAGGCTAAAAGACAAAGGAGTTTTGTGAATACAAAATTAGGAATATTTGCAGTATTTTCATTATCTTTACTTATGCTAACGCCTGCTTATGCTAGTGTTACATCATTTTCATTAGATAGGAGTTTTTACACAATAGATGAGACTTTCACTTTCAGTGGAGAGCAAGAAGGAAAAGAAACAGTATACATTATAATTCGCGATTCAAGTGGGAATTTTAAAGGAATGCTATCTGATCCAGCACCTGGTCAGGGTGAATTTTCTGTGATACCAAGGCCAGTAGAAAATTTCTTTTCTAGTCAAGGAATATACAATGCAACAGCATTCACAGATAGTCAAAAAGAAGAAGAAGGTCTCACAATAAAAATTGAATATGATGGAAAGAAAATTTTTGAGATGCCTGATTTTGTTTTGGAATTAAAACCTATTTCGGACAAAGAAATTGATGAATTAAAGACTGTTTCATTTACTGTTAGTATTACAGACAGTTCTGTTGAAGATGAAGTATATAGTTTAGAAAAAAATCCACCTAGTGGAGCAACAATTGATTCAAGTACAGGGAAATTTGTATGGACTCCATCAGGATCTCATGGGAATAATCCAGGAGCAGAATACACTTTTGATATTGTTGTAACAAGAGGCAGTCAAACAGATAGACAAACAGTTACGATTACAGTCAATGAACCTGTTGCAGTAAATCCTGAACCAAAAGAAACAACAGAAACTGTACCTGAGCCAAAAGAAGCTGTACCTGAGCCAAAAGAAGCTGTACCTGAGCCAAAAGAATTAGAGATTCCTGCACCATTTGTAGATGAAACAAAAGATCCTCAAAGTTACGTAGACAGATACAATGATGAAGAAGGTTACAAAAAGTGGTTTGATGACAATTATTCAGAATATTCTTCAATTTATCAGGCTGTAGGACTAGAAGAACCTCTAGAGATTCCTGCACCATTTGTAGATGAAACAAAAGATCCTCAAAGTTACGTAGACAGATACAATGATGAAGAAGGTTACAAAAAGTGGTTTGATGACAATTATTCAGAATATTCTTCAATTTATCAGGCTGTAGGACTAGAAGAACCAAAGGTCTTGGCACCATTTGTTGATCCTAATCTAGATCCACAGTACTATGTAGAGAGATACAATAATGAAATCACATACAAAGATTGGTTTGATAAAACATATCCTGAAATGACAATTTTTGAAGCAGTGGGATTAGGTGAACCGAAAATTGTTGAAAAAGAATTTGGAGAATGTGGTGTAGGAACAAATCTAGTAAATGGAGAATGTACAGTTATTCCAATAGAAAGTAATGATGGGGGCGGTTGCCTAATTGCAACTGCAGCATATGGTTCTGAGATGGCACCACAAGTTCAACTCTTAAGAGAAATTCGTGATAATCAATTAATGAATACTGAGTCAGGAATGTCATTTATGACTGGATTTAACCAAATTTACTATTCATTCTCACCATACATTGCAGATATGCAAAGAGAAAATCCAATGTTCAAAGAAGCAATAAAGATTGGAATTACACCATTATTATCATCATTGTCTGTAATGAAATATGCAGAATCAGAATCACAAGTTCTTGGATATGGAGTTGGAGTGATATTGATGAATATTGGAATTTATTTTGCAGTACCAGCAATGTTGTTTTTTGGAATAAAAAAAGTAAGACGAGTTAGGTTTTAATCATAATACTTTTTGATAATCAACATGGGAAAGTTAAGTAGAAATCTTCGAATTTGTGGAGATTGTGGAATTGCATACACTTCAGTTAGTTTTACAAAATATATCGATCAATGTCCTATTTGCAAATCAAGAAGATATGAAGCAATTCCTGTAAAATCAGCAGATGAATAATCTTTCAATATAGATTTTTTAGTAAAAGAGGTTTGGATAACACATTGTCTGAAGATCCAGAAATTGAAAAAATCAAACAAAGAAAATTAGAAGAAATGTTAAAACAGCAAAACCAGCCTAAAGTTGAGCCTGGAATTATTGATTTGAATGATTCAAATTTTGATCAGACAATTTTGGCTGAAAATCCAACTTTAGTAGATTTTTGGGCAGAGTGGTGTGGACCATGTAAAATGATGCACCCAGTATTTGAGAGTCTATCAAAAAAATATCCCAAAGTAAAATTTGCAAGAGTTAATGTTGACAATAATCAAAATATTGCAATGAAATATGCAGTACAATCCATTCCAACATTTATCATGTTCAAATCAGGACAAATTGTAGATAAGATGATGGGTGCAGTAGGAGCTCCTGGAATCAATATGATTTGTCAGAAACATTCTCAATAAAATTAGTAAGCATAAGCTGCTTCTTTCTTTCTTTGAATTTCTACTATTTCATTTAGTACTTCTTGTTCTTCAGTACTTAGTTTATGCATGAATTTGTTTAGTAATTGTTTTGCTTCATGAGATGGAGGAAATGTGTAAAACACTTCTTCTTCAAAAATTTGTCTTCCAATGGTTACATCTTGAACTGAACATGCAACTTCATCACCTGTTTTAGCTGAAGTTACTGTTTTTTTATCATGTTGAAGTTGGTGGATGTTTCCAATTCTTCGTCCATCAGAATTCATAAATGGAATTTTGTGTTTTAGTGTTCCAACATCTATTCTAATTCCAAAAACTGCAGGATTGTTATTTCTAAACACCATTCCTTTAAGAAAAGTAAACTTGGAAACAGGTGTTAATTCAGAAAATATTGCATCCTCTTGATGTGCGGTATCTTCTTCAACCCAAGCATTATAGTTATCAATTAAACTATAGATTACTTTGTCTTCAAAGATTTTGATGTGACTAATTTCTGATTCTTCTTTTGCATCAGGTAAAACCTTGACATTAAATGCTAAAACAATTCCCAAATGTCTGTCCTTTTCTTTTATTGCTTTAGCTTCAATTACATCACGTCTATTTACAGGACCAATATCGGCTTTAGCTACTGGTACTTGTGATCGTCGTAGCATCTCAACAATAGCTTCAAGTGAACCAATGGTATCACATTTTAGAATAATTCCATTAGTTTCAGTATCTACAAACATGGATTTCATCTCAGATTCTATGAGATTGGTGTATTTTGTAACCTCATCATCATTTCTTGCAACATAGAGAGTACTTCCCGGAAGAACTCCTTCTAGTTCAGGGGATGCAATCTTTAATCCGGCTGCGGCATCTACCTGAGGGGTTGGTTTGAATTTATCACGAGGATCACGCATTTCATCAAGAGCTTTTGGCAACAACAATGCTTTTGGTTTTGTGACAATTACACCATCACGTTTTGCAACAACTATACTGTCTTCTTTTTTGATTGAACCATCAATTAGTATAATATTTGCAGTTTGACCTAATCCAACTTCATCTTTTACTTCTAAAACAATTCCACGGGGATCTTTTTCTTCTTGACTTAGTCTTTTTTGGAGATATTGTTGAGTTAACCCCACTAAAACGCTAAGTAATTCTGGAATTCCAACACCAGAACGTGCAGAGATTGGAACGATTGCAATTTCAGATTTAAAGTCCTTTACACGATAAAATGCTTCAGATTGGTATCCTAATACAGAAAGTGTGCCAACTACATCATAGATTTTTTGATCAAGATCAGCTTGAATAGATGCATCTTGTTCTTTGATTGCTTGTGAAATAAAGGATGTTTCAGATTTTCTCCATCCAGAAATTTGGTCACATTTGTTCAAAGCTACAACAAAAGGAACTTTTCTACTTTGTAAAATTTTCAAACTTTCGTTTGTTTGTGGTTGAAATCCACGATTAACATCAACTACTAAAACTGCAATATCAGCAGCAGAACCTCCACGAGAACGAAGATTTGTAAAGACTTCGTGTCCTGGTGTGTCAATAACTAAAATTCCGGGAACTTTGTTTTCTGATTGTTCTAGTTTCTTGTATAAAGGACCACAGGTTTCTTTGATTGTTTCAGTAGGTAGAAAGCTAGCACCGATATGTTGTGTGATTCCTCCAGCTTCTCTACCTTGAACACCTGTTCCACGAATTCTATCTAAAAGTGATGTTTTGCCAGAGTCTACGTGACCAAGAACTGCCACTATGGGCTGACGAATTTGCAAATCAGATCACTCAAATGCTACCCTCGATTCGTGATCAAAACTTTCTTGTGAATCTGATGCGTGAATAATATTTTCACTAAATCCTAATCCAAAGTCACCTCTAATAGAACCAGGTGCTGCTTCAAAGGATTTTGTTGCTCCAATCATTATTCTAGTAGTTGCAATTGCATTATTGCCTTCAATAATTGCTGCAACTACAGGTCCTGATGTGATAAATGATGTCAGTTCACCAAAAAATGGTTTGTCTTTATGAACACCATAGAAGTTTTCTGCTTGTTCTTGTGTAAATGTAAACATCTTTAATTTCAAAATTTTGAATCCCTTTCTTTCAAATCTAGAGATAACTTCGCCAACTAGATTTCTAGCTACTGCATCTGGCTTTACAATGAATAATGATTTTTCAGTCAATTTTACTTCTTTCTAATTCCGCCTTTGACGTATTTCTTTGTCCACTTGAATTTTCTTGGGTCACGTTTTAGTTCTAGTGCATTCTTTTTGCATTTTGCAGAACAAAACCACAAGACAGTTCCATCATTTTTTGCAAGCATCGTACCAGAACCCTTTGCAACTGGTCTGTTACAGAAATTACATGGTTTAACTAAAAGACTCATTCAATTCACCTATTTGATCTTCTTTGCTTCTCTCTCTGTTTCTCTTAGCATTAGAATTTCTCCCAATCTAACAGAACCTTTGACGTTTCTTGTAAGAATTCTACCTTTATCTTTTCCAGTAAGAACTTTAACTCTAACTTGAATTACTTCACCAGCAATACCAGTTCGTCCAACAATTTGAATAATTTCAGAGTGAACTACTTCATCAGTTGTAGCGCTCATTGATCAGTCTTTCCACCTTTAATTTTAGCAATTGATGAGACAACTTGGTCTACAATATGTTGTGCGTCACCAGCATCCAAAATTGCTGCAGCGGCAGAAGTAATGTCAATACCTAATGATTTGCCTAATTCTTGTTTGCTTGGAACAAATGCAAATGCTGCTCCTTGTTCCTCACACAGAATTGGAAGATGTGCAACTACCTCAGGAGGTTCTACATCTTCAGCAATGACAATTAATTTGCTAGTACCACGTTCGATTGCCTTGGTTGCTTCGTTAGTTCCCTTCTTGACTTTACCGCTAGTAGAAGCTACTCTTACGGCCTCCAAGATTGGATTTACGAGGTCCTCTGGCGTCTCAAATTTAACATAATATGCTTTTCCCATACTTCGTCACCCTAAGGTTCATTCTCCATTCCCTACATCCTTTGGTTTGGTTTTAAAAGTGTTATCTGGAGATGATTGTCTTAACTTTTTGGAGATATTCAGACATTAAATCGTCTAATTTTTCTTGACTTTGAGCTTCTGCATATACTCTAACAATTGGTTCTGTTCCACTAGGTCGGATCATAACCCAATTTCTTGGATCTATGTTGATTTTGATGCCATCAGTAGTATCAGAATTTGGGAATTCATCTTTTAGTGTAGAAATTAGTTTTGGTACATTTTCTGGAGAACATGAAACCTTGTCTTTTGTAGTAAAAGATGGTGGAAGATTGGAGATTTCATCAGATAATGAATTTGAAGATGCAGTTAGTAGATCAAGCATTAATGCCAAAGTCATACAGCCATCTCTTACCTGGTTATGTTTTCCAAACATAAAGCCACCATTTTCTTCAAAACCAATTAGAGCATCAGTTGGGACCATTTTTCTTGAAACTTCAACACTTCCAACTTTTGTACGAATTACTTTGGAATCAAATTCTTCTGCTAAAACTTCAATATTAGAACCAGAATTCAAACAAGTAACAACTAAGGAATTTGGATTATTTGTTAAGATATGTTTTGTTAACAAGAGTGCAGATTTATCACCAGTCAAAATATTTCCTTTGTTGTCACAGAAAATACTTCGATCGCCGTCACCGTCAAATGCTATTCCTAAATCAGCATTGTTTTGAATAACAGTTTTTGATAATTCTGAAAGATTTTGAGGTGTGGGTTCTGAACCACGTCCTGGAAATGCGCCATCAATATTTTCATTTACAAGAAAAGTTTCACAATTGACAAGTTTACAAAAATTAGGTGCTGTAACTGCCTGAGCACCATTTCCAAGATCTAAAACAACCTTGAAATGTTTTGATTCTATGAGTTTAGAATTAACTTGCGATGCAATTCCATTTAGATAAACATCAATTGCACGTTCTTCTGTTTTAGTAATTCCCCAATTTGTAGCACTTTTGATCCAATTTTTTTGAAGGTAAATATCCTCAATAACTATTTCATCTTCACGAGAGATTTCCACTCCATCATTTGCAGCAGGTTTGATTCCATTGTATTGTGGGGGGTTGTGAGATGCAGTAATCATGATGCCTCCAGAGTATCCTAATTTCTTTACTGCAAATTCAAGACAAGGTGTTGGAACAATTCCTGCAACATTACAATCAATGCCTATAGAGTTTAGAGCAGAAGTTACAACTTTACAGATTGTAGGACTAGAATCTCTACCATCATATCCTATCAATATTGGTCCTTTTTTGAAATAAGTTCCAATTGCCAAAGTCATATCATGGATAAATTCCAGTGTAAAATCTTCACCAAAGACACCACGAATTCCATTGGTGCCAAAAAATTTTGCCATGATGTAATTCAATAATAGATAAATTTGTGTTTAATGGCAAGTCCGTTGCGGGAGTCGCCCAGCCTGGTCAAAGGCGTAGGGCTTAGGACCCTATCTCTTAGGAGTTCGTGGGTTCAAATCCCACCTCCCGCACCACAATAATTTCTGTGAATGATTAATAATGAGAAAATCTTCAAAAAACAAAGTCATGAAAAAGACAGTAGTTGGAATAACAGTTGTTGGTAAAGATAGAGAAGGTATTGTAGCTTCATTTACAAATTTTGCATTCTCAAAAGGAGGAAACATTGAGAAAGTAAATCAGAATGTAATCAAGGGCCTTTTTGGAATGTATCTAGAAGTTTCTTTTGCAAAAGCAGTTAATGTAAAAAAATTTGATGCAGAAATTCAAACTTTGGCTAAAAAAGAAAAGATGGATGTAAGTACTCATCATGAAACAAATTCGCAAAAAAATATTGCAGTTTTTGTGACAAAAGAACCATTATGTCTACAAACAATTCTTGCAAAATCAAAATCACTAAAAGGAAAAATCTCAGTAATTATAGGTACTGAAAAGACACTTGAATCATTAGCAAAGAAAGCAAAGATTCCATTTGTTGCAGTTGAAGAGAAGAATCAACAAAAGGCAGAAGAAAAAATTATTCAGATTTGTAAAAAATACAATATTGATTTGATCTCACTTGCAAGATACATGAGAATTCTTAGTCCTAACTTTGTTTGGAGATATCCAAATAGAATTATCAACATACATCCATCATTATTGCCAGCATTTCCTGGTGCACTAGCATATGCACAAGCTTATGAAAGAGGTACAAAGATTGTAGGAGTTACATCCCATTACGTAACTGAAAACTTGGATCAAGGACCAATAATTTTCCAAGATTCTTTCAAAGTAGATCCAAATGATACTTTAGAGAAAATAAAATCAAAGGGGCAAAAATTAGAGGCAGATACATTATTCAAAGCAATGAAAATGCATTTAGAAAACAAACTAGATGTTCGTTGGAGAAAGGTTCACATCAAATCAAAGTGAATCAGATGACAGACATTAAAGCACAATTTGATCCCAATCTTAGAAAATCAATTAAAAGAAAAAGGCAAGTTGCAGTCATTCCAATAGGCTCAATAGAACAACATGGACCACATCTTCCTATTTCAACAGATACAGATATTGTTACAGCAGTATCTGAGAAAATTTGTGAAAAAAATGGATACCTATTACTTCCAACTTTGTCTTATGGAGTATCATTTGAGCACGCTCCATTTTTCAATCTTAGCATCAGAAAAACCACATTAGAGACAGTGTTAACTGACATATGCGTGTCGCTTTTGGAAAACAAGATCAAAACAGTTTTCATAATTAATGGACATCATGGAAATCAAAATTCAATAAAAAATATTGATGTCAAATTGAAGAAAATCTCAAAAAATAGACTCGAGGTATTTCCATTTTCATATTGGCATTATATGGGTAGAGATTTTGATCATGCAGGATTTGTTGAGACATCATTAATGTTAGCAGTTTCAAAAAATGTAAAAATGAAATTAGCAAAAAAAGGCCTCATAACTGAAAAAATGACAAAACAAGAAATTAAAAAAGTTGTAAAATTAGCAACCAAATCATTTCCAAAAGCTACCAAAAATGGGGTATGGGGAGATCCTACAAAAGCTTCAAAAAAAGATGGACAGGAAATATTAGCTGAAATCGTAAGAAATCTTGGAAAAAAGTGTCAAACTTGCCTCACTGGGCATAGCTCATAGTTTCACCAATGAAATTTTAATATAATCCCTCAACATCAAAGCCAATAAGTGAAATAGATGTCCGTTGATATGGCAGTAAAAGTACTGGATGAGAGTATCAATCAAATTGTATTGATAAAACTCAAAGGAAACAAAACCATTAGAGGTAATTTACTCGGTTTTGACCAACACATGAACCTGCTACTTGATTCTTCAGAGGAAATTCCTGCTGAAGGCGAGGCAAAAGGCCTTGGTTCCATTGTAGTTAGAGGAGACAATGTAGTTATGATTTCTCCTCCACCAGCACAAAATTAGGTGATATGGAATGGTAAAAGGTACAACTTCTATGGGTGGTTTTACAAAGAAAAAAGTTCACATCAGATGCAGAAGATGTGGAAAGAACTCACTTCACAAACGTCATCACCAATGTGCAAGTTGTGGATTCCCAGAGGCCAAAAGAAGAAAATATTCCTGGATTAAATGGTATACATAGATGCAAGAAATTGCCCTTATTCTTAGTTCATTAGCCGGTGTAGCTACAGCTGCTGCTGTACGAAAAATGCCAAGAGACAAAAATCAATTACTTAGTCTTGGTGCTAGTTCACACATCAAAAGTCAGATTAACTCATTAAAAATTGAAAAAGATATTCTAACAAAAACAATCTCAAGACTATACCAAGCAGATTCAGAATTTTCAAAAATTCAAAAAGACAAGTTGTTACTAAAGTATCAGCATCAATTAGGAATTGTTCTAGCAAAATTAGAAAAACTTGAACAAGCAAGTAAACATCCAGACTTGGGTCCAGTAGGAGATGGTTTGATCACATTAATGGATCAAAAGTTATCAAAACTAGATGATAGATTGTATGAACTATCATCAAAAATGACAACTACAAAAGTTGAAGCACCAAAAGTAAAGGAACCAGAAGTCAAAAAAGGAACAAAACAATCAACATCAATTAAGAACACATTCAATTTTGAAAAGCCAAAAGAAACAGAACCAGTTACAATTCCTGCAACAAAATCACGACAGTCATTTGAATTAACTACTTTAACAAATATTTCAAGAAAAGAACCAAAATTCCCATTATTTGAAAAAGAAGAAAAACCAATTCAAAAGTCAATGCCGCAACCAAAACCAATTCAAACTGAATTAATCAAGCCAAAAGAGGAAATTGTCAAAGAAATTGTTCAACCAAAACCAAAAGTTGAAGACAAAATTGAGATAATTCAGGAAGTTACATCAATTCCTGAGCCTAAAGTAGAACCAAAACCAGACATTAACAAAGAAGTTGCCAAAATTACAGAACATAAAGCACTTCCAGAACCAGAAGTACAAAAACCAGAACCAACATCAGCAGATGATGTTGATGATGACATGGATGATTTAGATAAAATTAAAGGCGACATCATGAAAGTTCTATCAAAGCTTGATCAAGCAGAGGTAGAGTAATTGTCATACGATGGTGCCATCACGGCATTATCAAATAATGCATTAAAATTTGTAAAAGATGATTATGTTGTTGGTTTAGGTAGTGGAAGAGCAGCTACTGTACTTGTTAAATCACTTGGAAAATTAATCAAACTAAAAAATTACAACATCAAAGGAGTTCCAACATCATTACAAATCAAACTAATTGCAGAAAAAGTTGGAATTCCGTTGATAGAAGCTGATCAAGTAGAACATATTGATGTAGTATTTGATGGTGCAGATCAAATTGATTCTCAAAAATTTGTAATCAAAGGAGGTGGAGGAGCTTTACTTAGAGAGAATATTTTGTTCAGTCTTGCAAAAAAAGTTGTAGTAATGGCAGACAAAACAAAATTTGTAAAAAACTTTACAAGAACTGTTCCAGTAGAAGTACATCCACTTGCAAGAAATTCTGTATCAAAATCTATGAAGAAATTAGGAGGCAAAGCAGAATTGCGTTCACTTGATAGAGGTTATCCATTTTTTACAGAAAATGGAAACATTATCTTAGATTGTGATTTTGGAACAATAAAAAATCCAAAGGCATTGACACAAAAAATCAAAGCAACTACTGGTGTCTTAGAATCAGGAATTTTCCTCAGAAAGCCAGATGTAATCTATAGAGCAAAAACTGGCGAAAAATTCGATATTTTATAGATGAAATTCTTAAATTCAAAAATCACGTATATTATGCGTGGCAACAAGTGAGGATCTCAGAAATGATATTCTAAAGGCTACAGAAGAACAGCAAAGACTAATGGAATTGAGAAAACCATTCCTAGGCTCAAAAAATAATGAAGACCAGATGAATGCATTCAGAATTACCACTCAAATCATGAAATACGAGGATTTCATAAGAGATACAGAAAGACAATTAAGAACTATGAAGTAGTCTACGATACAAACTGAAATCTATCTTCTTTGTATCCTTCCTGCAATTTTCCTTTTATTGGAATTTTATTTCCACAAAACTTGCAACAGTTGTTTTTATCAAGATTCCATTCTCTAATACTAAAGCCATAGCGATTTACAACAACATTATTGCATTCAGAACAATACGTGTGCTCCCATTTGTGTCCAGGAACATTTCCTAAATACACATACTTTAGTCCAACTTCTTTTGCAATTTGATAATGTTTTTCCAATGTTTCTACAGGAGTACTTGGATATTCCATCATTTTGTAATCGGGATGAAATCGTAGAAAATGAATTGGCATCTCTGGTCCAAACTCATCGAGAATAAAGTTTGAAAGTTTTTTTGCATGTTCTAGATCATCACCAACTTTAGGGACAATCAGATCAGTAATTTCGATATGAATATTGGTTTTATCTCGAATTTCTAACAAAGTATCAAAGATAGGTTGAGGATCTGGAACTCCAATAAACTTTCGAGTAAATTCTTTTTCTGCACTTCCTTTGAAATCAACGGTTATCCCATCAAGAAATTGATTCATCATTGAAACTGATTCAGTAGTATCATATCCATTTGAAACAAAGACATTAAACAATCCTTTTTTTCTTGCAGCAACACCACAATCTTTTGCAAATTCAATAAAGATGGAAGGTTCATTGTATGTATATGCAATTCCATGAGCACCATACTTGATTGCAGTATCAACAACTTGATCAGGAGTCATATCAATTCCTTGAATTTCTCGTCTCTGACTGATGTCAGAATTTTGACAATATCTGCAAAGCCAATTACATCCAGTTGTAGCAATTGAATAGACTTTACTTCCAGGATAATAGTGGATTAATGGTTTTTTTTCAATTGGATCAACATGACCAGAAATTACTTTTCCATAGGCATAAAGTTGTAATTTTCCATCTTCATTTCCACGAATTCCACATAAACCAATTTGTCCTTTACCAATTTCGCAATATCGTGCACATGCAGTACACTTGACTTTATCATCTGCAAGTTTTTCGTATAATTCAGCTTCTTTGCCGAGAATTGCAGTCACGCTTTTTATGTCTATTTTACATATTTAACAAGTATGACAAATTTTCAATTTTTAGATTCAGATGGAATAGAATTAGTTAAGATGGCAAGAAAAGTTGTAATTGAATTTTTAAAAAATAATTCTAAAATTATTGATTCAGAATTTGATTCAAAATTTAATTTTAGTTCAGGGGTTTTTGTTACAATAAACAAAGAAAATGATCTAAGAGGGTGTATTGGATATCCAACTCCAGTAAAGAAATTATGTGATGGGTTAGTTGATGCTGCAATTTCAGCTGCTACAAAAGATCCAAGATTTACTCCAGTAACTATTGATGAATTAGACAAGATAACATTTGAAGTAACTGTTCTTACACCTCCTGAAGAAATCAAAGTAGAAGAATATTCAGAGTATCTATCAGAAATCAAAGTTGGTAGAGATGGATTAATTGTGGAAAATAGTTTTTCATCAGGATTGTTATTGCCACAAGTTCCCACAGAATATGGATGGAATGAAAAAGAATTCTTAGAATATACATGTCAAAAAGCAGGATTAAACAAAGATGCATGGAAAGAAAAATCAACAACAATTTTAAAATTTCAAGGAGTTATTTTCAAAGAAGAAAAACCCAATGGGAATATTCTTAGAGAATCACCTAATGGTCTTTTATAAAATAATGTAGATGATAACCTATGATTAGAAAACCAGTTGTTGCCGGTCAATTTTACCCTGGAACAAAAAATGAACTTGAAGAAATGATTAATTCTTGTATTCAGCACAAATTTGGACCTGGCAATCAAATACAAAATAATGAAGGAATTTACGGAGTAATTTCACCTCATGCAGGCTATGTTTATTCGGGACCTACGGCATGTTATTCTTACAAGGCAATTTCGTCTAAAAATCCGGAACTAGTAATCATTCTTGGACCTAATCATTTTGGAGTTGGAAAAGATGTTGCTACAATGGTTAATGCTCAATGGGAAACACCACTAGGATTGGTAGATGTGGATTCAGAGGCTGCAAAAGAGATAGCAAATAATTCAAAATACATAGAGATTGATGAGTTTTCTCATTCAAGAGATCATAGTCTAGAAGTTCAAATTCCTATGTTGCAATCAATCTTTTCTGAAAAATTCAAAATCCTTCCAATAATTTTACGCGATCAAAGTTTAGAAATGGCAAAAGATGTGGGAAATGCAGTAGCACAAATTGCAAAATCAAGAAATACAATGATTGTTGCATCATCTGATTTTACACATTATGAAGAAAATTCTTTTGCACATTCTCAAGATAAAGCATTGATTGAGCCAATATTAGAAATGGATGTTGAAAAATTCTATAGTGTTTTAATGGAAAAAAGAGTAACTGCATGTGGTTATGGAGCTATGGCATCAGTGATGATTGCATGTAAAAATTTAGGTGCGGTTAAAGGAGAATTACTAAGTTACACTACAAGTGGAGATGTTATGGGAGATACATCATCTGTTGTTGGGTATGGTGCGATTAAATTTATTTAAAATTATTTAGGAATTGCTCGTGGAACAAGTTTCCCATGACCAAGTTTTCCAATAACTTCAAAGTCTTCAGCAATTAATTCTCCTCGTACTATTGTTTTAACAGGCCAGCCTTTCAAATTTCTACCTTCATAAACGATGTAATCTGAAAACCCACCAAATAATTCAGATGTTACTTTCTTTTCTTTTTTCAGATCAATCATAGTAACATCAGCATCAGAATTCTTTTCAAGAGTACCTTTTTGAGGATACATTCCAAATATTTGTGCGGCATTTTGGCTTGTAAAGCGCACAAATTGCTCTAAAGTAATTTTATTCTGGTTTACTCCATCATTGAGTACAATAGGAAGTACAGTTCCTATTCCTGGAAATCCAGCTAATGCAGACCATACATCATCTCCACCCAATTTGAGTTTGAGTTGATTTGCAACATGATCAGTGCCTATAGTATCAATTTGATTTGAAGAAAGTGCACCCCATACTGCTTGTCGGTCAGTTTCTGTTCGTATTGGAGGCATTACTTTAGCAAGATAGCCATTTTGTTTTTCATAAGATAATGTCAAATAGTGAGGACATGTTTCGACAAAAATCTTTGTTCCTAGTTTTTTTTCTTCTTGAATTTGTTTTAGAGCTTGTTCTGAACCAATATGAACAAAATAGATAACACAATCATAATCGCGTCCAAACTTTGAAACAGTTTTGATGGCTTTTGCTTCAAATTCAGGGGAACGACTTTCAGACCATGCAGACAATCCATCTTGGTTTTTCTCTCGTGCAGTTTGAATTCCACATCCACAGGATTCATAATCTTCTGCATGAACCAAAACAGGACATCCAAGAGAAGCTGCAGTTTTTACAGTCTGCTCAACAATCTCATCAGTTACATCAACGTTAGCTGCAACAAGTTTAGAAGAATTTGGTGGCATATCCATGTAAACATGACCAATTTCGCCGCCAAGATTCATGTAAATTTTGAATGAGGTAATTCCTTTTTTCACACAGTAATCCATTTCATTAATTTGTTGAGGAGTAAAAACAGATGCATGTATTGCATAGTCAACATAATGATTTTGAGATGCAGCATCTAATTGATCTTGGAGTGAATTAGAAAATGGGTCTCCCAATCTAAGCATCCTCATCATAGTTGTAACACCACCAATTGCAGCAGCATGAGATTCTGTCTTTGCTGCCTCGTTGATTGGAGAATAAACACCATAGTGAACATGTGTATCAATTGGACCAGGAACAGAAATCAGTCCATTTCCATTGATTTTGTTATCACATGCAGGAACATCATTTGTGAGGCTAACTACTTTTCCATCATCAATTACGATGTTTTTATCCACCATTCCTTGCGGGAGTATAACGTGTGAATCAACAATTACAGCATCATAAGTCATTTGAAAATTTTATTGCCTGCAGTCTATTAATGCCTTGAGATAGTCAATCTCTTCAAATATATTTATTCAAAAACCAGATACGATAACAATAGACATGGCAGAAGATGTATGTGATTTTTGTAAAGGAGTTGGCTCTAGTGGTTCAAATGTATGTGTATATTGTAATGGTACAGGAGAATGGAATCAAGCTGCACAAGCATATCTGAAAAATCATATCTGTCAATGCATAGTAATGGATAGAAAATTTTGTCCGGTTTGCAACAAACCATGTCATCATGACACATCACTTAATCCAAAACAAAAAATTGATCCAGGATATGGCGGAATGTCAGAAAAAGAAGTTACAGTGATGACATAAGCATCAAGGATTTATCTTCTCAACAAAATATTTTCCATCAACAGTTCTACATTGTCGTGGATGAGATTCCATTACAAGATTACCTGCAGAAATACAGTCTTCAAAACTATCAATTAAAGAAAATTGTTTTTTAATTGATTCAAAAATAGTGATTTTTGGGATTTCACAAGAAGCAGTAATGCAATTGAAGGTTTCAAATTCATTTACTAACGGAATAAAGAATATCACTACAACAAATACTGAAATAATACAGAGTATAGTTATCACTAGATTTTTGATCACTAATTGCTTTGAATAGCAGAACAAATATCGGTTATGATTAATTTGTAAAAGACAAAGTAGAATATTAAGAAATTACCAAAAAAGATTTAGTAAAAAGTGATTCTTTTTGACTCTGATTTTTTAACAAAGACATGATAGTAGGATATTCATTGAGTCAGAGACATCTCGCGGTGTTAGCTGGGGGCCTAAAAGCTCACATAAACTAGTTAATACAATTACAGAGTCTCCATAGCAAAGGAGACTGCTTTTTTCTCTGGAGATTAATCTTTAGCCAGTTTGGATCCTAAAGTAATTAATATTCCAAAAATCGAAGCAGAGTATGTCATTTGGTGAAGTTGATACACTAAACATGCTCTTTGACAAACTGCAAAGTTTGTTTGATGAATCACAAGGATACTATGAATCATTTCTAGATACCAACAATATGTACAAAAAAGGTCAGATTAGTGACAAAGAATTCTTTCAAAAATTAGGAGATTATACAGTAGCATATTCTGCATTAGAATTTCTAGCAATCAAAGTAATCTTTGAATTAAAAAAATCAATTGGTTCAGGTTCTGGAAATACACAATCACCGGGTTTGATGCCAGGTATGGGACAACCAGGAATGATGGCAGGAGGAATGCCAGGTGGTATGCCATCAAGAGCAGGAACTGCACAAAATCCAGTTGGTGGAGGTCCACCAGGAATTGTATCTGCACAAGAAGCTTTCAATGATGTTGGCACATTACCATCACCAGATCCTGCATTAATGCCAAGACAAACTGCACCTCAAAGTAATGGAAATGGATGTTCATCATGTGGTGCAGAGTTAAGACCAAATGCAAAATTCTGCACAAAGTGCGGAGCTAAAGCATAAAATTAGAAATTAAAAATTAGATTATTCTTGAGTTGTTCCACATTCTGGACAAAACTTTGCGGTTGCTGAAAGACTAGTACCACATTCTGAGCAAAACTTTCCATCAGTTTTTTGTTCAGTGTAAGCATTTCCCATCAAGCCTGAGCTTTTGACTGCACCAGATGGTTCATACTTGTCGTCATCAATCAAAACAGGTTCAAAGTCTTGTTCTGTTAGAAAAGTCATCATTCTTGGAATACCTTTTCCGTCATTGTTTGGATCTGGAACAGAGTCACCTAACCAAAACGCAAATCTCATCAAAGTTAGTTCTGGAGTGGAAAAGGCCAGAGTGTGTTTTGACATGTATTCTTGTGCTGCTTTTTTGCCATCAAATACTTCCATGAAGATAATATTTCGTGTTTATGTATAATAGTTTCTGGAAAAGTGGACCGGGAGGGAATCGAACCCTCGACATCCTCGTTGCGAACGAGGCATTATACCCCTAAACCACCGGCCCCTAAACTACTCTTGGAGTTGTGTTTTTATTCATTTATCAAATTTTGTTTGATTAAACAAAAAATTAGAAATTGTTAGAAAAATACGGAATTAAATGTAAAAATAAGAAAAATATGTTTTTTGAGAATTTATGCCAGGGCTCTGTCAATCATATTTTTGTATGATTCTTTAGAAGCAGCACCTACTTGCTGGCTAACTATCTCACCTTTGTTTAGGAGAATTAAGGTTGGAATACTAAAGACATTGTATTTTGATGCCAATTCATTAGCCTCATCAACATTAACCTTGACAAATTTTACTTTGCCATCATAGTCACTTGCCAGTTCTTCAACTACTGGACCTACCATTCTACATGGACCACACCATTCGGCCCAAAAGTCAACAAATACAGGGAGGTCAGAGTTTATCACATCAACTTCCCAAGACTTTGCATCTGAAATTTGTGTAATTCCCATTGTACTGGTAATTTGTTATTCGTACCTAAAAACGTTCACCAGAATTTACACCATATTTTTTGGTGGAAAATAGATTCTGATATATACTTAAATGACGTTTTGATAAATCCCAGTTATGAGTTCAGAACTTAGAATTAAAAAATTAAGAGGTTCTGGCGGCTATGTAATGGCCCGTGTAACAGATGAACAACAAATGAAAGGTAATCTTGGTGGTCCAGATCTGTTTTTGGCACCAATTGGTAGATTAGATGCTGATAAAATTTCTAAACATTTTTGCAACACTTGTGAAAAAGAGTTTGAAGGAGCTCCAAAAATTGAATTTGAAAATCCAAATGAAGAAGTTGCAGAAAATTTAATTCTTGCAGAAAGAGGACAATACATTTGCAATACATGTGAAGCATCAATTGCAGAATACAGAGAATTCAAAAAACAAGACGAAGCAGGAGATGTTGGAAATGCAAAACCATTAGAACCACAGACAGAAGTTGCTCCACAAGTTGAAACGCCACAAGAACCAACAGTAGAAAGTGTTCCACAACCTGTTGAAGAACCTCAAGTACAATCTACACAAGAAACAGCAACTCAGCCAAGTCCTGCAACATCAGTAAGTTCAATCGAAGGCAGAGCAGTATATGATGAAAATGCCAACAAAATTGGAATTGCAAAACAAGTTGGAATTGATTCAACACAATCAATGGTTCTAGTAATTACTCAAAATGACGGAAGTGAAGGCAGTATCCCATGGAAAAGTATCAAAAAAGTGGGCGAAGTCATCTTATTGGGAAATCCAGAAGAGAGTGCACCTCTAGGAAAATGTTCAAGTTGTGGATTTGTAAATAAAGAGGGTTCAAAATTCTGTGAAGAATGTGGAACACCACTTCAATAGCCAGTAAATTTAATCAAGGGTACTAAAGGCGATTATGTAATTGGGAAAAAAGTCTATTTCAAAAGGAGTTATCAAAGATATTATTATTGTTGCCGTTGGTGTTTTGGTAATTTGGATTGGTCTTCAAATTGCATTTGGAACGCCTAATCCATTTTATGTGGTTGCAAGTGGAAGTATGATTCCAGCTTTAGAAGTTTATGATGTCTTGATGGTTTCAGGACATGAGCCGTTTAATGAGTTAGAAGTGGGAGACATTATCGTGTTTGATCGTCCTTCTGATCATAATAGAGTAATTGTGCATAGAGTTGCGTCAATCTTAGATGAAGATCCTCGAACAATTAGAACAAAAGGAGATGCAAATCCAGCTTCAATTCCAGGTACAGACTTTCCAATTACTGAAGAAGAATACATTGGAAAAGTAGCATATACACTTCCACAAGTAGGATATGTTACACAATTACTAAAACCACCAATCAACTATGTCATAATTGCAATTGTAATTGGAATAATGATATTCAAACAATTTGCAAAAAGAAAAGAGGAAAAAGAATTACCATTTGAAGATCCAATGGATTCAGAAAATCCTGACACAATTGAAGAATTGTCAGACATTGACAAGATTGAGGAGGACACAGAGTATTCAGAATCTACTGAATTAAACAATGTTGAAAAAAATGACGAATCGACTGAGACAAAATCAGACGATCCTACAGAACATAGTGAAGAATCTAAAGAAGAAAAGAAAGAGTAGTTGTTTATTTCAGGCAAACAGGTTCACATTATGCCTAAACAACACAAGATCGTCCTGTTTGCTTGGTAGTATAATTACGTGAAAATTACTAAAAAAGGATCCTAAGTATTGTTAAGTTTCAAAAGAGTAGAATTGTTTATGAATTGGTAAAAAATCAGAGTACAGAATCTTTTGTCTTGAAAACTCGCTTAAAGTATTCAGATGACTCTTTAGGCTCTTCAACATCATTTGTGATTCCTGCTAGATTCTTTGCAAGGTTCTTTTTGTATCCAACTTGCATTTGTCTCTGAATTTGTATTCTTTGGGCCTGTGGAGAACCTGCGCCATGCATGGATTCAGTAAGATATCCAACTGCATTTCTGCCCAAGGTCATGTTTTCAATTAATCTAAGAATTCTCATTCTGTTTTCCACATCAACACCTTTTCGGCCTGCAAGGTATTTTTTGAGTAATGGTCCTGCTTCAGGATGTCTAAAGTCTTTTTCAGATGGTAGAGTAACTACTAATCCTCCTGCAATATCTTGAGCTAATCTGCTAATCTCATATGGGAATCTAGTAACATTATGTTTGCAAACTTGTGCAAGCATATCATCATTAAGATATACACCAGATTTCATCTTTTGTCCTTGATGTGAAGATGCAATACCTGCTGCAAATATTGTTTCATTAAGATGAGTCATCTCAATGATTTTGTCTTTGATATGTGAAACTTTAGGAACTCCGTTATAGTCTGCAATTGTTGCAGCAGCTCCAATTAAAACATCTCCAAGTCCTGTTTTGCAAACATAGCTGCGTCTATGATAACATGTAAAACGTTCTACAAGCATTGATGCAAACTCATATTCACCATGCATGAAGACCTTATCCCATGGGATGAATACTCTATCTAAGATGATTAATGCTTCTTGTCCACCAAATTTTGCATTACCATCATCAATATCACCTTCTTCCATGCTTCGAGTGTCACACGATTGTCTACCGTAAATGTAAGTGACACCTTTTGCATCTGCAGGAATTGCACCAACAATGGCCCAATCCTTGTCAGATTCTGTTAATCTAATGGTTGGCATCAAAATTATCCAGTGAGAGTTTATACAACCAGTTTGATGTGCTTTAGCACCAGAAACGTAGACTCCTTTTTCATCAGTATCAACAATTCTTGTAAACAAGTCAGGGTCATCTTGTTCTGAAGGTCCTTTGCTTCTATCTCCTTTTGGATCAGTCATAGCACCTCCAATTACAAGATTTTCTTGTTGTACCATTTTAACAAATTCTAAGAATCTTTTATGATAATCAGTTCCATGTTTCTCGTCAATTTCAAAAGTTGTAGAATGCAAAGAATTCATTGCATCCATTCCAACACATCTTTGGAAACATGTTCCAGTATTTTGACCTAATTTTCTTTGCATCTTGTTTTGTAAAACAAGGTCTTCAGCACTTTCTGCAATATGTAAAAATCGATTTACCTTTAGTCCAGTAATTGACGAATCAGCAGAAGCTAATGCTTCTTCACGTAATGCAAGATCATAAGTTTCGGCAACGGCATTAATGGAAGGTCTAATCATTGGGTGGTCTACAGGCTCTTTGACTAATTCTCCAAAAAGGTAAACTTTGAGATCACGTCCTCTAAGACTTTCAATATAGTCATCACCACTTCTAATTGTCTTTAGGACATTAGCCATGTAACAATAATCATCTTCATGTTGTATAAATATTCTAAATTTGTACGCGTAGAAATTTACGAATAAACTGCGATCAAAGACCTATTCGGACATCTAAAATTCTGCAACCCTTACCTTTTTCCATGACAAGTACAGGATTCATGTCCAATTCTTTGATCTCTTTAAAGTCAGAAACTAGTTGAGATAATCTCTGAATACACTCAGAGAGTTTTACAATATCAGATGGTTTCTCACCTCGAACTCCTTGTAGTAGTTTTTGAGTTTTAATTGATGCAATCATATCATCAGCTTCCTTATCAGTTACTGGAGCAAGTTTGAATGTTACATCCTTGAGAACCTCTACGTATATTCCACCCATACCAAGCATAATTACTGGACCAAATCCAGGTTCTAATTTGGAGCCTATGATCAATTCTTTTCCACCTTTGACCATCTCGACAATCAAAACACCCTTTATCTCGGCTTTCTTGTTGTACTTTTTAGCATTCTTTACAATAGTTTTGAAAGCATCTTTTACTTCAGCATCATTTGTTAAATTGACTTTAACACCACCTGCATCAGATTTGTGAATAATTTGAGGAGATGCAATTTTCATTACAACTGGATAACCAATCTTTTTTGCAGCCTTTACAGCTTCTGCTTCATTCTTAGCAAGTGTACTTTTAGGAAGTGGCAAACCATATGCTTTGAGAACTTCTTGTCCTTCTTCTTCTAAGAGATTTGGTCTTTTTTCTTTTTTAACTTGATCAAATATTTTTTTGGCCTTTGCTTTGTTTACTTTGAATTTGGTAATTTTACCAGGAGAAGATTTAACCCAATCAGAGAATCTAATCATAGCAGCAAGAGTTCGGATAGCACCTTCTGCATAAGTATAATATGGAACATTTCCGTCAGCTAAGATTTCTCTATTAGTAACTCCTTCATCTAATCCCATTAAACTTGCAAGCATGGTTTTTTTGTATTTTTTTGACATCTCAACAATAACCTCTGCAAGTTTATCATAATTCAGCGTACCAGAAGGTGTACACATTGAGATAACAGAACCAACTTTTGGATGTTTTAAGACACGGTCCAAAACATTATGGAATCTATTAAAATCAGCATCACCAACAATATCAACAGGATTTCTAGAACTCCCCCAAGGAGGAATTACTTCATCAATTTTCTTTCTTATACTTGTAATATCTGCCATTTTGATTTTTGCCTTTGAACATGCATCTGTAGAAATGATTGCAGGTCCACCAGCATTTGATACAATTACTAAATCACCATTAGATGGTAAAGGTTGTTTTGAGAATGCTGTTGCATAATCAAATAGTTCTTCCATAGTATCAACTCGGATTGCACCAGATTGTTTCAGTAATGCATCATAGATTTCATCTGAACCCATTAAGGCTCCAGTATGAGACATTGCGGCTTTTGCACCTTCAGGACTGCGTCCAGATTTAAGAACTAGAACAGGTTTTTTGAGTTTTTTAGTAATATTTTTACAAACTTTGAGGAATTCTTGGCCATCACCCATATCTTCAAGATACATTACAATAACCTCTGTTTGTTTGTGATTTGCAAGAATTTTTAGAACGTCGACTTCACTCATTACAGCTTTGTTTCCAAGACTAACAACAGCTGAGAATCCAATTCCTTGTGCACTAGCATCTTCAACTAGTGCAGCACAAATTGCTCCGCTTTGTGAAACAAGTGCAATTTTTCCAGACTTTGGTGTAACTTTAAGAAAAGTAGAATTCATCATTGTTTTTGAATCAAGATTCATGACACCAAGGCAATTAGGTCCAACAACTTGCATGTTGTATTTTTTTGCAATGTCTATGACTTGTTGTTCTCTTTTCGCTCCTTCTTCATCTACTTCTTTGAAACCAGCTGTTATGATAATTACGCCTTTGATTTTCTTCTTTCCACATTCTTCTAAAACAGGAGTAACAAGTGTATTTTTGATAACAATAACTGCAAGATCAATTGATTTTGGAACATCTAAAACACTCTTGTATGCTTTTTTGTAAAATACAGTGTCTCTTGTAGGACTAATAGGGTATACTGTTCCCTTGAAACCATTCATAATATTTGATGTAATAGTAGCACCAACACTTCCTCTCTTATCAGATGCACCAATTACTGCAATTGATTTTGGTGATAAAATAGGAGAATCAGTCATGGATAAGTTGGATCTAAGGATTTTGTATAATAAAGTTATTCATGGAAATTACTGATCTCTAAAATTTAGCTTCCCAGCATTTTTCCTGCCAGATTTTCTTTTCGAGGTACCCAAACAAGGGATAACTTTGAAAATTTTCCAATTATACTCCAAGCTTCTCTTGCCAGATCACGTAATTGTTCATTATTTATTGCAAATTCATGATTTAGTTGATTTACAGTATTTTTTGAATCACTGTAAATTGTAATTTCATCATCAGAATCAACAAATTTGTTTAATGCAGAAATTATTGCCAGATATTCAGCCTGGTTATTGGTAATTTCAGGTTTTTTTTCATAAAATGATTCCCCTGTTTCTTTTACAAAATAACCATATCCACCGTTTGAACCTCCTGAACCATCAACAAAAATACTAATTCCCATCTTTGTACAACCTCGTTATCTTTACACTTAGATTTACAACTATCATGTAAATGATAGTAGATATTCCTTGAGATATAATTGATGCCAAGTAGGGATCATAATTAATTGTAAGTAGATAATATTGTAATGCCCATCTTGCAATTGTATAGATGATCTCTGCAATTCCCAAGGAAGCAATTAATTTTTTTAAATCATGTTTTAATTTTATAGTATCAGTTTCTCCATTTTCTAAACGGTATTTCTTTCGGTTATCAAGATAGAATAGTCCACTAAAAACAGAAAAGTAAATGGCATAATCAGCAATAGTTGTATAAGTTGTATTCAGATAGTCAGCTTGATCAGATAAAATTTGTGCGATAACTGCAGAAATTGTTATTGATGCAGCAAAAGCAATTAGAATATTCTTGTTAAGTTTTAGATATTCTTGCAGCATGTGTTTTGACAGATTTTGTTACAATTAAACTAAGATTAGTCCAAAGTGATTTTTAAGAATATTATCAATCCTACCAACTCAGCAACACCAACTCCTAACATGTATGGGAATATTTCATTAGAAAATAGATGTTCCATTGAGAAATAAGCCATTGCACCAACAACATTATGCAAAAACAACATAGCTGCAACAACAATCATTCCAAGTGGGAGTTGAGCTCTTGTTTTTCCATACATATTTCCAAATATTGCAATCAAAATTCCCAATATCCCCATATTGATAATTGAGACAATTGACAAAATCAGAGATGTAGGCTCCATTTAGAGAAAAACACCTCTTGAGCTTTTATTTACTTTTATCCAATTTTTCCTCAATTTTATCAAATGTCTCCATATTTACTTCAAGAAAGGTAGAAATGAAAAACATAATTCCATATTTTTCACCTGTTTTTGTAATCAAATTATTTTTCTCAAGAACTTTGATATGATGCTGAATCGCTTTGTAATCTAGACCTAGCTCATTTGCCAATTGGTTAGTGTTTAGTGGGTTTTCTTTTAATTTTGAAATAATTTTTAATCTAGTCAGTCCTCCTCGAGAACCAGCAAAAATGAACCAGAGTAATCGTTTTGCATCAGGATCATTTGCCATAATGAATGCAAAATCTTCTCGCCTACCACTAAAAGGTATTTTGTGTTAAGTTAACCAAAGTATAAAAAACATAATTGTCCAAAAATAGCTGAAATAAAAATGATGTTAAATTATGATGCACCACTATACAGACCTCCTTCAGAAGCAAGGTCATTAATTTTTCAAGTCACGTTAGGTTGTTCATTTAACGAATGTTCATTTTGTGATATGTACAGATCAAAAGAATATTCTGAAAGACCATGGGATGAAGTAAAATCAGAAATTGATATGATGGCAAAATATTTGCCAGATACCAGAAGAGTTTTTCTTGCAGATGGAGATGCATTAAATCTTGACTCTGAATACATGATAAAAATTGTAAAATACATTAGAGAGAAGTTCTCAAAGATTGAAAGAATTTCTTGTTATGCAATGCCCATGAATATTCTAAAGAAAACTTCTGAGGAATTAAAGAAGATGAATGAAGCAGGTCTTGACATGTTTTATTTGGGAATTGAGAGTGGTTCAGATATTGTTTTAAAAAAAGTAACAAAAGGAGCAATTGGAAAAACTATCATTAAATCAGTCAACAAAGCAAAAGATGCAGGTTATGTTATGTCATGTATGGTGATTTTAGGTTTGGGAGGTAGAAAATATTCTAAAGAACATATCAAAGGCACTGCTGAAGTAATTAGTGCTTGTTCACCAAATTATGTAGGTGCATTAACTCTTTATTTAGAAAATGGAATAAAGCAAGAATTTCTTGACAAGTACCAAGGGGAATTTGTGAGAATTAATGATGATGAATCATTAGAAGAATTACAAAGTTTGATTGAACAAATTGATACCACAGATGAGATTGTTTTTAGAGCAAACCATGGCTCAAATGCATATACAATCAAAGGTACATTTCCTCAAGATAAACAAGAAATGTTAGATAAGATAGAATGGATGAAGCAACATCCAGAAATTATGCGTCCTCAAGGATTAAGAGGATTCTAGATAAAATTTTCTTGGTAAATATACACTACTTTGAAGATAGTTACAGAATAGTCCCCATCAAAGATTTTCTTTGTATCACCGTTTTCAGAGTGTAAAACTCTGAATTTGTATTCGTAGGTACCATCTTCTCCTACATCAGTTTGAGCAAAGTGAACAGCATCATTATTTTGGAAAATCTGAATAATAACTGGATATCCCTCAACATGATTTGCAATCTTTCCTTCTACAAATCCCCATGGTAAATCGTTATTTTCAGGGGCATGGAAAACAAGTGTTGATTTTTCTAGTCCCATCATCCCATTAAATGGAATGATTTCTGTTTGGGATGTATGTGTATGATCATTAACCATTATTTGACCAGAATGAGGATGTGCAAAAGCTGAATCTACAGATAATGACAAAAAGATTGCCATAACAAAAATACTAGAAAATAAAATTATTCGATTCATATCAAAAATTAACCAGAGGTCAATTTAAGATTTTTACTTACAAGCTATCAATTACAGGCTTGAGATTGTCTGGTAATTCTGGTAATTCCGTATGGCTTTCATTATTTTGAAGAATTTCAGGACCAATACGTCTGACTCTTTGAGTTCCAATCAGGGTATCTATATTTCGCTGAATGTCTTTTTCAGAAAGTATGCTTTTTAATTTCTCAAGTAAAGTGGCTTCATCCTCATATTTTTTGATTCCATATTGAATCAAGATTATTTTTTCCTCAGAAGAAAATTCGGTCATAATGATTCTAAGTAGTTTAAGGCTAAAAATCTTTGATTATAGAAATATAGTTAAAATATAATGAATCGTAAAATATCTTGTTTGGTAAGCAAGTTACAATTAATTCAAAATGTTTTAGGCATGAAAAGATATGCCACAATTGCAATAATTAGTGGAACAGCACTGGGCTTCATCTATTATTTTTTAACAATGTCAATGCTTCCTTCACATTTTGATGTAGCAGTAGAAATATCTCCATCATACATTGCAACATCAATTACATTAACAGTTGTAATATCAGCGTTAGCTGGTATCAATTTTGCAATGATGGCATTTAAAATGAAAAGAATGAAGATGGTGAATTCAGTAAAGACTAACTCATCAGCAGTTTTAGGAGGAGCATTTGCAGCATTTACTCCAGGATGTCCTGCATGTACAGCACCACTTGCAGTAATTTTAGGTGCAATTGGAGGATTATCATTATTCCCAATGCAAGGATTAGAATTGAAATTTGTTTCAGTAGGAGTATTGATATTTTCTATTTATTGGATTGCAAGAGGATTACAAAGTAAAAGTTGTTGTAAAATAGGATGAATATTATTTATCTTGATTTTCATAATATAATCGAATAACTTCATCAACTACAACATTAGTATCGTCATCTTTTTCAGTACTTACAAGAAGTAGATGATCATCACCAAGATAAAATGAGAATCGTTTAACCTTATCATATTCACCAAGAGTGTAGATAGTTTTTCCAAGCCATTTTGACATATCTTTACGGGCTTTCCAATCTAGTATGGATAAATTTACCAGTTCTTTTTCGGCATGGTCTGAAAGCAAGTTTTTTACACCTTCTCTCATACCACCACCCACATGAACTGCCCATTCATCATACACGGTAGCAAATCGAATTTTAGGATCAGCATCTAAAATCTGAGAGCAGAATTTTTCATAATCCAATAATTTTCTATAAAACAGGAATTATTAAAGTGAAAAATCAAATCAGGCACAGTTTTTTAAAAAAATGTTCAAAATCTACATTTTAAATGAATTTAGAAAATCTTATCATCTAGAATGATTTCTAACAATTATGGAAATTCAGAATGCTGTTGAAAAAATTTTGAAAGTCAGTCCTTCTGTAAGAGTAGTAAGTGTCTGTGATCTCAAAGGCAAATTACTGTACTCAGCACGTTCTAAGAAGGTAAATCTTTTGGTGTCAAAAAAACAAAGTGTGGCATCATTAAAAGCTGCAGCAAAAGATTGGAAGCAACGAAAAAAACTGATGAGAAGTTTGGGACCATGCAAATATGTTGTTGCAGAATATGACAAAGTCAAGAGACTAGTTATTCCTGCTGGAAAAAACCATATTCTGTATATCACTACAACTGCTTCTCTAGATCATAACAAAGTTGTTAGAAAAGTACGTTCTTTCAAGTAGCTTACAATCAAAATTTTTTTAATGAATTTTTTATTTTAAAATCTTGGATAAGATTATCTAAGCAATGTACATTCATTGATTGGTTTGTATCGACTATCAGAGTTTTCTTTTTCCAGTTCCTCTACCTGAACTCACCCACATACCTTTAGTGGATTTTGTTGGTGTGCTTTCAATATCACCGAATTTGATTTTACCAGTTCCTCTACCTACAGTGATATACTTGTCAGAAGCTGCTTTTTTTCTTGCATCTTGAAGTTTTTTGAAATCATTTCCTGCCCAAGCAGAATCGTTGTCATCAACTTCAATTATTCTTGTACCCCGACCAGTTCGAATTCTTCTTTTTGCCAAAATGAACCATATAATGATACCAATTATCATTAATAAGATTTGAAAATATGGGCCCACGGGGATTTGAACCCCGGATCTTCGCCGTGTAAGGGCGACGTCATAACCGACCTGGACTATGGGCCCAGAAACCAACGTTGTTAAAAACCATTTAAACTTTGAGAAAGGTCAGAATCTAAAAATTTGATAAAAAAACAGCAATTTTGTGGTTCTTGTAAATTTTTTTTCTAGTCCAATAGGATTAGGTCATGTAACAAGAGATATTGCAATCAAGAATAATTTCCAAAATATTACAACTAATTTTGTTACAGGTAGTGGTGCTGCTAAAATTCTAAAGAAATTAGAAATTCAGGTTGATGATGTATATCATCCACCATCATTCATTGTTGAGAATGGTACATTGAAAAGTCCTGCAAAATGGCTTTGGAATTACTATCAATACTATAAAGATTGTAAAAACATTTCACGAAATATTTTAGAAAAAAATAGATCTAATATTGTGATTAGTGATGAGGATTTTGCTTCACTAACAGTAGCTCAAGAAATGAAAATTCCAACTATTTTGGTTACTGATATTTTAGAGACACATTTTACAAAAGGTCTAGCATCATTTATCGAAAAAAAGATGAATAAATCAATGCAAGAGATCATAAAAAAATGTGAAATTGTCATATTGCCAGAAATAGGTGATGCACAAGACAACATACAAAGAGTAGGACCCATAGTACGACAAACAGATCACACTAGAGAACAATTACGAGAAAAATTTTCATTTGATAAAAAAACAATTGTTATTTCAATTGGTGGAACTGATGCAGGATTGTTTTTAATTGAAAAAGCACTAGAGGCAATTACAAAAATCAATCAAGATGTTAAAATTGTACTAGTTTCAGGTCCATCAGTTGAAAAAAAATTTGAGAATGTAGAAAATTTGGGATTTGTAGAAAATTTGCATGAAATAATTTTTGCAGCTGATGTGTTAATTTCACTTGCAGGAAAATCAACAATTGATGAGGCTAATGCATATGGTACGCCCGCAATATTCATTCCAATTAAAGGTCATTTTGAACAAGAGGATAATGCGAAAGAACAAGGATTTGTTTTTGAAGATATCAAAAGACTTGACAAGTTAATTCTATCAAAATTAGAAGAAAAGAGAAATAAAGTCAATACCGAAGGTGCAGTAAAAGCTGCAAAAATCATTCAAAGCTTAATAGATAACTATTGATTTTTGTTAAAGTACTATGACAAAGCTGGTAGTAGCAAAATTTGGAGGTAGTGCAATAGGTCCCAATGGAGTATCTATTCCAGAAATCATTCAAAGAATCACTAATCTAAAACAAGACTCCAAAGTTATTGCAGTTTTTTCAGCCCCTTTGACATTAGATAATGGGAAAAAACGTTCTCTAACAGATGTAATGTTAGAACAAGGAAGAAATGCTGAAAATGGCGTAACGCCATCATTAGATATAATCAAATCAACATATGAGAAAATTTTAGAGTTAGTTGATGATGAAAATAAAGGAAAATGTGAAAATGTAATTGAACAGAATCTTGAAAAGGCAAAAAAAGCACTAGATGAGGCATTTGAAAGCAAAGAGTTTGTTGATGAAGTTCGTTCACGCGCACTGGCATTCTCAGGAGAGATTTTGATGTCACATGTAATGAACTACATTCTAAGAAGCAATAAGATCAAAGCAGAAACCGTGGATTTTGAGGATTGGCCTATTATCACAGATAACAACATAGAATCAACAAATTTTCTTACATCAGAATCTCGCACAAAAATGGACAAAACTGCAGAATTGGTAGAACAAAACGAGGTGGTTACAATAGGAGGATTCATTGGAAAAACAGTAGATAATGTTACAACTACATATGAGCGTGGAGGCTCTGATCGTACTGCAGCAGATCTAGGCATTTTATTTCATAAAAGTTATGAAACTAGTATTGATTTTGAAAAAGATAGTGCAGTAGTTTCAGCTGATCCAAAAATTGTTGAATCAGGATTAAGAGAAGTTCATCAATTATCATACAATGAAGCAAGACTTGCAGGAATGTTTGGAATGAAGATACTAGATCCAATAGCAATTAAAGAGATTGTTGAAAATGGTGTCGATATGCCAATTACAGTTACAAATATGAAAAATCCAGATAAAATTACCACAATAAAGAGAATTTTAGACGAACAAAAAGGTCATCCTATCAAAATTGTTACAGGAAAAGAAAATTGTGCAATTTTTAGAATAGAAACAAACTCAATACAAAAATTACTGACATCATTAGACAAAGACAAGCGTTACAGTGAATTTGTGATTTTATCTCCATTTACAAAAGATGGTATAGAATTTTCAAGAATATTATTTTTGGATGGAGATTATGTTAAAAGAAATGAAAAATACTTGTTAGGATTTGATTCTCTTGCAACAATAACATACAACAGAGGAGTCATCACATTAATCGGGGATGAAATGTGGAGAGTTCAACAAGTTGCATCCAGAACAAGTGCAAAGATTGGTGAGGCAGGATTGAATATTTTGAATATGGATGCACAAGAAGAAACTTCAAGAATAATTATTGTTGTAGAAGATACAAAAGACAACATTAGAAAAGCAATCAGTGCAATACACCAAGAGATTTCAGAAATTAATTTTATTTAGTGAAAGTGTGGCGCACGGGTTTTCACACCAGTAGCGCCATCAAGGGTTTGTTCTTGGACCATTATCTAGATTCAGTCCGGCGTTACCCTAAACACGCGATACTATACTTTGCATTTGCTACTATTTAGAGCTGATCTATATAGATCAGATTACATACGCTCAGCAAAATACCATAGAATTATTCCAACACCAAGAATTCCATACCATTTGAAATTTTTCTTATTTGTAAAAATTGTTGGCGAGCCTAGCTGTTCATCTCTGTAAGTAGTTTGACGAATTTTTCTCATTTCAAATGCCTGACCAATTAACCCAATAACAAGTAGTGCAATTGCAATATATCCCAAAGTCCACTCCACATCACAATTTGAGTCTAGTCAGATATGTAGTTTCATACTAGAAATTGCATCAAAAGATAATTCTTTAAATTAGCATAGTTTTTTTCCTCTCCTATGAAAGAAGTTGGAAAAATCTGGATGAATGGAAAATTAGTACCATTCAAGGATGCCAAAGTTCATGTTCTAACTCATGCATTACATTATTCTACATCAATCTTTGAAGGAATCAGATGTTATAATACGCCAAATGGTTCTGCCATTTTCAGACTACCAGAACACGTAGATAGATTCTTCAAATCAGCAAAATTGTATTCCATGAAAATGCAGTTTTCAAAAAAAGAAATTTCTGATGGAATCATCAAAACAGTAAAGGCAAGTGGACTCAAAGAGTGTTACATTAGACCACTAGCATACTATGGATATGGAACAATGGGTTTAACTCCAACACAAAACAAAGTAGATGCTTCTATTTCATGTTGGGAGTGGAAGATGGGTGAATCAAAAGCAGGGAAATTCTCAGGAGCAAAATGTAAAGTATCAAGTTGGATAAAGATTGATTCCAGATCTCAACCAACACAAGCAAAAGCAGCATCAAACTATGCAAATGCAGCATTAGCTAGAATGGAAGCATTAGAGAACGGATATGATGAAGCAATCATGTTGAATTGGCACGGAAAAGTTGCCGAAGGTAGTGCCGAGAACATCTTTGTTGTAAAAGATGACATTATTCAAACACCTCCATTGTCTGCAGGAGGATTAGAAGGAATAACAAGAGATAGTGTCATACAAATCATTGAAGAAAATGGTGGATTTGTTATTGAACGAGATTTGGAAAGAGATGATCTGTATGCTGCAGATGAAATATTCATGACAGGTACTGCTGCTGAAGTAAAATCCGTAACACAGATTGACAAAGTAAAAATCGGTAATGGAAAGATGGGCCATATTACAAAAGCACTACAGAAGTCATTTACGGATGTAGTTATGGGCAAAGATGAAAGATTCTTGCCTTGGTTGACATACATCTAAAATTCCAAGAGGTTTTTTACCCACAAAAATACATAGAGATTATGGATTCATGTGCAACCGGAGACACACAAGAAATTTGTTGGTTTTGCAGAAAAGGTCGTCATGAAGATTGCATGAAGGAAATTCCCACTCAAGGAAAATCAGATGGTCCTCATGACTGTACGTTTGATACAAAACTCATTCCATGCAAATGTAATTGCTAACAATTAGTATCAAATACAGCTATATCTCAAAAAAATCCATGAATTATGATGAAAGTTTTTGGAGAAAATATGCAGATGAGAATGAATCAAGGTATAATGAAGAATTTGCAAAATTTACAAAAGATCTTGCAATATCGTTACGATGTACAAGTGTTTTAGAAATTGGATGTGGGACTGGAATTGATTTAAGATTATTTCCAGATACATTTCAAATTCATGGAGTTGATCTAAATGAATATGCATTAGACATGGCAAAAGAAAAATTCCCAGTTGCTAATTTTAAAAAAGGAAGCATTACAGATTTACCATTTGAAGATTCATCAATAGATTTTGTTTTTACTCATGGGTTATTGAATTATTTAGATGAAGATATACTAGAAAAAGGGATTTCAGAGATGTATAGAGTGGCAGGAAAATATGTCATGAATTGTGAGAAATATAGCAACATAGAAGAAAAAATTGATGAGAATCAAACATCTCGCAATATGGTCAAACGGTGGATGAATTACAAAGTAAGAATTGTGAGTGATGTGGATATGCATGAGGATATTGAACCTGAGAAAAAACGATTTGTGCTACTAAAAAAGATCTAATTAAGTTTCAATTTTATTATCTTGAGACAACAACTTTGGCATTTCTATAGTAAATGTTGTAGGATTATTCTTGACAGAAATAGTTCCTTGATGCAGTTCAACAATATTTTTACAACTTGCCAAACCTAAACCAGTACCCTTCTGCTTAGTGGTAAAAAGAGGTTCAAAGACATTATCAATAATATCTTCTGGAATTCCAGGACCAGAATCAGAGAATTCTAATTTTACTTTGTCATCGGTTTCACTTATGTCTATAGTAATTTTACCACCGTTATCAGACAGTGCTTGAATTGAATTAATTAGGAAATTAATAAAGACAGCATCAATTTTTACAGGATCACAATTGATGTTCACATCCTTTTCAGAGATGATGATTTTTACATTAGATGGAACGTTAATTTTTTCTATAGAAGTTTTTAAAAGTTCATGAACTGAAGAGTTTGCTAATCTTAGAGGAGAATTTCTAACATATCCTAAGACATCATCAACTTGGTGAGAAATTCTAGTTATGCTTTTATCAATTAAGTCAAGGCGTTTTTGTACATCTGCATCAGAAAAAGTTCTATCGGATGGTTGTTTTTTTAACAATTCCACAGACAATTTCATTATAGATAATGGATTTCTAAGATCATGTGCAAGACGTCCAGATAATTCACCGATTGCAGAAAGACGTTCTTGTTTTAGTATTTCCTGTGTTTTTTCTTCAACAAGATTTTCTAAATTACTTTTTTGTTCTTCAAGTTCTTCAGTACGTATATGTACAAGTTTTGTGAGATTTTTATTCAAAATTACTATCATGGCGGTAAAAACACTCAACATGCCAACAATTCCAATTACAATATTGAATAGTGAAATTTGTTCATTAGATTGAATAAAAATTGCCTGAATCATAATGATGAAAATCACCATTGCGATAATTGCCAAGGTTAAAGGAATGCCAAATTTTGTAATGGTTTCAAATTTTACATGTTCAGAAAAAAACATCTCTTGATTTTTTTCAGTTGGTTGATTCGCAAATTTCCAACGAACGAGAAGTGCAAAAATCAATAAAACATAACTATAGACATAGAGTAAATCGACAGGATGACCATCATAATATGAGCCATCTAATTCTGCAAATAGAAAGAATGTGTCGGATATGCTATAAACAATAATTCCAAATAAAAACAATATCCACGAAAAATTTGCAGCCTTTTTACCAAGGTAAAAGAGACCAAGAAGTGCCGGAACCAATTGGACAGAAGACATTGCAGGATATGCAAGTGCAATTGAAACTGCAAACACTTCATCCCCTTGAATATCATCATATGCAACCAAGATAGAAGGTATGAATAAAGAAAAAGACAAAGCTATCGAAAATAACCAAGCATTTTTGCTGATTGATTTAAAAATAGGTTTTAGTAAAATGAATAAAAATAAAGTTATGAGTGGATAGGCTGCAATATAAAAAATATCAGCTTCGGATGGAAATGGATCCCTCATCCAAACTTGTTCGTACATTAACCAAATCAGTTCAGCTATAAACCAAGAAAGAGAACCAATTGCAAACACGAGAAAAGCTTTTGCTTGAAAATTTTGTTGTTTGTATAATCGAATTGCTAAGACAAAAGCATATCCTGAAAGTAATGCAGGAAGAATAGTGTAGGTAGGGATAGTTATCCATGAAAATTGAGAATCATCTAAAAAAGGTCTTAGTTGGTATAGTCCAGTAAAAAATACTAACGTTAAGATTAACATGAGCAAAATATGACTTTGTTTAAAGAACACATTTTCTGTAAGGGTAGAATTTTCATTCATACTTTAACACTTGAACTAAAAGTATTCCAAATGTATAAGAAGATTTTTGTAACTACATTTAGAAAAAATATACTTCTGAAAAAACAACTGATAATAGCGGGTCTAGAGGGATTCGAACCCACGACAGCAGGATTAAGAGTCCTGTGCGCTACCTGGCTGCGCCATAGACCCACCAAAAATGGTATGCCTAGAGTTGTTATTAATCTTAAGTTTGGAAAATAAAGGAAAATTATGTTTTATGCTTTAGCTTCAATTTCATTGTATTTTTCAATGATTGCAGTTAGTGCAGTTGAAACTGGAACATCATTCATCTTTTTCTTTTCGGCAAGAAGTTTTTGGTATGCTTCGAGTGTGATGTATACTGGAATTGAACCATTTCCTTCTAACAAACCTCTAACGTTGTAAAGGGCAGTTTCCATTCCTCTCTCAGCAGATTTTGCAAACTTTGCTTTATCCATAATTGCTCCTAGTGGACCAAATGGCATTTCATAATCTACTGACATTGTAACTCTTGTGAGGTTATTTCCTAATGATTTGAACTCATTAGTGATTTGCCATTTCTTGAATGGACCTTCAATTTGTTTTGCAGTAATTTTCTCATTTCTAACAAATTCGGTTGTCTCACAATCCCACTCTAAACGTTTACCGCTAAAGTCACCGATAATTCTAAAGGTTGTACCTACACCCATTCCTTCCTTAATATCCATAGGAACTACTGTCATACCTACTGCATCAGTTTTGATTTGATCAGAAACATGTTCTGGTCTTGCAAAGTAGGTAAAGACATTCTCAACAGGTGTCTTAATATCGATTGATTTTGTTACGAGGGTCAACGATTCAATGTCTTGCCAATAAGGATTTAAAGGTTTTGAAGATTTCCGAAGGGAATCTAGTTACAATATATTCGTCTAATTCCAATATTATTCCATATGGCAAAAAAGCGATCAGTTTTGATCCTATCTTTTTTGATACTTTTTTCAATTCCAGGACTAGGTGATGCATTTGCCCACTCCATGTTCAATTCTGCAGAGCAGTCTAATGGAGGATACAGAGTCCAAGTCGCAACTGCCCCAGAATTTCCACAGATCGGAGAGCCATCTCAATTTTTGGTAAAAGTGACTGAAGGATTTGATTATGAAGATGTTGATAGATTCACAATGGGAATGAAAATATTCTATAATGGAAAACAAGTGGATGCCATACAACCTACATCAGTAGAGGGATCCCATTGGGACTTTGATTATGTATGGAGAAATTCAGGAAATCATATTGTAGATGTATACTTGTACGATATGCCAAATAATCCCGAACCACTTTCCTTCAAGTTTAACATGGGTACTCAGAGTCCGTTTGGGCAGATTTTCATCATTGCAATTACTATAGGAGCACTATCGATGACAGGAGTATTCTTGTACATCTATATGCCAAAAATTTTCAAAAAATCTAGACTTTGATCTCTTGGGATTCTCGTGAAATTCTAAAGGCAAACAAGGCAGTTAACAATACCATTGAGAATAACAATATTCCAATTCCCAAGTGAATTGCAACTAGAACCGCATGAAGTTTTGTGTCAATTACTAGTGCACCAAGTGTAATTTGGGTAATAACAAATACTGTTGCAAGTGTACTTGTAACTTTAATTTTTGTATCAGCTCTTTTGTTGAGAAAGCTTGCAACCATAGTTGCAATAACCAAAACACCTGTAGTAGCAGCTGCCAATCTATGAATCCATTCAATAAGATATTCTTCAGATGGCATTACACCATTTGGACATAATGGCCATTCAGGACAAGTTAGTCCCAATCCAGCTGCTGAAATATATCCACCTAAGAACATAAGTGAATACAATACAATCATTGTTGCTAGAGCAAGATATTGGATAGCCAAAATTTTTCTATTCTATTGTGATGTTGCCAACCATCCAAGGATGAACTATACAATAGTAAGGATATTCACCTGGTTCATCAAGGGTTACAGAGAATGTTAAACCTCCAGCAAGTATACTACTGTCAAATATTCCATCAGGACCATCTGCAGGAGAACCGCTTGTAACAGTATGAGCAGCAGTGTCATCATTTGACCAAACAATCTCGGTTCCTGCTGGTGCTGTTACATGATATGGGATATAGCATTCATTTGTTTCCTGACATCCAGGAACTCCAGAGCCTTCTGGGAGGGATATTGGACCATCATATGCAACTGGTTCAGTTGAAACAGGAGCCTTTTCTTCGGCTGGTTCAGTTGCCATTGGTTCTGGTACGGCTTCAACAACTTCTTCTGGAACCTCGGCGTCACCTACAATGATTTTTCCAACCATTCCTTGTTCTCTGTGACCAGGAACTGTACAAATGTAATAGAATACGCCTTCTTCACCTGCGATAAATTCTGAAGTTCCACCTTCACCTGATTTTAGAGGATTTGCTGGACTTGCAACTTCACTTCCTGGGAAAATTCCTCCAAAGCCCTCAGTGTCTGCTGTAACACCAAAGGAGTGGAATGATACACCATCATTTACTACGTTAAAGATTACTTTGTCACCAACTTCCATGTTGATTGTTGGGTTGTTACCAGGTTCACCAGGTAATGCATTAAATGCTAAAGTGATAAAGTCAGAAGATTCGATAAATGAAAGATCAGATGTAATGGTTGCACCAGTGTGAACTGCAACTGCAGTTGGTGTAGAATCACCTCCCATCATTGCAACAACTGGGGCAGGTTCTGAAATCCAATAATCCCAAAGTGAAAAGAAGATTGCTCCACCTACAATACAAATACCTAGCATAATTGCCATCATTTTTCCTGTTCTTGCAGGGGTTGTTAGATAGTATTGATTTTCAGTCATTTCATTAATCTCCTAATGTGATGGGTTCTTTGACTCGAACGGATAATAGTATTTGCCTCCAACACCAAATGGATCCTCTGGGTTTGCAGGTTCTCCTTTTCCAGCGCTGTAAACCATGTTAACCAAAAAGACAACCATACTGACACCAATTACCATTGCACCAATTGATGCAATTTGGTTCATTGCAATCCATTCTGGGATTGGTGGATAATCAAATATTCTTCTTGGCATTCCATATAATCCAAGTACGTGTTGAGTAAAGAATACCAAAATTGTTCCTATAAATGATAAGAAGAAGTGAATCTTACCCATGGCTTCATTGTACATTCTGCCTGTAACATATGGGTACATGTAGTAAAGGAATCCGATTGAACCAAATGCAATAGTTCCCATCACAAAGAGATGGAAGTGTCCAACTACCCAGTAAGTATCGTGAGTTGTAAAGTCTAATGGCATTGCAGCATTTGCTACACCACCTGCACCTGCTGAGAAGAATAATGCAATTCCGCCAACAGCCCACATCATTGGAGTTGAGAACTTGATTCTACCATTCCACATTGTTGCAATGAAGTTATAGACGTGCATTGCAGATGCTGGAACTGCTGCAAGAGTTCCTACCATGAATACAGTCTTTTCTGTAAAGGACATTCCAGTTGCATACATGTGGTGAGCCCATGATGAGAAACCAACAATAGATAATAGTACAAAGGCAAAGATACCAGAGTTGAAACTGTAAATTGGTTTTCTTGAGAATCTTGGAATAATTTCATACATCATACCAATAGCTGGAATGACAAGAACGTATACTTCTGGATGGAATGTAAACCAGAACAAGTGTGCATATGCAATTGGATCTCCTCCCATTGCGGGATTAAAGAATCCAGTTACACCGAGTCTGTCAGTTAACAACATCAACAGTGCTGCTGCAAATGTTGGAATTGCAACAAGGATGATTAATGATGATGACAAGAAGGACCAAGCCAATAGCGGTACTTGACCAATTGACATGTCTGGGTGTTTACATTTGAGAATTGTAACGACAAAGTTGATTGCACCAAGAACTGAAGATACACCTAAAATCTTTAGTCCAAAGATCCACATGTCTGCTGCTGGACCTGGAGCACTGATAATAGAATATGGAGGAGTTGCATACCAAGTAAAGTCTGCAAAGCCTAACCAGATGAGTGCTCCTGATGGAGGAATCATCCAAAATGCAATTGCATTGAGTTTTGGATAAGCCATGTCTTTGTATCTGACCATAATTGGAACAAAGTAGTTACCAACAGCAGATGCAAATGGTATGATAAACAAGAAGATAAGAGTAGTTCCGTGAACTGTAAAGATTCTGTTAAAGGTCATTGCATCACCAATGATTTGTGCACCTGGCAAGAATAATTCAGCTCTAATTGCAAGTGCTAACGCACCACCCAAGAACAAGAATCCTAGTGACATGATAAGATAAAGTAAACCAACATCAGTGTGATGTGTTGAGAACATTATTTGCCAAATTGGACGTGGTTTTTGTAATTCCAGAACCATTAGTTAATTCCCTCCAGTGATTCGGATAAAAGCGTTATCAAGAGTGTGGTTCCTCCACAATTAACGTTCCACGCATGTTATAGTGAATTAATCCACAATATTCTCTACATTGAATATCATGTTCTCCAACATCAGTTGGTGCAAACCATACAGTGTTAACTCTACCAGGAATTGCATCCATTAAAACAACATAATCGTGAATGTTAAAAGAGTGATTTACATCAGTTGAATGAATTTCAAATTTGTAGGCTTTGCCTTTTTCAACATGTAATTCACCAATTTCTTTAGTACCATCTTCATGTTCAAAAGTCCAGAACCATTGTTGTCCGGTTACTTTGATAATTTCAGCACCTTCAGGGACATGCTCAACTAGTCTTTCTGCTTCCCAAGCTTCAGCACCAACCCAACACATGATAGCAATTACAACACCAACGTAAATCCATTCAGGCCAGTTAGAATGTCCACCCATTTCTACCAGTCAGTCCCCTCATATGGTGTTGGTTTTGCTTTTGGATGAGATTCTCTAAATCTCCAAACTTGCCAAATCATAGTACCTGATACAACTGCACCTACAACAAATGCAATAGTCATCATTCTAAAGAATAAGTTCCAAATTACTACTCTACGATCAAGATATTCACCAGGTTCATCACCTGCAGCAAATGCGTATTCTACTGCAGGAACTATTACCATAACTGCCAATACTAAGAATAACCCGACTATACCCTTCATAGTGAATGAATGTCGTGACCTTTGATTTCTATTTAAGGGTTTTCAAGATTATTAGCTACCAACCTTGATCGAAACGTGTTGGGTGCATTACGTTAAGTCCGGAAATCGAGAACTTTCGATTGTTCTCCCTGAAGAGATTCAGAGACGCATTTGCTATGATTAACTCAAAGAGGTTAGTAGGCGATAGATCCACTACTGTAGACAACATTGCCTTGATAGGATCCATATGAGTAACCAATACAACATTTTGATTAGGATGATTTTCAATTACATGGTCTACAATTCCTAAAACTCTTTTTTTGACTTCATCAAAAGTTTCTACTCCATTATGAGCAATTTCAAGATCACCTTGATAGAATTTCATAAAGACGTTTCCATGATCATTAAAAATTTCATCATATGCCATGCCAGTAAATTTTCCCATATCAAGTTCAATTAATCGATCATCAATTGTAACATCAATAGAGTTGTGTTTTCCAACGATTTCTGCAGTATGTTTTGCTCTTTGGATAGGACTAGAGTAAATTGCAGAGATGTTCATGTGTTCAAGTAGTTCAGCAGTATGTTGTGCTTGTTGTTCACCAACATCAGTTAAAGGCACACCTTCAGTTCTACCTGCCAATATTCTATCAGTGTTATTTTTTGCCTGACCGTGTCTTAGGAAAATTATTTGGCCCAATCTAATCGAAATTCAAATAGAGATAATAATAACATTATCTGTAGTTAATTCATGAAAGTAGGAATTATTGGCGGTACAGGCGGAATGGGCAAAGGTTTTGCATTAAGATGGTCTCAAAATCATGATGTAATAGTTGGCTCTAGAGATGCTACAAGAGCATCAGAATCAGCTGTAGAATATACAAACTTGGCAAAAGAAGCATTTGGAGAAATTAAAGGAAGTATTTCTGGAAACGACAATGTTTCAGTTGCAAAAGAAAGTGATGTGTTAATTTTATCAATTCCATATGAGAACATTGATTCAGTGTGTTCTGGAATATTGCCAGAAGTAAATGACAATTGTGTTGTAGTATCACCAATTGTTCCAATGACTAAAACAGATGTTGGGTTTGAGTGTGTTTCAATTAAAGACAACAAACCATTCTCATACAAACTTGTATCAAATCATATGAAGAATAAATCAAAACTAGTATCAGCATTTCATGTAATCTCTGAGAAAAAACTTGTCAATCCAACTTTAGAGTTAGATTATGACATTTTTGTTTGTGGAGATGACAAAGAAGCAGTAGGTGTTGTGAATACACTAATTGATGAGATAAGGGGATTAAGATCAATTTACTTGGGACCAATAGAACTATCATACTTGGCAGAAATGTCAACTCCATTGTTACTCAATGCAATGATTCAAAACAAAATAAAAAATCCCGGAATCAAAATTATCTAAGTCTGTTCTTTTATCATGAGCCACGAGTATTATAGGCGAGGCAGAAATTGGTATACTGCCATAGGCGTTTTATTTTCTGTTATGGCAGGAATTGTTTTAATCAGACAATTACTGATATGGGGACCAGAATTTGTTGGAGATTTTTTGTTTAATGGGGAAATTACTAATGAAAAAGTCTCTATGGCAATGTTGGCATTTGGTATTTTTATGATAGCATTAGGATTTAGAAAACATGAACAAAAAAGATGAATTTCTAAAAACACAAAAGATTTTGCGTTTAGCAACTATTGGAAAAAACAAAACTCCACATATTGTTCCTGTGTGGTACAGATATAGTGGAAAAAAATTCCACATAGGAACAAACACCAGAACTCAAAAAGCAAAGAATCTAAAGAAAAACAACAGAGTTTCTTTTTGTGTTGATACAGGAGTTAATGCACCTAACATATACGGTGTCATGGGACAAGGAAAATCAAATCTAATCACAGAAAAAAAGAAAGTAAAAACTATAGCAAAAAAAATTCTTTTACGTTATTTTAAGACAATAGAAAACAAATCAGCTAAAGAATTACTAGAGGATACTGATTGTATTATAGAAATTATTCCTGAAAAGGTTTCTGTGTGGAGTTACTGACTAACAAACTCTTCAATCTTGTTCATTGCAGAATCTAAAATTTCAAGACTAGGAAGATAAACTAGTCTGAAATGACCACTTCCATATTGTTCTCCAAATCCAGAGCCATGTACAGTTAACACTCCTTTTGATTCCAAAAGTTTTGTAACAAATTCTTTGTCTGTTCCAAATCTATTGTCTTCAATTTTTGGAAATGCATAGAAAGAACCTTTTGGATTTGGGCAAGATAATCCTGGCATTTCATTGAGTCGTTTTACAACCAAGTCTCTACGTTTTTTGATTTCAGATACAAAATTAGAGATATAGTCTTGAGGACCTCGTAGTGATTCCAAGGCAGCATGTTGAATAGGCAGGCTTGTTGCAATACGCACCCTAGCTAATTTAGGAAGATTTTCTCTTATTGCATCAAGTTTTGGTGAATTGTTAAATGCAATATAGCCAATTCTCCAACCAGACATCAAGTGGACTTTAGAAAAACCATTTAGAACGATTACGGGAGAATCTCCTGCAACTTTACCAATTCCAACAAATTTTTCATCAAAGACAATCTGATCATAAATCTCATCACAAATTATGTAGAGATTATGTTGATTTGCAATATCTACTAGTTCTCTGAGAGATTTTTCATTAAATACAACACCAGTAGGATTGTTTGGACTAATCAAACAGATGGCAACAGTCTTTGAAGTGATTTTGGATTTTATATCATCAATATCAGGAGTAGAATTATCCAAGTCAACTGCAAATTCTACAGGTACCCCACCATGCAGTCTAACATATGAAGCATAAGGAGGATAATAGGGTCCTGGAAGAAGTACTTCATCTCCTTCTTCTACAATTGAAGAAATCACCATATCTAGTCCTTCAGAGACACCATTTGTAACTAGAATCTCATCAGCAGAAATTGACAATCCTTTGGTATTTTCTTTTTTAGCAATCTCTTGTCGCAAGTCTAAAAGTCCTTCAGAAGTGGAATAGTAATTTTCGCCATTGTTAATTGCATCAATCAAAGCTTGTTTGACATTATCAGGTGGTTGAAAACCAAATTGGACAGGATCACCAATATTGAGATAGTCGACTTGCATTCCTTTTTGTTGCACTTTTCTTGCTGCAAGAACAATATCTCTAATTGCATACTCTACACCTGCTACTTTTTTTGATACCTTCAAAGTATCTAGACAGATATTTAGGCCCGTTAAATTCTTACTTGTTTGGACTCGTTGCACAGCCTGGATAGTGCGGGCGGCTTCGAACCGCCAGGTCGAGGGATCGAAGCCCTCCGAGCCCTTTAGATTATCTTATTAAGCAAATAGTTTGCCACAAAAATGAAGTGAAAATATCGCCATTTAAGATTGGATTGGTTTTGGTAATTGTTGGAATGGTTTGGATTTCAATTATTTTTGCAAATACTGAAAAGAATTATGATGAAACAATCCTAAAACAAACAAGTTCTTTTGAAATAAAGTCACAAGTTACAGGTACGGATATTGGATTTTACAAAATCCACATGCCAGAATTTACAGGAGAAGAAGTATTTGTACAAATTTTAGATATTAGTGACAATGTCATTCAGGAGCAAGTCATTCAAACAAGAATGTCAGTAGGATATTTTGATTTTGTTGGGAATGGAGAGTATACTGTAAAAGTCACAAATTTGGCAAAAAATCAAGTTAGTTTAGAGGTAGAATTTGGAAATACAAATTCAAAAGAGATGATCCCACCAGGAATAATGGTTCTAGTTGGATCTATTTCTATGATAGTAATGTCATATTTGAAAATAAAAAATTACAAAATAGCACAGCCTGATGAGAATATCTCATAGACTGGAATACATTGAATTGTGTGTCCAAAGATTAGAACAAGATTAAATCCTAGCCATATTGTAAAGAACAAAAAGGTAACAATTGAGAAAGGTAACAACAGTTTGAGTTTAGTGTGTTCTCTATTTTTTAAAATTAGCAGACCACCTAGGGAGCCAAGAACAAGTCCTAATTCTAAAGGTTGATGAGACCAAGAGATCAATCCATCAATTCCATAGACTTCATGAGATAGCGAATCACCAAAACCTGAAATTATTTGAATAACAGAGCCAATCATTACTAGTTTAATTCCAGTTTTTAGAGAACGATGAACTGATTTTCGAATTAGTAACATGCCACCTAGTACTGCAGCTACTGCAGTCATTGATACCCCAGTGTATACAATCATGTGAGATGGACTCCAGAAGAATTCAGGTTCTTTTTGAAGATGAGATATTGCATCCCAAAATCCTGCTGAAACTGTAATGACAGGTCCAATTACAGATAGAATACATATGATATGTACAAGATTTCCAGATTTTACAAGTGTAGAGTTTGAAATTCGTTGAATTAATCTCATTTATTCGCACTTGAAAAAAGGAGTATTTGAAATCTTGTAAAAATATCAAGTTGGAAAAATTAACTTTGTGGCTAATTTTTAGAATTAACTATATTAGATAAAACAATCTAGCAATTTTATGAGTCCTGGAATAGGATTAATGAAAAGAAGACTAGAAAAAGAAAAAGATGCAATAGCTCTTGCAGTATCAGGCATTGCAAAAAAATACAATGCAGTTCCAGATACCATTGAAACTCTAGAAACAAAATATCATGAAGATGCAGGTGATTGGTATGTTGCATTAGGATGGGATGAAAAAAAAGCCATAATTAAGATGGATTCTGTTCAAGGAACAATAACTGAGATTAAAGAAATTTAATTATCAAAGAATATTTTGAGTATATTATGACTAGTGCAATTGTTTTAGGGGGTTCTAGAGGCATAGGAAAAGCAATCTCTGAATCACTAAAATCATTAGAAATTGATGTTTTTGCAGCATCAAAAAATGACATTGACACATCAAATTTGGACAGTGTGAGAGAATTTTTAAAAAATCATAATCAAACAGATATTTTGGTTCTAAATACAGGCGGTCCAGAACCAAAACCATTTGCAACAATTACAGAAGATGATTGGAAATTATATCACAACCAATTATTCCTAGGATTTGTAACAATTTTACAAAATATCAAAATCAATAATGGAGGATATATTTTTCTAATTAGTTCAAGTGTCATTAAAGAACCAAATTCAAAATTAATAATTTCATCAGCATATCGTGCAGCATTTGCAGAAATATTCAAAGTATTAAGTAAAGAATATGCTAAAAATCAAATTAGTTGTATTAACATTGCTCCAGGACCAATTAACACAGACAGGACTCAAGAATTAATAGAAAATGTAGAAGAATATCAGAAATCACTACCTATGAAGAGACTTGGAGAGCCTGATGAAATTGGAAATTTTGTAAAGTCAATTGTTCAAAATAAAATAAAATACTTGTCAGGTGTTACAATAAACTTTGATGGTGCAAATTCAAACTATATTTTCTAAAATTATTTTTTAAATTCAACATTTGGAGCATCTGGCTGTCCAGCAATTGCAATTAGTCCACCATCACGTAATTGTTGAAGTAATTGCATGACTTCTTTTTCAACTTGGTTTCTTTGTAGTCCTGTTTGTTGAGCAAAAATTTCAACCAAATCAGTAACCTTACGTTGGCCATTACATGATTTCCAAAAATCAACTATTGCTTGATTTACCATAAATCCTTGATCATGTTCGTTTGCTAATACCATAGAACCATCCTCTTGTTGAACTAGTTTTCCAACACCTTGAGGTAATGCAGTTTCATAATTTATTGGTGCAGGAGTATTCATTCCAGCACCCATGTTTTTGATTTTAATTTTTGCCTCTTCAGACATTTTATCCATTGACCAGGGAGGGTCCCATACGATCTCAATATTGACATTATTTACTCCAGGAACTTTTTTGACAAATCTTGTTGCATCAGAAACTAGAGTTTCATGAAGAGGACAGCCTTGAGTAGTCATTGTCATTTTGATATTAACATCATTATTTTCTGCCACATCAATTCCATAGATTAATCCCATCTCAACAATATTTAGTGGAACTTCAGGATCCATACATTGTTTTAATGAATTTTCAATTGCTTGTGGAGAAACTGTACTCATATTGTTACAAGCAATTTGAAAAACAATAAAAACTTTTTAAAAATTAGCTCAAATTAACAGTTTTTTAAAGATTAGATTCTAAGTTTCCCAATTAATTTCTCACATAATTCGAGGTTTTTCATAGCATCAGATAACGTAGCTGAATAATCATTTTTTTGCCTAGTTTTAATGAGTTTAGCAAAAGCTTTTGCCTGTAAATAAAATCCGGGTTTTAAGAGTACATCCATTTTATCCAAGGTGATAGTTTTTTGTAATTTTGGAACATATTGTCTTATAGGATTTGTTTTAGTCGGCTCTATGATTTTAATTCCATCAAATATGTTAAGTTGTTCAAATGGTTTTAATTCAAATTTTTTAGTATTTTGGTAAAGAGATAATGAAAAGTTGTCAGAAGAATTCCAATTTCCAATAAAATTTATCAAGTCTTGATTTTGATTTGAAAAAGTAGCAACAAAACCCAAGATTTTATTATTTTTTATTAATTTTTTTACAAATTCTAATTTTATTTCACCAAAGATATATCTAAGGATATCTATACTATGGGTAGAATTTGAATAAAAATTTTTTTCTCCAGGAATTTCTGGAACTACCATATTTGCTATAACTGGATTACAATTTTTTAATAAAAGGTTTTTCAAATAATTAATAGGTTTGTAAAATCTTCGATTATAACCAACCATCACCATTCCATGTGATTTTTGAATAATTTTTTTCAATTTTATAGAATTAAAACCAACTGGTTTTTCAACTAAAATAGGAACATTTTTTTTTAAACAGAAATTCAAAATTTCAAAAGTACATTCAATTTTAGTTGCAATTAATATCCCATCATAGTTTTCATTTTTCACCATATCCTTCCAATTTTGAAATGTTTTTGAGATTTTATTTTTTTTAGCAAATTTTTCATATGTTAATGAGTTTGGATTTGATGAAGCAATCGCAATAGGATTCAAACCAGATTTTCTCAAAGCTTGAATATGAAATTCCATTATGGAGGAGGTCCCAATTAAAATAATTTTTGATTTATTCATTTTTTTCTATGTTATTGGACAGTATGAATACTTTTTATCAGAAATTTTGTTCAGATGATTAAGAAAACTCAGTAAAATGGGTTTATGAATCTCCACTGATTCTTTTAGAGTAGTTAGATTACATTTTTCGGTTTCTAGAATTTTCTTTGCAATTTTATGGGTTTTTTCACTTTGGTATGGTATATGAAACGAAAATTTTTCAGGAATCCAATTAGTTTCTTTTCTAGATAAAAAGCCCTCACCTTTAGCTTCGTTAACTCTTAATTTTCTTGTATCAGTAACAATTTCAAATTCTACATTTTCAAATGGAATTTTATTGTTTGATTCAAGTTTTAATTTTGTTCCATTTTTTAAAAATCCATTTAAAATGCCATTAAATTCGATAAAACCATCTCTTTTAGAAGTATAAATTTTATTTTCTATATCTTTATTTTCAATTTGTTCTACTTTACTATCAAAAAGCCATACAGCTAAATCTACAATATGAATAGTATTACAGCACATACTCCAATCAGCATTTCCATAATATAATTTTGAGTTAGAATTATTTTCAAAAAATTTCTTTATATTTATCCAACATTTTTCTTCTCTTCTATAACAATTAACCCAACAATTAATTTTCTTTTGATCAATAATTTTATCCGCTTCATCTAATTCTTCAATAGATTGAAACAAAACTTTTTCAAGAATTAAATTTTTAATAGTAAAATTTGTTATAACATTTTTCAATACTTTTAATCTTACATTAGATGAAGTTGCAATAATACATAAATCAAATTTTAACACATCTTTTGGAAATTCTTTTAAAAAATTAACTTGTTTAATGTTATGATTTTGAGGGATTTCATCAAAAAGTTTTTTAGAATTTTTTAAAGAATTCTCATCAGGATCTACAGCATATAGATTAACAGGTAAATCAATTTTTGCTAAAGATTGTAAATGACGACTTCCTACTCCACCACAACCTACAACCATAATATTTTTCATAATCATTATAGATTTCAAATAGAGGATAAATTTTAATTGTTTTCATCAAATAATTTTTGAATAGATTCTTCATATGGTGAACTGACAACTCCTTTTTCAGTAATTATTCCAGTAATTAGTTCAGGAGGAGTCATATCAAATGCAGGATTAATAACATTAACATCATCAGGTGCAGTTTTTTTATCACCAATACCCGTAACTTCACTTCCTTTTCTCATTTCAATAATAACTTCATCTGCTTTACTTTTCAAATCTATAGTTGAAAGAGGAGCTGCAACATAAAATGGAATTCCATGTTGTTTAGCCATAGTTGCAACTTGATAGGTACCAATTTTATTAAAAACATGTCCAGTCTTTACAATTCTATCTGCACCAACCACTACCTTATTCACCAATCCATTAGCCATAGAATATCCAACTGCAGTATCAGGAATCAAACTTACATCAAATCCATCATGTTGTAATTCAAAAGCTGTTAATCTAGAACCTTGTTGAATAGGTCGTGTTTCGGTAGCTATTACTTTGACTTGCTTTCCACTTTCTTTAGTTGCTCGGATAACTCCTAACGCAGTTCCATATGCCACTGTTGCAAGAGCTCCAGCATTGCAATGAGTCATAATTGTGTCATTATTATCAAATAAAACAGAGCCATTTTTTCCCATAGTTTTATTAATTTCAATATCATCTTCAGCCATTTTTTTGGCTTCAGCAATTACAGATTCTTTGATTTCTTGGATGGAGTTACAGTGTTTTGCAACATCCATTATTTTGTTAAGACCCCATCCTAAATTAATTGCAGTAGGTCTTGTTTCAAATAGAATTTTTCTAGCATTTTCTAGATAAGAAATTAAATCTTGTTTGGTTTCTGCATCACTTTGTAAAACTGCTAAAGCTAAACCAAAAGCACCAGAGACACCAATAGCAGGTGCACCACGAACTACAAGATTTTTTATGGCATCTGCAACTTGATTAAAATCATCAAACTCTACAAACACCAATTCATTTGGAAGTTTGGTTTGATCAATCATTACAACTTTATTATTTTTCCATTCGACAGTTTTTAGTACCATAAAATCAAGTTGTCTATTGATAATTTATTTCCTTCATTAGACTAGAAATTCCATCTTTTAGAGATATTTTAGGCACAAAACTAAGGTCATTTTTGGCCAAATCAATTGAGGCAGAACTATAAAGCAGATCACCTTTTCTAGGAGATTCATATTTTATTTCTAATTTTTTGTCTGAAATTTCTAGCATCAATTTAGCTAATTCTTTAACAGATACAGATTTGCCACTTGCTAAATTGTAAACACTTCCTCTTTTACCTGATATGTTTGAAATTGACTGTTCAATTCCCATTACTAAATCATCAATATGAATAAAATCTCTAGTGTTTTTTCCATCTCCAAATATTCTTAATGGTTTAGTTTGATGAATTTGATTCAGGAATTTTGTTATAACTCCAGCATAAGCATTAGATTGTCCAAGTCCATAAACATTAAAAAATCTTAATGCTATTCCATTAATTCCATAAGCATTACAAAAAGCACGTAAATAGAATTCTAAAGCAATCTTATCAGCACCATATGGTGATACAGGGTTAGGAATTGTAAACTCTGTTACAGGAATTTGTTTTGGATTACCATATACTGCTGCAGAAGAAGCAGCAATAAAATTTTTAACATTATTTTTTACACAAGCTCGAAGAAGATTCAAACTTCCTTCTACATTGATTTTATGTGTTTGATCAGGATGCTCAATTGATTGCAAAATATCAATTTTTGCTGCTAGATGAATTACAAGATCAACATTAGATAAACTAGAATTGATCAAAGAAAAATCAGTTAGATCACCTTTAACTAATTTAGTTTTATCATTTAATAAATAGGAAATATTTTTTTCATCACTATTAGAAAAATTTTCAAAAATTATTAATTCATGTTTTTTATTAATTTTTTTTATTAAGTGCCTTCCAATAAATCCAGCTCCACCAGTTACAAGAATTTTCATACAGATTTCACAATATAGGCACTAATATTTTAAGAAATTAGTTTATTTGGAATAACTAAACATTATATTTCATATAAAATTGATTATCGTAGTTGATTTCATCTAGAGATTTGAAAAAATATGATCCCCAGAAGATGTGTGAAGTATATGATAAATGGCCAGAACTTGCACGTAAAGCATTTTTTCAACCAACGGAAAAAATAGATTTCAAGGACATTAATGAAATAATTTTTTCTGGAATGGGTGGTTCAGGTTCAATTGGAGATGGGTTTTCATCTATTTTTTCTAAAACTAATCTAAATGTTTCAACAATCAAAGGATTCCATCTACCAGAATCTATTAATCCCAAAACTCTTGTAATTCCAATTAGTGTTTCAGGAAATACTATTGAAACACATACTGTTTTAAAACAAGCAAAAAAAAGAGGATGTAAAATAATTGCATTTTCATCAGGAGGTAAAATTGAAAAATTCTGTAATAATAATAAAATTGAATATAGACAAATTCCTATAGTACATTCTCCTAGAGCTTCGTTTGTTAGCTTTTTTTATTCAATTCTAAATACTCTTGAACCAATGATTCCATTAAAACAAAATATTATCTTAAAATCAATTAATGATTTAGAACAACTTTCAAAAAATATTGCATCACACAAATTAGATAAAAAAAATAAATCATTAGAACTTGCAAAATGGATCAATAACATTCCAATAATATATTATCCAAATGGATTCAAAGCAGCTGCAATTAGATTCAAGAATTCATTACAAGAAAATGCAAAACTTCATGCCATGTCTGAAGATATTATAGAAATGTCACATAATGGAATAGTTTCTTGGGAAAAAACTAGTTCAATACAACCAATATTGTTGGAAGGAAAAGATGATTATATAAAAACTAAAAAATTACAAAAAATTGTTAAAGAGTATTTTAAGAAAAACCATATTCAGTATAATGTTATTTCCTCACCAACAGGTTCTATTTTAACAAAATTAGTCTACTTGATATACTTGTTAGACTATTCTTCAATCTATAAAGCAATAATTGAAAAAATAGATCCTTCACCAGTAAAATCTATAGAATTTTTGAAGAAGAAAATTAATTAACTATCCCAGTTAATTGGTTTATTTAAAAAATCACTCAGACGTTTGTTATGAGGTTTAAAATATTCTACAAGTTTTTTGCGAGTATCGATATTCATTTTTGGATTTGAAACAGATGGATTTTTTTTATAATCTGCATTAAATGCTTTATAATTCATTAATTTGTAGCTTGGAAGTTCTAAAAACTTTAACACATCTTGATAAATTTTGTCTGAATCTTTAAAAAATTCCTCACTAAAAACGATTTTAATTTGATCTGAAGGAAACACATCTGTCCAATTTTTAATTTGATCTACATAAATGCCTCCAAATAAATTTGAAAATGTTAAGATATTAGAGGGGTTAAAAAAGAAAAGAGACTTCAGGTATGAAAAACCTTTTAGAGGTTTTGAGTTTTCTATTTCTTCTAAAGTACCTTGAAGTCTTTTTTCTTCTTCATTAATTGCTTCTTCAAAAGACAAAGTCTCAACTCCAGATCTATAATGATGAGTGTATTGCGAAAAAGATCTATCAATCGGATTTCGTAACATAATGATAATTTTTACATCCGGTAACATTTCTTTAACAAGTTTTGGAACATTTGGATAGATCAAATAGGATGTAGAAGCTTCTCCAGTAATTTTTTTAGAATGACCAAATTTTATAGGAAAATTAATTTTATACCATAATGGATTCTTATTATAAAACATGCTAAAGAACATTGGTTCCTTTCTAGAAGAAGACAAAATTTGTGGGTGTTGTATTAGATAATTGTATAGAGATGTGGTGCCACATTTTGGTGCCCCAATAATAATAAAATTAGGGGTCATTCTAAAAAAGCTAGTAGCCAATCGGTATGAATAAAAAAATACATTTCTTATCATTCTTGAAAAAGTAGCAGCTAGCATTTACATCAATTATTTGAGTTTAGATCATTATGTAATTGAAAATTTAACTTTGCAGAAATTCTACTCAATACATACAAAATTGTTGCTACCATTATTAAGAAAAATGCTATAGTCAAAGTGCTCAAAGTAAAAATAGTAAGTCCTACAGGAAGTCTGCCAATTTCATTGTAAAACTCAACAACAAAATAAGAACTAATTCCAGTTATAAAGAAAAAAACAAGAGATGGAATTCCAAATGCAGGTAATGGTTTTGTTTCAATAATTAATTTGATGATTGTTAAAACTACAGTTAAACCGTGTTTTAAGGGGTTCTGAGAAGAAGTTTGAACATTATCAGGATACATTTCTTTTCTAGGAATTTCAATTATTTTTAATTGATTTACAGCAGCTTTCAAAAGAATTTCAGCAGACATTCCCATTCCTTGTGTTTCTAAACTTGGAACAATTTTTTTTAAAGATTCATAGTTATAAGCGCGTAAACCACTTTCGGCATCTCTTATATTATTTTTAGAAAAAGAATTCACTAGTCGTGTTATCAATTTTATTCCAAATTTTCTATAAGGTTTAACATTATCATTATCTTCTAAAAATCTAGAACCAATAACAATATCTGCTTTGTTGGTAAGAATTGGTTGAATAATTTTTGGAAGATCATTTGAATCATGTTGTAAATCAGCATCAAATGTGATAGTTACTTTTGCTCTACGTCTTAAAGCCTCAGATAAACCAGTTTTGATAGAGCCACCATATCCTTTGTTCTGTTTATGTGTAATAATTTCTGCTCCAGCTTTTTTTGCAATTTCTTCAGTTTTATCAGAAGAACCATCATTAATTACTAAAACACTAGTTGCAAATTTTTTACATTGTTTAATGGCTTCCTCAATTGTAGATTCAGCATTATATGAAGGAATACAAACGAAGATTTCATCAGACATAGAATTTTTTTTAGTTTCCATGGTTTCATTCATCATAAGTGTACATTTTGTTTAATTTTAACTATTTAAAATAATGCTGAAATAGAAAATCTCACTAAAACTAAATTTCTGCAAACTTAGGCACGAATGGTTTCAATCTTGATAATATATAATCAATTGATATAGTAATTAAATTCAGATAATTTATGAAAATTGCAAAAAATGTAATGAACTCACCCATTACAATAGACAAAAAAATAAGTATTGGAGAAACTATTTCAAAATTATTAAAAGAAAAAATTAGTAGAGTTTTGATTTCTGAAGACAGCGTTATAACAAGAATCGTTAGTGAAAAAGATATTTGTCATTTTTTACTTGAAAAACAAAATGAATCAATTAACAAAATTCCAATAGAACAAATTTCAAAAAAAATTTTTTCTATTAATGCTGAGGAAGATCTTAAATCATGTACAAAGGAAATGGTTCAGAAAAATATTGGATCTTTAGGAATAAAATCTGAAAAAATTAATGGAATTTTAACAAAAACGGATATTGTTAAAAATATTCAAGCAGAGTTGAAAGAGAAAAAAGCTGTTGAAATAATGTCAAATGATTATTTATGGGAATTCTCAGATCTACCAATCAATCATATTTTTAAAAAAATGATTGATTTCAACATATCCAGATTAATTCTTAAAGAAGAAAATGAGATTTCATCAGGAATTATTACAATTAGAGATTTGTTAAAGTTAGGGTTTAGAAATTTGAATACTAGTTCAATTCAAAGTGAAGAATTAGATACAGGACTTCTTTTTGAGAGATTTTATTCAGATAAGATTAAAGGTCAGGAATTAAGCTCAAAAGAAATTATTTCAGTTCCAATGATGGAGAATCTTTCTAAAGTTTGTTCATTATTACTTAAAGAAGGAATTGACGGAGTAGGCGTATTAAATGACAACAACATTATTTGGGGAGTTCTTACCAAAACGGATCTTCTAAAATCATATATCAATGGGAAAAATTCTAGTTGAATAATTAATGTAACTTTTAAATCCATTTGGGTTAAAACAAACTTATGTTTGTAAGATTTTTAGGACAAGCTTGTACACTAATTGAAACGAATAATTTTAGAATAATTGTTGATCCATGGATTGTTGGTCCTTGCAATGTAAACACATGGTATACACTTAGAAGAGAACCAGCTACAAAGAAAAACATTCCTACTGACGTTGACGCAATTTACATTTCTCATGAACATGAAGATCATTTTCAAGCAGAATCATTATGTCAATTTGATAAAAAAACACAAATCTATATTTGTAATTTTCCAACAAATAGATTTCATAATGCTATCAAAGAATTAGGATTTTCTAACATCACTGTTCTTGACTCTTGGAAACCTGAAAAAATTAATGAGGGTTTAGAAATCACATCTATTAAAAACCCAGATTTGATGTTTGAGGATTCCGCTTTACTTATCAAAAGCAAAGAAGGAACAGTTTTTTGTCAGACTGATTGTAAAATGGATTTTGAATCCCTTAAGAAAGTAAATGCTGCAAAACCAGATATTGGATTTTTCATGTATTCTGTGGCAAACTGGTATCCAGATGCATATAATTATTCAAAAGAGAAACGAGATGAAATTGCTATTAAAAGAAAAGACAATAAAATCAATGGATTTGTAAATTATGTAAATACTATAAAACCAAAATTTGCTATTCCGTATGCTGGAGGCCCATTATTTCCTCATGAATCTCAACTAAAACTAAACTATCCCATCTCAGTTTTTGGATGTCCTGATGAACCAAAAAAGGCGTGGGATAATAGTGGAAATTTAGGAACAGAAGTGGTAGCCATGGCAGCAGATGATGAAATTTCAATTGATGGCACACACACCAAAAATAATAATCCAATTTTTTCATCAGACAAGACAGATGTAGTAAATGAGTTTTCAATCCAAGTTCAAGAAGATCTTAATAGACGATGGAAGGAAGAAGGAGAAGCTTCACAAAAATTATCTAATGAGATATATGATTATTTCAACAAAATAATCTCTGAAAACCCTGTTGCACGAAAACATATCGATATGAAAGTTCAACTGATTGCAGACGGTAAAAATGGAGGAGAGTATATTTTAGATATTTCTAAAGATAAGGAATCAGGTTCTTTTGTAACAGAAGGAAAAACGGATGATTGGAATTATTGGATGAAAATCCCTGCACATTTAGTTCAAAAAGCAGTTAATAATGAACTACTTTGGGAAACATTATTTTTATCAGCTAGGTGGCAAGGGGATAGAAAACCTGATCAATGGAACGAACATTTCATTAATTTGCTATATGATCCAGATCCAACAAGAATTAGCAATATATACAAAATCTATAATAGATTACATTAATTATGAAATTCACTGTAAAAAAACAAGATATTCCTATTGGTAAATTAGTCGAAGTATCAGTCAGTCCAAAAATTATTGTTTTTAATAACGGGGAACAAATTTTTGCAGTTAGTGGAATCTGTCCTCATGCCAAATGGCCATTAGAATTGGGATTTGTTAAAGGACAAACATTAACTTGTGGGGGTCATGGATGGGAATTTGATATTTCTAAAGGAAATTGTGTAACTAATCCAGGTAGAGATTTAAAAAATTATAGAGTCATCGAAAATCAAAATGAAGTTATAATTTTTGATGAGTAAATTATTTTGAAATAATTGTTTTTAACAAGTTATAGATGTCGTCTTTCGATACAGGAATTGGGTTATTATCAAGGTGTTTTTTATCAGGTAAGATTGTTTCTGTAGCATGATCTAATGATTGCTCTAATGTGATGGGTTCAAAACCTAAGAAAGAAACTAGTTTTTCAAATCGTTCAAAATATTTTGATTTGTTAAATTTGTGAGCAGCAGAAGTAGTAAATGCTAAAGCATGACCATGAGAAATTCCCTCATTTGAAAAAACATAGGACAGTGCATGTCCTAAAGTAGTAGAAGAATTTCCAAATCCCAATCCATCAAATAAGGATCCCAATACAATTTTTTCATTATTATTTGTAAGAATTCCTTCTTCTAACAATTCAAAAGCTTGATTACAAAAAAACTTCGTATATGGATTTGATGATTTACTATCATATGCTTCAGTACATTGTGCACATGCATCTATGACAGAATTCTTAAAAATTTTAGGTGTAGAATTTTCAAGAAAAAATGAATCAATTAATGCAGTATCAGAAAAGATTCCATCATCATGAAAACTTTTTTTCTTTCCATTAACCTTCAATACGGAAATACGGGTTACTTCACTACCGCTTCCAAAAGTAGTTGGAATCATGAGTTTTTGTTTATTCATTTTAAAACCACAATATTTGGCAACATCCATTGAGCTGCCCCCTCCAATACCAACAATATGTGTAAAATCAGAATTTTGGAATTCTGAAATAATTTTTTCTGTTGTTTCGATTGAAGGGTTTGGTTCAACATTATTAAAAATCATTTGATCATTTAACCCACAATAATCAAGCCATCCTCTAGATTTTGCTCCTTTAGATGTTACAACTAAACACTTTGTCGGAAAAATAAACTCAGATACACAATTTTTACCAAAAATGATTTTTGGAGGCTGTTTAATGGTCCACATATAAAGAACAAAAAAGATCTATTATAATAGATTAAATTATTTGCTAAGCATAACTGATTGAAATGAATGATGGTGCAAACATACTAAACTCTCAACTTAATCAAAAATCAATTTTGAAAGTTGCTGGTGCATTTGATGCAATGTCGGCAAAATTAGTGGAATTGAGCGGTTTTGATGCAATTTGGGCCGGGAGTTTTGCAATTTCTGCAACTCATGCATTACCAGATGCCAGTATTCTTACAATGACAGAATTTCTTTCTGTAGCATCTAATATGACTGATGCTTGCTCAATTCCAGTTATTGCAGATTGCGATACAGGGTTTGGTGGACCGAGCAATGTGAGTCACATGGTAAAAAAATATGAAAGTGCAGGAGTGGCTGCAGTTAGTATTGAGGATAAGATTTTTCCTAAACAAAACAGTTTATTGGAAAACGGTAATCAACAATTGTTATCAGAAAAAGATTTTGTTGCAAAATTAATTGCAGCTAAAAATGCTAAAGTAAATGAAAATTTTATGATCATTGCCAGAGTGGAGGCATTAATAGCTGGATTAGGGGTAGATGAAGCATTGAAAAGAGCTAATGCATACAAAAAAGCTGGGGCAGATGCGATTTTAATTCATTCAAAGAGTAAAACTCCTGATGAGATTTTTGAATTTTGTGATTTGTGGGACGGAGATATACCCATAATTGCAATTCCAACATCATATCCAAATGTAACTATTGATGAATTAGAAAAACACAAAATAAGAATAGCAATTTATGCAAATCAATCACTTCGAGTAGCACATTTAGCAATGAAAGAACATCTGGAGCAACTATCTAAAGCTAAAAGTCTCAGTCAAATAAAATCAAATATGACTACAATGGAAGAAATTTTTAAACTGCAAGAAATGTATGAAATAAAAAAACAAGAAACAGATATAGAAAAAAATCTTAAAAAATTGGGTTACATAAATTGAATGAAAAAAATCAAAGAAAATTATTTCATTATCTAAAAAAGAAAAAAATTGAAAATTTTATAGGGGTCCCAGATTCTACACTGAAACACTTTATTGACGAATCTATTAAAAATAAAAATTCCATCATTACAACTAGAGAAGAAGAAGCTATTGGAATAGCAACTGGTACTACTATATCAAAAAGTTCATCATTAGTATTCATGCAAAATGCTGGATTTGCCAATTCCATAAGTACAATTACATCATTAGTTCAATTATACGAAATTCCAATAATTTTTTTGATAGGATGGAGAGGGTACTTATCAGATGATGCTCCTGAACATCTAAAAATTGGAAAAATTCAACCTGATTTATTAAAAATTATTGGTTTAAAATCAAAGGTGTTAACTGACTCTAATTGGAAATCTTGTTGTGATTGGGCAATAGAAAATTTGAAAAACAACAAACCTTGTGCCTTAGTAATTCGGAGATTATTTCATGATTAGAAAAGAAGCAGTGGCAACCATAGCTAGAAATATAAAAAATTCTCCAATTGTTTCAGCTAATGGCTTTATGAGTAGAGATTTGTTTGAAGTATGTGATAAGGAATCAAATTTTTACATGATCGGGTCAATGGGATTGGCATCATCAATAGGATTAGGATTAGCAATAAAAAATCCAAAAAAACGAGTTTTTGTGTTTGATGGAGATGGGAATATTTTGATGAATTTAGGTTCAATTGTAACTATTGGTAGTATGAAACCAAAAAATTTGATCCATGTAGTTTTTGATAATAGTAGTCATGAATCAACTGGAGGTCAGCCTACAAATTCTTCAAAAATTCATTTAGAAAAAATTGCAAAAATTGGTAACTACACAACATTTACAGCTAAATCCAAAAATCAATTAGAAAGTATGTTGAAAAAAATTAAGAGACTCAATGGACCGATCTTTTTGTTGGTAAAAATTTCTACAAGTAAAGAAAGAAGCAAAAGAGTAATCTGGAAACCTAAAGATATTAGAGATAGAGTAAAAAAATCATTATAGAATATTCATGAAAGTAATCATAATTGCAGCAGGAAAAGGTCAAAGAATTTCGAAAGAATTTAAAGAAATTCCAAAATCACTAATTCCTGTAAATGGAAAAACTATCTTAGAGAGACAAATTAAAGCATTTGAATCAAATAATATTTCAGAAATCATAGTTATTTCAGGAAAACATAATCAATTTGATAATAAAGGAATGAAAATAGTCAAAGATTTTGAAAATGAAAAGCATGATATTTTAGGAAGTTTGATGGTGGCTAAAAATTTCTTACAAGGAGAAGTAATAATTTTGTATTCGGATATAATTTTTGATGAAAATATTATTCATCAAATACTTAACACAACAAAAGATATTGCTATTGCAATTGATTTAGACTGGAAAAAATCTTATGAAGGGAGAACAGAACATCCATTTTCTGAAGCAGAGAATGTATTGTTAGATAAAAAAAATAACATTGTTGAAATTAAAAAGAATATTCAAAGTACTTCAAATATTGTTGGGGAATTTCTAGGAATTATAAAAATGAGTGAACATGGAACAAAAGTATTTTTAGAAAAAATTGATTACTTACAAAAAAACCATACGGGAAAATTCCATAATGCAGTTTCTTTAGAAAAAGGATATCTAACAGATATGATTCAAGAATTAATTAATAATTCAATTCAAGTTTCACCAATATTCATTTCAGGTAAATGGTGTGAAATTGATACAAAACAGGATCTAAACAGAGCTGAAGAATTATTTAAATAAATTAGTTAGATTGTTGGATTTTGAGTAATTCATTCCAAAGCATGGATTCAATTTCGTTATTTGTTCCAATCAAATTTTTTAATTCTAACGGATCTTCAAGCAAATTGTACATTTCTTTGGAATCATTGTGTAAATTGTATATTAGTTTCCAATTTGAGTTACGAATAGACATAACATTTGGAATTTTTGGAGGTTGTTTTTCTTTTAGAGGATTACCTGTTTCAGAATAGGCAAATTGTTCATCAATTTTTTTGTTATTGATCAAGGGCATCAAAGAAACCCCGTCTAATGGTTCTTTGGTATTATCTAATGGGATCTTTAAAAATTGTAAAATTGTAGGCATGAAATCTATTGTGCGTACTTGCTGTGTAATTCTTTTTGATTGAAATTTTTTTGAAATGAAATGGGTGATTGTTTTTAACGTGTAATCATAACAGAATGCTCCATAAGCTCGTTCACCAAATTTTTCACCTACACTTACACCATGATCAGACATAATTAGAATAAGAGAATTATCATCCAATCCTAGTTTTTTAATTTCTTCTAAAATTGTTTTTAAATAATTTTCAGCAGAAATAAATAATTTTTCATATCTATTTTTGTTTTGATCAGGATTATCAAAGAATTCGTCACTAAAATTATCATATTTTTTTAAGACCTCATTCATTATACCTGTGTGAATTTTACTATAATGTAAATAAAGAAAAGATGGTTGACCCTTTTGATTTTTAGTTTGAATTTTTGATAAGATTTTTTTGTGTCTTAAAGTTAAATCGTCATTAATTTCATCATGTACGATATATTCATCAAATCCTTGTTTAGGAACTACTAACTCATTAATCAGATCTGCAGATGTAAAATATCCATTAGAAGACAAATATTCAGTGAGTGTGACAAAACTTTCTTTTTTAAAATCATATGTAGACCAATAACTGTTTGTTCCTGTTCTAGTTCCATAACATCCACTAAATACTGCATGCATTGCAGCAATTGTATGGGGCCCATAAGTTATAGAATTTGAAAAAAATACTGAAGTTTTTTCTACTTCCTGAAAAACTTTTGAATTTAAACCATAATCAAATCTTCCACCATCAATCATTATGATGATCAAATTTTCTTTTGCCATAAAATGAAATTTAGATAACTATAATTAAAATTAAGAGTTTGAACCTTTTGGATCAAACCATTGCATTGTTTCAGAAATTGCTCGTTGAGTATTTTCCCTTCCTACAAATGATAATTCTCGTTGTGAATCACCAGAAATTTTTCCACCAATTCTCAAAATTAGAATTTTGCCATTTCCACGGAAATTGTGAGGAACAAAAGGTTTGATATAAGCAGAATCGCCAGGATTCAATGATTTCTGATATGTTTTATTCTCATAATTCCAATTAATTGTCAGTGCAGAATCGCCAATATTATACACATATTGATGTAATCCAACTTTCAGATCAAGATTGAGATCTTCTGATGATGAAACATCAATTTCAAATGCTTTGGAGTGAGGCAAAGCGGTGGTTGATGCAAGTTCGTAAAATTCATAATTTCCAGATTCAGGGTATTTCCAATGATCACATTGATCATGAGTTTTTACAATAACTTTAGATTCAGTCAAATCATTAGGCATTAAATCTCTAGAATTTACATTTAGAGCTTTAGCAATAATCTTAAGTTCATCAAAAGTTGGTAATTTCTTTTTTGTAAAGAAATCAGCAAGTGTTTCCATAGAAAAGTTTGTTCGTTTTGCAAATTTTTCTTTAGTCAGATTTGATAATTCAAAATAATATTCTAATAATGATAAACTGGCATTTTCGTGATTAGTAAAATCTAATGCATATTGACTTCCACAATCAAGCGATAATGACGACAATTCTTGCTGAATATCACCAGTAAGTTTACTCCCATAAGTTAATGCTAAAATTAAACCATTTTGAGATGCACCATCTCTTGTAGTAAAGGTGTGAGGAGTAAATGGAGTAATATACATTGAATCACCAGTATTCATAATTGCGACATGTTTTTTTCCTTCAGGATCTTTGTAATAGAAATTTACTTCTCCGATAAAATATGTAAATTGATGCATGAAATGTCCATTATTCCATTGCGCTTTTGGATTTTCAGGGTCATTATTTTCAACTTTGCATAATTCCAAAATCCATTCAGGCCTAAAAGGAGCAGTTTTGCTCATAGCAGTATCTCGATATTCATAATATGGTTTTCCAGCTCTTTCCATAATGCGAGATGATTTGATTGAATCTTGAGAAGTCATAATTAAGATTCCAGAAGAACAATCATCGGAAACAATATAGAAATCTCTTTCATTAACTGGCCAGATATTTACGGCTTTTTCAATTAAAGATGGGGAGATTTTTTGCTTTCCAGAAATTATTGAGTTAATTTCTTCAATAGAAACACCCAATTCATTTGCAGCATCTTCTGGTCTTCGTTTAATATCATTTAAAATTCCCAAAAAATTGTTTCCAGAACGAATCAAATAAGAATCAGGCTTGAAATCAATCTTTTTTTCCATCAACGTAATTTTTTTAATAATTTCTACCTATTATATTCTTGGTATAAATCTCACATATAATAGAAATTAGTACATGAAAAAATTTAGTGTTTAAAGATATCCCAGTTTTTTTAATTCGTCTTCAACTTTCTTTCTTTCATCATTCTGTAAAGAGTCTGGAGAAAAATTATTTTCAGTGATCAGATATTCTTGGAGAATTTTTTCCATTTTTAAAACAATCTCTGGTTTTTGAGAAGAGATATCTTTTTCTTCTAAGGGATCATTTGCCAAATCAAAAAGTTTGTTTTTCTTTTTGTTGTTCTTTTCACGAAAATATTTGAAAGAGTTTGTTCTAATTCCAACAAGAATTAGATTATCATCAGATATTGACGGCATACTTTGAATAAATAATGGTTTTTCATCAATTTTTTCATTTTGAATCAATGGATACAAACTATTACCATCAATTTTTGCATTAATCTTTGGAATTTCAATAAGATCTGTAATAGTGGGAAAGATGTCCAACAAGCCAACTTGTTGGGAAATTAGTTTTGGGTTTTTTATCGGGAATCCTTTGAAAACTAATGGAACTTTTAACACATCATCAAAAACATGAGAACCTGAACTCATTCTAGACATTGATAATACTCTTTTTTCATATTCAGAAAGATCAAGTTCTTCAATTTTCTTTTGACGATTTTTATCTCTAGTTTTTTGTAATATTGAAGATAATTTTCTTTTTGGCCCATAAAGAAAATTGGGAATTTTATTCCCCAACTTCCACAAGGTCTTTTCAGATGAGCTTGATTCAAGATTGATCATTTTTCCATCAATTTGGAGTGAGCGAACATATTCACCATGATCTGCAGTTAAAACTACTAGAGTTTTTGAAAAATCTATTTGTTCAAAAAATTTTCCAATCCAAAAATCTATTGCTGAAAGCATTTTTTCGTAATCTGTTATTCCAAATTTTTCTTCAGAGTATTTTTCAGGTACAATAACGGGTTGATGTAAATCATTAATATGAATATAAAAGAACCAAGGTTCTTTTTTCATAGTACGTAATTTTTCAGTAATTTTTTCCCCCAATCCAGAAAATAGGCTGAAATAATTATTATGAGAAGTCTGTTGAAGAGTCAGATCAAAATCTTCGGTTAATCCCAAAAATGAATTGATCTCTGAAGTAGTTGCAAAAGTTGAATATCCATTTTTTTTAAAATGTTCTATAAAAGTAGAAACATTTGGATTTAATTTTTCATAGGATTCAGGTCCCATTCCAATTTTTATTGGAAACAGTCCAGTGAATATACTTCCCATTGATGGAGATGTTGAAGGTACAGAACTAATTGCCTGAGAAAAATAAACTCCGTTTTCTAAAAGAGAATCAAGGTTCGGAGTAATTGATGTTTTAGATTCTCCATAAAATTTATCCGAACGTAAAGAGTCTACAACTAAAAACAGTATATTTGGTTTCATTTTTTAATTACAATTTTTTTGGACTTTCTATTACTCAATTCTATTGCATCTAAAACTTTTAAAATTCTCAATTCTTCTACAAAAGTATAATTTGGTTTTTTCTTTTGTTTAATCGAATCTAAGAAATTTTTTATTTCTGCAACATAAAGAGATTCTGAAGGAGTATTTCCTTTGTATCCTTTTGCAACTTCACCAGATTCAATTTTTGTAGTTTTCCATTTTGATGATTTTCCAATCTTCAAAATACCTTCATTATGATTACATAGTATAACACCTTTTTCGCCTATGATCTTAGTTTCACTAAAAGCTGGGTCAGAAATTACATCAATCACCAAAATGCATTGAATTCCGTTTGAAAATTCAATAATTGCTTGATAGAGATCATCAATATCTGTTTTTAGAGAGGATACTTTGTGAATACTTCCATAAACAGATTTTATACTTGAAAAAATGTACGATAACCAAACTAATTCAAAGGGAACGATTTCTCTTGCAGCTCCAGTTTGTCGCTTTGAAACATAAAAATCCCTATAATCTTCCCAAGGATGCCAATTAGGCAGATAATGTCCAAAATGATGATAAACGGTTAGTGTTTTACCAATTTGGTTTTTTGATATTAGAGTTTTTAATTTTTTAATCAATGGATGATAGATTAAAGTATTTGAAGGTAATCCCAATATAGACAACCCATTTAGTTTTTTGATAATTTTTTGTACATCATTTGAAGACAAATTAACTTCTGTGAAAAAATGAATTTTATTTTTCATTGCAACTAATGCATATTTGTAATGAAGATCAGGAGGGGTAGAGATGATCATACATTTGGGATTAAGTTTTAAGCCATCATTGATTGTGGGTACTGTTGAAATTTTGTAAAGTTTTTCAGATTCATCTCGTCTATCTTGTCTTGGATCAAATCCAATAATATTTTTTAAACCAAGTTTTTGTAAACAACGAATTCTTCGTTTTCCCATAGAGCCTAGACCCACTACTAAAATTTGCATGACTAAATTCTAATTTTACGAGTGTTAAATATCCCTTTTGAAAAAAAGGTAAAATCACCTTAAAATAGTCAATAATTTTCATTTGGTTAAATGGCAGAGCATGAAAATGATATAGTAATTGGAAAGGACAGGATAAGCACTAAAGAACCTGCATATATCATTGCAGAAATAGGAATCAATCATAACGGCAACATAACAACTGCTAAAAAATTAATTGATGTTGCAGTAGATGCGGGGGCAAATGCAGTAAAGTTTCAGAAAAGATCTCTAAATGATATTTATCGAGAAGATGTTCTAAAAGATCCAAACATTGAAAGTCAAGGATTAGAAATTCTTCTAGATGTTTTAAATGAAGTTGAATTTGATGATGATGCATATAAAGAATTAACCGAGTACTGCAAAGAAAAACACATTACATTTCTTTGCACACCTTGGGATATTCCAAGTGTGGAATTTTTGGAAAAATTTGATCTTCCAGCTTACAAAATAGCATCTGCAGATATGACAAATTTTCCTTTGATATCAAGTCTAATTCAAACAGGTAAACCATTGATTGTATCAACTGGCATGTCAAACATGAATGAAATAGAAAAAACAGTTTCTTTTATGAAAGAAAAAAATGCCAAATTTGCTTTACTTCATTGTAATAGCACATATCCAGCTCCAGTTGAAACATTAAATCTTGAACTAATTTCACTCTTAAAAGAAAAATTTCAAGTTTTGATTGGTTACAGTGGCCATGAACCAGGGATTGTAAGCACGTTAGCTGCAGTTATGTTAGGAGCAATAATTGTTGAAAGGCATATCACATTAGACAAAACCATGGAAGGTTTAGATCAAGCAGCATCATTAGAACCAGATGAGTTTAAAAAACTAGTAAAAGATATCAGGGAAGCTGAAAAAGCAAAAGGAAAGCCCATAAAAAAAATGACCAGGGGAGAAATTTTACAGAAAGAGGTTTTAGGCAAAAGCATTACTGCAAAAAATGATATTAAAAAAGATGAAATATTTTCTGAAAATAATTTAGCAATAAAAGGTCCAGCTAAAGGACTTTCTCCACAATATTATTATGAAATTTTAGGAAAAAAATCAAAAAGAGAAATTAAAAGAAATGACTATCTTCAGGATGATGATTTATGATTTTAGGAATGAAAGTTAGAAAACAAGATTTGGATGATATGTTGGCATTCAATCCAAAAATTTTAGAATTTCATTTTTCTGATAGTGATTTAAATTTAGAATTAGATCAAAAATTTGATCAAAGATTAATTGTTCATTGCTATGAATATTTTGAGCGAAAATTGTTGGATATAGTTAGTTTTGGAGAAACAAACCAAATTCATTCTCAAGAAAAGACTATTGAATTGATTCAAAAGGCAATTGATAAAACAGTGTCATTAAATGAACAATTTCAAGGCAAACCATCTATAATTGTACACCCTGGAGGATATTCATTATCTGAACTTAGCATAGAAGATAAAGAAAAAATGAAAAATGGTATGTTTGATGCAGTGGAAAAATTGGATATTAGTAAAGTGAATTTTTTAATGGAGAATATGCCTCCGTATGCTTGGTTTTTTGGAGGAAGATGGCATTCAAATGTTTTTCTTGACGCAAATGATATGGAAAAATATTGTGAAAAATTGGGTCTAAATGTTTGCTATGATTTATGTCACGCACAACTGTATTGTAATACTAAACAAATTTCTCTAATAGATCAATTAAAGATAATTGAAAAAAGAGTTGATCATTTCCATTTATCAGATGCAGATGATATAGATGGAGAAGGGTTACAATATGGAGAGGGAAATATGGAATTTGATAAAATTATTCCAATGTTAAATAATCATAAAGATAAGGGATTTGCGATAGAAGTATGGAAAGGCCATGAAAATGGTGGAAAAGGTTTTAGGCAGTTTCTAGAGAGTATTACAGAGGCAGGGTTGATAGTAAATTGAAAAATGCGTTGATTTTTGGACTAACGGGTCAAGATGGCACATATCTAGCGGATTTTTTGCTTAAGAAAGGATACAATGTGTTTGGCACGTTTAGAAGAACTAGTCATAGATGTTTTGAAAGATTAGAAGAAATGGAGATTTTTCACAAAGTGACGGACATAAAAGCGGATTTATCAGATTATGGATCAGTTCAAGCTGCAATTAAACAATCAGAACCTGATGAGATATACAATTTAGGAGCTCAATCATTTGTTGGAGCCTCTTTTCAACAACCAGTTTTAACTTCAGATATAACAGGTCTTGGTGTTTTAAGAGTATTAGAAGCAATTAGAGAAAATGTTCCAGATGCAAAATTTTATCAAGCTTCATCTAGTGAAATGTATGGAAATTATCCTGGAATAAAAAATGAAGAATCCCCATTTAGACCACGAAGTCCGTATGGAGCAGCAAAAGTATTTGGTCACCACATGACAAATCATTATAAAGAAGCTTACAATATTTTTGCATGTTGTGGTATTTTATTTAATCATGAATCTCCTTTAAGAGGCCTTGAATTTGTTACAAGAAAAATTACCTATGCATTATCAAAAATCAAATTTAATACATTAGATAAATTACATTTGGGAAATATTAATGCAAAAAGAGATTGGGGTTTTGCAGGAGATTATGTTGAAGCCATGTGGCTTATGTTACAACAAAAAGAGCCAGACAACTATGTCATTGCAACTGGTAAATCCCATTCAATTAAGGAGTTTTTAGATATAGCATCAGAATATGCAGGATTAGGAGATTGGCATGAATTTGTCGAAATTGATGAATCTCTAATGAGACCAACAGACATAGAAGATCTTGTTGGGGATGCATCTAAAGCAAGAAAAAATCTGAATTGGGAGCCAAAAACAAGTTTTAAAGAATTAGTTAAAAAAATGATGGACCATGATATAGAATATCACAAACAACACCCATCAAGTCAATATTAAAATGAACTCAGCTGCAATTGTTTCAGTAAGAAACTCTTCAACTAGATTACCAAATAAAGCAATAATGGAAATTAAAAATAACTTCACTTCAATAGACGTTGTCATTCAAAGAGCAAAAAAAACAGAATTGCCAGTAATTATTGCAACATCAACATCAAAAGAAGATGATATTTTTGAAGATATTGCTAAGAAAAATGATGTGGAAATATTTCGTGGACCATTAATAAATAAAATTAAAAGATGGTATGAGTGTTTTAATAAATTTGGAATTCAATATGCATTATTAGTTGATGGAGATGATCTTTCATATAGTTATGATATTGGAAAAAGAGCAATTTCAGAATTAAAAAATAAATCAGTCGATATGATTACTCACCCAAAAGATATTGTGACAGGGTTTTTTACATCAGCAATAAACGAGAAAGGAATAAAAAAATTATTTTCTGTTGCACCCACTGATGAAATCAATACAGATGTCATAACAAGATATATAGAAAAAGCTAATTTAACTACAGATATTGTTCCATTGAAAGATTTTGAAAAAAATGAAAATGTAAGATTTACTTTAGATTATAAAGAAGATTTAGAATTTTTTAAAAAGCTATATGAAAATTTAGATATCTTATCTTCTGGAAAAGAGATTCTAGATTTTTTGAACAATAATAAACATTTGATACAAATTAATTTTCATAAACAGAAAGAATTTCTTGATAATCAAGCAAAGTTTAATGAAAGTGTGAAATGAAGAAATTATTGATTTTTTTTCTTAGTTGGAGATAATTTCATAGACCAAATTGTTTTGGGTAATTCACCCTCCAAAAATTCCAAATAATTATCATTTTTTACATTTTTTGAAATAAATTCACATACAGTTTCTAATCCGGAAAGAGTTTTTTGAACATCTTCCAGTGAATGAGAATATGAAATAAAGGTGGCTCCCAATACAGACATAAATACACCATTTTTGACCATTTCTTGCAGTAAAAGAGATTTCATAGTAAGTGATTCTTGATGTTTTGAATCAAAGCATTTCAAATGCATTCTAATTGGATATCCAGACATTTTTGCATCTAAATCAAATTTTTCAACAATCTTATTCCATCCTTCAAGTAAGCTCTCTCCAATTTTCCAACAATGTGAAATAGTATTTTTTTCCTGCATTTCAGAAATGACAGCTTTTGTTCCTGCTAATGAGAGAGTTTCACTATTATTTGTAGATGAGACCCACAACTTATCGAAAATTTTCATATATTCTGAAGGTCCGGTAATTGCTGAAATTGGCAAGCCATTTCCCATTCCTTTCCCAAAACACACTAAATCACCTTTAATATCGAAATATTTTTGAGCTCCTGCAAGATCAAATCGAAAGCCTGTAACTATTTCATCTAGAATTAAAAGAGAATTATTTTGGGTTGCAATTTTTCTAACTTTCTTTAAAAAATCATTTTCGGGTTTTTCATACATAGTTGGTTCTAAAACAATAGCAGCAATTTCATTAGGATTGTCATCAAAAATTTGTTCCAAACCATCTGCATCGTTATAATCAAATAATTTTATTAATTCAGAATTGAATTTTGGAACTCCATCATCTCTGCTAACCATAGCGGCTTGCCAATCATGCCAAACACCACCAGAACCACAGTATGCAATTTTTTCATTTTTGGTAAATGCTCTTGCTGCTCGAACAGCTCCAGTAACGGCATTAGAACCAGATTTTTCAAATTTTGTCATCTCAGCGTGGGGAATAATTTCACATACTTTCTCAGATAGTTCTACTTCTATGGGATGAGGGAGTGAAAACAATATTCCATCATTAAGCTGAGAAATAATGGCGCGATTAACTGGTTCGTAGTTATATCCTAATGTAATTGGACCTAGTCCCATAAGATAGTCAATGTATTCATTTTGATCTACATCAGTAAAATGAGAACCATTTCCAGATTGAATATACACTGGGAAAACCCCTTCAACATATGATGGGGCAGCCCTACTAAATGTTCCAGTCAAATGAGGAATGACTTTTCTGGCTCTTTCTTTTAAATTGTTAGAGTTATCCAGAGAATGTAGCACATTTGTCATAATTGATCCCTATTTTTAAGAATTTGTTGTACAGCGTCAGCAGCTCTTTTACTAGATAATCCATCAAAACCAAAAATCAGATTTTTGCGTTCTTTCTCAAAAGTACTGAAATTTTCTAATTTCGAGTCAACAAGTTGTTTAATTTGTTTATTCATGTATTCAAAATTTTGACATTTGATGATATTTCCGCATTCTATTCCTTCTTTAACAAAATAACCAAGTGGAAAATTAAAATTCAGATCCAAAAGTAACATTTTCATTCCTAACAATGCAATTTCAGTATGAATTGTAGATATTCCATAAGAAATAACTATATCAAATTTTTCAATAATTTCCAAAATATTTTCATGTTGGTAAATTTTAGACGAGACATTATTTTTATTTAATAATTTTTCATAAATAATTTTATTTTCAGATGATGGATGAATTTTTAAAGAAAAAGTAAAATTTTGGTTTTTAATTAATTGTTTAATTAGCGCAGTAAAAAAATAAGTCATTTGAGTTCTACTCCAAATTCCATGTTCAACTAAAGCATCTGTAACAATCAAAATCGAGATTTTATCATTTTTATAATATTGTTTAATTATTTTAGATTTATCATACAATTCATCTAGAATTGGATTACCAACAACTGCAAATTTTTTTTCAGGAATTCCTAATGATAATAATTTTTTATTCCATGAATTATCGGGTAAAAGAAAAAGATCAGGAAAAATATTTACATCTATTTCTTTTTTTGTTAAATAACTAAAAAGTTCTTTAAAAACAAAAAAGAAGTTATTAAAATCAGACATGTTAAGAGATGATTTCGTATTTTTTAAAAAATTTAATTTAAATAAAATAAATCTAAATCTTCTTAAAAATCCTTTATGTGATGAATCTGATGGGACTCTACTTGAAAGAATAATTCTCAAATAAGATAAAAGTTGTTTTTTTCTTTCCAACATATTTGAATTTGTTATTTCAAAATTATTATAGAAAAAACTGATTAATGGTACATTAAATTTCTTAGCAGCTAAACTTAAAGAATGTTGAATAGGTTCCAATTCTTGTCCAACCATAATGCAATCAGGGTTTGATTTTTCAACTAAATCTATAGCATTCTTAAAATCATGTATATCTAAAATTTGATTCTCAGACGTATCTTTTTTTAAAATTTTATCTGGTTGATATATAACCCAAATTATTTTTACATCGTTATTTTTTCTCACTGAATCAACAATATTTGAAATGAAATTGAATCTAAGACCTTTTTTTTCAGGTAAAACAGAGGTAGGGACTAGAATTTTCATTAATTTTATAAATTTTTAACATATTAATCATCTTTGTTTTAATTGATGTAGTTTTTGTACCAATTATAAGAAAAAAATTTGAGCAAGGTTATTTTATGACTGGTAATTCATCAAAACAATGTTAGAAAATAAAACAATTCTCATTACAGGAGGAACTGGTTCCTTAGGAACAGCATTAACAAAACGTCTTCTTAAGAGCAAAGTCGGTACAATCAGAATTTTTAGTAGAGATGAATGGAAACAAACCAAAATGTTTGAAGAGTTAGATGATAGCAGGCTACGATTTTTCATTGGAGATATTAGAGATAAGGAAAGACTTTCAAGAGCTGTTGAAGGAGTAGATTATGTTTTTCATGCTGCAGCATTAAAACAAGTTCCTATTGCAGAATACAATCCATTTGAAGCAATCAAAACAAATGTTTATGGTACTCAAAATTTAGTTGATGTATGTTTAGATAATAATGTAAAAAAAGTGGTTGCCATTGGGACAGATAAAGCAGCATCACCTGCAAACACATATGGAGCTACCAAATTATTAATGGAAAAAATAATTATTTCAGCAAATTTTTTCAAAGGAATTCATAAGACATCATTTGTTTGTGTCAGGTACGGGAATGTTTTAGGTAGTAGAGGTTCAGTTTTACCTAGATTTATTGAACAAATTTCCAATAAAGGAGTAATAACTTTGACCGATCCAAAGATGACAAGATTTACAATTACCATGAATGGTGCAATTGACTTGGTTCTAAGAGCATTAAAAAACGGGAATGGTGGTGAGCTTTTTGTTCCACGCCTTAAATCATATACATTAGAAGAACTCAAAAATGCAATTATTGAGTTATCAGGAAAAAAAGTTAAAATTAAAAAAATTTCTTTAAGACCGGGTGAAAAATTTCATGAGACACTAATTTCAGGAGATGAAATTTCTCAAACATATGAATCAAAAGAAGATTACATAATATTTCAACAATCAATTGATAAAATTAGCTCGTTAAAAAAACTTAAGTATAAAAAAACAAAATTGAAATCAGCTTATATCTCTAACAAGAATAATTTTATTTCAAAAAATCAATTGAAAAAAATGATTCGTGAAGAAGGGTATTTTTGAACAGGAATTATGAACAGTAAGATTAAAGAAATACCATTAGAAACTCATCCTACAAAAGATACTAGATCAAATAAAATTAATGGAACATTGTCAGTGATATGGAGAGACTGGGATAAATTCATTGAAAATGATCCGAAGATGGTATATGTTAGTTCAGTACATCCAAGAGGAATTAAAGGTCCACATCTACATAAAAAACGAAATAGTTGTTTTGTATGTATTAAGGGAAAAGTTATTTTTATTGTAAAAGAAAATGGGAAATACACTGAGATATTGGCAGATGAAAATAATCCGAAGATGGTATATATTCCAAAAAATGTCCCATCAGCTCACATCAACTTATCAGAAAATATTTCAAGTATTCTTACTTTAGCTGATATTTCATGGAAACCAAATGATAATGAAATGGAGAATGTAAACTTTGAGGATTATAACTGGGAAAAGTGGACTAAATTTTCCCAGTGATTAATAATGAAGGATCTTTTCTAATTTCACTTTTAACCAACGAGAATAAGCTCTGTGAAGATATAGAATAAATCAGCCCACGACCAAGATTTGTTTTATGAAGCAATCCTAAATCAATTGAAATCTTCTCCAATTTTGTCAAATCTGTGGAATGATTTTCATTTGAAAGGTCTCTTACAAAATGTGAGAATTTTCTTTTAGTTTGTAAACCATCAATTAAGGAATAACCTAAGAAGATTTTATCATATCTATACGGTACATTCAAAAATTTTTCAATATAATGAATAAAAGTTACATAATTTGCAGGAAGATTAAACCTACATAATTTACCATCTACGTTAAGAAATTTTTCCCAAAAAGAGTCAACCCCAAAGGAATCAATTGGAGAAAATTCTGTAAAAAATTTTGCATTTTTACCTATTGCAGCAATAGAAAAATTTGCATCGTCAGAACGAAGAGAAGAAGAATCAGTTCTTATAAATTCAGAGAAAATTCCACATTCAAAACTAGGAGTATATTTTTTATCAAAAACCTCATTCTTGCAAAAAGATAATGAGAAGGTTGGAATAACTAAAGTTCCTTCCTCTCCAATTACATCAAAAATAGCATCTTTAAATACTGTACAATATTCATCTGCAGTTTTTACATTTGGAAGTTTTCCAAAAAGACCTAAGTTACTATGGATAAATATAGAATCATTTTTTTTAATTTGTATTTGTTTTAGTTTTGTTACAATTTCTTCCTTAGTAAAATCATAAGTTTTTTTCAATTCTATCTCCAATGATATTAGCTAAACCATCTAAAGTTGCAAATTTTTCATTTTGTAATTCATCAGTGTTAAAAGAAATTTTATATTTTTCTTCTATTTCAGTGATTAAATTTATAAAAGTAAATGAGTCTATCCATCCTTTAATTAGAAAATCTTCATTTAAAGAACTCAAAATTTCATTTGATTTTAGATCAGAATTATTTTCAAACCATTCAAGCAACCATTCCAATATTGTCAAAAAATCACCTACTTGAAAATAAAAACTCTTGAAGGAGAACCGTCTGAACCATCTATTTTCATTGGAGCAACAACAATACTCCATCCTTCAAGATTTTGTACACAATCTAAATTTGATAAATATTCTAACAGAACAATTTGATTACTTAAAAAGATCTTATGAATTGGAGAGTCTACATCATCTTGTTTACTTTTATCAGGAGAAGGAGTATCATAACCAATCAATTCAACACCTTGTGAAACAAGATAATTTGCAGCATCTTCAGTAAAAAATGGATAATCATTATAAAAATTAGGAGTATTCCAATATTTCTGCCAACCAAATCTAAAAATTAATCGTTTTGAGATTTTTTTATCTTGTAATTCTTCTTTTGTAATTGGGTGATTATTTTTCAAGTTTGTAAAATCCAAAATAGTTACTGTACCTGTAATTTTCTCCAATGGAATACTTTCTATACTATTTCCATCAGGGATAAAATGTAGAGGAGCATCAATATGAGTTCCTGTATGGGTTCCAAGAACCAATTTACGAGTATTTCTTCCAACATCTTCAATTTTACCTAATCGTTCAAGAGAAACTTTTGGATGCCATGGAGAAGGATAAGTAATCATTTTTTCATTTATTGAATAAGTCAAATCGATAATTTCATTCATTCTTTTATCTATTTTTAGTAATATTTCTATTTTTCATGTACAAATTTAGTTTCAAATATAAAATAATTCTGGATAATTAAAATTTAAAAAAAATTTCTAATTTGAATTTTATCAATTTTTCCATTAATGTTTTTAGGAATTTCTATTAGTTCTTTAAATTCATCAATATGATAATCATTGCCTAAGTGTTCAACAATTTTTTTATTTAGTTCTTTTTTGCTATCAGTATCTATTGAATTCTTTAAAATAAAACAAACAATTTTTTCACCCAATATTGGATCAGGAAAACCTAGAATAACACATTCCTTTAAAAATTTTTTATTAAGTATAAAATCTTCAATTTTTTTAGGACTAATATTTATTCCACCTTTGATAATCAAATCTTTTTTCCGTCCAGTAATGATTAAAAGATTATCTTTAGATATTTTTCCAAGATCTCCTGTAGAAAAATAATTATTTTCTAAATTATTTTTTTCGGAATTAAAATATTTTTTAAACATCCATGGAACTTTTACCAAAATTTCATCATTATCAAATTTTACGTTAGTACCAGAAATAAGTTGTCCAGCTGTAAAGGAATTATTATTTGGGGAGTTTGTACTTACAAACAAAAGTTCTGACAATCCATAACTTTCGAATAATTCAATATCATATTTCTTTTCAAAATCGTTCTTTACAGATGTATTTAAAGAAGAAGTGGCCACGCAGCCAATTAGATTTTTGTCAGACAAATCAATTTTGTTTTTTCTATCAAATTTTAAAATCAATCCAATCATTGTAGGAGTAAACCAGAAGGTGTTGACTGAGTATTTTAGTGGAATAGACCAAAAATCAAGTACAGTTTTTACAGTAAATCTTGGAATGATGACTATTTTGCTGTTAGATATAAAGGGTAAAATGATTGAATTTAAGATCCCAGCCATATAAGACATCGGCAAACAATGCAAAAACACATTTTTTGAATTAAAATGAAATTTTTCATTAAATGACAATGAACAATGAATTAAATTTTTTAATGAATGGATAACACCTTTTGATTTACCAGTTGAGCCAGATGTAAAAGTAATAAGAAAATCCTTATCACTATCAATATTTCTAATCTGTTCAAGTTTTTGAGGTTTAGAAAATTGTGTGTCATTTACAATTTTACTAATTTCTATTGAATTTTTAGAAAAAATATTTTTTTGATTGTCAAAAATAATTGTTTGTGGATTAACAGAATCAATAATTTCTTTAATTTCTTCAGATCCTTTTTGTGGATCTATTGGAACCACAGTTAAATTTGAAAAAATACAAGAAAAGATTATTTTAACAAAATTATATGAATTTTCTAGAATTAGACATATAGTACTTCCTTCAGTAATACCATTTTTAGTTAATTTGTCAATACATAATTGAATTTCATTATAAAATTCAGAATATTTTATTTTTTTCTGAGTAATTGTGTCAAAAATAAAATATTCATTCCAATTATTCTTAAAAATGTCATAAAAAATTTGATTAATAGTTTCTGAGTTAATTATCTTGTTCTCTTCCGACATATCTGTTAAATCTGTATTTTGCAGTGTAAATATCCTGTTTTCTCTTTAATTTTTTAGCAATTTGTTCTAATTTTTTTTCATCAATATCAATTTTATTAATTTTAGAATATTCTATAATCAATAATAATGGATCAACTTTAAACTTGGAAGAATATTTCATTATATGATGCATATAACTTGAATGAAAATCAGCATAACCTGAAACAATATCAAGGGGTAATTTATTAGAATTATTGATTAATGGGTAAACACATTCTTGTCCTGCTTCAAAGAGACTATGAAAATCAACATCTATCTTGAATCCTTTTTTCTTCAATGCCATAACTAAAACTTCAGTACAAGCATTTCCAGAACTTCTTCCAATTCCCTGAAGAGAAGAATCTATGTATTCCATACCTAAATCAGCAGCATACAGACTGTTTGAAATTGCCATACCTAAATTATCATGACCATGAAAACCAAGTGGAATTTCAGATACGTTTCTTATTGAATTATAATATTCTAACAAATCTGAAGAAAACATACCTCCAGCAGAATCCACAATATACACCATATCAGTTCCAAATTCTTCAGATTGTTTAACAATTGATGCAAATTTATCAGGTGGCATTACATAAGATTTCATAAAATTTGAGGCCACAAAAAATCCAAGATTTTTTGCTTTTTTGATAAATTTTTCAGATTGATGTACTTTGGTAACATCGGTACCTACTCGAATAAATCCCATACCATGTTTTTTAGCAAGTTCTAAATCAGATAGTTTAGCAATTCCAGGAATACAAAACATTCCATACATTGATTTTGATAAAGACTCTTTTGCAGCAATCATATATTCTTCATCAGATTGTGTAGATTTTCCATAACCAGAGTTAGAAGCATTAAACCCAAGTCCATGACCAACTTCAATTAATTTAATTCCAGATTTTTCCAATTTAGAACAGATTATAGATGTATCAGAACTAGTAAATGAAAAATTCACAGAATAACTGCCATCTCGTAATGTAGTGTCAAGGATTTGAACTTTTTTGGACATATCTTACCTCTTCAAAGAATCTATATTCCATGCAATCATACATGGAACTATTTCAACTACATTATAAACATGAAGATAAATTCATTATTAGATATTAAGAAAATAAAAAGTGAAGAATATTGAGCATTAATCAAATCATCATAATAGATAATTCAATAGAAATTTCCAAAATAAAAAATTTGGAATTGTCTAATTCCAAAATCATTACAGTTGATTACGAAATTCATAAAAAATTGAATGATGAAAAAATCGAACATTTTATCTCAGATGATTTTTTAGATCAAAAATTATTGATAAAAATTCAAAAAGAGTCATATAAAATTGCAAAATGGTACAATACACCAGAAATTTCAGAAAAAATTACATACAATAGTATTAACTTAGGGGGTTTATTCTACATAGAATTTCATGCATTTATGATTCCTTTCTTAAAAAAATTGTTTGAGATATATTACATATGTAAAGAATATAAAAACTATAAAATTTTTACGTCTAAAAATCTTATCAGTATAATTAAAAAACACACAAGTGATTTTGAATGTATAAATCCAGAATCATTAGAAAATTCAGATTTTTTATACGACTCACTGCCCATAACAAAAAAAATATGGAATCAGAATCTAAAAATTAATTTAAGTAGAAAAAATATTAAACAAATCAAAAATTTTTCAGAAAATTTTATGAAAAAGATTTTAGATGTAGATAAAAGGATTTCAAAAAATAATAAGTCAGTACTATTTGTTGAATTTGATTTAAACAAATTTCAAAATTTATTTTTACATCCACAAAAAAAATTTAATTTTATTTTATACAATCGAAGAAGACCAATTTTTATCAATAAAAAATCAATTAATATTTTAAAAGATTCAAAATGCAGTTACATATCAGAAAATAATTTCAAAAAATATAGAAAAAATGATTTTGAAGTTTCACAAATAATTAATTTAATTGAAAATTCAGGTGAATTAAAAAAATTATTTGAAATAGATTCTATAAATTTTTGGGATGAATTAAAACCCAAACTCATCAACTTGAGTAAAAAACGAATTCCTGAAGCAATTACTGAAATTGATTATGCAAAACAAATATTTGAAAAATATCAGTTTTCTTCAATGGTTATTTTATCTGAATCAGGATTTAACGAACAAATTGTAATAGAATTGGCCAAAAAACAAGGAATTCCAATAATTTTGTTACAACACGGAATGGGACCAGAAAGTAGAGAGACATTAAATTTAAAAAAATTTGATGGCGTATGGCCCATTAAATCAGATTACATATGTGTATGGGGTAATATTGTTAGAAAGATTTCATCTGAAAACGGAATTAATGAAAATAAAATTATCGAAGTTGGAAATCCAGTATTTGATAACCTTTCTAAGTGTAAAAATAAGGAATATGTTTTATTAACAACTTCTTGGTTAACTAATAATCAAATTTTTGACTATTCAGCAAAAAAGATATTAAATTATGAAAAAACAATAGAAGAAATTGCAAAAATAATCAAAAAATTAAATTTAGAGTTAGTAGTAAAACTGCATCCTGCTCCGTCAGAAAGAGATGTAGGAAAGAGTATTTCCAAGACTATGCCAAAAGCACGTATTGTAAAAGATGGCAATATTCACGAATTGATTAATAATTGTAGATTAATGATAGTTACAGATTTTTCTACAACTATTTTAGAAGGAACATTATTTGAAAAACCAGTAATTTCAGTTAGAATTAAAGAAGAATATTATGGAACTCCAATTGTTTTTGAAAAAAATGGATGTCATGTTTCAACTATTAATGAATTAGATGAAAGTATTGAAAAAATTCTAAAGGATAAAGATTTTGAAAAAAGTTTACTTGCAAAACAAAAAAAATTTTTAAAACAATATGTTTCACACATAAATAATTCTACAGACAAATTTATTGAATTTATTTCCAAGCTCTAGTTAGAATCTTATTTATTAAAAATTAAAACAAATGCAATAGCATATTGATCAGAATGAGATAAACTAATCGATATATGATAATTTAAAAAATTTTTCAAGTTCACATAAGGAGAATTATCATTTTTATTTAAAATCTCTATTTCATGATAAGAATTAGATTTATAGTTTAAACCATTTAATGCTTTAATAATAGCTTCTTTTCCTGCAAATTTTGCTGCTAAAGTTTCTGCAGGGTGTTTTTTTGAAAAACAGTATTTAATTTCCTCAGGAGAGAAAATTTTTTTTATAAATGAAGATTCAGGTAATAATGATTCAAATCTATTGATTTTTTCTATGTCAACACCTACTGAAATCATTATAAATTATTGAATATAAGAGGCTAAATAGTTTAGAGAACAAAAAAACAAATCAAGATGATAAATTAAATATCATATACATTAGAGAGATGTGTGTATAATTTAATTAATGATCTATATCAAAAACAGAGAAATCTTGTTTCAATAGATTATGATGAATCACTTGAATACATTTCAAAAATACTACCCTTAAAAATTCATAAAATTCCTTCGGGAACAAAATGTTGGACATGGGAAGTTCCCTTAGCATGGGAAGTTAAAGAAGCTTTTATTGAAAATAATGGGGGGAAAATTATTGATGTAAAAGATCATCCACTTCATTTAGCATCATATTCTACTCCAATTGATAAAATAATTTCTAAAGAAGAATTAATGAAACATTTATCATCAAATAAAGAAAGGCCAAATGCCATTCCATTTGATTACAAATATTATCAGAACGATTGGGGTTTTTGTGTACAATTTAACAAATTAAAAGATTTTACTGAAAAAAATTACCATGTAGTTATAAATTCTGAATTTAAAGAAGGAGAATTAAAAATTGGAGAATTATTCGTTAAAGGAGAATTAAAAGAAACCATTGTTCTTGTTGCACATTTATGCCATCCTGCAATGGCAAATGATGATCTTTCAGGCGTTTCTGTTTTAGTAGATATAGGAAAAAATCTTTTAGAAAAAAATAATCTAAAATATAGTTACAGAATTTTATTCCTCCCTGAAACAATAGGTTCAATAGCTTATCTTAGTCAAAATGAAGAATTAATTTCAGACATGAAATTTGGATTATTTTTAGAAATGTTAGGAAATGATAATTTTCATTCATTACAATTTAGTAGGCAAAAAAATACTGAAATTGATAAAATTGCAGAGAATGTAATTAAACATAATCAGAAAGAATTCAAAACAGGAGACTTCCGTGAAATTATAAGTAATGATGAAATGGTTTTCAATGGTCCAGGAGTAAACATACCAATGATTTCAATCAGCAGATGGCCATATCCAGAATACCATACCAGTGATGACAATATTTCAATTATAAAAAAAGAAAATTTAGAAGAATCTAAAAAATTGGTTTTAAAGATTTTGGAGGCATTAGAAAATAACTACACGCCAATTAGAAAATTTAAAGGTCCACCACACCTTTCAAAATACGGATTATGGGTAGACTGGAGAGATGATTTAGAATTAAATAAAATGTTGGAAAAAATTTTTCTTGAATTTGAAGGAGATAATTCAATAGTAGAAATTGCTGAAAAATTAAATTTAGATTTTTTTGTTTTGTTAGATTATGTGAATAAATTCTTACAAGCAAAACTTGTAGAAAAAAAATGAATTTTACATTTTCAGCTAAATCTAAACATTCTAATTTTTATATTTCTAAAATGAGGAATGGTAATGAATGATTTTTCTAAAAAAATCAAAAAATTAACAGTTGTAGTAATTGGGTGTGGATCTATTGGGGAACGCCATATCTATAATCTAAAAAATTTTGGAGTGAATTCATTACATATAGTTGATTTTGATAAAAACAAAGTAAAGAAATTAGAAGCCAAGTATAATGTTAAAGGACATTTTTCAACAGACAAATCACTTTCAGTTAATCCTGACTTATCAATAATATGTACAGATCCTGCATCACACATCACATTAGCTGAAAAGTGTTTGAAAAAATCATCACATATTTTTATCGAAAAGCCGATTTCACATGATCCTAACAAAGTAAAACTCCTCTTAAAAAATGCGGATTCAAAGAAATTGAAAATTTTTGTTGGATATAATTTTAGATATAATTCAGGATTAAATGAATTAAAAAATATTTTGAAAAAACAGAATAAATCTCCGTATCTAATTTCTAGTAATTTTGGTCATCATATCAAATATTGGCATCCAAATAGCAATTTCAAAAACCACTATATTTTGAAAAAAAATAACGGAATTATCCTTGATGATTCACATGAATATGATTTAATCAAATGGTTATTGGAAGATAAAGTAGAATCTGTTTATTGTCAATCAATTAAAACTCCCAAATTAAGTAAATATTCTGAAAGTTTAGCATCAATAGTATTAAAATTCAAAAAAGGTACGATAGCTAATCTTACTTTAGATTTTTTAAGACCAAGCTATCAAAGAAATTGTAAGATATTATTTGAAGATAAAGAATTCAATTGGGATTTCAATATAAAGAAAAAAAATAAAAATTATCAAAATATAGCGAATATTACTATTACATCTCAAAAATTAGATACCCAAAGAAAAATTCAAAAAATTTCAGAAAAAGTTAATGAAATGTATCAAAAAGAAATGTATGATTTTATTTCATCTATAATTAAGGATACAAAACCCACCATTGATGGATGGGATGCATTAGAAACTTTGAAAATTGGTAATGCTGCATTAGAATCTGCTAAAAAAGGAAAGGTTCAATACATTAGATATTAGTTATCATTTAAAAGAGATTTTTCATAACCTTCATTTCTAGATATGTTCTGATTGATTTTGAATAATTCAGGATTTTTGTTTAACAATGAAATTACTGATTTGGTACTAAATTTAATGTTAGGACGAAATTCTTTGTAAATTTTCCGAATTAATTTTAGATCATTTTTATGATCTACAGTCAATCTATAATTTGATAAATTAGTATTATTTTCAAAATTTTTAATTTTAAATTTTTCAGGATGATGTTTTATGAATGTAGTAACATGTTCCCTATTTGATTTTTTTTTAGACATATTCCATGCTTTTTTTAATGCTTTAAAGGAAAAAATTTCTATATCGAGACCATCAGGATATGTTGGATTAATAGTATTACTAACATAATCATATTTTTTATGAGAGAAAAAATCTAAAAATTGATCAATTAGTTTTGGATCTACTAAGGGGCAATCTCCTGTTATTCGTATTATGATATCTAAATTATTTGAAGTTGAACATTGGTAAAATCTATCTAACACGTCATTCTTAGAACCACGAAAATATTCTATCTTATTTTTTTTTGCTAATGAAATTAAAGGATAGTCTTCTTTTAGTGTTGTAGTAGCCAAAATAATTTTATCAATATTTTTGACTTTTTTGCATCTATTGACAATATGCCAAATCATAGGTTTTTTTTCAATAGATGCAAGAACCTTTTTTGGGAATCTATCAGAACCAGTTCTTGCTTGAATAATTATACCAACATTACAGAATTTCATATTAATCAGAATTTTTTTCTTCTAATACATTTATTGCAGATATTGCCAATTGAGGGAAAAATGGTGTTATTTCATCTCTAAGTCTCTGAATATTTTCCTCAAAAGATTTACTTTTATCATAATTCACATCATGTTCTACAGTATCTATGACATTTCCCATGTCAATTTTATTAGCTAAATAATGGGCAGACAGAATAATTTTATTATCATTTTTTAACAATGCTTGTTTTATTGGTTCTGCACCTGCATAATCAGGTAATTTACCTCGATGTATTCCAAATGCGTCTTTTCTAGCTAGTGATAAAATTTTTGTGGGAATTAAATAACGCCATGAAACTTCTATTATATAATCACAGTTTGGGAAAGAAGTAATTTCAGATTCTTTTGAATCAATTGATTCTAAATCTATATTATTTTGTTCACATATTTGTTGAAATAATTTAAAATCAGTTCTAATTGATCTGTTTGGATCTTGGGATTTTGGATTTAAAGAATGTGTGTATAATTTTAATATGTTAAATTTTTTTATTTTAATTAGTTTTTCTAGTACCGCAAATCCATGAGGCCTAGATAAAAAACAAACAATATCAATCACAATATTTGTTAAATTAAAACAAAATAACTTAATTGTTTTTAATTCATTTTATATAATCAATATAAGGAAAAGAAGAAAATGACAATTATTTTAAAATTGGTGGATGAGAAAGATATTCGATTTTTATATCAACTTCTCAAATTAAGAAAACCATTAGAAAATATTTCACATAAGAATATGCCTAGTTATAATGAACATACAAAGTTTGTCAAATCTAAACCTTATCAAAAATGGTATATTATTTTTGAAAATAAAAAAAAGATTGGTTCTACATATATTAGTAAACAAGATGAAATTTCTATGCATTTTTTACCAAAATTTGATTCTAACAAAAATATGAATCATGTATTGGAATTAATTCTAGAGAAACACCCAAAATCTAGGTATCTAGCAAATACAAATTATAAAAATAAAAGTTTGATAACATTCTATAAAAATAATGGATTTAAATTAATTCAATATACTTTTGAACTTGTAAAAGAGAAAAATCTAAAATGAAAAAAAGAATAAAACTTTTTGATCCTATTATTGGAACTAAAGAAGAAATTGCAATAAATAAAGTTCTAAAAAGTGGTTATTGGGCATCGGGTTCAGGTGTTGGGAATGTACAAAAATTTGAGAAAAAATTCAATGAGTACATTGGCTCAAATAGTTGTGTTACTGTTAACAATGGCACATCAGCACTTCAATTAGCTGTATCATTGTTTGATGTAAAAAATAGTGAAATAATTATGCCATCTCTTTCCTTTGTATCAACTGCACATTCAGCATTATATAACAATGCTAAACCAGTTTTTGTTGATGTAGATCCTAAAACATTGTGTATAGATGTAGAAAAAATAAAAAAACACATTACAAGAAAAACCAAAGTAATTATTCCAGTTCATTTTGGAGGATTTCCTGCAGATTTAGATAAAATTAGGAAAATTTGTAAAGAAAATCAAATAAATCTTGTTGAAGATGCTGCTCATGCAGCAGGTGCAAAATACAAAGAGAAAAAGATTGGTACTGTAAGTGAAGCGATTTGCTTTAGTTTTCATCCTGTAAAAAATTTGGCAATGCCGAATGGGGGAGCCATAACACTCAATGGTAAAAAAAATAAAGTAAATTCTAATTTAATAAAAATAAAAAGATGGTGTGGCATATCAAATAGGCACAACTCACAATATGATATTACAGAGTTGGGATGGAATGCTTATCTTAATGAATTTTCAGCTGTGATCGGTTTAGAACAGTTAAAGAAACTCGATAAAATGAATAAAATTAGGAAAAAAATTGCGAAACAATATTCAACAGAAATCAATCTTGAAGAAAAAATGCCATTTTCTCAAGATTGTTCATATCACTTTTTCTGGATTCAGGTTGATAATAGAGAAAAATTTATGAAAAAATTATTTGAGAAAGGAATTGAAATAGGAACTCATTATTCTCCCATACATAAAATGAAATTTTATAAAAATAAAGTAAAATTACCAATAACAGAATCTGTAGCATCAAAAATTGTCACATTACCCATACATCCAAACCTTTCTGAAAATGATGTAGATAAAATAATTCAAAATGTAAATAAGTTTAGTAATTAACATTATTCTACATCAATGATTCCATCACCTTTTTGAACATCTTTTTTGGATTTTTTTCCAGAAATAGTATCTAGATAAAGTGGATCCATTCCTCTTAATCTGTTCCCAGGTCGAAGAATTTCAAAATTTTGTCCTTCAATCAATAAATCACCTTTTTTAATATCTTGAATTGCTTGAATTGAACGTTTGGCAAATTTTCTGAGTTCGTCTTCAACAGGTAAAATTTCTTTTATGCCTGTTCCAAGAGCTTTTTCAGTATTACGGATTGAAGTAATCATTAATTCTAGTTCATCTGGGTTTAATGCAAAAGGGTGATCTGGCCCAGGTAAATTTTTGTCTAAAGTAAAGTGTTTTTCAATAAATTTTGCACCAAGGGAAATTGCAGTGATAGGTCCAATGATGGGATCTAATGAATGATCTGAAAGACCAACAGGAATTTTGTATTTTTGTCCCATCGTTGAAATAGTTTTTAGATTTAATGAATCAATAGGGCAGGGATATTTTGAGGTGCATTGCATTAAAGCAATATTATCATTGCCGTTCTTTCTAATTAGATTTATTGCAAAATCAATTTCTTTGAATGTACTAGCACCCGTTGAAACAATTATGGGTTTTTGAGTTTTAGCCAAAAATTCTAGCAATCGTATGTGGTTTATTTCAAATGAAGCAACTTTATGAATTTCTGTAAATTTATCAACTTCTTTTGCATCTTGAACTGAAAATGGTGTGGACATAAATTGAATATTTTTTTCATCACAATATTTCTTTAATTCAGGAATCATCTCATATGGCATGGATAAGTGTTCAAAAATTTCATTAATGTTTTCTTTTATCCCATATTTTTCTAAATAATCACTGTTACCTGCATCTGAAACATAAATTGTTTCAGGTTTGTAAGTTTGAAATTTTACAGCATCTGCTCCGGCTTTTGCTGCAGTTTCAATTAATTTTTTTGCTTGTTCCAAATCGTCAGAGTAATCACCACATTTCCAATTAGAACCAGCTTCAGCAATTACAAAAACTCGGTCTAATGCAGAAAAAGATTTCATTGTTATCATCTAAAATTCACACATGTTCATTTTTAAGAATTTATTGGTATGTGTGATAAAATCAAAAATTAGATTTAAAAACATGTTTTTATATAGATGACATCATCACAAAATATTGAAAATTTTAGAAGTTAATGTTTTAGATAGGAATAGAGATGAGTGTAAATTAGACAAATCCATTGATGAAATTAAGGAAAATATCCTATCAAAAAATTTAGTAATTATTAAGAATCTGCTTTCTCAAAAAGAAGCACAAGAAATTAGAGAATTTTCACGAGAATTTGCAAAAAATAATCATGATTCTTGTCCTGAAATTGATTTAAACATTCCAAATTTTCACAGAATAGATAACAATCCAGAAAAATCACAAGTTAAAAGAATAAATCATCTTTATTGTTTTTTTTATTGGAATTCAGAAACAAATCCTATTGCAAATTATTTTAAAAGACAATTTAGATTAAGAAATTTAATTTCAGGATTAAAGGAAGATTATGCATTAAATAATTTAGATGATGATTTTATTTCGATTCCGAGTATTCAACAATATCCATGTGGAGGTGGGTACATGCAAGAACACAAAGATCCCGATATAGGTCAGAAACTTGTTATTGATACGATCCTTAGCTCAGCCCCTAAAGATTACAAAAAAGGAGGTTTATTCGTAAGAGATGAAAATAATGAGAAACTTTTTGTAGATAATTTAGTTTCACCGGGTGATGCTATAGCATTTTACCCACAAATATCTCACGGGGTAGATCCAATTGATCCTGATTCAGATATAGATTGGAATAGAGATGATGGAAGATGGATGTGTTTTTCAACTCTTACCACTCTTTCTAGTTGGAAGGGAATTAAAGACAAAGCATCCCCTAAGCCAGTTACTAATTAAAAAATGGCTATTTTTGAATTGTTAATCGCAATAATTTGGAGATCCATCTAATAAATATTTACCAATTTTTTTGAACAAATGATTATTCTTTATTCATTTTAATTTAAAATATTGAATAAAACTAAATATCCAAAAATTACAGCACACTTATGTCACGTTTATCAGTAATTAAAGAGATTTTTCAACTATATGTTAAAAAAAGAAAATTCTATATGTTTCCAATTATTGTATTATTAATTGTACTAATAGGAATTACATCATTAGCCCAATCAGGATTGGTTGCATTCATTTATCCGATTTAATATGCAATCATCCTCCCCCAGATTTAAATCTCTAGCAGTTACTGCTGGAATGTCATTTTGGTTTTTTATTATTACTAGTGGAGTAGGAGTCTTTACAATTGAATACATGGTAATTTTTGTAGGAGTCGTAATTACTATTACACAGATTTTTACAATAAAAATTTCTAAAGGATTAGATATTTTTGCCATTATTAACACAAAAATATTTCTTGGAATTTTATTTTTGTTTGTAATTACAATTTATGGCGTTTTGTTTAGATTATTAAGAATTGATTTACTCAGACTTAAAAAACAACAAAATTCTTACTGGTTGCAAATAGAATCAAATAATGTTAGGAAGATGTTTTAATGTACAATCTTGGAATATCCTGTTATTATCATGATTCGGCTGCAGCATTACTCAAAGACGGTCATGTAGTTGCAGCAGTTGAAGAAGAACGATTCTCTAGAAAAAAATTTGATGATGATTTTCCAAATATGGCAATAGAGTGGTGTCTTAATGAGGCAGACATATCTCCCTCTGAGATTCATTCTGTAGCGTTTTATGACAAACCAATTTTAAAATTTGAAAGATTACTTGATAATTACATTACATTCGCACCAAGAGGTCTCTTTAGTTTTATTAATACTATACCAAAATGGTTACACAAAAGACTGTGGATAAAAAATGACATAAACAAAGCACTCAATGGATTTAAGGGTGAAATTATTTTCCCTGATCACCATATGTCCCATGCATCTCATACATTTTATACATCACAATTTGATGAATCTGCAATATTAACTGTGGATGGAGTAGGTGAATGGAGCACAACATCATTTGGTCATGCCACAGACAATTCTATTACATTGACTCATGATATCCGATGGCCTAATTCATTAGGATTGTTTTATTCAGCATTCACTTACTTTCTAGGTTTTCAGGTAAATGAGGGTGAGTACAAACTCATGGGTCTCGCATCTTATGGAAAACCTAAGTACTATGATACAATTTTAAACAATTTGATTGATGTTAAAGATGATGGTTCAATTCATCTTGATATGAAATATTTTGCATTTACGTATGACAAGGTAATGACAAATCAAAAATTTTCAAAATTATTTGGAATCAATCCTAGAAAGAAAAATGAAAAAACAGAACAAATACACTATGACATTGGTGCTAGTGTACAAAAGGTATTGGAGGATATTTTGTTAAAGATGACACATCACGTGTATGAGAAAACAAATTCAAAAAATTTGTGTCTTGGAGGAGGCGTAGCTCTTAATGGTGTCGCAAATTATCGTATTCTTAGAGAAGGACCGTTTGATAATTTACACATACCCCCATCCCCGGGAGATGCAGGTAGTGCAATTGGCTGTGCGCAGTATCTTTACTACATTCACCACAAAAAAACCAGATTAATTGAAAATGACTCCTCTAAGATAATTTCAGAAAACGCTTATGTTGGACCATCGTATTCAAATGAACAGATAGTAGAATTTTTAGATTCTATGAATATCTCTTATGAGAAATTAGAATGTGATGAATTACTAAAAAAAACAGCTCGGCTTATCTCTGATGGAAAAATTGTTGGTTGGTATCAGGGTAAAATGGAATGGGGTCCAAGAGCTTTGGGATGTAGAAGTATTCTGGCTGATCCTAGAAAATCAGAGATGAAGGATGTTCTAAATGAAAAGATCAAACACAGAGAATCATTTAGACCATTTGCCCCATCAATACTTGAAGAATATACTTCAGAATATTTCGAAATTGACAGAATTAGCCCTTACATGTTGTTTGTTGCTCCTGTTAAGAAACCACAAGATATTCCAGCAGTGACACATGTTGATGGTACTGGTAGATTACAAACTGTAAATCGTGATGCTAATCCACTTTACTATAACTTGATTTTAGAATTTTATAAAATCACTGGGGTTCCAGTAATTATTAATACATCCATGAATGTCATGGGGGAGCCAATTGTCAATACTCCTGAACAGGCTTACAATATGATTACCAAAACAAATATGGATTTTATTGTTTTGGGGAATAATTTGGTGGAAAAGTAAATGTCTGTTCAAGTTTCTAGTGGAAAGCAATTCATATTTTTTCTAATTTTAGGAATAATTTTGTTGATTGGTATTGAAGTATCTCTTCATATTACTTATTTATTTTCAATGGAATGTGATAGTTTGAATAGTTCATTTTTTGATTATTTTTCAGAGTATGATAAGCAGGTTTTATGCAGAGAATATACTTTAGCTAATGACGTTTCCATGTTTGATGCACCTGTAAGATTACATGTTCCTGATCAACATGGAAAATATGTCAACATAAATTCTGATGGTTGGAGAGGTGAAGAAATAAAATTCCTTGATGATGAATATAGGATTTTCTTTTTTGGGGGTTCTACAGCTTTTGGGAATATTTCTACATCTGATGAAACAACAATTCCAGGATATTTAGAAAAAAAATTACGTGATGAAGGATATAATGTTAAAGTAATTAATGTGGGAGTTAGTGGTGCTGCAACCATTGACGAGTTTTATGTGCTAGAAAATCTCATACTAAGATTTGATCCTGATATGGTAATTATGTATGATGGGTGGAATGATGTGGCAGGTTTTAATTTGACAAAATTTAATATCCCTTACCAAGAATTTATTTTAAATGATGCTCTTTTAAACAATATGTCATTTGATAGATTCAACTCTTCTTCAGGTTCAGGCTCTGGACTCATCAAATTTTTTGAACGCATTAATTTCAAAACAGGTATTGGGTTATTCATTTTTTATAAAAATATTGTTAATGAGCAACCTACACTTGAAAACATTGACAATTCCAAATTAGATGTAAAAAAAGGCAAAGTTGATCCAAAAATAGTCGAATTCATTCAAAATTATATGAAAAAATATTGGTCTAAAACATGCGAACTAGGACAAACAAATGATTTTACGGTTGTTAATTTCATACAACCAATTTTGGGAACTAGTGATAGAGTAATTGGTGATGATGAAAAACGGATAATGAACGATACTTCGTTCATAAATGAGTATTCAACATACCTCAGAGAAATTAATTTGAATACTGGTGAAGTAAAATATTGTGATAATATTTTTGATCTCAGGAATTCATTTTCAGAAATGAATGGTATAAACATATATCTTGATGAAGGACATATGAGTGACTTTGGAAATGAAATAATGGCAGATTCAATTTATAATAAAATTTTCCCAATGATTCCACATTAAATATTTTGAATTTTTTATAGACATTGATTTTTTTTTGTAAAAGTATATTCACAAATCTTTTTTTGAGGTCACCCTATTAATCTTCATAAATTTTGTTAACCTGGTTCAACTATTGCACCATTTTCAATTGGTCATATATCTACTACAGTTATTCCTGAAATTGCTAATTCTACAATATGTTGCAGTAAAAAATGAATGAATCTTTTTTCTTACTAGTTTTGTAGTAAGCAGTGTGTTGTATGGGTTTGGACTTGGCTTTCCAGTTCTATCAGTAAGATCTTTGAGAGGAACCACATAATTGAAAACTAATTCTTTAATTTGAGATTGTGATAACTTTGCCAGATTCTCAGTCTTCATGAGTACAATCTAGGAATATTTTAGATAGATTTCATAGGTATTCCTAGTGGCCTTTCTCTAATGGCATCCGAGAACTTCTGATGCTGTAATCATAGAAAATATGTGTAAAAATGATAGTTAAGTTGAGAAGATGACTTTTTTACAATTATCAAAGGAGTATAGAAAAATTTAGATAAAAAGACTGTTAAATAGCAAAAAACTAGTATAATATAGATACGCAATAACCACAGACATAACATGAAAATTTTAGTTACAGGAGGATTAGGATTTATTGGTAGTAATTTTATAATTAATTATTTAAACGAATTCCCTGAACATACCATAATTAATTTAGATAATGAAAATCATGGAGCCAACCATCAAAATTTGATTTCAATACAAAAGAAAAATAATTATGAATTCGTTAAAGGAGATATCACAAATCATAAACTAATGAAAAATTTGATTTCTATATCTGATGCAATAGTAAATTTTGCAGCAGAATCCCATGTTGATCGAAGTATTTCAGATGCAACACCATTCATAAACTCAAATATTTTAGGGGTATTTACAATTCTAGAAATTTTAAAAAAAGAAAAAGAAAAAAGGTTAGTTCAGATATCAACAGATGAAGTTTTTGGAAGTTTAAAAAAAAATAGCGCAAATGAGAATTTCAAATTAAATCCATCCAGCCCATATTCATCATCCAAAGCTTCAGCAGAATTGTTAGTTAATTCTTATTTTGTAACATATGAAATAGATACAGTAATAACACGTTGTACTAATAATTATGGACCTAGACAATTTCCTGAAAAATTAATACCAAAAACTATTCTATTAGCAATGCAAAAGCAAAAAATTCCAATATACGGAAATGGGAAAAATATTAGAGATTGGATTCATGTTGATGATCATTGTAATGCAGTCAAAGAAGTTTTACATAAAGGAAAATCTGGAGAATCATATAACATTTCAGCCCAAAATGAATTGGATAATATTCAAATTGTTACAAATATTTTGGAAAAAATGGGATTGAATGATGATTATTTAGAATTTGTAGAAGATAGACCTGGGCATGATTTTAGATATAGTTTAGATTCATCAAAAATAAGAAATGAATTAAAATGGAAAGAAGAAACAAGCTTTGAAGATGGAATTGAAAAAACAATTGATTGGTATGTTAAAAATCAAGAATGGTGTAACGGTATTAATAAAGAGATTTTAAAAAAAGCCAAATGGAATAACTAATTTTTTATGTAAAAGATAAAATTCTTTAGAATAAGGGAGATTTTGATGAAAGGAATAATTTTACATGGTGGTCATGGAACACGACTAAGGCCTTTAACCCATACAGGACCAAAACAACTACTTCCAATTGCAAATAAACCAATGTCTCAATACTGTATTGAATCCATGAAGAATGCAGGGATTACAGAAATTGCCATCATTATTGGAGGTATAGCTTCTAAAAAAGTCGAAGAATATTATGGAAATGGAGAGAAATTTGGAGTAAAAATCACGTATATTTCACAAGAAGCGCCAAAAGGTATTGCTCATGCAATAAATCTATGCAAAGATTTTGTTAAAGATGATAAATTCCTTGTATTTTTAGGAGACAATATTTTAAAAAAAGAAATTTTGGAATACAAAACCAATTATGAAAATTCTGATGCAGATGCACTATTGTTATTATGTGAAGTAGATAACCCTACACAATTTGGAATTGCAGATGTTAAAGATAATAAAATTATCAAGATCATGGAAAAACCAAAGGATCCACCAACAAATCTTGCAGTTACAGGAATTTATTTTCTAAATAAAAAAATTTTTGAAATTATTGATATCTTAAAACCTTCATGGAGAAACGAGTTAGAGATTACTGATGCACTACAATTATTGATGGAAAAAGGAAATAAAATTATCTTTGACACTGTAACTGATTATTGGAAAGATACAGGAACTCCAAATGATATTTTACATGCAAATAAAGAAATTCTTCAAGATATTTCTCAAGAATTTTTGGGAGAAAAAGAACAAACTCAAATTGATGGTGTTTGTGTTTTAAAAGAAAAATCATTGCTAAAAAATGTAAAAATAATTGGACCAGTCTTAATTGGAAAAAATTGTATTATTAATAATAATTCAGTTATTGGTCCTAATGTTAGTATTGGAGATAATTGTAAAATTTCAAAAAGTAAAATTGAGAATTCAATAATTATGAATAATTGTGAAATTAATTCAAATATAAAAATTTCAGATAGTATAATTGCTTTTGATTGTCAGATTTTTCAAGAAAAAAATGAAAAGAATGTTTTGCTTCTAGGTGAAGGAACAAAAATTTGGATTTAAAAAAAGAATTAATTAAAATAAGTACAATCATAGAATAATTTGTGAATACAGAAGAGCCATTAGTCAGCATTATTATTTTAAATTATAATGCAGGTAAATTAATTGAAAACTGTATTGAATCAATTCATAAAAGTGATTACAAGAATTTTGAAATAATATTAGTTGATAATGTATCGACAGATAATAGTCAAAATAAATGTAAAAAAAAATTTCCTGAAATTAAACTAATACAAAATCAAGAAAATTTAGGATATTGTGGAGGAAACAATATAGGGATAAAAACTGCCAAAGGGGAATTTATTGTGATACTAAATCCAGATACAATTGTAGAAAAATCTTGGTTAAAGGAATTTCTTCAAGAGTATAAAAAAATAGGTTTAGGCCTTTACCAACCAAAATTATTAGCATTAGACGATACATCTAGAATAAATTCTGCTGGAAACATGATTCAAATTTTTGGTTTTGGGTATTCTTTTGGAAAGGGTGAGAAAGAAAATTCAAATCATGATAAAAATTATCTAATTAATTATGCTTCTGGTGCATGCCTTTTTACTACAAAGCAAGTATTAGAAAAAATCGGTTTCTTTGATGATTTTTTGTTTGCATATCATGATGATTTAGAATTGGGATGGAGAGCTAGACAGTTAGGAATTAAATCACACTATGTTCCTAGGTGTGTGGTATATCATGCTGAAAGTTTTAGTTTTGGTTGGAGCAAGAAAAAATATTTTCTTTTAGAAAGAAATAGACATTATTGTTTACTGACACATTATTCTAGAAAAACATTTTTTAAAATGCTACCATCTTTGATCATAATCGAAATAATTGTAATAATGTTTTACTTATCAAAAGGAATGATAAAAGAAAAAATTGAGGGATATTCAAATATTTTAAAAAACTGGAATGGAATTAAGAAAAAATATTTAGAAATAGAATCAAAGAAAGAAATTAAAGATGTAGAAATCATCAAAGAATTTAAAAATCAAATTGAAATTCCAAGCATAGTAACAGGAAGAATATATTCAAAAAAAATTAATTATATTCTAAATATCTTGTCAAAATTTTTTATTAAAATTTTATAATTTTTTGTTTTTAAAATAATCTAAAGTTTCAATAATCCCATCTCTCAAGGAATACTTTGGTTCCCATCCCAATGATTTCAGTTTGGAATTATCAGCTAAAAAATTTCCCACATCCACTTTTTTAGTGTATTCTGGAGGTGGAATAAAATTTAGAGGCGAGCTTGTTAATTCATGAAGTATTTTACCGAATTCTTTAAACCATGTTTTTTGATGTGAAGAAATCCAATAGAGTTCACCATTTTTTCCATTTTTCATAATTGTCTCAATTCCTGAAACTACATCTTTCACATAGATAAGATCTCTAAAAAATTCTCCATCATTAAAGACAGTAATCTCTTTTCCACTATATGCTTGATAAATTAAAAAGTTTACAGCATTTTTTGATGAAATAGTTTTTTCTCTAGGACCAAAGGAATTTGTTATTCTAAATATTCTACAATCCATATCATATACTTGATGATAAATTTTACAAAAATGTTCACTACTCAATCTATTTGTTGCATAGATTGTTGTTGGAATACAAACTGATTTCTCATTTACAGGTAAAGAAATGGGTTTCCCTATAACAATGAATGTGCTACCTAAAATAAAAGTACATTTTAATTGTAATTTTCGAATTGATTCCAAAAAATATAATGTTGATTTTGAATTAACTTCTACATCATGAATAGGATCTTCAAAACTTTTTGAGTGAGAGGTTTCTCCAGCTAAATGAATAACTACATCAGGTTTTATTTCATTTAACAAATTTTGTATTTCTTTAAAATTTGTAATATCTAATTTAGAAAGATTTACTTTATCTTTCAAATGGTTTATGTTAGAGATATTACTGAATTCTCTTACGGCCAAAAAAATATCATAATTATTATACAGATAATCAGCCAAATGGCTTCCAATAAATCCATTTGCGCCAGTAAGCAATACCTTCACAATATCCATTTATTTTAGCATTTAATAAAAACTAGGATTCATAATAAGAAAGTCATAAGATTAAAAAAGATATTTTAAAACAATAAAACCAAGATTGCTGTATTATGAAAAAACAAATTAAAATTTTGGTTACTGGTGCAAGTGGAATGTTAGGCAATAAAATCATATCTGAATTAAGTAATAGTGATTATCAATCTTTAGGCATTTCAAAAAAAAATACACATACAATAAACAACACAATAATAAAAAAATGTGACATAACAAATTACAAACAATTAAAAAAAATTTTTGACGCATTCAAACCAAATATTATAATTCATACAGCAAGTATAACAGGCAACATTGAATGTGAAGAAAATCCAGAAAAAACTTTTTTGGTAAATTGTTTAGGAACATTTAATATTTTAAATCTAATGAAAAAAAATGGTGCCAAAATAATTTTTTGTTCTTCAAGAGAAGTTTATGGAAATTCAAAAAAGAAAGTTACTGAAAAAGATCTAGAGTTTCCAATTAATCTAAATGGAATTACAAAAATTACTAGTGAAAATTTAATAAAAAAATTTCATCAAACATATAATGTTCAATATGTAATCCTAAGATTTACAAATTTTTATGGAGATCTTAATTCTAAAAGAGGAATATCATTAATGATAAAAAATGCTATAAAAAATAAACAAGTTACAATTTATGGGGGGAAGCAAATTCTTAATTTATTACATATAGATGACGCAGTTAAGGCAATATTATTATCAATTAAATATAAAAATTCGAATACATTCAATATTGGTTCAGATGAAAAAACAACATTACCAAAATTGATTAAAATTATTGAAAATAACATTAATCAAAAAATTAAAATCAACAAAAAAAATGCAAGAGTAATAGAACCACAAAAATTTGTAATTAATATTAAAAAAGCAAAAAATGAGCTTGGATTTACTCCAAATTTTACTCTTGATTTAGGAATTAAAAAACTGGTAAAAGAAATCTAATTTTTTAATAAAATTATTATCATTACATGTTATAATAGAGGAATTTCAAGAAATAATTAAATGAAAATTGCTTTAACGTGTCCCGCATTTTTACCTGCTACTCAGTTTGGAGGGATTTTATTTCTATGTTTAGACATAGCAAGATTTGTTTCAAAAAACCATGAAACAACTGTATATACCACAGATTTAGATTTTGATAACAGCGTCAACAAATTTAATTCAGAGTTACCAAAGATTGAAAAATACGAAAAATTTGTAATTAAAAGAAACCATGTTTTTTTTAAAATAAAATTATTTTTTATAAATCCAGGATTGTTTTTTCAACTAAAGAAAGATAAGCCTGACGTAATTCATGCCATAGGAATTAGAGGGTTTCAAGCATTTGTTTCTGCAGTATACTCAAAAATTTACAAAATTCCATTATTATTAAGTGATCAAGGAGGATTACATACACATCCTGAATATCAAAAAGGGGCGGGTAAAATTCTAAATAAAATTCAGGAGCCTTTAGTAAAATTTGTAATTAATCAAGCTTCACATATTATTGCAGCAAATGAATATGAAAAATCAGTTTTTTTAAAATACTCAAATGAGAAAAAAATTACCATAGTGCATAATGGAATAGATTACAGAAACTTTGCTGCAAATAATATAGATTTTAAAGACAAATACAACATTAGTGAGTCATTTATTTTATTTCTTGGCAGATTCACCAAAATTAAAGGGATTGATTTACTGCTTTTATCATTCAAAAAAATTGTTGACAAGAAAAAATTTCAAGATTTAAAACTTGTGATTTTAGGAGCCAATTTTGGATATGAAAGAGAGATGAATTCAATGATAGAAAAATTAAATTTAAAAGAAAATATTTTGGTTATAGAAAAACCTACAAGAGGAGAGGTAATTTCAGCATATCATGCATGTAAATTTCTTGTACTACCATCAAGATGGGAAATGTCTCCACTAACTCCTTTGGAAGGATTCGCTTGTAAAAAACCAACAATTAGTACGAATATCTTTGGAATACCATATGTTGTTTTGAATAACAAAAACGGTTTACTTTTTGAACCAGAAAGTGTTGATGATTTAAAAGAAAAAATTGAAATTTTGTTAGAAGACAAAGAATTGGTAAAAAAACTAGGAAGTAATGGTTACGAGTTTGTCAAAAAAGAATATTCTTCTGATAATATGGGCAATCAAATTTTGAAACTATATGAAAAATCTCAGAAAAAAATGGAATGAGTGAATAATAGCAATGGTTTCATTAAAGGATAAAATTAAAAACATCAAAGGAATTAAAGATTTAACATCAATTGGTTTTGCCAATATTTCTGGAAATGCAATTAGTGCATTATTTTGGTTTTATTTAGCAAGTTTGTTAACAACTACAGAATATGGTGAATTATCTTATTTAATATCAATAGCAGGGCTTGCATCTGTTTTATCATTTGTAGGTGGTAGTCATACAATAACAGTTCTTACAGCAAAAAAAATCAACATCCTATCAACACTTGTAACAATTATTCTTCTGATTGGAGTTACAATAATGTTTGTACTATATCTTCTTTTTAGTAATTTATCAATAAGTATGTATGCTATCAGTTACCTAATCTACGGAGTTAGTATTGGAGAAATTTTAGGCAATAAACTTTACAGAACATATTCAATTTTATTTATTGTTCAGAAAGCTACAATGGTTTTAGCAAGTATTCTACTTTACCCCAATTTGGGAATTGACGGAGTAATTCTTGGATACGCAATATCACATTTTGTTCCAGGTTACAGAATTTTTAAAATGTTAAAAGGAAAATTCTCTTTTTCGTCATTAAAGCCTCAATGGAGTTTTATTTCAAATAATTATGGGTTAGTAATTAGTAGGGCATTTACTGGACAAATTGACAAAATTATAATTGCACCCATACTAGGATTTGCATTATTAGGAAATTATCATTTAGGAATTCAATTTCTTTCACTTTTGAGTATATTACCTATGAGTATGATGCAGTATATCTTACCCCAAGAATCCACAGGTCATTCTCATGTGATTTTAAAGAAATTAGCAGTTATCGTAGCTGTTTTGTTTGCAGTTTTAGGAATCTTCCTAGGTCCAATAATTCTGCCACATTTCTTTCCAAAATTTGAGAGTGCTGCAGAAATAATTCCCATAATGAGTTTAGTAGTAATTCCGAGAACAATAACAGCTATCACAAATGCAAAATTGTTAGGAATTTTATCAACTAGGTTTATTGTTATAGGTGTTGCAATATATCTTACAATACAAGTTTCAGGAATTTTGATCTTAGGGGAATTGTATTCGCTTAATGGAGTTGCGTGGGCATTAGTTTTAGCAGAAGCTGGTCAAGCTATTTTCCTATATGTTTCAAGTAAGTATTTCTTAAAAAAAACAAGTAATGCATAAGATCATCATTTCAAAGTGAAAAATTTCAATTTTCTCATGCTTATACTAAAGGGATATTTACAAAATCATATTTAACGAGTAGAAAACAAACAATAAAGTTGCAAGAAAAATCAAGTATAAATAAATATTTTAACAGTGATATTCTAAAACCTAAGATTTTCTTAGCGTTATTTGGAATATTTTTCTCTGCAATAATTATTAGATTAGCCTATGTAAATTTTGAAGTTCCATTAACATTAGATTCACTAGAATATTTTTTTTATGCATCTGATATTCTCATAACAGGAAAAATTCCCAATGACTACACAATTGCAAATAACGGATGGGCAATGTTACTATCAGGAATTTTTTGGTTTTTTCAATTTGAAAATATTATAAATTATATGAATTTGCAAAAAATCATTTCAATAAGTATTTCTTCATTAACTATTTTTCCCATTTACATTTTTGCAAGAAAATATGTAAGTATAAAACATAGTATTCTGGGAGCATTTATCTTTGCTATAGAACCACATTTAATTCAAAATTCATTATTTGGGATTTCAGATTCTTTATACATATTTTTAATTGTGATTTCTTTTTGTTTTTTTATTTCAAATAATAAAAAATTAAATTATTTAGCTTTTCTAATTGCAGGTTTTTCAACTATAGTAAGATCAGAAGGATTGTTTCTAATGTTGGGATTATCAATAATGTTTATCATTAAATATAAAAATGAAAAATTTGTTTTCCCAAAATATACAATTGCATTAGCATTATTTCTTCTAGTAGTTTTGCCAATGAGTTATTACAAATATGATGTAAAAGGCGAAGATGGAATTTTCATGAGGGCCGGTAATAGTTTTCTGAAACACACAGATATTGTTCCAGAATCAAATGTTAATTCAGGATTTCCATTTATTCATACAGGAATAGAAAATTATTCAAAATTTTTTGTTTGGAATATGATACCGATTTTTGGTTTTTTTGTTCCATTTGGAATTTATTTTCTATTAAAAAACAGAAATTTTGAGAAAAAATTTCTAATTGTATCTGCAATAACAATGTCACTACCTACATTTTATGCATATTCTATCCCATTACTGGATGGAAGATATTTCTATTTTTTATTTCCAATATTCTGTATAGTTTCACTTTTGGCGATTGAAAAATTTTCTATAAAAATGAAAAATGAAAATATAATAATAATTTGCATTATAATTGGAATTACTATTGCTTCAAACTATTACTTATATGAAAAAATTAACAATGAACACGAAATTGAAGTTTTAAAAATTGCAAAAATTATTTCGATGGATAAAAAAATAATTAATTCATTTTTACCCGAAGAAAAATATATTGAAGTTACAACTTTACCAGAAAAATGGAATGAATTTACAGAAATTTTTGAAAAACGGTATAAAGGAAAGTCAATCAGATCGACTTTAGATCATAATGTCAATACTGTTTTGGTTAATGAAAAAAATTCACTAGAAGAATATATGGTATTTTTTAGAGAGACAAATATTAGTCATATTATAGTTGATGATAAAAATGATTTAGCGATTTTTGATGACATACATGCTAATGAAGAAAATTACTCGTTTTTGATCAAAGAATTTGATTCAAAAGAAGAAAATTTTTCATACCATCTAAAAATATTTAAAATAGATTTTGAAAATTTTGAAGAAGGTAAATGAATTAATAAATTTTTTTTAAAAGTTTGACAATCTGTTCTTGTGAAATTGGTTTAACAGTTTCGAAATACTTTGTTGTGTTCTTTGGTTTTTTTGAACCAGGATATTTTTTGGGATCTAAAGATTCAAACATTTTAGGAATTATAAAAAAATTCTTTGTTTCTAAACAATGTTCCATTTCAAAATTTGTTAATAGATATTCGGTTAATTTTTCACCAGGTCTAATTCCAGTAATTTTTGTTTTTATTTTTGTTGATGAATACCCATGTTTTGGACCAATTACAATTTTCATTGCTTCAAAAAGATCTTTTAAATTCAGCATAGGCATTTTGAGAATAAAAGTTTCTCCACCTTTAGCAGTATAAGCTGCGTTTAAAATTAAATCAACTGCATCTTCTTTAGTCATAAAAAATCGTTTCATTCTTTCATCAGTTAATGTTAAAGGACCACCATTTTGAATTTGTTTTTCTATCTTAGGTAATATTGAACCTCTAGTATGAAATACATTTCCAAATCGTACAGAGGAAAAAACTGTCTTTGATTTTGAATGATATGCTTCAGCGGCAATTAATTTTTCTGCAAGAAGTTTTGTTGCACCCATCACACCTATAGGATTTACAGCTTTATCAGTACTAATAGAAATAACTTTTGATACATTCGCATTGACTGCAGCTTTTGCAACATTATTTGTTCCAATTATGTTTACGGTCATTGTTTCTAATGGATATAATTCACATCTATCTACATGTTTGAGTGCAGCGGCATGGAAAATAATATCACAATTTTTTACGATTGAATTGATTTTATCAAAATCTCTAATATCGCCAATTATGTATTCGATGTTTTTATGTTTAGAAAAATCTAATTCCATTTCATAAAGGGCATTTTCATCATTACTGAAAACTTTGATATGTTTTGCGCCATCAGATATAGCTCTTTGAACCAAAGCTTGTCCTATAGAACCGGTTCCACCAGTAACAAGAATATTTTTTTTATTTAAAATTGATTGCAAGTGATTTTTTTAAAATATTTTGAATTAATAACTATTGTTCTTTTTTAGTTTTTATGATGAAAGTAATTTTTGATAAATTTCTACATATTTTGGCCCTACAACGGACCAATCATGATTTTTGATTTCATCCAAAGCATTGTTCTTTAGTTCCTCTCTTTGTTTTGAGTTGTTCATTAATTGATTAATAGCATTTTTTAATTCTGTTGAATTTTCAGGTTTGATAATAAATGCATTTTTCATATGAGATAAAGTATCTTTAGCACCACCAACATCAGTACATATAATTGGAGTTCCACATGCCATAGATTCCAACAAAGTATAACTTAGTCCACCTTCCATTCTAGATGGTTGTATTAACAAATCAGAACCACGAATTATAGATAGAGTGTTTTCTCTATTTTGATATCCTAAAAAATGAATATTTTTTTGTAGTTCTGATAATTCTTTTACTTTATTCTCTTCTACCCCTGATCCTAAAATTAAAAGATGAATGTCTTGTGGTAATTTTTCTGCAACATCCAATACTTCAAGAATACCTTTTTCTTTTGATAATCTAGCAGCATAAACAATTTGTTTGTCAAATTTTCGATTAGATTTTTTGGTAATTGATTGTATATCCAATGCATTTGGGAGAAAAAACGTGTTCAATCCTTTTTGAGAGTAATAATCAAGCATTTCTTTTGAAGAAACCGTTATTGCGTCAACCCAGTTTAACGCTTTATCTTCATAATCCTTTGCTACATTTCCAGCAGTTTTTCCATGTAAATGATCTACTTGTTCATGATGAATTCCGTGTATTGCCAATAATTTTTTTCCCAAAACATTTTTCATTGCAAACGCAGATACAACATTTTGAGCATGTACTACATCATATTTTTTTGAAAATTTTGTTTTTAAAAAAGAAGATAGCATGAAGCTAGGATTTTTTAATTTTCGTATAGGAATTGTGAATGTATTTTCAGAAGAGATTACATCTACTTCATGCCCATCATTTTTTAAAAATTTTGTAAGACCTTGTACATGTCTAGCAACACCACCAATTCCTTCTTGAGTCGGAGAAATGATCAGAATTTTCATTGTTCAAAAATTAAGTTAGAATCTATTAAGGTCTTGGATTAAAAATTCCTTTTACATTGTTGCTTGTGCTGCTTGGTGGAACATTTCACTTTTTGCACATCCTGCTGCAAGTTCATCACCTGCACCACGTCTCATAAGACCTCTATAAAGACCGTCTTCGAGTTTAACACCTTCTCTCTCTTCCCATTCTTCTACAGTGATAGAGTATTTCTTTTGGATTCTGTCTCTGTACCATTCAGGAATTACATTAAATGCACAGAATGGAACGATTCTAAGATCAGGAGTAACATAATGGATATCACATCTTTGTAGTCTTTCTAGATCTTCATTGTATTTGTCTTGGAAGTGCATCATACCAAGGAATAATCCTTTAACATGCCAAGAACCAACTGAATCAAATGATCTCTTCATCAAGATGTTACCAAACATTTTTGCCAAGTCTAATCCTGCTGGTTGTTTCTTTGAATCAACAAATCCTTTGAGTTTTCTTACAACTTCAAGCATTGTAAAGTACTTGTTTTTACCAGAACGAATTTCTTCGGCTTTATCTTCAAATAATTCTAACATTCCTTGAATATCACAGAATTTTGTTAATGGAACAAATTTCTTTGTATCTTCATCTTCAAAGATGTATGTTCCTGCACCACAAGCAAAGTGAATTGATAATTCGTATTTTGGTTTGCTTGAGAATGCTTCAATTACATTTGTTAATGGCATACAACTTGGTACTGGGAACCAATCATCAATAGTTACTTCACCATTTGTTTGCTCTTCAATTCTTTGAATACAATCAGGAACTGTAATTCTGTATTTTTCACGTTCACTTTTACCCATTCTACCAGTTAGAGATACTGGTTGGAAGTTAACAGCATGAACTACATCCATGTTCTTTTGAGCATATCTAATAATTCCACCTAATTCATGATCATTAATTGATTTGATTACTGTTGGAACAAATACAACAGTTGTTCCTGTTTTTCTGCAACTATCAAGTGCATATGGAATTTCCCAGTGATTCTTTGGGTTTGTTCTTGCAGTTACACCATCAAATGAAAGATACAAATTGTTACATCCAGCTAGTCTTACTTCACGTGCTGCTTCTGGATCCATTGCATGTCTAATGCCGTTAGTGTTCATCTGAATATGGTCAACACCTTCTTCTTTCATAATTTTGATAACATCAGCAATATCTTCTCTAAGCATTGGTTCACCACCAGTAATTTGCATAGAGTTTCCTGGAATTGGTCTTTCTGCTCTTAGAGTTTTCATCATACCTCTAATTTGAGTATGATCTGGTTCGTACATGTAAGCACCTTCTAGACCTTTCTTTACATAGAAGAAACAATACCAACATGTCAAGTCACATCTGTTAGTTACAATCATGTTTGCAAGTCCACTGTGAGATAGGTGGTTTGAACATAATCCACAATTATTTGGACAAGAACATTTGTCAATCATTACGTTTGGAGCATGAGCACCTTTACCATCCATCCAGTAAGTACTGAATTTCTTGTATAATTCGTAAGAACCAAAGTATAATTCCTCACATTCACCATGAGTTGGACAAACTTTAGACATGAAGACTTTGTTATCCCTCTCAAAAACTTCTGCATCCAAAATCATGTTACAATCAGGACAGATACTTTGAGTGAATCTAATAGTGGATTTTTTACCTAAATTCTTTGTAGTTTGATTAGATATCTGAATTAGAGCCATGCCTACTATGGGCATTTTTCAGAAATGGTATATAATGCATTTCATACTTGGCCTCGGGTGGAATTTAGGAAGCAGGCATATGTGATTTAAATATCAAAACTGATCGACTAGATCGCATGAGCATATCAGATAAGACAAGAAAAGCATTAGAAAAAATTGGTCTTACAAGTTATGAGATTAGAACATTTTCAGCATTACTAAAATCAGGAGAATTAACAGCATCAGAGCTCAGTCAAAAATCAGGAGTTCCATACTCAAAAATTTATGAAGTTCTAGGAACTCTAGAAGAAAAAGGATGGATTGGAACAGATGATTCAAGACCAACTAAATATTTTGCAAAGTCACCATCAACAGGATTAGAAACAACAAAACAAAAAATGGAAAATGATTTTTCAGAGAATCAAAGTGTTATTCTAAATGAACTAGTTCCATTGTATGAAAAAAGTGGAACTAGTGAAAAACCAGACATTTGGGTATTATCAGGTGCAATAAACATTGCAGCAAAGATTCTAGAAATGGTTGAAACTTGTAGAAATGAAGTAATGATTGCATTACCTGAAGCTGGAGAAGAATTAGTTAGACAAGCATTACCAAAACTAAGATCACTACATGACAAGGGAGTAGAAATTACAATTCTTACATCAGACAAGATGGATAAAGAATCCATTAAAGCAATAAAACGAGTCGCAACGGTAAAAATCAAGAAAGGTTTGTTTGGAGGAGGAATAATTTCTGATAAAAAATACGTTGTAATATTGTTAGGTCCAGCAGTTGCTGCTGAAAATTCTTCAGATGTGGTTGCAATTTGGGCAGATCATGCAGGATTAGCAGGATTTGCACGTCAATATTTTGAATATTTATTAAAAGATTCAAAGAAGGTATAACATGGACGTACTAGATGAAGAGACTCTGTTTGTTGGAACCGCTGAAGCTGAACATGTTGAGATGTATCTCAAAGCGATTTGGCTTCTTAAAGAAAGAGGAGAAGAAGTCAAAATTAGCACTATTGCAAAAATGCTCAACGTTAGACAACCAAGTGTAGTTCAGATGCTAAAAAAATTAAATGCTAAGAATTTAGTCACTTACAACAAAGCAGGAGTAAGACTCACAGATGAAGGTCAAACAATTGGTTCTAGCATGATGAGAAACAGTAGACTTTTGGAAGTACTAATGGATAGTGCACTCAAAGTAGATATTGATGAAGAGATGGTATGTGGTATTGAACATCATATGAATAAACAGTTTACTGATGCACTTTGTACAATGTTAAAACACCCTAGAACATCGCCACATGGTAAAGAGATTCCAATGGGTGAATGTTGTAAATCAGCTTCATAGTATCCCAAAAGATATATCATCTTAGAAATTAGATTAAACATGGCATGTTTTTGCGGATGTGAAACGTATGAAAAAGACGATAATGGATTCAAAATTGCATGTGTGAAATGTGGACATGGTCCTCAAAATCACGATGAAGAGTTTAGAGCTGCTGCAAGAAAAAATGAATCACAGAGTCAGAAACGTGATGCAGATTTTGGATAGAATGTTATTCTCCAATTATTTTTACTAAAACTCTTTTTGGTCGCTTTCCATCAAACTCCCCATAGAAAATTTGTTCCCATGGACCAAAATCTAATTCACTATTAGTTATTGCAATAACTACTTCTCTTCCCATTACTTGTCTTTTTAGATGAGCATCTGCATTGTCTTCACCAGTATCATTATGTCTGTATTGATCAACTGGAGCATGCGGTGCTAATTCTTCTAACCATTTTTCATAGTCATGAAGTAATCCACCCTCATTATCATTGATAAAGACACTAGCAGTAATATGCATCGCATTTACAAGACACAAACCTTCTTTGACTTTGCTTTTAGTAACTAATTTTCTAATATCAGGAGTGATATTAACAAATCCTCTACGAGCTTCAACATTAAATGTTAGATATTCAGTAAACGAATTCATAATTTTTCTAAAGTAATCATCAATTAAAATCATAGGCAGGCTCAGAACTCAAGATCCTCATCATCATTTCAAAGGGATAGGTTCATCACCACCTGCAAGCCATATTTGAGGTAGATTCCTATTGAGTCTTTCAAGAAGCTTGATAAATGGCCAATAGTTTATTCATTCAAAATGGTTGCAATTGACACTCCAGCATCAGTAGAAAGTTTTAGAAGATTCATCATTTCTAGTACGTGTAAATCTTATGCTCCAAGAAGTTATCTGGATGATTCAGAAGTATTTGCAGAAAGAGAAGATAGTTTAGGTGCAATCTATGTTGAGGCAGCGGATAAGGTAACTTTGAAAAAAATTAGAGATATCACATTTGTTAATGCAAGGGACATTTTAGGAATTATCTATAATTCAAAAAGTGGTAATACATCTCTAAAATGGCGTCAATTAAAAAAAAATCATGGTAAAGTCACAGGAGAAGCATCTGCAAACTCTTTAACAAATTTAGCTGAATCAGGAGTTCTTACTTTAGATTGGGTTGAAAGTTATCTAAAGAAAAAATCTGAAGAAACAACTAACGAAGTAACAAACTAAACTCTTTTCTCTTTGTAGAATAGAACAACAACATGATAACAAAAAATATTGATGAGAATTTAATTTCAGTTATCCCAGAAGATTCAGATGATCTTCTAAATTTACGCAGAATTATTAAAGAAAATGATAAAATAATTGGTGATACAACCAGAGTACTAAAACAAGATAAAGATTATTCAAGGCCAGATAAAGGGGAAAGAATCAAAGTTAGAATCGCATTAACTGTAGAAAAGATTTCACTTGATGATGTATTAGATAGACTAAGAATCAGAGGTACAATTTCAGAATCAAGTAATGAGTCAGTACCACATGGAACTCATCATTCATTTATTTTAAAAATTAATGATGGTATTACAATCTCCAAGAAAAAATGGTTGCCATTTGAAAAAAATCTTTTAGAATCAAGTAACAATCAAGTTGGTTTTGTACTAGTAGCAATTGATACAGGAGACAGTGGTATTGCAAGATTAAGAGGAACACATTTGGAATTTATGCCAAATATTTACTCAGGTTCTGGTGGAAAAAGATACAAAACTAATTTTAATATTGAAAAATTCTTTGAGCAAGTACAACAAGCAATTTCAACTATTCTTAAAGAAGGAGATTCAATTGTAATTTTTGGTCCAGGTGAAACAAAGAAACGATTTGCAAATTTTATTCAAAAATCTCAAAATTTACAAAAATTCAAAGTACAAGTAGTTGAAGGAATAGATTCCGGTGGAGAAGATGGAATTTACACCTTTACAAAATCAAACACAATGAAAGAGATAATGTCAGATAGCAAACTGGCTAAAGTATCATCAATTATTGATGAAGTTATGCTTCTTGCAAACAAAAAAAGCACAAAATTTACCATGGGTTTTGATGAAACCTTTAATGCAAATCAAATGGGTGCAGTAGAGTCCATGGTTTTTTCAGATAAAGCAATTCAAGATGATGAACAAAAAATGATAGATTTTCTAAATGATATGGAAAATAAGGGAGTTAAAATGTATAGTGTGGATTCGTCTACAGACATAGGTCTAAGAGTTACTGGTTTAGGAGGCATAGTTTCCTTGTTACGATATTCAATTGAATCTTAATTTGTAGAGTCTATCAACCAATCAAGATAGGATTTGTTTATTGAAGTTACATCAATTTCAGCAATTTCAGGAACATTATATGGATGAGTTTCTTTGATTTTTTCTTTAAGTAATTTTGTATTTTTTGATGTAGTTTTGAAAATAGCTATATATTCAGATGTATTTTCTATTTTTTTATTCCAAGAATAGATTGAGTCTATTTTTGATATATTTACACATGCAACAGTCTTATTTTTTACAAATATTTTTGCGATTTTTGTGATTGATTTTTTATCAGGATAAGTTGAAATGATTATCGCGGGTTTCATAGTAACCGATAAATGTCCGTACCTTAAAAAAATTACAATTAGTTTGGAACTTGATTTTATCACTCAAAATTCGATTATCTATGTGTTGATGGCATGGGTAGTAATTGTTATTGTTGCAAAAGGACTAAAATTAGAGAAACATGGTTTTGAAATAAAAGCATACAGTCTAACTTACAAAAACAAACAAGTTAACTCAGTACTGTTAAAACTTCTTAGTCGGACAAGAAGAGGAATTAGAGTTTTTGCAGATGTAAGTGTAATTTCAGGTTTTATAATGATGGGTTTTGCATTTTGGTTTTTGCTAAATAATGTTGCAAACTTTTTTGTTGCACAAACAGAATTTTCAGAATTAACTGTTCTTATTCCAGGAGTTACATTAACTTCAGCAGCATCAATTACATATTTTTTACTATCAATTCCAGTTGTACTAGTAATTCATGAGGGAGCACACGGTATTGTTGCAGCATTAGAAAAGATAAAGATCAAAACAGGAGGATTTGCAATATTCATTGCAATGTTTGCAGGCTTTGTAGAACCTGATGAGGAAGAATTCAACAAAGCAAAAAAGATCTCAAAACTCAGAGTTATTGGAGCAGGAGCTACATCAAATGTAATTTTTGCATTTGCTTTAGGAGTAATTTTACTTACAAATCCATTTTTTGCAATGGTATTACCTGAACCACTATTAAGTACATTTTACGAATTACCAGAAGGAGTCCTAATTCTTTCAATTATTGAAAATTCAGGAGCAGAGCAAGCAGGATTACTTGCAAATGACATCATAACATCAATCAATGACAAGTCCATTCTAAGTCCGGCGGATTTCCCCAGTTTAAATCCAGGAGAGACAGCAAGTGTCTCTGTACTTAGAGATGGACAACCATTGGACTTTAGTCTTGAAGTAATGCCAGCACCAGATGATCCAGAAAGAGGATTGATTGGAATTATGAGAGATAATTCATTTGCATACAAGCCTATATTGAATTTTATTGAATGGAATGATCCAAACGTCTCAATGTTCCTCTTATGGTTATGGATGATTTCATTTTTCATTGGAATAATCAATATGCTTCCATTACCAATTTTAGATGGAGGTAAATTCATTCATACGATTATTGATCAAAGAATTTCAGAAAAAGCAGTAAATGGAGTAATGTGGGGAATCTATGCGTTTACTTTTGCTTTGTTTGGCCTAAACATTGCCCTCTCATATGTAAAATCTGGTTGGTTTACAATATAAAAAATACCAAATAGATTAGATACGCTAAATTATTTTTGCAATTTTTTTTATTTTAAAAATTTGAACAGATAATACCAAAATATTAAAATTCATTTACAGTTTTGAATTTTTTCTAGTCAGAATTTGTAAGAATAATTCGTAAATAATTTCCATTTTTTTGATCCGAAACAATAAAAAAATCTTTTTTAAAAATCCAAAACAAGAAATATTTTATATGATCTAAAAATGTTGAAACTTTCCCATAAAAAAAGTCTGCTTTAATTATAGAAAATCCTGTTGATGAAGATAGGGATTCAATACTTTTTTTTGTAAAATGGAAAATATGAGGTTGAGTAAAAATTGACTCATGTAATGTTTTAAGATTTGAGCAATTTGGAACATCTATGAAAATAATTCCGTTAGGGTTAAGTATTTTTTTTAGATCTAACAATACTTGTTTACAATCTTTTAAATGTTCAAAAACATGTGATAATATTATTACATCAAATTTTTTTTTTATTGATTTTATATCATCTGCAGAACCAGTTACACATTTCCCATAAGTTAATTTTCTATTAATTAATGAAAAATTTATTTTCGATGGCTCCATACCAAATACGTCAAAACCATTTTTCTCAAAAAATTCAAGAATAAATCCTTCACCAGAACCTAATTCAAACAATGAATGTTTTTTTTTCAACAAGGGTAATAGATACCATGATTGTGAGCGTGAAAGAGATTTTCGTACACCTGTCCAATCAAAAAACTTTTGAATGAATTTTGGAAATTTTTTTATTAAATAAGCATTATCAGTTTGTTGATTTTTAATTTGTTTATTTTTGATATTTCTAAATACATCCCAATAAGTTTCATCATAATATTTTTCCAGATTCAATGTTAGGTTTTTGTCCCAAATAAAATGTAATCCACATTCATTACATTTCAAAACAGGTAGATTAAAGAAACTCTTTTCAAATGCGATGTAAAGATTGTTAGATGAGCAACAAGGGCAAAAAGCATTATCAATAAAATCATATTTTTTACTTTCATTCATCAAGCAAAAAATTTCTATATAAGATTTAAGTCTTTGAAAATATTTTGGTCTTTATTAAGCAAAAATAATTTAATTTTAAACTATCTAAAGAATCATTAATGAAAAAAAATATTCAAAATCATGAAGTGTGACTACTGTGAAAATTTAGCAGTTTATACTAGAAAATATTCTGGACAAAAGCTCTGTTCAAAATGTTTCTCAAACTCTATTGTAAGAAAGACTGCAAAAACCATATCTAAACATAATATGATCAAAAATAATGAATTAGTAGCAGTTGCAGTATCTGGAGGAAAAGACTCCTTAGCACTGTTAAAAATTATTCATGAAATGGCATCATCTCATAATTTTAGAATTAAAACAATTACGATTGATGAAGGAATTCCAGGATACAGAAACGAAGCATTAGAGATTGTTGAAAAATTTTGTGGGGAATTGGGTGTAGAACACAAAGTTTACTCCTACAAGAATCTCTTTGAATTAACACTTGATGAAGCATTAGATTTAAGAGAAAACGAAAAAACATCTTCATGTTCAATTTGTGGAACTCTAAGAAGAAGAGCAATCGATCATGCAGCAAAAGATGTTGGAGCAGATGTTATTGCAACAGGACATAATCTAGATGACACATTACAGACATTTGTCATAAACATGCTTTCAGGAGATACAAATAAGATTGGTTGGATGGAACCTGATACATCATCAAATTCTTTAAGAAAAATCAAACCGTTTTGTGAGATATATGAATCTGAAATAGTATTTTATGCATTTACAAACGACATCCCATTTCAATCAGAACCATGTCCTCACATGAATGAAGGAATAAGAACAGAGATTCGTGAATTTCTAAACTCATTAGAAAAACAACATAGCGGAATTAAAAATAATTTGTATCAATCAATTCTCAGAGTATCAAATATTGTAAAAGAAACAAACTACAAAGAAAAAACGGTTTGTAAGAAATGTGGTAGTGATTGTACAGGAAATGTGTGCTCAGTTTGCAACATGATTTTGAAACTAAAGGAAAATCAAACCTAATGCAAATATAACATACTTTGTTTTAGAAAAATTGGTAGCAGGTAGGATCGGGGTGCCAGCCGTGCCCTGTTCTGAAACCGGCTATATGCAGAGATCAGTAACTGTTGGGTAAATCTCTAGATGGGTAATTCCCGCTTGGTGTGCGGAAATGAAATCACGCCGAGGCGGGTGGTTGCAGGACTAGAATTATCCGAAGGGATAACTTCTAAGACCGAACCATCGAAAGGGATGAGGTCCGGGAGGGAGCAATCCTAAGGTGGAGCATCCACGCTTCCTCGTCAACGTGGCGGATCTTGTATGCCTTGAAATGGGGCTATTCGTCTAGACTGGAACCAACAGAGCTGCTACCATTTATTATTAAATTCAAATTTACAAAGTTATGGAAGGGATAATTTCATTTGGAAATAAAAGAAATTATGAAGATTTTAAAAAACAAATTCCAATCCAAGTATTACCTCTATTTGATTCAATTAGGGAATTTTGTTTTAATTTAGGAGAAAATGTGATTGAAGATGTTAGAATGCACAGAGTTGTTTTTTGTAAATCAATGACATTTAGATGGTTTACAGATGTAGAGCCTCAAAAAGAAGGAGTAATAATAAAACTCCAAAAGAGTAGAAAAGAACCTGTAGAAATTATTCAAATTGATAAAGACCAAAAGATCTCAGAATTTGGAGATGTAATAAAAAGAGCATATGAACAAATTCATTAATACAAAACATCAAACTTTGAAAATTCGCCACTAAATTTTTCATTTCTTATTTCTACATCTTCGACTATTGCATTTGCAGGACCCCCATGGGCCCATTCAACCAATCTACTAACATTTTCTTCATCACCTTCCAAAATGGCCTCAACACGACCATCTTTGAGATTTTTTACCCATCCAAAAACATCATTTTGTATTGCTTTTGTTTTCAAAGTCTGACGGAAAAAAACACCTTGAACTCTACCAGTTACAAAAAGTCTAATTCGTTGGTTTGACATTCATCAAAGATTTCTTTGGGCTATTAATCAATTTTAGGTTAAAGAGAAAACTACTTTCTTTCTTTAATTCTAGCTCTACCAGTCTTTCTTGCAGCAATGCTTCCGACTTTGGCTCCTGGAGGAGTATCTCTAGAAACAGTAGAACTTTGTCCAACATGTTGGTGACGACCACCACCGTGTGGGTGAACATAGGCTGCTTGAGCAACACCTCTAACAATCGGATATTTCTTTCCTTTAGCTTTAAAGTTTCTCCATTTGCCACCAGCACTCATAAATGGTCTTTCGCTAGCTCCACCTCCAGCTAGAGTTCCAATCATAGCTCTGTTTTTTGGGTTAAGTGTAGTGAATTTTCCAGAAGGAAGTTTTACCGTAACACCTTCATCGCCATGAGAGAAAACAGTTGCATCAGTTCCGGCAGATTTTACAATTGCGCCGCCATCACCAAAGTGCTTTTCAATATTACATACAATAGTTCCATCAGGAATGTTTTGAATACTAATTACATTACCTTTTTCAATTTTTGATTTTAATCCAAATTGTAGAGTTTCACCAACTTTTGCTCCAAGAACTGCTGGAACAAACGATACGGAACCATCTTCAAATCTTACTTTAGCTAAAGGTGCTTCTCTACCACGTTCATGAACAAGGTCAATAATTTCACCTTCATGTTGTTCAGATAGCGGAAAACGAGGATAATTTGCTTTGGTGCCTACTTTACCAGTAGAAGTAGATCTAAATTGATTGCCTCCACGGCCACGTCTTCTTACTAATGGTCTCTTACCCAAGCTGATCGTTTCCTACGTAAAGAGGATTTTAAGCTTGTGATTTTTACCTGGTCTTTGGATAAATTACCACAAAGATATAAAAATTAGACAGAGGGCATTTGAATATGAGTCAAAACGCACTTTCTCTCAAAGTTTTAGAGGCATACACTAGAGATGTCGGAAGAGGAGTAGCAAGAATAGATTATGATTCTATGGATACATTAAATGCATCCACAGGCGATGTTATTGAAATTAAAGGTAAAAGAAGAACAGTTGCAAAATGTCTTCCATTATACCCATCTGATGAAGGAAAGGGAATTATCAGAATTGATGGCCTTGGAAGGAATAATTCAGGAATTGCAATTGGAGATACAATTTCAGTTAGGAAAATCAAAGCCGTAGCTGCAGAAAAGGTCGTAGTTGCTCCATTAGAAGCAATTCCACCAATTGATGAAAGATATCTTGCGGATGCTTTAGAAAGTGTTCCTTTGATTAAAGGAGACAATGTAATGGTGCCATACTTTGGTGGACGTTTAACTTTTCAAGTAATTGGAGTCACACCAGCTGCTGATGCAGTTTTGATCACCCAAAAGACAGTTTTCCATATTGCAGAAAAAGGTGAAACATTACGTGGAGTTCCACAAGTAACCTATGAAGACATTGGAGGTTTGACTGATGAGATAAAGAAAGTAAGAGAAATGATTGAACTCCCATTAAGACATCCTGAAATTTTTGAAAAACTAGGAATTGAAGCTCCAAAAGGTGTTTTACTTTATGGTCCACCAGGAACAGGTAAAACATTACTAGCAAAAGCTGTTGCAAACGAAAGTAATGCACACTTTATCAGTATTTCAGGTCCAGAAATTATGAGTAAGTTTTATGGTGAAAGTGAAGCAAGATTAAGAGAGATTTTCAAAGAAGCAAGAGAAAAGGCCCCTTCAATAATCTTTGTTGATGAAATAGATTCTATTGCACCAAAAAGAGAAGAAGTTACCGGAGAAGTTGAAAGAAGAGTAGTATCTCAGATGTTATCATTAATGGATGGATTAGAAGCAAGAGGTAAAGTCATTGTAATTTCTGCAACAAATAGACCAAATGCAATTGATCCTGCACTTAGAAGACCAGGAAGATTTGATAGAGAGATTGAGATCAAAGTACCAGATAAAAAAGGAAGAAAAGACATTCTTGCAATTCACAGCAGAAACATGCCATTATCTGACGATGTAAACGTGGATAAAATTTCAGCAATTAGCCACGGATATGTTGGTGCAGACTTGGAATACCTCTGTAAAGAGGCTGCAATGAAATGTTTGAGAAGATTATTACCAATTCTAAATCTCGAAGAAGAAAAAATCCCACCTGAGACTTTGGATAAATTAATTGTAAATCATGAAGATTTCCAAAAAGCCCTAATTGAGGTAACTCCATCTGGAATGAGAGAAGTTTTCATTGAAAATCCAGATGTAAAATGGGATGAAGTTGGCGGTTTAGAGGATGTTAAACGTGAATTACAAGAAGCAGTTGAATGGCCAATGAAATATCCAGCACTATATGACAAACTTGGTCACAGCATGCCAAGAGGAATATTGCTTCACGGTCCTAGTGGTACTGGTAAAACATTACTAGCAAAAGCTGTTGCAACCCAAAGTGAAGCAAACTTTGTTTCAGTTAGAGGTCCTGAGTTATTATCAAAATGGGTAGGCGAATCTGAAAGAGGAATTAGAGAAATTTTCAAAAGAGCAAGACAATCTGCCCCATGTGTAGTTTTCTTTGATGAAATTGATTCTATTGCACCAATTAGAGGAGCAGGTGGAGAAACTGCAGTTACTGAAAGAGTTGTCAGCCAATTACTTACAGAGTTAGATGGAATGGAAAACATGCATGGAGTTGTTGTTCTAGCTGCAACAAACAGAGCAGACATGATTGATCCAGCATTGTTAAGACCAGGAAGATTTGATAAAATTATTCAAGTACCAAATCCAGATAAAGATAGTAGAAAACGTATTCTTGAAATTAATGCTGAAAAAATTCCTATGGGTGATGATGTAGATATGGAAAAGATTGCAGAAATTACAGATGGAATGAGTGGTGCAGATACTTCATCTATTGCAAATACAGCAGTTTCATTAGTAATTCATGAATTCCTAGACAAACATCCAGATGTAAAAGATGTTGAAAAGAGCAGCATAGAAGCCAAAGTAACAATGAAACACTTTGAAGAAGCAGTAAAGAAAGTAAGAGAACAAAAAGACCTCAAGATGGGTGAAAAGCTAGTTGCTTCCTATTACAGGTAGTTTTAATTAAATAGCAAATCTAATTCTCGTAAATGTCAGAATATAGAGGATATGAAGGCAATTCGTTAGAATTTCTAAAGAGCAATCAAGTAGTTGTTGGAGATTCAGTCAAAATCCTCTCAGATATTACATATTCAGGCATAATTATGCCTCGATATGAGCATAGTGACGACAAACACATTGTTCTGAAGTTAAAGAGTGGGTATAATGTGGGATTAGAAATTGCAAAAATTGAGAGTATTGAAAAAATTCAATCATCAGAAAAAAATATTGATGAACTTGAAAAAATCAGCAAAATAGACGGATTACCAAAAGTATTGTTACTTTCAACAGGAGGTACGATTGCAAGTAAAGTAGACTATAGAACAGGAGCAGTTACTCCAGTGCTAACTGCAGAAGAATTGAATTCATCAGTTCCAGAGCTTTCTAAAATTGCAAATATTGATGCAGAAGTTTTGTTATCAGAATATTCTGAAAACATTATGCCAGAAAATTGGTTAGAGATAGCTAATAAAATTAGTAGTTATTCAAATTCAGACTATTCAGGAATTATCATTGCTCATGGAACAGACACAATGCATTATACATCATCATTTCTTTCATTTGCACTCGCAGGATTTCCAGTTCCAATTGTTTTAGTTGGTTCACAAAGATCATCGGATAGAGCATCATCAGATGCAGCATTAAATCTAATTGGTGCCACTAAATTCATTACCGAAAGCAAAACAAAAGGAGTGTACATTGTTATGCACAATGATGAAAATGACAATACCGTTGCATGTCACATTGGAACAAGAGTTAGGAAAAATCATACAAGTAAACGAGGAGCATTTCAAACAGTAGGAGATGATCCTGCTTTCATAATTGCAGAAGAAAAAATTCAAAAAAATATTTCAAAAGAGTTCTATAAAGTTCAAAAATTCCAACCAAAAATTAATCTAGATACAAAAATTGCATTAGTAAAATACTATCCAGGATATGATCCAAAATTAGTTGAACAAATTATTGACAACGGATACAAAGGAATAATCTTTGAAGGTACAGGATTAGGACATATTGGAAGGGTCATGTATGATTCTGTAAAAAAAGCTAGTGAAAAAGGGATATTTCTAGGCATGACATCACAGTGTATTGATGGAAGGGTAAGAATGACCGTCTATGAAAGTGGCAGAGATCTTCTAAATTTAGGCATAATTCCTTTAGAGAATATGCTTCCAGAAGTTGCTCTAGTAAAAGCAATGTGGGCATTAGGAAATACTCAGAATATTGAGGAAGTAAAAGAAATTATGCTTGATAATATTGCATCTGAAATGTCAATTTAGGAGAAAAAATGTCAGAGTTTTCAATAAACGAATTAGGTGTAAAAGTAGGACTTGAAATTCATCAGCAACTAGCTACAAATAAAAAATTATTTTGTAATTGTACACCAATTGATACGGATGAATATTCTATTAAATTTCAAAGAAAACTACGTGCTGCAAAAAGTGAATTAGGGGAATATGATCCTGCTGCATTATTTGAAAAATCAAAATCAAAAACAATAATGTATTTTGCAAATCCAGAAAGTAGTTGTTTAGTTGAACAAGATGAAGAACCACCACATGAATTAGATGTTGATGCAAAGAAAATTTCCCTGGTTATTGCATCTGCTCTAAAATCAGATGTGTTTAGAGAAATTTATCCAATGAGAAAAACAGTTGTGGATGGATCAAATACTACTGGATTTCAACGTACAATGTTAATTTCGCAAGGAGGTTCTTTTAATGTTGAAGACAAGGAGATTGGAATTCAATCTATTTGTCTTGAAGAAGATGCAGCAAAAATTTTAGGAGAAGATGGGGCAATTAAAAAATATGGATTAGAACGTTTAGGAATTCCTTTAGTTGAAATTGCTACTGAACCATTTGAAGTAAACCCACATGAAATTAAAAAAATTGCATTATCATTAGGGAGAATTTTAAGAAGTACTAAAAAAGTGAAAAGAGGATTAGGTTCAATCAGACAAGATGTTAATGTTTCAATTAAAGATGGAAATGCGGTAATTGAGGTTAAAGGAGTTCAGCAACTCGATCAATTAGAAAAAGTAGTAGAATATGAGGCTAAAAGACAACACGGACTATTAAAAATCTCAAAAAAATTACAAGAAATTGATTGGACTCATAGTGATAATGACAGAAAGGATGTTACAGAGTTATTCAAAAAATGTAAATCAAAAATTATTCAAAATGCCATAAAGAAAAATCAGAAGATAGTTGGAATTTCTTTTAGAAACATGTCAGGCATGTTTGGATATGCTCCTCATGAAGGAATTCGATTAGGAAAAGAGGTAGCAGAACTAGTCAGATTTTTTGGAATAGGAGGGGTTTTTCATTCTGATGAATTACCAAATTATGGTGTTGAAAATACAGATATTGATGATTTGAAAAAAACATTAGAAATCAACGATAATGATGGATTTTTGGTTTTAGCAGCACCAGAAGAAAAAATCAATGTAGTCATAGATCAAATAATTTTGAGAATAGAATACATTCGAAATGAAGGAATTCCAATAGATACACGATTAGCAACCCAAAGTGGCGAGACTAAATTTCTTAGACCAAGACCAGGTGCAGCAAGAATGTATCCAGAAACAGACATTCCCCCAATAATAATTTCAAAAACAGAATTAGATAATGCAATAAACAACATTCCAAAGTCATGGGATGATTCAATAAAAGATCTTCAAACAGAATATCAACTCAATCTCCAATTATCAGAACAACTCTTTGATTCAAACTATTTTGAATTATTTGAAAAGATAACTGAAAAAACTAAAGTTAATCCAACGTTTGTTGCATCAATATTATGTTCAACCATTACAAATTTAGAAAGAAATGGATTGGATTCAAAATTGTTGAAAAATGAAGAAATAACAAAAACATTTCAATTTTTAGAAGAAGGAAAAATTGCCAAAGAATCAGTTGAAATTATTTTTGAGAACATTATGAATGGAAAATCCCATACAATAGAGAAGGCAATGAATAACACCTCTATTGAGACTATAGATGAATCGGAATTAGAGAGTATTTGTAAAGAAATTGTTGAAAAGAATCAAAAAATTGTAGAAAATCAAAAAGAAAGAGCAATTGGACCTCTAATGGGAATTGCTATGAAAGAATTGAGAGGAAAAGCATCGGGCGAAATAATTAACAAACTTCTTTTAAAAAATATCAAAAATAAATTAGAAAATAATTAGTATGCGGGAAGTGGGATTTGAACCCACGAACTCCTAGAAGATAAGGATCTGAACCTTACGCCGTTGACCAGGCTGGGCGACTCCCGCAATGGAAATTTTTGAAATCTAGAATAAGTTTCTTTATTATACTGAAAAAACAATATCAATCAAAATGGAAATGGAATTCAAAGAAGTTTATTGTATGAATTGTAAAAAAGTACTAGGAAGATATAATATCAAATTTTATGATGATGATAAAATTTCAGAATTGTTAAAAACAACACACTCATCACATGTAAGAAAAGGACATCAAGTAAATATTAAAAAATTTGTAAAAAATTAATTTAATTTTTTTATCACTTCAGAAAGTTTTGAAATTCGATGAATATTTTTTTCAGTGATATGTTGATTCCAAGGTTGGGAATATAGAATTACTTTTTTCTTATTTTGTAGAAATTTTAATGCATTTAATGGTGAATCGTCAATAAAAACATCATAATCCAGATCAGCTTTCATAGGACCATCAATTACTGAAACATAGTTGTCATAAGAAATTTCGTAGTGTTTTAGCCAATTCTTTACAAAAGAATCAGTAGAACGTTCTCTTGCGGTGACAATATCTACCTGACCAATATCAGACAAATTTTTTGTGATCGAGGTTAGATTTTCTTCAGTAGGAGGAATTGAAGTCCAATTCTTCCAACATGAACTTAATTCAGTATAGAAATCGTAACGATTAATTTCAAACTTTTTCCAAAAATCCCAATCAGTAATTTCATGTTTTTTAATTTCTTGTCTAATTGAATTACTATAATTTAGCCAAGACAATATAACATCAGCGAGTACACCATCAACATCTAATGCAATCTTCATGTCAGTTAATCACTAGTTTGTTTAAATTCATCAAGTAGATTTTTTTGATGTTTGTTGAGTTTTTTAGGAATATTTACTACAATTCGAACATACTGATCTCCTCTACCTCTAGAATTGATGTGTGGTACACCTTTTCCTTTTAATTTGATTATTGTATTTGGTTGACTTCCAGAATCAACTTTTACTTTTTCAGTTCCTTCCAAAGTTGGAACAATAACCTCACATCCTAATGCTGCATCAACCATAGAAACATCTTGATCATAGAAAATATCTTTTCCATCTCTGTTAAAATTAGAATGAGGTTGTACTCTAATTCTAACAATTAGATCACCATTAGAGCCTCCAGGTACTTCGTTTCCTTCATTTGATACAGTATAATCACCTGAATCAATTCCAGGTGGAATATCAAATGTAACTTTTTTTGTGCCCTTTCTTTTTCCTTGACCTTTACAATCACCGCAAGGTGTTTCAATAATTGATCCTTGACCTCTGCATGAAGAACAAGGCGCAGCAGTAACAAATGATGCAAATCCCATGTTACGTGTTTGCCTTACTTGGCCCTGTCCATTACATGAAGAACAGGTTTTCTTGTCAGTTCCAGGTTTACAACCTGAACCATTACATGTATCACATTGAATTTGTTTTTGTAATTCAATTTCCATTTGTTTTCCATGTAAAACATCTTCCAATGTTACTGATGTTTGATAGAGAATATCAGAACCGCGTTGTTGCCCAAATCCAAATCCGCCACCTCCACGGCCAAATATTGATTCAAAGATGGAATCAAATCCGCCACCTCCACGGCCAAATATATCGCTAAAATCACCTCTTGCGCCTTGGAAGATATCTTCACTGGAATATCTTCCATCTACACCTGCATGACCATGTTGATCATAGAGTTGTCTTTTTTCAGTGTCAGAAAGAACTGCATATGCTTCAGAAATTTCTTTAAAGTGTTCTCCAGCCTCAGCAGATTGATTTCGATCTGGATGGAACTTTAATGCTAATTTTCTATACTGTTTCTTTATTTCGTCATTTGAAGACGATTTAGATACTCCTAAAACTTCATAATAATCTCGTTTTGCAGACATGAATCATTCCTTTATTCTAATTACTGTATAAATGGTTGAATTTAGAGAATTAGTTAGTTTTTGTTTCGTCATTTGAAGATGATTCTGTTGTTTGTCCATCAGCACCTTGTTGTCCATCAGCACCTTGTTGTCCATCAGCACCTTGTTGTCCATCAGCACCTTGTTGTCCATCAGCACCTTGTTGTCCATCAGCACCAGGTGGAGGAGCAGCGTTCTTGTAGAGTTCGGTAGTTACTTCATTTACTATTGATTGTAATGCTTCTAGTTTTGGTTTTAATTCCTCAGGTTCTTTGTCTAAAACTTCTTTGACTTCTTTTACAGCATCAGTGATCTTAATTCCTTGCTCTTGGGAAATTTTATCCTTGAGATCATGATTGACCAACTTTTCAGTTGTGTAAATGTAACTTTCTGCTTCGTTTTTGAGATCAATTTTTTCTTTCTTCTTTTTATCTTCTTCAGAGAATTTTTCAGCATCTTCTTTTAATTTTTCAATCTCTTCTTCAGAAAGTTTAGTTTTAGTTTCAATAGTAATTTTTGCTTCCTTTTGAGTACCAAGATCTTTTGCAGTTACATTTATGATTCCGTTTGCATCAATATCGAATTTTACTTCAATTTGAGGAACGCCTCTTGGAGCAGGAGGCAAATCAGTAAGATTAAAGCTTCCTAATGATACATTATCGGTTGCCATAGGTCTTTCTCCTTGAACTACATGAATGGTAACAGCTGTTTGATTATCAGCAGCAGTTGTAAACACTTTGCCTTTTGATGTTGGAATGGTAGTATTTCTTTCGATAAGAGGTTCTCTAACTCCCCCAAGGGTTTCAATTCCCAGTGTTAATGGGGTTACATCAAGTAGAACAATGTCACTGGTTACATCACCAGCAATAATTCCTGCCTGTATTGCAGCACCCATAGCAACTGCTTCCATAGGATCAACACCAGATTCAACTTCTTTGCCTATAACTTCACTAACAAATTTTTTGACTAATGGAATTCTTGTTGGACCACCAATCATAACTATTTTGTTAATATCAGAATTTGAGAGTTTTGCATCTTCAAGTGCTTTTTGAATAGAAGGTTTACAACGATCTACAATAGGTCCAATTAATTCATCAAGTTTGGATCTGGTTAATCTTAATTCAAGATTCTTTGCGCCAGATGATGGATCATGTGCAATAAATGGTAGATTAACATCAGTCTCCATTACAGTAGATAATTCAATTTTTGCTTTTTCTGCAGCTTCTCTTATTCTTGTCATTGCAGTTGTGTCTTGAGAGAGATCGACTCCTTCTTTTTTCTTGAATTCATCAACAATGTAATCAATCAAAACTTTATCCATATCAGTTCCACCAAGTTGTGTATCACCTGAAGTACTCATTACTTCAAAAACACCACCACCCATTTCCATGATAGTAACATCTAGAGTACCACCACCAAAGTCAAAGACGAGAATTTTCATGTCTTCTTTTGCTTTATCTAATCCAAATGCCAATGATGCTGCAGTTGGTTCATTAATTATTCTAACAACATCAAGACCGGCAATTGTCCCTGCATCTTTTGTTGCTTGACGTTGATTGTCATCAAAATATGCTGGAACCGTAATAACTGCTTTTTCCACAGTTTCTCCAACAAACGCCTCAGCATCTTTTTTTATTTTTTGTAGAATGAATGAAGAGATTTGTTGAGGTTTGTATTCTTTATCTTGAATTTTAAAGGTATAATCAGAACCCATTTTTCGTTTTGCGGCAATAATTGTATTATCGGGATTTGTAACTGCTTGTCTACGAGCAGGTTCACCAACTAAGAGTTCTCCTTCTTTAGAAAAAGCAACTACTGATGGAAATGCCTTTCCAGCTGCAGTTTGACCTTCTGCTGCAGGAATAATTGTTGGTTTTCCACCCATCATAACTGCAGCAGCAGAGTTACTTGTTCCTAAATCGATACCTATTACTTTGCCCATTTTTAATTATCATCCTTTTTTGAAATTTCTACTAATGTTGTTCTTATGACTCTGTTTTGAGAAATATATCCCTTCCTGATCTCTTTGGTAATTGTATTGTCATCTAAATCAGGATCAGTGATTACAGATATAGCTTCGTGATGATTAGGATCAAAAATTTCCCCCAACGCATCAATTGCAGTTACATTATATTTTTTCAATAAAGAATCCATATTTTTTAAAATTGAATCAAGACCTTCAGTGTTGATTTTATTTTCAGAAAATACATCTCTAGCACGAATGAAATCATCATAGATTTTTAGAAAATCTAATAGAAATTCATCAACTTTAGCATTAACACCATTTTGAATGTCAGATTGTGTTTTTCTAGTAAGATTTTGAAAATCGGCTAAAATATGTTTTAATTTTTCTTCACATTCTGAAGTTTTTTGTTTTTCTGCATCCAATAACTCTGAAAAATTTTCTTGAACTGTTTCTAAAGATTCAGATTCTTTTTTAGGTTCATCATCTTTATTCTCAGTTACAACATTTACAGGAATTTCATCCGATTCATTATCATTGGACAATTCAAACAGAATACTTGTTTAGCTAATTTATACTATTATTGAATTGTTTCGCATAGAGGGTTTGCTTTGACAATAATTAAATCAGAATCTTGTTTAGTTTTTTCAATATTTGTAAAATCAGATTTTGAGCAAGCCACAACAATTGTTGTTTTATCACTATGAAATAGATCAAAGTTTGGATCTTCATATGCTTCTACATCACCAATATAATCACGTAATCTAGAAGTTAGATTTTGTAGCATTTCAATTTTATCTCCTCGCATTGAATGTTGATCAAGTGTCCAAGATAATGCGATTTTAGTTCTACTAGCTTTAAGATCATTTTTCTTCAATGTTGCACGAATTTCATCAATTAATCGTTTGATGTAACCATCAATTCCCTTGACACTACCATTAATTAGATACATGAGTGTATTTGCACCTTCAAAAGATGAGCCTAAAGATTTTAGATCCAGTAAACCTCCTACCATGTCATCAAGGAATATTTCTTGAAAATCATCAGAAGATAGATCATTTTTAGTAATTTCATCTTGAGCATATTTACAAACTTCCAATACACTACACAAGCTTGAAAATCTTGAGAGTACATTGATTGCATGAAAATGTTCAGAAGATGAAATCGCAACAAAGTTTTTCTCTTTTTTTCCGGTAGTTAGTAAATCAGATAGTACAGAGTCTTTTTTACCATTAAAGGAACCAATAATTTTTGGTTGTTGTTCAATACCTTCCAAAGGATAATAAAAATATGAAATATCCTTTCCGACTTCTAATCCTGTAACATGTTCAAGTAAAGAAATGTTTTCATTATTTCCACCAAATCCTGTAGGAAGAGTAAAAACAACAGAGCTCTTTTTCTTTAAAGATGCAGTAGCGTCCTTGAATTTTGAATGAATTTCAGTTTTGATATCTTGTCCAGTTTTTCTAATTCTTGGGGTAAAAAACAAGTATTGAGCTTTAGAAATTGCTACTTCAATTGGCTCCATAGCTAATAATGGCTCATCTTCTTTTAGAGATGAAACATTAGGATATGTTTTAGCAATCTCTGCTTTTAATGAAATTGCAGATGGGGTTGATTCGTCAATTATGTAAACATCTGCTCCTTTAATGGCCATTTGTGATGCAATGGCGTATCCTTCTGTACTAAGGCCATAAACAACAATTTTTGTTCCCCCCATTACACTAAGCTTAGGATTAGACTAAGAAAAACTTATTGAACTAACTTCAATTATGAAAATTACTTGAAAATATGGATAGATATTCTAACTCCAAAACAATTATTGTTTTCTGAACCAATAATTGAGAAATTAGGTAAAAAAAACAGGATTTTATGTACTTCTAGAGATTATGAAGAAGTTTCAAAATTAGCAAAAATTCGTAATTTTGACCTGATTTTTGTAGGCAAACATGGTGGAGGAAGTAAAAATTCCAAACTAAAAGCAGGAATTGAGAGAATGGAAAAGCTTACTAGAAAAATTGAAGCATTTTCACCAGATCTTGTAATTAGTTTTTGCTCACCTGAAGCTGCAAGAATTTCATTCGGATTAGGAATTAAACACATAGCATTTTGTGATTCACCACACGCAGAGGCAGTGATGAGATTAACATTACCATTAATTCAGAAACTTCTAATCCCTTATACAATTCCAAAGAAAGAATTTTCAAAATTTGGCATAAATGAAAAAAATATTATTTCATACAAATCAATTGACGCGGCGGTCACAATAAAAAGAAAAACAAATCAAAGTGTACGACTTCCATTTAAAAATAATCATAAAAAGAATATTTTGATAAGAATAGAAGAAGAGGAAGCAGCATATACTAAAAAATCAAATAAAATCATTCCAATTATTGAAAATATAATTTCTCAATTTAGTGATGAAAATATTGTTATTTTGGGTAGATATACAGAACAAATTCAAAAATTGCAAAAGAAAGTAGGTAAAGACGCTAAAGTTGTAAAAATGTCATTTGATGGAAAGTATTTGTTAAAGAATACAGATGTTTTCATTGGTTCAGGTGGCACTATGACTGCAGAGTCTGCATTGATGGGAGTTCCTACAATATCATATAATGCGGTTCCAAATCTCATAGAAAATTTTTTGGTGAAAAAACGATTAGTTAAAAGAGAAACAAATCCAAAGAGGGTTTCAAAACAAATAACAAAGTTTTTTGAATCTAAAAAGCAATTAAATCAACAAAAAGCAAAAAAGATTCTAAATCAAATGGAAGACCCTATTGATAAATTAATTAGAGTATCAGGAATTAGTTTAGTTTTAGGCAAGTTAGAATAAAAAGTTCATTAAGGGAGTTAGCGTGCTCGAGTTAACAGCCCGATAGTGTAGAGGTCAAGCATATGGGCCTTTGGAGCCCGTGACGGCAGTTCGAATCTGCCTCGGGCTATTTTATCTAAAAAATAAAAAAACTGTAACATGAATATAGCATGAGGTATTTTTCTGAAATTAGATATGTCAGACATAGTATTAGGCATGGGAGAAGTAGGTGAAACTCTGTTTGGATTACTAGAGGAAAGAAATTTTGATTGTGTTGGTATTGACATAGAATCTTCAAAATGTAAAAATTATTCAGAAAATGATACAATCAAAAATCCAGAATATCTTCATATTTGTCTTCCAGGTGAACTTACAGAATTTGTAGATATTACATTAAGTTGGATTCCAAAATTAAAAGATCTAAAGGCAATAATTGTACATTCTACTGTAAGACCAGGTACTACAAAAAACATACAAGAAAAATCCAGTGTTCCAGTTTTATTTTCACCAGTTCGGGGTGTTCATAGAAGATTCTTAGATGACATCAAAAAATATACAAAATTTATTGCTTCAGATAACAATGAAATCGATCCTGACATCAAATTAGATTTAGAAAAAAGATTCCAGAAGGTTGATTGGATGTCAACAACAAAGACAGGTGAACTTGCAAAAATCTTAGTTGATACATCGTATTATGGATGGCTCATTAATTATGCGCAGATAACAAAGATGATTTGTGAAAAGGAAGGAATCGATTTTGATGAAATGTGGAAATTTGCAGATGAAATACATGAGAATTTAGGAAATAGACCAAAAATGTATCCAGGAATAATCGGAGGACATTGTGTTATACCAAATCTTAGTTTAATTGAGTATGAAAATTTAGACGTAATTAAAAAAATTAATGAGATGTATGAGAACTTTAAGAATAATTAGATTTTCTAGAAATCTAATTTAGTCAGAAGTTTTGATGCAACAATAAATAGTGCTGAAGCAATTCCGACAAGTACCAACATTTCAACAATAACAAATTCTGTAATATTCCCAAAAATTCCTGCTCGGATTACATCAACTAGATAGGTTAAAGGATTTAGATAAAATGCAGTACGTAACGGCTCAGGTACATTATCAGCAGGGTAAAATGCTGAACTAACAAATGCAAAAAATAAAAAGACTGTGTTAATGATTACGTTAAATCCTTCACTAGAACGTAATCTCGTTGAAATTATAGATGCCAATGAACCAAATAAAACTGAACCAGTAATAGCACCAAAAACAATCACAGGGATTGTAATTAATGAAAATTCTACAGATTCAAAAAATACTGGATACCCTACTAAAGCAATCAATGAAGCACTAACTAAACCAATTATGCCTATAGTGCAAATATTGCTAAGAATGTAATGACTTCTTGTAAATGGGCCAGACATTATTTGTTCAAACATTCCATGTCTTCGATCATTCCAGATTATGATTCCAGAAACTAAGGTACTATTCATTATGTTGAATCCAATCATACCTGATGCAAGAAATGCTGGATAATCAAGATCTTTTGCACCAAATGGCACATTTTGAATTAATGGTGCATATGCAAAACCTGCTACAAAGATATAGATCAAAGGAAAGATTACCTGCCAAATTAAAAATCCAGGATTTAAGGAAATTGTAAGATTTCTGTTTACTAGTCTAATTATTGGATTCATTTTCTCTCACCATTTTTAGGAATATTTCTTCAAGATTTGTTGGAATTGCAGAAAGATCTTCTATCTCAATGTCATTATCATTCAGTATTTTCAAAACTTTTAACAAAACTAATTCAGATTGTTCAGAATGGATTACAATATTTGTTCCAGATTCAAAATTTATTTTACAATCAGAAATTCCTTCTAGTAAATCAAGAATTTTAGAGTTTTTTTCCAATAAATGAATTTTAATAGTTTTTTCTTTTCCAAATTTACTTTTTAATGCTTCAGGAGAATCAACAGTTACAATTTTACCTTTATCAATAATTGCAATTTCATCACAGAGATATTCTGCCTCTGTTAGAATGTGAGTGGTATAGAAAATTGTCAATCCAGTTTTAACTTTATTTTTTAAATAATCCAACAATTTTCGTCTTGCACTAGGATCTAATCCAACTGTAGGTTCATCTAAAAATAACAAATCCATATCATGCATGAATTCACGTGCGACTTGCACTCGCCTTCGCTGACCAATAGACAAATCTTCATTTCTTTTTTTTCTGATCTCAACTAGGTCAAAATCTTTCATGAGTTGTTCCATTCTTTCCTTACGTTGAATTTTGGGAACATCCCACATCATTCCATACTTGTCAAGGGATTTTTCAACAGACAAGGTGGGCTCATAGCTAGGTTGTTGTAAGACTACTCCAATTTTGTGGCGTATTTCTAATGGATTTTTGATTGCATCGATTCCCAATATCTCAAGGGAGCCGTTTGAGGGAGGAATCAGAGTTGTGAGTAATTTGATAGTAGTTGATTTTCCAGCACCATTTGGGCCTAAAAATCCAAATACTTGGCCAGGTTTTACTGATAAAACAATATCATCTACTGCTTTTAGGGAGCCATATGATTTTGATAGATGATTAACATCAATACATGACATAACGAAACTGCGATCATCCTACTAATTTAGTTAATCAGTGGTTTAACCGTAGATTTTGCAGTAGTCAAGTCAATTATGAGACAATATATTCAAAATAAGAAAAATTTGAGGATGACAATTTGAAATTAACAATTATGCGATCTAATTTTATGTAAATAAAATGATAGGAGATAATGAAATTTTTATTAATAGAATAAAGGTAGCAATTATGAATTGTCGGAATTTGATAGTCTAGTTGAAAAGTTAATTGAACAAAAACCAGAGTTAACTAAAGAAATTATTGAAGAGCAAATTAAATTAAAAAAAGAGAAAATTGGTGCAGGGTATCTAACTGATCAAGGAGCTTTATTCTTGATTGCATCAGATTATGGGGTTACATTATCAGGGCCACTAAAAGTAGAAATGAGTTTGAAAGATCTCTATGCAGGAGCAAAAGAAATTTCATTAGAAACTAGAGTATTGAATTTATCACCTGCAAAACAATTTTCAAGAAAAGATGGTTCTCCATTTTATCTCAGAACTATGACAGTATATGATGATGCAAATTCTACAGCAAGTGTAAAGTTATGGGATGATAAAGCAAATCTTCCTGGAATTGAAAATCTGAAACCAGGAGACTTGATTAAAATTATCAAAGCTTATGTTAAATCTGATCTTGATGGTTCACCAACAATTAACATTGGTTCAGGTTCAAATGTAGAAGCTACTGATTCTACAAGTGAAATTCCAACAATAGACACAATAACAAAAGATGTGAGTGAGTTGCAAGAAGGTCAAAAAGATCTTGTAGTTTTAGGAGAAATTGATGGAGTAATTAGCGGTATGGAATTTACAAACTCTAGAGGTATGCCTGGAAAAGCCTTGAGAATGAGGCTAAAAGGAAAAGACGGCAGTGGAATGAGAGTAGTGTTATGGGGAAAAGATGAATCATCAATTCCAAATATGATTTCACAGTCAGCTAAAGTGAGACTACTTGGTGTCAAAGTAAAATCTGGAAATCAAGGATTAGAAATTCATGGAAATGATGCAACAATAATTGAGATTGAAGGAGGTAAAGAAGCAGAACCAGTAATTGCAAGAATTCTTTCAATGTCACCAACAGAAAATGGAAGAAACATGATTTTAGCGGTAGATAATCAAAGGAATCTTTACAACATTAATGATTCATCAAATTCAACCAGTATTTGTGTAGAAGGAGACGTCATAGAATGCATGCCATCCAAAGTTTATGGAAATTCAATTACACTTGATGAAAATTCTTTTGTAAGAAAGTTGGATAGTGATGAAAGTATTCCTTCATTATCTCAAATTAGAACAAAGATTAATGATGTTAAAGTTGATGGTAATTACTGTATTGAAGCAATAATTTTGAAAGTGCCAGAAAGACGCGAAGTACAAACAAAAACTGGAGAATCAATTGCACTTTCAGAAATGTTTGTCGAAGATGACACTGGACAAATTTGGGTAAAAGGATGGAGAAATCAAGCTAGACTAATTGACAAATGTGAATTAGGGGAGATTGTTTCAATAACAGGTCTTAATGCAAAAGCTGGACTAGAAGGCAGAATAGAGATGTTCTTAACAGCATTTTCTAAAATTACAAAAAAGAATTAGGAATCCCAAAAGCCTCTAGTAACTACATACTGTCTTTCTGCTTCATAGATTTGTTTGAATAAATGTTCTTCATCAACCATATTTCGTAAAATTCGTGCAGCAGTGTCTGCACCTACACCATAACCAGACATGACAATAATTGCAATTTTACCAAAATTTTCCACCAGAGAAGAGACTTTCCAGGCACGATCTACCTTATGTTTTTCTTCACTAGTCAATTTTTTGCCTTCATGTTTTTTTCGAATAATTTTAGGAAGATCATAATCAGAATAAAATGTCGCAGTGATTTGTCTCCCTTTACAATAAGGACAAATCAAGATATTTTTTACTTCATTTGTTTCAACTACACGTTCCCATTTTCCACATCTAGCACAGATTAAGCGATGTTTTGTTTTTTCAAGTCGAGCTTTTACAAGATCTAAAATTCCTTTATCAAGATTTGCAGGAGAAGAATAATATTTTGAAGTATGATCCAAGATTGGTTCTGCCAATTTCGAGAATTGATCAACTTCTAACCATTTTACATGAATTTGATCGTCACGAATTTCTTTTAGAAGTTTGTCAGTGTTTTTAAGATCATATTTATCATGAAATAATTCACGTAATGCTTCTTGTACAAGTGCAGTTTTTGCATATCTTTCATATAAAAATCGAGCAGACTTTCTTTCATAGACTGCACCTCTACCTACAATACCAAATTTTTTTGCAACACACCAAGTTCTCCAATTAACATTATGAGTACCAGCAAGAGATGCTGTAACCATTGAAAATAAATCATAATCATCTTTTAGAATCTCAAGAAATAATTTTTCTGAAATTCGTGATCTAGAAGATAAAACAATTCTATATCCATCAGAACGAGAATCTACAACAGAACCTAACATAGAAGATAACATGGAAGAAAGTAATGTTGAAAGAGTGGAATTGATTTTTGTACCAAAACAAGAATGAATTACAATTGAGCCTTGAGATCTATTAGATTCAACTACAACATTATTTTCTTCAGAAATTTCATTAAAATTTAGTTGTTCAATTGTTTTGTTTGTTAATTGTAATGAGCCATTTCTCACTTTACTTCTAAAATTACCCACCTTTCTGGCAGTTTTGTAGTCAATAGGGATATTCTCGCCTTCCCAATAAGGAACAGTAATTCCTCCACCTCGAAATGGCTCAACATTTACTGTAAATGATTTCTCGTCAACATTTAGAATTCTCCATTGTGAGCCCTTGAGCACAAAAATATTTCCTGAATCACCATAATCACCTACAAATCGTTGATCTAGTGTTCCAATGATTTTTTTTCCTACACTATCAAAAACTTTGAATTTGAGTATATCAGGAATTGTAGAAAGATTTTCAAAATAATATTTGAACGAACGGCCTTTCTTCCAAAAAGTCATCTTTGTTCTATCAAAAAAGATCAAATAATTTGAATCAAGTAAATCTAAAACATCTACAAGTTCTTCTAATTTTAAATTTCTAAATGGATAAGCCTTTTTTATCAAATCAAATGCTTTGTCAATTGAGATTTCTCCAATTTGCATTGTTAGTCCAACCAAGTGATGTGCTAAGACATCAAGTGAACCATCATGGATTTTTTGCTCTTCAATAGAGCCTTCCTGAATTCTTTGAAGAATTGCTTGTGCTTCAAATTCATCATCAGAGTTGTTTGTAATGATTAATCCCTTAGCAGATGCATTACGATTATGTCTACTTCGACCTATTCTTTGAACTAATTTTGATACCTGTCTAGGTGAACCATAATGGATGACTAATTCAACTGAACCAATATCCAATCCTAATTCTAGTGAAGATGTACAAACAACAATACCTCTTTTTCCTTCACGTAAATTTTGTTCAGTTTCTTCTCTAACTTCTTTTGAAAGAGAACCATGATGTAATTCAATTGGAATAATGGATTTTTCTTTGAGGATTGAGGCTAAAAATTCTGATTCACCTCTAGTATTTGTAAACAAAAGAACAGGGGAATCCAAATTCAAGTTAGAGACATGTTCAATAATTTTTTCTGCTACATCAGAAATTGTTCCATCTACATATTTTACTTCTACATCATATTTTCTCACTGAAGTATCTCTGATTATCTCACATTTTCTTTTAGTACCAACAACAAATTTTCCTGCCTCTTCAAAATTTCCAACAGTAGCAGATAACCCTATTTTTGTAAGTGGTAATTCGGAATTAAATTCCAATCTCTCAACACTTAGAGAAAGTTGAGTACCTCTTTCACTAGACAGTAGCTCGTGCACTTCATCTACTACAATCCACTCTAATTCTGAGAATGCATCAAGATACTTGACTTGAGTCAAAAGAATTACCAAAGTTTCAGGAGTTGTAATTAGTACATCAGGAGGGTTTTCAGTAATTTTTTTTCTATCTTTTTGTGTTGTATCACCATGTCTAATTTCAATAGAAAGTTCACTTTGATGAGCATATTTTGTAATTCTTCGAAAAACATCTCGATTTAATGCACGTAATGGAGTAATGTAAAGAGTTTTTATTTTTCCAGGCTTTTTAGTATTTTTCAATAAAGAAAATATTGGTATTACAGAACATTCTGTCTTTCCAGAACCAGTAGGAGCAATAACTAGACAATCTTTTTTTTGTAAAATTATTGGTGAAGCCTTTTTTTGAATTTCAGTTAGATTGGAAAAACCAAAATTCTCAAACAGAGATTCAGGAATTGGATTCATCTGTTTTGTTAGAACGGGATCTTTCATAAACAAATACACCAACTAATCCAAGAATAAATAGGACAATAGTCATGTTTGGGAGAACATCAAAAATATCTGTCATGAGTAAACTTCCTCATTGACCGTTAAATATCTTCAGAAGGAGACAATCCTAATTTATCAATGGTGTAAGAAAATGAATTTTCTATAAACGGAGAATAAATTTTACCATCAAATTTTGATGAATTTTTTGTTAGATGTATTTTGATGTGTGTAAATGGATCAATTGCACTTTTCATATTTTCAATTTCTTTTCCTTCCAGATTTCTTATCATATTAGTTACAACAATAGGAATTCTATTTGATATTGCAAAATTAGCTAAATCATGCATGTATTTCATAAACAAAGAATTTTTCTCAAAAATAGATTCATCTTTTTGGTATTCATAAGAAAATAAATCAGTTATATTATCAATTACAATTAATGAAAAATTCCTTTCAATATTTTTTATTGAATTAATTTGTTCAGAGGTATTAGTTAACCGTGAAACTGTAATTTGATTAAGAAAATCTGATTGAGATTCAGATTCTTTTTGAATATCCAAAATTCTTTCAGGTCTAAATCCACCTGTTGTATCAAAATACAAAACATGACCACCTTTTTTGATGGAATTTATTGCTAATTGTAATAATAGTTGGGTTTTTCCTGTTCCATTTTTTCCAAAAATATCTACAATTACACCATTAGGAATTCCTCCGAAGAGAGATTTGTCTAATTTTTCCAAACCAGTTGAGATCATGAGTGTTATTATTAGAAAAAGAAGAAAAAATTTAAGGAATTTCTATTTCTTCAAAGGAGGTAAGGCTTTTATTCTAGAGAACAAAGTTGCAAAACAAGTGAACAATTAGTGTCTCAATCAAATAGCGCAAAAAGACCTCTAACAACTCTTCAAAAAAGCACAAAGAAGAAAGTTACTGTAAGACTAAAGAATGAAGTTGAATACAAAGGTAAAATGGATAATGTTGACTCATACATGAATTTGATTATGACAGATGCTGAGGAATTACATGAAGGTAAGACTATCGCAAATTATGGTAGAGTTATCGTAAGAGGTAACAACGTATTATTCATTAAACTAGAAAATGAACTCTAGTAGGTAGTGAGTTTTATGACAAATAATTTTCTGTTTACATCGGAATCAGTAACAGAAGGACATCCAGACAAAGTTTGCGATAATATTTCAGATGCATTTTTAGATGAATTTCTCAAACAAGATCCAGATTCAAGAGTTGCAGTTGAAACAATGGTAACAACTGATTTTGTTGCAGTCTCAGGAGAAGTTACATCAAAAGCTAATTTGGATAAAAAAGCACAAGAAGAATTAGTTAGAAAAACCATTAGAGAGATTGGATATGACAATAAAGATTTGATGTTTGATGCAGATACTTGTCAAGTAAATTTAAGATTACATTCTCAAAGTCCCGATATTAGTCAAGGTGTTACTGCAACTGAAGAAAAAGAACAAGGTGCAGGGGATCAAGGATTAATGTTCGGATATGCAACAAATGAAACTCAAGAATTCATGCCTATGCCAATTTTGTTAGCACATAAACTAATTCAAAAATTATCTGAAGTAAGAAGAGACAAAACACTACCATGGGTAAGACCAGATGGAAAATCACAAGTATCTGTAAGATATGAAGATAACAAACCTACTGGAATTGAAACCGTAGTAGTCTCTACTCAACATGCACCAGAAATTTCTCAAGAAGAAATCAAAAACGAAATCATTGATAAAGTTATCAAGCCAGTACTAGGAGATCTATGGAATGATAATATCAAAATTCACATTAATCCAACTGGAAAATTTGTGATTGGAGGGCCACATGGAGATGCAGGTCTTACTGGAAGAAAAATTATTGTAGATACCTATGGTGGTTTTGGAAGACATGGTGGGGGCGCTTTCTCTGGTAAAGACCCTTCAAAAGTAGACAGATCAGCTTGTTACATGTGTAGATATATTGCAAAGAATTTGGTTGCAGCAGGTCTTGCAGATAGATGTGAAGTTCAACTTGCATATGCAATTGGAGTTGCAGAACCAGTATCATTATACGTAAACACTTTTGGAACAAACAAAATTCCGGAAAATCAAATTGAAGATTTAGTCAGAAAGAATTTTGATATGAAACCATCAGGAATTGTTTCTCAACTAGATCTGAAAAGACCAATTTACAAAAAAACAGCATCATATGGTCATTTCGGAAGAAATGAGCCAGAATTTGGCTGGGAAAAAACAAACAAAGTAGATGCACTAAAGCAAGGCGCCGGTCTTTAACAATTCTTTTACTGACTGAAAATTCATTTTTGAGAGATTTCTAAGTTTTTTGTGATCTCCAACAAAATTTCCAACTAGAATATTTAGATCATCTACACCATAATCAAATTCTGAGTTAGTTAAGGCAAGACGATAAGCATCTTCAATATCAATGTGATATAGTTTAGTTTTTTTCTTTTGTAAGTACAGTTGAATGTATTTCTTAAATGAGATTATTTCAGGACCCACAAGATCTAATGTTTTATTTTTAAATCTCTTATCAATAATTGATTGGAAAATCAATTTTGTAACATCTCCTATAGAAATTGGCTGTATCAAATATTTTCCAGACCCGGGAATAATGATTTGATTTTTTTTAATAGATTTTTTTAGATATTTTGTGAAAAGATCATCTTTACCTACAATATAGGAAGGTCGAAAAATTGTGTAATCAATTTTTGAATCAATAATAGATGTTTCAGCCTTGAATTTTGAGATAAAATACCCCATAGTAGTATCAGCAAATACTCCCAATCCACTTGTATAAACGAGTTTTTTGATTTTTGCCTTTTTTGATAAATTGACAATTTTTTGTGTTAATTGAACATTGATTGATTCATAATCAGTTTTTGTGGACTGTTTTCCAATTCCCACAAGATGAATTAATGCATATGAATTTTTTATTTTTGGCAAAAGTAATTGTTCCTCATAGGTTTTGGAAATAATTTTAGTTTCATTTTTGAATGGTTTGAAGTTTTTTCTAGATATTGAAATCAGATGAATATTTTTCTCAGACAAATATTTTCTAAGATTTTTTGCCACAAATCCACTGGCTCCAGTAATTACTATTTGAAGAGGTTTTTCCATAGAAATTCCAAGTAGTTTTTATTTTAAATCTATTTTGAAAATCAAAAATGGTAAACAAGAGTTAATACAGTAAAATGATTACATCAGTTTGTGGCAGAAGAGAAAAAACTCAGAACAGGGTACACAACAGGGAGTTCTGCCACTGCAGCATCAAAAGCGGCTTTATTATCAATTATCAAACAACAAAAAATTGAAGAGGTTGAAATTACCTTACCTAAGAAAACCACCATTAAGATTCCTGTAAATTCATGTGAATTTGAAAAAAACAAAGCAAAATGCTCTGTAATAAAAGATGGGGGAGACGATCCCGATGTCACACATGGTGCTGAAATTATAGTTGAATTAACATTTAATGAAAACAAAAAGCAAATTGAAATTGATGGGGGAGAAGGAGTAGGCATAGTTACTAAACCTGGTTTAGGTTTAGAAATTAACAAACCAGCCATAAATCCTGTTCCAAAAAAAATGATTACAGAAAATCTTCAAGAAATAGGCAGCGATATTCTGCATAAAAAAGGAATTAGAGTTGAAATATCAGTTCCAAAAGGTAAAGAATTAGGACCTAAAACGGATAATCCTAGAATAGGCATCAAAGAAGGAATTTCAATTTTAGGTACAAGTGGAATAGTAATCCCATTTTCAACTGCATCATATGCAGCATCCATTAGACAAAACTTGGATGTATCAATTGCTATGGGAAATGATACAGTAGTATTAACAACTGGAGGAAGAAGTGAAGACTTTGCAAAAAAGATCGTAGATCTTCCAGAACATTGTTTTGTACAAATGGGGGATTTTTCAGGTTACACAATTCAACAATGCGGTAGGAAAAATATCAAAAAGGCATACGTGGTTGGATTTATTGGAAAACTGGCAAAGATGGCAGCAGGAGTAAAACAAACTCATGTTAAAGGTTCCAAAGTTGATATGAACTTTCTAGCAGAATTGGCAAGAAAAGTCAACGCAGATAAAAAAATTATTGATGATATTAAAAAAGCGAATACTGCAAGACATGTTTCAGAAATTATACAAGAAAATAATGTGAGTGGATTTTTTGAGTTAATTTGCGCTGAAGTGTATAAACATATGAGAAAGCACAGTGAAGAAAAAGTTCCGATTGATGTCATATTATTTGATTTTGAGGGAAACATTTTGGCAAGAGAACCAAAAGGGTAAGGTATTTTATTAAATCAACAAAGTTTTGAATATGGAAAAAATTTCAGTTCTTTCTATTACTAAAAATGGTATAAAGATTGGTCAAACTCTAAAAGAATTTTTTCCAGAATGGAGCATTTTTGCACCTGATAAATTTTCTAATCAAAATGACTCAATCACATGGTATTCAGAGCCCACATCAGAGAAAATTGTTGAACTTTTCAAAAATAATGATGCAATAATATGCTTATTTTCTCTAGGTGCAGTGATTCGATTAATAGCACCTCATCTAAAAGACAAGAAAACAGATCCTGCTGTAATTGTGATTGATGATAAAACAAATTTTGTAATTAGTGTATTATCTGGACATATTGGTGGTGCAAATGAACTTACTGAAAAAATTGCAGAAAAATTACAAGCACAACCAGTAATCACTACAGCTGCTGACGTAAACAAAACTATTGCTGTTGATTTGGTCGGAAGAGACTTTGGTTGGAAGATTGATGATGACTCTAATGTTACTAGAATTAGTGCACACATGGTAAATGAAGAACCAATAGGAGTTTTTCAAGAAACAGGTGAAAAAAATTGGTATAAACAATTACCAAAAAATGTTTCACTATACAACACTATAAACGAATTAAAAAATTCAAAATCAAAAGCAAATTTAATAATTTCAGATAAAATCATTGACGATGATCTAGCATCTGAATCAGTTGTTTACAGACCACTAAGTTTAGTAATTGGAATAGGTTTGCATTGGGATACATCAAAAGAAACTATCAAAGAAGGAATTAATGATTGTCTTGATAAATTTAAACTCAGTCCAAAATCAATAGCAAAACTAGTTTCTATAAAAAAACCTGAAGATGTACAAGGATTAATTGATGCTGGAAAAGAGATGGGAGTTCCAGTCGAATATGTAAATAGAGAAGATTTGGCTAAAGTTACAGCCCCTAATCCTTCAGATACTGTAAAAGCATTTGAAGGAACAGCCAGTGTTTCAGAGGCTGCAGCAATTCTAGTGTCAAATGGCAAATTAATTGTAGAAAAGCAGAAATTCCCACCAAATTTGACTATAGCAATAGCGAGGATTGAGAATTGAAGCGAGGATTATTGATTATTGATAGAGGTAGTAGAGAAAGGGAGGCATCAGAGGAATTAGAGACTATTTGTACTGGAATTAAGGCTAAAGGAGACTATGTTTTTACGGATTATTGCTTTTTAGAAGTTGAACCACCATACATTGAGGATGGTATTTCAAAATGTCTCAAAGAAGATATTGATTCACTAACAATAGTACCGTATTTTCTATATCCAGGAAAAAAGGTCAAGATTGCTGTTACTGATGTAATGAAATTACAAAAAGATACACAAGTGAAATTTCTAATAACTAAACCAATGAGTATGCACAAAACTTTGGTAGATATTGTTGAGAATAGAGTCACAACTACACTCAAAGAAAATAATATTACATTACCTAATACAGATGTTGATGTTATGATAATTGGTCATGGCAGTAAAGATCCTAATGCACAAATGTCATTAAATTATATAGTTGATGAGTTAAAAAATTCTTACAGAAATGTAAGTCGTTGTTGGTTAGAAATTGAACAACCAGATATTTTTGAAGGAATTAAAAAATGTGAGAAAGATGAACCAAAAGTTTTGGTAATTGTATTTTATTTCTTACATGAGGGTGCACATGTTAAAACTGATATCAATAATGACTTAATTCCAGCTCTAAAAGATTCTAATCTCAAAGATACTTTTATTACAAAACATATTGGGGCTGATGAAAAAATCATTGATTTAATTATTGAAAGAGCAAAGGAGGTTGAAGATGCAAACTGAAAAAGGTCAATCAATTGAAGATGCAAGCATGCAAATGATTGAAGATGAAATTGGTTCTCATCCATACAATGAAAAGGAATGGCCAATTGTAAGAAGAATTATTCATTCTACAGCAGATTTTGATTTTGCAGATAAAAATAAAATAATTTTTCATAAGGAAGCAATTGAAAGCGGAATGAAAGCTTTGAAGAATGGTTGCAGTATCGTAGTAGATGTCAACGGGGTAATTGGAGGCCTCAATAAACAAAATCCAAAAGATTTTGGAAATGATATTGTTTGTAATATCTCAAAACCCGAAATTATGGAATTGGCAAAAAAAGAGGGAAAAACACGCTCTCAGGTATCCATGAGGGCTGCAAAATCAGATATTGATGAAGGAATTGTAGCAATAGGAAATGCGCCTACAGCCTTACAAGAGGTGATAAAGATGGTAAAAGAAGGAATTGTCAAGCCTGCACTAATCATAGGTATTCCAGTAGGCTTTATCTGCGCTGCAGAATCAAAAGAAGAATTATCTAGATTAGAAGAGGCGCCATTTATCACAAATTTGGGTAGAAAAGGAGGTAGTTCCTCAGCTTCAGCAATAATAAATGCAATTTTCAAGTTAATTCGAGCAGAATCAGCTTCTTGAATATTTTATACAATTTTTAACAAAATTTTCCGCATAATTAAAACTATCAAAATAAAGGTGTCCATAAGATGCCAGAGAATTGTATTGGATTAATCCATCTTTGTGATTCTTTATTCCGTCACCAATTTCTAATTCATAAGCAAATTTTGAATCAGTAGATACAGAATTTAGTTTTGAGTAATGAAATTCATGGCCTTGAATACTGTGTGATCTTTCAGAAATTATTGAAGGATTAATTTTTCCTTTGGTGTAATTTAGTTTCATTCTTTTTGTCATGTAGGTTTCTGCATCAAAAACACCTACCATTTTGTACTTTTTATTTTCTGAGGAAATAGATTTTGTAAGATACATCAATCCACCACATTCAGCATATATTGGAAGATTGTCTTCAGCAAGGTTTTTGATTAGTTTTTTCATAGTTTGATTTTTTGCTAATTTAGATCCTAAAACTTCTGGAAATCCACCTCCAATGTATAGTCCGTCACATTTTGGAATTTTTGTATCATTAACAGGACTAAAAAATTTCAATAATGCTCCTTCTCTTCTAAGAGATTCTAAATTATCTTGATAATAGAAATTAAAGGATGTATCTAATGCTATTGCAATTGTTGTTTTTGGTTTTTTATGAGAAGGTTTTGAGATTTTTTGAAGATGAGAAGTATTTTTTAAAATTTTAATAATTTGTTCAATATCTAAATTTTTTGAAATAGTTTTTGAGATTTTTTGAATTTTGTTATACAATGTTTTGTTATCTAAAGTAGAAAATAGTCCAAGATGTCTTGATTCAAGGTTAAGATTAGGATTTTTTGGAATTACACCTACAATAGGAAGTTTTGTTTTTTGTAAAGCTTGTCTGCACAGATTTTCATGTTTTTTACTACCTATTTTATTAAGAATTATGCCTGTAATTCTAGAATTTTTATGAAATTTTTGAAATCCCAAGGCTGTTGCTGCAATGGAGCGAGCAGTTTTACTTGCATCAAGAATCAAAATTACAGGAGATTTGGTAATAGAAGCTACATGATGCGTACTAGCATAATTTGAATCACCACCAAATCCATCATAATACCCCATTACTCCTTCAATTACAGATACATCAGATTTTGAATTTGAAATAAAGCTTGATAACAAATGGTTTTTTCCCATCAACCAAACATCTAAGTTGAATGCATTATTTTTTGAAATATTTGAAAGATAACTTGGATCTATATAATCAGGTCCCACCTTGAATGGTTGAACAGTATACCCTTGTTTTTGAAGTGCATAAATTATTGAACATGTGATGGAGGTTTTTCCAACTCCACTAGTAGCACCTGCCAAAACAATTCTTGGAATTTTCAATTTGCATCAATAATATTATTTTTTTATTTAAATTGATGTATTTGTTAAAATCTCAATGTTTTTAGTTAGATAAGAGGAGAAAATATCATGAGTGATGGTTTAACAATTGTATACACAGGGAAAGGCAAAGGAAAAACAACTGCTGCTCTAGGACTTGCATTAAGAGCTACAGGTTATAATAAAAAGATCTGCATGATCCAGTTTATCAAAGGTTCATGGCATTACGGAGAAATGGATTCAACAAAAAAACTTGAACCAGGATTTGAAATGGTTGCAATTGGAAAAGGTTTTGTAGGCATAGTTGATGATAAAAGTCCAAAAGAAGATCATGAAAAAGTAGCAAAAGAAGCAATAAGAATTAGTAATGAAAAAATTCAATCGGGAAAATACGATATTGTAATTTTAGATGAAATCAATTATGCAGTAAATTTGAACTTGATTTCAGTAGATAACGTGTTAAATTTGATAAAATCAAAGCCAGATAACATAGATTTAGTTCTAACTGGAAATTATGCAAAAGAAGAAGTTATAGAAATTGCGGATCTAGTCACAGAAATGAAAGAGATCAAACATCCATTTCAGAAGGGAATCAAAGCCAAAAAGGGAATTGATTTCTAGCCAGCAACATTAATTTACACATTTAGGAGTTTTAGAAGAAATGTCTACAGAAATCCAAGAAATGCCAGAGCAAGGAGAAATAGTTCTTGCCACAGTAACAAAAGTTATGGATCATGGTGCCTATGTAACACTAGATGAATATGACAATTTACAGGGATTTTTGCATATTTCAGAAATTGCTCCTGGATGGATAAGATCGGTTAATAGATTTGTAAAAGATGGAGAGAAAAAAGTCCTTCTTGTTAAAAAAGTAAATCCACAACGTGGAGATATTGATTTATCATTAAAACAAGTTTCTAAAGATCAGAAAAAACAAAAACTAAAAGAAGTTAAAAAATTTGAAAAAGGAAAAACTCTGTTACAAAATGTTCAAGAAAAAGCAAAACTATCGGATGAAGATATTGAAAAATTAGAAGATAGCATTTATTCAAAATACGACTCAGTATATGATGCATTTATTGAGATTGGAAGAAATGGAATTGATTCTATAAAGGAATTAAAAATTCCAAAGAAAACAACAGGCGTTATTGAAGAAATATGTTCCAAGATTAAACTTCCATCAGTAGAAATTAGAGGAATCATGGAAATTACTAATTCAAAATCAGATGGAATTGAAATTATTAGGAAAACTCTGTTGGATGAATTAAAGAAAGATTCAACAATAGACATCACATACTTGGGTGCTCCAAAATATAGATTATCAATAACTTCAGAAGATTTTAAATCTGCGGAAAAATCATTAAAACCAATAATTGCAGATATTCAATCAAAAATAGAAAAGAAGAGAGGAACATTCAAGTTTACTAGAGAAGAATCAAAGAAAACTCGAGAGAACTAAAATGAGATTTCAATTAAGAAAATGTAGTAAATGCTTTCAATATACACTTAAAGAAATATGTCCTAAATGTAAAGAACAAACAATTTCTGCACATCCAGCAAAATTCTCACCTGATGACAAATACATGAGATATAGATTAGCTGAAAGATATAATTGAAATTAGTTTGTTGGTATGTAATCCTTATTGATTTCATAAACAAAAATTCCAGTCAGAGCCCCGCCTCTAGGGGTATCATAGCTTGGAGATGAATAAACTAGTTTTAATGGACCATTATCATCCATAGAAAATTTAATGTTCTTTTCATAAATTGCAGTAAAACCAGGTTGATATGATAAAGATTGTTGGTTTGTTTCAAAATTAACATAACCAAGTAATTCAAATGGAATCATCTTTCCTAATGTAGTATTATTCCAGAAATGATCAGTTCCACTTATTCCATCTGATTGCAGATATTTTTCAAGTGGCTCTCCAGCTATACTCATGAACCATTGTTTTTTAGATTCATCTCCACCACCGCTTAAAATATAGACTGGTTGGTTTTCATTTCCATCCAAGTTTAGTCTTTGCCCAGCTATAAAAATAACAATATAATCTGCTTCCATTTCTTGCAAAGTTTTCCAGCCCTGTTCAGGAGTGCTTAAGAAAACTTTGGCAATTTTTTCAATTACATGATCAATCAAAGTAGAGTTATCAGCTAGTGTTGTTCTTTCTGCCTTAGTTTGAATCCAATATCCATAATCCCACCATGCAGCAACAACAGAATTCTCAGGAGTATTATTTTTTATCCATTCTAAAGAATCATTCCAATCATTATTGGCTAACCCAAAAGTAGTACCACCATTAAGTATAGTAAATGGATTGTCACCTACTTGAAATACATTTAGAGGAGCAACAAAAGTTATAGGAATTACCAATAATGTTATTAAACCAATTCCAAACGACAGTGTTAATACTAGATTTTTTAGATTAGAAAACTTCATTTTGTTCGAAAATAATGATTTAGATAAAAATGATATTCCCAAGGATGCAAGGATAATAACAGATACAGATGCAAATACTTCTAATCTCAAAAATGTTGAAGCAGCATAAACTCCAGTTATTCCTACAAGTAACGAAAATGATTTCATGTCATTTCGGATAACAAAATGGTTTTTAGAGTTACTTAACATCAACCATATTCCAATACCAGCAAAAACCATGATGACAGAATGGAATAAGAAAGAATGATGTATTGTAGGTGTAGCATGTTCGGATACTGAATCAGTTAGTGCATTATCAGTAGTTAAAAATGGATTTATTGCATTAAGATATCTATGAGACGGCAAGGGTATGAATTCTTCTGAGGTATTTATTAGAAGAAATGCTGAAATGATAATAAGAAAAGATGCAAGGAAGATCAAACCATTACGCATTTTGTGTTTATCATTACTTTTATTTTGAATAATTATACACAATACAAGAAAAATTGTTGGAACAAATAATGCAAACCCACCTAAACCTATTAGAAAATTTGATGTAATTCTTTCAAAACCCAAAGATGTTATAATTGTAGATAAACTAAAAATTGGAATTGCCCAAATCAGAAATTTATGATCTTTTCGTAAGAAAGGTAGAGTTAAGAAAAAGATAGCTAGTGGGATTATGAAAAATTGGTTTCCACCCCAGGCAGACAAACTCATTATAATAAAAAATCCACTAAAAACAAGTTTAGGTATAACAATTTTTTGATTTTTTGAATTAATACCGCTTAAAAGAAGGTACATTGATAAAATTGCAAAGAACAAACCAAGTGGTTCAGATTTAAACCAACCAATAGCACCTCTTGTTAACATTGGAATAGATACTGAAAATAATAATGCAGACAATAATCCTGCAGTAGTTCCGCCAATTACACGTACTAGTGCGAATATAACAATAGTTGTCAAAGAACCAAAAATTGCTGGGAAAAGTATGGTAAAATCATAGAGATTTCCTCCACCACCAAACATCCAATAAGTTACTGCAGCAGTAAGATGTAATGCAACTTGTGAGCTTTCAGATACGTCTCTACCCCAAGGATACCAACTTAATTCATCATTCCATTCAAAATATGCATCAACTCCATTGTTGACTAAATATTCAGTAGCACGATAATTGAAAAAAGGATCAAATTCATGTAATTCCCAACCCCATTCTGCAGGTTGGGCACGGACTAAAAAAGAGATTGAAAAAGATAATGAAAGAATACCAATCACTAAGAGATGATTTAATTTTAAATCAAATTGTCCAACAGAAATTAGAGTAGAATCAGAATTCAATAATTTTCAACACAAATCTAGGCTTATTACTCTTTATGAATAAATTTTAATTTTTCAAAATTTCCGGTTTATTGTGGAGCATATTTTCCAGTTAATTTTGCTTTAGCAATAATATGATCTTGTATAGAATTTTCAAGATCTTTTTTAGTTGAACCTTTACCTAGATCAAGAGCAGTATCAAGTGCATATAGTTTGAAAATGTATGTATGTTCTTTATCAGGAGGTGCTGGTCCACCATAACCAATTTCTCCAAAGTCAGTTTCTCCTTCAATTGAGTTTTCAGGTATAGAATTTTCATCCATCTTTGTAACTTCTGTAGGAATATTCCATAAAACCCAGTGAACCCAAACTTTTCCAACAGCACCCATTGCATCAGGATCATCCATGACCAAAGCTAGAGATTTTGCAGAATCTGGAACATCATTAATAATTAGAGAAGGACTAACATTCCCATTTTTGTAACCAAATTTTTTTGGAATGGTTCCACCATTTTCAAAAGATGAGCTTTCTAATTCCATAATTATGATGAGATAAAGCCTAAAGTTAAATTTTTCTAAGATTCTAAAATTATCTTATCATTAGAAAAAGACAATACAGAACTACCTACAGATTTTATTTGTTTTTTTAATTCTTTATCCATTGTGCCTATAATAGAATTATTAGATTTTATAAATTCTAGTAATTCTTTGTCTGCAAAAGAACCAGATAGTGGAATTGTTTTAAAATTTTTGATAAAATTTAATGTTTTTTCAATATCATATTTTTTTTCAGGAATTTTAAGTAATTTTGATAATTCTGTTTTTACAACCTCAGGAACGACAAAAGAAATTGTACCTATCTCGACATCAAGATTATCAATATTTTTTATTCTTCTAGTAGCAAGATTTATCAAAAAACTGGTATCGCAGATTACTTCAACCAACTATTCCTGCACCAATTAGTCTCCATCGTTCATCAATTCTTCTACTTAGTGCTACATTTCCACCTTCAAAAATACAGGCAGGTCTTCGTAATTCAATTTCTGTATTTTTGGATTTTACTTTAGTTACTTTACCCAATAATGGAGCAGTTCCAATATTCACTCTAAGTAGTTCACCTGTTTGTATTGGTTGGACTTTAATATCCTCAGTAGTTCCTACTGCTGAATCAAATAATGTTACATCTAGTTTTAGTTTTGTAGAATTTTCTGGTAGTGTACCTGGTTTTCCAATAACTGAACCAATGAATGAGTCACTTCGAGTCATTGATGGATCTAGTTTAGTTCCAATTGCAACTAAGCCACCAGGTTTTACAGATTCAACAATTCCAGCAGCAGTTCCTAAAGAAGTAATCTCTGTTACAAGAGGTTCATAATTTTTTTTCTTTTCATTTAGTATTCCTGGTTTTATCTCAATTTCATCACCTACGTTGAATATACCTTGAGTCAAGCTACCACCAATAACACCTCCCTTGATGTTTTTTAATTTAGTTCCAGGTTTGTTTACATCAAAAGAACGTAAAACATGCATAACTGTATCTTGTTTTTCATCTCTGTCAGGGGTTTTGATATTAGATTCTATTGAACCAATTAATGCATCTACATTTAGGCCAGATTGGGCAGAAATTGGTATAATTGGTGCTTTTGCAGCATGACTTCCTTTAACAAATTTTGTAATATCTTGATAATTTGCTAGTGCTTCTTTGTAAGATAGTAAATCAACTTTATTTTGAACTACTACAATCTGTTGAATTCCAAGTGTTTGGAGTGCTAAAAGATGTTCTTTTGTCTGGGGTCTTGGAACCTTTTCGTTTGCTGCAACTAGTAATAATGCTCCATCCATTAATGCAGAACCAGATAGCATATTTGCCATTAAACTCTCGTGTCCTGGGCTATCTACAAAACTAACAACTCTAGATAGTTCACTTTCTCCACCACAATTGTTGCATTTTGGTGTTGTAGAATACCCTAATGGTTCTTCACAGTTTTTACATTTGTAAAATGCTGCATCAGAATAACCAACACGAATTGTAATTCCACGTTTTAGTTCTTGACTATGAACACTTGTCCATGAACCAGTTAATGCTTGAATCAGAGTAGTTTTTCCATGATCTACATGGCCAGCAGTTCCAATGTTAACACATGGTTGATACCCATACTTTTCAATGTACCAATCAGGAAGTGTCTCTCTCCAGTGCATGAGTCAAAAGGTAGAATCGTTATATGTTAAGTTATTCTTTTTTATCTTCAGATTTTTCTTCTGCAGATTCTGGTGCGTCTTCTGCAGGAGCTTCTTCAACAGGTAATTCACCATCAAATTTGCAATTAATTTGATAAATTTCTTCAGAAACAGTGTTTCCACGCATTAATTTTCTTACTCTTTGTCCTTTCTCTGCATCTTGTAAACCTACACCTTTAGAAAGCAAAACGTATTTTCTTGCAGCACCATGAATATCATTTCTCATTGGAACACCAGACTTGTCACTACCTCCAGTAAGTTTTAACTTTCCATTTAGACCTACAACAGAAGCATCAGTTTCTTGTCCTAATTCAAGTCCTAAGAGAGGATTAGCATCGCTATCTTTAAGCTCTTTAGACATTGATTTTCCTTTGGTATCGGAAATGGTAATCTTGAAGTTTGCCAAGTATTCGAAAAAAATCTAAAACGACTAATTAACCTTTGGACATTATTTTTAAATTAACAGAGATAGAGATGAACATGGCTGAAGATATACGATGTCCCAAGTGCGATAATAAGATGGTCGACATGCAGGCCTGTCATATGTTTTGTCCTAATTGTGGAGCGCATCTAGATTGTTCAGATAAAGGAAATTATTGGTAAATTATAATCCGGGTCTATCAGGAATGTATTCAGAAGACATGTTGATTGCTTGATCTTTCATGATTTCAAGATACGTGTCATAATCTGCTTCAAAATTACAATGAGGGCATTTTACATTTGTTACATCATCATCCAGTATTGCAACTTTTTCACATTCAGGACATCTTGCATCCATGTACTAATTTGAGAATTAAGATATTTAATTATAATTAATGAAGAGAGCACAAGCGGAGTTAGTTTAGTCTGGTATGATGTCAGCTTCCCAAGCTGAAGGCCGCGGGTTCAAATCCCGCACTCCGCATTATAATTCACGAATTGCTTGTTCTATAATTCCTCTATCAGGAGCTTTTGGAAAATATTTTAGATAATTTTTAAGATCGTCTTTTGCATCGTTATTCTTGTTTTGTTGTTCTCTAAGATAAGCACGATTTTTGTAAATTTTAGCAGAACGTTTGGGATTAATTTCAATTGCTTTTGTGTAACAATCTTCTGCTTTTTCAAAATCATTTGTTTTTAGATAAAAATTTCCAAGTCCATTATACGTCAAATATGATCTATTATTGAGCTCTAAGCATTTTTCATAAAGTTTTATACATTCAGAAGATTTTTGTTCATTCATCATAGTACCTAAAAGATGGAGTGCTGTTGAATTTTCTGGATTCAATTCTATTGCTTGGTTTAAAGAGTTGATTGCTTCTGAGTAATTTTTTAGAATATTTTGTCGTTCTGATTCAAAACATAATCGATTTGATTTATCAAAAGAATCATTTTCAAGTTTGATAGAAGATATAATATCTTCAGGTGCAAGTACAATCAATAACTTTCCTTCTTCACACCATTCTTTTTCAAAAACATCTTCAGGAATTGCACCTTCCTGCATTTCACCTTCTTGATTTCCTGTTTGGATATAATGCAAAATAGTTTTTTCATCATTATTGTAACCAGTAATAATTGAAGCATGTTGAGTAACTTCAGGTATTCCTGGAAGAATTACTATTGGAGGGATTCCAGAATCAATAATTTTTTTTAGTTCATTTAGAGAAGAATGCACAATTTTACATATCAATCCATGTCTTTCTGCAGATTCAATTCCTTCAATTAGTATACTTCCGTTAAATCCTGCATATTTTTTTGCAGTCTCTGTAGCTTCAGCCATGGGCAAATCAATATTCCAATATTTTGAGACCACATTAACAGGCAATGGAAGGCAGATGTTTTCTTCTTCAACTAGAGGTAAAAGTAATTCATGGTCTTCTTGTTCCATAAATTAATCAAATTTTCAGAGTAATTAAAATCATTCAGAGTAGACAGAACTGTTCAATCAGATTATTTCCATCTAGACTCATTTCAGGATGAAATTGAGTTCCAAAAATAGGCTTGTTTACATGTTTGATAATTTCATATTTACAATTAGAAGATTCTCCAATAGAAACTAGTTCTTTAGGCAACTTTGATATCTCAAAATTATGACTCTCAAAAACCAATAAAGAATCATTATTTGTTAGATCATTCTCAAATATCTTTACAGTTTCATTTCCTTTCTGAAAAGATGAGCTTTTTTTGATGGTTCCTCCTAAAGTAAGAGCTAAGATTTCTGCACCATAACATATACCGAGTAGTTTAGAATTATTTTGCATAGAATAATTTACAATTTTGGAATTTATTTCATTAATCTTTTTTTCGTTTTTTCTTCTTCCAGATAAAATAAAAGAATCATAATTAGATAATGAATTGATATCTATAGTAAATGGTGTCTTAGTTTCAAATGGAATATTTTTTCTAGTAAGAAAATCAGTTAGATTTTTTGTGTAAATAGAACCATTATCTACAATTAGAAGCAATTAGCTGCCTACCTCAATTGAAACATAATGAATCTCAGATATACCATCCTTGACATATATTGTTCCGATATTGAGATTATTTTCTTCTTGCCACATGAATACTCTATCACTTCGTGGTTTTACAAAGTCATCAATAAACTGGGACAAGAATTCTACAGTTTCTTCACGTTCATTTTCAGTAAAGAAGAACAATTCTCCTTCATTGAATGATAATGGAATTTGTATTGATGTAGGTTCAGATATAGTAATTTCATTTTCTTCGAATACTTTCTTGATGATTTCGATTCTATCATTTCTGTCTAGCTCAACATAATTCTCATCAGCTACTGTAATAGAACCTGCTACGCCTGAAACTTTCTTCAGATAAGCTTCAAATGCTTGTTCTTGAGTATCTCCCAATCCAACAAAGTATTCTCCATTAAATGCAGCACCTACAGCTGCAATTGTTCCTAATTGTGCAACTACACCACCAGCACCAGCAGTATAAACAGGAATAAAGTAAACATCATGAGCACCTACCCTGTAGAGAATATTATCACCAATTCTTGGATTTCTCAATAATGTCTTTAATTGAGCAAATTCAGGATCTCTATCGAGTGCTTCTCTAACTGCGGTTGGACCAATTAGTTTTGTTTCAGAATCTAATGGAACTTCATAGAACTGCAAGTCTCCTAGATTAGTAAGATCGTTTTCAACTACCATATATCCAGCAAGGTTTCTTCCTTCAGATCCACGTAATTCTAATGATAATAAGCCTAAGAATTCAGTTTGATCAAATCCTGGTGGTTTTGCCTCAACATAATAGGTATCAAGACCACGAGGAATCTCATAAAATTCATTTGCTTGGATGAATGTTTCAACATTTGTGACATGGTAAACATTGTACATCTCAGTCTTCCAGTTGAATAACTCAACAGGATATCTGATCTGTTCCTCTAACCAAGCAGGCATTGGTTGGAATTGTTCTTCATATTGACTTGCAAACATTTCTGTAAAGAAATCATCTCCTGTCTTTAGTAATTGAATGTCACCATCGTATGAATCAACAAGAGCATATCCAACTAAACGCAAATATGGATTTCCAACAGACCATGGAACATCTCGTGTATCAAATCCAATGATTAATGGAATTAACCAATAGGAGTTTTCACCATCAGTAACAGGAAGTGAATCTAGTTCTTTACCAAACAAGTCATAGAGGAAATAAGGATACAGTGTTTGCATTCTATCATGAACATCTTTGTATCTCATGATATGAACAGATTCTCCTGGAAATGAAAGCAAAAAGTTTGGCTCAAATATCCAACTCAATGGAGGTGAAACATCTAATCCTCCTAATCCAGAATATGAAACGCCACCAAGTTCTGCGCTTTCAGATCCCCTAGAATTAGGATAACCTGACCAGGTTTGTTCAAATAAACCGCCTTCACCATAGTAAATTTCTCTTTGTTTGAAAAACTGCTCACTATCAACAATTTGTCCGTCTGTTGCTTCTAAAGTAAGGAATCCTTCTGGAACATGTGTATATACAAAATGCTCATTGTACCATCTATTTTCAAGGCTAACAGAGGTTGGAAGAATTGGTTTCATGGAGGCTGTCCAATACAAAGTATTGTTAAATCTCAAAATATCATTATCTTCAAAGTCAACATAAGGGATCAAACCAATTTCAGGTTTTAATTTGGCAAAAGCTGCTTCCCAGTCCCAAACTCGAATTACATCTAAAACATCGCTGTTTTGAGAGACATAATTCTTGATATTGTTTGGAGAAACAGATGTGAGTTGGACATCATGTGTGTTTTCTTGTATATTATTTAGTTCACCAAGATATCTGTTCACACCAATTTGTTGGGCAGTATATGGTCCCAAAAATTCAATCTTTTTTGCATCGGCAATGCTATTATTTACAGAAACAACACCCGCAATAATTATTGCAATTGCAATTATTGTAAGAATTCTAATGTATACATCTCTCTTAAACATATGAGTTAGAACACGTGCTCTAATCCTATCAACTACTGAAAATGCAATTAATGCAGAACCAATAACAAGTGTACCACCGATGACATATCTTGTGTTATAATCGATTTGATCAGTGAAAAAGAGATTGAATCCTGCCCAGAGTATTCCAATACCAATTATTCCTTCAATGGTAGAAACATAATTTAGGTATCTGGGTTTGCCTTCATTAGAGTCTTGAAGAAATGAAGTGATTACATTAATTATTCTGTGCAAGCCAACATACAAAACTAAACGTAATCCAATTGCAGCAAGTATTGGAGGTATCAAAATTACTAATGCAGGTATCATTGGAACTACGTTTTCTGCAGCATAATTTGGATCAGTTTCGGGAGTTACAAATGGTAATGAAAATAATTTTGGTAGATTTTCTATTCCAAGATAATTGCCATCAATAAACGACATTGCAGCAAATCCAAACATGATATTTGCAAAGAATGCACCAAAGAGGAAAATTTTGGTAATTTGCCAGAGAATAAATTGGCCTGAACTTAATTTGTAGTCTCTAAAACTAGGTACAGCATTAGTTATTGGTTGTTGTCCACTTCGACCTAAAAATCCAATTGCAGTATTAATTGCATACCAGAAAATAGAAGATCGTCCAGCGATATTAACACGAACTAATGCAATGGCAGCTAAAATAATAGTAGATACAAGTGTGTAATAGAGAGGCTTGGTAAATTGATCGCCAAATTCTGTAAAATTCATCGATAAAATAACTGCCTGATTTCCCACAATTGCAAAAATAACAATACCAATGATTGCAATAATACCTAATCTGATGTATTTTCCAGCATCAGGAGGAGGAGTCTGCTTATCAGTAGAGGCGCTATACAAAATCAAGTTGAGTTAAGATTTGGTAAATTAATGTCTTACCAGCAAAATTAGGCTATTGTTGCTAGTTTTTTGCATACCATATAGACTGCAGCAAATGTAGGAACACTTACTTTTTCGTTATGATATGGCCCAAATTTTTTATTTTTTAATTTAAACTCAATTGGACAATTTGCTAAGACTTCAACACTATCATCACTAAGAAAAGATGAATCGACATAAGCATCAAATTTTACCAAGTCTTTACAATGAATTTTTGTAAGACCGCTTTTACTATTGATAGAGCCTGGTAAACGAAAGATTCTATGAATATCCATTGTAACATTTGGATCAATTTTTGTACCAATATTTTCAGAAACATCATCCAAAGTTTTTTGGAATGATGAATAACCATTTGAAAGTAATTCTGAGACGATCTTTGATCTTTTTGATTTTGACCCATAAACATATTTTGAAAATCGTCCTTTCCATCCAGCTTCATCAAAATCTGGAAAAGAATTTCTATTTGGCTTAAATTTTTTCATTCCAAATTTTTCAGGGATTGCACCATTAAACATAATGTAATCTACAAGCTCTGATCTTTCTCTAGAACCATTTTGTTGAAATTGTGAATTATAAACATAGATATGAAATCCTTCATTCCCAGAAAAATATACTTGAATATCATCTTTGTTTACTGAAAGATCATTTGTTAGAATTTCTGATAATTTTTTAACTTCAATTTTTGAAGAGTCTATACAATTCTTACATGGCAAAGATTTTTTTTCTAATTTTGTAGAGTTACATTTTGAACATTTTTCAGAATTATTTGAAATTTCATGACATTCATTGCATATTGATAAAGTATGATTTCCTCTACACGATAGATTAAGATCCTTTGCATCAATATCAAAAATAAGATCAGCTTCCTTCCAATCTTTCTCATTCATAGGTAAATTTGGAAATGAATAGTATGCATTTGAACAATAGACATCAGATGGAACGTTTTGCATTAGTAGTAAATGCAGTTCTTTGTCATCTTTGACTGAAATATGACGTGTCATTCCTGAGTTGAATTTTTGATAACCAAATTCTCTTTCAGATGTACGTTCTGGTACTCTAATCAATTCGAATTGTTCAAAATAATATTTTTTGAACGCACTTTCTAGAAATTTTATATCAGTTTCATTCATTATTTTCTCTTTTTTCCAAATTGAAGTGGAGTGATTATGCCATCACATTCAGATGTTGCAAAACAAAGACTTTGTGTTTTTAATTTTTCACATGAAGGACAAGAATATTGGGTGCCACTGCCAGAAGTTCCAGCTAAATGATTGAGTTGGTAAAGAGTTACGCGCTCATTATAATCAGGAGCATTCTTGAATAATGGTGCAATTTGTTGAACAGATTGTCCTTTTGAAAGAAGAAAAGTTGCTAACATAAATCTACCAGAGTGTGGAAGATTTTCACCTTTTTCAAGTATGTCAATTGCATGTTTGATGCATGGAGGATATTCTCCAGTTGTTACTGTAAAAGTTGAGAATTTTTTTGATAACATTACAAGTTTGTTTACAGAATCTTCAAAGCCAGGAATCATTGTTGGTGTTTTTGCATTTACTATTTTTGAATTGATGTATGTACCAAGTTCTTTTCTAATCAATCTCACAGTTTCATGAGGAGTAAGAAAGACTTGTCCATTTTCAACATGTCTATTAATTAATTTCCATTCCCTTTCATGAAAATTAATAGAATGTTTTAGATAATCAGATACGGGAATTACAAAATAATCATCCAGTTTTTCTATTTGAACTGAAAATAAATCATCAATTACCCTAATTGCTAATTGTTTTTTTGATTCATCTGAAATATCTGCTAGGTCCTTTTCTAGATATTTTTCAGCTCGTCTTGCCTCAGCTAGCGCAAATCTCTTGATTAGAGTATGCATACCACTTAGTTTTAACAAAACTATAGCGAGTAAAAATGAGAAAACTTCTCTAGGTAGTGCTGCTTCTTTTGAGACCTGATCCCCAATAAGATCAGATTTGTAGATCTTGCCATCTGCTGCAACTTGAATTCTCTCATATGCCTTAGTTATCAGTTCCTTAAGATCAGGATCTGTTCCAAATTGTTCTAAGGTGAATCCCTTATCTTTCAGATACTGACCAGCATCAGCTAAGAATGGGTATTTTGCAATTTCATCTTGTCCAAGTGCCAGCATACTAGTAAATTACCTAGTTTACTTAAAAATCTGGTTTCAGTATATTTGATGCTGGTTTAAATTATGTTTTAATAAAATTTGGAATATGCAGATCGGCTGTCATGTGTCAATTTCAGGATCTATTGACAAATCAGTGGACAATGCAGTAGAAAGAGAATGTTCAGCGTTTCAAATCTTTACTAGAAATCCAAGAGGATGGCATGCAAAGACATTAACAAAAGATGACATTACCAATTTTAAATCAAAATTAAAAGAAAGTAAAATTGATAGATTTGCAACATGTGCACATATGCCATACTTACCAAATTTAGCTACTCCAAAAGAAGATGGGTTTGAAAAATCAGTAAAAACTTTGGTAGATGAAGTTGAGAGATGTGCACAATTAGGAATTCCATATCTTGTAACACACCTTGGAAGTCATTTAGGAACTGGAGAAGAGGCAGGAATTAAGAAATTAGTTAAAGGATTAACTGAAGCAGGTAAAACAAAAAATGATGTAATGATTTTATTAGAAAATACAGCAGGACAAAAAAATTCTGTTGGTTCAGATTTTAAACAATTAGGAGAAATATTCAAACAACTAAAACCTGCAAAAAAATTTGGTGTTTGTTTAGATACATGTCATGCATTTGTTTTTGGATATGATTTAAGAACCGAAGCAAAAGTCAAAGAAACTTTTTCAGAATTTGATAAATATGTAGGAATAGATAATTTGAAAATTCTTCATCTAAATGACGCTAAAGGAGATCTTGGTTGTAATCTTGATAGGCACTACCATTTAGGAATGGGAGGAATTGGCGAGAAAGGAATTTCTGCCATTGTAAAGTTTGCAAACAAGAAAAAAATACCCATAATTTTAGAGACTCCTATTGATGACGATAGAGATGATTTTGAGAACATTAGAAAAGCAAAAGAATTTGCGTAGAAATTTATTCAATGGTTTTAGTGAGTAAATATGGACTATGAAGCAGTAATGAAATTAGCACTTGAGAGAGGATTTTACTTTCCAAGTTGTGAAGTTTATGCTGATGCACAAGCTGGATTTTGGGAATATGGTCCAACGGGAGTAGGATTAAAAAATAAATTTCTAGAATTGTGGAGAAGAGAACTAATCAGAAGAGATGGAATGCTTGAGATCGATGGTTCACAGATAATGTCAAAATCAGTATTTGAAGCTTCAGGACATTTGGGAAATTTTGCTGATCCGATAATAAAATGTACAAAATGTAATTCAACATTTAGAGCAGATAGAACAATTGCAGAGTTAACTCAAATTGAAATTCCTGAAAGCGCAGATTTGGAAGAGTTTGATAATGCAATTAGTCAAAATAATATAAAATGTCCAAAGTGTAAGGGGGATTTTGATAAAACAAAGAATTTCAATATGATGTTTAGAGTGGGAATTGGTCCTGAAGAAGAGGAAGCATACCTTAGACCAGAAACTTGTCAATCAATCTTTGTAGATTTTCCTAGATTATACAAAACTATGAGAGGAAAGCTTCCTTTAGGAATTGCACAGGTAGGAAAGAGTTTTAGAAATGAAATTGCTCCCAGACAAAGTCTATTGCGTCTAAGAGAATTTTATCAAGCAGAGATTGAAGTTTTTTGTAATCCATCAAAACTGGATGAAGTTGAAAAGTTTACAGAAGTTCAAGACACAGTAATCAGAGTTCAAACAGATTCTGAACCAGTTGAAATGACTTGTAAAGAAGCAATAGAGTCTGGAACTGTTCCAAACAAGTTTGTAGCATATTATCTAGGAATATTAACTGAATTTTATGAAAAAACAGGTATAGATATTTCAAAAAGTAGATTTAGGAAATTGGGAGAAAAGGAAAAGGCATTCTATGCAGAAGTTGCATTTGATTTTGAGGTAGAAACCACAATTGGTTGGTTAGAACTAGTTGCATGCAACTATAGATCAGACTATGACTTGTCAAGTCATGCAAACAAGAGTAAGGAAAAGTTTGAGATTATGGATGGAGATGATAAGGTATTACCACACGTATTTGAGATTTCAATGGGAATTGATAGGAGTTTATACACAATTTTGGAACACTCACTCAAGGATGACAAAGAACATGAAAGAATAGTTTTATCACTAAAACCATACTTAGCACCAACTCATGTTGGAATTTTATCACTAGTAAAAAAAGATGGATTAAAAGAGAAAACAGATGAGATTTATCTTTCCATTAAACGAAAGTTTGATGCTTTCTTAGATCATTCAGGTGCAATTGGCAGAAGATATAGAAGGTTAGACGAGATTGGAGCTCCTTTTGCAGTTACGGTTGATCATCAGACGTTAGAAGACGATACTGTTACAATTAGAAAAAGAGACTCTATGGAACAATCTAGGGTAAAGATTTCTGATATGGATTCTATTCTTTTAGAATCTGTTAGTTTTCCATAGTCCGAATAACTGAGATTCGTTTAGAGATCTATTTCATTCTGATACTCAAATTTTGATTAATGGTTTTTAGGGAAATGGTAGAATTTGAGAGTTAAAAAAATAGACTGCCAAGCCTAAAAAATAATTAAAAATTAATAACTACTGAAAATTTCTGGGGAAATATGTTGGTAGAAAAGCCAAATAATCAGATCTCAATCATAATTCCTACATATAATGAATCTCAAAATATTCTCAACATTTTAAAATCAATTAAAGAAAATTTACCCAAAAATATTTCGGCTCAAGCAATTGTTGTTGATGATAATTCTCCTGATGGAACAGGGAAAATTGTTGATGATTATCTAAAAAATTTGAAGAAAATTACAAATTATACAATTGAAGTCATTCATAGAAAAACAAAAGATGGTTTAGGTTCTGCAATTCTTAAAGGAATTCAGCAAGCAACAGGCGATACAATTGTTGTCATGGATTCTGATTTTTCTCATCCACCACAAATTATTCCAAAATTAGTTGAATCAATAAAAAAATACCAATACGACATTGCAGTTGCATCACGTTACATTAAAGGTGGTAAAATTGAAAATTGGTCTGCAAAAAGAAAACTAATTAGTAAATTTGCAACACTTATTGCAAAAAAAGGATTGGGAATTAATACAAAAGATCCAATGTCTGGGTTTTTTGCATTCAAAAAAAATATTCTTAATGGACTAAATATTGACGCAATTGGTTACAAAATCCTTTTGGAAATTCTTGTTAAAACAAAAAATGTTTCAATTACAGAAATTCCATACACATTTCAAGATAGAGAATTAGGTTCTAGTAAACTAAGTATGAAAACAGTCTTTGACTATTACAAATCGGTTTGGAAGCTTTACAGATATGGAAAGCCAGAAGAAGAGAAAGAGAAGAGAAAGTCTGTGAAATTTCTTTACAAAGCAGCAAGATTCTATACAGTTGGAGCTTCTGGATTTGTAGTAAACTATTTGATTTCATTATTATTTGCAGGTGGAATTTCAGATATGTGGTACTTGCATGCAAATGTTATTGGAATTATTGCATCAATTTCAACTAATTTTATTCTAAACAAAGCATGGACATTTGGAGATAGAGATTTCAGAATTAAAAAGACAATGTCACAATATGGCAAGTTTGCATTGTTTAGTTCGCTAGGTGCATTAGTACAATTAGGAATGGTGTATTTCCTAGTGGATAGTGCTGAGATTTCATATCCATTAGCATTAATTTTAGCAGTGGCTACAGCAGCTTTTGGAAACTTTGTATTAAACAAGAAATTTACCTTCAAAGAAAAATTGCTAAACTAGTTTTTTAGAAATTAAAATAAAAAGAAACGACTGACGTCTTTTCCCAACTACTCGAAGGTAGAAGTAGAGGTTCCTGACGAAAGTCCAGTTGAGGAAGGTACAGATGGGAACTTATCACCAATCTGTTGTTCAGCTACTGCAGATGCTTCTTGTAGGATCTTCTCTGTTTCTTCACTAGAAACGTCTGACTCCATGTTAAATGAGTCTCCTGCAAGTGAATCCATCATAAGTCCATTGAGTGTCTGGGTCATGGTATTCAATTCTGAGTCTGCTTCTGGCATGAATCTTCCTAGCGATGACTTCAATCCCTTCATTGTAGACATTGCTGGTCCGATTGCCACCATAGCGTCACCAAGATCATGAATAGTTGTGAGTCTTAGTTGGACTTGTTCTAATGACATTCTTGCGTTGCCGAGCATCTTTGTAACCTTACGAATTTCAGCTAATTCGTTAGACAAAACTCTACTTGTGCTAGTATCATGTTGCTGCATTGCAGTCACGACTCTCTGAAAGAGTTGCGCATCTCTTTCGTGCAGTTTTCCTAACATAGAGTCCATCTTTGAAATTTGGACTTGTAGTTTGTTTACTGCAGTTTGGATTCGTGGTTTTAATGCACCTTGAGGCTTTACTGCTTCTCGGAGTTTGCCAGTTACGCTTTGGGTCTCTTGTCGAGCCCAAGTCTTGTCGAAGTTTGGCATGATTTGGATTTAGAAATTTAGTCTTAATGTCGGGTGTAAATTTAGATCAGTTTTTGGGTAAAATTAGCTAACAAACTATTATTCTGAGATTCTTTTGATAATGTTGTGGCTAAAATTGCAGTTTTTGATTCAGGACTAGGCTCATTATCTATAATTAAAGAAATGCAAAAAGCATTCAAGTCTGAAATCATCTACTTTGCAGACCAGCAAAGTTACCCTTATGGCAAAAAATCTCAGGCTCAATTGGAAAGAATTATGCGTAAATCTATCAATTTGTTAGAAAAATTCTCTCCTGATTTCATAGTTGTTGCATCAAATACGCCTAGCCTTATGTTAGATTTAGGCACAAATAGAATCTTTGTTGTAAAGCCACCTCTAAAAGAAGCAAAAAAAATCACAAAGTCAAAACAAATCGGGATACTTGCAACAGAATCGGCAACAAAAAGTAAAGGATTATCAAAATACATTCAAGAAAACATCCCAAAGTCTTTTAAAATTTTTAAAATTAATGGAACAAAACTTGTAGATTTAGTTGAATCAGGAAAATTTCTTACAGAAAAAAAATATTGTGAAAAGATCATTAAAAAAAAATTAGAAATATTGAATGAAAATCAAATCGATGCTGTTACATTATCGAGTACACATTTACCATTTTTAAAAAAATATTTAGAAAAAGAATTTCCAAACATACAATTTGTTGATCCAGGAAATATTGTAGCTCAAAAAATTTATTTCAAAATAAAAAACAAACAATCTAAAAAAAATTCTTTAAAAATTTTCACTTCTGGAAACACAAAAGAATTTCAATTAAAATTATCAAAAATAGGAATTAAAAACAAGGTTAATTTTTTGTCTTTTTAGCTTTTCTGTAACCATGACTGAATTTTTTATCATATAGTTTAGAATATTCATATGTTTCAGGATCAATTACATCACTAATTATTACAATAGCAGTTCTTGTAATTTTTTCTTCTTTGAGTTTCTTTGCAATGTCACCAAGTGTTCCTTTGATAATTTTTTGATCTTTCCAACTTGCTCTATATACTACAGCAACAGGTGTTTTCTTTTTGTATCCACCTGCAATTGCTTCTTTAACTAAATCAGAAATCAAATGAACACTGAGGTAAAAGATCAAAGTGGATTTGTGTTTTGCAAGTTCAGAAATTTTTTCTCTTTTTGGAACTTTGGTTCTAGATTCTGCTCTAGTTACAATAATTGTTTGAGTAACTCCTGGAAGAGTTAGTTGGGTTCCCAAAGCAGCTGCTGAGGCTAAAAATGCAGTAACTCCAGGCACGACTGTAGATTTTATTCCTTTTTTTGTAAGGTTATCAATCTGTTCTTTGATTGCACCATAGATTGATGGATCACCATCATGCAATCTAACAACAAGTTTGTCTTTTTTTGCATTTTTGTATAACACATCAAAAATTTCTTCTCTAACCATTCCAGCTGCATCATACAATTTTCCTTTTTTACATAATTTCAAAATGGGTTCTGGAATTAAAGAACCGGAATAAACAACAACATCTGCTTTTTGAATTAGTTTTTTTGCTTTAACTGTAATTAGTTCAGGATCACCTGGTCCACAACCAACAAAGAATACATCAGACACGTTTTACCACCAAGATTGAAAAGTATTTTGTAGTTAATGTATCATCATTTACTTCACCCAAAGTCATCTTTCTAATAATTTCATTTTCTGTTCCCAAGTCTTGTCCAATTGCAAAAATAGAGTTATCAGGGAATCCTGATTCTTTTAGAACATCAATTACTTGATCAAAATATCTACCATCTTTTAGAAATATCATAGATTCTGAATTTTTTGCAATCTCTTTAACACTACTCAAATCATAGCAAGAAGGAATTATTGCAACTTTTTCAGCTCCTTCAGCTATACTTACACCAACTTTTGATGCAAATGTAAACATTGAAACAATTCCAGGAATAACACTAATGTTCATTTCAGGATATTTTTCAGTAAGATCTTTGTGCATGTATATCCAAGTACTATACAAAAATGGATCACCTACTGTTAGATAAACAACATTTTTTCCTGATTGTACAGTTTCAGCCATAATCTTTGCATTTCTTTTCCAAGTCTCTTCAAGGACATCTTTGTCTTTAGTCATAGGAAAAATTAGCTTTACAATCTCTTGATTCTTTGATTTATCAATGAGGGAATCAACTACAGATAATGCAATACTAGGCCTGTCTTCTTTTGAGGCAGGACACATGATAATGTCAGCATCTTGGATTGCTTTTACAGCCTTGACTGTAAGAAGTTCAGGATCTCCAGGACCAACACCAATTCCTATCAATCCAGGCATGAAATGACTAAATTTTCTCCCAATTAAAAGCTAGATTAGGCTTTGGTTGCTGAAATTATGGTCACAGGGTTGCGTGCTAGCATCATGGTTCCAGTAGTGGTTTTTCTGCTTTTAGAGATGGTTACTTGAGTAATGTCTACATCTTTGAATTGTAATGTATCCATCACTTGCAATACAGAGTATAATGTTTCAATGAGAATAATTCCAATAACAATACGTCCACCTATCTTTAGTTTCTTTTCAGATAACTCTACAATTTCTTTGGTATCACCACCAGTGCCACCAACAAATATTGCATCAGCTTCTTCAAGTTCTAAAATTTTTTCTTTAGCGTTCCCAAGTATTACTGAAACATTTGAAAGTTCAAATTTTTCCAAATTTTTTTTTGTCAAGTCTACTGCATTTTGATCATAATCAATTGCAATGATTTTTCCAGAAGATTCAATTTGTAGTGCAGCTTCTACAGAAATAGAACCACTACCACAGCCAATATCATAGACAGTTTGTCCAGATTTTAGTCGAGCTTTACTAATTTGAACAGTTCTGACTTCTTCTTTGGTAATGGGAACTTTTTCAGTTCTCTCAAACTCTTCATCAGGAATTCCAGGAGTTTTGTAATCCCACATTAGATTATCACCTTTTGTAGTATACTAGATGTTAATTCCAGTAGAAATATTTCCAGAATGAACTAGAGTATAGGTTACAATCCAAGTAAACAAGTACAAGAAAACATAGCTACCAATTGCTTGTGTAACAATTTTCTTTCTGTCTGATGATGGTAATTGCATCTTCATTCCTTTAGCTACAATAATTGTTGCAAAGAATACTATAATCATAAATCCAATGGATGCCCATCGTCTATCCTCGCCTTCAATATCTTCAAAGATGAAAGTAGCTGCAGTACCTGCAATAACTGCAAGAGCAACACGCATCCAAAATAATTTGTTTAATTTTCTATCCTTGTCACTTTTTTCAGCCTCACTCATCTGAGGTTCTTTTGATGGTTCAGGAGCTGGTTCAGATTTTTCTATTTCAGGAATATCAACTGGCTCTTCTTGAGGAGTTTCCTTCTTAGAGTCCTCAGGCTCAGGTGTAGGTTTTGATTTCTTCTTTTTGAATTTGGCCAATTAAATTTCTAGCGTGTCTCAAGCAAACCATGTTTAATATCTTTGGTCAAAATTTGAGCACGTCATAGCAAGGGTATAATTTCAGATAAAAAATATGATAGGCATGGCATTATCAGGAATTGAATTACGATATTTAGTTGATAAAATTTCAAAACAAGTCGAAGATTACTATGTCAGCAATATCTATGGAATAACAAAAGACAGTATTCTCTTCAAATTACATCATACTGAAAAAAGTGATCTATTCATGATGATCTCTACCTCAGGAGTTTGGTTAACAGAAGTAAAAATTGATCAAGTTGAACCAAATAAGTTGCTCAAAAGACTAAGAAGTGATCTCCTTCGATTAAAATTAAAAAAGATCGAACAAATTGGTGCTGAAAGGATTGCATATTTTAGATTTGAAGGATTTGGAAAAGAGTTTGTTTTAGTAGGTGAATTTTTTGGAGATGGAAATATTTTACTTTGCAACAATGAGATGAAAATTCTTGCATTGCAGCATTCAATAGATGTAAGACATAGAAAACTAAGTGTGGGGTTAGAATATGCTCAACCCCCACAAAGTGGATTAGATATTTTCAATTTAGCAGAAAAGGATTTTGAAGATATCAAAACAACAGAATTGGTTGCGGCAAAATGGTTTGGACGTACTCTAGGTTTGCCAAAAAAATATGTAGAAGGTATTTTTGAAATTGCAAATGTTGATCCAAAAAAGATTGGTAATCTTCTAACTGAGGAAGAGATAGAAAAGATCTTTGAGACAACAAAGAAAACCGTATCAGACATTGTTTCAGAGAATCATGATCCTATCATAGTAAGAAATGAAAAAACAGAAGTTCTTCCAATTCAACTTGGAAAAATTGAAGGAGAGATTACCAAAGTAAACAGCTTCATAGAAGGACTTGACACTGTTTTTACACAAAATATTGTAGATAAAGGAAAATCAATTCAGACTAGTGGCTCAGACAAGAAGATAAAAGAATTAGAAACTCAGATTTCTGAGCAGGAAAAAGCCATTCAAACAGTAAAAGAGAGGTCAAAAAATATCACAAATGTAGCAAATTCACTCTATGATATGATTTCAAAAGGGATTTTATCAATTGAAGATAGTTCTGCACAAGAAATCATGACAGCAAACAATGCAAAATTGATTTCAGAAAAAGGGATTCCACTAATTGTTATTCAAGATGAGAAAATAAAGGTAGACACAAAGGCGTCTTTGCAATCAATTGCATCTGCATTATTTAATGAGGCAAAAAAACAATCAGGTGCAATAAGTTCTATTGAAGAAATAAAATCTAAGACTTTAAAAAAATTAGAGAAACTACAAAACAAAACAGAATCTGAGAAAGACACGATTCTAGTTTCTGAAATTAGAAAAAAGAACTGGTATGAAAGATATAGATGGTTCTACACATCTGATGGATTCTTAGTGATTGGTGGAAGAGATGCTGCATCAAACTCTGCAGTGGTAAGAAAACATTTGGACAAGAATGATAAAATTTTCCATGGGGATATTTTTGGTTCTCCATTTTTTATTATCAAAGATGCACAAAATGTTCCTGATACAAGTATGAATGAAGTTTCACATGCAACAGTTTGTTTTAGTCGTGCATGGAGAGAAGGAATGTACGGTGTTAGTGCATATTGGGTAAATCCCGATCAAGTAAAAAAATCAGCTCCAAGTGGAGAATTTCTTCCAAAAGGATCATTTACAATTGAAGGGCAAAGAAATTTCATTAAAAGTGGAAATCTCAAACTAGCAGTGGGGATAATTCCACAAGAAGATGGCTATGCATTAACATGTGGCCCACCTGAAACAATCAAGAAAAATTCAATCTGTTATGCAATAATTGAACCACAAGGAATCGAAATGGTTGATGCTGCAAAGAAAATTAGGCTGGAATTCTCAAAAATTCATGAAGAAATTACTAAAAAAATCAGTATTGATGAATTTGTTCGCGTAATGCCTGCTGGAAAAAGCCAGGTAAAAGATGTTAACAGAGGGGAAGCAGATATTCAAAATTTCATTGATACTGAAGAGGATGACTAGCATCAGTATCAAGGGATAGTTTCATTCCGTTATTTATTGAAGAAAATTCTTCATCAGGCAAAACTACGAGTGGAATGTTTGCTAGTGCACATCCAGTAGCTACAGTCAGATCTGCTTTTTGACAGATCATTGCAAGTGGTGCTGTTCCATTTGATTTGATAGAATAAATTGTGTATGCACCTACACTACTTCCAACACCAGAAGGAAAAACTAGAATCGTATCTTTGATTGATTTGTCATATAGATCATGATTTTTGTCACTAATAATTCCAGTTTTTTTGTCAACTGTTCCTAGAAAATTAATTGCATCTTTTGATTTTAGTACAATACCTTCAACTTTTCCTGAAACTAGAACCTTCATCGTGTCTCATCTTCTATAATTTGCGATAATGATTTTAGATTTACACCAACACCATTAGAGTTTTTTAGATAAAATGCACCCTTGATGCTATTAGTTGTAACAGCATCAACATTTTCTTTGTTAATTAACGGAGTAAGACATGTACAACAGTCAGAAAGAATTTCACATCCTGCACGTTCTAATTCATTTGTATAGCCAATTTTGTTTGCTTGTTCTTTTACAGTTCTTGGAGTAAATATCATACATCTCTTCTCAAATGTTCGTCCCTTTAGTTTTCCAGCTAGTTCTGAAATTTCTTCTAACCCTAGTTGAGGACTACCAAGTGTAATGATATCCCCTTTCTCAGATGTGTTTAGCTCATCATAAACATTTTGCATTGCTTTCTCATCAAAATCTATTTTCTCAGCATCAGACTCACCTTCTCCAAAGATAAATTTGGCACAGGTTCCAGACGTTCCCATTCCACCACACATTGCCTTGCATTGACGGTTATCCATCTCACCTAAACCAGAAATATTTACAGAAATATCTCCAACTTTTCCTGCAAAGAAGCCTAACATTCCATATGTCAGTTCATTTGGATCGTTTACTTTCATTCTAATTGTTACATTTGGTGAATCTTCTTTTCGTAGTGAAGAGTAAGGACTCTTGCCAGTTAATGCACTAGCTAGTGCACTAAATGCACTTTCTTTGTTTGTTTTCAAATTATCATAAGAATTTGCATGAATTGCAGCATTGCTTTCTGCAAATGCAACTTGAGTTCCATCTTTTGGAATCTCAAAAATTTCGTAAGGAATACATGAAAAAGATGGAATAACACCCATTATTTCATATGAATTTCTAATAGAGAGTTGTTTTGATATAAAATTCTCATCTAATCCATAGTTTGATACATTATCAATGTCAAATCCCATGGGATTAAGAGTGGTCTTTACTTTGACTCGTGCATCTTTGCTAATACTCGAAAGAAATTCTTCGCCTGCATCGCCTATTGTGTTATAATTTACTCCAGATAGATGAGTCCATTCAATTGGAACTAGTTTTTCTGCATCTGTTGCCTCACCGGTTGCAACAAGAATTCTGTATGCCATTTGCATAATTTCACCCTGTTCACCTTTTAGTGCAGATTCTTCTTCTCTAGTTAATTCCAATGAGATTGATTTGGATTTACAGTTATAATACTTGTACGTAGTTTTTCATATGAAAATGGAAAAAATTCTAAGTAAAATGATGGATACAATGAACTCGGTAAAGACACCACGAATAACTGCATTACGAGATCTTCACGACGCTGAGACTGGTCCATTTAGTATTTTGATTGGAACCATACTTTCTGCCAGAACAAAAGATGAGAGTACAACAAAAGTAGTCAAGGTCCTATTCTCAAAATACAAAAATCCAAAACAACTTGCAAATGCCAAACTAAAAGATGTTGAAAAAATTATCAAATCAATTGGATTCTATCATGTCAAATCCAAACGAATTATTGAAGTTGCAAAGATTATTGATTCAAAATACAAGGGTAAAGTGCCTGAAGATTTGGATACTTTAGTACAATTGCCAGGAGTAGGACGAAAGACTGCAAACTGTGTGCTAGTTTATGCATTTGAGAAACCTGCAATTCCAGTTGACATTCATGTTCATAGAATTTCAAACAGATTAGGTTTGGTTGAAACGAAAAACCCTGAAGAAACAGAACAAGAATTAATGAAAAAAGTTGACAAGAAATTTTGGATTGACATTAATGACACATTTGTTATGTATGGTCAGAACATTTGCAAACCAATATCACCAATGTGTGATGTATGTAAAATAAAGCGAAGTTGCAAATTTTACAAATCTAAGAACGCTTCTTAGTTAGAAACAACACTCCAACTATAACACCAATTCCTGCTGCAACATAAAATGGAAACATTGCAAATGCATTCTTTGATGGATCACCTGAAAGAAATTCCAAAATCAAACTACCGGAATTTGCTGCGGGAGGATCAGTAGAGCCCTCCATTCCATGAACAGAGTAAGAACCTATTGCAAATTCACCAATATCCAAATTGGTGACGACAATTCTTGCACCGTTATTGACAGTTAGTCCTGCTCTATCTGTAAAGGAGATGATCGACTTTGCTTCTGGATACCAACCTCTTTCCAAATCGCTATGAACTACAATGTATCCTTCTTTTGGAGTCTGGACTGCTACCCAGAATTTGTTATCAGGAATTGAACCCATTCCAACCTCAATGAATTCGTCTTCAGAGTTTGCATCATAGAGTCTAAAGACGGCATTTCCATCAGGATTTGCATAAAGGAGATTGTTATCAATTGTTACCTGCCAGCTGACTGCATGAATCTCATCTAGAGGGACAACAGGAGCATCTCGTAAAACTCGATTAAATTCTTGAGCAGGAATCTCGATTTCATCAATAATTAATGAAGGGTTTACTTCCTGAGCAAACGCAGGAGTAATAAAAATTCCAGAAAGTAAAATTGCTGCAAATAGATATCTCATGGAGCTAGTGCAAGTTTGATTGAATAAATATCTAATCAACAAAAGGTTTTGGATGATCCAAAATTACTTGTGCAACTTCAGGTCTTAGGATAAATTGAGAAGGTGCTTGTCCGTTTTGAATCATTTCTCTTAATGCAGTTCCACTGATTTGCTCTTTGTCATCATTATCATGTGGACATGCCTTTGGAGTTGTGTATGTAAGACATTTTCTACAATAAAAGAATGCAGGGAAGAACACTGGAGCAATATCTAGTTCAGGATAATCTGAAAAGATTTCTTGTGCTGCCATTGGATCATAGAATTTTCCAACTCCTGCATGGTCTCTGCCAATAATGATATGAGTACAACCATAGTTTTGTCTCATGATTGCATGATGAATTGCTTCTTTTGGTCCTGCATATTTCATTTGAGTATGTAGAGTTCCTAGTTTACATCTATTTTCTGCATAGTAATGCTCGATCATTGTTTCATAACATTTTACAATTACTTCATCAACAAAGTCACCAGATTTTTTCTTTCCAATTACAGGATTTACAAATACTCCATCTCTTGTTGTAATTGATGTCTTTTGTAACATCTCATGTGCAACGTGTGGAGGGTTTCTAGTTTGGAATGCACAAATAGTTTTCCATCCAGCTTGTGCAAATGCTTCTCTGGTTTGTTTTGGAGTTAGTCTATTTTTTCTAATTTCAGTATCATTTGGTCTTTGAATAAAATCAATTTTTCCACCAACTAGGAAATCTTTCATCGACATTGTGTATGCTACACCTGGATGGGCTGTATCATTAGTGCCATAGACTCCTTTAGCTGTTTTTTCCTTGTCAAAAGTATAAACTTCTTCAACATGTAATACTGCAATACCAATTCCATCTGGATTTTGCAATAGTACGTCTACTGCATCTTTCATTTTATTTGCAGTTTCTTCATCAACGTCTAATACGATAGGAATGGTCCATGCAAGATCATTTGCAAGTCTTCCTCTTGATATAACACTCTCAAAGTCTTGTTGGCCTAAAAAGCCCTCTAGGGGACTAAAGATACCATCTGCAATATTTTCAACATCATTTGCCAAGTCTTCAGAAATTGTAATTGAGAATAATCCGCTAGGATCAACATTTGTAATTCTGTTAACTAGTACTCCACCATGTGGTTTGATTGAATCGTTTTCTGACATACTATTCCACTCTTTTACGCTCTATATGAAGGCCACACTCTTTGTGTTCTCCTTGTTCCCACCACCATCTTCCTGCTCGAATGTCTTCTCCAGGCTTTATTGGTCTGGTACATGGTTCACATCCAATACTAGGATAGCCCTTGTCAAGGAGGCTGTTGTATGGTAAATCATATTTTTTGATATGTTCTTGAATCTGATCCCATGTCCAATCAATTATTGGGTTGATCTTGAGAATACCACCATGTCCATGATCAAGTTGGAACATTGTAACATCTTCTCTAATTTTGGTCTGCTCTCTTCTTAATCCAGTAATCCATCCATCAAGTGTACTTAACATTTTATTCATTGGATGGACTTTACGTATTTCACAACAGAGTTTTCTGTTCTCTACACTTTCATAGAACAAATTTAGTCCTTTTTCTTTTACCATATCTTCAACTTCTTTAGTATCAGGAAATAACACTTCAATTGTAATATGGTATTTTTTTCTCAAGACATCCATGATATCATATGTCTCTTGAGGTAATCGTCCTGTATCCAAAGTAAAGAATCTAAATTCAGGATTAATTTTCAACATCATATCCATTATGACGGCATCTTCTGCACCAAAGCTAGAAGCTTTTGCAACCTTAGGATGTAAATTATCAGATACCCATTGAAGAGCTTCTTCAGCTGTTTTTATCTTTGAGTTGAGATCATCTACTTGTTCTTGTGTAAATCTAGTCACATATTCACTTGAAGTATTTGTTTTATATTGATTACCCGAAGTTTTGTCCTAAATTATAAACAAGTAGATTTCAAAGTAGAAAATATGAATGAAACATCATATGTTGTAGTTTTTCCGACTATATTTTCAAAAAATAAAATTCCACAGTTAATTTCCAATATCAAAAAGATTCTCAAAATAAAAAATCAAGAATTCAAATCAGTAAAGAGAGACGGAGAGATTATTTTAGTAGATGCAAATGATCCAGTATTTGCATCATCTGCAATCAACATGCTTTTTGGAATTCAAGAGGTTGCAATTGCAAGACAGAAAAAAAATGATTATCAAGAAATTGTTTCTGAAATCACTTCTGTAGGGGGAAATTTACTTCTAAAAGGTGAAAAATTTCTAGTCAAAGTTGAAGGAATATCAAAAGGATTTCTTGTAAAGGACGTAGAGATTGCAGCTACATCAAGTATTATAGAAAAAAAATCAAAGCTTGGTGCACATCCAGGAACAGAACAAGATTACGACAAATTATTGTATACATATCTAACAAAGAATAATGCATACATCTGCATTTTTTCAGATAAAGGAAAAGGCGGTATCCCATATCAATCACAAAGTGAGAAAACAATTTGTGCAGTATATGATGAATTATCTGCAGTTTCTTGTTATGAGACCATAAAGCAAGGATACGATACAAAGGTAATAGTCTGTTATAGACAAAAATCAGAGTTGATGAACCTAGCTAAAACACTAAACCAAATAATTCCAAGACTAGTTCAAGAGAAAATCGAATTAGAGTTCTTTCATCTGAAAATAAATCCAAAAGGTGTCAAAAATTATCTAACATATGTAAATTCAGTTGTAGAAATAATGCTACAGTCTTCAATTAAACGAGTGTCTTTAGCTATATCACCACAAATATTTTCATCAGATTTTCTGGATAACGCACTAAAACTAGTATTTTCAAAAAAGAAGATTCCCCTAGTTCCATTAGCTGGAGTAGACACAAACTTGTTTGATGAAGCAAAAGAGATTGGACTGGAGAGAAATATCAAGAAATTAGAAAATATTGCAGCCATTAGTTCAGATGAAATTCCTGTTTTTGTGAAAAAAGAGGTAGAAAAAGCACTCAAAACAAAAAAAGTGATTTCCATTCAGGCTGGACCAAACAATGTACATGATATTTTGGATTCGCTAGAATAGAATCATTGAGAATTTAAACAGCGTATTTGGTTGCATATTGTGCTCAAAATAGGAGAATTCATCTACCCATGGGGAAGTGGTCACTATTCAAGAATGATGAGGTTAAATGAAGTTCTTGGAGATCACATCAAAGAAGACTTTGAGGTTCATTTCTCCAGCAAAGACCACGTATACGAAAAATTGTTGAAAAAATTTCCAGATGAAAGAGAGAAAATTCATGAAATTTTAATGCCAACTCCTATTGATGGAAAGTTTGGTCCAAGTGTTTCAATGTCATTAATGAATTTGCTATTACCAATTTCAAAGAATCCACCACTAGTAAGACAGATTGCAAATTATCTTCGAGAAGAGAGAAAACTCTACAATAAAGAAAAATTTGATTTGGTAATTAATGATGGAGATATGGGATCAAATATTTTAGCAAAAAACAGAAACATACCAAGCTTATTCATAACAAATCAATTCAGACCGAGATTATACAATTCAAGATCATATCTATATCCATCACTGATATTTGTTGCAAAACAAATTCAAAAAGCATCAAAGATTCTTGTTGCAGACTCTCCACCACCTTATACAATGTGTGAGTACAATCTAAATGTCATAGAAGAAGCTGAAGAAAAGGTGACTTATGTTGGTCACTTTACAAACAGTAAGAAAATTGAAAAGACTGACAGTTCTGATCTTGAAAAACTAATTGAGAATGATGAATTTGGGTATTGGATGAGAACTGGAAACAAATCAACAAATGATGGAACTGGTCAAAGATACGAAGAAGTATTTCATAAAGAGGAAATGAAAACAGAAAAGAGGATAATTTCACATGCAAGAAATGATCCAAATATTGATTCTGTTATTGGCAAAGATGGAAAGAGATATTCCATATCTGATGCATTAGAGAAGAAAATAGATTGGATTCAGATTGATATTGGATTTCTTTCAGAACAGGAAAAGGATACTGTGTTGGATCTATGCAAATATGCTGTAGTGAATGGTTCACATACAGTAATGGGCGAGATTATGGGTGGTAAAACAAAGCCAATCATCGGCATTCCCATCTATGATGAGCACACTAACAACATCAAATGGGCCGAAGAGAAGAATTTGGGAATTCTAGCCACAAAAACAAAGCAGGTAATTGAAGGAATATCAAAGATTAGAGCAAATTATGAGAGATTTGAAGAGAGTTTAAACGAATTTTCAAAGAATTTTGTCCCAAACGGGGCTGAAAATTCAGCAAAGATTGCTGCCCAAACGTTAGAAGAAAAGAGATAATACATTATTTTTTGAATTTTGCTCGTCTGGCACGCGGGATTTCGATGGGCGAACGGACCGAAAGGGATGATGAAAAAATCCGCGTGTCAGATGTTTATCGATCAATTTACAATGTGGGAACGCTTTTATGGAAAAAATTAAGCCAAATCATCAGTGCCTAACTGTCCAGAATGTACACACAGAGAGAGAAAAAAGATTCAAGAAAAATATGAATCTGAAGTTCCTGAAGAAGAAAGAAGCAGAGAGGATCTTTTCAAGTTATACGATGAAATTGACATTCCAATGAAGATGGATGAGAAGAATAGAAGAAATTTTGTTTGTAAACGATGTGGTCTTTACGCAACAAGAGAACAAGTTTCAGACATCAGATACAAACTCAACCAAAAAGAAAGAACACGTGATGATAAGCATGATGACTATTTAGAATGGTGGTCAAAGAGCAAAAAAGAAAAAGCTGAAAACTAGCGTGAGTTATTATGGTAAAAAAGAAAAAAGAAGATGAAATTCCTGAATGGGTTACTGATGAGATTCAGAATGCAAAATTCAAAAAACCTGAAGAACTAAAAAAATCTGGATACATACTAGAGTTTTATTACGAAGATAACAAAATTGATGTTCAATTGTATGATGCTGTAGAAGACGGAAGACACATTGTAACTATGGATGTTCCAAAAAGTGTCAAGATAGATGACTTGTTAAAAGGAGAAGTCTATGAATTTGTTTTTGATCAACACAAAGCACCACTTAGCAAAAAAGTCTCAGAGTATTTAGAAAAAGAAAAAGAGATTGATATGAATGCAATTTATCAATTTGAGTTAAAATCACTTGAATTGTTAGATGTAGGCTCTAATGAAGCCGCAGATGATGACGAAGAAGAGTAATTCAGAATTACTTTACAGCGTCTAATTGTTTTTTGAAAGACTTTCCCATGATAGGGTTAATGAAATAAGGAAATGTATGCTTTAACCATACAGCACTTCTAACCACAGAAGGAACAATAATTTCTAATCTAGGAGAGTTTGCAGCCTTTAGAATTGCTTTTGCAACAGTTTTAGAACTAAGTGATGTGGGGGAATATTTTGGCATTTTCTCAAATGAAGGATGATCAAAAAAGTCTGTTCTAACCATTATTGGACTAACAACAGTAATTCCTACTCCAGTACCATGTAGTTCATGTTTAAGACCCTCTGAAAATCCTAGTATTGCAAATTTTGATGCACAATATGATGCAATTCCAGGAAGGCCAAAGCTTGCAGCAACTGATGCAACATTGACTATATGACCAGATTTTTTATCCAACATGGAAGGTAGAAAGTTTTTGATACAATACATCATTCCAAAATAATTTGTTTCCATCTGGGATTCTATTTCATCAACAGATAGATCTTTAACAGAACCATAAATTGCAAAACCAGCATTATTTACCAACACGTCAACAGAATCAAATTTTTCTAAAACAGTCTTTGACATTTCTTTTACTTGCGTTTTATCTGAGACATCACATTTGCAGACAAATGTTGTTACTTTGAATTTTTCTAATTCGCTTGCAAGCTCATCCAACTTTTCTTTTCTTCTTGCAACAAGAATTATGTTCGCACCAAGCTTTGCAAATTCAATTGCAGTTTGCTTTCCGATTCCAGATGATGCTCCAGTAATCAATACTGTTTTGTTTTTGAAATCCACAAATCAAAAAAATCGTTTTAAGATAAAGTGGTTTCTATGTGGCTTGAGGTTTTGAGATTCTACTCAAGGCTAGTTTTACTAAAAGCAACCAAGTAATCACAATTGGTACATAGTATGTTGCAATTCTCCAGCCTATTACTGCATCCCAAGCTAAACCACCTTGGGAAGCATCAAAGTCAAATGGATTTAGATTGTTAAGATATGCAACAATTCCAAATTCAGCAAGGCCAGAACCACCAATAGTGATTGGAAGATTTCCAATTGCATTTGCCCCCATTACAGCCATAATAGAATCAAATGCGTTGATAACATATCCAGTTCCCATTGCAATGATCATAAATGAAATTCCATAAAATGACCAAGATGCTATTGAAAACAAGAATGATATTGTAAAGACCTTTTTTGATTCAGAAGTTTTGAGATTTTCTCTACTCATAGTACACACTTCTTCCATCCAAGAGTTTGTTTGTTCTATATACTTGGTACCTTTCTCTTTTCCAAATCTTTGTGCAAGTTTTCCCAAAACTTTAGGAACTTGGAATGTGCGTTTAGAAGACAAGAAGAATAGTACCATCCACAATGTGGTGACAGTAATGCTGGTTCCCAAAACTACTGCGGCAACAACATATGCTCCATTTAGCAGTGCAATTATTCCTGCCATTATAGATAACAATCCAGCTGCAAACACTTCAGTTACAATATCCATTATTGCAATCCATGTTGATTTTGAGGGCTTTACTCCCTTTTTGTGCAAATAATAGATTACGATGAATTCTGCTCCAATAAACATCGGAGTTGTAAATTTGATAAACTCACTACCGACACGAACTCCAGTTAATTTCAAAACAGAATCAAAATTGCCAAGATATCTCCTTGCAATGTAGGCAAACTTTACTCCTTGAAGTCCTAGTTTTATCATCATTGCTACAACTGCACCGACAAATGGAAAGAAACCGATTGCAAGAACGTCTTCAGGTTTGATATCAAATTGAATAGCTATAATGATAATTGGAATTAATGTAGCAGGAATAGCTGCAAGTCTCCAGTTCATTTGATGATTTCTTTGAAGGATCAAATATGAAAGTTGACAAAATCGGTTTAGTAGAGTTTTCACGCCTAAAACCATGCACAAATTCTGTAATTAATTGAGATTAGCCTCAAAAATATTCTGTAATTCTCAACTAGTTTGAAATATGAGCAGATTATGAATCAGACAGATTGAAGACCATTTTTGTTTCTGGAACTGCAGGTTCAGGAAAATCATTACTCTCATCAAAACTATATGATTACTATACAAAGAACGGTGCATTTACTGCAGTTCTAAATTTGGATCCTGGAGTAGAAAATTTACCATATAGCTGTGACGTTGATGTCAGAGACTTTGTAGATATTGTGTCCATCATGCAACAATATGATCTTGGTCCAAATGGTGCACTAGTTATGGCAGCTGATTTGATTGCATCAAAGATTGATGATATTCAAAATGAGGTAAACAGAGTGAATCCAGATTATCTCATAGTTGACACACCAGGACAAATTGAATTATTTGCATATCGTTCCAGCGGACGTTTTCTTATAGACAACATTTCATCTGAAGAGAAAACAAGTGTGTTTCTTTTTGATGGTGCATTGATTACAACTCCAGTTAATTTTGTATCAATTGCACTTTTAGCAACATCAATTAGACTACGACTTAATCTACCAACAATCAACGTACTGACAAAAACTGATCTTATTGGGGCCAATCTCAAAAACATTCTACAATGGTCAAGTAGTTTGAGTACTTTGGAGAGTGCTATTGCAAATGATGCAGATGGAGATACCTATACTCTGACTACAAACATCTTGAGAGGATTGAATCTTAGCGGATTTGCACAGGGACTAATTCCAATCTCAAATGTAACTGGAGATGGATTTGTCAATCTAGAGGGAGCTCTTAGCAGAATTCTTAATTTGGGCGAAGAGGTAGAAGATTAGTGGCATCAAAAGTTACAGTAAAAGCACCTTCGTCTACAGCAAATCTAGGTCCAGGATTTGACGTATTTGGTTTGGCAGTAGATGCATTTTATGACGAAGTGACTCTCACCAAAACAAAAAGTAGAATCACAATAGTAACTGATGACAACATTCCAACAAAGCCAGACAATAATACTGCAGGACTAGTTGTAAAAAATATGAAAAAAAAATTCAAGATAAAAAGTGGAGTAGAGATTAAAATCAAGAAAGGCGTTCCTGCAGGATTTGGAATGGGAAGTAGTGCCGCATCAGCTGCTGCTACAGCAGTAGCATTTGACAAATTATTTGGATTAAAGTTAGATGGAAATTCTCTAGTAGAGTTTGCAGGATCTGGTGAAAAAGCAAGTGCAGGATCAGTTCATTATGATAATGTTGCAGCTTCCGTATTAGGAGGATTTGTAATTGTTAAAACAAATCCATTGCAAGTAACCAGAGTAGATCCTCCAACAAATCTTAGAATGTGTGTTGCTGTTCCAAAACTTGAGGTTCCAAAAAAGAAGACCAAGGTTTCAAGAGGAGTAATTCCAAAGAAAGTGAAACTAACAGACAGTATTTTGAATTTATCAAACGCATCTGCAATTGTTGCAGGATTTATGAAAAAAGATCCAGAATTAATCGGAAACTCAATCAAAGATGTAATTGTAGAACCTGCAAGAAAGCATATGATTCCAGGATTTGACAAGGTAAAAGAAAATGCCCTAAAAGCAGGGGCATTAGGCGTAACAATCAGTGGAGCAGGACCTTCAGTAATTGCATTTTCTAAAAGTTCAGCTGATTTGAAAAAGATCAGTTCTGCAATGTCAAGAGGATTTGCATCAGCAAAAACAGAATGTCAGACAGTAATCTGCAAACCAAGTAAAGGTGCTGCAGACAAAAGAAGATGAGTCATGAAAAAAGCAGTAGTTGTTTTTAGTGGAGGAGTTGACTCTGTTTGTGCAGTATCATTTCTAAAATCAAAGTACGAGTTGTATGGAATTACTTTTTCATATGGTCAGAAAGCAAACATGGAGATTTCTGCTACAAAATCATTTGCAAAGAAATTAGGACTAAAACAGCACAAGATTATCGATATTGGTTTTATGAAAGAGTTGTACGGTGACTCTAATGTCTTGACTAGCTCAAAAAGAAAGATTCCAAGCAAATTTGAGTACTCTATAGTAGTACCAATTAGAAATGCAGTGTTTCTCTCAGTTGCATCTGCATGGGCATATACCCTAAACGCATCCCTAGTCGTTTATGGTGCACATACAGGAGACAAGTACTATCCGGATTGCAGACCTGCCTTTGCAAAGAAACTAGAATCAGCATTCAATCAAGGCGAGATTGATGGGATTAATTCAAAAATAAGAAAAAAGATAAAGATTTGGTCTCCATACAGAGAAGGGTTATCAAAAAGTGACTTGTTAAAGAAAGGAAAGAAAGTGTTAGGTGATTCCATCTTTAGAACTTGGAGTTGTTATTCAAACAAAAAACTGCATTGTGGTGTTTGTGAGTCTTGCAATAATAGAAAGATTGCATTTGAGAAAGCAGGAGTTACAGACAAAACAAAATATCTAAAATAATTCTAGTATCTGTTGTTTAGAATTTTCTTTTTTAGAATAAATCCTCTTATTCCAATATACCATGCCAAGAAAATCAATCCAGTGATTCCCCACCAGATATAGTTCTGAAGGTCTGGAGACAATTCGGATAGAGTTGCAACAACTTCTCTTGCAATCAACATACAGACTGCAAGGACTATTGCAAATTCAATTGCATACCAAGTAAATTTTGGCCATCCTTCTTTTGGGATATATGCAATCTTTCTTCCGTCATCCATGAGTTTTTTGAAATAGAATCGGTATTTAATTTTTGAGTATCTAATATGCAGAATCTGAAGCACGTTTTCGAATTAGAGTCATAATGCTCTCTTTATCCTCTTTATTTTCATAAATTCCTCTAAATGCTGATGATGATAGTGTTGCATCATTTCTGACACCACGCATTTTCATACATAGGTGCTCTGCATCAGCTAAAACAACTACTCCCTTGACACCTTGAGAGTATAGTTCATCTGCAATGTTTTTGGTTAGGCGTTCTTGAATCTGGAGTCGTTTAGAGTACTTTTCAACTAGTCTTACTAGTTTTGAGATTCCAAAGACTCTGCCATTTGGAGAATATGCAATGTGGATTTTACCAAAGAATGGAAGCATATGGTGCTCACACATTGAGTAAAACTGAATATCACGTGCTACAACTACGTCAGAATCTTCTGAGAATTGAACAGCTAATTCTGAATCAGAGTCATATCCAGAAAAGATTTCCTGATACATGTTTGCGATTCTTTCAGGTGTTTCACGCAAGCCCTCACGGGTAGGATCTTCGCCAACTTCGATTATCAATTCTCTGACAAGTTTCTTTACACGTTCTTCATCCATTTTGATGATTTGAGACGATTTTTCTAGTATTTGAACGTAATCGGATTTTTAGGTTGGTGGTAACTATGGTGCGCCAATGAATTTGTGCAGTTGAGGAACAACCTTGACTTCGTTGTAGTGTGGAAAAACAATATCATACAAACTCAACAACAAATCAAGTGAAGGTTCTGCAACACCATAAGTTGGTTGGATGATGAATCCATCAATGTCATCTTTTGATACAATATCAAAGATTTGATTGACTAGTTGTGTAAAATCATCAGGCTTTGTTTTTGAGCTGACAACTACTTTGATGTAGGTTATCTTTTTTGCAGAGACTGATGATTCCAAGCATTTCATGGTATGGCCAATTAGTTTCTCATAGTGTTGAGAGTCTACAAAATCTGAATCCTTTGTTTTGAATTCAATTTTTACAATGTCAATAAATGGCAAGACGTGATTGAATCTATCAATATCAAAACATGATGATTCTAGATATGTTGGGATTTTTTTCTCCTGAATGTGTTTTGCAAGTAATGCAACTGCTTGATGTTGAATAAGAGGATCACCTCCTGTGAAATTTACTTTGTATGTTTGATTTTTTAGGTTAGAGTCAATTAGTTGATTTGCATCCTCAATAGAGTATTCTGTTCCAGAATCAAGTGGAAGAGATTCTTTTGTATCACAATAAAAACAAGTAAATGGACAACCTGCTAGTCTTACAAAAAGTGTCTTTGTTCCATAAAGAATGCCTTCCCCTTCTACGGATGTAAATATCTCAAATAATCTAACTTTCAAGTAATAATGGTAATTTTTTTCATTATTTATTCAGTGAGTTTCTAATGCATCACTGGTTCTTTTGTGTAGAACAATCCAGAAATAAAGAACACTATGCCTAGAATGCCAATTGTACTTCCAATTAGTTCTACTTGATTTTGAAGATCTCCTTCCATTGGAGCCCATAACCATGCCATCAAAGCGCCAACCACAATCATTGGAATTCCCACACCAACAGTAATTGCTTTAGATGCCATGCTCAATCCTGTTTGGAAAATGTATAATAAGTTTATGATAATTTTTGGGAGTTTGAAAATTACTGATTAAGATTGACTATGAGTTGTTTTGCAGTTATGATGTTGTTTTCGGAATCATAGCTAATCACATAAAGTAATGCAGATGAGCCATTAGGGAATGGTGTAACATTATCTATGGTCATACTATTACCAGTTGTGAATTCTACAATATTTGGAGTACAACTAACACAGCCAACTTTGTAATTTTTCACTGAATCATCGTTATTCCAGGTAATCTCTACAGTTGCAGAATCTCCATCATAGTTTGAAACAGAGGTGCTAACAGAATCTAGTGGTTCTGCAAATGCTTGGTTTGTAGAAATGATGCCTACTGTCAATACCAATAGTGCAAGTAACGTTAGGCTCTTCAATTCTCTTCCTCCAAATCGTTTCGTAATTTGACCATATTTAGAAGATCTTTTTTGTAAATTTCAACTACACCTAATCTTTCTAGTCTTTTTACGGCTCTCCACATTGTGGTTCTTGGTTGAAGGAACTTCTTTCTTAGCTCACTTTCAAAGACTTCACCACCATTCTCAGAGATGAATTTTACAATCTCTTTATCATCTTCTCTCATATCTGGTCTGAGATTAAAGATTGTATCAGGAGTTAGTGAATCAGTTGTGGGTTTAGGAATATCCTGGATTATCTCAGTTTGTAATTGAGGTTTTGATTGTCTCTTTTTTACCACAATTACTGAAGCAATTATAGCTGCTGCAATTGGGCCAACTATCAAACCAATAGTTACTGAATCAAATGAAAATTCAGGTGGAGTTGTAGGTGTTTCTACAGGAGTACTAAAGATGTAATCAATTTGTGCAGAACCAGGAGATATATCTAATTTAATTTGAGAATCAAGTTGTTCCATGTTTTCAGGTAGAATATTCATTCCAACAATGACAGAGTTTTCTGGCATTAGGAGGGAATAATTTGTAGGAGAATCAAATGAAAATGTCCAGATCCTACCTTCTTTAGAAATTAAGTCGTGGATATCATAGTTTACGGTGATAGAAGAATGATCACTCGTCTGAATCATCGCTTTATCTTCAATGACTTCACCAGATAATGTCGTACCATCTGACCCAATTGCAACAAAGTTGTCAATAGATGGGCCAAAGAGACTTAACTCAAAGTTTGAGGAATCCACATCAATTTGAGAGGAGATATGTGTAGAACCATCTGAATTGATGATTAGATCAAGAGTTCGAGTAGTGGCAAATGAGGTCTGCAAAGGTATCGTTAGTGCTACAACCAGCAATCCTGCAACTATCAGAGGTGCATTAACCATTGTATCGATGATACCATCAGTCCTTACAAAAAGCATTCCATCTTCTCGAGACTCTGTCCTATGAATTGGTACGATTTGGGGATTCATTGGCTAATACCTTAGGTTCATGCTCTCCACGAGTCCCTGAAATCTCTTGAATTCTTGGAAAAATTGAAGTCCTTTTTCAGTGATTTGAAAGACTCTATTTCTGTCGTTTTTGACAGACTCGACTAAGCCTGCTTCTACCAGTTTCTCACATTTGTCTAGTACTGCATAGTGAGATAGGTTGGCTTTGCGAGATATTGCAGATACAATGATTCCTTCACGACCGCCATCAGCAGTAACGTTTAGGATATCACCCATGATGCCCATTTCGGACCTGTATTGTTGTTTTGACATGGTATAGTATACAATCAATTAGTTATTGAGGAATGTTTTGAAACACCATAGCGGAACACGTAGCGGAACACCATTTTGAACAGAAAAAATTGTCAATTTTTGGCAAAATCGTTGCGGAGGAGAAAATTCCTAGAAATTCTGTGCCTAGTTTTTTGTATGAAAAATACTAGATTTCTTGCAAAAAACATACTTTTTGACAAATTGAGAAAAAATGTCTGAAATTGATAGATTTTAGAAGTTTTTGCTGAAATTTACTATATAAAGAACAGAACGATTCCTGTCTGTTCCTAATGTATAATTTTGAAGTGTACTATTCATGGTAAAACCCCAAAACAGAACTATTGGTGTTATTGCTGTCCTTTTGATGCTTGGTGCATCTCCAATTACTGTAACCTACTCGTTTGCAGACAATACTGGAGTTTATGAGCCAAAAGGAAGTTCCAAAAATGAGGGACTAGGAGTAATCCTAACCGAAAAAATGGTTGATGGAAAGCTCAAAGTCCAACGTTATGCCTTGCCATCTGATACTTCGAAAGAAGATATGCAGAGAATGATGTCATCTGACATATCAGGATGGGCAATAATGAATTACAAGGCCTATAATGCTGGAATTACTCTCTTTGATGGAAAAGCAGTAAAAGTCGGGCAAGACTTGTGGGAGATTTCAACTAACGGAGTCCTAAGTCTTGGAGAAAGAGAGTTTGACATAGAATTAAGTGGAAAATCCAATGGTTCCCATGTAGAACTGCATGGAACTGCCTCAGAAGAGGATCTCAGTTACAAAGTTGTATTTTCTGGTAAGTTTTCAGACAATGAGAATGTCTTTGAAATTTTCTTTAATTCAGCAGTAAATCCTGAGATGGGTCAAAATATCAAATTTCTTCAGATTGGAGATACCAGTTTTGAAAAATCAGTTGATTTTAACCAAGAGTTCAGAAATTCAATTTCGGTGAAATAATTCACCACATTTTTCCTTTTTTTGAGTAAAAATCATTCACCTTGTCAGCTTTGAGATTCATAGTAACTTTTTATTCCCATTTTAGAAAGTAAATCATAAAATGTTTGATAAATTCAAGAAAGAAGAGGGCGGAGAAATGGTAGAAGAGAGACCTGAAGATAATACTGAACAAGAGGCTGCTCCAGAATCTACAGTTTCAGAGACTCCAAGTCAGATTGGAATTGGGGAATTAATGGGAAAACGTGCTCAGCTTGAAGAGGCAATTGATTATGTTGGTTTAATGATTAAGAATCTCAAAGACAAGCGAACTTTACTTGAAAAAGATATTGAAGAAGAATCAGTAGATATCAAGAATCTCAAAGAGAAACTCCAAAAGGTCAACGAGTACATAGAGGAGGAAAACAGAGGAATTTCAGAACTTGCCGAAAAGAGAAAGCAAGTTGAAGCAGAAGCTGATGAGGTAGGCACCATTATCAATAATTTACGAGAGAAATTATCTGGTGTTGATAGAATTATTGATGATGAAGGTAGTCGAGTTAGAAAAATCAAAGAATCTCGAGAAGCATCAGAATAGTTCTAGTTTACAATTAAAATTCTATTTTCTACTAGAAATTCAATTCCTTTAACAAATTCATCTTCAGAAATTAATCCTTCAGACCACCAATCAGCGTTATTTTTTATCCATCCAGGAATTGGTTTTGATATTCCAACTGCTTCCTCAATAGTATAGTCAGGATAATTTTCATCAAACCATTCTTTGTATGATTCTTCATTGTTGTATCTGTCAATGTAGCTTTGTGGATCTTTGGTTTCATCTACAAAAGTTGGTTTTGTTTTTTCTGAAGATTGTTCAGGTAAGTCAGGAATATTTACAATTTTTTCTTTCATTAAGAATTGGACACCACTAACAAATGTGTCATCATCAATATTTCCTTCAGACCACCATTTTGCGTTATTTTTTACCCATGTCGGTACTTTTTCTTTTAATGCTTCCGGCAACCCTACTGCCTGCTCTATGGAATCATATTGCGAATAATTTTCATCAAACCATTCTTTGTATGATTCTTCATTGTTGTATCTGTCAATGTAGCTTTGTGGATCTTTGGTAGGATCAACAAATGATGCGATTTGAATAGAATTGGTTGAAGAATCTTTTGATAATACATTTACATCTAATTCAATTGGCGTAATTAGATCATTTTTTTCTCCAAGATTATTCCACACTCCAAAAATGAGTGTATGTTTGCCTTCTTTTTGTGGATTCCATGTCAAAGCAAGTGTAAAGTCTTGATTAGGATTTATTGATGCTGAAAAGGAACTAAGTTCCAATAGTTCATTTCCATCATCAACCATAGCATAAAAGGTAAAATCTATTGGAGATGTTCCAGTATTTTGCAGTATTGCAGATGGTTGATAGGCAAAAGGTACCCCATTTAGTGGAGCAAAAATCTCGTTTACAGTATTACCAGTACTATCAACAATTTTTGGTGCAGATATTTCTAATTCAACATTGTCTGCATAAGAAGTGATAGGGATGAAAATGGCTGACAGAATAAAGCCAAATATTAGATAATTATTCAACTTTAATCCTCACGGCATAGTATTATTTAGATTCTCAGTCAAAATACTCTCAAGAACAAAACGACAAAAATTGAATATAAGAAAATAGGTTTGATCAGTAGTAAATATTATAACATAACAAGAGAATTTTTGAAAAATAATTTTTAGTAAAACTTTGAAGTTGATTCTGTAGATGCTGCTGATTCAGTAGGAACTGATGGGAACATTTGTCCTGCAGAGCTTTCTGCAACAGCTGCTGCTTCTTTAAGAATTGCATCAGATTCTGCGTTTGTTGTCTCATCCATTCCAAATGCAGCATCACCTGAGAAACTTTCAGTCATAAATCCACCTAACATTTCTGCCATCTGACCAATTTCAGCTTCTGCTCCAGGCATTACTTTTCCAAGAGAGGATTTGAGATTCTTCATCAATCCCATTGTTGGCATGATAGCTACTACTGTATCTCCTAAATCACTAAATGTTGTTAATCGTAATTCAATTTGTTCTAGAGCAACTCTGGCACTGCTCATAATTTTGATAACTTTTCTAATTTCTGCTAGTTCATTTCCTAGAACCTTGCTTGTTTGAGTATCATGTTTCTGGGTTGCCTCTACAATTCTTGCAAATAATTGCTCATCACGTTCTTTCAATCCAGATAGCATTTTGTCTAATTTTTGAATCTGTAATCGTAATCTTTTGACTCCTTCTTGAACACGTGGTTTTAGAGCACCTTTAGGCTTGACAGTATCACCAATTTTTTCAGTAATACTAGTAGTAGGTGGTTTAGTCCACTTGTTACTCAAATTAGCCATGGTTTAGGTTTAGGAAAATGTACTTAATTTCAGGTGTAAAGAATGATTCACAGCGTGTGTAACTTCACTAACAAAGATGAAAAATCAATCCAAAAATCTATTTACCATTTTTCTAGGCATAACTCATGAGTGAGCCATTTGGTTTTGATTTGCCAGATAATTCCAAAGAATTAACAGATAAAGAATATGTCAATTTGGTAAATCGAATTAGAGGTAATTTTCTTAGCTATGTTTCAGTTTTAGATTCAACACTAACGGTAATTATTTCAGACTTATTTTTACGTGACAAAAATGATTTTCCGTTGTGGGCAAAAACTGTATTTGATGAGGATAGAACCGCATCTTTTGGAACAAAAATAGTTTGGATATCAAGAATAATGAAAAATCATCAAGAATTCAAAAAAGAAATTGAGGAAAAAACAAGAATAAAGATTCAACAAAAACTAAATGAAATTAGAGAAATTAGAAATGATTTTGCACATAATTTTGCACAGAACAAAAAGATCGAATCTGAAAATATAAAAAATAGAATTATCAAATTATATGATTTTGAAGAAGGTATGACTACACCGAAATTATTCAAAATGGAAGAAATTATGGATTTGATAAATGACCCATGGATTTTAGAACAACTTGAAAAAATAGAAGCACTAACCAAAAAAATAAGAGAAAACTAGAAATTTATTTTTATAATGGGATTTTCAAAATAATTTTATGAACAAAAAAATCATCATCGTTCCTATTGCAATAATTGTAGGATTTGTTATGGTGTTGTCTTTGGATTCATCTGAGAAAGATGATGGTATTGTTTTTCATGTGACACTAGCAGACCCACAATTGTATGTAAATGGAGAATATACAGAAACTTTTGAAATAGAAAGCGGTGAATATTATTTTAGATTTGTTCCAAATGGAAGTAGTCCAGAAATTTTATCAATTTCATTAGATGGTTATAGTATAGAATTTTCTGAAGATTTCAAATTAGAAAACACTCTACATGAAACAGGAATTTCTGAATATTATACATGGGAATATCTTGGAGAAAATCAAATTATGATTTCAGAAAAACAGCAAGTAAAGATCAGTATCAATCCAAATGGAAATGTGATGGGTTCGGTATCTGTTAGTATTTTACAAAATTAAAAGAGGCGTAATCCCCTTCATTGCAGAACTATGAGAGATTCCCTCTCGTTGTCAAACGACTTCAGCGCTTGATTGCCTATATCGTTCTGCGGGGTTACGCGATTTTAGTCGATAGGAATTATATCCTTCGGCATTAATTATTATAGGAACTTCAACTATTTAACAGTTTATCTAATAAATTACAAATAATTTTAGAATTATTGAAATATTTTATTCCTATTTTAAAAAAATCGATCTATAAATTACGAATTTTTTTGTTAAAGATATTGAGTTTATCAGGAAAAGTAGCTCTAGTAACTGGTGGAAGTAGGGGCATCGGATTTGCTACTGCAAAGGTTTTGTCAGAAAATGGAGCTAATGTAGCAATTACCGGGAAAGTTCAGGAGCGGTTAGAAAAAGTATCTTCTGAAATTTCTAATTCATTTGCAATTGTAGCTGATGTAAGAAAAACAGAGGATGTAAAAAATGCAATAAAAAAAATCGTTGAAAAATTTGGCAGATTGGACATTCTTGTAAACAATGCAGGAGTTTTCCCAAAAATAAAAAAATTACATGAAATTGATGATGAAGAATGGAATGAAGTTTTAGATGTAAATCTTACAGGACAGTTTAGAGTTACTAAAGAAGCAATTCCTCATTTACAAAAAACATCAGGTTCAATAATTAATATTTCATCAGATGCAGGACTAAAAGCATATCAAGGATTTAATGCAGATGCATATTCTGCAACAAAAGCAGCACTTATTGTACTCACAAAATGTTGGGCACTTGAATATTCTAAAGATAAAATCAGAGTTAATTGTATTTGTCCAGGAGTAGTAGATACTGATATGACAAAACCATTTGTGAAAACCCAAAAAGATAGAGATTTCATGAATGCAGAGCACCCATTAGGAAGAATAGGTGAACCTGAAGAAGTGGCAAAAGCTGTACTATATTTTGCCTCAGATGATGCAGCATGGACTACAGGTGCAATTTTAGCAGTAGATGGGGGAGAATCAACTAAGTAAATTCATATGAATTTAATAGCACCTGAAGGAGTAAACAGTGATGAAAGATAGAAAAGCAAAAGCAAAGTTGATTATATTATTAGGAATTATTTGGATAATCGTATCTTTACCACTTCCTTGGATCATAAACAATCCTCTAGTTTCAGAATCTCAATTTTTCACAATTCTTGGAATCATTGGAATTATTTCGATTCCGTTTATTGCACTCGGAGTAGTATGGACATTAAAGCCTGAACTTACAACATAGGAGAAAATTTGAAGAATTTACCAATTTTAGATAAAATTCCAGAATTAGACATTGCAATCAAAGCAGCGCAAGAAGCTGGAAGTGCAATTTTAGAGATTTACAAGGGAAAATTTGAAGAATTTACAAAAAAAGATGATTCCCCAATAACAGAAGCAGATCTAAAAAGTAACGAGATAATCAAAGGGATTTTGTCTCAGACAAAATTTTGTATTTTGTCTGAGGAAGACAAAGATGATCAAAGTAGATTATCTGAAGAAGTAATTTGGATAGTTGATCCGTTAGACGGTACTTCCGATTTTATTGACAAAACTGGAGAGTTTACTGTAATGATTGCTCTTGTAAAAAATAAAAAACCTATTCTTGGAGTTATAGGTTGGCCAACTGAAAAAACATTATTTGTAGCGCAAGAAGGAAAAGGTGCGTTTAGATATTCTAATGAAGAATGGAAAAAAATCTCAGTTACTACAACTAAAGAACTTTCAGAATGTAGAACTGTTGGTTCAAGACATCATCTATCAGAAAAAGAAAAAGCCTTTATCAAAAAATTAGGAATTGAAGATTTTACAAGTATTGGTAGTTCATTAAAGGTTGGAAAAATTGCATCAGGTGAAGCTGAAGCATACATCACTACTACAGATAAAATGAAAGAATGGGATTCAGCTGCATCACATTGCATAATTTCTGAGGCAGGTGGAAAGATGACAGATATGCTTGGAAACAACATTTCATATAACAACAGGGAAGTTCATCATCAAAATGGAATTCTAGTTACAAATGGAATTATTCATCAAACAATAGTTGATGAATTTAAAAAATTAGAGTAGGTTTCTTGATTTAAGAAATTCCTTTACTTTGTTTGCACTATCACCAAGTGACTCATTTTCTGTGTCAACTATGAGATCTGCTTTTTCAGGAGCCTCATAAGGATCGTCAATTCCTGTAAATCCTTTGATTTCTCCTTTTCTTGCTTTAGCATACATGCCTTTGACATCTCTTTTCTCACATTCTTCTAGTGAACATTTGACATAGCATTCTGCAAACTGATCACCTGCATCGACAATAGTTCTGGCATTTTCTCGGTTTTCAAGATATGGTGAGACTAGAGATACTGCACTTGGAACACCATGTTTTAGCAATAGTTTTGCCAAGTGTGCAACTTTTTTGTTGTGTTCATCACGTCCTGCTTTTGAGAAATCTTTTGGAGAAAACCATTCTCTTAATTCATCTCCGTCAAGCATTGCCAAATTAGGAATGTCTTTTTGCAAGTCTTTTACGATGGTAGTCTTTCCAGAACATGGAAGACCAGTCATCCAAAGAACAAAAGGTTTCATGCAAAAAATTTCTGATTTACCCATAAAGAGCTTACGTTAATTTTGAACCCAGGGTTGATTTTCAAGATATTCAATTTCTTTAATCATGTCTTCCATTTTTTTTGAAATTGTCATGACCGATCTAAATTGCTCATACATGTCTAATTCTTCTTCTTTTGACAAAACTTCGGTTTCTGCCTTATCAAAAAAGTCTTCTTCTTTATTCATATGATCCATGAGATACACAGAATATGTTTTCAGATATCTTGCAACAGGTTCTCTTGCATCTTCACCTTCTTTCCATCTTTTGAGATGTTTTTTGATTTGTAAAGCAATTCTTCTAGAAAATTCGTGCTCAATTAACAGTCCTCTGATCTCTTGTTTTAGGTGATCATATGTTGCAACACATGGAAAATACGAGTCTTCTTCTCTAGAATAGTGAATAGAGTCCAAAAATTCTTCAATAATTAATGTAATTTTGTCAATATCAGAAAAAGGAATGTTTTTTCCTGCATAAAGTTCAGTATAGCATTTTATGATGACTTTTTCTAATCGTCGAATCTGTTTATGATCTTCACGTAATGTCTCAGTACCACTCAAGTAAGAAAATTACATTATGGTTGATTTAATGTGTATCTAAAATCACCACTGAGCCTAAAATCATCAACTAAATCTAGTTTAATTTTTATCCGAAGGTATGTAGATGCAGTCATAAATGAATCCGATAATTTTGTCTATTTTGAATTTGATCAGAGGGCAAAGTGGTGAAATTCCATTATCTAATTTTGATTCAAGTTTTATTTTTGAAAAACTTACAGAGATAGAGAATTCAGTTGGAACATTATCTTCTCAAGACGGTTTCATTGCTCCAGCTCATGTGATTTTACTTGCGGCAGGAGTAGTTATCTTTCTTGGAGTTGCAGGTGAGGCGTTTTTCAAAAGAACAGGAATTCCTGATGTCGCATTTTTAATGGTTTTAGGAGTCATTTTAGGTCCAGTACTTGGTCTGATTCAACCGGAAGCTGTACTTCAAGTGGTCCCATACTTTGCAGCTCTTGCACTGATAATAATCATGTTTGATGGTGGATTGAATTTAGATATCAAACATGTGATAAGGACAGCACATTTTTCATCAACGTTAGCTATTCTGGGTTTTATTTTGTCAGTTGCAATGATTTCAATTGCAGCTCATTATGCGTTAGGATGGCTTTGGTTAGAGAGTATACTGCTAGGGTCTATCGTAGGAGGAAGTAGCTCTGCAATTGTATTTGGATTAGTCAGAAATGTCAAAATTTCAGATGAAACAAAGTCAATGCTTAGTTTTGAATCAGCATTAACTGATATTTTGGCTACAATAGTAGCATTCATTCTATTTGAGGCAGTACTTGCAGGAACATTTGATTTACAAATACTACAAGAAACTATTGGAAGAGCAGTTGTAGTAGGTCTTGTTCTTGGATTTGGTGTAGGAATCCCTTGGATGTATGTATCAACAAAGCTTGGAAACGCTCAACATGGATATATGCTCACATTAGGAATTTTGTTTGTATTATTCTTCTTGGCAAACTCATTTGGAGAGTCAGGTGCTTTGACTGCCCTAGTATTTGGTTTGATGTTAGGAAACAAGAATCATCTTGCGCGTATTCTTAGATTCAAACTTCCAAAAATTGAGATGGATGACCCAACTCACAATCAACTCACATTTTTGGTAAGAGCATTTTTCTTTGTGTTTGTTGGATTGATGGCAAGTTTTGGACAAATAGAATACATGATATTTGGAATTTTGATTACAATTGCTGTTTTCTTTGGAAGAGGAATTGTTGCAAGAATAACATTAACGAAAAGATTTTCCAAATTAGATAAAGCTGTTACAAATGCTATGATTCCTAGAGGGTTAGCTGCTGCAGTACTTGCAACATATCCAATAACAATGGGTCTGCCTAATGCTGAAGCATATCCACAAATAATATTTTTCATTATTTTATCGTCTGTAATTATTACAACAATTGGAATGGGAAGATCAAAAAATATTCCACCACCTGAACCTGTAAAGGGTGGATTCGTAAAACCGCCAGAAGATCCTGATGATACATCTAATGATGAATCAGAAGAAATTGTTGATGAGTCAAAAGAAGGTGGATTTGTAAAAAAAGTAAATTCTCAAGAATGATTATAGTTCAAGTGACTCTTTGAGTCCTTTGTACCTGTTTCTGATAGTAACTTCAGTTACATTTGCAGCCTCTGCAATGTCTCTTTGAGTCTTATCCTCACCATTTTTGACACATGATAGGTATAATGCTGCAGCAGCTAATCCCATAGGATCTTTTCCTGCAGAAACCTCATTTTCTTGTGCTTTTTTGAGAACTTTGACTGCGTATCTTTTTGTTTTCTCTGCAATTCCAATTCTACTTGCAATTCTTGCAACACATTGAATTGAATCTGTAACTGGCATCTTCAAATCAAGTTCTTTAACGAGTAATCTGTAACATCTTGCGATATCTTTTCTTTTGATATTTGCTGCTTGCTCTACATCTTTGAGATTTCTTGGAGTTTCAGTATCACGACATGCAGCATAAAGTGCTGATGCCATTAGTGCTGAAATAGAACGGCCTCTAACAAGTCCTTTGTCAAGGGCTTTTCTGTAAATGTAAGCTGCCTTTTCAATTACTGCATCAGAAATTGCTAGTTTATCTTTTAGTCTGTTTAATTCACTAAATGCTTGTCTAAAGTTTCTGTCAACTGGTTCATGAACCTGACTTCTACTATCCCAGGTCCTTAATCTCTCAATGGTACTTTTCATTGAAGCTGTAAGTGGTCTACCAGATGCATCCTTGTTTACTGGATTGATAATTGTTGCAAGACCCATATCATGCATTGTTAATGAAGTAGGAGCTCCTGCTCTTGCTCGATCTCCATGTTCATCTTGTGTAAAAGAACGCCATTCTGGACCTGCCTCTTGTAATTTTTCAGTAATTACAAAACCACATTTGGAGCAAAACATTTCTCCAGATTCATTATCAGTTACTAATTTTCCCTGTGCACATCTTGGACAGAGTTCTTTTGTTTTACTTACCATAATTGATTCTGGAATCCTAGGATTGGTGGTATTTATGAATCAACAAGTTATTTTTTGGGATTTTTGAGCCTGTAATTGCCCAGAATAGTCATAATGCAGTTGTGATAATAAAAAAGCATGAATCGGTTCTGGATTGCACCTTTTCTTGTAGGATTGTTCTTTATGATCCCTAACATTCATGGAGAAACTCTAGTTCAGAATCTAGAGGGAGGAATGGATATTAAGATCACTCATCCTGATGAAATAGTAGTCGGTAGGGAAGGAATCATCTCAATTTTAATAAAAAATAATGGATGGGAAGAAAAACAAGATATTTCATTTGAATTTTCATTATCTGATGTACCAGGATTAATTGTAGAACCAAACAGCGTAACAATTGAGAAACTTACTGAAGGTGGTTCATATGGTGAAAATGTCAGTCTAAATATTACAAATGATGCAAGTCCAGGAATTCATTTTCTTAACATAAAATATTCTCAGATTCTAGTTTCAAATAACGAGACACCACAAGATCCGTTTTATCACGACATTGCGATTCCAATTACAATAAAAGAAGACCCAAATGTTACAATCCACACAAAAATGCCTGAATCAATTTTTGCAAATGCAGAATTTCCAATTGAAGTTGAAGTGATATCTAAAGATATTGACATTACCGATGTTAGAATCAAAATCATTCCACCGAAAGATATTGAATTTAGAGGAGAGACAATGCATTCATTTTCTAAAATTGAAAAAAACACTCCAGTTGGAATCACATCACGGATCATTACCCCAACTGAAGAAGTAAATACAGAATACAAGTTACCATTTGAGATTATTGTACAATATACTGATGATGTTGGAGATGAGAAGGAAGATTCACAAACTGTCTCAGTGGTATTACGACCTAGAACCTTTATGGAATTAACAACTGATGGTGGGATTTGGGTAGGAGATTTCTTTATTGCACCTTATGTTAGCCTTGGAACAATCATAGGAATTCCAGCTGGAGCAATCATTTCATTATTGGTAAGAAGAAAGACATCTCCAAAGAAACGCACCAGAAAGAAAAAAGTCTAAGAATCTAATTTTTCTTTGATACTTTGAATGTATTTCTGACTATACTTTGTAAATAATTGAATTTTAGGTTGAGATAGAGCCATAGCTCCAGGTCTACTATTTACATGAGCTTCAGCAGCTTGCTGTTGTTCTAAGAGTTTCTCAAGATTCTCTTTTGATTGTGATTCTAGTTCTGAAACTAGAGTTGCAAGTTCATTTTCTAAGATATCTTTAGTGTCAGGAATTTCAGGAGGTTCAGCACCTATGATCTCTTTTGTAGTAATTTTTCCAAATACTTTTTCGTCTAAATAATGCAATAGCCAGAAATGGAGACTAGTATTATAAATTCAATTTGGAAGAAATGTAAAAAGTGCGTTGCAGTGCAACCAAATCTTTTATCTTTGAATAATTTCTGGCTCTAATGATGACTTATTGTATTGGCAAATGCAAAGAGTACAAGGCATTAAAGCCATCACAAATTGGAAGATATGCCGCAGGACAAAAGAGATGTAATTATTGTGAAGTTTTTGTAGAATATGATGGGTTGGCTTGTCCATGTTGTAATAGACAGCTAAGGTGTTTGCCTAGAAGTAGAAAAGGAAAAGAAAAGTACCTATCTCAAATTGTCATTAAAAAACAATTATTGAACTAACAAAATTTTAGAAACAAATTCTAAAAATATTATCAATTTTGAAAATAGTACCTACAGTTAAAGATCTACTTATAAGAAATCAATACTAGTATAAACATGGCAATACCATCAGACATTGAAGATTTTGTTGAAAAACATATCAAGTTGATGATATCTCAAACAGAATCTTATCTTCCTTTTATCAAAGTTGCATTTCCATATTCAAACAATGTATCTGATGGTGTCTACAATCTAATCATAGGTAGTGCTTTGTCTGTATTTGTGAATCAGTATGCAATGAGAATGAAAAATCCAACTGTTGAAGATTTTGCAGATTTTGGAAAGATTGCGCTAAAGTACAGAGATCAAGTTGATCAATTCTTTATATGATTAGGCTAGTTCGCCTAGAAAATGAACTGTATCATTTGTAACAATTACAGTTCTATCTTTTGGTACACGGAATAATTTTTTCGAATCATTTGTCTGAACGATTAGTTTTGAAAATGGATCTTTCAATGATTTGTATAGTATTCCTTTATCACCTACAGATTGAGACCAATGAGTTCCTTGTACAAATGATATTGTTTGAAACTTTACAACCTGATAAGAGTAGACCATTTCTAATCAGTTAGATATTATCGTACTCATTAAGGATTTTCCTCCTATTAGAGCTCCAATAGAGAGGCCAACATTGACAATAATGTTGGCTGCCAGTGCACCATATTGATTATTCTCTAGTAGATTACTAGAATCAAGTGCAAATGAGGACATTGTTGTTAGAGAACCACAAAATCCTATTGCGGCAAATAGAGAATATCTTCCATCAAGATTCCATTGTTGTGATAGAACAATAAACACACCAAGAATGAATGCACCAATTACATTAACTATCAAAACGTTTAGCGGTAATGTGTTGAAAATCAAAGGAGATTCTGTAATTTTGTATCTTAGAAAAGCCCCAAGAACTGATCCGGCTGCAAGAAAAACAAACTCTAATCCTTTCATATTTGGTTCATAGAAACAGACGTTATTAGTGCTATTTGAGACATTTTGGGTTCAAAAAGCCTAATTTCGCATTTGATGAAATGCAGGTTTATGATTTTTATAGGTTTGATTTTTTGTCCATGGCAGATGACCCTCAAAATAAAAGTCAGCGACTATGGATTTGAAGATGATCTTGAAATTACTGGTGAAGCAAACGAAGTAATTGAGAAATTCAGATCTCACATGGAAGAAAAACACGGAATTGATTATTCAAAAGAAGCAGTAATTCAGATGTTTACAAATCGCGGACATTCTTTAGAATCAATGAAGCAATAATTTTTTAAAAATTCTTTTTTCATTTTTAACATTTAATACAATGTATGTTGTATTGGTTTTGTAAAACAAATTTTTCTAAAAAGATTAGGAATTTTTTGTTTGTAAAGTATAGTTTTGATTACAAAATTTCCTATAACAATTTATTTTTATTTTATGTTAACTAAGTATAGTTAATAGTGGTAGAAAATTATTCAAACGATTATGATGTCAAGTGTAAACTAGACGCTTGCAAAACCTACCCTGCAATAACAGATTCTGAACGAGGAGAAATTGTTTGTGGGGGTTGCGGTCTTATTCTAGTGCAAAACTTAGCTGACGCATCATATGAAAACAACGGTTACACTCAGGAAGACTTTATGAAGCAAGCAAGAACAGGTCCTGCAACATCTCTAACGATGTTTGACAAGGGACTATCAACTGTAATTGGAAGCAATAAAGATTCTTCAGGAAATGCATTACCAAGCAAAACAAAATATGAATTCAATAGACTTCGAACATGGGATCAAAGAAGCAAATCAAGAAAGACTGCTACTTTGAGCAAAGCCTTTACTTTACTTCATTCAATGAAGACAAAGTTAAGCGTGCCAGATAATGTGGTAGAAAATGCTGCCTATATCTACAGAAAAATTGTTAGTGCAAAATTGACACGAGGAAGAACTATGGCATCATTGATTTCAGCCTCGTTGTATGCAGCATGTAGAGAAAATAATATTCCAAGAACATTAGATGATATTGCAAAAGCTGGTAATGTTGAGAGAAGAATACTTTCCCGAGATTTGAGAACCATAATCAAAAAGCTTGGATTAAATCTTAATCAGTACGACACTGCCTCGTTTATCTCCAAAATTTCAAACAATATGAATTTGAAAGAAACGACAAAACGAGGAGCATTTGATATACTAAAACGCTGTGAAGAAGAAGGAATTACTGCTGGAAAACACCCAGTAGCACAAGCGGCTGCTTCATTATACATTTCATGTGTACTGAATGGCGAGAGAGTCAGTCAAAAAAGAGTCTCAGTTGAAGCAGGAGTCAGTGACGTAACAATAAGAAACAGGACTGTTTTGATTAAGAAGATACTAAAGCTTGATGAGTAAAAAATCCAAAAAAATCCTACATGGTGAATGTAGGAGAAATTATTTTTTCATAAAATACATCTTTTAGTCTATTTACCAATTCCATAATTACACGAAGTTGTTCTATTGTGATTTCTTCCAAGTCTTTGATTCTTTCATTCAATTGTGATATTTGTGATTGTAATCCTGATTTTTCATTCTTTAAAGTAGATATTTGACCTTGAAGGTTTTTGTTTTGTTGCTTTAATTGTTCATTTTCTTCAGTTAGTCTCTGGATTTTTTCTGATTCAGTCTCTTCAGGAAATGGTTCAGGAACAGGTTCAGGTTCAGGTAATGGAATTGGTTCAGGTTCAGGAGAAGGTTCAGGAAGTCCTGGAGGTTCTGGTTCTTGTTCAGTTTCTTGTGCAAATGAAGGTGTTAAGCTAATCAAAATAGCTATTACAGTTAAACTAAATAAAAAACTAATTTTCATTTTATCCATACAATTTAAGACAATTTTGTATATGAATATGATTATTGATTGTTAAGAATGAAAAAGAAAGTTATTTGTAGAAATCAGGTTCTTGATCTCTTTTTTGTTTTGGAAGATCATCCATAACAGCTTGAACTACTTCGTTGTGATTGTATGTCAAGTGCCTGAGAAACTTTGCAGATTCATCTGCTCGTGTCTTTTCATCAGCAAATAGCATCTCAGGGCTACTAAGTTCTGCCATCATAGTATTACATTCTTGGCAGGGGTCAAAGTCAAGATACAGTTTCATGTTTTGTCTCATTTTCCTTAGTATTTAGACTATTTTATGGACTGAGCAAGTGGAATCTCTTTTTTGCGAGGCTTTACCTTGTCAATTGCATCAACTAGTTCTTGTTGAGATATCTTGATGTCTTTGACATTTTGTGCTTTGCCGCTAACATATTTTTTAAGAGCTGCTATTGCTGCTCTGTTTGCAACTGCTGCAATTTCAGCTCCACTAAATCCATCAGTCAACTCTACAAGTTTTGCAATATCCACATCACTTGCAAGTGGTTTCTTTTTTGTATGAATCTCAAATATGTTTCGTCTTCCTTTTGCATCTGGATTTGGAACTTCGATGATTCTATCAAATCTTCCAGGTCTAAGCAGTGCATCATCTACAATGTCTAATCGATTTGTTGCACCAACTATCAACACATTGTGTAGTTCTTCTAGTCCATCTATCTCAGTTAGAATTTGAGATACCACACTCTCTGTTACATGTGATTCTGAACCACCACTGCCTCTTCTGGGTACTAGTGCATCTACTTCATCTAAGAAGATTATACAAGGTGCTGCTTGTCGTGCTTTTCTGAAGATTTCTCTGACTCCTTTTTCAGATTCGCCGACCCATTTTGAGAGTAATTCTGGTCCCTTTATGCTGATAAAATTAGACTCTGTCATTTTTGCAAGAGCTTTTGCAATCAATGTCTTACCAGTTCCAGGTGGACCATGTAATAGGATTCCTTTTGGTGTTTCAACATCAACATAGTCAAATGCTTCTTTGTGTTTGATAGGCCATTCAACTGCCTCACGTAATTCTTCTTTTAGTTCATCAAGACCACCAACATCATCCCAACTTACGTTAGGAATCTGTACTTGGACTTCACGTAATGCACTTGGTCTGACTTCTTTTAGTGCATCTCTAAAGTCTTCACTTGTTATCTCTATTTTTTGTAGAATTTCTGCAGATATCTTATCTTCATCAAGATCTATCTCAGGAAGAATTCTACGCAGTGATCTCATTGCAGCTTCTTTTGACAAGACTTCCAAGTCAGCTCCAACAAATCCATGTGTTGTCTTTGAGATTTGTTTGAGATCTACCTTTTCATCTATCGGCATTCCACGTGTGTGGATTGAAAGAATTTCAAATCTTCCTTCATCATCAGGAATTCCAATTTCAATTTCTCTATCAAATCTTCCAGGTCTTCTAAGTGCAGGATCAATAGAGTCTGGTCTATTGGTAGCTGCAATAACTACAACTTTACCTCTAGATTTCATTCCATCCATCAAAGTCAAAAGTTGCGAAACAATTCTCTTTTCAACTTCTCCTGAAACTTCGTCTCTTTTTGGAGCAATGGAATCTATCTCATCAATGAAGATTATGCTTGGAGAATTCTCTTCAGCTTGATTGAAGATCTCTCTAATTTTTTCTTCACTTTCACCATAGTACTTGCCCATGATTTCAGGACCACTAAGTGAGATAAAGTGGGCATTAGTTTCACCAGCTACTGCCTTTGCAAGAAGAGTTTTTCCTGTACCTGGAGGGCCATATAATAAAACTCCTTTTGGAGCTTCTACACCAATTTTATCAAATAGCTCTGGATGCCTCATTGGTAATTCTACCATCTCACGAATTTTTTGGACTTCGTTTTTGAGACCACCTAGTTCATCATATGTTATTCTTGGAACAGAAGCATCAACTGATTTTGTCATTGTGCCAAGTTTGAAAATTGTATTTTCAGTAACAATTACTGGTTTTGAAGGTTTTGTGCTAGTTACAATGAATTGAACTCGTCCACCCATCTGAGTGTTAAGAGATAATGTATCTCCAGTTGTAAATACATGATTAAGATAGTTATAGGTCATGTATTCTTGTAATCCTTCAGCAGATATTTTCTCAGTAGGAGACAAAACAATCTGTTCTGCGTTTGCAGCTTCAACGGATTTTAAAGAAATTTTATCACCAATTCCTGCTCCAATGTTTTGTCTTGCCATTCCATCAATTTTGATAATTCCTGTACCATATTCTTCAGGATTTCCTGGCCAAAGTTTTACATGTGTTTTTTTGTTATATGTTAATTCTAAGATTTGGCCAGTATTCCATTTGTTATCTTCAATAATTTTAGGATCAATTATTGCTCTTCCTCTTCCAACATGTTGTTGCGGAATTTCATCAACTTTTAAAATAATTTCACTCATTTTTTCACCTCAAAAATAAAGGGGGGTTTATTCAACCTCCACCTGTTTGCCAGTTGGTTTTTCTTCAACTAACTTGAAGACAAGTTGCAAAATTCCGTTTTTGTAGGAAGCCTTTGCAGAGTTTTCATCAACTTTGTGTTGTACTGGAACTTTGACATGATATTTTTTATCACCACGTTCTGCGGACAAATCTACAACTTTGTTGTCAACAATAATTTTGACATCAGTCTTTTCAACTCCTGGCATCTCAGCTATGAGTTTTACAACTTTTTCTTTTTCATCAACAATTGTGTCTACTATTGGTTCTCGTGTATCAGAAGCTGGAAGTTGGCCTGGTTTGACGTTTCCATATTCTTTTACAACAGGTTTCCCATCAGGACCCACGGTCATTGTATAACCATAATAAAATGGGCCAGATTCAGAACCATTTCCCTTGAATCCCTCAAAGATGTCATCTGTATTGAAAAAAGATCTAGACATCTGTTTGAAGATTCTATCAAATTCGCTATCAAAGAACATTGTCATATTCACCTATAGTATGTAATATCTATGACATTATATAAAGATTATTGGATTTTCTTTGATTTCTTACATAAGCCTATTATAACTGACATTATATAATAATCTTAATGAGGGTAGCAAGCATGTCCGTGCCTGAGATAGTCAGAGAGATGATCACAAGAAATCGTTCGATTTATGACTGCATGAAGATGGATTTGATAAACTATACAGCATTAGCAGTAAAGATTCAGCCAGAAGTTGAAAGAATTTTGGGTAACAGTGTTAATCTCAATACCATAGTTGTGGCAATCAAGAGATATGCAGATTCATTTGAGATTAAAGAGGAAGTAAAGGAAGAACCAGTTTTGAAGAATGCAAGATTGGCTTTGACTGATGGAATTATGGATATTAAATTTTCAATCAAAGATTCTAACCAAATTGATCCTATGGCAATTTTGGATAAGTTCTCAAAGATTACAAATAACTATGAATTTTTTAGAATGTCCGATTCCTTTAGATTCCTTACTGAAGACATGGAAGACATTAGGCAGATTTTTGGTAATGTTTCAGATAGAGAGGATGTATTTAGTACGGGTCTTGCAAAGATCAAAATTACAATACCAAATTCACAAAATCAATCAGATGTGGTTTCCTATGTTGCAGAGGTATTACATGCAAACGGAATTGAACTAGTTAATGCGTTTTTCAGTCAGGATAATATCGTAATTTTTCTAAATGAAAAGGATGCATCAAGGGCATATGAGATTTTACACTCTGATATAATGAGAGCCTGAGAATAGGCACGCATAATTTCCGAAAATAAACTCATAGGGATATATTTCGTCTTTTTCTGGGGTAAGCAAATGGCTCGAAATAAGAAGAAAATTGTCGTTTTAGGAGGCGGTTTTGCAGGATTAGAGTGTACTAGGAAACTAGAAGAATATTTCAAAAATGATTCAGAAATTGAAATTGTTTTAGTTAGTGAGGATAATTTTCTGTTGTTTACTCCAATGCTACCCCAAGTGGCTTCCGGAATGATTGAGACAAGACACATTGTAATGCCAATTAGAACAATTACAAAAAAAGCAACATTTTACGAAGGTAGAGTCAAAAATATAGATCCTTACGGAAAAATTGTAAATCTTTGGGGGAGTGGAAACAAGAGAGGAATTTCACTTCATTATGATTTTCTTGTTGTAGCATTGGGAAGTGAAACTAACTTTTTTGGAATGAATGATCTTGAGAAAAATGCCTATCAAATGAAGACACTCAATGATGCAGTTATGGTTAGAAATAGAATGATAGACATGTTAGAACAAGCAGAAAATGAGACAAATCCAATTCTAAAACATAGTCTTCTAACTTTTGTTGTAGTTGGAGGAGGATTTGCAGGAATCGAGACAGCAGGAGAGATAATGGATCTCCTATTGGATGTTAGAAAGTACTACCCTAATATCAAAAAAGAAGATATTAGAGTTGTCGTATTAGAAGCATTACCAAATATTTTACCAGGTTTTTCTGAAAGCCTTGCAAAGTTTGCACAAGAAAAATTAACAGAACATGGAATTGAGATCAAACTACAAACAGCTGTAACTAGTTTTGATGGAGATGAAGTCATGATAAAGAGATTGGATGTTGACAAAGATGCATCAGATGATTCAGTTATTAGTTCAATCCAAACAAAGACTGTAATTTGGACTGCAGGTGTAACACCAGTCAATACAATCAAGAGATCGTTATTCAAAACAGACAAAGGAAAAATCATTGTAGACAAGAATTTAGAAGTAAATGATTTTCCAGGTGTTTTTGCAATTGGAGACTGTGCGCTGTTTATGGATCCTAATAGTCAAAGACCATTTCCACCAACTGCTCAAATTGCAGAGGCTCAAGCCAAAATTGCTGCAAAAAACCTTCATGCTTTGATTAGAAATGAAGAAAAAACAGAATTTACGTATGAATCAAAAGGCCAGATGGCAATTATCGGAAAGAGAACAGGTATTGCATCATTTTTAGGAATGAATATTCATGGAATTTTTGCATGGTTTCTTTGGAGAAATATTTACCTATCAAAAATCCCAACGTGGGATAAGCGATTTAGAGTTTTTCTTGATTGGACAGCTGATGCGATTTTTGATAGAGACATTTCAAGACTCAAATTCATGAGACGTGAACCAGAAAAAGAATACAAGGTTCTTGATGAAGTAGATGATGTTTGGTAACTAGTTTAGTTTTCTAATTTTATAGATGATAATAGTTGGAGCTACAAAATACATTCCAATATTCATTAGAATTATTCCTACACCATAAGAGATCATTTCTTCTTCTGAATTTATTTCAGCATACTTTAGAATTGAAAGTGAAGACAACATCGGAGTGATTGTTAGTTTCACAATTTCTTTGAAGAGGGGAGACTCACGTTCTAAATCAGCAATTGTTGGGGAGAATGAATAATACAATTGATTAAATCCACTCATAAAAGCAGTTCCAGATTCTGTTTCAAGAATAGTGTTATCTCTTAATTCTCTTAATTGTTGTACTTGAGGTGCAAGTTCAGAGCCAAATGTTGCAGTTGCAATTAAACATCCACCATTTTCTTCAGAATTTGCAGAGTCTTCAGATAATTTTTTAAAAGAATCTATTGTTTCGTTAAATCTTTCTATTTGAGAATCAAAGTCGTCTACACCGTTACTGTACGAAAAAGTGTAATAGTTATCTGAACCATAAATTATAACCTCTTTGAATTTTACATCATAATCCTGACCATTAGCAGAAAAAACTCCTTGTGCGTTAGTTACATATGCATCCTTATCATTAATGGTAATTTGTTCTTGAGAAATTATATTCAATCCTCTTGATTCTGCAAGTGGTTGTAATTCTTCATTTTTTTCTGAAATTATATCATCAATGATTTTTCCATTTGTAGGAAGTATTGTAAGTGAAATTACAGGATTTACTGTGCCAACCTTTGGTCCAACTGCTACAACATCAGGAGTGTTTTCTTGAGTTTTCTCAGGTTGTTGTAAAAGCCAGCCTGCAGGAGCACTAAATGCTATATCATGTTCTTCGCTTTCAAATAGTTGACTCCCAGTAGATGGCTCTACGTTTGTTTGGATTCGATCAGGTTCTGTTAATTCAATTAAATCAGGAATATCTGCACGTGGAACAACTGAAACTTTGATAATTCTTACTTGTTCAGGATTTATAGGTTCATCTCTACTTCCAGTGGAAACTGATGCAATTTTATCAAGTGTTTCAAAACTTTCTTCAGTTATAATTCTACCAAATACAGTGTATTGTTCATCAAGAAAGTTGGAATTTTGATGTACGATAAAGAATTGTGAGCCACCGCTATTTGGATCAGCTGATCTTGCCATTGAAACTATTCCACGATTATGTTTGATATTGTTAAACTCTGCATCTAATCTTTCATCTGGACCACCAGTCCCCCAGGTACTTGAATCGCCATCAATTGTATTTGGATCACCGCCCTGAATCATGAAGCCTGGAATTATTCTATGAAAAAGAGTTCCATCGTAAAATCCAGAGGTTGATAGTTTAAGAAAATTTTCTACATGTTTAGGTGCATCATTTGGGAAAAAGCCAATTGTGATATTTCCCAAACTAGTTTCAATGATTACAACAGGATCCATTATCTTAATTGGATTAACCTCTACAGATTGGGCAGTTGTTTGATTTACAATTCCCATAAACAATAATGAAAATGTGATTGCAAGAATTATTTTCTTCAATATTTTTCTGCAATAAATCTCACTTAAAAGCCAATTGTATTAGTTTTTAACAAAGCCAAACAGATTACTCCTATGCAACCTGATGAGAAGATTCAGGCACATGTTGTTTCAATATGGAGAGAATCAAAAAAATTTCTATCAATTGGAGGTAAAGAAGGAATGTTGGTTTTAACTGATAAGCATCTAATGTTTATTCATAAAACTGAAGCCAAAATGAAATGGTGGAAGGCAATTACTCAAAGACAGGTAATTAATTTTATCAGATCAAAAAATACCATGATACGTCATGATGGTTATGATGAAGAAGATTTGATGAATGATGTTGAAGATAAAAGAAACACAGAATTATCATTTGATGATATTTCCAATATTAGTTTTGAAGAAAAGACGTGGGGAAGTGTTTTAGAATTAGAATATGAACAAGACGGTAAAAAAGAGAAATTTCAATATTCTATTGCCCAAGATTGGGTAAAATATCCAGCAAAAGAGCCCACAAAATACATGAAAGTAGATTGGGCACCATTTGTGCAATATATTAAAGACAGACAGAAATTTACAAAGTAAAATTGGGAAAAGTTATTGCCGTAGGTGTAGGTCCAGGTTCACCAAAATATGTAACAGAAGTTGTCAAAGATATAGTTCAAAATTGTGATATTGTGATTGGGTACAAATACACTTTAAAAACAATCGAACACCTTCTTGAGGGCAAAGAAATTCATGAAATTACAATGAATAATCAAGAAGAATCCTATCAAGAAGTTTTTCCAAGATTAGGAGATAAAACTCTAGTAATTCCATTTACTGGAGATGTAAATTTTTCAGAATCTGAAGTGGTAGATAGATTAATAGAAATTTTTGGTGAGGTAGAAATAGTTCCAGGAATTAGTTCTATACAAGTAGCAGCATCCAGAGCACAAGTACCGCTTGATAAATCTAGAGTGATTACAATGCATGTAACAACTCCAATTGAAGATAAGAAATTAGAGCTGCAAAAGGCATTGATTGATGGATTTAGTGTGGTGTTAGTTCCAAGACCATGGCCAAAACAACCAGACAAGCATTTTATGCCATCAGAAATTGCAGTTTATCTTCGTGAATGTGGTTTTGATACTACAAGGATTAAAGTTCATGTTTTTGAAGCCATAACCACTGAAAATGAAACTAGTTTTGAAGGAACTGTAAAAGATTTGGAAGGAAAAGAGTTTTCAGATTTGTCAGTAATGGTGTTTAATCAAACAAGTTTAGATTCTTACATGAATTACAGATGGCAATGGGAAAATTAGTTTCCTAGATTTTGGCCTTGTCTAAGAATTAGATTATCAGAATTGGGGAATACATATGCTACAATTTTCATCCAAGGGTAGTCTGGATCATATAATCTGTAAAATCCTGCTTCATCAAATGTAATGTTAACAGATTTGCCAGGGGCAATATCGCCAGTTGAGATTCTACCATCTGGATCAAATGGATCATGTCTATCACCATAATTTTCTTTTCCACTAAGAATACTATGAGAAACATTATCATCATTTATGATTGTAATAGTAGTTCCTGGTTCAATTGATATCCTATCATCAGAAAAATATCCTAACCTAATTGAGCCACTTGTTGTTAGTCCGACATAGCTATCCGAAACTCCTTGAGAGGAAGCACCTTTAAGAATACGAATTGAAAGTTCTTGTGATTCTTCAATTGTTGGGGTTACATCAATTTTTGATAATGAAGATAATTTTGTAGTGTAAATTATTTTGTAGGTATCATCAGTTGTTGTAATTCTACCAGTAAAACCATAAACTGCAGCATCTTTACTTTCTGCAACTAATCTTCCAAAGAAGCTGATTGTAGTATCAAAACCACTAGAACTTTCTATATCTCCATTAATTCGAATATAACGGCCTTCACGCAAAAATTTTCCTTCTAATTCTGAAATGATAAATTCTTCTTCATCAAGTGTGATAAAGCCATCCTCTATTACAAAATTAATGGTACTACCTCGTTGGTCTTGAGATGATAAACCAAAATCAATTTCTGAAAATTTGATTTGTTCTTCAGTTACAGCAAAACCAGAGCCCTCTAGGAGAAATACTTGGTTTTCAGAAACTTCTGCAAACGATTCATTGAGAATATATCCTGAGGAAAATATGAATAATGCTAGTAATGTTATTGTTAACTTCACAATAGATTTGTCTTCTAATTTGGTTTATAATTTGCTACTAAATTATTTTAGACTCAATAGGCAAATCCTAAGGGATCAGATATCAATTCCAGGTATTTGGAGGCCTTGTTCTTGAGCCATTTCTATCATGTAAAATTCTAGATACCCTCCTGCCAAAAGCAACCCAACTACAACACCAATCTCGATTACAGTTGGTTTGATGAAGGTTCTAAGATTGATTTTTTTCGTTATTGCTCTAATCAGGATAAAACTCCTAGATGTTGCTAAAGAATATGCAGTTAACTCCATCAAGCCAAATGGAGATAAAAATAAAATTGCTAAGGGGGGGACTTTTTCTAAAATTGGAGCAGTTGTAGTTATTGCTGCAAATGCAAATCCTGTTGACCATGCTGAAAACAAACCCCAAGCAACACCAAATCCTGGAATAAACATTGGAAGTGCTAATGATGTGTTATGAGTAAATATCCCAAATCCATCAATATCCAAAACTAATTCCTCAAATTCTGACATGAAAATATCAGCTTCTTCCTGGCTCACAGTAGACATTGAACCAATTTGATATGTACCAGTAAAGATTGCCATGAATATGAAAAATAAAGAAATTCGGAGTTTATTCACAACACAATACCATTAGAACAATATTTGAGGGTTGGTAGGCGCAGATTTAATTAAACCACATTATATTTTTTGATATGAAAAAGGAACTGTCCTTTGCATTAAACTATGCATTAAACAAAGGATTCCAGATTCATCCAAATGCTTTTAAAATTTTAGAAAATGTCGATGTGAAAAAACTAGAGAAAATAATAAAGGAAATTGTCAGAGAAAAAACCAAACAGAAATTATTTCAAATCAATCAAGATGATTTAGAAACATATCTTGGAATCAAAGATGATCCATCCTTAGAAAATGAGGTCAAGGTTTTGCTGGATCCTACAGACAAGATAACCACGGGAGAAGGAGTAAAGGGATACAATGCATTGTTTTCTAGTAGGTTTAACAAACTAAAACGAATAATTTCAGACAGACCAGAGGCTCGAATGTTAAAATCTCTGACTTTTGTTAAAAATGAAAGATCTGAAGATGACATGTATGTCTGTGGTTTGGTAACTTCAAGAAATAGTGAGAGAAATGTAACAAAGTTGGTTTTAGAGGATCCTTCAGGCTCATTTGAGGGGATTATTTTTGATACTGAACTTCAAAAGACGGCAGATACTCTCCTAGTAGACCAATTTGTTATGGCAAGAGTTAGTGTAGGAAAGAACTCTGGATTCATCATAAAGGATTTGATTTTTCCGGATATTCCTGATCAGGCCACAAACAAGTCAGAATCTGAAGCCTATGCCGTATTTTTGTCTGATTTACATATTGGAAGTAAATATTTCATGGAAGAAGAGTTAACAGAGTTTTTCTCTTGGATATCTAGTCCCGATCCTACAGCAAAAAAAATCCGATTTATTTTGATTGGAGGAGATATGGTTGATGGGGTTGGAATTTACCCAAATCAGAACAAGGAATTAGTTTGTCAAACCATAGAGGAACAGCTTAAAAAAGTTGAAAGTTTGATTGATCAGATTCCAAAAAATATCAAGATAATCATAATGCCTGGAAACCATGATCCGGGTAGAAGGGCACTCCCTCAACCAGCAATTCCAAAGAAGTATAATTCTGGATTATGGGATAGGGAAAATGTCATAATGGTTGGAAACCCTGCTGTAGTCTCATTAAATGGTGTGAAAGTGATGATGTTTCATGGGCAAAGTATTGATGATATTGTAAAGACTACCCCAGGGCTAAGTTATGACAAGCCAACAAATGTGATGAAGCACCTACTTAGGGCCAGACATCTAAGTCCAATTTATGGCAGCCAGACGCCAATTGCTCCTGAGATGCAGGATCTTATGGTAATTGAAGATATTCCAGATATCTTTCATGTAGGCCACGTCCACAAGGCTCAGTTGGATATGTACAAGGGTATATTGTTGGTTAATTCAGGCTCTTGGCAGAAACAGACACCATTTCAAGCAAGTGTTGGGATGACTCCAAATCCAGGTATTGCTTTACTGGTTAATTTAAAGACCTTTCAGGTTTTCCACCAAAATTACAATTCTAATCTAGACAATATCTTGCAAAGTTAAATCATCTTTGAAGGTCTTTTTTACCATTTCAGATGATATTGTTAGTTTGTATTTTTTTGTCCTACCATGAATTCCTTGATGGACCAATCTTCCAGAGATTATTCCAGAAAGTTCAATTTCACTTAGCATTTGTGTGATTCTTCTTTGGGTAAGCTCATCTCGTCCTACAACTTTACAGAGGTTTTTGTATGAAGAGTATATTTCTCCAGTAGAAGAGCCATTGGCCTTCATTATAGCAAGTATGACTAGTTTTTCGTGAAGTGGGTATGATTTGAGGGATGTCTCTTCTTTGTTTTCTTCAATTTTTTGAGATGCATCTCTGACATGGGTTTCAGTGACTTTGTCTGATTGTTGTCTTTCAGCAAGTTCGCCTGCAACTCTAATCAGATCTATTGCCCGTCTTGCATCACCGTGTTCTCCTCCTGCCAGAGCAGCGCATAAGTTTAGAGCAGATTCATCCACAGATTCGGCCTCAAAGGCTTCAGATATCCTCTCCTCTAGAATTTTTTTTATTTGTTCAACATCATAATTTGTAAAGACAATCTCCTCCTCTCCCAGACTGCTGATTACCCTAGGGTCTAGTTTTTCTTTGAAGGTCAAGTCATTTGAAATTCCAATCAAAGTCAATGATCCAGAATTGAGGTTTTCGTTTGCTCTGGTTAGTTGGTAAAGGATGTCCTTTCCAGTCTTTGATACTAGTTCTGCTAGGTAATCTATCTCATCAATTACAAAGACAACATTGGTTTTTTCCTGATCAATATTATTCAGGATACGTTTGAACACCTCACTGATGGCAAGACCAGTTGAGGGTAATTCTTTGTCAGATAGCCCTAATTGACGCCCAAAACTGACCAATAAACCGTATAATGTGGTCTCTTTTTTTGCGTTTGAGTAGATTAGTTTTATCGGGAAATTTGATTTCTCTACCCTCTCTTGGATTTTTGAGATAACTTTTTTGACGACAAGTGTTTTGCCAGTACCAGGTTTACCATATACCAAAAGATTGGAAGGTCTTGATTGTTTGAGAATTGGTAAGAGTGATTGGGTAACTTGTTCTTGTTCAGTATTCCTATGTTGGATGGTTTTTGGAATATAGGTAAAATGTAGGATCTCCCTGTTTTTGATAATTGATTTGCCAGATTCAGCTGCATCTAATAATCTATCAATCGGATCAGACATACTCACACACCTTTGTTTCCTATCAATTTCATCTTAACCATATCTCAATTAAGAGAGTATAGAATAGAATAGTAATTCTAGTTTAGTTTGTAATTAATTATTTTTAGTTAGTTTTTGTTTTTTCTCAAAAAAAAAATAGAAAAAA